>NZ_JBIVCR010000001.1:0-1578969 GCF_044746705.1 Curtobacterium sp. NPDC090217 | reverse complement strand
TTTTTTTGGGGGGTTTTTGGGTTGGGGGGGGGGGGGGGCCGGGGGGGGGGGGGGGGGGGGGGGGGGGGGGGGGGGGGCGCCCCCGGGGGGGGGGGGGGGGGGGGGCCCCCCCCCCCCCCCCCCCCCCCCGTCCGTGCGTGCGTTCGCACCCATGTCACGCGCGATGAAAAGCGGAATCGCGCGTAGGGGGTCGGAAAATTGGGCCACCTACGCGCGATTCGACCTCCTACGCGCGAATCGACCACCTACGCGGCGGGCGCGACGGGGTCCTCGCGCTTGACGAAGGCCATCAGCACGAGGCCGGCGACCAGGACCACGACGATGCCGATGATGCCGAAGCGCGTTGAACCGCCGATCGTCACCGCGATGCCGAACATCGCCGGGGCGATGAACGCAGCAGCACGCCCGGTCGTGGCGTAGAGGCCGAAGAGCTCGCCCTCGCGGCCGGGGGTCGCGAGCCGCGCCAGGTACGCCCGCGACGAGGACTGCACGGGCCCGACGAACATGCACAGGGCCAGGCCGAGCACCCAGAAGCCGATCTGCGCCGTGCCGACGAACAGCACCGCGAGGCCGCAGACCGCCAGCCCGACGAGCGACACCATGATGATCGCCCGGGAGCCGAACCGGTCGTCCAGCCGGCCGGACAGCGCCGTGGAGATGCCCGCGACGACGTTGGCGACGATCGCGAACATGATGACGCCGGACGCGCTGAACCCGAACACCTGCGCGGCGATGATGCCGCCGAAGGTGAAGACCGCGCCGACGCCGTCGCGGAACACCGCGCTGGCGATGAGGAAGGCGAGCACGTTCCGGCGCCCGCGCCAGAGCCGCGCGATGTCCCGGCCGAGGTCACGGTAAGCGGAGAACAGGTTCCCGCGCCGGTCGGGCGCGCGCTCCGCCTCGGGGACGACGAGGAACAGCGGGATCGAGCTCACCGCGAGCCACACCGCGGCGATGCCGATCGCCACGCGGACGTCCCACTGCCCGGACGCGACGGTCGCCGGCAGGTTCAGGAGCCCGGCCGTGTCACCGCCCCCGAAGTCCTGGATGCAGAGCACGAGCAGCAGCACGAGCAGGACGATGCCGCCGAAGTAGCCCGCCGCCCAGCCGATCGCCGATGCCCGGCCGGTCCGGGGACCCGGTGCGACCTGGCCGAGCATGGCGTTGTAGCCGACGCAGGCGATCTCGTACGCGACGGTCCCGATGCCGATGAGCGCTGCACCGAGCACCAGGTACGGCTGGCTCGGTGCGACGCACACCATGGCTCCGATCGACAGCGCGACGCCGATCGTGGCGATGAGCACCGACCGCCGGCGGTGTCCGGACGAGTCCGCGAGCCGGCCGACGGCGGGTGCGACCAGCGCGACGACGATGCCGGCGATCGTGAGGGCCGTCGAGACCACGGCGGCGTTGTGGGCGAGCTCGCGTTCCACGGCACGAGCCGCGGTTGTCGAGGAGTCCGCGGCCGCGACGAGGGCCGGGTCGACGAACGCGCGGCTCGCCAGGTACGTGCTGAACACGAACGTGGTGACGACGGCGTTGAACGCAGCAGAGCCCCAGTCCCAGAGCGCCCAGGAGACGAGGGCGCGACGATCGGTGCGCTGCGGCGGGGGCACGACGGTCATGGGCGAACCGTAGCGCGTCCTGGTGTCCCGCCGGTGCCCCCGTTCCGGGGCGCGTGCCGGACGACCGGTCGCGAGCGGTCGAGACACCCCGCTCAGGTCCGCCGACCGGTCGAGGACCGTCGGCCAGGGCGTCGCCCAGCGACGCTCACCGACCGCACGGCGGCACGCACGCGGTGTGTCGTGACCGGTCACGCTCCGGACGGGAGGCTCGGGGCGGGCTCGCACCGAGCCTCCCGTCCGATGGGTGGGCGCTGCGCATCAGGCGGCGGGGACGCCGTTCGGGTAGACGACCGACTTCAGGGAGTCCGGGTCGGTGTCGCTCTCGAGCGCCTCGCGGACCTGGTCGAGCCCGAACCGTCCGGTGACGAGCGAGTCGAGGTCGACCTGCCCCGATGCGACGAGCCCGATCGCGACCGGCCACGTGCCCGTGTACCGGAAGATTCCGGTGACGGTGACCTCGAGGTTCTGGATGTGCTCGACGGGCAGCGTCATCTCGGAGTTCCCGAGTCCGACGAGCACCGCGGCACCTGCTGGACCGACCGCCTTGATGCCGTCCGACACCGCACGTGGCGCACCGCTTGCGTCGATGAAGGCGTCGACGGGCGCGATGTCCGAGGCGACGGAGACCACGGTGGGGTCGACGACCTCGGTGGCGCCGTAGGACAGCGCGCGCTCACGGCGTTCGAGGACGAGGTCGCTGATGACGATCCGGGTCGCGCCGAAGGCCTTGGCCGCCTGCGCGCAGATGATCCCGATCGGGCCGGCACCGGCGATGAGCACGGACGACCCCGGCACGATCCCGGCCTTCCGCACGGCGGCGATCCCGACCGAGAGCGGCTCGAGCAGGGCACCGGCCTCGAACGACACCGAGTCGGGCAGGGTGTGCGCGAACTCGGCCTCGATGGTGACGAAGCCCGCGAAGGCGCCGTCGACCGGGGGTGTGGCGTAGAAGCGCATGTCCGGGCAGAGGTTGTACCGCCCGGCGAGGCACTGCGCGCACCGGTGGCACGGACGCTGCGGTTCGACGGCGACGCGCTCCCCCACGCGGCCGGGGTCGACGCCGTCGCCGACCGCGACGATCGTGCCGGAGAGCTCGTGGCCGAGGACGAGCGGCGACGAGACGACGAAGTCCCCGATGCGCCCGTGTCGGAAGTAGTGCACGTCGGAGCCGCACACGCCGACGGCGGCGACCTCGACGAGGACGTCGCCCGGGTCGACGGCGGGCACGGGGCGGTCCTCGATCGTGAGGTCGTCCTGCCCGAGGAGGACGCTGACGCGCTGGGTCTGCTGGTCCGTGGTCACGGGGTACCCGCTTTCTGTCGTTCGGATGGACGTGCTGTCGGTCGCTCCGTCAGGGCGTGGATGCGGGCCGGGTCGTCGAGCAGCTCACGGAACCCGATCTCGGCGGCGCCGCGGAGCAGCACGTCCGATCCGAGTTCGGCCGCCACGATGCGGACCCGGTCCACCATCGCGGCCATCGACTGTGCTCGGACGGCCTCGAGCACGCGGTCCCCGACGTGACCGAGCAGCACCCCGAGGAACCCGCCGAGCACGACCACCTCGGGG
Organism: Curtobacterium sp. NPDC090217; assembly: GCF_044746705.1. Taxonomy (NCBI): domain Bacteria; kingdom Bacillati; phylum Actinomycetota; class Actinomycetes; order Micrococcales; family Microbacteriaceae; genus Curtobacterium; species Curtobacterium sp. NPDC090217. Next base: position 1,575,778 of record NZ_JBIVCR010000001.1, on the reverse strand, counting down.
TTGACGGTGTGGATGGCGTTGCGGAGGCCGGTCGCCAACGCGGCCACCTGCCGGTCCACGACGCGGTCGACCTCCGGGCCGCCGGCCGCGAGGGCCTCGGCGAGCGCCGGCAGGTCGTCCGCCGGCACGCCCGTCACGGCGACGAGCGCCGCACGCGACGCCTCGGTCTCGAGGCAGCCGATGGCGCCGCAGTGGCAGCGGATCCCGTTGTCCGCGACGAAGGTGTGGCCGAGCTCCCCCGCGTACCCGTCCGCGCCGCTCAACGGCTGACCGGCGCTGATGACCCCGCCGCCGATGCCGCTCGCGCCGCCGTTCAGGTAGACGAGGTCGGACACCCCGCGGCCGGATCCGTACAGGCGCTCCGCCCATGCACCGAGGTTGGCGTCGTTCGCGACGCGCACGGGCAGGCCGGTCGCGGCGGCGAGTGGCGCGGCGAACGGCTCGTCGCGCCAGCCGAGGTGCGGCGCGTCCCGCACGAGACCGTCCTCGACGCGGACCGTGCCGGGGATCGAGACGCCGACCCCCACGAGGCGCGCGGGGCGGTCGTCCAGGAGCCTCGCGACGATCTGCACGGCCTCGTCGGCGGTCGGTCGGTCGTCGGTGTGCTCGGTGACCCGGGACCGGATGCTGCCGTCGAGGCCGACCATGGCCACCGTCACGGCGTCGATCTCCACCGTGACGGCGGCCGCCACGACGTCGGCCGACGCACGGACCACCGGACTCGGTCGCCCGACCCCGGTGGCCGCGCCGTCCTCGGTCTCGGAGGCCAGGCCGAGTTCGACGAGTTCCCCGACGAGCGCAAGGGTCGTGGAGCGGTTCAGGCCGGTCGCGCGCGTCAGGTCCGCGCGGGTGAGCGGCCCCTCTTGGTGGACGAGTCGGAGCACGCGCGCGGTGTTCCGGTTGCCGCCGGCCGGTGTGTCGCGCTGCATGGTGCCCTTCCGGTCGACCGTCCGCGGTTGCTCCAGGTCCCTGCTCTCATCATGGCGCGGCACCGGCGTTCCCGCCAGCCTTTTGTGGTGCCGCGCAACAAATCAGTACCGAAGCCGCGCCACACCACCGTCCGCCTCGGTGGTCGGGCCGTCGGCGACCGACAGCCGCCACCCGTCCGGTACCGGACCGGTGGCCGACACCGACGACTCGTCCCCCGACACGGTGGACACCGTCCAGACCTCCGACCGCCCGTCGGGTGCGGTCACCCGGACGTCCACGCTGCCGGTCGTCCCTGCGGGGAACGCCCGGAGCTCGAGCGCCGCCAGGTAGTCGTGATCAGGCCGGTCCGTGCGGGTCGAGAGCGGCAGCACCGCTCCCCCGCGGACCCACAGCGGCAGGGTGTCGAACCCGTGCCGCTCGGTGCGCCACACCCCGCCGGAGACGACCTCGCCGGTGAACCAGTTCGTCCACGACCCGGCCGGCAGGTAGTACTGCACGTCGCCGGACTCGCTGAACACGGGCGCGACGAGCAGGTCGGACCCCAGCATGTACTGCCGGTCGCAGTACGCCGCCGTCGGGTCGTCCGGGAACTCGAGCAGCATCGGTCGCATGACGGGGAGCCCGCGTTCCGACGCCTGCAGCCCGAGCCCGTAGAGGTACGGCATCAGGCGGAGCTTCAGGCGGGTGAACGCCCTGGTCACCTCGACCGCCTCCTCGTCGAACGCCCACGGGACGCGGTAGGAGCTGCTGCCGTGGAAGCGGCTGTGCGAGGAGAGCAACCCGAACTGGACCCAGCGCTTGAAGACCGCGGGGTCTGGGCGTCCTTCGAACCCGCCGATGTCGTGTGACCAGAACCCGAAGCCGGACAGCGCGAGCGAGAGCCCGCCGCGGAGCGTCTCCGCCATCGACGGGAACGACGAGGTGTTGTCGCCGCCCCAGTGCACCGGCATCTGCTGGCCGCCGGCGGTCGCCGAGCGCGCGAAGAGCACGGCGTCACCGGCGCCGCGGGCGTCTTCCAGGACCTCGAACACGGCCTCGTTGTACAGCTGCGTGTACCAGTTGTGCATGCGTTCCGGATCGCTGCCGTCCGCCCACGTCACGCCGAGCGGGATCCGCTCGCCGAAGTCCGTCTTGAAGCAGTCGACGCCCTGGTCGACGAGCGCGCGGAGCTTGCCCTGGTACCAGGCCTTCGCGTCCGGGTTCGTGAAGTCGACGAGGCCCATGCCGGCCTGCCAGAGATCCCACTGCCAGACGGTGCCGTCCGGGTTCTGCACGAGGTACCCGGCCGCCGCCGCCTCGTCGAACAGCGAGGAGCGCTGTCCGATGTACGGGTTGATCCACACGCAGACGCGCAGGTCCTTGTCGTGCAGCCGGCCGAGCATGCCGGTCGGATCGGGGAACACCCGGGGGTCCCACTCGAAGTCGCACCAGTTGAACTCGCGCATCCAGAAGCAGTCGAAGTGGAACACGCTCACCGGCAGGTCGCGCGCGGCCATCTCGTCGACGAAGGACGTGACCGTCGCCTCGTCGTAGTCCGTGGTGAACGAGGTCGACAGCCAGAGGCCGTACGACCACGCCGGCACGTGCGCCGGCCGGCCGGTGAGCGCGGTGTAGCGCTCGATGACCCCGGCCGGGGTGCCGCCGCCGATGACGTGGAACACGAGCGACTCCCCGGGGACCGAGAACTGCACGCGCTCGACCGCCTCGGAGCCGACCTCGAACGACACGTGTCCCGGGTGGTCGACGAGCACGCCGTACCCGCGGTTGGTCAGGTAGAACGGCACGTTCTTGTAGGCCTGCTCGCTCGACGTGCCACCGTCGGCGTTCCAGATGTCCACGGTCTGGCCGTTCTTCACGAGCGGACCGAACCGTTCGCCGAGCCCGTAGACCAGCTCGCCGACCCCGAGGTCGAGCTGGGTGTGCACGAACGTCGAGGACGTCGGCGCGTCCGCGCCCTGCACCCGTGCGTTGCCGACGACCCCGCGGGAGACCTCGGCCCCGGGCGCCAGGGTGACGTGGCCGAGCGACTTGTGGCCGCTGCCGGTCAGCTCGCGGTCGCCGGACCGGAACCGGAGGTCCCACGGCGCCCCCGGGGTGACCACGGCCGAGAGGTCCCCGGACGTCAGCGTCCCGACACCGTCGGTCAGTGTGGCCGTCCCGTGCCCCGGCTCCTTCCCGACCAGGTCGAAGGACAGCTCCGGCCGCGGAGCCCGGAAGTGCTCGACGCGGACGGTGACGACGCCCTCCATGGGGCTCGACAGCGTGACGGTGAGCGTCGGCCGGTTGAGCGTGTCCCCCCGTGACTCGATGACCTTCGTCGGCGCGGTGACGACGAGGCGGTCGCCTGACGGGGCGTGCACCGCGTCGATGTCGTGGGCCTCTTGCGCGTACAGGGGCTGGACGCCGGGTCGGAGTTGCCAGAACCCGTCGGTGAACTTCATTACTTGACCGCTCCTGCCGTGATGCCGCGCGCGAGGGTGCGCTGGAAGATGAGGAAGAACACGAGTGTCGGGATGAGCCCGAGGAGCGCCGAGGCACTCGTGGTGGTGACGTCCATCAGCCGGTCCCCCTGCAGCAGGGAGATCGCGACGGGGACCGTCTGGTTGTCGTTGCTGACGAGGAACGTCAGCGGGATGAGGAACTCGTTCCACGTCCAGATGAAGAAGAAGATGAGCAGGACGGACAGCGTCGGGCGGCTGATCGGCACGATCACGCGCCACAGCACCCGCCAGCGGCCGGCACCGTCGAGCGCGGCCGCCTCGAGGATCTCCTTCGGGAAGGTGCCGTACACGCTCGAGAGCAGGTACGTCCCGAACGCGGACTGGATCACGGTGAAGACGATGATCACGCTCCACACGTTGTCGTACAGTCCGATGCCCTTGAACATCATGTAGAGCGGGTAGAGCAGGACCTCCTGCGGGAGCATGTTCGCCAGCATGAACAGCACCACGATCCAGGTGCGGTACCGCACCCGGCCGATCCCGATCGCGAAGGCGTTGAGGATCGAGATGAGCACCGCGAGGATCGCGACCGAGCCGCTGATGAAGACGCTGTTCCAGAGCTTCAGCGGGAAGTCGACGCGGTTCCAGAACGTGGTGATGCCGTCGAACGAGATGTGCGCCGGCCACGCGAGCGGCCCACCGGCCGCGTAGTCCGCCGGCGTCTTGAACGAGTTGAGCAGGATGAGCAGGAACGGCGCGGCGATCAGGACGGCGATGACGATGCCGCCCGCCAGGACGATCCAATCGGCCGGGCGCTTGCGCCCGCCCTCACCGGCGCTCTTCCGGCGCGTGGGGCCTCCGGCGGTCGGCCTGGAGGCTCGGCGCGCGTCCGTCGCGGAGGCCGCCTCGGTCGTCGGTGCTGACACGATCCCGGTCATCGGGCTTCTTCCTTCCGCTCGGCCCGGTTCTGGGCCGCGATGAACGCGATGGCGACGATGACGATGACGACGGTGAGCGCGGTGGCGATCGTCGCGCCGTACCCGACCTGCTGCGCCTGGAAGAACTGGCTGTACGAGTAGTAGCTCGGCACGATGGTCGCGTTGCCCGGGCCGCCACCGGTCAGCGCGTACACCGGTCCGAAGACCTTCAGCGCAGCGATGGTGCAGGTGAGGACGACCACGAAGATCTCGGGCCGGATGATGTGCACGGTGATCGCACGGAAGCGCTGGAACCAGCCGGCGCCGTCGAGTTCTGCCGCCTCGTAGAGCTCCGGGTCGACGCGCTGGAGGGCGGCCATGAACACCACGACCGGGTACCCGATCTGCACCCAGACGAGCACGACCGCGACGGAGAGCAGCGCCGTGTCCGGGCTGCCGAGCCAGTTGTGCTGGAGACCGCCGAGCCCGACCGCGTCGAGGATGACGTTGAGGGCGCCGTTCTCCGGCCGGAGGATCCAGCCGATGACGATCGCCGCGATGACGGCCGGCAGGATCTGCGGCAGGTAGTAGGTCGCGCGGAGGAAGCTCGCGAGCCGCCCGCCGAACTTCTTGCCGATCACGTCGAACAGCGCGGCGGCGAGGACGAGACCGAGGCTCGTCGGCACGATCACCATCGCGAGGATCATCGCGATGCTGTTCCGGAAGGAGATCCAGAACTGCCCGTCGGCCATCAGCCGCCGCCAGTTGTCGAGGCCCGTCCACTGCGGCGGGAGGATGCCCCGGTAGTTCGTGAACGACAGGTACACGTTCCAGCCGAGCGGCACGAGGATGATCGCTGCGAGCAGGACGAACCCGGGCAGCAGGTAGAACCAGTAGCTGCCACGACCGCTCGAGGGCATGATGGCGCCGACGTCGGCGGGCCGGCGGCCGCGCCGCCGGGGCGCGGTGACGGGAGGACTGGATGCCATGGTGGGCTTCCCTTCCGGAAGTGATGGGTGTTCTGGTGTGGTGGGGGTGGCGGGGGCACGGTGCGGGGCGGACCCGCACCGTGCCTCCAGGCCGGGTCAGCCCGTGACGGCCTTGACGCCGTCCGCGTACTGCTGGCCGAGTTCGTCGTCGACCTTCGACGGGGAGCTGCTGCCGTTGACCACGCTCTGGAGCCCCGCGTTCAGCTGGTCGTAGAACGTCGACGTGGGCCAGTCCGGGTAGTACGCCAGGCCGTCACGCTCGGTCAGCGTGTTGAAGTTGGCGATGAGTTCCTTGCTCTTCGGGTCCGTGATGTCGGACTCGTCCGCCGCGACGGGGACCCCGCCGTTGTTGCCGATGATCGCCTGGATCTCCGGACGCAGGGTGATGTCGATGAACTGCTCGGCGAGCTTCTTGTTCTTCGCCTTGGTCGGGACCACCCAGAGGTTGCCGGAGGAGCCTGGCGACATCTCGGCACCCGGGAACAGGAACGTGCCCCAGTCCTGCTGCATCTCGGTGGTGAAGCGGCCGTACCACCACGAGCCGGAGAAGAACATCGGGTACTTGCCGCTGATGAACGCGGTCCCGGCGTCCTCGGCCTTCATCCCGGTGGAGTCGGACGAGATGTAGCCCTTGTCGGTCCAGTCCTGGACGGTCTTCGTCGCGGTGCTGATCTCCTTGCCGGAGAAGTCGACCGGGTTCTTGTACAGCTGGTAGTCGTCGACCCAGTCGCGGTCGGCCTTCTGGAGCGCCAACTGGTACCAGAGCTGGCCGAGCGGGTACTCCGCCGCCGACTCGGCGAGCGGCGTGACGCCTGCTGCCTGGAACGTCGCCATGGCCGACTCGAGGTCGTCCATGGTCTTCGGGACCTCGACGCCGTACTTCTGGAAGAGCTCCTTGTTGTAGTAGAACTCGACGTACTCGCCGTAGTCGGGCACGCCGTACCAGGATCCGGAGCCCATCACGCCCTTGTCGTCGTAGCGCGCGGTGGTCTGCAGCGATTTGGCGAGCTTGTCGTCCCAGCCGTACTGCTTGACCGCGTCGTCGAGCGGGCTGAGGAGGCCCTGGCTGGCGAGCAGTCCGGCCGTGGCGTTGCCCTTGTTGTACTCGATGAGGTCGGGCGCCTGGTCGGAGTTGAGCGACTGGCTGGCCGTCTTGCGGATCTGCTCGAAGCTCTTCTCCTGGAACTCGACCTTCGCGCCGGTCTCCTGCTCGAAGACCTTGATGGACTCCTTCCAGGCCTTGCCCATGGCGGAGTCCTCGGACTCGTAGTGCCAGAGCTTGAGGGTCTTGCCGTCTTCGGCGGCGCTGCCGCCGCCGGCGGAGCAACCGCTGAGGACGACTGCGGCCGCGGCCAGCCCGGCGAGGGCGCCGAGCACACGGGACTTCTTCATGTCGCTACTTCCTTGTAGGGGTCGGTGGTTCTCGGTGGTTGTCGAAGCGCTTCGACGATGCACGTCGAGCAACGCGTTCGGTGGGGTGGGCTCACCCGATCCGGCGGATGCTGCCGAGGTCGGTGAACCGTGGCGGGATGAGGGTCACGCCGGGCTCGTGCGTCCCGTCGACCTGGCGGACGGTGCGCTCCACGGCGCCGCGGCACATCTCCTCGAGCGGGAGCGGGATGGTGGACAGCGGGGTGTCCATCACCGTGGTGTCGTAGCTCGCGCAGGCGGCGAGCACCGACAGGTCGTCCGGGACACGGATGCCACGGGACGCCAGATGTGCGAGGACCGTGTCGACGACCGGCTCGTTGCAGTGGAACACGAGCGCGGTCATGTCGGGCAGTTCCGCGAGGAGTCGATCCGCGGCGGCACGCTGGTCGGCGCGGTCGAGGGAGGGGTAGTGCGCGACGGTGGCGACCCCGGACGCACGGCACTCGTCGTCGAACGCGTCCGCGAAGCGACGGATGAAGCCGGTGTGCCGCTCGACGTAGGTCGCCGGGTGCCCGACCACGCCGATGCTGCGGTGTCCGTCGGCGACGAGCCGCCGGACGGATGCCCGGCCGGCCTCGGCGAAGTCGAGGTCGATGCAGGTCAGGCCGGTGGTGTCGCCCGGCACGCCGACGAAGGCAGCGGGGACGCCCGATGCGCGGACGACGTCGGCGCGTTCGTCGTCGGTGGAGACCCCGAGGACGACGACGCCGTCGACGAGGGACGAGTGCGCGACCCGCTGGATGCCGGTCACCTCGTCGTCGCGTGCCAGCAGCAGGACGTCGTCGTCGTGTGCCCGAGCGGCCTCGACGACCGCGGTGACGAACCGCATGTGGGTCGGCAGGTGCGCGTCCGGCCGGATCGGCGCGGAGAGCGCGAGGATGTCCGTGCGGGCACCGGCGAGCATGCGGGCTCCGGCGTTCGGACGGTAGTCGAGCTCCGCGACCGCGCGGTCGATGCGGGCGCGGGTGGTGGCGGAGATCGTCCGCTTCCCGGAGAGGGCGTACGAGACGGTCGAGATCGAGACGCCGGCGGCCTTCGCCACCTCGTTGATCGTCACCATCCCGCACCCCCTCGTGCTCGTCATCTGCGGTCGGCCGGGTCGTTCCCTGACGGAGCTCCCAAGTCGAAGCGAAGCGCTTCGACAACCTGCGACGGCGACGCTAACAGGGCGGCGGTGCCGACCGCAAGCCTTTTGTGGTTCTCGGCAACAAATGCGTTCTCACGATCGCGAGGTCACCAGGCGTCAGGTCGTGGTCTCGACAGGCTGGTGCCCGTCCCAGCCACCGCGGACGACGAGCGCGGTGCGACGCGGGACGTCGGGCGACATCAGCGCCGCTGCGAGAAGGCGGCGTCGAAGGAGGCGTCCGGCGGCGCGATGGTGCCGAGGCGCCTGACGAACTCGAGCGCCTCGCGGCCGCCGACCAGGCGGTCCATGCCGGCGTCCTCCCACTCGACGCTCGTGGGCCCCTCGTACCCGATGTGGTTGAGCACGCGGAACACCCGCTCCCACGGGACGTCGCCGTGTCCCGCGGTGACGAAGTCCCACCCACGCCGGGGGTCGCCCCACGGCAGGTGGGAGCCGAGTCGGCCGTTCCGCCCGTCGAGTTGCTTGACGGACTCCTTGCAGTGCACGTGGTAGATCCGGTCGGCGAAGTCGAGCAGGAACGCAGCGGGGTCGAGGTCCTGCCAGACGAAGTGCGACGGGTCGAAGTTGAAGCCGAAGGCCGGCCGGTCCGCGAACACCTCCAGGGCCCGCGCAGCGGTCCAGTAGTCGTAGGCGATCTCGGACGGATGCACCTCGAGGGCGAACCGGACCCCGACCTCCTCGAACACGTCGAGGATCGGCGCCCACCGGTCGTGGAAGTCCTGGTAGCCGGCGTCGACCATGCCGGACGGTACCGGCGGGAACCCGGCGACGGTCTTCCAGATCGACGACCCGGAGAACCCCGTGACGGTGTCCACGCCGAGCGCCGCGGCCGCACGGGCCGTCCAGCGGAGCTCCTCGGCAGCCCGCTGCCGGACGCCCTCCGCGTCACCGTCCCCCCAGACGTGCGGCGGCAGGATGTCCTCGTGCCGCTGGTCGATCGGATCGTCGCAGACCGCCTGGCCGACCAGGTGGTTCGCGATCGCCCAGACCCCGAGGCCATTCGCGTCGAGCACCGCGCGCAGCTCGGCGACGTACGCCGCGTCCGTCGCTGCGCGACGGACGTCGAGGTGGTCGCCCCAGCAGGCGATCTCGAGTCCGTCGTAGCCCCACTCGCCGGCGAGCCTGGCCACCTCCGTGAAGGGCAGGTCGGCCCACTGACCGGTGAAGAGCGTGACCGGCCGAGTGGGCCGTGTCGGGTCCGTCATGCTGCTTCCTTCCTCCTGCGGCCGGTTCACCAGGTGTCCGGTTCCGTGCCGTCGGGCACCGCCGCCGGACGGTCGACGCGGGAGCGGACCTCGATGACGGTGTGCTCGCGGCCGGCTGTGGCGATCGCCTCCATCACCTCGAGCACGTGGAACGCGAGCTCGCCGCTCGCGCGGTGCGGACGGTCGGTGGCGATCGCGTGCGCCATGTCCGCGAGGCCGTACCCGCGACCCGCGTCGGCGTAGCCCGCCGACACCGGCAGCTCCCGCCACTCGCGGTCGTCGGCAGTCGCGATCGACACCGGGTCGGAGAACCGGTTCGGGTCGGCCACGGCGAGGCTCCCCGCGGTGCCGTGCACCTCGAAGAGCGGGCTGCGGGTCGCCCAGACCTCGAACGACACGGTGACGGTGGAGAGGACCCCGGAGGCGTGCTCCAGGATCGCGACGACGTGCGTGTCGACGTCCACGGGGATCGCGGTGCCGGCGGCTGGTCCGGAGGCGACCGTCCGCTCGCGGGTCGAGCGCGAGGCGCTCCCGCTGACTCGGACGACCGGGCCGAAGAACTGCACGAGGCTGGTCAGGTAGTACGGGCCCATGTCGAGCAGCGGACCGCCGCCCGGCTGGTAGTAGAACGCCGGAGCCGGGTGCCAGAGCTCGTGACCAGGTGCGCTCCACGACACGGCGGCGCCGACGGGGTCGCCGATGCGCCCGTCGTCGATCGCGGCACGGGCGGTCTGGATGCCGGTCCCGAGCACGGTGTCGGGTGCGCTGCCGACCCGGAGGCCCCGCTCGGTGGCGAGCGCCAGCACGGGTTCCGCCTCGGCCGTCGCGAGCGCGAGCGGTTTCTCGCCGTAGACGTGCTTGCCCGCCTCGAGTGCGCGGGTGGCGACCTCGGCATGTGCGGCCGGGATCGTCAGGTTGAGCACCACGTCGACGCCGTCCGCTGCCAGCAGCTCGTCGACGCTCGTCCCGCGCACGCCCTGCTCGTCGCCGACGGCCCGCGCCCGGTCGACGTCGAGGTCCGCGACCGCCGTGAGCTCGAGCCCGCGCAGTGCCGGGAAGTGCTCGAAGTACTGCCGGCTGATGTTGCCGACGCCGATGACACCGACCCGGAGCGGACGGTCGTTCACCGGGCTGCCCACAGGAGTCCCCTCTCGATGATCGTGCGGAGCGGCTGCGACTCGACGACCTCGAGCCGGTGCCCCGGAGCGGACACGAACACGCGTCCATGCCCCCACTGCCTGGTCCAGATGGCCGGCGCCGTGACCGGGCGGTTCCACGCGTCGAAGTCGCGGGCCTCCTGTGTCGTGGTCGCCAGCACGTCGTTGTACTCGTCGGACAGCACCCAGTACTGCTCGGTGACGAGGTCGAAGTCCTCGATGCCCTGCGTGATCGGGTGCTGCCGTCCGGCGTCGGTGATGTGCACCGTGTACGGGATGTAGTTGTCCGACTGCTCCCCGGTGCGCTCCGACGGGTGCTTGCCCGCGTGGTGCGCGAACTGCCCGCCGATCATGTGCAGGTAGTCGGCGGTGTTCCGGAAGGCGTCCGCGATGCCGCCGTGCCACCCGGCCAGTCCGGTACCGCCGAGCACGGCGCGCTGCAGTCCGGCGAACTCGTCGTCGGCGATCGTCGACATCGTGACGACCTGCACGATGAGGTCGACGCCGTCCATCACGGCCGCGTCCGCGTAGACGGCGGTCGAGTCGGACACGTGCACGTCGAACCCGTTGTCCCGCAGGAACGGCAGCATCGCGTCGGTGGTCTCGACCGGCATGTGGCCGTCCCAGCCGCCTCGGACGACGAGTGCGCGGCGTCCTGTGGTCTCGTCCTGGTCGCTCATTCGCCTGCCGATCGCTCGATGGTGGTCCAGCTGCTGCCGTCGGCGGCGCTGCGTTCGACGGCGTCGAGCACGCGCTGCACGTGCAGCCCGTCTTCGAACGACGGCGACGGGTCGATGCCGCTCGTGATCGCGTCGACCAGGTCCTTCACCTGGTGGCTGAAGGTGTGCTCGTACCCGATGAGGTGCCCGGTGGGCCACCATGCCGCCATGTAGGGGTGCTCGGGTTCGGTGACGAGGATTCGTCGGGAGCCCTGCTCACCGGCGGGGGCCGACGACTCGTACAGTCGGAGTTCGTTCATCGACTCCAGGTCGAACTGGATCGCGCCGGCCGACCCGGAGACCTCGAGCGTCAGCCCGTTCTTCCGGCCGGTGGCGTAGCGGGTGGCCTCGAAGGTGCCGATCGCCCCGTCCGCGCGGCCGCCGCTCAGGCGTCCGAGGAAGAACGCGGCGTCGTCGACGGTGACCTGCCCGCGTTCGGACGACGCCGTGCCGGAGAGCCCCACGCCCTCGGCCAGCAACGGGCGTTCGTGCACGAAGGTCTCGAGTGTGCCGGACACGGTCGACAGCCGTGCGCCGGTGACGTGCTCGGCGAGGTCGATGGCGTGCGCGCCGATGTCACCGAGCGAACCGGACCCGGCGAGCGCCTTGTCCAGGCGCCACGTCATCGGACCGTCCTCGTCGGTCAACCAGTCCTGCAGGTACAGCGCACGGACCTGCCGGACCGTCCCGAGCCTCCCGTCCTGCACCAGCTGCCGGGCGAACGCGATCGCCGGCACGCGCCGGTAGCTGAAGCCGACCATGGCACGGACACCGTGCTCGCGCGCAGCGCGGGCGGCATCGGCCATCGCCTCGGCCTCGGCCACGGTGTTGGCGAGGGGCTTCTCGCACAGGACGTGCTTGCCGGCCTGCAGTGCGGCGATGGCGATCTCGACGTGCGAGGACCCGGGCGAGACGACGTCGACGACGTCGATGTCCGGGTCGGCGACCACGGAACGCCAGTCGGTCGAGGCGTGCTGCCAGCCGTACTGGACGCGGGCCGCTTCGGTCCGGTCGGGATCACGGCCGACGACCACGGTCATCTCGGGTTCGGCGTCGAGGTCGAAGAACCTGGGCGCTGTCCGCCACGCCTGAGAGTGGGCGGCTCCCATGAAGCCGTGACCGATCATCGCCACCCGGAGGGGTCTGCGTGCCATCCGTTCGCTCCCTTGCGATCGTGTCCTTGCGAGAGTCAACACTACCGCTTATGTTGGGCGCGGCAACATTTTGTTTCGACGACGAACGGTGACCACCATGGCGACGACGCCCACCCGTGCAGACAAGTTCTCCTTCGGTCTCTGGACCATCGGATACAACGGCTCCGATCCCTTCGGCGGTCCCACCCGCCCCCAGCTCGACGTGGTCGAGGCGGTCGAGAAGCTCGACGAGCTCGGCGCCTACGGCCTGACCTTCCACGATGACGACCTGTTCGCGTTCGGTTCGACCGACGCCGAACGACAGACCCAGATCGATCGACTCAAGGGTGCTCTGGAGGCCACCGGGATCGTCGTGCCGATGGTGACGACGAACCTCTTCTCCGCCCCGGTGTTCAAGGACGGCGGCTTCACCTCGAACGACCGCCAGGTCCGCCGGTTCGCACTCCGGAAGGTGCTGCGGAACGTCGACCTGGCCGCCGAGCTCGGCGCGAAGACGTTCGTCATGTGGGGCGGTCGCGAGGGCGCCGAGTACGACTCCGCCAAGGACGTGCAGGCCGCGCTCTCCCGCTACAAGGAGTCGGTCGACCTGCTCGCGCAGTACGTCACCGACAAGGGCTACGACATCCGCTTCGCGATCGAGCCGAAGCCGAACGAGCCCCGCGGCGACATCCTGCTGCCGACGCTCGGCCACGCGATCGCGTTCATCGACACGCTCGAGCGTCCAGAGCTGTTCGGCGTGAACCCCGAGGTCGGCCACGAGCAGATGGCCGGTCTGAACTTCACCGCCGGCATCGCCCAGGCGCTGTACTCCGGCAAGCTCTTCCACATCGACCTCAACGGCCAGCGCGGCATCAAGTACGACCAGGACCTCGTCTTCGGCCACGGCGACCTGCAGAACGCGTTCTCGCTCGTCGACCTGCTCGAGCACGGCGCACCCCAGGGCGGCGTCGCGTACGACGGCCCGCGCCACTTCGACTACAAGCCGAGCCGCACCGAGGACATCTCCGGCGTCTGGGACTCCGCAGCCGCGAACATGCGCATGTACCTGCTCCTCAAGGAGCGTGCGCAGGCGTTCCGCGCCGATCCCGAGGTCCAGGCGGCGCTGTCCGCGGCGAAGGTCGACGAGCTGTCGACGCCGACGCTCGACGAGGGCGAGTCGTACGACGCGTTCCTCGCGGACCGGTCCGCGTTCGAGGACTTCGACGCCGACGCGTACTTCGGCGGCAAGGGCTTCGGCTTCGTGCGCCTGCAACAGCTCGCGGTCGAGCATCTCATGGGCGCTCGTTGAGCCTCGTCGCTGGCGTCGACTCCTCGACGCAGTCCTGCAAGGTCACGATCCGCGACGCCGTCACCGGTGCGGTCGTCCGGGAGGGACGCGCGTCCCACCCGGACGGCACGTCCGTCGACCCCCGCCACTGGTGGGACGCGCTCGGCACCGCGATCGCGGACGCCGGCGGGCTCGACGACGTGGCGGCGATCGCGGTCGCCGGCCAGCAGCACGGCATGCTCGTGCTCGACGCCGACGGCGTCGTCATCCGCGACGCGCTCCTCTGGAACGACGTCCGCAGCGCCGACGCGGCAGCGCAGATGGTCGAGGAGCTCGGACGGGAGGCATGGGTCACCAGGACCGGTCTGGTCCCGGTGGCCTCGTTCACCGGCACGAAGCTGCGCTGGCTCCGCGACGCCGAGCCGGACAGCGCACGCCGCGTCGCGGCGGTCGCACTCCCCCACGACTGGCTGTCGTGGCGGCTGCGCGGCTACGGTCCGGCCGACGAGAGCCCGCTCGGCCCCGACCTCGACGCGCTCGCGACCGATGGCTCGGACGCCAGCGGCACCGCGTACTGGGATCCGGCACGGACGGCGTACGACCCGGAGCTGTTCGAGCTCGCCCTCGGACGGTCGATGCGGGTCGCCGGCGAGTCGGGGGGCGACGTGCTCGTCCCACGGATCGTCGAGGCCGACCAGGCGATGGGCACACTCGACACCGACGTACCGCTGCCCGGTGGCGGGGTCGCCCACGGCGGCCTGGTCGTCGGTGCGGGCACCGGCGACAACGCCGGTGCCGCGCTCGGACTCGGACTCGGACCCGGCGACGTCGCGGTGTCCCTCGGGACCAGCGGGACCGTCTTCGGCGTCACCGACACCGCGGTGGCGGACCCGAGCGGGACCGTGGCGGGCTTCGCCGACGCGACGGGGGCGCGCCTCCCGATCGTCACGACGCTCAATGCGGCCCGCGTGCTCGAGGTGATCGGCGGCCTGCTCGGCGTCGACCACGGCGAGCTCGGCGACCTGGCGCTGGCGGCGCCGGCCGGCGCCGACGGCCTCGTCCTCGTGCCGTACTTCGTCGGCGAGCGCACGCCGAACCGTCCGGACGCCACCGCGTCCCTGCTCGGGATGACCCCGGCGACCACCGACCGGCAGCACCTCGCCCGCGCCGCGGTCGAGGGCATGCTCTGCGCACTCGCCGACGGACTGGCGGCCGTCGAGGCCACCGGCGTCACCGTCGAGCGGCTGCTGCTGATCGGCGGCGCCGCACGCAACGAGGCCGTCCGCACGATCGCCGCGCAGGTGTTCGGACGCGACGTGCACCTGCCGGAACCGGGCGAGTACGTCGCAGCCGGCGCGGCGAAGCAGGCGGCGTGGGCGCTCACCGGGACCCTGCCGTCCTGGGCGCTCGACACCACGACCGTCGCCGCGGACCCGCATCCCGAGGTGCTCGAGCGCTACCGCGCGGCCGTCGATCACCAGAGCAGCTGAGTGAGGACAGGCTGCCCTGACAAACCCCAGGTCAGGGCAGCCTTTCCTGCCTAGTCATGGGCCGTCCGGAGTGCTTTGCTGTCCGACATGGCCACCACCACCGTTCCCGCACTGCCGACCGCGTCGCCCGCGGATCCCACGAACGCGGCCCGGCTCAACTGGTTGCGTGCCGGGCTGCTCGGAGCGAACGACGGCATCGTCTCCGTCGCCGCCGTCGTGGTCGGTGTCGCCGGGGCCGGCGCACCGGTCGGCCCGGTCCTCGCCGCCGGCGGAGCCGCCCTCGTCGGCGGTGCCGTCTCGATGGCGCTCGGCGAGTACGTCTCCGTGAGCGGCGCCCGTGACGCGCAGCGCACCGGGCAGGCTGCCCGTACCGCCCGTCGGGCGACCGACGCGGTCGGGCCTTCGGACATCGCGGCCGCCTACCGCTCGATCGGGGTGTCCGACGACGTGGCACGGTCGATCGCCGCCGAGCTCGGTCGCCCGGAGGTCCGTGAGAACTGGATCGCCGCCGAGGAACGGGCCGCACAGGACGAGGTCGTCAGTCCGTGGCGAGCGGCCTGGGTCTCCGCGGCCACCTTCACCGCCGGCGGCCTGCTGCCGTTCCTGGCGACCGTGTTCGTGCCGGAGTCGGTGCGCGTCGCCGTCATCGTCGTGGCCGTGCTCCTGGCACTCGCCGCGACGGGCACGACGGGCGCGGTGCTCGGCGGCGCTCCCCGAGGTCGTGCTGCCACACGCGTCGTGATCGGTGGCGCTGCAGCCCTGGCGGCGACGTGGCTCGCGGGCACCCTGCTCGGCGCGCACGCACTCTGACGACGCGGCCCATGTGTGGCGGCGGCTCCGGCGGGCTCCGGGATGGGATGATGCATCTCGATCACCGGAACGAGAACGAGGAACGATGCCCCCGCTGGACGATCAAGGCCAGGATGCCACGCTCCTCGCCGGGCGGTACCGCCTGGAGTCCGTCATCGGTCAGGGCGGCATGTCCGTCGTCCACCGCGCATGGGACGAGGTCCTGCACCGCCCGGTCGCGGTGAAGGTGTTCCACGCCGGCACGGTCGACATCGCGCGCCAGGAGACGGAGCAGGGCGTCCTCGCGTCCCTGCAGCACCACAACCTCGTGAGCCTGCTCGACGCGGGCGTCGTCGACGACCACGAGGGCCGCCACCGCCGGTTCATCGTGATGGCGCTCGTGACCGGACAGGACCTCGAGGCGCGTCTGGCCGTCGGGCCACTGGCGTCCCGGCACATCGCCGAGATCGGCTTCGACATGGCGGAAGCGCTCGACTACATCCACGCGCGCGGCGTCGTCCACCGCGACATCAAGCCGTCGAACATCCTGCTCGTGGACTACGGCAACGGCTCGGACCGCGCCAGGGCCAGCCTGACCGACTTCGGGATCGCCCTCGCCGAGGGGGTCGAACGGTTGACGGCCGACGGCGTGACCACCGGGACGGCCGCCTACCTCAGCCCGGAACAGGCGAGCGGGTCCGACGTCGGACCGGCGAGCGACGTGTACTCACTCGGACTGGTCCTGCTCCAGTGCTTCACACGACGGCGGGAGTTCCCCGGGTCGCTCGTCGAGTCGGCGGTCGCCCGGCTGTCCCGTGACCCGGTGGTCCCCGATCCCCTGCCGGCACACTGGAGCGGACTCCTCTCCGCGATGACCGCGCGGGACCCCGCATCGCGGCCGACCGGGGCTGCGCTCGTGGCGTTGCTCCGGGACGTCGTGATCGCCGACTCCTCGAGCGCCGACCACGTGGTCGAGCCGACGACGTCCGCGTCGTCTCGACCCGCCGAGAGCGACCGCCCGGCGACGCTCGACGTCCTGCCGGAGGAAGCCCTCCGGCGCACCACCGCCATGGCCGCCCGACTCTTCGACGCACCGATCGCGCTGGTCGAGGCGCTCGACGAGGACCGGGAGTGGTCGCAGTCGTACATCGCGGACGGCGTGGACGACGCCGCCCGGCACATCAGCTTCCGGAACGGGTTCGCCCCCGTCGCGGTCCCGGTGGTGATCCCCGACGGGTCGACCCACCCGGAGATGCGCGACAGCCCGCTCGTCACCGGCCCCCTCGGTATCCGCTTCTACGTCAGCGTCCCGTTGCTGCGGCACGACGGAGCCCCGATCGGGACCCTCGCGGTGCTCGACACGCGGTCCAGGACCGCGACCGAGGCCGACCTCGCGAACCTGCGAGACCTCGCGGCGCTGGCGGTCGCGCAGCTCGAACTCCGACAGGAGTCCCTCCGCTCCACCAGCGACGCGCTCCCGCTCGTGCCCGGTCCACCCGCACCGGATGGACCGGTCGCCCAGGCCTGACCAGCACGCTCCGACCGGTGCGTCGCGACTACCTCGTCGCGCGCTCGACGGCGTCGAGGATCGTGGCGACCTCGGTCCTCGTGGTGTAGTCGACCTTGACGTCGGCGAACCGCACCACTCCGTCGGCGTCGAGGACGAACACGGACGGGAACGGGATCCGAGCGGTCGCGTCGGCATTGCTGTCCGCGACGTCGAACCCGAGCGCGGTGTGCGCCCGCCGCGCGTCGGCACTCGGCTCGGTGACGATCCCGATGCGTTCGGCGAGCGCGTTGCCGACGTCGGACAGCACGGCGAACTCGAGCTCGCCGTTCGCGACCGCCTGCTCGGACGCCTCCGGCGTCTGCGGCGAGATCGCGATCAGGGAGACACCGCGCTCGCGCAGGGCCGGCAGCAGCTCCTGCTGGTAGGTCCGGAGCGTCAGGTTGCAGTAGGGGCACCACGCGCCCCGGTAGAACACGAGGACGCTCACGCCGTCCCCACGCGCGTCCCGCAGGCCCTGCGCGTCTCCAGTCGCCGTCAGGAGCTCGGCGTCCGGGAAGACATCGCCCTCGCCGATGGCCGTCTCCGGCACCCCGGCAGCTCGGAGATCCTCCTGCTCACCTTCGAACACCGCTGAGAGCTCCGGACCGATCTGCTCGGTGAACCCCTCGTTGAACGTGTCGACCTGCGTGGCGATGGACGGTGCTGGCATCTCGGGACCTCCGGGTTCAGGCGCGGCCGACGCGGCCGTTCCACGGAGCATAAGCAGGCTCACCCGGATGGTGACCGCCCGGCGTCATCGAGCGTCATCGACGGGCGCGGTGTCGCGGACGGCGGCGAGCTCCCGGTAGACGTCGGCAGCACCGGTCGGGACCCGGAGGAGCGACCCGTCCGGCTGCTCTTCCAGTCGGACGAGCCCCATCCGCCGCAGGAACGGGGTCTTCGCGCCGGCGGCGATCCGGTCGGCGACCAGCTCCGGTGCGACGGCGAACTCCTCGACGTTCCGACCGCCTGATGCGTACGACCAGTCCATGAAGTCGAACACCGGCCACCACGTCCACCCGCGGACGTCGACACCTGCGGCCGCGAGCGTCCGGACCGCGGCGATCGAGTCGCGGACCCAGGATTCGCGGACCGCGTCGTCTCCCTCGATCGAGGTCTCGGTGACGACCATCGGCAGGCCGTACCGATCAGCGAACCGGGTCAGCGACTCGACGAGGCCGTCGGACCAGCGGTCGTACGCCTGCTGCACGGTGCCGCCCGCTCCCCCGACGAGGCGGCGCGGCGAGAGGTCCGGGTAGTAGTTGACGCCGAGCAGGTCGATCGTGACGGCACCGTCGACGAGTTCGGCGAGGGATGCCCTGGATGCGCCGTGCTCGACGAGCCAGTCGTGGGACGGGTGATCAGGCGTGACACGGCCCGTGACGAGGTCGGTCGGGATCCAGCCGACCGCTTCGAGCAGCGCTGCTTCGCCGACGAGCGCCGCCGAGTCCGTCGTGTAGAGCGACGACGCCTCGACGTGGACGATCACGGCGTCCGGGTTCGCGGACCGCACCGCGGCCACCGACTGCTGGAACCCCGTCGCGATGCCGAGCACGACCCTGGTCCATCCGTCCCACCCGATGAGCGCCGGCGGCCACACGCCGCGCAGGCCGGCGAAGGACGCGGTCGTGATGGGTTCGTTGAGCGGGGTCAGGTGGTCGACGACGCCGGCGTACCTGGCGGCGAAGGCACCGGCGAACGAGGCGACCGCCGCCGGGTAGGCCGGGTCGGCGAACGAGTCGTCGAGCCAGGTCGGGGTGCCGTAGTGCACCAGGTCGGCGATCACGGTGAGCCCGAGGGACGCGGCGTACGACAGTCGCTCGTCGAGCACCGCCCAGTCGAAGACCCCCGGCGCGAGGTGCACGCGCGGCCAGTCGACCCCGTAGCGGAGTGCCGTGGCACCCAGCGACGCGACGACGTCCAGGTCGCTCCGCCACGCGTTGTCGTGCCCGGTCAGCTCGTGCTCGTCGAGCGGCAGCATGTCGAACCGCGCGGGTGGGTACACGCAGGTGTCCTCGATGCCGGCGACGAAGGTGAAGGTCCCCGGCGCGAACGCCCCGATGGTCACTTCAACCCCGTCGTCGCGACACCCGCCACGAAGAACTTCTGCGCGAAGAAGAACCCGAGGGCAATGGGCAGCAGCGAGATCACGGCGCCGGCAAGCAGCACCGCGTGGTCGGTGACGTGTGCGCCGCCGAACAGCGTCAACCCGGCCGGCAGGGTCAGCATGTCGTTCGAGGTCGTCACGACGAGCGGCCAGAGCAGGTCGTTCCAGAGCGCCATGCCGTTCAGCACGGCCACGGTGGCGATGGCGGGCTTCGCGAGCGGCAGGACGACCTGCCAGTAGATCCGCCAGTGTCCAGCGCCGTCGATGCGGGCGGCCTCGTCGAGCTCTGTCGGGATGTCGACGAAGAACTGCCGGAACAGGAAGATGCCGAACGCGCTGGTGGCCCGCGGGATGATGAGCCCCTGGTACGTGTTGAGCCACCCGAGGTGGAACAGCTCCACGAACACCGGGATGAGCGTCACCTGGAACGGCACCATGAGCGTCGCGATGACGAGCACGAACGCCACGTTCCGGCCGACGAACCGCATCCGGGCCAAGGCGTACGCACACATCGAGTCGAACAGCAGCGTCAGCACGGTGGTCACGACCGTGAAGACGAACGAGTTGAGCAGGAGCCGGAGGAACGGCAGCTGCTGCCAGACGCCGGTGTAGCCGTGCAGGGTGATGCTCGTCGGGAACAGGCTGGCGGGGTGACCGAACAGGTCGGCCTCGGAGCGGAACGACCCGCTGACCATCCAGATGAACGGCACGAGCGCGAACACGAGTCCGATGCCGAGGTACACCCACTTCACGAGGGACCCGGTGCGTGCGAGGCCGGTGCGTCGCAGGGACCGGCGGACGCCGGCCTCAGTCGACATCGTCGTACCGGAAGAGGCGCAGCTGCAGGAGCGAGATGAGCATGATGATCACGAAGAGGACCCAGGAGATCGCCGACGCGTAGCCGGTCTGGTAGTTGACGAACCCGTCGCGGTAGAGCAGGTTCACGAGCGTGTCGGTGTGGAAGACCGGTCCACCGCCGGTCATCACGTACACCAGGTCGAACACCTGGAACGACTGGATCGTCAGGATCATCGACGTGAAGAGCATGGTCGGGCGGATGCTCGGCAGGGTGATCCGCCAGACGGTCTGCCAACGGTTCGCGCCGTCGAGCTCTGCGGCCTCGTACCGTTCCGCCGGCACCCCCTTGAGTCCGGCGACGAACAGGATCATCGCGAAGCCGATGCTCTTCCAGACCGACACGAAGATGATCGTCGGCAGGGCGAGCGAGGTGGACTGCAGCCAGGCGACGCTCGGCAGCCCGAGCATCGCGGTGATGCCACCGACGAGCCCGATGTCCGGGTCGAGCAGGAACTTCCAGACCAGACCGATCGTGACGAGCGACACGATGGTCGGGAAGAAGAACACGCTCCGGACGATCCGGTTCGCCAGGGTGTCCTCCTGCAGGAGCAGCGCGGCGACGAACCCGAGGACGACGAGCAGCACGACCGAGACGATCGTGTACTCGAGCGTGATCCGCAGGGCGTTCCAGAACTGCGGGTCCTGGAACAGCTTCGTGTAGTTCCCGAACCCGACGAACGGCTGCGAGGTCGCACCGACCGTCCAGTCGAAGAACGAGTACCAGAGCGACCGCAGGATCGGGAAGACGACGAACGCACCCAGGATGACCAGGGAGGGGGCCATGAAGAGCCAAGCGGGCTGGAACCGCCGCTGTCGACGGCGGGTGGGGCGAGCCTCCCGTCCGGTTCCGGGAGTGTCGGCCCCGGCACGCGCGCCGCGTGCCGGGGCCGACCCGGTGAGTTGACTGGTCACTTGCTGCAGCCGGTGAGGCCGTCGATCGTCTGCGCGGCTTCCTTCGTCGCGTCGGCGACGGAGGTGCCTCTGGTGATCTTGCCGATCATCGGGACGTAGCCGTCGGAGTCGACCTTGGTGGCGTCCGGCACGTGCGGCAGGTACAGCCGCGAGTCGGGCACCTGACTGGCGAAGACGCTCACCGTGGGGTCGGCCTTCAGCTTGGCGTCGTCGGACAGGTCGGTGCGCAGCGGCGGGAAGCCGGTCTGCAGCGAGAACTTCTGCTGCGCGGTCTTCGACGTCCAGTACGCCAGGAACTCCTGCGCCTGCTTCGGGTACTTCGTCTTCGCGGAGATCGACAGCGGGGCGATCGAGCCGAGCGTGGTGGACTTGCCGTCGACGCCCACCGGGACCTTCACGATGCCGAGGTCGATGCCGGCCGACTTGTAGCCGGGGGCCGCCCACGGACCGTTGATCTCCATCGCGGCCTTGCCAGCCGAGAACAGCGAGTCGGCCTCGGCGCCGGTCAGCCCGACCGGGCTCACCTTGTCGTTCGCGACCAGGTCCGCCCAGGTCTTCAGGGACTGCTGCCCGGCGTCCGTCTGGACCACGCTGCAGTTCTTCGCGTTGACGATGTCGCCGCCCTCGAGCCACTGCAGGACGGGCCACATCTGGATCGTCTGGTTGTCGGCGAGCGCGATGCCGTACTTGCCGCCGGTCGTGAGCTTCTGGGCGTCGGTGGCCATCTCCTGCACGGTCGTCGGCGGGTCGCTGATGCCGGCGTCCGCGAAGAGCTTCTTGTTGTAGTACAGGCTCAGCGTGGCGAAGTTCGCCGGGACGCCGTAGAGCTTGCCGTCGTAGGTGAACTCCTTGACGGTGCCTGGGGCGAACTCGGACGTGTTGATCTTGCCGTCGCCGCTGCCGGTCTCGGTGATCGGCAGCACCGAGTTCGTCTTGACGTACTGCGCGACGGCGTTCGGGTCGGAGCTGACCGCCGCGACGTCGGGACCCTGCCCGGTGAGCCATGCGGACGGGAGCTTCTGCTGGATGGTGTCCCACGGCTGCACGGTCATGTCGACCTTGACGTCGGGGTGGGCCTTCTCGAAGTCCTTGACGATGGTGGCGTAGCCGGGGCGGTCGCCGCCGGTGAAGCCGGTCCAGACCTTCAGGGTGACGGGGCCGGACGTGCTGGCGTTGCCGCCGGCAGAGCACCCGGTGAGGGTGAGGGCCGCCACGGTGGCGAGGGCGCCGATGGCGAGGGTGGTGCGTGTGTGCTGCATCGGGGAACGCTCCTTTGCGTTGCTGCTGCGTGGTGCTGGGTTGTGGGGGTGGTGCGGCGTGGGGTGGTGCTGGTGTCGGGTGGTGCTGGTCAGGTGCGGACGCGCTCGGCGTCCGGGTCGCATCCGCAGGACGCGCGGATGACGAGCTCGACGGGCAGTTCTGTCCGGGTCGGCGTCCCCGCGCGGCGGTCGACCAGGTCGAACAGCCGCTCGGTCGCGATGCGTGCCATCTCCTCGGCGGGGACGCGCACGGTCGTGATGCCGGGGGTGGTGACCCGTGCGAGCCCGAAGTCGTCGAAGCCGACGACCGAGACGTCTCCGGGGACGTCGATTCCTGCACGCCGCAGGGTGTGCAGGCCCCCCACCGCCATGTCGTCGTTCGCGAAGACGATGCCGTCCGGGCGGGGGCCGCCCGCGAGCATCTGCTCCATCGCCGCCGCGCCGGAGGTCTCGGACAGGTCCCCCTCGATCACCGTCACGTCGTCGATGCCGTGCCGCTCCGCAGCCGCCAGGAATCCGGCGCGTCGATCGAGCCCGGTCTGGTGGTCGAGCGTTCCCGTGACGTGCAGCAGGCGGCGGCGTCCGTGCACCTCGACGAGGTGGTCGACCAGGCGCTCGGTCGTGCTGACGTCGTCGATGCCGACCGTGACCGCGTCGGACAGGTGCGGGTAGTTGCCGATCAGGACCGCCGGGAGGCCGGATGCGACGAGGGTCTGCACGTGGTCGTCGTCGATCGCCGCACTCGTGACGATCGCGCCGTCCGCCGTCCGGGACCGCATGACCCGCTCGTACGCGACGTCGCCGGAGCCGGTGTCGGCGTTCGTGGACACGATGACCTGGGCGTCGTGGGCGTTCGCAGCCGTCGACATCCCCGTCAGCACGTGCATGAAGTAGAGGTGGCCGAAGACGTGGGCCGAGGAGTTCGGGACGATCAGCGCGACGGCGTCCGCTCGCTGGCTGCGCAGTGCCCGGCCGGCGGAACTCGGGACGTAGCCGAGTTCGTCCGCGGCCTGCTTGACGGCGGCGCGGGTGCGCTCGCTGATGCGCTCGTGGCCGGCGAGCGCCATGCTCGCGGCGGCGGACGTGACACCGACCTTGGCGGCCACGTCCTTGAGGGTGACGGACTTCGGCATGGGGGTCGCCTCCTTCGGGAACGACGCGCTTTATCGATTAACTACACACATCATGCACGTGCTTAATCGATGAAGCAAGCACTGTCCGGATATCGGCCGGGAGCGGCACCCCTCGCCCCCTCTCCATTGACGCCGCGCAGGAGCGCACCTACGGTGTTACTCATTGGACGTTGGATGTCCTACAAGTCAAAGGAGATGCAGTGAAGTCGCAACGATGGGTGGTCGCGCTGAGCGCAGCGACTGCAATCGCCCTGGTCGGACTGGCCGGGCCCCAGCAGGCCGACGCCGCACCGTCTGATCCGCCGGGCTCGTTCTCACAACAGAACCTCGGGGCGACGCTCGCCCCGGGTTTCGCCGCGTACCGGATCCCCGCGCTGGCGTTCCTCGGCAACAGCACGGTCGTCGCTGCCTGGGACGGTCGACCGACGTCCGCGGCCGACGCCCCCAACCCGAACTCGATCGTCATGCGGCGCAGCACCGACAACGGTTCGACGTGGAGCGCGCTCACCGTGCCGCGCGCGGGGGACCCGGACACCGCGCACGGCGGAGCGTCCAAGGACGGGTACAGCGACCCGAGCCTGGTGTGGGACGCGACTGCGCACAAGCTGTTCCTGTTCTCCGTGTACTCGAAGGACCAGGGGTTCAGCGGCAGCACGTTCGGGAACTCGGACACCGACCGAAACGTCCTGAGCGCGCAGGTCTCCGAGTCCGACGACCTCGGCGTGACCTGGGGTGCTCCCCGACTGATCACGAGTGTGGTGAAGCCGGGCGCGAGCAGCACGGTCCCCGCGCCCGGGGACGTCCAGGGCGCCTTCGCGTCATCGGGTGAGGGCATCCAGCTCCGGTACGGCACGCACGCCGGACGGCTGGTCCAGCAGTACGCCGGCACCGTCCGTCAGGCCGACGGCAGCAACGCGCTCCAGGCGTACTCGGTGTTCTCCGACGACCACGGCATCACGTGGCAGCGCGGAGCGTTCGTGGGGACTGGCATGGACGAGAACAAGGTCGTCGAGCTCTCCGACGGTCGTGTCCTGCTGAACTCCCGGAACCATGCCGGTGGCGATCGGAAGATCGCGATCTCGAACGACGGTGGGGCGACCTGGGGCGCGGTGTCCGAGGACACAGACCTGCCTGACCCGGGCAACAACGCCTCGATCGTACGACTCTTTCCGGACGCTGCGCAGGGATCTGCCGACGCAGCGAAACTGCTGTTCACGAATGCCGACAGCACCACGTCGCGGCAGAACGTGTCCGCTCGGGTCTCCTGCGACGACGGGACCACCTGGTCGTCCGTCCGATCGATCGCTCCGGGTTTCTCGGCCTACTCGACCGCCACCCGACTGGACGACGGCATGATCGGCGTGCTCTACGAATCGAGCTACACCACCGGTATCCAGTTCGCCTCGTTCGACGACGCCTGGCTGGACTCCACCTGTGCCGCCTCCACGACCGCGACGTCGTCCATCGACCTCGTCCACGTCACCGGGAGCCGGAACGACAGCGGACGAGACGTCTCGACGAGCCCCTACACGGCGGGAGAGACCGTCGCGTACCGGTTCACCGTCACGAACGGTTCGTCCTCGCCGGCGACCGTCGCGCCGACGGCGGGCAACGTCAACCCGCTCGTGCCGCCAGGCGCGGGGAACTGCCGGTACTCGAACCTCGCCGCAGGAGCGACCTACACCTGCACGACACCGCGGCACACGGTGACCGCGGCTGAGGCGACGCAGGGCTTTTTCGTCCCGGACACGACCTGGACGGTGACCCGTGCGTCGACGTCGACCGCGCGCGTCATCGGCGCTCGCGTCGATCTCCGGTGATGGACACGACCCGACTGGTCGTGTGCATCACCAGGTGAACGCGGACGACGCCCGGGTGCCGACGTGGAGTCGGTACCCGGGCGTCGTCGTCAGCCATGACCGTGCTCACGCGCTGCCGCGGACCGCGTCTCCGAACCAGCGGGTGATGGTCGACGGGTGGGTGATCGCGGTGCCGACGACGACGGCGTGGGCACCGGACTCCATGCAGCCCCTGGCCTGGTCCGGAGTGTGGATCCGGCCCTCAGCGAAGACGGGGACCGGAGAACGTTCGACGAGTGCTGCGAGCACCTCGAGGTCCGGTCCGATCGTCGTCGGACGGTCGAGCGTGTACCCACTGAGGGTGGTACTGAGGCAGTCGACCCCGGCCTCGATTGCGGCGTCGCCGTCGGCGACGCTCCCCACGTCGGCCATCAGGAGCGCATCCGACTCCTGACGGAAGGCGCGGACGGTCTCGCTCAGTGTGCGTCCGTCGGGCCTCGTGCGCCGGGTGCCGTCGACCGCGACGATCGATGCCCCCGCCCCTGCGATCACCACGGCGTGCTGCAGGGTCGGCGTGATGAAGACCCCGTCTGCTCCCACTTTCCACAGACCGATGGTCGGCACATCGACACGGTCAGCGATCAGGGCGACGTCAACGACGCCCTGCGCGCGGATGCCGATCGCTCCGCCGACGATCGCCGCCTCGGCAAGCTGCGCCATCGTCTCCGGATGGCGCATCGGTTCCCCGGGGTACGCCTGACAGGAGACGACGACGCCTCCCTGCAGTTGCTCGAGCACGGTGTTCGTCACGATCGGTGTCCTCCGGGTCGTCGGTGGTGCAGGGCTGCTCCGATGATCGCGGCATCGCCGTTCAGCGGGGACAGCAGGACGGGGCAGTCCTCAAGGTGCGGCAGCAGCGTGTTGCGTGCTGCGTCTCGGATCTGTTCGAGCCATGCCGCGCCGGCGAAGGCGAGGCCACCGCTCAGGACCGTCCGTTCCGGGTCGCAGGCGTTCACCATCCCACCGATCGCTTCGCCGATCGCGACGCTCGCGGTCTCGACGACCTCCTCGGCCGCTCGGACGCCCGCGGCGGCTCGTGCGAAGACTGCTCGCGTGTCGGGGACGTGCCGGTCCCCGGTTGCGCGGCGGTAGCGACGCAGGATCGCCGGTCCGGAGGCGACGGCCTCGAGATGCCCGGCCTTACCGCACGAACAGGTCTCGCCCACCGCCTCCTTGCACGGCATGTGACCGAAGTGTCCGGCGACGCCCCGCCTGCCCATCTCGACGACCCCGTCCTGGGTGAGCGCACCACCGATACCGGTGCCGAGCCCGAAGAGCAGCATCCGCCCCACCCCGGAACCGGCTCCGACGCGCGCTTCGGCGACGGCGTGTGCGTGGACGTCGTTGATGACGGTCACGGGCAGCCGCAGGCGGTGCTCGAGGTCACCGCGGAGATCGGTACCAGCCCATCCCGCGATGAGGTCCGTCGAAGCGCTCACGCGACCGGAACAGGGGTCGATGACCCCGGCGGCACCGACGCCGACACCTTCCACGGTGTCGTCGGCGACCTGTCGGAGCCTCTGCACGAGCTCCTCCGCTCGGCCGATGACCGCGGCCGGGCCCGATCGCGCGGGCGTGGCAGCCTCGATCCGGCCGAACACCGTCCCGTCCTCACGGACCAGTCCTGCCGCGGTCTTCGTCCCACCGATGTCGATGCCGATGCAGAGGACGGTCACGAGACGGTGTTCCGCAACGTGCCGACACCCGTGATCGTGATGTCGACGGACCGTCCGGAGTGGAGCTCCGCCGCCGTCTGCGGTGACCCGGTGAGCACCACGTCCCCAGCCTCGAGGACGATCTGTTCGGTGATCGCGACCAGGATCTCGGAGACGGTGTTCGGCAGGTGGGCGGTGCTGCTCGTCAGGACGACGTCCCCGTCGATGCGCACCTCGATCTGGGCCGCGTCCGGGTTCGGGAGATCCGTCTCGATCCAGGGACCGAGCGGCGTGGCGTTCTCACCGACCTTCGCGGCGAAGAACACGGAGTCCACGAGCGGAGCAACCACGGTGACGTCGTTCGCGACCGTGTAGCCGAGCACGTGAGCCAGTGCGTCCTCCTGCTTGAGCGCGTTCGCCCGACTGCCGATCACGACGGCCAGTTCGCCTTCGCCGACGGTCGAGTCGCTCCACTCGTTGAGGTGGATGGTCGCACCTGGCCCGCCCAGTGTGCGGGGCGACTTCCACCAGCCCTGCACGCGCGGCGTGCCGTCGGCGGTCGTCGGATGGGAGATGCCGACGATCGCGCCCGGTTCGATGGGTGCGAGCAACGCGGCTGTTCCGGAGTGTCGCGCTCCGGTCGGCGTCAGGTCGAACGCCGAGACCACTCCGACCCACTCGTCCCCGTCTGCGACGACCGTCCGCGGACCGTCGTCCGTGCTGATCCGAGCAATACGCACGACGGTCCCTCAGCGCAGGCCGGCGGCTTCGAGCCGCTCTCGGACGACGGCGATCTCGGTGTCGTCCAACGGGATGTACGGGTCGGCGGTCCGAGCGCAGTCGATGATCCCCAGCAGGTGCAGGGCTGCCTTGAACGCGCCGAGCGCGGAGGAGGCGGGGCCCATGCGGCAGCTGTCGCCGGCGTTCACGAGCTGGAAGAGCCCGAACAGTCGCTCCTGCTCCTCCCGCGCTGCGACCAGGTCACCGCGCTGCGTCGCCTCCCACAGCCGGACGTACCCGCGCGGATCGACGTTACCGAGCCCCGGGACGACGCCGGTCGCGCCGAACGTCAGCGCCGAGTCCGCCGTCAGTTCGGAACCGGTGAGGACGGCGAACGGTCGGTCGAGCCGCCGCGCCGCGAGGACGAGTGCACGGATCCCGGCGTCGTCACCGCTGCTGTCCTTCACGCCAGCGAGGACGCCGTCGGCGGCGAGTTCGAGCAGCAGCGCGGCACTGAGCTTCGTGTGCACGGACACGGGGAGGTCGTACGCAATGACCGGTACGTCCGCCGCATCCGCGATCAGCCGGAAGTGGCGCTCGACCTCAGCAGGGTGCGTGCGTGTGTAAAAGGGCGCGGTCGCCACGACGGCGTCCGCGCCGACGGCTTCTGCGCGCCGCAACTGCGCGATCACCCGCGGGGTGGTCATGTCGATCAGTCCCGCGACGACCGGTACCTGGCCTGCCGCGACGCGCACCGTCGTCTCGATGACCTGGGTCCGCTGCTCGTCACGGAGGAACGCGACCTCACCGGTCGATCCCAGGGCGAAGAGCCCGTGGACTCCCGCTCCGAGCTGGTGCTCGACGAGCCGTTCGAGTGAGCGGACGTCGACGTCGCCATCGGCGGTGAGCGGTGTCGACAACGGGGGGATGATGCCGGCGAGCGTGTTCGTTGCGTGCGAGTTCACGGGGTCCTTCTTGGTCGAGGTCGTGGAGCTGGACAGGGATGGGCGGAGTCCGCGGCGCTACTGAGCGGCGTTCTGCCGGAGCGCGGACGGCTCGAGGACGGGGTCGTCGTCCAGGGACAGTCCACCGTCGCGGGCGAAGTCGCCGCGCCAGCTCGCGTCGGGGTGGATCCACTTCTGGACCCTCGCGGGGAGGTTGACGACCATGAACACGATGACGACGGCGGTGAGGGAGAACGAGATCACGGCGAGTGCGGTGCCGAGCGAGGCGAAGGTCCCGGCGAGTGCTGCGCCGAGGATCGGTGCCACGGCGCCACCGAGCGCCCCGACGTTGTAGGTGAACCCGAGGCCGGCGGCTCGTTGCTCGGTGGGGAAGAACCCGCCGATCCACTTCGGCAGCAGGCCGGCGATCCCCTGACCGAACGTCTGCTGCACGAACAGGAACGCTCCCAGGAGCAGCAGCGACGACCCGCCCACGGCGAACATCGGGAAGATGAGGACCTCCGACAGGACGAGGCTCGCGACGTAGGCCCAACGGGTGCCCAGCCAGTCGCCGGTGAAGCCGGCGACCCAGCAGCCCACCGCGGCTCCGAACCCGGCGAAGGACACCGCGTTGCTGACGTGCGATGGGTCGTAGTGCAACTCCGTGCTGAGGTAGGTCGGGAGCAGCGCCTGGATCGGCCACGAGTACAGGAATGCCGCGAAGATCGTCACGGTCACCGCGACGACGGCTGGCCACCGCCGCTTCGAGAACTGGACGATGTAGGACACGAAGATCGCGCCGACGAGGACCGCACCGACGGCGACCGCGGCGCCGTTGGGCATCAGCTGCCCGAAGACCAGAGCGAGGAGGCCGATGGCGATCACCGCGGTGATGATGTTGACGACGCGGTACCTGCCGGCGAACAGGATGCCGAAGACGTTCGGCGCTGCGGCGGCTCCACCGGCGCGCGCGCTCCGCGCTTCCGACCAGTCCTTCGACTCGGGGAGCGCGCGGCGCAACCACAGGGTGATCGCGATGGGGACGAGTCCGAGGGCGAACATGGCCCGCCACCCGAAGGCCGGCACGACGAACTGGTACACCTGCGCGGCGATGACCGTCCCGATCGAGTACCCGGAGATGAGGAACCCACTCGCCTTGTTGCGGAGGTGCTTCGGCCACGACTCGATCACGTAGGTCGAGCTCGATCCGTACTCGCCCGCCATCCCCATCCCGATCGCGAGACGAGCGGCGAACAGCACCCAGTAGGACGGAGCGATCGCACACACAGCCGAGCCGAGCGAGAACAGCACGATGCTGGAGATCATCGCGGTCTTCCGGCCGAAGCGGTCCCCGAGGGCGCCGAGGGCGAGTCCACCGAACCAACGACTGATGAACGCCGCCGAGATGAGCGATGCGCTCTCCACGACGCTGAGGTCGAACGTCTTCGCGATGTCCGTCAGGACCAGGGTGATGATCACGAAGTCGAAGCCGTCGAGCAGGTAGCCGAGCCATGAGGCGAGGAACTGGTGCCATTGGCTTCGGGAGACCTCTCGGTACCAGGGAGCGCGTCGTGCAGGAGGAGCAGTCGTCATTGGTTGCTTTCCGATCGGGCCGGCATCGCCGGCGTGACACAACGTTGGACGTTGGACGTTGGCCTCACGCTAACATGGGGTCCCGAGGGGCGCAACGCGCCCGGACGGGAGTGCGGTGATGGTCACGCGCAAGGAACGACAGCCGGTGGCCCAGCAGATCGTTGAGATCATCCGGGAACTCCGGCTGACGTCCGGCGACAGCATGCCCACCGAGCTCGAACTCATCGAACGGCTCAACGTCTCCCGCAACACGGTGCGAGAGGCGATCCGCGAGTTGCGCGCGTGGGGCATCGTCGACATCAGGCACGGACACGGGACGTTCGTTGCCTCCCCGTCGCTGCAGGCCCTGGCGCCGTCGTTGGTGTTCAGGACGCTCGTCGCGGGGCCGAAGGGTCTCGACGCGCTCGAGAACCTGGCGAAGGTACGCGAGATGCTCGAGACGAGTGCGATCGCGGAGCTGACCGACCGACTGGACGCAACCGACCTCGACCACCTGCTCGAACTGTGCGAACAGATCGGCGACGCGGACGGGAGCGCCGAAGCCGACCGCGAATTCCACCGCGTGCTGTACAGCCACCTCGCGAACCCGCTCGTCGGACAACTCGTGGACGTGTTCTGGGACGCCTACCACGATGCGCACGACCAGCTCGCCGAGGTCTCCCCCTACGGCAGCGGATCGGTCGAAGCGCACCGACGGATCGTCCTCGCCCTCGCCAACGGCAGCGCCGACGATGCTCGCGACGCCATGCGCGTGCACTTCCAGGGGATCTACGAACGCATCGAGCTGGCACGGGCGCGTCCGACCCACGAGGCCGTTGCGTCCTGATCGGACGGATGGACGGACAGGAGGCCCGGTGCCAGCTGGCACCGGGCCTCCTGTCCGTCACACGGTTCAGTCGAAGCTGCACACCTGCGGCGTCTGGTTCGCGCTGTTGCCGGCATCAGCCGGCGGGGCGCCCGTTGCGCCGAACATCCGATCGTGGTGAGGG
The DNA here is from genome assembly GCF_044746705.1 of Curtobacterium sp. NPDC090217. Taxonomy (NCBI): domain Bacteria; kingdom Bacillati; phylum Actinomycetota; class Actinomycetes; order Micrococcales; family Microbacteriaceae; genus Curtobacterium; species Curtobacterium sp. NPDC090217. The sequence continues at coordinate 1,544,564 of NZ_JBIVCR010000001.1, read as the reverse complement.
TCGTCCATGGCGCCTCCCAGCACACGGAGCGCCGCAGCGAGACAGTCCGTGAATCACCTCGACACTCCCTCCGGCAGCGCCCCACCCCAACCGTTGAACCCGCCGAACGCGGCCTTCACCGGGACCGCCTGCGCCCGATCATCCACGTACTGGTACACCCCACCCGGACGTCCGAGCCACAGCACCCGCGCCGGCGCCACGGTCGTCGCCGTCGTCCGGAGCTCCACCGCGTACTGCCCGGACGGGATCTGGAACTGCGCCGTCTGCTCGCTGTCGAGCATTGTCGAGAACCGGGTCGAGAACGACGCGCCGGTCGCTGCATTCGTCACCACCACACTCGCTCCACTGAGCTGCGCCGACGGGGTGCGGGACGCCGTGTTCGCGAAGACGACCAGGTCGTAGTCGCTGTGCGCGTAGTGCTGCGACAACGTCACCTGTGAAGCCGGGAGGCTCCCCCGCTGCTGGTACACCCGGGTCTTCCAGACCGCAGGGGACGCCGTCCCGCTGGCGTACGCCTCGATGCGGTACCGACCCGTGCTCAGCCCGACGAACCGGTACCGGCCCGCGCTGTCCGTGGACGTCCGGAACACCTGCGAGGTGTCCTCGTTCCACGCGTACATCAGGCGTCCGGCGGCGGGTCCCGTCGGTCCGACGACACCACCCTGCACCGTGGCGCCGATCACGAGCGGCACGGTGACCGACACCGTGGAGCCACCGCGAACCGCGATGTCCGCGCGGAGACCGGGCGCGTACGTCTGCGCACCGTGCGGCGGGAGCACCCGTGTCGTCACCGTGACGGTGTCCGGAGCAGGGATGCCGGTGAACGTCGCGGTGCCGTCGGAGTCGGTGGTGGCGTTCCCGACGACGGCATCGGTACCGATCGCAGCGAGTTGGACGTCCGCCAGCCGGATCGCGGTGCCGTCCGGTGCCGCGAGCTGCACGGCGATCGTCCCCGAACCGGCCGCGCTCGCCGGAGGCGCCAGCCCGATCAGCGTGGCCGCCGTCAGCGCCACGACCAGTGTCGTCCCGGTGATCAGTCGCATCGCGCTCCCCGCCCGCCGGTCGTGTGTTGCGTGGGACTGTACGCGCCCGGCGCGCGGTGGGGAAGACGCGTCCTGCGGCCGGGACGTACCCGGCAACGGACAGGAGGCCCGGTGCCAGCTGGCACCGGGCCTCCCGTCCGTCACACGGTTCAGTTGAAGCTGAACACCTGCGGCGCCTGGTTGTTGCAGTCGTACAGCTGCAGCGGCGTCTGGTTCGCGGTGTTGCCCGACGGGACGTCGAGGCACCGACCGGACTGCGGGTTCAGCACGGAGCCGTTCGCCTGCGGCACCCACTGCTGGCCGCCGACACCGTTGCACGTGTACAGCTCCAGGTGCGAACCGTTCGCGGTGGCGTTGCCGTCGATGTCGAGGCAGCGCCCGAGCGTCCGGATCGTGTGGTCGGCCTGGTTGTAGGCCCACTGTTGATCGGTCGTCTGTTCGTCCGTCAGGAGCGTCTGGCAGTCGTAGACCTGGACCTGCTGACCGTTCTGCTGCAGGTCGTTGCCGGCGACGTCGACGCACTTGGACCCGATCGTCTTGATCGGGACGGCCGCGACGAACTTCTGCGCCTGGTTGCCGTTGCAGTCGTAGATCTGCAGCGCCGTGCCGTTCGCGGTGTTGCCCGAGGGGTCGTCGAGGCAGCGGCCGGACTGCGGGTTCTTGATCGACCCGTCCGGCTGCACGATCCACTGCTGCCCGCCGACGCCGTTGCAGTCGTAGAGCTCGACGTGGGTGCCGTTCGCGGTGCCGTTGCCGTTGACGTCCAGGCAGCGGCCGAGCGTGCTGAGTGTGTGTGCTCCGTAGACGTTGCCGAGCCAGTGCTGGTCGGCCGCGAGCGTCTGGCAGTCGTACAGCTGCACGACCGCGGTGTTCCCGCCGGTGTCGTCGCCGGCGACGTCGACGCACTTGCCGCCGGGTCCGGTGATCGGGGCGCCGGGGCCACCACCGGTCGAGACACCCTGGTAGTTCTGCGCGACGACGTTCGCCTGCACGGCGTTGTCGGCAGCATCGGTCGAGTACCCGGTGGTCATGACGCCCTCGAAGAACGACTGCGTGCCGCGGTTCGAGTTGTCCCCGCCGGCGCCGAGCACGATCGACCCCTCGAGCTTCATCGGTGTGTAGCCCTGGCCGTCGCCGTCCTTGTCGGTCGGCAGCGCCCCCTCGTACCACTTCGACAGCGACCCGGACTGCGCGTTCCCGCCCTTCAGCGCGAAGTTCGCGACGCCGTCGTTCTTGAGGAGCGCGGTGACGAACTTCGACGTGTTGCCGGTGTTCGCGGTGTTGATCGCGGTCTTGCCCTCGTAGACGCCGTTCTCCAGGTCGGCCTGCACCCACGGTCCGCGACCGGCGCTGCCCGTGCCGTTGAGCATCGACAGGTTCAGGGCGTCCATGTGCCCCTTGCCGGTGTCCTTCGCCTGCGTCTCGACGTTGCCGAAGTCCGAGCAGCAGCCGTGGTTCACGTTCGTGCCGCTGGCGACCTCGTACATCGACTCCGGGCTGGCGCCGCGGGCCGTGCCCTTGGCGACCGTGCTCGAGATCCGGTAGGCCACCTGCTGCGGCATGTAGATGCCGTACGCCTTGTGTCCGGCGATGGTGACCGGCAGCGCACCGGCGTCAGCAGCGTGGTTCGCGGGTCCGGCGTCCCCGGCCCCCGCGACGGTCAGGTCGTTGTGGTTGGACGACTGGTCGTAGATCTTCGGGATGGTGCACGTCGTGCCGGAGCAGAAGGTGTCCTGCGTCTGGGCGTTGGCGTACCCGCCGGCGGCGAGCAGCCCGACGTTCGTGGTCGCCCCGTCCGAGGCACGCTGCACCTGGTAGAGCGGCCCGTTGTACGAGGAGTACAGCGCCCGGGTGGAGCTGTACGCGGCGACACACGAGGTGCCGGCGCCGGCGTAGGTGTCGCACGGACCGTTCGTGGCGGCAGCAGCGCTGCCGACACCGACCGTCGTCGCGAAGAGGCTCCCGGTGACGAGAGCGAGGGCTCCGAGTGCCGCGGCGACGATGCGCCGTGGCCTGGAGATCGACCCGATGTGCATGTGTGGTTCCTTCCGAGCGTCGTTGCTTGGGGATGCGGTCGACCGTCGGGTTGGGCACGCGCCGTCGACCGGCGATGCTTAATCGATTAACCACAACCAGGATACCGCGCCATGCCACCCGCCGCCCGTCGAGGGAACAGAAAACGTCGGATCCGTCGCGCGGACCCGACGTCGTCTGTTCCCGTGGTCAGGCCACCGTCCAGGTGACGAGGCGGGGATCCGTCAGCTGCACCTCCTGCACCGGCCCGGTGACCCGCAGGGTCGCACGCTCCGTGGCGGTACCCGGCAGGGGCACTGCGGCCGACCCGTCCGACAGCGCGACGATCCCACCGGACTCGAGCGGGCCTCCCGGCCGGGACGCCGCCGCGTGGGACGCGACCCACACCTGCACGTCTCCCGGCTCGACGACCTTCCGCAGGTCGCGACCGCTGAAGGCGAATCGCTGTACCGGCACGGTGAAGCGCACGCTGCGGGACTCCCCCGCCGGCACGTCGACCCGGGCGTACCCGAGCAGCTGGACGACCGGACGGGTGACGCTGGCGTGCACGTCGTTCCCGTAGAGCTGCACGACGTCCGAGCCGTCGCGCTGCCCGGTGTTCCGGACCGTGACCGTCGCGGTGAACGTGCCGTCGGTGGTGACGGTGTGGTCGACGACCAGGTCCTGGTACGCGAAGGCCGTGTACGTCAGACCGAAGCCGAACGGGCGGACCGGTGTCGAGTCGGCGGCCGTGACGTCCGACGGACCGCCGAGCCTCGGGTGCAGGTACGTGTACGGCTGCGCACCGGCAGCACGGGGCAGCGAGACCGGCAGGCGGCCGGACGGCGCAACGGCACCGGTGAGGAGGTCGGCGATCGCCAGTCCCCCGCCCTCCCCCGGGAAGAACGCCTGGACGACGGCGGACGGACGGGGACCAGGTCCGTCGAGCGCCCAGCCGATCGCGTACGGCCGTCCGGTGAGCAGGACCACCACCGTCGGGGTGCCGGTCGCGACGACGGCCTCGACCAGCTCGCGCTGCACGCCGGGCAGGTCGAGCGATGCGGTGTCGTTGCCCTCGCCCACGGTGCCGCGGCCGAACAAGCCCGCCTGGTCCCCCACCACGACGACCGCGACCTCGGCGTCCCGCGCGACGGCGACGGCCTCGGCGATGCCGGAGCGGTCGTCACCCTCGACGGCGCAGCCGACCGCGGTCGACACCGTGCCGCCGAGAGACGCCTGCAGCGCCTCGAGCACGGTCGGGATCGCGAAGCCGAGCGGCAGGTCGGGGTGGTCGGCCAGCACGTGGTTCGCGAAGGAGTAGCACCCCTGCAGGGCCTCGGCACGGTGGGCGTTCGGGCCGATCACCGCGACGACCCCCTGCAGGGGGTCCAGGGGCAGCACACCGTCGTTCGACAGCAGGACGAGCGACTCCGCCGCGAGCTGCCGTGCGAGGTCGCGGTGCGACGGGGTGTCCAGGTCGATGCCGGTGGGCGGCTCGTCCTCGAACACGTCCGGGTCGAGCAGCCCGAGCCGCTCCTTCTGGCGGAGGACCCGCAGCACGGCACAGTCGACCAGTGCCTCGTCGACGAGGCCGGTACGGACGCGCTCGACCAGTGGCTCCAGGTACGCGTCGCCGGTGGGCAGCTCGACGTCGACCCCGGCCTCGAGCGCCATCGCTGCCGCCTCGCCACGGTCGGCGGCGATGCCGTGCATGACCTCGAGGAACGCCACCGAGAAGTAGTCCGCCACGACGGTGCCGTCGAAGCCGAGGCGGTCCCGCAGCAGCCCGGTCAGCAGGTCGGCGTTCGCCGCGACGGGCACGCCGTCGATCTCCGCGTAGGAGTTCATCACCGAGCGAGCGCCGCCGTCGAGCAGCGCCATCTCGAACGGTGGCAGGAACACGTCCGCGATCTCGCGCGCCCCGGCGTGCACGGGTGCGTGGTTGCGGCCCGCCTGCGACGCGGAGTACCCCAGGAAGTGCTTGAGGGTCGCGTCGACCCCGGCGCGCTGCAGCCCACGGACGTAGGCGGTGCCGACGGTGCCGACCAGGTAGGGGTCCTCGCCGATGCACTCGTCGACCCGTCCCCAGCGGGGGTCGCGGACGACGTCGAGCACTGGAGCGAGGCCCTGGTGGACCCCGAGCCGTCGCATCGAGTCGCCGATCACGGCACCGACCCGTTCGACGAGCTCCGGGTCGAAGGCGGCACCCCAGGCCAGCGGTGTCGGGAACGTCGCGGCCTTCCACGCGGCCAGGCCGGTCAGGCACTCCTCGTGCACGAGCGCCGGGATGCCCAGCCGGGTCTCCCGCTTCAGGCGCCGCTGCTCGTCCCACAGCCAGGCGGCGCGCTCGTCGGGCTCGACGGGGCGGGTGCCGTAGACGCGGGTGAACTGGCCGATGCCGTCACGGGTGATGTCCGCCAGCGTGCGGCCGTCCGACCGGGTGGTCATCTCGCCCTGCATGGGCGCGACCACGCCGTTCTGGTCGAGCCAGTAGCCGACGAGCTGCGCCGTCTTCTCCTCGAGCGTCATGGCCGCCAGCAGGGCGGCGGCGCGGTCCGGCACGGGTGTCCGGTCCGACGGTCGGGCCAGGGCGGACGGGAGGCTCGGGTCGGCCCCGCCACGCGCCGCGGGCCGGGCGTCGGTCGCGGTGACCGGCGTCGACGACGCGGGGCGAGCCTCCCGGCCGCCCGTGGCCGACGCTGTCGCGTCGGTCGCGGTCATCCCTTCACCGCCCCGGTCAGACCGCCGACGATGCGACGCTGGAACACCGCGAAGAACGCCAGCGCGGGGATCATCGACAGCGACGTGAACGCGAGCACCCTTGCGGTGTCGACGGAGTACTGCGACGAGAACGCCTGCACCCCGAGCGGCAGCGTGTACGCCGACGCGTCGTTGAGGATGAACAGCGGCAGGATGTAGCTGTTCCAGCTGCCGATGAAGGCCAGGATGCCCGTCGTGACGACGCCGGGCAGGGACAGCGGCACGACCATCCGGAAGAAGAACCCCAGGCGGCTGGCCCCGTCGATGGAGGCTGCTTCCTCGAGCTCGTCCGGGATCGCCCGCAGGAACGGCACCAGGATGATGACGGTCGTCGGCAGCGCGAACGCGATCTGCGGCAGGATGACGCCGGCCAGGCTGTTCGTCAGCCCGAGGTCCTTCACCAGCAGGTAGAGCGGCGTGATCGCGACGGTGATCGGGAACATCAGCCCGGCGGCGAACAGCGAGTACAGCGCGCCGCGGCCGCGGAACCGGTAGCGGGCGAGCACGAAGCTGACCATCAGCCCGAGCACGACGACGCCGACCGTGGTGGTGACGCCGGCGATGAGCGAGTTGCCGAGCTGCTGCCAGAACACTCCGCTGGACAGGACCTCGGCGTAGTTGCCGAAGTTCCACGGTGCCGGGAGCCCAGCGGGGCTCGCGGTGATCTGCGCGTTGGTACGGAAGCCGCCGAGGACGATGTACGCGACGGGGCCGATGCAGACCGCGATGAACAGCAGCGCGATGAAGTACGTGCCGAGGTTGCGCTCGCGGCGGACCGGTCCGCTGTCACGGTCCCGGCGTCGTCGGGGCGCGACGATCGATGCGGTGGCGGTCATCGTGTTGCCTTCTCGGCCAGTGCGGCGACCCGTGCGTCGGCGGTGGTGGTGGTCATCGTGTTGCCTTCTCGGTGAGGGCGCCGGCGGTGTCGCGACGCAGGACGAACCGCTGGTAGACGAGTGCGATCGCCAGCGAGATGAGGAAGATCACCACGGCGACGGCGTTGCCGTACCCGTAGTTGCCAGAGTTCCGGCCGTTCGCGACCATGTACGTCGCCATGGTCGAGGTCCCGGCCGTCGAGGCGATGTACTGCCCCCAGATGATGTAGACCAGGTCGAACAGCTGGAGCGAGCCGATGATCGACAGGAACGCCCAGATGCGGATGGTCGGGCCGAGCAGCGGCAGCGTGATCCGCCGCTGGATCTGCCAGTAGCCGGCGCCGTCGAGCTGGGCGGCCTCGAACAGTTCCTCGGGGATGCTCTGCAGGCCGGCCAGGAACAGGATCACCGCGAAGCCGATGTACTTCCACGAGATGATCGCGAGGAGGGTCCAGATCGCGATGTCCGGGTTCGACAGCCAGTCGTTCCGCAGCGCACCGAGGCCGATCGCCTGGAGCAGGTCGTTGACGGCGCCGCTCGTGGAGAGCATCAGGCTCCACCCGGTGCCGACGATCACCTCGGAGATGACGTACGGCACGAAGATGAGCACCCGGATGAGGCCACGGCCGCGGATCCGCTGGTTGAGCAGCAGCGCGAGGATGATCGCGATGGGACCCTGCACGAGCAGCGAGCCGATCACGATGAACGCGTTGTGGGTCAGCACGCCCCGGAAGTCGGGGTCGGTGAAGATGATCTTGTAGTTGTCGAGGCCGACGAAGTCCGTCGGCGCCCCGTAGCCCTGCCACTTGTAGAAGCCGTAGTAGGCGGCGAGCGCCACGGGGAGGATCACGAACCCGACGAACATGATCGTCGCGGGCCCGGCCAGCAGGGCGATCTCGACCCGCTTGCGGACGTCGGCGACCGGCTTCTTCCGGCCCCGGCCGGCGGGGGCCGACGGCGTGGTGCCGCCGGCCCCGGTCAGGTCCTTCCCCGCGCCCGTCAGCTCGCTCGAGCCGGACGGACGGGGGGCGACTGATGTGGCCATGGGTCGGGTCAGCCCTTCGCCGCGGCCTGGTTGACCGTCTTGACGATGTCGTCGACGTCGCCCTTGCCGGCGAGCAGGTCCACCACGCTGGTGTTGAGCGCGTTGCCGACGTTCTGGCCGTAGAGGGTGTCGAGGTAGTTCGACACGAAGGGGGCCTTGTTGTACGCCTCGAGCACCGTCTTCAGGTAGGGCTCGGTGACGACCGCCTGGGCGGACTCGTTCGCCGGGATCGCGTTGAATGCCTTGTAGTACGCCTCCTGCACGGGCTTCTCGGTCATGTAGTTGAGGAACTCGGTGCACTGCTTCTTCGGGGCCTTCGCCGAGCACGAGTAGCCGTCGACAGCACCCATCATCGAGCCGGGAGCGCCCTTGCCACCGGAGACCTCGGGGAACGGGAAGAAGCCGAGGTCGGGCAGCGGCTTGCCGTCCGGGGTGAGCGACGAGATCACTCCCGGGTCCCACGCGCCCATCAGCTCCATCGCGGCCTTGTGGTTCGCGATGAGGCCGGCCGAGCTGCCGGCGCCCTGCTGCGCGGCGGTGGTGAGGTAGCCGTCGTTGAACGGCTTCGTGTCGAAGAAGTCCTTCGTGTCCTGACCGGCGGCCTTCCAGCAGCTGTCCGTGAACTTCAGGTCCTTCGCGGCGCCGTTCAGCGTCTTCTCGCTGCACGCGCGGAGTGCGAAGTTGTAGTACCAGTGCGCGGCGGGCCAGGCGTCCTTCGCACCGACGGCGACCGGCTGGATGCCGGCGTCCTTCAGCTTGGCGATGTCCGCGTTCAGCTCGTCCATCGTGGTCGGGGTGCCCTCGATGCCCGCCTGCTCGAAGAGGTCCTGGCTGTACCAGATGCCCTCGGGGTTCACGTCGACCGGCATGGCGTACGTCTTGCCGTCGAGCTCGTAGCCCTTGAACGCACCGGCACTGACCTCGGACTTCGCGGTCTTCCCGATCGAGCTGGTGATGTCCATGAGCTGGCCGGCCTGGGCCATCGCGTTCATCTTGCCGCCGCCGCGCTGCAGGAACACGTCGGGGGCGGATCCCGAGTTGAGCGCGGTCTGGAGCTTGCCGTCCAGGTCCTCGTTCTGGATCGCCTGGATCTTGATCGTCACGTCGGGGTGGTCCTGTTCGAAGTCCTTGACGGTCTTCTCCCAGAACGCCTTGCCGGGTCCGGTCGTGGAGTTGTGCCAGAAGGTCATCGTGACCTTGCCGTCGCTGCCCGCGGCGTTGCCACCGCTCGAGCAGCCGGTCGCCAGCAGTGCTGTGGCCCCGATCAGCGCGATGGCCGCCGTGGCTCGGATCTTCCTCGTCATCGTGGAGCTCCTGAAGTGTCGTCGTTGACAGCTGCGGCATCGGTCGCCGCTGCGGCATTGCTGCCGCTGCGGAGAGCGTGCCAGGCGCTGCGTCGCTTTGTCAATCGATATCGATAACGTTTTCTAACGCATGGACCGCGGTCGTTCACCGGGGGCATCGGCGGTACGGTGAGCACATGGAGACCGCTCCCGGTGTGGACAGCAGCCCTGGGCGGGCGACGATCGCCGACGTCGCACGGGCAGCCGGGGTGTCGATCCCGACCGTCTCCAAGGTCGTGAACCACCGCGACGGTGTCGCCCCCGCGACCATGCTGCGCGTACAGGAGGTCGTGGAACGCCTCGGGTACGAGACGTCCCTCGTCGCGCGGAGTCTCCGGAGTTCACGCACCGGGGTGATCGGCATCCTCGTCCCCGAGTTCGAGCCGTTCTCCACGGAGCTGCTGCGCGGGATCTCGTCGGCGACGACCGGCACCGGCTACGAGCTGCTCGCCTACGCCGGACTCGTCACCGGCGCGAGCCAACCCGGGTGGGAACGGCGATCGCTCTCCCGGCTCTCCGGCACCCTCATCGACGGAGCGATCGTCGTGACGCCGTCGACCGCGCTGCCGAGCTCGTCGATCCCCGTGGTCGCGATCGACCCCCACACCGGGCCGGAGGGACACGCCACCGTCGACACCGACAACGAGGGCGGCGCACGCATCGCCGTGGAGCACCTCCTCGCGCTCGGGCACACGCGCATCGCACACATCCACGGCCGCGCCGACCTGGCGTCCGCACAGTTGCGCGAGGCCGGGTACCGCGCCGCCCTCGCCGCCGCGGGCATCCAGGTGGACGACGCGCTCCTCCGGGCAGGCGACTACCAGGAGGGCAACGCGGCCGCCGTCGCCCGGGAACTCCTCTCCGGCCCGCACCGCCCCACCGCGGTGTTCGCGGCGAACGACTCCTCCGCCATCGGTGTGCTGCACGCGGCCGCCGACCTCGGACTCCGCGTCCCCGAGGACCTCTCCGTGATCGGCTTCGACGACGTCCCGCAGGCGTCGATGACCACACCGCCCCTGACGACGGTCGCACAGCCGCTCGCGGAACTCGGCGCGAGTGCAGTGGAGATGCTGCTCTCCATGCTCCGCGGCGAGCCGACCCCCGAGCACGTCCGGCTCGCGACGACCCTGCAGGTGCGGCGGAGCACCGCGCCGCCGGCAGCCGACTGACCGCTCGGGACGATCAGCGGCGGAGCGTCTGCTTCGGGTACTCGCCGAACCGGTCGACGTACGCGGCGGAGAACCGCCCGAGGTGCGCGAACCCCCACCGCCGTGCGACGTCCCCCACCGTCACCGACTGGGGATCGAGTGCGAGCAGGTCGTCGCGGACCCGGTCGAGCCGGATCTCGCGGAGGTACGTCAGCGGGGAGACGCCGAGCACCCGCGCGAAGGACTCCTGCACCGACCGGACGCTGAGCCCGGCGACGTCAGCCAGGTCCGCCACCGCGATCGAGTCGCGGACGTGGGCGTGGAGGTACTCGACGACGGACTTGAGCCGTGCGTTCCGTGGGCTCGAGAGCTCGGCGGGCAGCGCGTCCAACCGCGGCGGGAACATCGTGAGGAACGCCTCGGCGGCCGCGTGCTTCGCCGAGACCCAGGCGTCGGACTCCACACCGTCACGCAGTGCGCGCGACAGGGCACCGAGTGCTTCGCGCCAGGGTCCGAGCGCCGCGTCGTCGACGACGCGGACGCGGTCGAACACGAGCGGACCGGAAGCGGCGCCGTACCGTTCGGCGGCGACGATCTCGACGAACGCGCGTCCCAGGTGCACCAACCGCTGGTCGTGGTCGGTGCCGACGAAGACGTACTCCCGGTCAGACGGCGACAGCACGGGTTCGTCGTGCCGCAGCTCGAAGCGCGCCCCCGCCGCGTCGATGACGACGGAGCCGTCGGTGGTCCACCGCACGACGTGGTCGTCACCTGGTGGCACGAGACCCCGCAGCAGACCGCGGATCCGTGAGCGACGGATCGTGACCTCGTCGTCGCCCACCGCGGAGTACCGGAACGAGTACTCGTCCCCCGTGCGCCGCGAACTCCACTGCCGGCCGACGTCGACGGCCGCGAGCTCACGGATCGCGGACTCGGGATCGCGGGCAGCGATCTCGATGCGGATCATCTGGTCCATCAGCCGACCGATCGCCACGCCGCGGGTCGGCATCCACCCGGCTCCGCGCGATCTGGATACGCTGTGCCGACGGCGCCCGCGTACCCTGACGCGTGGCCGCACGGCGCAGAGGAGGCACCCCGGTGACGGGCAGCGAGACCGACCTGGACCTCGACGCGGCCCTGACGCGGCTCGAGGCGACGGCGACCTCGTTGCGGTTGCGTCTGCGCGACCACATGGGTGTCTCCGGCGTCGACCTCACGGTGGTGCAGTTCGTGTCCCGTGCCGAGTCGGCGGGGCGCCCCGTCCGTGTGAAGGACCTGTCGAGCCACCTCGGCATCACGGGCCCAGCGGTGACCACGGCGGTCGACCGGCTCGAGCGGTCCGGACACCTGCAGCGACGACCGAACCCGGAGGACGGACGCAGCCGGCTCATCGAGCTGACGGACACCAGCCGAGCACGCTACGCAGCCGCCATGGACAGCACGAACGAGCATCTGCACGAGCTGATGGCCTCCTTCTCGGATCGGGACAGGGCCAAGTTCGTGCGCATCATCGAGCGCGTGATCACGGCGCTCGACGGCGGCGCCCCCAGGCCCTGAACGGCAGAGTAGAGGGAGCAGTGCCCTCGGTTCGTCTGATTGTCCACGGAGCGCAACAGGGTAATTCTTCTACCTAAATCCGGTCGGCCCGCAGCGCGGCGACGTAGCCTCGCCGCGGGGATGCAGACGGGGAACGGATGAGGAGCGGAAGGACCATGAGCAGCTACGACACCGAGCCGGGCATCGAGCCGGTCCGCATCACGACGTTCCGGCGCATGCGCCGCAAGTGGAAGTTCGGCGAGGAGCAGACGGACGAACCCGGGCTCTTCGACGACCTCTTCACGGAGACCACGCGGCAGCGCTGATCGCCGACGGACAGGAGGCACGGTGCCGGCTGGCACCGTGCCTCCCGTCCGTCACGCACGTGCGTTCCGACCCATGGCGGGCGCGATGGGAGGCGGAATCGCGCATAGGTGGTCAAACGTTCCGACCGCCTACGCGCGATTCGACCCACTACGCGCGATTCGACCGCCCGCGGACCGCACCAGGGCGGGCGTCAACGCGGGATCACACTGAACAGGAACTTCTTGCGGACCATGTACCAGGCGAGCAGGATCAGCGCCGAGTGGGTCGCGAAGCCGATCCAGGCGTTGCCCCAGTCGACACCGGGGATCGACGCGATCGCCAGCGCGAAGAACACCTGCCAGACGAACACGTAGAGACTCGCCTGCCCGATCGGGATCCACAGCCACCCGATGGCCGCCGCGATCGGCTTCCAGAACACCGTGAGGATCGCGTACGAGACGATGGCGAAGAACGCGATGTCGACCAATCGGCCCCACTGCAGGTCGACGCGCTGGTAGGCGGTGTTGTACAGGTCGTCGTACATCGACGCGGGGAACGGCACCGGCGTGAATCCGAAGTGGTTCGCCGCCCACACGTAGACCAGGAATCCGGCGTAGCCGCAGATCCCGATCCCGACGAGGATCTTGCCGAGCCGACCGGTCAGCGCGCCGACGATCTGCCGCCGGTAGGAGCCGAGCACCAGCCCGTGGGTGAACACGACCTGCCAGGTGAGCAGCGGGAAGACGGACTCGAACTGCGAGTGCAGCGGCTGGAACGCCGGAACGAGGGCCTGGAAGACGTACAGCGCCCAGCTGACGAGGAGCACCGCCCACCAGAAGCCGCGGCGGATCACCCAGAGCAGCGGCGGGATGAACAGGCTCAGCACCACGAAGAGCCCCATGATGTTGAACGGCCACGGGCCCATCTCGAGCAGCAGGAACTGCCGAATCGCGTACCAGGGCGGCGGGTAGGCGAGCAGCTGCATCGCGTTCGGGTAGAGGTCGTAGACGCGCCCCTCTGCGCCGACGCCGCCGGTGCCGGTCCCCCGGTCCGTGAACGTCGTGATCGCGTCGGTGTTCAGGAACGGCACGAAGCTCAGCGCGAAGACGACCGCGATCACCACCAGCGTGACGAGGTACTGCTTGCGCGCACGCTTCCACGCGCCGACCGCGGCCACCCACTCGCCGAACTTCTTGATCGCCAGCGGGTACGTCATGCCGAGGACCATGCCGGACAGGAACACGAACATCTCCGCGCCGGTGATCGCTCCGACGGCGTGCAAGGTGATGTACGAGTACGGGCCGCCGATCTCGATGTGCGTGATCACGACCGCCAGGATGATGAACCCGCGGAACAGGTCGAGCCGCAGGTCGCGCCCCGGCTTACCGTCGTCGGGGTACCGCCAGCTCGGCAGCAGCCTGCCGAACACCCCGCTCAGCAGGAACACGATCGCCAGTGCGACGGCGCACCAGACGATCCACGCCATCTGGTCGCCGCCGGTGTCGAGCTGCTGGTTCGTCGCTGCGTTGCCGTCCTGCGGGGTCACCCGTTCGGTGACCGGACCGAACACGAACCGGTCCGCGGCTTGCAGGTCCGTGCGGAACGACCCGGCGATGCCCGGCACGGCCGTGTCACGCCAGTCGGCCACCCGGTTGCCCGCCTCCGGCTCCCGACGGTTGGTCTCGAGGAAGGTCACACCCCGGATGAGCGGACGGTCCTCGAGCGCCGTGAAGACCTGTCGCCACCACCCCTGCTTGACGTCGAGCTCCGCGGCACCCTGCAGCGAGTGGTCGTAGAGCGCCCCGGTGTCGAGGAGCATCGGGCGGTCGTGCCCGACGGCGAAGCGGTCGTAGAAGTCGCCACGCGACTGTGACTGCTCGTACCCCCAGGTCTCGTCGAACCGCGCCTGGACCTCTCCGGACTCCGGCACGTCGTTCGTGGTGAGCGGGACGTCGCGGCCAGCGGCTTCCGTCGCCTTCCCCTTGCCGAAGTAGTACATGGACAGGCCGACCCAGTCGACCGAAGCGTCGCCCGGCCAGTACGGCTCGTACGGGTCGTCGGCGGCGGTGAGCTGTCCGTCGCCGTTGGTGTCGAGCTTCGAGACGTCGGCCGCGGAGAGGTCCTGCAACCGTCCGGCGGACTCGCCGAACGGGTACCCGGCACCGTACGACGGCGACCACACCATCGCCGCGTCGGAGTTTCCCGCGTGCACCTGCCCTGCCAGCGTGCGGAACGCCGTGACGAACTGCGTCGGCTGCTGCCCCCACCGCACCCACGTGCCGTTCATCTGCGGCGCGAAACGGACGAGCACCGTCGTGTCGTACTGCCGGTGGATCTCCTGCAGCAGCTCGTTCGCGTGCCGGGCGTCTGCCGTGGTGAGCGACCGGAGCGACACGTCCGGTTCGAGGCTCACGACGAGGGTCGCGCCCTGCGTCGCAGCAGCCCGGGTCGAGCGGAGCAGTTCTCGTTCGGCGCTCCGGTCGATCGGGTAGTCGATCTCGACGCCGTAGCTGGAAGGGGTCGCTCCGAGTCGGCCCTCGTACCCGTCCGGTGCGTCGGAGCCCCAGTCGAGGTCTGGTCCGAACCAGGTCTTCCCGGTGGCGGGCTGCGCCGGCGTCGACGCCGCGACGGCCTGTGCCGGCAGTGCTCCGCCGATGAGCAGGCTCGCCGAGGCGACCAGGACGGCGACCGTGCGGACGAGCGCTCCCCTCACCGTGCGCACACCAGGGTCCAGACGTTGTGGCCGTCCTCGTGCCGGTGCTCGAGCCGGTCGAGTGCGGCGATCGCGAGCGCCAGGCCACGCCCGCTCTCGGCGTCGACGTCCGCCATCGTGACGGCGCTGAGGTCGACGTCCGCCGGCCGGCCGTTGTCGCGGAGCACCGCCGTCACGGCGTGCTCGGTCGCGTCGAGCTCGACCGAGTACCGCCGTCCGGCCTCCTGGTCGGTGCGGCGGGTGTGCTCGACGATGTTCGCAGCGATCTCCGCCACGGCGGTCTCGAGCGCGAAGCGGAGGCGGACGTCGTCGATGCCGAGGTCGTCCCACCACGCGGCGAAGCGGTCCTGCACGGTGTCGAGCGACTCCACGGTCGCCGGGACGTCGAACGCGGCGGTCACAGCGGGCCCCCCGCGGTGCTCGACTCGTGCTCGGACTGCACCGAGGTCGACGGGCCGCGGTAGAGCACGGCACGGATCACGATGCTGAAGATGCACAGGTCGAACACCACCCACGCGGTGTTCACGAGCGGAGCGATCCCGGAGGCCTGGCCGCTGAGGTAGCGGATGCCGATCAGGATCAGCGCCGCGACGAGCGCGCCCATCGCGAACAGCTGCGGGCGGACCAGGTCCCACCGTGGCTTCTGCTCGGTCTCGTCGCGCACCTTCGGCGTGACCCGGAACCCGAGCGGCTTGCCGCGGAACACGTTCTCGAACGCACTGGTGACGCTCTCGATCCACACCGGGAACAGCGCGAGGGAGTACTGCTGCCCGCGCCAGGTCGGTCTGCCGGCGGCCACCACCCAGAAGAGCAGCTGGTTGAGGACCAGGAACGGGATCAGCCGTGCGAAGAAGTCCACGCTGTAGGCCTGCACGGGCACGACCCCGAACGACAGGCAGAGCACCGGCGCGGCGATGTAGACGATCGCCGCGAACCCCGACAGGTAGCTCCACATCGTGGAGAAGTACATGAGGCGCTGCCCGAACGACAGTCCCTTCTGCACGAGCGGGTTCTCGCGGAAGAACACCTGCATCGTGCCCTGCGCCCACCGGAGGCGCTGCACGAGCATCGTCGGCAGGTCTTCCGGCGCCAGGCCCTTCGCGAGGATCTCGTCGTGGTAGGCGGACTTCCAGCCGAGGCCGTGCAGGCGCATCGCGGTCGCCATGTCCTCGGTCACCGAGATCGTCGCCAGCGGCATGATCGCCTGCGCCTCGTCGCCACGGTTGACGTCGACCGCCCGCGCGAGCACGGCGATCGACTCGATCGCGGCGACCGGTGACGCGCCGCGCTGCCCGAGCACGTCGAGCGCCGCGTCGTCGAGCCCGGCGAACGTGCCCGCGTCGGTGGACATCGCCGCGAGTTCCTGCAGGTCGTTGCGCACCGATTCGAGGTCGGCCGCCGCGAACCGGAAGGCGATCGCGTCGATGCCGCGCTGGAACTCGTACGTGACGTCGCCGAGGGGCTCCCCGCGGGTGATCGCGTCGCGGGCCCGGTCGACCACGGCCTCGGCGTCGTCGAGCGCCCCGAGCACGCGGTCGTCGGTCTCGGTCTCCCGCGCACGGGACAGCAGCTTGCGCGAGGTCTTGATCGTGCGCTGCACGGACGCCTCGACCTCGGTGACGTAGCGCGAGATCCCGAGCTGCATCAGCGCTTCACGACGGAGGATCGCGTTGGACCCGCAGAAGAACGCCGCGTTCCAGCCGTCCTTCGACTGCTGGATGGGGCCGTAGAACAGGGGTGCCTGGCTGCCGAGCAGGTCGGCGTCCGGCACGTTCTCGAACCACTGCGGCGTCTGCACGAGCGCCATCTTCGGGTCCTTGAAGTAGCCGAGGGTGCGGTCGAGGATCGCCGGGTCGGGGACCTGGTCGGCATCGAGGATGAGCAGGAACTCGCCCTGGGTGGCGAGCAGCGCGTTGTTGAGGTTGCCGGCCTTGGCGTGACGAGGTCGGTCGATCCAGTCCTGTCCGCGCGTGATCACGCCGATGCCGAGCTCCTCGGCCGCCCGGCGCATCTCGGGGCGGTTGCCGTCGTCGAGGATCCACGTGGCGTGCGGGTAGGTGATCGCCTTCGCGGCCGAGGCGGTCCGCACGACGAGCTCGACCGGCTCGTTGTACGTCGTGATGAAGACGTCGACGGTGACGTCGGTGCTCGGTGTCGTCGGCGGTTCGCCACGCTCGCGGAGTCGCCAGGCGCCGAAGGCGAAGAGCAGCGAGTCGATGACGCTGTAGGTCTCGGCGAGGATCAGCGGCACCGCGATCCACCAGGAGTGCCAGTTCACGGACGCGGCCCAGCGCCACGCCACGTAGTTGATGCCGGCGAGCGACGCGAGGAGCGCGACGGTGCGGACCGTCACGATGCGACGACGAGCGGTCCCCCGCCCGAGTCGACGGCGGTCCTGCCTGCTGACGTCGAGCGAGGTCATCGGCGGGCCCCGACGGGCGTCGTGCTGCGCTGCAACATGCCTCCTGATCACGGCTGCGGGTGGTTGATCCGGCCGTCGGGTCGGTCTCGGCGTCGGGACCTGTCTACCCCAGGAGCGCCCGGCGCGTCAGCGTGCCGCCCCGATCTGGGGATGATCCGCACCGTCCACAGCGGGACTGGGAACTCCTGATGCCACCGCGACGAACCCGATGTCCGCCGCGAGCCGCTCCGCGACGAGGTCGAAGTACGCGGCGTGGTCCGACACCGATCCGACGTAGTGGCCGAACAGCTCGAACGACACCGTGCCGAAGAGCGACGTCCACGCCATCAGCGTCCGCATGACCACTTCGTCGTCGATGTCCTCCACGTACCCGAGCGCCCGGATGTACGCCACCGCATCGGCCACCACCGGCCCCGCCGACGGCCCGGCCGCGGCGGGGCCCGACCTGGCCACCCCGGGTGCCGGCGCGCCTGCCGGAGCCGACCCGGGCCTCCCGGCCGTGGCGTCGAGCGCGATCCGGACCAGCACGAGCGTCGCCCGTGTGGCGGGCTCGATCGTCTCCTGCGGCGCCGCGTACCCGGGGACCGGGCTGCCGTAGAGCAGCGCGAAGTCACCGGGGTGTCCGACCGACCACTCCCGGATCGCTCGGCACGCCGCCATCCACCGACCGCCGACGTCGGTCCGGTCGTGCGACGCGTCGGCGCGCTCGACGGCCGCGCCGAGATCGTTGTAGTCCTGCACGAGCAGCGCGGTGAGCAGGTCGTCGCGACTCGGGAAGTACCGGTAGGTCGCGGACGAGACCATGCCGACGTCACGTGCCACCGCACGCAGGCTCAGCTGGGCCGGCCCCTCCTCGGTGAGTCGCGCCCGGGCGGCGTCGAGGATGCGCGCCCGGATCGTCTCGCGAGCGAGGTCACGTGCGGTCGGAGCCCGGTCTGCCATGCCCCAACCCTGCCACGGGAGAGCACTGCACACAAGAGAGAGCAGTGCTCTTGCTTTTGCCTCGGAGCGATGTCATGCTCAAGGGGACGAGGGCACTGCTCTCCCAATCGATCCGAAGGGACACACCATGTCGGAGCTCCACCTGGTCATCGGCGCCGGACCCGTCGGCCGGCACGTCGCGCAACTGCTCGCGGCCCGCGGCGAGCGCGTCACGGTCGCCACCCGCTCGGGTCGGGACACCGGCCTGGAGGCTGTCGGTCACGTCGCCCTGGACGCCTCGGATCCCGAGGCGCTCACCCGGGCCGCCGAGGGCGCTGCAGTCCTGTACAACTGCGCGAACCCGGGGAACTACACGCAGTGGGAGACGACATGGCCCCCACTCGCGGCCTCGCTGCTGGCGGCGGCCGAGCGGACCGGGGCCGTGTACGCGATCACCGGCAACCTCTACCCGTACGGGCCGGTCGACTCCCCGATGCGCGAGGGCATGCCGGATGCCGCCACCGACCACAAGGGCGTGCTCCGGGCGCGGATGTGGCACGACGCGCTCGAGCTGCACCGGGCCGGACGGATCCGCACCGTCGAGGTCCGCGGCTCGGACTACGTCGGCCCGGGCATCGGCGAGAACGGGCACGTCACCCGCGTGCTGCCCGCGGCGCTGCAGGGCAAGGCGGTGACGATGATCGGCCGCACCGACCTGCCGCACACCTTCACGGACGTGGTGGACGTCGCCAGGACGATCGTCGCCGCGGCGGCCGACGAGCAGGCGCTCGGCAGGGTCTGGCACGTCCCGTCGAACCCGCCGAGGTCGCAGGTCGAGGCGCTGACCGACGTGCTGGCCGCCGCGGGGAAGCCCCCGGTGACGGTGCGGCGGCTGCCCGCTGGTGCGATCCGGGCGATCGGGCTCGTGTCGCCGATGATGCGGGAGATCGCCGAGATGAGCTACCAGTGGACAGCGCCGTACGTGCTCGACGACACGGCGTCCCGCGAGTACTTCGGCATCGAGCCGACCCCGTGGGACGAGGTCTGCCGCCGGACGGCCGGCCTCGCCTGACGCGGCCGGGCGCACTGCCCGCGGACGCTTGGGCCGAACCGCGCGTAGCAGGCGGAATCGCGCGTAGGGGGTCGGAAATCCGGACCTCCTACGCGCGATTCGACCTCCTACGCGCGATTCGGCAGCCGGCCCGGCCCGCACCCGGCCCGCCCGGCGGCAGCGCCGCTAGATCACCAGCAAGCGGGAGAACTGCGCGGTGGACAGCTGCTGCGCTGCACCCCCGGCAGCCGGGACCCGCCACAGCCCGGCGGTCGGAGCCTGGTCGACGTCGATGAACACGTCGCCGGCCTCGTCAGCGGCGCCGACGTTCGATCCGCGCGACCCGGCGGTCAGCCCGGACACGGGGACCGACGACGTCGTGCCGTCGAGCGCCCGGACGAGCAGCGACGGGATCGACCGGTCGACGGAGCACTGCCCGGAGTTCTCGGCGGGCGAGGTGCACCACTCCTTCGACTGCAACAGCCGGAACGACGACGCGTTCGTCGCGCCGTACTCGAACGCCAGCCGGGGTTCGGCCGAGACCCACGTGGTCGCTCCGGCGGGCAGCGCGGCCCAGATGTACGAGCCAGCTCCACCGGGCGAGCTCCAGTCGATGTACAGCCCACCGTGGGCGTCGGCGAGGAGCGCCCGCACGTAGCCGAACACCCCCGTCGCGCCGGAGCTGATGGTCCTGGTGGTGGTCGTCCCCGCCGGAGTCCTCGTCACGACCGAGGCCGTCGTCGTCGTGCTCGTCCAGGTCGACACGGTGCCGTCCCGTCCGACGGCCCAGAGGGTCGTGGTGCCCGAGTTCGGCACCGGCCCGAAGGACACCCACGGCGTCGCCGGCCCGCCAGCCCTGGCGAGCCTCACCACCCCGCCGGTGACGCTGTCCACCCAGTACAGGTTGCCCGTGAGGTCCGTCCGGAGATCAGCGGTGAGGTGCAGGCCCGTCGCGATGGTCTGTGCAGCGCCCCCGCCCTCCGGGTACATCACGATGGCGGTCCGGTCGGCCGACGGCACGAACACGTCGCCTTCGTCGTTCGCCGTGTAGCCGGCACCGTTCGGCGCGATGGTGGTCGGTGTGCCGGTGCCCGTGGTCGGGTAGCGGACGACGTTCCCCGCCGCGTCGAGCGCGAACAGCGACTGCCCCACCGGAGCGGGCGCGACCGGCTGGTACCGCACGGTCGCGGCCGGGCCGGGGCCCCTGGTGCCGACCGCCCGCACGGTGAAGGAGTACGTCGTACCGGCCGTCAGGTCGCCGAAGTGGTCGGACCGCGCCGATGCGCGCAGCAGGTCGACCCCGTGCCGCGGCTGGTGCTCGGCCGGACGGACGGTGACGGCCCACCCGAGCACCTTCGCGCCGGACCGTGGCAGGCCCCACGTGACGTCGGCATCGGTCGCCGTACCGGTCACCGACACCGAGGTCGGCGTCCCCGGCGTGCTGGAACGTGGTGCCGCCTGCGCCGGGAGTGCCCCGGCGACGACGAGCACGGCCGCCGCTGCGGCGGTGAACACTGCTCTGTACACGATCGATCCCCTGTCCGCGCGGCTCCCTGCGTCGCGCACGCGGCCAGCGAAGCACCGCGCGGGGCCGTGAGGAACCGCCGCAGGACGATGTGCGGTGCGATCTGCGGTCTCCCGCAACCACGAGACGGACTGGAGGCACCGCGCACGTCGTGCGCAGCGCCTCCAGTCCGTCGTCGGTGGGGTCTAGTACCGGGGCTTGCGCGCCGGACGGTCGTCGCGATCGCGGCGGTCGTCACGGTCGTCCCGCGGTCCGCGGCGGTACCCGCCACCGCCGCCACGGCGGTCCGGCTTGATCTCGATGAGCCGGCCGCTGATGCGGGTGTCGCTGAGCTTGTCGATCACGTCGCCGGGCATGTCCGTCGGGAGCTCGACGATGGAGAAGTCCGGCTGGATGCGGATCGCACCGAAGTCGTCGCGGCGGAGGCCCCCCTCGTTCGCGAGCGCACCGACGATCTGGCGCGGCTCGACGCGGTGACGACGGCCGACCTCGATGCGGTACGGGGTCATCGGGACCGAGCGACGGCGACGGTCGCCGCCGTCCACCTCGCGCTCGCGGCCCTTGCGCTCGTCGCGACGCTGGTCGCGCTCGACCTGGCGGCGGAGGGCGTCCTCGGCCGGGTCGAGCAGCAGCGGGGTGTCCCCCTGCGCGACGACGGCGAGTGCTGCAGCGACGTCCTGCTCCGGCACGTCGTGGTGCTCGACGTAGTGGGCGATGATGTCGCGGAACGCCTCGATGCGGTCGCGGGATTCGAGCGCCGCCGTGATGGCGTCGTCGAAGCGCGTCAGGCGGGTGACGTTGACGTCCTCGATGCTCGGGAGCGTCATCTCGGTCAGCGGCTGGCGCGTCGCCTTCTCGATCGCGGTGAGCAGGCGGCGCTCACGCGGCGTGACGAAGCTGATCGCGGCACCGCTGCGGCCGGCACGACCGGTGCGGCCGATGCGGTGCACGTAGGACTCGGTGTCGACGGGGATGTCGAAGTTCACCACGTGGGTGATGCGGTCGACGTCGAGGCCACGGGCGGCGACGTCGGTCGCGACGAGGATGTCGAGCTTGCCGGACTTCAGCTGGTTCACGGTGCGCTCGCGCTGGGCCTGCGCGACGTCACCGCTGATCGCGGCCGCGGCGTACCCGCGGGCGCGGAGCTTCTCGGCGAGGTTCTCGGTCTCGCTCTTCGTGCGGACGAAGATGATGAGGCCCTCGAAGTCCTCGACCTCGAGGATGCGGGTCAGGGCGTCGACCTTCTGCGCGTACGACACGATGAGGTAGCGCTGCGTCGTGTTGGCGGACGTGGTCGTCTTCGCCTTGACGGTGATCTCGGCCGGGTCGTTGAGGTACTGCTTCGAGATGCGACGGATCTGCGCGGGCATGGTCGCGGAGAACAGTGCGACCTGCTTGGTGTCCGGGGTCTCGGCGAGGATCGTCTCGACGTCCTCGGCGAAGCCCATCTTGAGCATCTCGTCGGCCTCGTCGAGGACGAGGTACTTCAGCTCGGACAGGTCGAGCGTGCCCTTGGCGATGTGGTCCATGATGCGCCCGGGCGTGCCGACGACGACGTCGACGCCACGGCGGAGCGCGGAGAGCTGGACGCCGTAGGCCTGGCCGCCGTAGACGGGGAGGACGTGCACGCCGCGCATGTGCGACGCGTACTGCTCGAACGCCTCGCACACCTGCAGGGCGAGCTCGCGCGTCGGGGACAGGACGAGTGCCTGCGGCAGCTTCGATCCGGACTCCATGCGGGACAGGACGGGCAGCGCGAAGGCCGCGGTCTTGCCGGTACCGGTCTGCGCGAGGCCGACGACGTCGCGCCCCTCGAGCAGCGTCGGGATGGTGGCGGCCTGGATCGCGGAGGGAGTCTCGTACCCGATCTCCTTGACGGCCTTGAGGACGTTGTCGCTGAGCCCCAGGTCGGCGAACGTCACCACGGGCCCCTCGTCGGTGGGTTCGGTGGTGCTGGTCGTCTCGGAGCTCATCCTGGTACGGTACCCGGTTCGCGGCTCCGGTATCGACCGGGATGACGGACGGGAGGCCCGTGGCGGGGTCGCCACGAGCCTCCCGTCCGTCTCCGGTCAGCTCACCGGGCCGTACAGGCTGGTCTCGGCCTGGTCGAGTTCCAGCTCCGCCGTCTGCTGGATGAGGGCCAGCAGATCGGCGTCGAGCCCCGGCGCGAACTCCTCGAGCCGCTCGTCGGCGATGAAGGACGGCACGCCCTTCGGCGCCTGCTCGTCCGCCACCAGGTCGGTGCCGTCGCCGGACGGCGACGCTCCGCGGAAGATCTTCGCCGCCTCCGACGCCCCGTCGAGGTCGAAGCTGTACTGCTTGCTCTGCAGGCCCAGGTCGACGAGTGTCTTCACCTCCGGGAACCGCTCGGCGTTCGTCTTCGGGATCGGCAGCAGGGTGTTCCACGCGACGCCGAGCGACTCGAGCGCCTTCGCGTACGCGTTCTCGTGGGCCTGGTCGCGGACGATCAGGTAGGCGAGCGTGGCCCGGGCCGTCGGGTTGTCCGTCATCTCGTAGATGCGGCACTTCTGCAGGCGTCCCGTCGACTCGAGCATGAGGTTGTAGAGCAGGTCGAGCGGCAGGTTGCCCGAGTTGTAGACGTAGCTGCCGCTCCAGGGGTTGCCGGCGGCGTCCACCGGCAGTGCGCCCTGGGCGCCGACGAGGTAGTGGTGGATGTTCCCGGTGTCGAGGGCGATGTTCAGCGGCGTCGCACCCTTCGCTCCCGGGGTGTCCAGCGGGTCGGTCAGCTTGCCCGAGTAGCCGGGTGCGCCGTCGAGCAGCCGGGAGATCGTCGTCCCGATGAGTTCGACGTGGCTGATCTCCTCGGTCCCGACCCCCTGGATGAGGTCGCGGAACGGCTTCGCGGCCGGGCCCCGGAAGTTCATCGCCTGGAAGAGGTACTGCATCATCGTGCGCATCTCGCCGAACTGGCCGCCGAGGCCCTCCTGCAGTGCGTTCGCGGCGGCGGGGTCCGGGTCTCCGGCGGGGATCTCGTTGATCCAGGTCTGAGCGTGGAAGTACATGGGTCCTCCTCGTGCACGACGTCGTCGCCGTGCAGCCCTCACGCTCCTCGCCGCGGTGTGCGGCGCTGGTCAGGATGAGCCAGCAGGCGCACTCTCGGTCTCGTCGGTCTCGTGCGCGGCTGCGGCTGCCAGGCGGTCGGCGCGTCGGAACTCGCCGTTCCGCGCGAGGGCGGCGGCCGCACCGGCCGCGATCGACATCGGGACGAAGAGGACGTACACGGGCAGGAGCGCGAGCGGGAGCGCGGCGAGGACCCCGGCGAGCGCGGACGTCGCGACGACGTGCAGCGTCCGGGACCGCACCGAGCGCATCGCCCGTCCGAGCAGCATCGTGAGCGGCCACGCGACGACGGCGGCGAGCACGGCGGGCAACGACGACAGCGCGACGACCATGAGCATCCACAGCAGCACGTTGACGATCGCCAGCCACCACGGCTCCGGCTGCATCCCCCACCCCTCGATCGCACCGGGGAGGAACATCGCGAGCACGACGGTGACGGGGAGGGTCACCCCGAGCAGCCACCCGAGCGCGCGGAGCACGAGCCACCAGCTGTCCGACCACGTGGGCGTCGACGGCCGCGGGCTCATCGCCCCGGTCATGCCGCACGTCCCGCGACGATGCCGACGATCTCGGTCACGGTGGCGCGGAACGGCCGGATCCGGAGCATCGGGAGCGCGAACCGGAGCACGCGGAGCATGGCGTCCACGAGCCGGTGCGTCCTGCCCTGCGCCGTGGAGTTGTCGTACGTCCAGAACAGCGCGAGGAGGAGGTAGCCCATCCACAGCGCCGAGGGGAGGTCCTCGGCGAGGCGCCCTGGCAGCTGCTGCCTGGCGCCGCCGACGGCCTGCGCGAAGAGGTCGAGGACCAGGTCGCGCGCCTCGGACGACTCCGCCGCCAGCGGGTTGATCGGCGAGTTCGGTGCGACCGCCGCGGCGAGGAACTGCGGCGCGATGGCGTGGTACCCGGCGAGGTTCGTGAGCCCGGTGCGCAGGACGATGCCGATGCGTGCGGTCAGGTCGTCCGTCGTGTCGAGCAGCGGGAGCGCGGTCGCGCGGTGTTCGTGCTGCACGTCCACGTAGAGCTCCTGCACGAGGTGGTCCTTCGTCGGGAAGTGGTAGTACGCGTTGCCGACCGACAGCCCGGCTTCGTCGGCGATCCCCCGCATCGTCGTGGCGTCGTAGCCCTTCTCGCGCAGCGACCGGATCGCGACCGCGCGGATTGCGGCGCGGGTCCGCTCGCGCTTGGGGGTCGGCTTTTCGTCATTTTCGAACACGTTCAAAAACTACACCTCGTGCCGCGTCCGTGGTAGACGTACAGGGCGACCACCGCCATGACGAAGGAGTCCCGGTGCCGGATCCCCAGCTCGACGACGCGACCGCGATGCGACTCCGGGAGCGCGTGGACGAGGTGGTCCCCGGCTCCTCGGCCGCCGGCGTCGACTTCCTCCGATCGCTCCTCCCCGAACGCCCCGAGTGGGCAGCGCGGTTCCGCGACGTCGCGGAGCGCGGGTCGGAGAGCACCGACTGGGACTGGTTCGCCGAGCTCGTCGCAGGCGGGCACTGGGCCGACCCGGCGTCGTGGCCCGCGTTGGACTGGCAGCCGGAGCCCCTCGACGGCTGGCCCGTGCCCGTCCCCGTTCCGACGGACCGGCCGGTGACGGTGCACCCGTCCGAGCTGGCGCCTCGGTACGACGCCGTCGTCATCGGCTCGGGCGCCGGCGGTGGCGTCGCGGCATGCGGTCTGGCGGAGGCAGGTCGGCGCGTCCTCGTGGTCGAGGCGGGCGCGTGGCCGGACACCGCGACGCTCGCCCACGACCACCTGCGGAACCCCCGCTCCGACTGGGGTCTCGCGCCGCTGTCCGGCCCGACCGACCCGCTCGACCTCCGCGTCACGGACGACGGGCGCACCGGACTGCCGATCCGGCCCGCCGACCCCGGGTGGAACAACAACGCGTCCACCGCGGGCGGCGGCACCCGCGTCTACGGCGCACAGGCCTGGCGGTTCGCGCCGCTCGACTTCCGGATGGCGACGACGTACGGCGTCCCGGACGGCAGCGCGCTGACGGACTGGCCGATCGACTACGACGACCTCGAGCCGTTCTACACGCGCGCCGAGTGGGAGCTCGGCGTCAGCGGCGGGCCCGATGACGGCCGCTGGTCCGGCCACCGCTCCCGGCCGCTCCCGATGCCGCCCGTGCGGTCGGGGCCGTCGCGCGAACGACTCGCAGCGGCCGCGACGGACCTCGGTCTGGGGACGGTGCACGTCCCGCTCCTGGTGAACAGCACCCCGTGGCTCGGACGTGGGACCTGCGCGAACTGCGGGATGTGCGTCGGGTTCGCCTGCCCCGTCGACGCGAAGAACGGCTCGCAGAACACCATGCTGCCCCGGGCGTTCGCGACCGGCCGGGCGCAGATCGTCCTCGACACCCGGGCGGCCCGGCTGCGCACCGACGCGGCGGGACGTGTCGTCGGTGTCACCCTCGTCGGCGAGGTCGACGGGCGGCCCTGGCAGCAGGACGTCGACGCCGCCGAGGTCGTCGTCGCCGCCGGCGCGATCGAATCGGCGCGCCTGCTGCTGAACAGTCGGAGCGACCGGGAGCCGGACGGCATCGGCAACGGCAACGACCTCGTCGGGCGACACCTGCAGGGACACGTGTACGGCGGTGCGACGGGGGTGTTCGACGACGTCGTCGAGGACCTCGTCGGGCCGGGACCCTCGATCGCGACCACCGACCGGCGACACGGCAACGACGGCATCGTCGGCGGCGGGATGATCGCGAACGAGTTCGTCGCCACCCCGTCGAACACCTACCGGTACCTCGTCGGCGCGGGGCTCCTGCCGCGGACCGGCCGGGCGTCGACGGACGGCATGCGACACCTGGTCCGCCGGACCATGCGGCTGATGGGCCCCATCCAGGAGGTCACGTCAGCCGACTCCCGCGTCCGCGTGGACGACCGGATCGTCGACCGGCACGGGATCCCGGTCGCCCGGCTGAGTGGTTCCGTGCACGCCGAGGACCTCCGCGCCCGTGACGCGACGAGCGCGCTGGCCGCGTCGTGGCTCCGCGCGGCGGGGGCTCGGACGACCGTCGAGGTGGGCGGCACGCCGGTCGGGCCGTCCGGCGGGCAGCACCAGGCCGGCACGCTCCGTATGGGGTCCGACCCGACGAACTCGGTCGTCGACGAGTTCGGACGCGTGTGGGGACACGACAACCTCCGCGTCGCGGACGGCTCCGTGCACGTGACGAACGGCGGCGTCAACCCGGTGCTCACGATCTTCGCCACCGCCATGCGGACCGTCGCGCACATGACGGGCGGCTGACGGCCCGCATCCCGGCCACGGGGCAGACGGGAGGCTCGTGGCCGTGTCCGCCACGAGCCTCCCGTCCGCCTGCTGGCTAGGGTGGGTCGATGGCGAGCGTCCGCGAGATCCAGGTCACCGTCGACTGCGCCGATCCGGCGCGCGTCGCGCGCTTCTGGGCCGACATGCTCGGGTACGTCGCCGACGAGGACTCCGCGAGCGATCCGCACGGTTCCGGACCGCGGCTGTACTTTCAGCAGGTGCCCGAGGGCAAGGTCGTGAAGAACCGCGTGCACCTCGACGTGCGGGTCGGCACCGGCCTGGTCGGCGAGGAACGGCTCGCGGTGCTCGAGGCCGAGGCGGCCCGCTTGGTCGAGCGAGGGGCGACGCGCGTGCGGCTACTGCCGGCCGACGACGAGAACGAGTCGTGCCTGGTGATGCAGGACATCGAGGGGAACGAGTTCTGCCTCGACTGATCGGGCGCCGGCTTTCGCGCTGAGCGACAGTTCTCGCATGCTCGGTGCCGTGATCTGTCGCTGGGCGCGAAACTCGCGCGGTCACCCGCGCGGAAAGGAGTCGGCGGAGCCTCGTCGGGTACGAGGTTCCGCCGACCCGGTCGCACCTCGTGTCGCCGTCGACACGGTGCGACCTGCCGTGGTGCGGCGGGGAGTGCGTCGCCCCGGTGTCACCACGGAGTCGACCGACCGAGAGCGGATCAGGGGCCCTCGGCGGCCGGTCCTGACGCACCGACGAGTGTCGGGGCAGGCAGAACTGGAACGGCGGCCGGGGTCTGGGGCAGCTGTGCAGATCAGGGTACGGCCCACGCGACGAACGGTCCAGGGGCAGCATCCGCCCGACGGGTATCGTCGGTCGGGTCTCACCGCCGAGTCCCGGAAGGACCCCTGCTCCATGACCGTCAGCTCCAAAGTCGACACCACCGCGCTCGACGACCTGCTGGGTGCCGATCAGGTGCTCCGGGACGACGCCGCGCTCGCGCGCTACAGCCATGACGACGCCGAGTGGGCCGACTTCGTCCAGCCGCTGGCCGTCGTCCTCGCACGGAGCACGGACGACGTCGTGGCGGCCGTCCGCTGGGCGGCCTCCGCCGGCGTGCGGGTCGTCCCGCGCGGTGCCGGCACCGGGTTGTCCGGTGGGGCGAACGCGGTGGCGAACTGCATCGTCCTGTCGCTCGAGCTGATGGACGCCGTCGTCGAGGTGAACGTCGACGAGCGGTACGCCGTCGTCCAGCCGGGGGTGATCAACGACGCGCTCCGTGCCGCGGTGGCGACACACGGCCTCTGGTACCCGCCGGACCCCGCCAGCTCCGCGATCTCGACGATCGGTGGCAACGTCGCGACGAACGCGGGCGGCATCTGCTGCGTGAAGTACGGCGTGACGCGGGACTACGTCCTCGGCCTCACCGTCGTGCTCGCCGACGGGTCCGTCGTGGAGCTCGGCCGCAAGACCGCGAAGGGCGTCGCCGGCTACGACCTCGCCGGGCTGGTGGTGGGGTCGGAGGGCACGCTCGGCATCGTCACGTCGGTCACCGTGAAGCTCCTCCCCCTCGCCGGACGCGACGAACGGGCGGTCATCGGGTACTTCCCGTCGCTGACCGCAGCCGGGGACGCCGTCGCCGCGATCTCGCGAGCGGGGATTATCCCCGCGGCGCTCGAGATCGTCGACCGGACGTGCCTGCGCGCCGTGGACGAGTGGATGCAGCTCGGCCTGCCGTCCGACGTCGACACGCTGCTGCTCGCCCGTGTCGACGAACGGGGTGCCGCCGGCGACGAACTCGCGGACCAGGTCGCCGCCGTCTTCGCGGACGCGGGTGGCACCGACGTCGAACGTGCGACCGACCCTGAGGACATCGACCGGCTCTTCCAGGCGCGACGTCTCGCGTACCCGGCACTCGAGCGGCTCGGACCGGTGCTGACGGAGGACATCTGCGTCCCGCGGAGCGCGGTCCCCGAGATGCTCCGTCGGATCCAGGCGACCGCGGCGGCGAACGACGTCACCATCGCGAACATCGCACACGCCGGCGACGGCAACCTGCACCCGCTCATCATCGCTCCCGAGGGCGACGCCGCCGCGAAGGACCGCGCGAAGGCCGCCTTCGACGCGATCGTCGCGGACTGCCTGGCGCTCGGCGGCACCGTCACCGGCGAGCACGGCGTCGGACTCCTGAAGCTCCCCGGGCTCCGCGAGGAGCTCGGCGATCGCGTCATCGCGATGCACCGCTCGGTCAAGGACGCCCTCGACCCGGCGGGCACGCTCAACCCCGGGAAGGCGTTCTGATGCCCGAGACGTTCACCACGACCGACGGCGCGACGCTCGCGTACACGGACTCCGGCGCCGGTACGGACGGCCGGAACGTCGTCCTCGTCGCCGGGTACGCCATGCCCGCGACCGGGTGGGCGTTGCAAGCGGACGCCCTCGTCGCGGCCGGTCACCGCGTGATCGCGTTCGACCGCCGCTCGCACGGTGCCAGCGAGGACACGCTCTGGGGGCAGCGGGTCGCCCGGCACGGTGCCGACCTGCGCGAACTCCTCGTCGCGCTCGACCTGCGCGACGCGGTGCTCGTCGGCCAGTCGATGGGCGCGTCGACCATCTGGGCGACGGTCGACCTGTTCGGCACCGACCGGATCGCCGGCGTCCTGACGATCGACCAGACGCCGAAGCTCGTCAACACCGACGACTGGCCGCACGGCTTCTACGGGATGACCCCGGAGAACAGCGGGACATTCTTCGACGACGGCATCCCGGACACCGGCCGCGGCGCCCGGGTCGACGCGGGCAGGGCCGGCATGGTGCGGCTCGTCGAGCGGATCGGCGGGATGCCCGACTTCCGGATGCCGAACGCACCCGAGACCACCCGGCTGCTCCGTGACCACGGGCAGCAGGACTGGCTTGACGTGATCGAGCGGCTCGACGTGCCGTTCACGATGGTCGCCGGGCGGGACAGCCAGCTCTGGCCGTGCTCGCACGCCGAGGCGGCCGTCGGGACGAACCCGAACGGCCGCGTCGTCGTCATCGAGGACGCCGGCCACGCCACGAACCTCGACCAGCCGGACGCCTTCAACGAGGTGCTGCTCGCGTTCCTGGCGGACGTGCCTGCGACCGGGCGCGCGACCGCGACCGGGACCGGGAACACAGCGGACGGCGAGTAGACCGGCCGCATGAGACACCCCGCGCCGATCACCCCGGGCCCCGGCCAGGAGTCCGTCTGGGACTACCCCCGACCACCCCGCGTCGAGCCCACCTCCGACCGGGTCGTCGTACGACTCGGCGGCGAGGTCATCGCCGACACGACGTCCGCCGTGCGGGTGCTCGAGACGAGCCACCCGCCGGTCTACTACCTGCCCGCGTCGGACTTCGCCCCCGGCGCACTGACTCGGACGACCGGCTCGAGCATGTGCGAGTTCAAGGGCCGGGCGGCTTACTTCGACGTGCACGGCCGGGACACGACCGTGCCCCGCGCCGGCTGGACCTACCCGACCCCCGAGCCGGGCTTCGGCGAGCTCCTCGACCGAGTCGCGATCTACCCGGCCGAGATGGACTCCTGCGAGGTCGCCGGCGAACGGGTGCAGGCGCAGGCCGGCGACTTCTACGGCGGCTGGATCACGTCCAGGGTCGTCGGGCCGTTCAAGGGCGAACCGGGCACCCTCGGCTGGTGACGCCGGGAGGCCGCAGCCTCAGCCGATCCGCTCGTACCGCACGATCTCCGGCCGGAGCTTCAGCACGCGGATGAACGAGCGCAGCTGGTACGACCCGCCACCCACCGTGACCCGGTAGCGGTCGCCCCGCTCCACCTCGGCCGCGATGTCGTCCTGGTTCTCCCGTGTGACCCCGCGGAACAGGGTGAGCTCACCGCAGTCCGGCGAGGAGAACCGCACGAACGGCGAGTGCGAGTACCGGCCGGTCGTGATGCCGACGGCCACCCCGTCGACCGCGCAGTCGAGCGTGACCGGGTGGGTGCGGTCGTAGACCGGCAGACCGAAGACGAAGACCGGCACGGACAGCAGCGGCACGAAGACCAGCAGGAGCGTGAGCCACCACCGCACCCACGCACGACGCGGGTGCTGACGCGCCCACTCCCGTCGGCGGTCCTCCAGCCCCGTCTTCGAGTACCCGTGTCGTCCGGCCACCGTCCCCCCTCGTGGTCACCGATATCCTCGCAGAGTGGGGGAACACCGATGACGCACGTGGGGCCACGCGCCAGGCGACGGCCGTTCGACCGCACCCGCCACGCCTGGACGTGGCTCAGGACGATGCCTCGGGACGACCGCAGGGGCCTCGCGCTCGTCGCCTGGTTCCTGCTGGCCGGGCTGCTCATCATGGGGAGCGGACTGATGGTCCTCTGCGGACTGTTCGCGACCCCCGGGAAGTACGTCGCGCTGCACCACGACACGCAACTGCGCAATGAGGGCCGCACCGTCTCCGGTCTGGTCACCGACATCCGCGAGACGCGGCACGTCGGCGACCCGGACTGGACCGAGTACACGCCGACCGTCCGCACCCGCATCGGCGGCGCGACCGTGTCGACGCGGCTGGACGACGACTCCGCGGACCAGGCCGGCGTCTACCGGGTCGGGCAGCGCGTCCAGCTGATGATCGACCCGGCCCACCCCGACGAGCCCCGCGTCCGCAGCGACCGGATCCGCGACGCGCTCGTCGACGACGCCCGGACGTGGACGATCGTCCTCGTCGTCGGGGCGGCCGTGTTCGTCCCGCTCCTGACGGCGGCGATCCGTTGGGTCCGTCGCGAGGACCGCCGGACCGAGGCCCGTCGCCTCGAGCGCGCGGCCGAACGCATCGCGGAGCGCGAGCAGGAACGCGACCAGCAGCGGGGAACGTGAGCACACTCCGGACGGGAGGCACGGTGCTGGCCCGCACCGAACCTCCCGTCCGCGACGTGGCTGGCTATGCTCGCGACGTGACGGATGCGCGGACCACCAAGCGGGCGGCCATCCTGGCCGCGGCCTCGACGCTGTTCGTCGACCGGGGCTACGCGGGGACGTCGCTCCGCGACATCGGCCGCGCGGCCGACGCCGACGCGGCACTCGTGATCCACCACTTCGGCTCGAAGGACGGCCTGTTCCTGGCCGTCCTGGAGTCCGTCGGGCCGCAACACCCCATCTCGGAGGGGCCACTCGACTCGCTCGGCGAACGGTTCATCCGGTTCGTGCTCGACGCTGGGCCGCAGGTGCGCTCGACCTTCCTCGCGATGTTGCGCGCGGCGGACTCGGACAGCATCAACGAGGAACTCCGACGACAGCACGAGCTCGCCTTCGTCCGCCCGCTCCGTGCGAGGCTGACCGGCGCCGACGCAGACCTGCGCGCGTCGCTCGCCGCCGGCCTGGTCGGCGGGCTGCTCTACGCGCTCTGGGTGGTCGGCGACGAGACGCTGCTCGCCGCCGACCACGACCAGGTCGTCGCGAAGTACGGCCGGCTCCTGCAGGAGCTCATCGACCCCAGCTGATCGACCTCAGCTGATCGACCCCGCGTGCGTCCCGACCGGGCTACTGCACGGACCAGCCGCCATCGGAGGCCAGGACCGCCCCGTTGATGTTCACGGCGTCGTCGCTGAGCAGGAACGTGATCGACGCGGCAAGCTGCTCCGCCGTGGCGAGGGACGGGATCGCCGCCTGGAACGGGCCGAGGCGGGCTGCGCCGACCTCGGAGACGTGCGCGGGCATCGGGATGCCGGTGGCGACACCTCCGGGGGCGACCGCGTTCACCCGGATGCCCTGTTGCGCGTACATGAACGCGGCACTCCTCGTCAGCCCGATCACGCCGTGCTTCGACACCGTGTAGGCGTTGCCGGACGCGTTCCCGCGGAGGCCGGCCTCGGAGGCGACGTTCACGATCGCACCCTTCCCGGCGGCGAGCATCACGGGCAGGACCGCCCGCGAGAGCTTGAACCCGCCGGTGAGGTTGATGCCGATGACCCGGTCCCACGTGGCGTCGGAGGTCTCGTGGAGCGGGGAGAAGTCGTCGTTGATGCCGGCGACGTTGGCGAGGGCGTCGATGCGGTCACCGGCGGCGGCGACGATCGCATCGATGTCCTCCTGCTTCGTGATGTCCCCGGTGACGGTGACGACCTCGCCGCCGCCGGCCGACGCACCGCCGCCGAAGCCGGCTGCGAGGTCGACGAGCCGGTCGGCGGAGACGTCGACGGCGACGACCCGGCCGCCTTCACGGACGATCCGCGACGCCGTCGCCCGCCCGATCCCCGACGCGGCGCCGGTGACGACGACGGTCTTGCCTGCGAACCGGCCTGCGGTGACCTGCTCGGTCCAGCCCGTGTCCTCGGTGGATTCGGGGATCTCGCCACCGTTGGCAGCCCGGACGAGGTCGTCGACGGCCGACTGCGGCAACTGCCCGCCGGACATCACGACGAGCTGCTGCAACGCCATGCCACGGGCGGGCGTCAGGACCTCCGGGTCGAGGCCGGCCGGGGCGAGCAGGTCACGGAGCAGGGCTCCCCCGGTGGGGTCGTCGAGCCACGTGCCGACGGTGGAGGAGCCGGTGAGCGGTGCGGACATGTGCGTTCCCTTCGTCACCACCACGGGTCCGGCCGTGCCGGTCGACGAGCGTCGTTGCTGGGTGGCACTCGCATTCAACACTGTTGAACCCGCGCTCCGACAGTGGTGGGGCCGTGCAGTTCCTGAACGTTCCGTGCACCCCCCAGCGCAGCCGCGGGTGACATCGTTGCCACTACGATCGGGGCATGCCCACCGAGCAGACCCCTGCGAGCGTCGGCGGACCACGTCGCCGACCCCGGCTGCAGGACATCGCCGAGGCCACCGGCGTGAGCATCAAGACCGTCTCCCGAGCGATCCGGGGCGACGGGCCGGTCCGGGACGAGACCCGCGCCCGCATCCTCGCCGAGGCCGACCGACTCGGCTTCCAGCTCAACGACATCGCCGCTGGGCTGCGCCGCAAGAACCAGTCGATGGCCACGGTCGGCGTCACGCTCGGGGACGTCACGAACCCGTTCTTCGCCCCCATGCTCCGCGGGATCCACTCCGTGGCGACCCGGCACCAGCACCTCGTGCTCTCCGGCGACGCGCAGAACGACGCCGACCTGGAGCACCGGGTGATCCGGCAGTTCTTCGCGCACCGGGTCGCCGGCCTCATCGTCGCGCCGATCGGGGACGACCTGGCCTACCTGGCGGAGGAGGCCTCGTTCGGTGCCGCGATCGTCTTCGTCGACTCGCCGCCGCCCGGCCTCGACGGGCTGCTCGACGCCGTCACCACGACGAACGAGCGGTCCACGCGCGAGGGCATCGCGATGCTCGTCGCCCGCGGCCACCGCCGCATCGGGTTCCTCGGGCACCCACGAGCGGGCAGCGGCGCACTCGAACGGTGGAACGGCTACCGTGCCGCCCTCGCCGAGGCCGGTCTGCCGCTCGACATGGACATCGTCCGGGACGGCCTCGTCACCGACGCCGACGCGACGGCCGCCGCGGAGTCGATGCTCGTCGCCACCGACCCGCCGACCGCGGTCTTCACGGACAACAACCGCCTGTGCACGGGCCTGCTGCTCTCGACCGGGTACGCCGAGCGCCCGGTCGACGTGCTCAGCTTCGACGACTTCCCGCTCGCGCCGAAGTTCGGGGTGAGCGTCATCGACAGCGACCCGTACGAGGTGGGCAGGGTCGGCGCCGAGCTCCTGTTCGATCGGCTGGCGGACCGTGGACGGCCCGCGCAGCGGGCCGTGGTGCCGGCGCGGCTCGTGGTGCGCGAGCGCACCTGATCCGGCCTCCTGAGCCGGGTGCGCCGGACGGGAGGCTCGTGGCGGGCCCGCACCGGGCCTCCCGTCCGCCGGATGGCCGGGTCAGTCCACCAGCCGCAACCACGCGTCGGCGAGCGCCGCGTGGCCGGCCGGCGTCGGGTGGACGCCGTCGGCGGCCCAGTACTCCGGTCCGGTCGTGGCCGCGAGCCCTGCGAAGAGCCCGTCGGCGGCGAGCAGGTGCGCACCGAACGTCCTGGCGAGCTCCCGGACGACCTGGATCTTCGGGTCCAGGTCCTCGCGCTGCACGCGTTGCGCGTCGTTCACGGGGAGCAGGAACGGCTCGATGAGGATCAGCTGCGTCCCGCGTTCGGCAAGCGGGGTGAGCAGACGGTGGATGCCGGCACGGAAGTCCTCCGCGGGGATCTCGTAGCCGTCCTCGGCGTAGTCCTTCCACCCGACGTCGTTCGCGCCGATGAGCAGTGAGACCAGATCGGGCCGCGTGTCGAGGACGTCGCGCTCCCACCGCGGTTCGAGGTCCATCACCTTGTTGCCGGAGATCCCGGAGTTGTGCCAGCCGACCTGCCGGTCCGGGTGGCGGAAGCCCCACTCGCCGGCGACCCGGAGCGGGTACCCCCACCCGAGGGGCTGCTCGATCTCGAGGTGCTGGCAGTCGGTGATCGAGTCGCCCGTGAACATCACGGTGTCCCCGGGTCGGAGGGTGATGGTCATGCGAGGTCCTCTCGTTCGGTCGGCGTGAAGGTGGCCACGCCGATGGTCGTGTCGCTCTGGCCGTAGTAGGCGAACCAGGTGCCGTGGTGGAACACCAGCCCCTCGACGAACGTGACGTCGTCGACGAGCCCGTGGCGCTCCTCCTCGCTCGTCGGCGAGAGCCAGGGCTCGGTCGCCTTCGCGACGACCCGCTCGGGCCGCCGCGGGTCGATGAGCACCTGTCCGCAGGCGTACGTGACGTCGTCGACGGCACGGACGATCGCGCTGTTGTGCATGAGCAGCACGTGCCCGGTCCGGGTCACCACCGGCTGCGGACCGGTCTCGACGAGGTCGCCCATGAAGGTGCCGGGCTCCGGTCGGAGGACGGGTTCGGCGACGACGTCCCAGTGCAGCAGGTCGGTCGAGGTGGCGAGGTGGATGTTCCCCTCGCCGAACCACATCAGGTACCGGCCATCGACGGGTTCCGGCAGGATCACCCCGCCCTTGCTCCAGTCCGGCCCCGGGGTCTCCCGGACGCCGGCGAACGTGTTGACACCGGGCACGATCGGCCCGTGCTTGGTCCAGGTGCGCAGATCGGTGGACTCCGCGATGCAGAGCCGCGCAGTGTGCCGGTCCCACCCGGTGTACGTGCACCAGTAGGTGCCGTCGATCCGGACGACCCTGGGGTCCTCGCAGCCGTACCGCTCGTAGTCGTGCTCCGGCACCATCACCGGGTCGGGTTCGGTCTCGAAGGTGTACCCGTCGTCGCTCCAGGCGAGCCCGAGCGACGACACGATGTCGTCGGCGTGCGCCCGGTAGAGCAGGGCGATCCGGTCGTCGACGACGATCGCCGCCGGGTTGTAGACGTTCGCCGACTCCCACGGCTGCCGCCCCGGCCGGAGCACGGGGTTCTCCGCCGCGGGAACGAAGGGCCCGAACGGGTAGTCGATCGGCGGGTAGCCGATCGGCGGATGGTCCGCTGGTGCGCTGGTCATCCGATGAGCCTCCTGATCCCGTCGGCGGTGTCGGCGACGCCGCCGGCCACCGTTCCCCGACCCGACAGCATCGGGTTCCACTGCGTGGTGGTGATGTCGGTCGCGTTCGTCGCCCATGGATCGAGGAACTGGGTGATGAACTTGTCCTTCGCGGCGAGCTCGTACTCCGCCGTGGCGGCGATGCTCATCGACGCTGGGTCACCGGCAGCGGTGAGCCCCTCGTAGTACCCCTTCGTGCCGGGCTCGTAGGCGATGGGCGCGACGGGGACGGCACGCATCGC
This sequence comes from Curtobacterium sp. NPDC090217, assembly GCF_044746705.1. NCBI lineage: Bacteria > Bacillati > Actinomycetota > Actinomycetes > Micrococcales > Microbacteriaceae > Curtobacterium > Curtobacterium sp. NPDC090217. The sequence continues at coordinate 1,507,820 of NZ_JBIVCR010000001.1, read as the reverse complement.
GTCGTTGAACCCGGTGGACTCCAGGTACGAGATCGCCTTCCACGTCCGTTCCGGATGCTGCAGGGTGGACGGCGAGCAGATGCCGTTCGTCTCGATCGGCTGCACCGAGGCCTCCGTCCCGGCCGGCCACGGCGCGTAGCCCCAGTCGAACTTCGGCTTGTTCGGTGCGATGAACTGCTGCACGAACTGGCCGGCGAACATCAGCGGCACTGCGCCGTTCGAGAACGCCGCTGGCACGTTCGTCGGGTCGTAGTCGGGGTTCGTCATCTCCCCCGCGGCGATCGCGTCGGTGAACCGCTTCGCGCCCTCGCGGAACGTCGCATCGGTGGACACCGACGTCGCGTGCACGAGGTCGTCGACGAACGGCTTGCCGCCGTTCGCCACGGAGTACGCGGACACCCCCTGTGGACTGTCGAGGAGCGGCCACTGGTTCACGAGCGGCGTCGTCGACGGGTCAGCGGCCTTGAGCTTCGCCATCGCCGAGAACAGGTCGTCCCACGTCCAACCGGCCTTCGGGACGGGGATCCCGTCCTTCTCGAACGTGTCCGCGTTGTAGAAGAACCCGTAGGTGTTCGCGAGGGTCGGGATGCCGGCGATGCGGCCCTTCGGCGTGGTCCACGACGCGAGCGCGCCCGGGGAGAACGAGTCCGGGTCGAGGCCGTCCCCCGAACGGAGCTTGCTCGTCCAGTCGTAGAGCAGTCCCTCGTCGGCGAGGTTCTGCGCCTCGGCGGTCGTGCACCAGAAGAAGTCCGGTGCCTTCCGCGCGATCATCAGGCTGGCGAGCTTCTGGGCGTAGTCGGCGTTCGGGGAGTCGCTCCGTTCCACGCGGATACCCGACGACTTCTCGAACTTCGCCATGGTCTTGTCGAACGCCGTGTTCGTCGGGATCGACTCCCACGTCATGTACGTGACGGCGTCCGATCCGGATGCCGATCCCGGGGCACTGCACCCCGTGAGGCCGAGCCCGACCATCGCGGCGGCCGCGAGTGCCGCGATCCACTTCGCGCGCGGCGCGCTTCGTCGTTGTCTGGTCATTTCGAGATCGTCCCCAGCGAGCCGATGCCCTCCATGAAGTACCGCTGAGCCAGGAAGAACAGGGCCAGTGGCGGCAGCATGAACAGCAGGTTCGTCGCCATGTAGTAGTTGTACTGGGAGCCCGCGGTGTCGCTGAGGAAGGACGCCATGCCGAGCGACAGGGTGAACTTCGAGGACGTCGTCAGGTAGACGAGCGGGTTGAGGTAGTCGTTCCAGGCCAGCTGGAAGGACATGATCGCGACCGTGATCCAGACCGGCTTCGTGATCGGCAGCATGATCTTCGTGAAGATCGTCCAGTGCCCGGCGCCGTCGATGAGCGCCGACTCGTCGATGTACCGCGGGATGGACTGGTAGTACTGCCGCGCGAGGAACACGAAGATCGGACTGCCGAAGAACGCCGGCAGGACCAGCGGGATCCACGTGTCGATGACCCCGAGCGAGATGTACAGGTGCTGCAGCGGGATGAGCCCGACGATCCCGGGGACGAACAGGCTGCCGGAGATGAGCGCGAACCACAGCTTCCGGCCGGGGAACTCGATCCGGGAGATCCCGTAGCCGACGATCATCGAGCTGGCGACGGCGCCGAAGGTCGAGACGACCGTCACGATCACCGTGTTGAGCAGCAGCCGGTAGAAGTGGATCTGCGCCGGCCCGGCGACGAAGTTCCCGAAGTCGAACTCCTTCGGCAGGAACGTCGGCGGCAGCTGGTTGATGTCGCCGTTCGTCTTGAGCGCGATGCTGATCATCCAGACCAGCGGGACGAGCATCGTCACGCCGAGCAGCCCGCAGAGCACGTACCAGGCGATGCGCGACAGGAGCATCGGCACGCGCTGGTTGAGCGGGACCCGGCGGGTGGCCGGGATGTCCTCGACGCGCGTGGGCGTGGCCCTCGGTCGGTCCGTCACGGCGCTCATGCCTCACCACCGCCCGAGAACCGACCGCGGGTGACGCGGAGCATCACCAGGGTCACGATCATCACGATGACGAACAGGACCCACACCTCGGCGGTCGCGTAGCCGAGCTGCGGCGACGAGATGAAGTTGGCGAACCCGTCCGTGTAGATCTTGTACATGAAGAGGTTCGTCGACGTGCCCGGTCCGCCCTTCGTCAGGATCGCGACCTGGTTGAAGGTCTGGAACGCCGCGTTCAGCTGCAGGACGAGCTGGAGCAGCAGGATCGGGCCGATCATCGGGAGGGTGATCCTGAAGAACCGGCGGACGGCTCCGGCGCCGTCGACCTTCGCGGCCTCGATGAGCTCGACGGGGACGGCCTGCAGCCCGGCGAGGAAGATGATCATCGTCCCGCCGACGCCCCAGACGCCGACGATGAGGATCGACGCGAGCGCGACCTTCGAGTCACCGAGCCACATGCTGGTCGGCAGGTGCAGCGCCCGGAGGACCTCGTTCGCGAGCCCGTACGTCGGGTCGTAGATGTACTTCCAGAGGGTCAGGACCGCGACGGCCGGCAGCACCACCGGCAGGTAGAACAGCGTGCGGAACAGCCGGACTCCGCGGAGCGAGCGGTTCACGACGACGGCGAGCCCGAGTCCGGCCGCGATGGTGACCGGCACGGAGATCACGACCCACAACAGCGTGACCTCGATCGACGGCCAGAACTTGGTGTCCTGCGTGAACATCCGGACGTAGTTGTCGAGGCCCGTCCACTTCGCGGGGGTGAGCCCGTTCCAGTCCGTGAACGAGTGGTACAGCGACGTCACCATCGGGTACGCGACGAACAGCACCAGGCCGATGATCGCGGGGAGGATGAACAGGTAGCCGACGACGGCGTCGTGCCGTCGTCGCCCCGATCTCCTCGTGGGCGTGCTGCGACGGCGGTCGACCGCGGTCGCGAGTGGGGCCGGTGGGGCCTCCACGGTGGTGTTGGTCATCCGTTCTCCTCCTCGAGTACGGCGCTCCGGCGGATCCGGAGCGTGACGATCTGGAACGGGCGGAACTCGAGCGAGACCGTCCCGTCCACGGGGTGCAGGACCTCGAGCGGGCGTTCGAGGAGGTCGACGACCTCCACGCCGCCGGCGTCCAGGTCCCAGGCGATGCGTGCGTGGGAACGCGCGCCGAGCGACTCGTACAGTCGGACGACGAGGTCGCCCGACCGGTCCTCGGCGAGCTTCACGCTCTCGACGACGACGCCGTGCCTGGTGCTCGTCACGCCCGACGCGTCCTCGACGCGCACCAGCGGTGCGACCGGTCCCGTGCCGAACCGGCGGCGCGGCGGCAGGTTCAGCCGGTAGCCGGCGTCGACCGCGTCCGCCACGCTCGCGTCGCTCACGAGCCGGTACCCGAAGCGGTGGCGACCCTGGTCCGCTTCCGGGTCGGGGTAGCGCGGTGCGCGCAACAGCGAGAGCCGCACGTCGGTCCCCGGCAGCGCGCCGTCGTCCCCGTCCCGGCGACGGACGTCGTGCCCGTAGGTCGAGTCGTTCGCGATCGCCACCCCGAATCCCGGCTCGCCGACGTGCACCCAGCGGTGGGCGGCGATCTCGAACTTCGCGGCGTCCCACGTGGTGTTCTGGTGCGTCGGACGCTGGACGTGGCCGAACTGGATCTCGGACGTCGACACGTCGGTGCGGACGTCCAGCGGGAACGCGACCTTGAGGAACCGCTCGGACTCGTGCCAGTCGACCTCGGTCACGAAGTCGATCTCGCCGCGACCTGGACGCAGCGTCATGCGCTGCACCGAGGACGACCGTCCGAAGCTCCGCTCCACCACGACCGTGGCGGAGCCGTCCTCCGTGCGCTCCACGCGCATGGCGTCGACGTCGTCCAGCACCCGCCCGGTGGCGAGGTAGTGCTCGTCCACGTCCCACGCGTCGAACGCGTTGGGCACGTCCTGGTGCAGGACCAGGTCGCCGAGCCGGGCCCCGGCGGCGACCAGCTCGCGACCGCGAGCGACGTCGCGGACGCTCACCGCGCCTCCCGTCCGGTCGACGACGACTCGTAGTGCCCCGTTGTCGAGGACGGTGGACTCGCCGTCCTGCCGCACCTCGACGGCCTGGAGGCCCTGGTCGTCCCCGGCAGGCCCGGCACCGAGTGCAGGCACGCCGTCCACCGCCGTCGGCGCGGCGTTGAAGGTGACGGCACGGTCGCCGGCGCCGGCCAGGACGTCGAGCGCCGAGCCGATGATCGCTTCGAGTTCGTCGCGGACGGCCACGTAGGCCTCCGCGGCCTGCCGGTGCACCCAGCCGATCGACGAGCCCGGCAGGATGTCGTGGAACTGGTGCAGCAGCACGGTCTTCCAGAGCCGGTCGAGGGCGTCGTCCGGGTACGGGACCCCGTGGCGGACCGTGGCGGTCGCGCTCCACAGCTCGGCCTCGCGGAGCAGGTGCTCGCTCCGCCGGTTGCCCTGCTTCATCGCGGCCTGGGACGTGTAGGTCCCACGGTGGCCCTCCAGGTACAGCTCCCCCACCCACGTCGGGGCGTTCGGGTACTCCCGCTCGGCCTCCTCGAAGAAGGACTCCGGGGTCGCGTGCTCCACCACCGGTGAGCCCTCGAGGTCCGCCTGTCGTCGCGCCCGCTCCAGCATCACGATCGTCGGCCCGCCGCCGCCGTCACCGTGCCCGAACGGCACCATCGAGGTGGTGGCGTCGCCGTGGTCGCGGAAGTTCGACGACGCGTGCTGCAACTCGTGCGGGGTGAGCTCGGACAGGTAGCTGTCGACCGGCGGCATGTGGCTGAAGAGCGTCGTGCCGTCGATCCCCTGCCACCGGAACGTGTGGTGCGGGAACCTGTCCGTCGGGTTCCCCCACGACAGCTTCTGCGTGAGGAACCAGCGGTACCCGGCGAGCGCGGCGATCTGCGGGAGTGCTGCGGTGTACCCGAACGAGTCCGGGAGCCACACCTCGTGCGGCTCGACCCCGAACTTCTCGGCGAAGTAGCGCTTGCCGTGCACCATCTGGCGCACGAGTGCCTCGCCGCCGGGCAGGTTCGTGTCGGACTCGACCCACATGCCGCCGGCGGGGATCCACTGGCCGCGGGCGACGGCCGCCGTGATCCGCGCGAACAGGTCGGGGTGCGTCTGCTCGATCCAGGCGTACTGCTGCGGCTGGGAACACGCGAACCGGAAGTCCGGGAAGCGGTCCATCAGGTCGAGCACGTTCGAGAACGTCCTGGTGCACTTGCGGATCGTCTCCCGTGTCGGCCAGAGCCACGCGGAGTCGATGTGCGCGTGCCCGATCGCCGCGAGCCGGTGCGCGCTGGCGTCGGCGCGGCGGGCGAGCTCGGGTGCGAGCACCGCGCGGGCCGAGGCGGCGGTGCCGCGGACGTCGTCGAGGTCGAGCGCGTCGCACGCCAGGTCGATCGCGCGCAGGAGCTTCACGCGACGCGGCCGATCGGCGGGGAGTTCCTCGGCCCAGCCGAGCAGGACCTCGAGGTCGACCTCGAGCGCCTGGGTCTCGGGGTCGAGCACCGCGAGGTCCGCACGGACGAGTTCGTAGAGCGGTGGGCCGTCCGGCGCGATCCCGTCGCCGAGGTGGGTCGGCCGGAACTGGGCGGCGGCGACGTCGGGGTTCGCCGCTGCCTCGACCCAGAGGTCGACGGTGGGATCGTCCGCCGAGAGCGGCACCCACTGCGAGCGGGGGTGGATGCCCTTGACGATGCTGCCGTCGGGACGGTGGACCAGTCCCTCGCACTGGAAACCCGGGCCGGAGTCCGGCTCGAAGCCGATGTCGACGAGTGCCACCAGGGTGGGTCCCGTGGAACCGAGCCGCGCCCGGTCGCGGTCGGCCGCCTCGATCACGCCCCGCCAGCTGTCCGGGACCGCGCCGGTCAGGTGCAGCCAGCTCGTCGTCCATGCCGGTCCCCACGGGTCGCCGACGGCGGCCGGGCGGAACTCGTCGACCGGCGCCGTCGCGACCGCGAACGACTCGGGTTCGCCGGCGAGGTGGCGGACGGCGATCGTGAGCGGGGCCGTCACCGCCTCGGTGGCGGGACGGATGCGCTCGCGGAGGACACGGGCTGCGCGGTCGATGATGCGCTGTGGATCAGTGTGCACGGGAGCAGTGTGTCAACGTTGACTGTCGGTGTCAACGTTGTCACTATGACGTCATGGACATCCACCTCGCCTCGACGACGCGGCCCTGGCTCGGCTCGCTGAACGACACCGCAGTCTGGACACTCGACCGGAACACCGTCGCGGACGACCGCGGGACGTACATCCGCGCAGGGGACGGCTACGTCGACCCGTGGACCCGTGACGCCGCCCTGAACAGCTGGGGCGCCGCATCGATCCTGCGTCCCGACGCCGCGCGGTCGACCCTGCTGCGGGTCTGCGAGACGCTGCCGGACGGTCGCCGGGTGATCGCGCAGGACCAGCAGTGGTGGGACCAGGTCGTGTGGGTGCTGGCCGCGCGCGACCTCGCCGTGACGACCGGTGACGCCGACCTGCTGCGCACGGTCCTCGACGTCGGTCGTGCCTCGCTCGCGATCCTCGACCGCGAGCGTTTCCGGCCCCGCTGGGGGCTGTACTCGGGTCCTGCACTCATGCAGGACGGCATCTCCGGGCTCCCGACACCGCCCGCCACCACCGACGAGCCGACCTCCTTCGTGCTCGACTACCCGGACGCGCACGAGGTCATGACCCTGTCGACGAACGTGCTCTACGTCGCGGCCCACCGGTGCCTGGCCGCGACCGCCCGGGACCTCGGGGAGGACGCGGGCGACCTCGACGAGCGCGCCGACCGACTGGTCCACGCCGTCCGTGAGCACCTCGGCGACGGCGACACCTTCGGGTACCTCGTCCACGGCACCGGACCGACCGCCGGAACGCTCGAGCACCACCGCGAAGCCGCGGGACTCGCGCTCGCAACGGTGTTCGACGTCGCACCGGAGCACGCACGAGCCGCGGTACTCGCCTCGATCGGCCGTGGTCCTGCTGGGGCGGTCAACGTCGCCCCGCACTTCGCGGACCGGTACTCCGACGACCACCCGGGTCGGCACAACGCGATCTGCTGGCCGATGGTGATGGGATTGACGGGCCTCGCCGCGGCCACGGTCCGCGACACCGACGGTGTCGACCAGACCTTCGAGGACCTCCGTGCGCTCGTCGCACGGAGTGACGGCCGCTTCGACGAGGTCCACGACGCCGTGAACGGCGCACCGTCCGGCGGCTGGCAATGCGGGTTCCACTGGGACAGCGAGCCCAACCAGACCTGGTCGGCGACCTCGTTCCTCCGTCTCGTCCACCTCGGGACCCTGGGACTCCGTACCGGCCTCGACGCGGTGCGGTTCGACCCACTGCGACCGGCCGCCGAGGAGGTCGTCACCGCCTCCGGCATCCGGTTCCGGGGCGCGACGATCGACCTCACCATCGAGGCGGCGGACCGGGGCGCCCTGTCGATCGACGGCATCGACGTCGACCCGGCGAACGGCGTCCCCGGCGACACCACCGGTCACCACGTCGTACACGTCGCGGTCGCCGCGTGAGCACCTGGATCTGGGACGCGTTCCACCGGCAGACGCCGAACCGGCTCCTGCTGCTCCGCCGGATCGTCACGTGCGACGACGCCATGGTCGCCGGTGAGCTGCACGTGGCGGCACGGGGCTCGTTCCGGGTGTGGGTCGACGGTGCGTTCGTCGTGCACCACGACGTCCAGAGCAGCAATCCCGGCGACGACGCCGTCCGTGTGGACCTCGCGCCGGCGCTGACCGGTCGACGGCAGGTCGAGGTCGTGGTCGGGGTCCACCTGCTCGGCATCGGCACGCACCACGAGCCGCGAGCGCTGGGCGGCCTGTGGGCGGAGGGACGCCTCACCGACGCGTCCGGCGCCACCCACCCCATCGACACCGACGCCGTCTGGCAGACCGCGGTCCCGCAGGGATGGCGTCAGGGCACCCAGCAGGCGGCCTGGTCGACCGGGTTCACCGAGTGGTCCGACCGCTCCCTCGACGACGAGCACCTCGGCTGGACCGGTGCCGTGCCCTACCCCGACGACCAGCGCCCGCGGCCGTACGACCGGCCGGTGCACGAGCACCCGGTCGACCTCGAGCCGCACCGACAGCACGTCGGGCACGTCCCGACCGCGGCGTGGGCCGGACTGGCACTCGACACGCCGGACCGCGCCGCGGCACTCGTCGCCGCGGGCAGGATCCGACTCCCGGGTCCGCCCACGGACGGCGCCGCGGGCTTCGTGCAGTACCGGCTCCCCCACCAGCTGGTCGGGTTCCTCACCCTGACGGTCGACGCACCGACCACCACCGTGCTGGACGTCGTGATGGGCGAGGCGACCGATGCCTTCGGCTGGCCGACCGCCACGCGGCAGGACATCGCCGCGGTCGACACCGTCGTGGTCCCCGCCGGTCGGACCGTGCATCGGTTCTGGCACCGCCGGTCGTTCCGGGAACTCGCCGTCGTCGGCCGGTCCGCCGCCGTCACGGTGATCGCGGAGTTCGCGTCCGTCACCGCCGACCGCCCGGACCCGGTCTTCGTCGCGGAGGAGGATCGGTACGCACGCATGCACGCCGTCAGCACGGCGACGGTCCGCGTCGGCCGGCAGGACCTGTACGAGGACTGCCCGCTCCGAGAGGGTGGGCACTACGTCGCGGATGCCCGACTGCAGGCACTGTTCGACCTCACCACGACCGGGGTCGCGGACACCTCGCGACGGTCGCTCCGGCAGTTCGCGGGCACGCAGGACCCCGACGGCATGATCCCGGCACTCTCGCCGAGCGGCACCCACCACCGCATCCCGGACTTCTCGCTGCAGTGGGTGTGCCACCTGGACGAGCACGTCCGGCTCACGGGCGACGACGCTCTGCTCGCCGAGCTCGAGCCCGCCCTCGACCGGACGACGGACTGGGCGGACGGACGGTGGCGCAACGGCCGGTTCGACACCGACGAACCCGGCTGGTGGTCGTTCATCGACTGGTGGGACTTCACGGCCGAGGCACGCAGCGCGGCGATGGACGCGCAATACGCCGCGGCGCTCCGGTCGGCGTGCGCACTGGCCGACCGCGCGGGTCGTCCCCAGCGGGCGGCGCAGCACCGAGCGCGACTCGAGGAGGTCCTCCGGAGCCTGACCGGGCGACTCCACCACCCGCACGCGGCCGCGATCCTCGCATGCGCACTCGACACCGCTGACGCCCGTCGGCTCGTCGACACCACCGTGTTCGAGGGGTTCGTCCCCGAGACCGGGTACTTCGCGTTCGCGCTCTGCCGCGCGCTCGTCGTGCTCGGCGCGCCGACGGCAGCACGACACCGGCTCGACGAGCACTGGGGCCGCATGCTCGACGCCGGGGCCGGCACGTGGTGGGAACGGTGGTCACCCGACGCCGGAGACGACGACCAGAGCCTGTGCCACCCGTGGTCCGCCGGTCCGGTCCTGCTCCTTCCCATGCTGGCGTGCGGCGTGGACCCGCTCGCCCGCAACGAGGCGGACGCCCGCTTCGCACCCGTCCTGCACGGGGTGCACGCCGCGCTGCACACGCCGTGGGGTGTCGTCACGACGTGAGTCGCGGGCCACGACCAGTAGTCTGAGCGTCCCGACAGCCACGATCCCCAGGAGGACCACGCATGTCAGTCGGCCTGCTCGCCGTCGTCGACGACATCCTGTCGGCCGCCCTCAAGGCCAGCGCGAAGACCGCCGGCGTCGTGATCGACGATGCCGCGGTGACCCCGCAGTACGTGCAGGGCCTCGAACCCGCGCGCGAACTGCCGGTCGTCGGGCGCATCGCCCTCGGCAGCCTCTTCAACAAGTTCGTCATCATCATCCCCCTGGCCCTCCTGCTCACGGCGTTCGCCCCGTGGGTGCTGCCGTGGCTGCTCGTCCTCGGCGGCACGTACCTGTGCTTCGAGGGTGCCGAGAAGGTCATGGAGTGGTTCGGCTTCCACCACGAGAGCGGTGCCGCGGAGACGACGACCGAACCGAAGCTGGTGTTCGGCGCGATCCGGACCGACCTCATCCTGAGCACCGAGATCATGCTCATCGCGCTGGCGAGCCTTGACACGGGCCTCGGGTTCTGGGCGACGCTCGGCGCGCTCGCGGTGATCGCCCTCGCGATGACGGGGGTCGTCTACGGTGCCGTCGCGCTGCTCGTGAAGGTCGACGACGTCGGCCTCCAGATGATGAAGAACCCCGTCCGCCGCACCCGGCGACTCGGCGCCAGGATCGTCGCCGCGATGCCGGCCGTCTTCCGCGTGATCAGCATCGTCGGCACCGTCGCGATGCTGTGGGTGGGCGGTCACCTGGTGATCGCGAACCTCGCCGAGACGTTCTGGCACGGCCCGCTGGACCTGCTGCACGTCGTCGAGCACGCGATCGAGGCCGCCGGCCCCGTCGTCACCTGGATCGTCGACACGGCGCTGTCGGCCGTGGCCGGCCTGGCGCTCGGCCTGGTCGTGGTCGCGGTCGTGACCGGCGTCGGCCGGCTGCGCGGTCCGCGGCACCAGACCGCGCACTGACGGACGGGAGGCTCGTGGCGGGCCGGTCACGAGCCTCCCGTCCGTCAGCTGGTCACCGCGCGACTCGCTGCCAGCCGGTCCGCGCGGTCGTCCGTCCGCCGGTCCGCGCGGAGGCCGTCGACGGCGATGACCGCGAAGCGCCGCGCGGCCGCGAGCCGCTGCGCGGCGGGCGCGCGGGAGACGCCCCGTCCGGCGAGCAGCACCAGCACGAGGTCGTCGAGGACGAAGTCCGCGCGGAGTGCACCCGCTGCCTGTGCCCGTCGCGCGATGCCGGCGAGGATCCGCAGCAGCTCGGCCCGGTGGCGCGCGAAGTCGACGGCGTCGGGGAAGTCGTTCGTGAAGGCCTCGACGAACGCGTGGTTCCTGGCGTTCAGCTCGCTCGAGTCGACGACCACCCCCCGGAGCCCACGCCACGGATCCGGATCGGCCGCCCCGAGTTCGACGATCGCACGGCACTCGCGGAGCTCCTCGGCGAACGCCGCGCCGACCAGGTCCTGCTTCGTCGGGAACCGTCGGTAGAGCGTCGCCGGTCCCACGCCGGCGCGTCGTGCGACCTCGCGCATCGTCACCCCGAGGCCGACCTCGTCGAACAGCGTCCTGGCCGCGTCGAGCAGGCGGTCGCGGTTGTCGAGCGCGTCGGAGCGCAAGTGAGGCATCGGGGCAGGCACGTCTCTCACTCTACGGAAGTGGACGCCTGCGTCCACTACCGTCGAACGCGCCGGCCGATCGGTGCCGGCAGGACCAGAGGAGGACGTCGTGCGCGCAGTGTCGATCGAGGAGTACGGCCCAGCGGAGGGCCTCGTCGTCTCGGAGCGCCCTGACCCCGTCGTCGGCCCGGACTCGGTGCTGATCGAGGTCGAGGCGATCGGGGTCGGCGGGGTCGACGCGGTGATCCGCCGCGGGACCCTCGGGAGTTCGTTCCCCGTCGGGATGGTCCCGGGGAGCGAGGTCGCGGGGACCGTCACCGCGGTCGGCGACGGCGTCGACGGCGCATGGGTCGGCCGGCGGGTGTGGGGCTTCACGGGCACCAGCGGGGCGTACGCCGAGCTCGCCGTGGCCCGGCTCGAGGACGTCACGGTGCTCCCGGACGGCCTGTCCGCCGTCGACGCGGTCGCGGTCGGCAGCGCCGCCACGGTCGCGCACTTCGCGCTCCGGCACGCACACCTGACGGCAGGCGAATCGGTCCTCGTGCGTGGCGCGGCCGGCAGTCTCGGGATCGCAGCCGTCCAGCTCGCAGCGCAGGCCGGCGCCACGACCATCGCGGTCACGACGTCGTCGCCCGAACGGGGCCGACGACTGCTGGGCCTCGGTGCCACCCACGTCCTCGATCGCTCCGGTCGCCCCCTCGACGACGGCGCGGCTCCGTCGGACTTCGACGTCCTGGTCGACGTCGCTGGTGGCCCCGAGCTGCCGTCGTTCCTCGAGATGCTCGCCCCCAACGGGCGCGCGGTCTCGATCGGGGTGGTGGGCGGCTACCCGCCGGCCGACTTCGGCATGACGCTCATGCGGTTGTTCCAGCGGTCGCTCTCGTTCGCGACGTTCAGTCTCGACACCGTCCCTCGCGACGAGCGCAACGACGCCCGCGCCGCACTCCTCGCCACGGCCGCTGCCGGCGGTCTGACCCCGGTCGTCGAGGCGGTCCTGCCGCTCGACGACGCCGTCGAGGCACATCGACGGATGGACGCCGGGAGCGTCTTCGGGCGGATCGTGCTGACGGCGCGCTGAGCGCGACGTTCCCGGTTCAGGACGTCACTGTCCACCGAACCCGGTAGTCGCGATGCCCTTGATGATCTGCCGCTGGAAGAACAGGAACACGATGATGAGCGGCGCAGCCGCGAGCATCGCCGTCGCCATGTTCTGTGCGTACTGGATGCCGAACGCGCTCTTCACGGTCTGCAGCCCCACTGGGAGCGTCATCAGGTTCGCCTGGTTCGTCACGAGGAACGGCCAGAGGAAGTTGTTCCACGCCCCGATGAACACGAAGATCGCCACGGCGGCCAGGATCGGTCGCGACAGGGGCAGCACGATCGTGAAGAACACCCGGAGGCGCCCGGCTCCGTCGACACGCGCCGCTTCCTCGAGCTCGACCGGGATCTGGTCGAAGAACTGCTTGAGGATGAACACCATGGCCGGCGCGATCACCTGCGGCAGGATGATGCCGAGGTACGTGTCGACGAGGTTCATCGCCAGCATCTCGTAGAACAGCGGGATGATCAGCACCTGCGGCGGCACCATGATCGAGCCGATGATCGCGGCGTAGAGCCACTTCCGACCGGAGAAGTCGAGGCGGCTGAACGCGTACGCCGCCAGCGTCGACAGGATCACGGTGACCAGGGTGACGACGACGGACGTGAACAGCGAGTTCCAGATCCAGACCGGGATCTGCCCCTGGGTCAGCACCTTGACGTAGGCATCGATCGTGAAGCCACCGGCCGGGATCCAGGACTGCTGCGCGGCCGCGGCGTCGGTCTCGGACTTCAGCGAGGTGTCGATCGCCCAGAGGATCGGCAGCAGCCAGCTGACGGCCAGCACGATCAGGACGACGAGCGCCCCGATGCGTGCTGGCCCCCACTTCGGCCCGTGGTGCTTCGTGGTCCGGACCCGGACGGTCGTCGTGGGGGTGCTCGTCTGGAGCGACTGCGGGTCGATGGTGGCGGTGCTCATGCTGCCTGTCCCTTCGTGGCGGCACGGACGGCGGCGCGCTTGCGACGCGCGTCGGCCCGATCGGCACGGGCGATGGCGTCACCACGACGCCCGGCGGTGAACTGTGCGATCGAGATGATGACGATCATCGCGAAGAAGATGTACGAGATCGCGGACGAGTAGCCGAAGCGGTACCCGGTGAACCCCGACTCGAAGATGTACTCGACGATCGGCCGGGTGGAGCCGTTCGGTCCGCCGGTGGTCATCTGGTAGATCTGGTCGAACACCTTGAGGGACGCCAGGATCTGCAGGACGACGATGAGTCCGGTCGTGCCGCGGAGCTGCGGGAGCGTGATCGACCAGAGCTTCCGCCAGGTGCCGGCTCCGTCCAGCGATGCCGCTTCGTACTGCGACTCCGGGATGTTCTGCAGGGCGGCCAGGTACAGCAGGAAGTTGAACCCGACGGTCCACCAGACCGTGGTGCCGACGACGGCGTACATCGCGATGTCCTGGTCGTTGAGCCAGTTGCTCGGCGGGAGTCCGATCGAGGTCAACAGGTGGTTGAACAGCCCGAGCTGCGGGTTGAACAGCCACAGGAAGATCTGCGAGACGACGGTCGACGCGAGCAGGTACGGCATGAAGAAGGACAGTCGCCAGAGCCACTGTCCCGGCAGGCCGGTGTTCACCAGGAGCGCCATCGCGAGGGCGACGACCACGAGCGGGATCGTCGACAGGACGGTGAACCAGACGGTGTTGCCCATCGAGCGCCACATGTCGGCGTCGCCGAAGGCCTCGAAGTAGTTCGCGAACCCGACGAGGTGGTTGCCGGCCCCGGTGAGGCTGGTCGCGGTGAAGCTGAGGTAGAGGCCCCAGACGATGGGGACGACGAGGAACGCGATGAAGAACACGACGAAGGGGGCGACGAACGCCCACCCCGCGCGGTTGTCGCGCTTGCGCTTGACGGTCCGGCCCCTGGCGCGGGACGCGTCGCGCTCCCCGGCACTGACTGCGTGCGGTGTCGGACCTGCGGTTGCTGATGCCACGATGTTCTGGACTCCTTCGTCCGTCAGCCGGCCGGGTTCGGCTCGGAGAGCTTCTTGTTCACGACGCCCATCAGCTGGTCCCAACCGGCTTCGGGCTTGGTCTGGCCGAGCAGCACGCCCTGCAGCGCGTTCCCGACCGCGGTCTGGAAGTCGCTGCCGGCACCGGTGAACCACGCCTGCGGGTCGTAGTTCGCGATGTCCGCGGCGCCCGCGTAGTGCGCCTGGGGCAGCAGCTTCTTGTACTCGGCGCTGTCGGTGACCGGGTTGTACGCCGGGATGTGTCCCGCCTGCGCCCAACTGAGGGACCGCTTGACGATCGCGGCGACGAACTCGTGCGCGTCACGGCGCTTCTGCTCGTCGACGACGTTCTGGTGCGGGAGCACGAAGGTGTGCGAGTCGGCGTAGGCCGCTGGCTCGGAGTACATCGTCGGGATCGGCTGGGCGTCGAACGGGATCTTCGCGTCCTTCATCGACGGGGTGTCCCAGACGCCGGTGAACATGATCCCGGACTTCTGCGTGACGAACTCGGCGAGGGCGGTGCCGCCGTCGGCGGCGTTGGCCGCGATGTCGCCGTCGAGCATCGTCTTCATGAAGTCGAGCGCGGCCATCGCCGCGTCCTTCTCGACCTCGGCCTTCTTGCCCGGTGTGAACACCATCGTGGCGCCCTGCTGCCGGTAGAGCGTGTAGAGCATCCGCCACAGGTTCGCGCCGTCGTTGAGGTACCCGTACGAGATGCCGTGGGTCTTCGTGACGCCCTTGATCGCTCGGCCGACCTCGAGCAGCTGGTCGGGGCTCGAGATGTCCACGATGCGACCGTCGCTGCCGAGCGCACCGGCCTTGTCGAGGATGTCGGTGTTGTAGAACTGCACGAACGGGTGGGCGTCGAGGGCCACGGCGTAGTGCTTGCCGTCGACGAAGGTCTTCTTCCACACCGCCGCCGGGTAGTCCGATTCACGGACGCCGAACTCGGCGAGCAGGTCGTCGTCCCACGTGTCGAGCAGGCCGCCGGGCGCGTAGCCCTCGAGGCGGCTCGCGTGCATGATCGCGAGGTCCGGTGCACGGCCCCCGACGCTCGCCATCGCGAGCTTCGTGTAGTACGGCGTTCCCCATGCGAGGACGGTCTGCTGCGCGGCGACACCGGTCGCCGCGTCGGCACGCTTGACGAGGTCGGCCATCTTCGCCCCGTCACCGCCGGTCAGCAGGTGCCAGAACTGGAGTCGGTCGGCGCCGGAGGCGGCGGTCGATCCGGTCGCGCAGCCGGTGAGGCCGCCGGCGAGCACCGCGCCGCCGAGGATCGATGCGCCGCCGACCAGCAACTGCCGGCGGGAGAGGGGGGACATTCGGGTTCACTCCTTCGTGAAGTGGTACATCGTTGTAGTGGCAGACGTGGCTGCACACGCCTGCCGGTCGGGGCCGTTCAGGGACGAGCAGCTGCCTCGATCGCAGCGATCCGCGTCTGGATCTCGTGGATGCGATCGATGTCGAACTTCTGTCCGCGGGCGAAGTCGTACACGCCGTTCTGCTCCTGGAACACGTCGGTGAGCTGCGTGTAGCAGTACCCGAACATGTGCTCGTTGCCGAGGAGCGCGGTCACGAGCCCCTCGAAGCGGGCGTAGAACTCGTCGAGGGAGCGGACCCGCTCCCCGTAGCCCCACGACGTCGTGCCTGATTGCTCAGGGGCATCGGCGGCCGCAGCGGCCTCGGCGTTCCACCAGATGCCGCCGAACTCGCTGCAGAAGTAGGGCTGACCGTTGTACGGCAGGCTCCACGGGCGAGCGCCCTCCACGTGGCGGTCGCCGTCGTCCTCGGTGTTGGTGAACGCCGTCCGCGTCGTGGGATCGAGCATCCCGAGCGTCGCGCTGAACGTGGCCGGGTCCTGGTCGTAGTTGTGCGAGTCGTAGACGTCGGTCTCGAACACGCGGTGCGCGTAGCCCGACGCGTCGAGCACCGGACGGGTCGTGTCCATCGCCTTGGTCGCGAGGAACATCGCACGGGTGACGTCGTCGAGCGCGGTGATCCGGTCGGAGATGTGCTGGCGCGTCTCGTTGAGCGGGCACCACCCGATGATCGCCGGGTGCGAGTAGTCGCGCTCGAGCGCTTCGAGCCACTCGGCGACGTAGCTGGCGTCGGGCTGCTGCCGGTCATCGCTCGGACCGGTCGTCTTGCAGCCCCAGTCCCCGAACTCGCCCCACACGAGGTAGCCCAGGCGGTCGGCGTGGTACAGGAACCGCTCCTCGAAGACCTTCTGGTGCAGGCGCGCACCGTTGAACCCGGCCTGCATGCTGAGCTCGATGTCGTGCACGAGCGCAGCGTCCGACGGCGCGGTGAGGAGTCCGTCGGCGTAGAGCCCCTGGTCGAGCACGAGCCGCTGGAAGACCGTCTCGCCGTTGATCAACACCGACCGACCGACGATCGCGACGCTTCGGAGCCCGGCGTAGCTGCCGACGGAGTCGACGAGCTCGCCTGCCGAGTCGAGGAGCTCGATGCGCACGTCGTAGAGGAACGGGTCCTCGATCGACCACACGCGCACCCGATCGACAGGGATGCGGACGGTGGCACGCGGCGTCAGGGTGAGGTCGGCACGGACCTCGTGGGCGCCGATCTCGCCCCGGTCGTCGGAGAGGACGACGCGCACGCGTCCGCCCGCGAGTCCGGTGTTCAGCGGGACCTCGATCGCGAACTGCTCGCCCTCGAGGTCCGGCGTGATCCGCGGACGGCCGATCGCGACCTCGGGAACCGGCTCGAGCCAGACGGTCTGCCAGATCCCCGTCGTGCGGGTGTAGTCGGCGTCGTGGTTCGCGTACTCGGTGGACTGCTTCCCCCGTGCCTGCGGTGCGTCCTTCGAGTCACGGGCGCGGACTGTCAGGGTGACCGTGTCGCCGGCGCGGACCCCGGCGCGGGCGGTGAGGTCGAACGTGAAGCTCGTGAACCCGCCGCGGTGCCGACCGACCTCTCGCCCGTCGACCCAGACGGTCGTGTCGTGGTCCACCGCGCCGAAGTGCAGCAGGATCCGCCCGTCCCAGTCCGTCGGCACCGAGACCTGTCGGCGGTACCAGACGGCGTGGTGGAAGTCGACGTCGCCGATGCCCGAGAGCGTCGACTCCGGCGCGAACGGCACCGTGATCTCCCGCGACAGCTCGGCATCAGGGGACGACAGGCCGCGCTCGAAGCCCGAGTCACCCGGATCGAAGTCGAAGCCCCACCGGCCGTTGAGGTTCATCCACCGCTCGCGGGTGCACTGCGGCCGGGGGTACTCGGGGCGGGGCGTCGAGGAGGTCGTGGTCATGGCTCTTCCTTGAGTTGGTACCGGGGGTCGCCTCGACGCTACAACGTTGCAATTACGCTGTCCACCCTGCTCACCGCGGCCGGGCCGAAGGGGTCACCGAGACCCGCAGCGATCCGTCTTTCGACCCCGAGTACGGGGTCGTGTACGACACCCGCACGGTGAAGCGCTCGTCGGAGCCCTCCGCGCCGCACGTCAGCTCGAGACCGGCGCCGTCCACAGGGGTGCACGAGCCGGTCTGTCGGAGACCCAGATCGGAGCGATCGAGGATGCCACGGAAGGCGGCGTCGTCGAGCGTCGGCGGAGCCGAGTACGTCCTCGTCACCGACGGACACGGATGCCCGAACCCGGACAGCTGGAGGCAGAGTCCGGCCCCGCGCGTCAGTTCCTCGTGCTCGAGCTCCCACCCCGACGGCACCGCGACCCGGTCGGCGATGCGACGGACACCACCGTCATCCGATGCAGCGACCCCGATCCACGCCCCGCCACCCACCAGGGCCGCCGCAACCGCGACGACGACCACCCAACTCGCTTGCACCTGCGCCCCCTTTCGCCTCGCCCGATCTTCGCGGAGCGTGTCAGGCCACCGCTACCGCACGTCCGGGGCACACGAAGGGCGAAGCCTGTTGCATAACGGAACGGTAACGAGGGGGAACCGGTCCAAACCCTTTCCGGGACGGTGCCGAATCCCATGCACAGACCGGGAAACACCCGGAGCGCTCACCAGCCGCAGATAGCTGGTTCTCCACTCCTTGTCGGAGTGTGTTCGGCGCGCTTTCAGTACGCCGCGCCGAGCGCGACACAGCAAAGGAATGACCATCATGCGCAAGTCCCTCAAGACCACCATCACCCTCGCCACCACGGGTGCCCTCGTCCTCGGCGGTGCCGCGTTCGGTGTCTCCGCCGCGAACGCCTCCACCCCGGCGATCCACACCGTCGCGTCGTCGTCGTCGAAGATCCCCGCACCGGTCGCGTCGGTTCCCGAGGTCCTCGGTGGCGACACCTCCGTCGCCCTGGACTCCGGCTTCACCGACGCCCTCACCTCGCTGGGCCTGACCCCGGGTGTGTCCGGCAACGCCAAGCTCGCCGACGGCGCCGTGTCGTTCCCGATCACCTCCGGCTCGGTCACCTACTGGAGCCCGGACGGCAAGTACCGCCCCTACGTGCAGGGCCTGCTGAACCACGACGACTCGGGTCTGACCCTGAAGGCCGGGGACACGACGGTGACGCTGGAGAACTTCGTGGTGAACCCGGGCTCGTCCAAGCTCTACGGTGACGTCCTGGTCAACGGGCAGGTCGCCGCAGCGAACGCGTACCTGTTCAGCCTGCACGGTGGGACGCTGAAGCCGCTGCAGCTCGAGGGGGACAACGCGATCCTCACCGGCACCACCGTCCACGTCTCCGGCGACGCCGCGAAGCTGCTCAACAGCACCTTCAAGACCGACGCCGTCAAGAGCGGCCTCCTGGTCGGCACCGCCACCATCACCGCCAAGATCAAGTAAGCACGCCTGGCGCAGGTTTCCGTCTGCGCATGACAGACCGGAAAAGCCAACGCCCCGTCGCACCCGCGACGGGGCGTTGTGCTGTGCCGCTCACCCATTCCGCTGGCATCGTCCTCACCCTCCCTGGGCGAGGCCGGTGATCAGGTTGATGGCGACCGCGACCACGAAGGTGCCGAAGAAGTAGGACAGCAGCGCGTGACCCAGGGCGATCCGGCGTGACGGGGTGGACGACTGGGTGATGTTGCCCGCGTTGTAGGCCATCCCGATCGAGAAGGCCGTGTAGGCGAAGTCGCTGTAGGACGGGTCCTCGTCCTGGTCGAAGTCGAAACGGTGGCTGTCGTCGAGGTAGTACATGCGCGCGTACTTGAAGGCGTACACGGTGTTCACGACTGCCCAGGCCGCCACGACGCCGACGACCGCGAGGATGGCAGCGGCAGACCCGACCGGGTCCTTCTGCTGGCTGCGGACGAGCGCGAAGAGCACCAGGACGAGGCTGAGGACCGTCGCGGCGATGACGAGGACGTCGACGAGCTTCCGTGACCGGTCCTCGTGGCGAGCGAGGGCACGGGTCCGCTCGGGATCTGCTGGCCAGGCCGCGGACCACGCCCAGACGAGGAACACTCCTGCGGCGATCGCCCAGCCCAACAACGGCGACAGATCGGGGACACCGAGGAGAGCGGCGATCACCGCGACCACTGCCCCGACGATCGCGCCGACACCGGCCTTCATCGACAGGTGGGACATGACCCTTCCTTCCTGAACAGTGGTTCTTCGTCCTGTCGCGCATGCATCTTCGAGACCACCACGTGTCGCTCAGCCCTGCCGGGCGCGCGAGAGCGGCACGTAGAGACCGGCACGCTCCGCGCGCACGGCGGCGAGCGTGCGCGACGTGGCATCGAGCTTGAACAGGATGTGCTCGATGTGCGCAGCGACCGTGCGGGGGGCGATCATCAGCGCTCGGGCGATCTCGAGGTTCGAGCACCCCTCGATCACGTGGCCCAGCACCTCGAGTTCGCGCGGCGTCAGGCCCCGCAGGTGCCCGGCGGGTGAGAGCACGACGACCCCTCGAGCCGCTGTCTGGAGATCCCGATCGCAGGCGAGCACCGTCACCCGCGTGTAACCGTCCGGCAGCTGTCGGCTCCCGCGCGGCCACAGGAACGTGGCGTAGCGCTGCCCCTCGCCGATGGCGTCCCTGGCCGCATCGACGAGCGCGGAGTTGGCGGCGAGGAGCACGTCATCGGACAGGCCCGGTATGCGGGTGACCCCGGAGCCGGCAAGCAGCACCACGCCCGACCGGGCTCCGCTGACGGAGGCTGCCGACGTCGCCAGCGACCGGACCGAGTCGATGCCCGACGCGAACTCGGGCAGGAGCCGAGTGAGTCGCCGGCGGAGTGTCCGCGACGGCGGGACCGCGCTCCGGAACAGCACCGTCATGAAGCCCACGTGACGCCCGCCGTCCTCGAACAGTGCGACGGACAACGCCTCGTGGAATCCTGCGGGGAGCAGGCACTCCGCCCACGTCTGCAGGTCCGCCGACGGATAGGGCAGGTCGGAGAGACTGGTGGGAGGCCGTGCGCGATCGAGACCGGTCCGCTCGATGTCGCGTGCCACCTCGGGACCGCTCAGGTAGCGGACGCTCGACTCGTCGAGGTCCGTGCTCGCGACCGCGCTGTACCCCGTGCTCCCCCGTTCGGCCAGCGCCATCCACGCGCCGTCGAACGGGATGTGGTGGTGCAGTTCATCGAGCAGCGCCTGCGCTCGATCGTGGACGGGACCCGGGCGCGCTGCGATCTCAGCGAGCAGCAGTGCAGCAGTGCGTGTCACGGTTCGACCACCTCATGACCATCGGCGGCGGGAATCGAAGGAGTTGTCCGAAAACCGTCTATCGCCGGTCTAGCACGGTGATGCGGTACGCGTGCCCACACTGCGCGAAGTCGGATGGGCATGTCTGCCGATGGTGCTCCCGCTCCGGGTGGCGTGCGATGAGGGTGTCGCGCGGCAGACCGGCCCGCGGCGCAAGCCAGGGCACGTCCCGCACGAGAGGAGACGAACATGAAAGCCGTTGTCTACGAGGGGCCGCGCAAGGTCACGGTGCAGGACGTCCCCGATGCGCGCATCGAGCGCCCGACCGACGTGCTGGTGCGCGTCACCACGACCAACATCTGCGGATCCGACCTCCACATGTACGAGGGGCGCACCAGCTTCGAGACCGGCCGCTGGTTCGGTCACGAGAACATGGGCGAGGTGATCGAGGTCGGCGGCGGTGTGGACAAGGTCAAGGTCGGGGACCACGTCGTCCTGCCGTTCAACGTGGCGTGCGGGCACTGCAAGAACTGCGAGCGCGGGCTGACCAACTACTGCCTCACCGCGCAACCCGTTCCCGAGTGGGCGGGTGCGGCGTACGGATTCGCGGACATGGGCCCATGGGCCGGCGGACAAGCCGAACTCCTGCGGGTGCCCTGGGGGGACTTCAACTGCCTCCGACTGGGCGAGGACGCTGAGGAGAAGGCATCCGACTACGTGATGCTCGCCGACATCTTCCCGACCGGCTACCACGCCACCGAGATGGCAGGAGTGCAGCCGGGCGACCAGACCGTCATCTACGGCGCCGGCCCGGTCGGACTGATGGCCGCCCTGTCGGCCACCATCCGGGGAGCGAGCAAGGTGATGGTCGTCGACCGGCATCCGGACCGTCTCCGGCTGGCGGAGTCCATCGGCGCGATCGCCATCGACGACTCGAAGGTCGACCCCGTGCAGGCCGTCCTGGAGCAGACGATGGGGCTCGGCGCCGACAACGGCTGCGAATGCGTCGGCTACCAGGCGCACGACCCCGGTGGTGACGAGCAGCCGAACCTCACGCTCAACCGTCTGGTGCAGTCGGTGCGGTTCACCGGACGGATCGGAACCGTCGGCGTCTTCGTGCCGCAGGACCCAGGCGGCTCCGACGACTTGGCGAAGCAGGGCCAGATCGCATTCGACATCGGACTGCACTGGTTCAAGGGCCAGACCATGGGCACCGGACAGGCGCCGGTCAAGAAGTACAACCGGCCGCTCCGCGACCTGATCGCTGCCGGCAAGGCGACACCGTCGTTCATCGTCAGCCACGAGCTGCCGCTCGATGGTGCTCCCGACGCCTACGAGCACTTCGACAACCGGGACGACGGGTGGACCAAGGTCGTCCTCAAGCCCGGGAAGCGGTCCTGATCATGGTGGGCAGAGCTGCCGCCGCGGTCGGGGCCGCGGGGATCGCCGTCGGCCTGGTCGCCCGGTCGTTGGTGACGAAGCCGCGGGGATCGGACGGTGACGCGGCGCACCCGGAAGGATGGAAGGCGGTAACCGTCCTGGGCGATGCCGATGCGTTCGAGCGCGACGGCTACCCAGAGCCGCTCGGACGTCTGGCTGCGGCGCTCGAGATCCGGGTCGAGCCCGCTCCGGGCGACAAGGGCTTCGAGGTGCATGCCCGCGTGCGGGACGGTGCCGACCTCGGAGTGGACGGCAGCGATCCGAACCGGACCCTGCGGGAAGCGCTGCGCGATGCCAAGCAGGTCTTCGAGACAGGCGAGGTCCTGCGCGCGACCCCGAGACCGCACGGCGACCGTCCACGCACGCTGCTCGGCCACGCGGTCGACGAAGCAGAAGACGATGCGAAGGGCGGGGGTGCGCTGTGAAGGCCCTGTGCTGGACCGGGGTGAACGAACTCTCGGTGGAGAACGTCGATGACCCGGAGATCCTCAACGCCCAGGACGCCATCGTCAAGGTGACGTTGAGCACGACCTGCGGGTCCGACCTCCACCTGCTCGGCGGGTACGTCCCCACCATGGGGGCGGCGACGTGCTCGGACACGAGTTCATCGGCGAGGTCGTCGACGTCGGATCGGCCGTCACCGAGCACAAGGTCGGTGACCGGGTCGTGGTGTGCTCGTTCATCAGCTGCGGGAAGTGCTGGTACTGCCGCAACGAACTGTTCTCGCTCTGCGACAACGGCAACCCCAACGCGGGCATCCCCGAGATGCTCTGGGGCCAGGCACCCGGCGGCTGCTACGGCTACTCGCACGCACTGGGCGGATGGGCCGGGAGTCACGCGGAGTACATCCGGGTGCCGTACGCGGACCAGGGCGCCTTCCCCGTCCCGGACGGGGTCAGCGACGAGCGGGCGCTCTTCGCGTCCGACGCTGCCCCGACGGGATGGATGGGAGCGGACCTCGGGGGTGTGCGGCCCGGCGACACCGTCGCCGTCTGGGGCGCTGGTGGTGTCGGCCAGATGGCTGCGCGCAGTGCGATGCTGCTCGGCGCGGAACGCGTCATCGTGATCGACCGCTTCCAGGAACGGCTCACGCAGGTCGAGCAGGTCATCGGTGCAGAGACCATGAACTACGAGACGGCCGAGGTGACGGCCGAGCTCCGAGAACGCACGGGTGGCCGCGGCCCCGACGTGTGCATCGAGGCTGTCGGCATGGAGGCACACCGCGACGGGCCCGACTTCGCCTTCGACCAGCTGAAGCAGCAGCTGCGGCTGCAGACGGACAGACCGACTGCCGTCCGTGAGGCGGTCTTCGCTGCGCGCAAGGGCGGCAGCATCTTCGTGCTGGGCGTCTTCGGGGGCTTCGTCGACAAGTTCCCCCTCGGGGCGGTGATGAACAAGGGCCTGACGCTCCGGTCCGCTCAGCAGCACGGACACCGGTACATCCCGATGCTCCTCGAGCGGATGGCGCGGGACGAGATCGTCACAGAGCACCTCGCCACGCACGTCATGCCACTCGACGACGGACCCGGCGGCTACGCCATGTTCAAGGAGAAGACCGACGGATGCGTCAGGGCCGTCTTCCGTCCCTGATCGCTGCCCCGGCAACGGACGGGCTACCGGTCGATGCGTGCGAGCCAGTCGCGGACCAGGGCGGTGGTGACCTCGGGTTGCTCGAGGTGCACGTTGTGTCCGGCGGCGTCGAGGACGACGACGCTCCCTCGTGGGTAGTGATCCCGGAGCGCGAGGCCGTCCTCGTACCCGACGACGTCGTCCTGCCGACCGAACAGATGCAGCGCCGGCGCGGTGAACGGCGCCGGATGACGTTCCTCGGGCACGGCCTCCAGCGCGTAGTCAGCGGCGATGCGCTCCATCATCGCTGCGTCCGAGCCGCGGAGACCGGGCAACACGTACTGCTCGAACGCTGCGAACGCGGCCGCGTCCTGGATGACGCTGACCTCCTCGAACGCTTCCCGCGCGTCACCGGCGGCCTCGAGCACGGACGGGTCGGTGTGCAGCACGGTGCGCTCGGGGACGGCGCGGTCCGCGTGTGCTGGTTGCACGACACCCGCCAGGGTCGCGACACCGAGCACGCGGTCCCGGCGTTCGTGCGCGACATGACGGGCGATCATGCCGCCGAAGGAGTTCCCGATGACGGCGAACGGCTCGTCGCCGAGGTGCTCGTCGATCTCCGCGAGGACACCGTCGGCCACCTCGCCCGCGCTCGTCGCGGTCGAGGTGCCCGCGGCGGCCTCGGTCCACGGGAGGTCGAGGAACACGAGTCGCCAGGGCAGGTCCTGCACCGCGTCCGCCAGCGGCAGCATGATGCGATGGTCCACCCCGAATCCGTGGAGGGCGACGAGCGGACGACCAGCACCGAGGACGCGAACGATCACCCGGCAAGCCTACGAGTCCCCCGCACCGTGACGGACCGACCGGTCGTCCGACCGTCAGGCTGGCTTGCTGCTGTACGTGTACTTGTAGTAGTCCGCGAGCCGGAGTCCGGCTGCTGCTTCCTCGTCGACGACGACGGTCGCGTGCTCGTGGAGCTGCAGCGCACTCCCGGGGACGAAGGAGCTGAGCGGCCCCTCGACCGCGGCCGCGATCGCGTCGGCCTTCGCCGACCCCTGCGCCACGAGGACCAGCTGCTGCGCCTCGAGGATGGTGCCGAGCCCCTGCGTCATGCAGTGCGTCGGCACCTGGTCCAGACTGTCGAAGAACCGGGCATTGGCCTCCCGCGTCGACGGTGCGAGCGTCTTGATGCGGGTCCGTGACGCGAACGAGGACGTCGGCTCGTTGAAGCCGATGTGCCCGTTCGCCCCGATCCCGAGGATCTGCACGTCGATCCCCCCAGCGGCACGGATCGCGGCGTCGTACTCCTTCGCCGCGAACTCGATGTCCGCAGCACGACCGTCCGGCACCCGGACCCGCGACGCGTCGAAACCCAGCGGCGCCACCACGTCACGCGCGATCACCGACGCGTACGACTCGGGGTGCTCCAGCGGGATCCCGACGTACTCGTCCAGGGCAAACCCGCGTGCCTCGGCGAAGGAGATCTCCCCCGCGTCCACGCGGCGCTGCAAGTCGGTGTAGATGCCCTGGGGGCTGGACCCGGTCGCGAGACCGATGACGGCTGACGGCTTCTTCGCCACGACCGAGGCGATCTTCGCCGCGGCGACGCGACCGACCTCAGCGGGCGTGGGCAGGATGACGATCTCCACGTCGGCGCTCCTCAGCGGTCCGCGAAGCCGCCGAGCATCCCGGAGATGAACCGCTTCTGCAGGAAGAAGTACAGGACCACGATCGGCAGCGCGACGATCACCCCCGCGGCGGACAACAGCGAGTAGTCGGTCAGGTGGGCGCCCTTGAAGAAGGCGAGGCCGAGCGGCGCGGTCCGGTGGTCCTCGCTCGTGATGAGCACCAGGGGCAGCAGGAACTCGTTCCAGGTCCACATCGTGATGAGGAGCGCCATCGTCATGATCGGGGCGACGGCCGCGGGGACGATGACCTGCCAGAGCAGCCGCACGTCCCGGGCACCGTCGAGCCGGGCGGCCTCGATGACCTCCCCGGGGAAGCTCCGGAACTGGCTGCGCATCCAGAAGATCCCGAACGCCAAGGACTGCGCGGTCTGCGGCAGGATCAGGCTCGTGTAGGTGTCGGTCAGCCCGACGCTCCGCAGGTTGAAGTAGAGCGGGATGATGAACGCCTCGGCGGGGAGCATCAGGCCGGCGAGCATCACGAAGAAGAGCACGTTCGAGCCGAAGAAGTCGAGCCGTGCGAACGCGAACCCGGCGAACACCGCCAGGACGGTCGTGAGGACGACCACCGAGACCGTGACGAGCACGCTCGAGAACATGTAGCTCGCGAAGTGTCCCTGGTTCCACGCGGCGCCGAAGTTCCCGAGGTCGATCGACGTCGGCACGCTGAACCCGCCGGAGTTCTGCGCCGACGGGGTGACCGAGGACAGCAGCACCCCGATGAGCGGGATGATCGCGAAGAGCGCGAACAGCGTCAGGATGACGTAGTTCACGGTCTTCTCGCGGACGGAGATCCTCATGCGACGTCCTTCGGCTGGAGGCGGCCGATCAGGGCCGTGACGATCATGATGACGACGGTGAGCGAGACGGCGACCGCGGCGGCCGACCCGACCTGCCCGGTCTGGAACGCCCGGTTGTACGCCTCGAACGCGGGCACCGACGTCGAGTTGCCCGGCCCACCGCTCGTCGTGACGTAGACCAGGTCGAACGTCTTCAGTGCGGACACCACCGTGAGGGTGAGCGCGGCGGCGATCTGCCCGCGGAGGGACGGCAGCGTGATCGAGAAGAACTCCCGAGCGGCACCGGCGCCGTCGATGCGCGCGGCCTCGAACAGGCTCGGGTGGATGTTGCCGACGCCGGACAGGAAGAGCACCAGGCAGAGACCGACGTTGAGCCAGGTGCCGACGAAGCCGATCGCGGGCAGGGCGGTGTCGTATCCGCCGAGCCAGACCTGCGCGAACTGCCCGAGGCCCACGAGCCGGAGCCCGTCGTTCAACAGGCCGTCGGACGAGTAGATCGAGACCCAGATGGTCGCGACGACGACCGAGGCGATGACCTGCGGAAGGAAGAGCACGGTACGGAAGAACGACATCCCACGGAGGCCGTTCACCCGCGAGATCAGCGCGGTCAGGAACAGCGCCACGACCACGGGGATCGCCGCGTAGAACACCATCAGCACGAGCGCGTGCCCGAACGACGCTCGGAGCTGGGCGTCGGTGAAGACGCCAGCGTAGTTCGCGAACCCGGCCCAGGTCGCGGCCGAGAGCCCGTCCCAGTCGTAGAACGAGTACTGGATGCTCTGCAGGAACGGCACCCCGAGGAACACCGCGAACACGACGAACGCGGGGAGGATGTAGAGGTACGCGACGAGGCTCCGCCGCCGCTTCCGGACGGCGCCGGCCGTCCGGCGGGTCCGCCCGCGGCGGGCGCTGCGGTCGGCAGCACCCGCCGTGGTTCCGGTGAACTGGGTCACGGGGGTCCTCGCTACTTCTTCACGAAGCCGGCGTAGTCGTCCTGGAGCGTCTTCGTGTACTGCTCCGGGCTGGCCTTGCCGGCGACCAGGTCCTGCATCGCGGCCGTGATCGTGTCGTAGAACGTCGGGGTGGCGTAGTCGAGGTACGGCGTGATGCTGTTCGACGACGAGATCGACTTGTAGTTGCTCGTGATGTCGCCCGCGATCGTGCCGGATGCCGGGGTGTCGTCGTCCGGGACCACCGTCGGCAGGTTGCCCTTCTGGACGAGCGTCTCGGAGGCCTTCGCGTTCGTGACGAAGTCGACGTACGCGGCGGCCGCGTTCGCGTTCTTCGTCTTCGAGGTGATGGCCCACGCCAGCCCCTCGCCGCCCATCGTGACGGGCTTCGACGCGTCGGGCGGGGTCAGCGCCGTGAAGCCGATGTCGTCGGCCTTCGCCGCGGCCTCGAGCGTCGCCTGGTACCAGGTGCCCGTGATGAGGAACGCTGATTCGCCCTTGCCGAACGCCGCGACGGCGTCGTCGCGCGAGACGCCGTTCGCGCCCTCGGTCACGTACCCCTTGCCGACCCAGTCCGTGATGGTCTGCGCAGCCTTCACCTCGTCGTCACCCGTCCAGCTGCCTGACTTGCCGGCGACGAGGTCGTTGACGGCGTCGTGACCGGCGAGCGCGGAGAGCACCAGGCCGTAGAGGTGGATGCCGGGGCTCTTCTCGACGTCGCCGTAGCTCAGTGGGAGCGTGCCCGCCGCCTTGACCTTCTGCATGTCCTCGGTCAGCTCAGCCACGGTCGTGGGCGGCGAGTCGATGCCGGCGTCCTTCAGGACCGCCTTGTTGTAGTACAGCCCGACGAGCTCGCCGGTCTGCGAGACGCCGTAGAGGTCGTCCCCTTGCCAGGTCTTGCCGTCGGAGGAGAACGAGTTGAGCTTGAGCAGGCTCGACGGGTAGTAGTCGTCCCAGCCGTAGAGCTTCGCGTAGTCGTCGACGGGACGGAGGAACCCGGCCTTCACGAAGGCGCCCATGTCCGGGTAGCCCTGGTTCGCCTGCACGACGTCCGGCGGGTTGTCCCCGGAGAGTGCGAGCTTGAGCGTCGTCTTCAGGTCGGCGAAGGACCGCGAGACCCGCTTGATCGTGATGTTCGGGTGCGCCTTCTCGAACTCGTCGTTGAGCACCTGCTGCGCGTCGTTGATGCCGGTGTCGGTGTTCTGGTCCCAGACGGTCAGCGTCGTCTTCCCCGAACCGACGTCCTTCGAGACGGGGCCGAGGCTCTGTGATGCCGCAGGTGCCGCGGATCCGCCGGGGGTGCACGCGGTCAGGCCGAGCGCGACCGCCGCGGCGACGCCGATGAGCATCGTCGTCTTGCTGATGTGCTTCATGGTCATCCAGTTCTGCGAGTGGGTGGATGGTGCTGGGGAGGGTCGGTGGGGTCAGGCGCGGGTGGGCACGGACGCGTCGAGGAACGACCAGTCACCGGGGGCGGCGGTGCGGCGGAGGAAGGCGACGAGTTCGGCCGGGTGCGGGGCGCTCGCGGCGCCGCCGAGTCCGGTGACGGCGTACGCGGCACTCGCGGCGGCGAACCGGAGACGGGTGTCGAGGTCCCAGCCGTGGTGCGTGCCGGCCATGAACGAGGCCACGAACACGTCACCAGCGCCGGTCGGGTCGACCACGTCGACGGGGATCGTCTCGGCGGTGGCGACGACGCCGTTCGCCGAGTCCACCGCGACGACGCCGTCCCGGCCGCGGGTGACCACGGCGAGCGGGACCCGCTCGGCCAGGACCTTCGCGGCCTCCAGCGCGGTGTCGGTCCTGGTGTACCGCATCGCCTCGACGTCGTTCGGCACGAAGACGTCGACCTCGGCGAGCCGGTCGAGCACCGCGCCGGACCACTCGCCGGTGTGGTCCCACCCGACGCCGCCGACGACCGTGGTCCCCGAGGCGCGGAGCGTCGCGACCCACGCCGGCAGCGGACGGGCGATGCCGACGTGCGTGGCGGCCACCCGGCCGATGTCGTCGGGGATCGTCAGGGGCTCGAGCTGCTCCTCGTACGTGATGAAGCTCCGGTCCTCCGGCCCCGTCAGCGCGACGGAGACCGAGCTCTGGTGACCGGGCACGAGTTCGAGCAGGCTCGTGTCCAGCAGGGGCTCCGCGGTCAGCAGCCCGTGCACGTGCCGGCCGAGGACGTCGTCGCCGAGGCGGCTGAGCACGCGGGTCGGCGCGCCGGCACGGGCCGCGGCGACCGCACGGTTCGCGACGCCGCCCGGGGTGACGGCGAACGCGTCGGCGTACACCTCGGCGCCCTGCTCCGGGGCCGTGACACCGGAGAACACCAGGTCACAGAACACATCGCCGGCGAACAGCAAGGCGCCGGGATCGGTGGTCGGGCTCGCCTCGGGCACGGCTTCTCCTCGTCATTGCGGATCATCCCTGCGCAGGTCTGCGCGATTCGGGATTCCGATCCGCTGGTGGTGCTCAAGCCTGCGTGGTTCGTGTTGCGAGGACGTTACCCGATTGCTCCAGATTTGTTAAGTCTGATCTGAATCGGTGTTTGCATGATTGATCTTGCGTGATCGTGCGCGATTTCGGATATGGTGACGGCATGATCCTGCGAGAGCGGCAGAACCGCATCATCAAGGCGCTCCGGCTCGACGGGGCGGCCTCGGTCCAGGAACTCGCCGACGCCCTGTCCGTGAGTCCGGCGACGATCCGCCGTGACCTCGAGATGCTCGACCGCAACGGCGAACTCGTCCGCACCTGGGGCGGTGCCGTCCTCGCACCGCGGCAGACCGCGCAGGACGGCGACGACGGTGAACCCGTCGAGACCCCGTTCGAGGAGGCCGGCGACATCGACCTCAAGCGCCGCATGGCCGCCGCCGCCGCCGCGATGGTCACCGACGGCCAGGTGGTCATCCTCGACATCGGCACGACCACGCCGCAGATCGCCGAGCTCCTCCGCGGGCGCGACATCACCGTCATCACGACGAACCTGGCGGTGTTCGACGTCCTCCGCGACGACGAGGCCGTGCGTCTGGTGCTCCTCGGCGGCGTGGTCCGTCGGAACTACCGCACGCTCGTCGGGTCGCTGGCAGAGGCCGCGCTCGAGCACGTCAGCGCCGACGTCGTCTTCCTGTCATGCACCGGCGTCCGCGCGAACGGTCACGTCGTCGACAACATGGCCGTCGAGGCCCCGATCAAGCAGTCGATGATCGCCGCCGCCGAGCGCGTCGTCCTGCTCGCATCGGAGACCAAGTTCCCCGGGACGGGGGCGCTCCGCCTCTGTTCCCTCACCGACGTCGACACGCTGATCACGACGACCGGCGCCCCCGACGAAACACTCGCACACAGCCGGAACGCCGGCGGAGAGGTCATCATCACATGAAGCTCTGCATCCTCGGAGGCGGCGGGTTCCGCACGCCGTACGTGTACCAGGCGCTGCTCCGCGACACCGGCTCACCCCGCGTCGACGAGGTCGCGCTGTACGACGTCGACGAGGTCCGGCTGCACGCGATGGTCGCGATCCTGACCGAGCTCGCCGCCGCCTTCCCCGACGCGCCCGTCCTCAAGCCCACGACGGACCTGCACCGCGCGGTCGAGGGCAGCGACTACGTCTTCGCCGCGCTCCGCGTCGGCGGACTCGAAGGGCGCCGTTGCGACGAGCACGTCGCGCTCGACCTGAACGTCCTCGGGCAGGAGACCACCGGTCCCGGCGGGCTGGCCTACGCGATCCGCACCGTGCCCGTGATGGTCGAGGCGGCGAAGGTCATCCGCGACCTCGCCCCGAACGCCTACGTGATGAACTTCACGAACCCGGCGGGCATCATCACCGAGGCGATGCAGAGCGTCCTCGGCGACCGCGTCCTCGGCATCTGCGACACCCCGTCCGGGCTCGGCCGCCGCGTCGCCGGCATGCTCGGCCTCGACCACACCCGCGTGCAGATGGACTACGTCGGCCTGAACCACCTCGGCTGGATGCGCCGCGTCATGTACGACGGCCGCGACGTCCTGCCCGAGCTCATGGCGGACGACGAGCGACTCGGTGCCATGGAGGAGGGGCACGTCTTCGGCCTCGACTGGATCCGCTCCCTCGGCGCGATCCCGAACGAGTACCTCTTCTACTACTACTTCAACCGGGACGCCGTGCGCTCCATCGTCGGCTCCGGCAAGACCCGTGGGGACTTCCTCGCCGAGAGCCAGTCCGCGTTCTACGACCGGGCGAGCGCCGCCGGGGGCGGCGTCGCCGAGCTCTGGCGGGAGACCGTCGAGCGGCGGAGCGCCTCCTACATGGCCGAGGCGAAGGGCGGAACGCAGGACGAGCCGCTCGACCCCAAGGAACGGGAGACCGACCCGTCGCACCAGGGCTACGCGGGCGTCGCCCTCGGTGTGATGGCCGCGATCAGCCGGAACGAGCGCCAGACGATGATCCTCAACGTCAGGAACAACGGCACCATCGCCGGCCTGCCCCGCGACGCCGTGGTCGAGGTCCCGACGATGGTCGATGCGAACGGCGTGCACCCGATGACGGCCGACCAGCCCGACCTGCACCAGATCGGGCTGATGTCGCAGGTGAAGGCCGTCGAACGGCACACCATCCGGGCGGCGCTCACCGGGTCGAAGGACGAGGCGCTCAAGGCGTTCGCGCTGCACCCGCTCGTCGACAGCGTCTCCGTGGCGCGCGACCTGGTCCGCGGCTACGTGGACCGCATCCCGGAGGTCGCGGCGGTGCTCACGAGGTGACCGCTGGAAGGGAGGGGACCGTACGGGGCGGCGGCCCCCTCCCGGCAGCCCGGCGCACGCAGGAGATCGCGGCCGGACGCTCGGTCGGTCACGCCACGGCGACCCGGGAGACCGCCAGCGCGCGACTCATCGTCTCGACCACCCTGATCACCTGGTAGGAGTAACCGAACTCGTTGTCGTACCAGACGTAGACGACGACGTCGTGATCACCGTTCGTCTGCGTCGCAAGCCCGTCGACCACACCGGCGAACCGCGAGCCGAGCACGTCGGAGGACACGAACTCGGGCGATTCCACGTAGTCGACCTGCGACCGGAGGTCCGACTCCAGGGACGTCCGGCGGAGGAACGTGTTCACCGTGTCCCGAGTGACCCGGCGCTCGGTCGTCACGTGCAGGATCGCGAGCGACACGTCGGGGGTCGGGACCCGGATCGCGTTGCCCGTGAGCCGACCAGCGAGTCCTGGAACGGCCTTCGCCACCGCCTGCGCCGCACCCGTCTCCGTGATGACCATGTTGAGCGGCGCGGCCCGACCACGGCGATCGGCCTTGTGGAAGTTGTCGGTGAGGTTCTGGTCGTTCGTGAAGGAGTGCACCGTCTCGACGTGCCCGCGCACGACGCCGAACTCCGCGTGCAGCGCCGCGAGGACCGGTGCGACGGCGTTGGTCGTGCAGGACGCCGCCGCGACCACGTCGGCGCGCTCGGCCTGCTCGCTGTTGATGCCGTGCACGACGTTCGGGACATCGCCCTTGCCCGGAGCGGTGAGCAGCACCCGCCCGGCCCCATGGGCGAGCAGGTGTCGACGGAGCTCTGCTTCGGTGCGCCACTTCCCGGTGTTGTCGACGACGATCGCGTCCTCGATCCCGAAGGCGGCGTAGTCGACCGCGGCGGGGTCCGACGCGCGGATGACCTGGATGCGCGTGCCGTTCGCGGTGATCGTCTCGGCGTGCTCGTCGACGGTGATCGTGCCGTCGAACGGGCCGTGCACGGAATCGCGGCGGAGCAGACTGGCGCGCTTCACGAGGTCGTCCCGGCCCGACGACGCTCGGAGGACGATCGCGCGGAGACGGAGTCCTGACCCGCCGGACTGGTGGGAGATGAGGATGCGAGCGAGGAGGCGACCGATGCGCCCGAATCCGTAGAGCACGACGTCGGTGGTCGGGAGCGCACCGCCGGCGGCAGCGTCCCGCAGGAGCTCCGCGATCGCGGTCGCGTGGTGCACGTCGTCGTCCTCCGTGGCCCTGAGCCGTGCGGCGAGCGCGCCGACGTCGAGCGACGCGGGGCCGGGGGCACCGGTGTCGACGGCCGCGCGCAGGATCCGCAGCGACTCGGCGAGTGGCAGAGGTGCACCGTCGACGTGTCGGGCGAACCGGTGGGCCCTGACGATGTCGATCGCCGATCGGTTCACGAGGCGGCGTCCGTGCACCCCGGCGACCACACCGTCGCGTCGGTGCAGGCGACCGATCAAGGGGATCATCTGCTCGGCGAGCCCGAGCTGCGCGTCCCAGTCATCCCAGAGCTCGCTGTCGGTGCTCACGCCGCCTCCTCGAGCCGGCGGACGAGCTGGTCGAGTCGCGCGCGGAGTCGCGCCGGGACGCGGGAACCGAACCGGTCGAAGTGCTCGCGGAGCTGTTCGGCCTCGTCGGTCCACGCTGCGGGGTCGACCGCGAACAGGGCGTCGAGTGCGAAGCCGTCGAGGTCGAGTCCGTCGAGGTCGAGGTCGCCCACACCGGGGAGCCCGCCGACAGGGCTCCAGCGCACGTCGGCGCTCCCGTCGAGCCGACCGGCGATCCACTCGAGGACGCGGACGTTCTCGCCGAAGCCCGGCCAGAGGTAGTCGCCGTCGGTGGACTTGCGGAACCAGTTGACACGGAAGACGCGGGGCGCCTTCGTCCCGAGACGGTCGCCGACCCTGAGCCAGTGCGCCCAGTGGTCCGCCATGTTGTAGCCGCAGAACGGCTGCATCGCGAAGGGGTCGAGGCGGAGCTCGCCGACCGGGCCCTCGGCGGCAGCGGTCTGCTCGCTGGAGATCGTCGAGCCGAAGAACACGCCGTGTTCCCAGTCCTCGGCCTCGGCGACGAGCGGCACGTTCGACGCGCGCCGTCCGCCGAACACGATGGCGTCGATCGGGACCCCGTCCGGGCTGTCCCAGTCGTCGGAGATCGTCGGGCACCGTTCCGCGGCGACCGTGAAGCGCGCGTTCGGATGCGCTGCCGGCGTCGCGCTCCCCGGCTCCCACGGCTGGCCACGCCAGTCGATCAGGTGCCGCGGCGGGGTGTCGGACGCGCCCTCCCACCACACGTCACCCTCGAGCGTCATCGCGACGTTGGTGAAGACCGTGCCGGACCGGACGGTCGACATGGCCGCCGGGTTCGTGTCCGGGCCGGTTCCCGGAGCGACACCGAAGAAGCCGGCTTCCGGGTTGATCGCCCAGAGTCGTCCGTCGGCACCCGGCCGGAGCCACGCGATGTCGTCCCCGATCGTCTCGACCCTCCACCCGGGCACCGTCGGGGTCATCATCGCGAAGTTCGTCTTGCCGCACGCGGACGGGAAGGCGGCCGCGACGTGCAGGACCTTGCCCGCCGGTGTCGTGACGCGGATGAGGAGCATGTGTTCGGCGAGCCACCCGTCGTCACGCGCCATCGATGACGCGATCCGGAGTGCGAAGCACTTCTTCGCCAGCAGCGCGTTGCCGCCGTACCCGGAGCCGTACGACCAGATCTCCCGGGTCTCCGGGAAGTGCGCGATGGTCTTCGTCTCGTTGGACGGCCACGGGACGTCGGTGATCCGGTCGCCGTCGTCCGTGACCAGGGGCATGCCGACGCTGTGCATTGCCGGCACCCAGACCGTGTCCTCGTCGATCTGTGTGAGGGCGTCGTCCCCCATCCGGGTCATGATGCGGGTCGAGACGACGACGTACGGCGAGTCGGTGACCTGGACGCCGACCTGGGAGATGGCGCCCCCGATCGGGCCCATCGAGAACGGCACCACGTACATCGTCCGGCCGCGCATCGAGCCACGGAACCGGTCGGTGAGGTCTGCGCGCATCGCGGCGGGATCACGCCAGTTGTTCGTCGGGCCGGCGTCCGCCTCGTCGACGGAGCAGATGAACGTGCGGTCCTCGACCCTGGCCACGTCCGCGGGGTCGCTCCTGGCGAGGTAGCTGTCCGGCCGGAGGCCGGGGTCCAAGGCGATCAGCGAACCGGACGTGACCATCGCGTCGAGCAACGCGCGGTTCTCGGCGTCGCTGCCGGAGCACCAGACGACCTGGTCGGGCTCCGTCAGGGACGCGACCTGGTCCACCCAACGATGCAGGGCCTCCCTTCCGGGACCCGGCTCGATGGTCGTGCCGGCGGCCGTCGCGTCGACGACGCTCATGACGGCACCCGCTCGCCGACCGCGTCGCGGATGCGCGCGGCGACCCGGTCGGCCGACAGACCGTACTTGTCCAGGAGGAAGTCGTTCGGTCCCGACTCGGCCCATGAGTCGGCGAGCCCCACCTTCGTCAGTCGAGCGCCGCTGGCGTGTCCGGCGAGGACGGCGGCGACGACGTCGCCAAGGCCACCGACCACCGAGTGCTCCTCGACCGTGACGACGGTGCGCGCACCGTCCAGCAGCGCCCAGAGCGCGTCGTCGTCGAGGGGCTTGATCGTCGGCAGGTGCACGTGCCGCACGCTGCGGCCAGAAGTCTCGACCGCCGAGACCGCCTCGAGGGTCCGGGACGTCTGCACCCCCGTCGACACCACCGTCACCTCCGCGGCGGCACCGTCGCCGCCGTCCCGCAACAGGACCGGCTGGCCGATCCGGAACTCGTAGCCGCTGTCGAAGACGTCGGCGACGGCGTCGCGGGCGAGTCGGAGGTAGACGGGGCCGTCGTGCTCCGCTGCCCACTGGATGATCGCTGCCGCCTCCGTCTCGTCGGCGGGCGCGAGGACCGTCATGTTCGGGAGCGCCCGCATCACGGACAGGTCCTCGATGTCCTGGTGGGTCTTGCCGCTCGCGCCGTTGAGCAGCCCGGTGTAGGCGGCGGCCAGACGGACCGGTGCCTTGGTCTGCGAGACGAGCATGCGCACCTGGTCGAGGGCCCGGTTCGTCAGGAAGACGCCGAACGACGACAGCCACGGGCGGTACCCGAGGGTGGACATGCCGAAGGCGATCCCGACCATGTTCTGCTCGGCGATGCCGGCTTGGATGAACCGCTCCGGGTGCGCGTTCGCGAACGTGACGGCCATGGTCGAGGTGGCGAGGTCACCGTCGACGACGACGATGCGGTCGTCCGTCTCGGCGAGTTCGGTGAGGGTGTCGCCCCACACTGCGCGCTGCGCCTTCATGCGAGGGCCTCCGTCTTCTGGTCGATGAGCAGTTCCGCGCGAGCGGTGTCGAGCTGTTCCGCGGTCGGGACGCCGTTGTGCCACTTGAACGTCGCGCGGGTGAACGAGACGCCGTTGCCCTTCACCGTGTGGGCGATGATCGCGGTCGGCTTGCCGGTCGTGCCGCGGGCGGCGTCGACCTCGGCGTAGGCATCGAGGATCTCCTCGAAGTCGTGCCCGTTGATCTCGATGACGTTCCATCCGAACCCTCGGAACACCGCTGGCAGGTTGACGTGCCCCATCGGTTCGCTGCGGTCGTACCGGTCATGGTCGCCCGCCGGCCAGCCGTACTGCTGCAGGCCGTTCAGGTCGACGATCGCG
This sequence comes from Curtobacterium sp. NPDC090217, assembly GCF_044746705.1. NCBI lineage: Bacteria > Bacillati > Actinomycetota > Actinomycetes > Micrococcales > Microbacteriaceae > Curtobacterium > Curtobacterium sp. NPDC090217. The sequence goes on along the minus strand of NZ_JBIVCR010000001.1, from coordinate 1,471,243 downwards.
GTGAGGTTGTCGAGGCCGTACCGGGGGGCGTGGATCACGGTCTCCCAGACCATGCCCTCCTCGATCTCGCCGTCGCCGAGCACGACCCAGGTGTGGAAGTCCTTGCCCTGCATCTTGGCGGCGATCGCCATGCCGGAGCCGGCGGAGAGTCCTTGGCCGAGCGAACCAGTGGAGGAGTCCACCCCCGGGGTGAGCTTCATGTCCGGGTGACCCTGCAGGCGCGAGTCGCCGTGGTCGAACGTGGCGAGCTCCTCGACGGGGAAGTACCCGCGGAGCGCCAGGACCGAGTACAGGCCGATCGCGGAGTGCCCCTTGGACAGGATGAACCGGTCGCGATCGGGGTCGTGCGGCCGCTCGGGGTCGATCCGGAGCTGGTGGAAGTACAGGGCCACCATCAGGTCCATGGCCGACATGGGCCCGCCGACGTGGCCGGCCTTGCTCGCAGCCACCGTCTCGAGGACGCGCCATCTCCCTTCTCGGGCGACGGTCTCGAGGTGTTCGACGTCTCTCGCGTCGTTGCGTGTCACGGCGACTCCTTTGCTCTGCGGTGGTGCGCCAAAACTATCACTCCGTGAACGACATGTCTACTGAGTGAGATTCAACGAGCGCATCGGTCATGGGAAGATGACGACATGGCAGACGGCGCCTCCGACGACGGCGGGATCGAGATCCTCAGCAAGGCCGGCGCGATCATCGACGCGTTGGCGGACGCCGAGGCACTGACCGTGAGTGCCCTCGCGGACGCGGTCGACGAGCCCACGAGCTCCACCTACCGGCTGCTGCAGAGTCTCATCGCGATGGGCTGGGTCGACCCGGCTCCGGTACGCGGGACGTACCGGCTCGGACTCGCGTGCATGCAGATCGGCGGCGTTCTCGAGGACTCCCTCGACGTGCGCGGACTGGCTTTGCCGAGGATGCGGGAGCTCCGCTCCACCGCGGGCGTCGCCGCGCTGCTGTGCTACCGCCGCGGGACCCGGGCCGTCTGCGTCGAACGCCTCGAGGGGCACGACGTCCGCTCCGTGGCGATGCAGGTCGGTGACGCGCTCCCGCTGCACGTCGGCGGAGCACCCCGGGCGCTCCTGGCGTTCCTGCCCGCCGGCGAACAGCACGCCGTCGTCGACGAGCTCGTCGCCGCGCCGGACCCGGCCTACCCGGTGCCGTCCCGCGGTGACCTGCAGGCCGAGCTCGAGACGACCAGGCGACGGGGGTACGCCCGCTCGGACCAGGACGTCACGATCGGGATCGCGGCGTTCGGCAGCCCCGTGTTCAACCACCGCGGCGAGCTCGTCGCGGCGGTGTCCATCAGCGGGCTCCGCGAGCGTCTCATCGACCGCGAACCGGAACTCGGGGCACTCGTGGTGTCCACCGCTGCGGCGATCAGCGCCGATCTCGGGTACGACGGAGGACGACGTGGCTGACCGGAAACCGATGCGCGTCCTCGCCAACTCGATGGCGGTCGTCGAAGCACTCGCCGAGCGCGGCGACCTCTCCCCCGCCGAACTCGCCGAGGCCACCGGTCTCCCGCGACCCAGCGTGTACCGCTTCATCGACGGACTGAAGGCAGTCGGTATGGCCACGACGACGGACGAGAACCGGGCGCGGCTCAGCGTGAAGTGGCTGCACCTGGCGGATGCCGCGCGTGACGCCATGACCGAGTGGGCGTCGGCACGCCGGGTCCTCGACGACCTGGCCGAGCGCACGGAGCAGACCGCGTTCCTGACGGTGCCTCGTGGCGACGAGGCGGTCTGCATCGACTGGGCGCCCGGTCGGGGCATCGGCGTCCTGACGCTCGCCCCTGGTCGGTCGCTCCCGCTGTACGCCGGGGGTGCCGGCCGGCTCGTCCTCGCCTACACCCGCGACGTCGAGGAGTACCTGTCGGACGGCCCGGATCGTCGTCCGCTGACCAGCAAGACGATGGTGGACGCCGACGCGCTCCGCGAGGACGTGCGCCGCACCCGCGCCCAGGGCCACACGCTCTCGCTCGACGACGCGACCATCGGGATCGGTGCCCTCGCGTTCCCCGTGCTCGGCTCGGCCGGCGAACTCATCGGGTGCCTGTCGATCGCCGGTCGGTCGGTGGACATCCGGGAGCGTGCGGACGAGTTCGTGGACGCGGCACTCGGGGCCTTGGCAGAACTGGAGCGCGGGGTCGCCAGCGAACTGACGACCCCGCTGCAGTAGCGCACCTGCCGGCTTCCGGCTACCAGCTCACCGCGATGTACTGCGACTCCATGTACTCCAGGAGCCCTTCGGCACCGCCCTCGCGGCCGATGCCGGACTCCTTCATGCCCCCGAACGGCGCCGCCGGGTCCGAAACCAGTCCACGGTTCAGACCGACCATGCCGGACTCGATCTTGCCGCTGAGGCGCAGGCCCCTCGCGAGGTCCTGCGTGTAGACGTACGAGACGAGCCCGAACGGGGTGCCGTTGGCGAGCCGCACCGCATCGTCCTCGGTGCGGAACGTCACGATCGGCGCGACCGGCCCGAAGATCTCCTCCTTGAGGATGCGAGCATGCTCGGGGACGTCGCTCAGCACCGTCGCCGGGTAGAACCAGCCGGGCCCGTCGGGGGACGAGCCGCCGGTGAGCACCGTCGCGCCGTCCTCCTTCGCGCCGTCCACCAGACGGGCGATGTCGTCACGGGCGCCCTCGTTCACCATCGGACCGAGCTGGACGTCGGAGGCCAGACCGTCGCCGGTGCGCAGTGCCCCCATTGCCTCGGCCAGCCGTTCCGAGAACGCGGCCGCGATGCCCTCCTGCACGTAGAAGCGGTTCGCGGCGGTGCAGGCCTCGCCACCGTTGCGCATCTTCGCGATCATCGCGCCGGCCACTGCCTCGTCGAGGTCCGCGTCGTCGAAGACCACGAACGGCGCGTTGCCACCGAGCTCCATCGACGTGTTCACGACGGACTCCGCCGCGAGCTTCATGAGCTTGACGCCGACCTCGGTGGAGCCGGTGAACGACAGCTTCCGGGCACGCGGGTCCCGGACCATCTGCTCGACGACGGTGCCGGAGGACCGGCTCGGCAGCACGTTGAGGACACCGGCGGGCAGGCCCGCCTCCTCGAAGAGCTTCCCGATCGCGAGCGCGGTGAGCGGGGTGTCGCTCGCCGGCTTGAGGACGGTGGTGCAGCCGGCGGCGAGCGCCGGGCCGATCTTCCTGGTGGCCATCGCCGCGGGGAAGTTCCACGGCGTCACGAGGATCGCGATGCCGATCGGCCGGTGCTCGACCAGGATCTTGTTCGCACCGCCGGGCGCGGTCTGCAGCGACCCGGGGATCCGGACGGCCTCCTCCGCGTACCAGCGGAGGAACTCGGCCGCGTAGACGACCTCACCGCGCGCGTCCGCGAACACCTTGCCGTTCTCCGCCGTGATCAGTCGGGCGAACCAGTCGGCACGCTCGATCATCAGGTCGTACGCGCGCGACAGGATCTCGGACCGCTTCCGGGGCGGGGTCGCCGCCCATTCGGCGGCGGCATCCGCCGCGGCGTCCACCGCCGCCTGCGCGTCGTTCCGGGTGCCGCTCGAGACGGTCGCGATCACGCTGCCGTCGACGGGGTTGTGGACGTCGAAGGTCGCGCCGTCCGACGCGGCTCGCTCGACCCCACCGATCAGGAGGCCCGTGGGGACCCCGGCCACGATGGTCGCCGAGTCCGTGGTCGAGTCCAGGACGTCGGTCGCGTCGGTCATGAGTGCTCCAGTTCTCGGACATGCGGGGCGGACTGCGTCAGGTAGAGCCGCTGGTCCCGCTTGTGCTCGTCGTAGGCGGCGCGGGCGTCCTTCGTGCTGTCGAGGGTCGAGACCTCGGCGACGGGGACGTCCCACCAGGCGCCGGAGCCGCCGAAGCGGCCCTGGGCGTCGACGCGGACGTAGACGACGCTGGTGCCGTCGTACGCACGGGCGTCGTCGAGTGCGTTCCGGAAGGTGTCTGCGGTGTCGGCGGAGAACACCTCGGCGCCGTAGCTCGCGGCGTTCGCGACGAAGTCGACCTCGAGGCGCCGGCCGTCGTGACGCAGGGCCTCACCGCGCTCGTTGAAGCGGGTGCCGAACGTCTGCGAGCCGAGCGTCTCCGACAGCGCTGCGATCGATCCGTACCCGAAGTTGTCGACGATCACGATGGTCATGCGCAGGTGTTCCTGCACCGCGGTCATGATCTCCTGCGACATCATCAGGTACGAGCCGTCGCCGACGAGCACGTGGACACGGCGGTCCGGGGCCGCGAGCTGCGCGCCGACGCCTCCTGCGACCTCGTAGCCCATGCACGAGTTGCCGTACTCGATGTCGTAGCCCTTCGGGCTGCCCGGTCGCCAGAGCCGGTGCAGGTCCCCCGGCATCGAACCGGCGGCGTTGATGACGACGTCGTCGGCCTCGGCCGAGGTGTTGAGCAGTCCGAGCATCTCGGCCTGCGACAGCGTCGGGCCGTCCTGCACCTCGATGATGCGGTCGACCTCGGCACGCCAGTCGCTCGCGGCCCGCTCGTTCGACGCGACGACGTCGGCGTCGAGCGCGAAGCCGTCGAGCGCGGCGCGGAGCTCGGCGAGCGTCTCACGGGCGTCGCCGACGAGGGGGATGCCGGACTCCTTGAACGCGTCGACCTCGGCGACGTTGATGTTGACGAACGCTACGTCGGGGTTCTGGAACATCGTGTTCGAGGCCGTCGTGAAGTCGGTGTAGCGCGTGCCGATGCCGATCACGACGTCCGCACCGTTCGCGATGGCGTTCGCGTACGCCGACCCGGACGAGCCGAGCGCGCCGAGCGCCAGGCGGTGCTCCCACGGCATGCCCGCCTTGCCCGCCTGCGTGACACCGACGCCGATGCCGGTCGACTCGGCGAAGCGGACGAGCTCGTCCGTCGCGTCGGAGTACACGACCCCGCCACCGGCGATCACCACCGCGTTGTCGGCGCTCCTGATCAGCTCGGCGGCGCGCTGGATCGCCGCACGGTCCGGGCGGTTGCGGGCGACGTGCCAGACGCGGTGCGAGAACAACGCCTCCGGGAAGTCGTACGCCTCGGCCTGGACGTCCTGCGGGACCGCGATGGTCACGGCACCGGTGTCGGCGGGGCTGGTCAGGACCCGCATCGCCTCGAGGAGTGCCGACGCGAGCTGCTCTGGCCGGTTGATCCGGTCGAAGTAGCGCGAGACCGCGCGGAAGGAGTCGTTCGCGGTGACGTCCATCGCGTACGGGTGCTCCTGCTGCTGCAGGACGGCGCCGGTCGACCGGGTCGCGAACGCGTCGGACGGGAAGAGCAGGACCGGGATGTGGTTCACCGTCGCGGTGCCGGCACCCGTGACCATGTTGGTCGCGCCCGGACCGATCGACGTGGAGACGGCGAGCGCGCCGAGGCGGTTCCGCATCTTCGCGTAGCCGGTCGCGATGTGGACCATGCCCTGCTCGTTGCGCCCCTGGTAGTAGGGGAAGACGTCCTGGTACTGCAGGAGCGCCTGGCCGAGACCCGCGACGTTGCCGTGGCCGAAGATGCCGAACGCACCCCCGAAGAACGGCGTCGTGACGCCGTCGCGCTCGACGTGCTGGGCCTGCATGAACTCGACGATCGCCTGGCCCACCGTGAGGCGGCGGGTCGGCTGAGGATGTTGCGCCATTGCGGACTTCCTTCTGTGGTGGGTCAGGGGCGGACCGGGACGAACGGCACGCGGGGGTCGGTGCCGAGGTCGTCCCACTTGGCGCGGGCCGGAGCGAGCGCAGGGTCCTCGGCGGCCTGCAGCGTGCGCTTCGGCGCGGGTCCGGCGAGGACGTTGAGGTAGTAGAGGTCTTGGTCGTGCGCCGCCACGGTGGTGTGGTAACCCCAGGGGATCAGGCAGATGTCACCGTCGCGGACGGGGACGTCGAGGTCGAAGTCGCGCTCCGGGCTGTACACCCGCTGGAGTGCCCACCCGTTCTCCGGGTCACGGGTGCGGTAGTAGTAGACCTCTTCGAGCTGCGCCTCGCCGTCGACGTCGTGCTCGTGCCTGTGCGGCGGGAAGCTCGACCAGTTGCCGCCGGGGGTCCACACCTCGACGACGTGCAGACGGTCGGCCGGGAAGTCGGGCGACATCGGCGTCGAGACCTGCCGCGTCGCGTTCCCGGCGCCGCGGGTCGCGGAGCCGACGTCGTCCGGCGTGACGAGGACGACCTCGTGCTGCTCGGTGGCCGGTGCGCTCGCGATCGCGAGTTCGGCACCCGGTGTCGCGGTGACCGTCACGGCGGTGTCACGGGGGACGTAGAGGGTGTGCCCGAGTCCGTCGAAGACCGTGTCCCGGCCGCCGATGCGGTACTCGACCCCACCCACGGTGAGGACGAGGTCACCGTGCAGGTTCACGAACGCCCGCTCGTTGCCGTCGGCTGCCAGTTCGACGGTCTCGCCGTCGCCGAACGTCTTCACCTGGAAGGTGACGTACTCCCATCCGGCGATCTCCGGGGTGATGACGTCCCATGCGCCGTGCTTGAGCACCTGCGGGTCGACCATGTTGTGATCCTCTCTGCGTCGTTGCGTTCGGACAGGACGAGCATAGCGCTTTTATCGCTTGCTGGACGAACCGTCCGCTGTGAGAAAAGCGTCTCAGGCCGGTTGGCGGTCGGCCCCGGCGAGCCGGAGGCACCGCAGCGTCGTGTCCCGTGCGGCGTCGAGCGCGTCGGCGAGCGACTTCGCACGATGCTCGGTGGAGAGCATCTCGACACCCCACGGCCCCGACCACCCGACCTCGGCCATCGTGCGGAGGAACCCGACGACGTCCTGCGCGCCCTCTCCTGGGTACCGCCGGTTGTCGCGGGTGTCCTCGAACAGGCTCAGACCCGGCTGCGGCAGTGCGTCGGCGTCGTTCACCTCGACCCCGATCACGGTCGCCGGATCGAGCGTGTGACGGAGTTCGTCGAGGGACGTCCCCGCCCGGAAGACGTGCCACGAATCGACGACCAACCCGGCGTGCGGGTGGTCGACCGCACGGACGAGCTCCGATCCCTGCGGCATCGAGGAGATCCCGGCGAACGGCAGCGGCTCGAGCGCGAGACGGGTGCCGATCCCCGCAGCCTCGTCGGCCAGGCGCCGGAACGGTCCGACGTACGGTTCGAGCGAGTCCACCGTGGGCGCGGGCGGCGGTGCGATCTTCACCATCGGGCTGCCGAACACCCGTGCGGCCTCGGCCAGCAGCTCCCACCGGGCACGCCACGGACGCTCGTCCGGGTCACGCCACCAGTCCTTCACCAGCTCCACCTCGAGATGCCGGATGCCGACCCGGTCGGCGTGTTCGCGGAGCGCCTCGAACCCGATCGAGTCGCGGACGACCTCCAGGTCGTCGACGACGAACCCGAGACCGACGAACCCGGCATCGGCCGCGGCGCTGACCCGTTCGCGCGCCGAGAACGAGCTCCGCTCCGACGGACCGTCCGGCACCGCGGTCCCGGCCGTCGTCCAGCACGTCGCGACGAGGTCCTGGCTGACCCGGCTCATCGTGACAGGTCCACCGCGACGGACGCACCCGTCCGCGCTGACCGGTCGGCGGCGTCGGCGAGCACGAGCGCCGCGCGACCGTCTTCGAAGCCGGGGCTGCGCGACGGCTCGCCCCTGACCGCCTTCAGGAATTCGACGACCTCGAGCCGGTACGCCTCGGCGTACCGCTGCAGGAAGAAGTTCTGGTACGGCTCGAGCGACTCGACCGCACCCGCTCCCCAGTGCCGCACGAGCGTGTCCGTCTGGTTGCCGACCTGGAGCAGCCCCTCCGAGCCGAAGACCTCGAACCGTTGGTCGTACCCGTACGAGGCATGCCGCGAGTTCGTGATGGCGACCAGCTCGTCGTTCGCCCCGCGCAGGGTGACGACCGCCGAGTCGAAGTCCCCGAACTCCCTGGCAGACGCACTGAAGGTGTTCGCACCGCGGGCGGTGACCTCGACGATCTCCGGCACGAAGAACCGCGCCATGTCGAGGTCGTGGATGGTCATGTCCCGGAAGATCCCGCCCGATGCGGCGAGGTACGCCGCCGGCGGCTCGGCGGGGTCCCGGCTCGTGATGAGCAGCTGCTCGAGCGTGCCGATCTCCCCCGCCGTCACCCGGCGGTGCAGTTCGGCGAAGTGGCGGTCGAACCGGCGGTTGAACCCGAGCACGATCGGCACGGTCGCCGCCGCTGCCTTCTCGCGCAGCCGGTCGACGCGGGCCAGGTCGAGGTCGATCGGCTTCTCGCAGAGAACCGGGACACCGGCGTCGATCGCAGCGTCGATGAGGTCGACGTGCGTCGCGGTCGGAGCCGCGATGATGACGGCGTCGACCTCCCCTGAGGCGAACACCTCGGCCGGGTCCGTGCTGACCCTGCCGCCGTACTCGGCGGCCGTGCGCTCGGCGCCCTCGACGAACGGGTCACAGACCCACGCGAGCTCCACGTCGTCGATGGCGGCGACGCTCATGGCGTGGACCTGTCCGATGCGACCGGTGCCGAAGAGGCCGATCCGGGTCTGTTGCGTCATTGCAATCTCCTGGGTGGTGGGTTGTGCCGCGTCTACGCGGTGGTGCGGGGCCGGACGGGACGCCCGGTGTGGAACGACTCCGCGGCGGCCTCGGCGAGCGCGGTGGCGACGAGTCCGGCTGCGGGCGGCGTGAGGCTCTCCGACGCTCCGCGGACCATCCGGACGAAGTGGGCGATCTCCTCCTCGAACGCGGGGACGAAGCGGTCGCCGAACGTGTCGTACGGGTCAGACGGCGCGGTCCCGCCCGGCTCCGTCGAGGTGATCGGGGTGCGCGGGCCGTAGCCGGCGCCGAACGCGCCCTTCGAGCCGGTGACCTCGAGCCGGACGTCCTGGCCGGCGTCGCTGCGGCGGAGTGCGCCGATGCTGCCGACCGCGCCGGAAGCGAAGCGCAGCGTCACCATCGCGGTGTCGGTGTCCTCGTGCTCGCCGTAGACCGGCTCGTCGAGCACAGACCCGATCATCGAGACCTCGACGATCGGGTCGCCGACCGTCCACGGGATGATGTCGAAGTCGTGGACGAGCAGGTCGAGCCACATGCCGTGCGACTGCGGGATGTAGTCGATCGGCAGGGCGTAGTGGTCGTTCTCCGTCGCCTGGACGAGTCGGAGCGTCCCGACGTCGCCGTCGAGGACGTGCTGCCGGAGCCGCTGGTAGCCCGGGTCGTAGCGACGGTGGAACGCGACCATGATCGGCGTCCCCGTCGCGTCGAGGTCGCGGGAGAGCTCGGTCAGCTCGTCGACGCCGAGTGCCAGGGGCTTCTCGATGAGCAGCGGGGTGCGCGAGTCCGCGACGACACGGGCGAGCTCGGCGTGCGTGTCGGTCGCCGATGCGACGAGCACACCGTCGAGCGACGGGAGCACGTCGGCGAGCGGGTCGACCGTGGTGGAGAGCGCCGCCCAGCCCTGCTCGTCCCCGCGCTGCTCGTCGAGACGCTTCCGCACCGCCTCGGTCCTGCCGGGGTCGCGGCCGACGAGGACGACCTCGTCGACGCCCGCGGTCCGCGCGAGGTTCCGCGCATGCATCGTGCCGATGCGGCCGAGCCCGGCGACGCCGATCCTCACCGTGCGACCTCGGCGGCCTCGAGCTCGGCGACGAGGGCGCGGACGTACTCGACGCTTGCACGGGCGTCCGCGATCGGGCCCGTACCGGCGGCCGGCTCCTCGAGCACGACCTTGTCCTGCTCCAGGACGATCCAGCCGTCGAAGCCGGCCTGGACCATGCTCGTCAGGATCGCGCGGATGTCCACGTCGCCCTGGCCGACCGGGCGGTAGAGCAGGTCGGCCTTGATCGCGTCGAAGTAGCTGATCTCGCCGTCCGCGACCCGGCGCATGCCGTCGAGCGACACGTCCTTGAGGTGCATGTAGGCGATGCGGTCGGTGTGCTCGGCGGCGAAGCGGACGGGGTCCGTCCCGCCGAGGAACAGGTGCCCGGTGTCGAAGCAGAACGGGATCGTGGAGCCGGCGAGGACGGCGTCGACGTCCTCCTTGGTCTCGACGACCGTGCCGACGTGTGGGTGCAGCGTCGCGGTGACGCCGACGGCCGCCGCGGCCTCGGTGATGCGGTCGAGGTTCGCGAACAGGGTGGCCCACTGCTCGTCGGTGAGCGGCTCGCGCTGGGCGTCGTACCCGGTCTGCTCGCTGTCGGCGCAGACCACGAGCACGGTCGCCCCCGAAGCCGCGTAGTCCGCGAGCTCCTGCTCGATGCGCGGCAGCGGGTCGATGCCGGGCTGGTGTGCGATGACCGGCACGAAGCTGCCGATCGCGGTCATGCCGAACTCGGCCAGGCGGGCCGCCTTGTCCTCGGGTGCCGGGGGCAGGAAGCCCTGGGCGCCGAGCTCGGTGGCCGCGAACCCGAGGGAGGTCATCTCGGCCAGGACGCGCTCCGGCGGCAGCTGGTAGCCCCAGCCGTCCACCTCGCTGACTCCCCAGGAGATCGGTGCGGTGGCGATGCGGAGGCTCATGCTCGTGTCCCTTCTGCGGCGTGCACGGCGGTCGCACGGACGTTGGCGGTGGCACCGGGTTCGACGGGCAGGTCGACCCAGCGGCCGGACTCCGCGGACTCCTCGGCGGCGCTCAGCACGCGGGCCGAGGCGACGGCGTCGTGGATGTTGGACCCGGTGGCCTCCCCTCCGGTCGCGGCGGTGAGGAACTTGGCGGCCTCGATCACCTTGAGGTCGTCGTAGCCCATGCTCGTGCCGGAACTCGGCTGGAAGCGGGAGTAGTCCGGGAAGTACCCGTCGGCGAACGCGCGGGTGTAGCCGACGTGCTGCCCGGTCCGGGCGAGGGCCACCTCGAGCTCGTTGAGCCGCTCGAAGTCCCACCGGACCGACCCCTCGGTGCCGAAGACCTCGAACGCGTACTCGGAGCGCGGACCGACCGCGATGCGTGACGCCTCGAGGTTGCCGATCGCACCGGCACCGACCGCGGACTCGTCGAAGCGGACGAGCATCGTGGCGTAGTCCTCGTTCTCGACGGGGAGCAGCTTGCCGGCGTCGGGCGTGCCGGGGAGCCCGGGTCGCTCGGTGAGGTAGGTGCCCGTGGCGGCGGAGATCGATCCGATCGGGCCGAGGACGTAGTGCATCAGGTCGACGAGGTGCCCCATCAGGTCGCCGAGGACGCCGCTGCCCGAGGTGGCACGGACGAAGCGCCAGGTCAGCGGGTCCTCGGGGTTCGAGGAGAAGCCGCCGAAGAACCGTCCCCGTACGTTCGTGATCCGGCCGAGCGCGCCGTCGAGGACGAGCTGGCGGGCGTGCTGCACGGCGGGCACGTGCCGGTAGTTGAAGCCGATCGTGGTGGCGACCCCGGCCGCGTCCGCGGCGGCGGCGACGGCCTCGGTCTCGGATGCGCCACGGCCGACGGGCTTCTCGATCCAGAACGGTTTGCCGGCCTCGGCGGCGGCGATGCCGATCTCCGCGTGCAGGGAGTTCGGGGCGCAGATCGAGACGACCTCGACCTCGGGGTCGTTCAGGACCTCGCGGTAGTCGGAGACGACCTTCTCGTACCCGAGGACGTCCGCGGCGTAGTCCCGGCCGGCTGGTGCGACGTCCGCGGCGGCGACGAGGCGCGGGCGGATGCCGAGCTCCGGGTAGAGGAGCGGGAGGAGGGCGTAGGAGCGGGAGTGCAGTCGCCCCATCCACCCGACGCTGATGAGTCCGACACCAACGGTGCGGGGCGCGCTGTTGTCTGCCACAGGGGCTCCTTTGCTTCCTGGTTTTGAACCGGTCCAAAATCTTGGACCGGTTCAATCTACGACCGGCGATCGAGCGGTGTCAACTGCTGGTCGACGTCAGCCGCGCACGGGCACGGACGACGCCCGGATCCGCAGGGTGGGTGCGACGAGCACCTCGCCGGGGTTCTCCTCCGAGAGCAGGAGTTCGGCCGCGCGGTGGCCGATCGTGGCGTTGTCGGGGTCGACCGAGGTCAGCTCGACGGCCCCCAGTGCGGCCAGGTAGGTGTTGTCGTACCCGGTGACGGCGACCGAGTCCGTCAGGCCGCGCTGCCGCAGCGCGGCCGTCACCCCGATCGCGGCCAGGTCGTTCACCGCCGTGATCGCGGTCGGTGGACCGTCGAGGTCCAGGAGCGCGTGCGCCGCACGGAACCCGGCCGCCTCGGAGAAGTCGCTCTCCGCGACGAGTTCGGGGTCGAGGCCGCGCTCCCGCATCGCCGCGACGAACGCATCGGCGCGCCCTGATGCCACCCGACCGCCGGCGCCCCCGACGTGCCCGATCCGACGGTGGCCCAGAGCGGCGAGGTGGTCCACGACGAGCCGGACTCCGACCTCGTCATCCCCGCGCACGGTCGCGGCGCCGGCGAGCCGCTCCGGTCTGGCACTGGCGATGACGATCCGGGCGGACCCCATGGCCTCCACCACGCGGTCCATGCTCGGCACCGACCCCACGACGATGAGCCCTGAAGGCTGCAGGTCGCCGAGCATCGCGACCGCCTCGAGGTCCAGGCGGGCACCCGCGCCGGGGAGCACCGCGCTCGTCATCAGCCCGAGGCGGCCACCGGCCGACAACGAGAGCCTGGCCGCATCCACCACCTCGGCGAACACCGGGTTCCGGGAATCGGCGACGAGGATCCCGACGAAGTCGTCCCGCGCCCCGTTCAGCGACCGGGCGACCCGGTTCGGGCGGAACCCGAGCGCGTCCGCCGCGTCCAGGATCCGCCGGAGCCGCTCCTGACTGACCGACTCCGGCGAACTGAACGCGAGCGAGACCAGCGACTTCGACACGGCCGCGCGGACGGCGACGTCGCGCATGGTCGCGCGCCGCGCCGCTCCCGTGGACCCGTCGTCAGCCATGCTCCACATCTTGCAGCACGGTCAGTGGTCGTCGCGACCGGCCCGCTTCGCCTTGCCCTTGATCGTGTCGATGTAGATCGCTCCGGTCGTGACCTCCTCCTCGAGCTTCTCGAGCGACCATCCGCGGGTCTCCGGCACCTGCGTGACGATGAACAGCAGGGCGATCGCACCGATGACGGCGAAGAGGAAGAACGTCCCGGTGATGCCGATGCCCTCGATGAGCGACGGCACGTAGAGCGCGAGCACGCCGTTCATCATCCAGCCGGCGAAGGCAGCGATCCCGGTCCCGAGGCCGCGCATGTTGAGCGGGAAGATCTCGGCGAGCCACACCCACACGGCGATGTTCAGGCAGGACTGCATCGACAGCACGAACGCGCAGATCAGGAACAGCAGCACGTACGGCCGGATCGGGCTGCCGTCCGGGATCACCAGCGACGAGACACCGATCAGGATGTGGCACGTGGTCGTGAGCGACAGGCCGAGGATGAACGTCTTCCGCCGGTCGACGCGGTCCATGTTGCGGAGCGCGATGAGGCCGCCCACCACCGCGAGGATGCCAGGGGCGATGTTCGCGACGAGCGCCGCGCTCGAGCCGAAACCGGACTCGATGAGGATGCGCTGCCCGTAGTACATGATCGAGTTGATCCCGGTGACCTGCTGCGCGATGGCGACGCCGCACCCGATGAGCACGATCCGGATGAGCCAGCGGCTGGAGAACAGCGCCTTCAGGCCGTTCAGGCGGGTCTCGTTCGGCTCCTCGGCGGTGACACGGCGGATGTCCGCGAGCTCGGCCTCGGCCCGCTCCTCGTTGCGGACGGTCTTCAGGATCTCGAGCGCGCGCGCCTCGTGGCCGTGCTCGACGAGCCAGCGCGGCGACTCCGGCATCCGGAGCATCCCGAAGAACAGGCAGGCGGCGGGGATCGCGCAGATGAAGAACATGACGCGCCAGACGCCGCCCTCGTCACCGAGCACCAGGCCGATGATCGCGTTCACCACGAACGCTGCGAGCTGCCCGCTCACGATCGCGAGCTCGTTCCGTCCGGTGATCATCCCGCGGATCTCGAGCGGTGCGAGCTCTGCGAGGTAGACCGGCACCACGATCGACGCGGCACCGACGGCGAGACCCACCGCGATGCGGCCGGCGAGCAGGACCTCGAAGTTCGGGGAGAACACCGCCAGTAGGGTGCCGCAGAAGAAGAACACCGCCATCGCGATGATCGTCGTCCGGCGACCGATGCGGTCGGAGACCGGGCCGCCGACGAGGCCACCGACCGCCGCGGCGAACACGAGCGACGAGATGACGACACCGAGTCCGATGTCGTCGAGGCCGAGCTGGGACTGGATTGAGATCTCGGCACCGTTGCTGACACCGGTGTCGTACCCGAAGAGGAGACCGCCGAGGCAGGCGATGACCGAGATGAACCCGATCCGCTTGCGGTGTGGCCCTGTGGTCAACGGCGGGAGCTCGGTGGCTTCGCGCGATGGGATCTGTCCGGACATCAAGACTCCTTCGTCATGGTCGGGAACGACCGGCATCACTTCTCACACACCGGACGAACTGTTCACAAGGTAACACAGCGCATGCCGATCGTTCCATCACGAGACCGCGGGATCGGCGTGATCCTCATCACGCACAACCCGCACCACGCCTCCCCCCTCGGCGGCCGAGGTCGTTCCGGGAGCCTGACCGGCCGTCGGCCGGCACCCCGAGAACCTGCACCAGACGGACGGGAGGCCCGTGGCGGCATCGCCACGGGCCTCCCGTCCGGCATCGCCACCGCCCACCGCGGCGACCTCCGGCGGTCAGTCGGTCGCGTCCTGCATCTCGTGTTCGATGTCGGTCAGCGACTTGCCGCCGGTCTCCGGCACGGCGCGCCACACGAACACGACACCGAGGACGCCGATCGCCGCGAACGCGACGAACGTCCACGCGCCGCCGATGGCGTGCACGACCGGCAGGAACGCGAGCGACACGGCCCAGTTCGCCAGCCACAGGAACACCCCGGCGACGCCCATCCCGATCCCCCGGACCGCCGAGGGAACGAGCTCGGAGATGATCAGCCAGGTCGTCGTGGCGACGGCGGATTGCTGGAACGCCAGGAACAGCACCATCACGCCGAGCGTCAGGTAGCTGAAACCGGGGCCGCGTTCGGTGAGCGGGAAGGTGCAGCCGAGCGCGACGAGCGACACGACGCCACCGAGCGAGCCGCCGATGAGCAACTTCTTGCGCGGGACCCGGTCGACGAGCCGCAGGCCGACGATCGTGGCCACCACGCTGATGACGCCGATCGCGATCGTCGCGACGACCGCGGTAGACGACGGCAGCCCAGTGTCGACGAGGAGCGTCGGCGCGAAGTAGATGACGGTGTTGACGCCCGTCGCCTGCTGCAGCACGGCGACGCCGACGGCGATGAGCACCGAGCGACGCACCCACGGCTCCCGGAAGCCGCTCCATCCCTGGCGTTCCGCGGACTGCGACTCCTGGGTCTCGCGGATCGTGCGCAGCTGCCGGTGCGCCTCACGCTCCGGGTACGTGCGGCGCAGCACCTGCAGTGCGTCGTCCGCGCGACCCCGCATCCGGTACCACGTGGGGGTGTCCGGCAGCAGGAGCATGCCGACCACCAGGACCACCGCCGGGATCGCAGCGAGACCGAGCATCCAGCGCCATGCGCCGTACTGCGCGAGCCAGGCGTTCACGAGGTACGCGAGGAGCTGCCCCGTGACGATCATCAGCGAGTTGAGCGAGACCAGGCGTCCGCGGATGTCGGCGGGTGCCATCTCCGCGATGTACAGCGGGACGATGATCGACGACACCCCGACGGCGAGCCCCAGCACGACGCGACTGACGAGCAGGACGGCGTAGTCGGGCGCGAAGGCGCACCCGACGGTCGCGACGGTGAACACGACGCCCGCCAGCACGAGCGCGAGTCGGCGGCCGACCCGGTCCGCCACCCGACCACCGGCGAGCGCGCCCACCGCGGCGCCGATGAGGAGGACACTCGTGACCATGCCCTCCTCGAACACGCTGAGCGTGAAGTCCGACGACACGTAGAGCAGGGCGCCGGAGATCACGCCGGTGTCGTACCCGAAGAGCGCACCGCCGACCGCGGCGACCGCGGCGACGACGCGGACGAACCGCTTCCGTGCCGTGGCGTCGGGCGGGAGCACGGGGATGGCGGTCGTCTCCATGCCGACCGTGTACGCGCTGCGGTCCTCTGGGGTGCGGGTGCGCGGACGGCGCGTCCGATCGGTGTTCGTGGGCAATGCGGGTCCTTCGATGCGTCGGCGGGCGGCACATCGGCGGTGATGTCCATGATCAGGTCCCGGCGGCGGGACCGTCGTCAAGCCTACGGACTCGTCTCGCGTTGTGGACGCCGAGTACGCGGCGCGAGACGCCAGGCAAGCAGGTCGGCAGAGGCGCCTCCACACGTGCGCGAGCGACGCCGAGCTCCGCCTCCAGGATTCGAACCCGGACCTAACGGCACCAAAGGCCGTCGTGCTGCCATTACACCAAGGCGGAACGCCCACGGAGGGCCCGTCCATCCTCCCATGACCGGAACGGTGGCCGTGCGCGCGGCGTTCGGCCAAGATGGAGGGATGCCGCATGAGGACGAGGTCGACCGGATCGTCGCGGCGTGGGGGCGGCAGCGCGACGACCTCGACTTCGCCCCGTTGCAGGTGCTGTCGCGGGTGGACCGGCTCGCCAGGCACCTCGACCGAGCACGTCGGGCAGCGTTCGACGCGAGCGGCATGGAGCCGTGGGAGTTCGACGTGCTGTCGGCACTGCGGCGTGCGGGTGCGCCCTACGAGCTGAGTCCGAAGACGCTTCTGCAGCAGACCCTGGTGTCGAGCGGCACGATGACGAACCGGGTGGACCGACTGACGGCACGCGGGCTCGTGGCACGACGGACCGACCCGAGGGACGGCCGCGGCATCCTCGTGTCCCTCACCGATGCCGGTCGGAGCGCGGTGGACTCGGCGATCGCGGACCTGCTCGGCGCGGAGCGGGACATCCTCGCCGGGGTGTCCGACGACGAGCAA
The DNA here is from genome assembly GCF_044746705.1 of Curtobacterium sp. NPDC090217. Taxonomy (NCBI): domain Bacteria; kingdom Bacillati; phylum Actinomycetota; class Actinomycetes; order Micrococcales; family Microbacteriaceae; genus Curtobacterium; species Curtobacterium sp. NPDC090217. Next base: position 1,454,448 of record NZ_JBIVCR010000001.1, on the reverse strand, counting down.
GACCAGCTCGCGGGGCTCCTCAGACGCCTCATCCTCGGGCTCGGCGACTAGACCGGACGCACCGGCGGCTCATGCCACTCGCGGGCGAGCGCGGACATGACGATCTCGTCGTGGAAACGACCGTCGTGGAAGGTGGCGTCGCGTCGCACGCCCTCCTGCTGGTACCCCGACCGCGCGTACACGGCTCGCGCGCGTTCGTTGAACGCGTGGACGCGGATCTCGATGCGGTTGAGGCCCATCTCGCGGAACCCGTGGGCCGTGATCAGCCGGACCACCTCCGTCCCGTAGCCCTGGTCGACGTGCTCGCTCCCGATCATCACGGCGAGGGTGGCGGCACGGACGGGGAGGGTCGCGCCGAAGAGCGTCACGTGGCCGACGAGGATCCCGGACGAGCGGTCGACGACGCTGAAGCCGACGGATCCGCCGCTGCCGTTGCCGCTCCAGCTGCGGAACTGCTCGGCGATCGGTTCGGCCGGCCGGGGTCGCACGATGACCTGCTGCAGCACGGCCCACTCCGGGTCCTGCCACCAGCGCACCAGGTCGGGCAGGTCGTCGTCCTCGAGCGCGCGGAGCCGGACACGGTCCCCCTCGAGCAGCGTCCCTCCGTACCGTTGCGCGTCGGCCCCGTTCCACGTCATCCCTCGACTCTGCCAGAGCGGACGATCGCCTGGACCGGCGAGCGCCGGCGTCACGACCAATCGGCGCCGCGACTACGCTCCGGCGCATGCACGCCATCACCCTCGCCGTCACCGACCTCGAGCGCTCGGCCGCGTTCTACACCGCGCTCTTCGGCGCCGAGGGCAGCGGCATCATCGGCACCGAGTACGCCCCGTCCGACACCGTCGCGGGTGGTGCGACGGCGATGTTCACACTCGACGACGGGCTGATCGTGTCCGTCTACGGCCGGGACGACATGCGGAAGGACTCGAGCGTGGAACTCGGGACCGACCCGAGCACCACGATCGGGCACTTCGTCGAGTCTCGAGCCGACGCGGACGCGTTCCTCGAGCGGGCACGGGCGGCTGGCGCGACGATGCTCGAGCCGCCGTACACACGCCCGTGGGGCATGTACTCCGGCTTCTTCCAGGACCCGGACGGGCACCTCTGGGAGGTCGTCGCGAACCCGGGCATGGGCGCGCCGTCCGATGCCACGCCCGAGTAACGGAGCGCTACACCCCGAGCTGCTCGGCGACCTCGAGCCAGCGCTCCTCGAGCTGCTCGATCTCGGCCTCGAGCGACGCGAGCTTCGTCTGCAGCTCCCCCAGCCCGGCGTAGTCGGACTGGTCGTGCGCGGCGAACAGGTCGAGCACCGTCTGCCGATCGGCACCCACGCGGGCGATGCGGCGATCGAGCGCCGACATCTCCTTCTCCGCGGCGCGACGATCGGCGCCGGACAAGCCGGACGCACCCGCCGCACCCGACGCACTGGCCCCGGCCCCAGGAGCAGGCGACGAGCCCGCCCCGGCCGTGTCGGGCCTCCCGGCTGTCGCGGCGGCAGCCGCTGAAGCCGTGGACCCGCCGGTGCCGGACGCCCGGAGCCGCATGTACTCGTCGACGCCGCCCGGCAGGTGCCGGAGGTGACCACCGAGCACGGCGTACTGCTGGTCGGTGACCCGCTCGAGCAGGTACCGGTCGTGCGAGACGACGAGCAGGGTGCCGGGCCAGGTGTCGAGGAGGTCCTCCATCGCGGCGAGCATGTCGGTGTCGAGGTCGTTCGTCGGCTCGTCGAGGATGAGCACGTTCGGCTCGTCGAGCAGGATGAGCATGAGCTGCAGGCGACGCTTCTGCCCACCGCTGAGGTCGCGGACGGGTGTGGAGAGCTGCTCGGACGTGAAGCCCAGGCGCTCCAGGAGCTGTGACGGCGTCATCTCCTTGCCGTCGGCGACGTAGCTGGTCTTCTTGCGGGCGACGACCTCGCGGACGCGGTCGTCGGCGTACTGCTGCAGGTCCGCGAGCTGCTGGTCGAGGACCGCGACCTGCACGGTCTTGCCCGTCTTCACCCGCCCGCTGGTGGGCTGGATGCGCCCCGAGACCAGGCCGAGGAGCGTCGACTTGCCGGCGCCGTTCGGTCCGAGGATGCCGGTCCGCTCCCCCGGTGCGATGCGCCACTCGATGCTCCGGATCGTGGGCTCCGGCGTGCCGGGGAAGGTCACGCCGGCGTCGATCAGGTCGACGACGTCCTTGCCGAGGCGCGCCGTGGCCATCTGCGACAGGGCGACGGTGTCGCGGATCGGCGGGACGTCGTCGATGAGGGCGTTCGCCGCGTCGATGCGGAACTTGGGCTTGCTGGTGCGGGCGGGGGCACCGCGGCGGAGCCATGCGAGCTCCTTGCGGGCCAGGTTCTGGCGGCGCTGCTCGCTCGCGGCGGCCTGCCGGTCACGCTCGACGCGCTGCAGGATGTAGGCCGCGTAGCCGCCCTCGAAGGGTTCGACGATGCCGTCGTGGACCTCCCACGTGTCGGTCGACACGGCGTCGAGGAACCACCGGTCGTGCGTCACGACGACGAGTCCGCCCTGGCTCGGCGACCAGCGCCGGTTGATGTGCTCGGCGAGCCACTGGATGCCCTCGACGTCGAGGTGGTTCGTGGGCTCGTCGAGGAACAGCACGTCCCAGTCACCGACGAGCAGACGCGCGAGGGCGACACGGCGCCGCTGTCCACCGCTGAGGTCGTCGACGGGGATGTCCCACGGGATGTCGGAGACGAGTCCGCCGATGACGTCGCGGATCTTCGGGTCGCCGGCCCACTCGTGCTCCTCGCGGTCGCCGACGACGACGGCGCCGACGGTCTGGCCCTCGGGCAGGGCGTCGCGCTGGTCGAGCACGCCGACCGTCACGCCGCCGCGGTGCGTCACGCGGCCGGTGTCGGGTTCGAGGCGCTTCGCGAGCAGGCTGAGGAGCGTCGACTTGCCGTCGCCGTTCCGGCCGACGACGCCGATGCGGTCACCCTCGTCGATGCCGATGGTGACGCTGTCGAAGACGGTGCGGGTGGGGAACTCGAGATGCAGGTTCTCGGCGCCGAGGAGATGTGCCACGCGTCAAGGGTAGGTGGCGCGGGTGGGTGCGGGCGCCGAGCGACGGGTGCGGGTGCGGGTGCGGGTGCGGGTGCGGGTGCCGAGCGACGGGTGCGGGTGCGGGTGCCGAGCGACTGGTGCGGGTGCCGACTCGGAACGACAGGATCGCTGTCGTACGACATCGACGTTGTCGCAACCGCGCGCCCGCAACTGTTGCACGCGCGTGGGAGCGACAGGATCGTTGTCGTACGACAGCGACTTTGTCGTTCAGGGTCAGTCCGCGAGTGGCGGCGCGGGCGGGCGGCGCGGGCGGCGCGCGCACCGGACAGGAGGCTCGGGTCAGCTCCCCGGGGTCGGCTCGCCCTCGCCGGCGGCCTCCTTGGCACGCTTCAGGCGCGCCTTCGCCTCCCAGTACTCGATCTCGCGATCGAGGTCCGCGAGTTCCTGCTCGGTGGTGGTCACCCGCCGGTCGCCGTGCGCTGCCCGGGCATGCCCGAGGGAGGCGTACTGGTCCTCGTGGCGGGTGGGCTCGATGTACCGGCCGTGGTTCCGGTCGCCCGGCGCCCAGTCGTGCCCGATCGCGAACCACACGATGCTGCCGACGACGGGGACCAGCACGACGAGGATCACCCACGCGATCTTCGGCAGCCCGCGGATCTGGTCGTCGGTCTTCGTCAGGATGTCGATCAGGGCGAACACCAGCAGGACGATCGTCAGCCCGGGCAACAGCACGCTCATGCCCCGGATTCTATGGAACGCCTTGGAGCCAGCGCTACGCCCGCGTCAGAGGGACGCCACCCACTCGTCGGAGCCGTCCGTGAAGCGCTGGTGCTTCCAGATCGGCACCCGTTCCTTGACGAGGTCGATGAGCGCCCCGCACGCGGCGAACGCATGCCCGCGATGTGCGGAGGACACGGCCGCGGCGAGTGCGACGTCCCCGACGCCGAGGGACCCGACCCGGTGCAGGACGGCGATCCGGACCTCGGGGTGCTCGGTGGCGATCGTGGCCGCGACCTCGGCGATGACGTCACCGGCGCTCGGGTGCCGTTCGTAGTGCAGCGCGGTGACGCCCTTGCCGTCGTCGTGGTCCCGCACGACGCCCGCGAAGGTCACCACGGCGCCGTCCTGGTCGGTGGCGACGACGGCAGACACCTCGTCGATGGAGATCGGCCGTCCGACGACGTCCGCGAGCACCACACGATCCGTGCCGCCGGTCACGAGGTGCCCCGCGGCGCGTGTCCCTCGCCGTGCACCTGTGCCAGGACGTGGTCGAGCAACCCGTCGAGCACGGCGAGCCCGTCAGCGACACCGCCGCGCGACCCGGGGAGCGTGACGACGAACGCTCCCCCGGAGGCGATGCCGGCGACCCCGCGGCTGAGGAGCGCCGTCGGCCCGGCCCCCGCCAGTCCTCGGCGGCGGATCTCCTCGATGACGCCCGGGAGCTCGAGGTCGAGGAGCGGTGCGACGGCTTCCGGGGTGCGGTCGGTCGGGGTGACCCCGGTGCCGCCGGTGGTGATGACGACGCGCGCATCGGCGAGGAGCTCACTGGTCACGGTCTCGGCGACGGGGCCGCCGTCCGCGACGATGACCGGCTCCGGGACGGTGAACTCGCGCTCGCGGAGCCACCCGGCGATGACGGGACCCGTGCGGTCGAGGGCGGGATCGGCGGCGGCCTGTGTCGACACGACGACCACGACCGCGCGGCCCCTCGTCGGTTCCGCTCGATTCGGCGCTGCGGTCATCGTGCGCTCCAGTCCCCTGATCGTCCGCCGTGCTTCTCGAGCACCCGGACGTCCGTGATGGTTGCCGCCCGGTCGACGGCCTTCACCATGTCGTACACGGTCAGCGCGCCGACGCTCGCCCCGGTCAGGGCTTCCATCTCGACGCCCGTCCGCGAGGTGGTGCGCACCGACACCTCGACCACCACGCGGTCGTCCGCCCCGGTGATGTCGACCTGGACGCCGGCGATGGGCAGCGGGTGGCAGAGCGGGATCACGTCGGAGGTCTTCTTCACGGCCATGATCGCCGCGATCCGGGCGGTGCCGATGACCTCGCCCTTGGGCAGCGACCCGTCGAGGATCCTGGTCACGACGTCGGGCCGGGTGACGAGGGTCGCGGTCGCGGTGGCCGAGCGGTCGGTGACGTCCTTCGCGGAGACGTCGACCATGTGCGCGCTGCCGTCTGCCCGGACGTGGGAGAGGTCGGACGAGTCGGACGGGTCGGTCATCGGATGCTCCAGACGGTGAGGGGGTCGCCGGGTTCGACGGCTGCCGTGCCGACGGGCACGTGGACCAGGTGGGTGGCGTCGGCGTAGTGGGCGAGGAGGTGCGAGCTCGGGCCGCCGACGAAGTGCACGGCCCCGTCGACCACGGTGCCGCGGCGGACCTGGTGCTTGCCGTCCGGCGAGACCGCTGACGACGCCGCGGGGAGCACCTGTGTCGGGCGGGTGTCGGGCATCCGTGCGGCACGGGCGAGGACGGGGCGCAGGAAGACCTCGAACGAGACGAGCGCCGACACCGGGTTCCCCGGGAAGGAGACGACCGGAACCGGACGCCCGGCGATCGTGACGGTGCCGAAGGCCTGCGGACCACCGGGCTGCATCGCGACCGGGGTCACGGCGAGGCCCCGGGGCTCGAGTGCCTGCCGGACGACCTCGTACGCACCGGCGCTGATCCCGCCCGTCGTCAGGACGAGGTCGGCCCAGTTCCCCACAGCGTCGTCGAGCGCGGCGAGGAACCGGGCTTCGTCGTCGGGGACGCGCACCACGCGTGACTCGGCCCCGACTTCGGCGAGCGCGGCCCGCAGCGCGATGCCGTTCGCGTCGTTGATCGCGGCCCCGCCGTCGCCACCGAGTTCGGATCCCGTGGACACGACGAGCACCCTGGGGCGTCTGACGAGTTCGACCTGGTCGACACCGGCAGCGGCGAGCGCCCCGAGCACCGCCGGCGTGAGCGGCGCTCCGGCGTCGACGACGACCCCACCCGCGGCGAGGTCGGAGCCGACGGTCCGGACGAAGGTGCCGGCGGTGAGGTCGGCGGGGACCTCGACCTCGGTGAGCGCCAGTGCCGCGGGGAAGGACCCGGGCGGCGTGGCTTCGACCGGGAACACCGCGTCGGCACCGTCCGGGATCCGCGCCCCGGTCATGATCGGGGCGGCTTCCCCGGCGAGCAACGGCACCGGGACGACCCCGGCGGCGATCGGCGACACGACGCGCAGCGTCGTCCCGGCATCTCCGGACCGCACCGCGAACCCGTCCATCTGGCTGTTGTCGAACGCCGGCAGCGGACCAGGTGCGACGACGGCACGACCGAGCACGCGGTACCCGTGCCCTGCGCCGGTGTCGGCGGCGAGGGCGTCGACGAGCCGTGCCTCCTGTCCGAGCGACAGGACCGGCGCGACCAACGCTTCCACGTCGTCGCGGTGCTGACCGATCGTTCGCACGGGGGCCTCCGAATGAGTTCGATGCGGGCCCGGACGGGCGCGTGTCAGTAGCGTAACGAGCGCGCATCGCGCGCCTTGGACGATTCGGAGGACCTGTGGAGAACGACGTGACCGCGACCATCGGTGTGATCGGCGGCTCCGGCCTGTACGAGCTGTTCGCACCGGGCACTGCCGACGAGATGGACGTGGAGACGCCCTTCGGGCCGACCTCCTCCCCCGTCACCGTGGGGACGATGGCGGGCAAGCGCGTCGCGTTCCTCACCCGGCACGGCCGCGAGCACTCGGTGGCACCGCACCTGATCAACCACCGCGCGAACGTCTGGGCGCTGCGGTCCCTCGGCGTCCGCGCGATCGTGTCGTCGAGCGCCGTCGGCGGCCTGCACCCCGACTACGCCCCCGGGACCTTCGTGGTGACGGACCAGCTCATCGACCGGACCTGGGGCCGCGCCGACACGTTCTTCGAGGACCAGGTGCAGCACTTGTCGTTCGCCGACCCGTTCGACCCCGTCCTCCGTCGGGTCGCCGTCGACGCGGTCGCTGCACTGGACGTCCCGTTCCGACCGACCGGCACCTGTGTCGTCATCCAGGGGCCGCGGTTCTCGACCCGAGCCGAGTCGGTGTGGATGCGCGAGGCCGGCGGGCACACGATCAACATGACGATGACGCCGGAGGTCCCCCTGGCCGCCGAGCTCGGGATCGGCACGGTGAACCTGTCGTTCGTGACGGACGCCGACGCGGGGCTGGCGCCGAGCGAAGCCGACGCAGCGAGGAGCACCGAGGCCCCCGTGACCCACGCCCTCGTGATGGAACGCCTCGCCCGCGCGAACGAGGTCATCGTCGGCGCGATCGGGAGCATCGTCGGTTCGATCCCGGACGACTTCACGCCGCGGGAACTCGTCCCGGCAGCGGCGAGCGCCACGATCATCGCGAGGACGGCATGACCCGCCTGCTCGTCACCGGCGGCGCGGGCTTCATCGGCTCCGCGATCGTCCGCCGCGCCCTGGCCGACGGCCACGAGGTGCGGGTGCTCGACTCCCTCCGCGCCGACGTGCACGGGGACCCCGCCGACGTCGTCGCCGACCACGAGCGGCGCGGCATCGCGTTCGTGCACGGCGACGTCCGCGATCGGGTGACCCTCGAAGCCGCACTCGACGGCGTCGACGTGGTGTGCCACCAGGCCGCGAAGGTCGGTCTCGGCGTCGACTTCCAGGACGCCCCTGACTACGTCTCGAGCAACGACGCCGGCACCGCCCACGTGCTCGCCGGCATGGACCGGTCCGGCATCGGCCGGCTCGTCGTCGCGAGCTCGATGGTCGTCTACGGCGAGGGCGCGTACACGACCTCCGACGGCACGCCGATGCGTCCGCCTGCTCGTCGCCGCGAGGACCTCGACGCCGGCCGCTTCGACCCGATCGGACCGGACGGCGAGCCGCTCGTCCCCGGGCTCATCGACGAGTCCGCGGCGCTCGACCCCCGCAACGTGTACGCGCAGACGAAGGTCGCGCAGGAGCACCTCGCGTCGTCGTGGGCCCGCGCCACCGGCGGCCGCGCGGTCGCGCTCCGGTACCACAACGTGTACGGACCGGGCATGCCCGCGAACACCCCCTACGCCGGTGTTGCCTCGCTGTTCCGGAGTGCCATCGCTCGCGGCGAGGCCCCTCGCGTCTTCGAGGACGGCGCCCAGCGTCGTGACTTCGTGCACGTGGACGACGTCGCCGGAGCGAACCTCGCGTCGATCGGGGCGACCGACTCCATGGACCCGGACTCGTTCCGCGCGTACAACGTCGGGTCGGGCACCGTGCACACGATCGGCGACATGGCCGCGGCGATCGCGGGGACGGCCGGGCTCACACCCGTCGTCACCGGCGAGTACCGGCTCGGTGACGTCCGGCACGTCACGGCGTCGTCCGCGCGGATCGCGGACGAGCTCGGCTGGCGCGCCGAGGTCGACTTCGAGCGCGGCATGCGCGCGTTCGCGGACGCGCCGCTCCGCGCAGCCGTGCGCTGACGCGCCGTCCCGGCCACGTACCGGACGGGAGGCTCGTGACGGCCCCGCCACGAGCCTCCCGTCCGGTACGCGCCCACTCGCCGAGTGGTCACGACACCCCGTCCGCGTGACGCTGACTGGTCACAAGCCGTCGCCCGCGAGGCCCGGAATCGACAGGTCGTGACCGCCCGACGGAACTGAGCGGGGAGTCGTGACCACTCGACGACGGCCCGCCCGGCCCGGCGGCCCGCCCGCCCCGGCGGCCCGCCCGGCCCGGGGGCCCGCCCGCCCGGCCCGGCGCGCCCGCGCCACGCCGTTCCTGTGCGCGCACCGGACACGGGGTACGAAGGACCTGCACATCCCCAGCGACTCGCCGGTTGAGTGGTGCGCATGGCAACGTCCTCCAGTCGCAACGGCCGACCGCACCGAATGGTGGACATGAAGGTCGACGTCATCCTCCCCTGTCTCGACGAGGCCGATGCCCTGCCGACGGTCATCGGTCGTCTGCCGGACGGCTACCGCGCCATCGTGGTGGACAACGGCTCGACCGACGGCTCCGCGGACATCGCACGCGCGCTCGGAGCCCTCGTGGTCACGGAGTCCCGCCGCGGCTTCGGCAGCGCATGCGCCGCCGGCGTCGAGGCCGCCACCGCCGAGTACGTCGCCTTCTGCGACGCCGACGCCTCGATGGACCCGGCGGAGCTCCCGCCGCTGGTCCGCCGCGTCGCGGAGGGCCGCACCGACCTGGCGCTCGGCCGCCGCGTCCCGACCACCCCTGGCGCCTGGGCCCCACACGCTCGCTTCGCGAACCGCGTCCTCGCCGTGCTCATGCACCGGGCGACCGGGTACCGCCTGCGCGACCTCGGCCCGATGCGCGTGATGCGTCGCGAGGACCTCGTCGCGCTCGACCTGCAGGACCGCCGGAGCGGCTACCCGCTCGAGATGGTCCTCGCCGCCCACGCCGCCGGATGGCGCGTCGACGAGTCCGACATCGGCTACGCCCAGCGCGTCGGCGACAGCAAGGTCACCGGAACGCTCCGCGGCACGATCAACGCGGTGCGGGACATGACGCGCCTGTTGCGGGAGTACCGCCAGGAGGCCCGGACCCGCTCCGTCGCGCCGGGTCCGGTCCGCCGCACGGCCGGCTCCACCGCCCCCTCCGCCTCCGCCTCCACCTCCACCTCCGCCTCCGCCTCCGACGTCGAGGAGGTGCGCTCATGAGCGTCACCGCGACCACCCCGATCACGGTCGTCGTGATCGCCAAGGAGTGCCTGCCCGGCCGGGTGAAGACCCGGCTGACCCCGGCGCTCTCCCCCGAGGCGGCCGCCCGGGTCGCGAGCGCGAGCCTCGACGACACGCTCCGCACCGTCGCCGCGCTTCCCGTCGAGCGGCGCGTGCTGTTCTTCGACGGCTCGGTCGTCCCGGGAGCGGCTGCCGGTTTCGACGTCCTGCACCAGCCGGGCGGCGGCCTCGACGAGCGCCTCGGCTTCCTGTTCGACACGATGACCGGCCCCACGCTGCTGGTCGGCATGGACACCCCGCAGGTCTCGGTCGACGACGTCGCACCCGTGCTCGACGCCCCCGACCGGGACGCCTGGTTCGGTCCGGCCGAGGACGGCGGCTTCTGGTCCCTGTACCTCCGCGAGCCGACGGGGGACCTGCTGCGCGGGGTCCCGATGTCCCAGGACGACACGGGTGCCGTGCAGCTAGCACGTCTGACGGCCGCCGGGCTCGACGTCGGCGTGCTCACCGAGCTGCTCGACGTGGACACGATCGACGATGCCGGTGTCGTGGCCGGACTCGCGCCGGACTCCGGGTTCGCTGCTGCCCTGCGCGCCGAGGACGGCGCACTCACCGCCGGAGGCGCCCGATGAGCGACATCACCCAGACCGCTGTCACCTTCGGCACCGGCGGCGACGAACCCTACGCACGGGCACTCCGGAGCGACGGCCGCCTCCGTCTCACCGACCCCGACCGCCCCGGCGTCGCCATCACGATGGACGTCGGACGGTGGAGTGCTGCCGCCGACCGGGTCGACCGCTCCCTGCTGGACGACGTCGACGGCCCCGTGATCGACATCGGCTGCGGCCCCGGGCGGATGCTCGTCGCGGCGCGCACGCTCGGCATCCCCGCACTCGGGGTCGACGTCTCCGCCGAGGCCGTCGCGATCGCGCGGCGCTCCGGCGGCCGGGCGATCCAGGGCTCCGTGTTCGACCCCGTCCCCGACGAGGGACGCTGGGACACCGCGCTCGTCCTCGACGGCAACATCGGCATCGGGGGCGACCCCGCCGCACTCCTCGCGCGCTGCCGCGACATCGTCAGGGCAGGCGGTCGCGTCGTCGTCGAGACGCACACGGACCCGACCGCCGACCGCACCTACCGGGCCCGCGTGGTGGACACCGACGGCCACGAGAGCGCCGAGTTCCCGTGGGCCGAGGTCGGCCTCGACGCCCTGCACCGGCACGCCGCTGACGCCGGGCTCGTCGCCCGTCAGAGCTGGACGGTCGCCGGTCGGAGCTTCTGCGAGCTCGTCGCCTGAGGTCCACTCTTCTTTTGCATTCTGCAAGACAAGGGCGTAGTGTCATTCCCTCAAGCCGACGGCGTCAGGTTCGTCGGCAGCGGCGTTCCCGATGCTGCCAATCACACATCGAGGAGACCACCATGACGAACAGCACCTTCCCGTTCGGCGGCACCTTCGTGTCCGGACTCGGCGAGCGCGACGAGCTCGGCAGCTACACGGGCACGACCGCCCGCACCCACCAGACGGTGGGCACCTACACGGGCCTGCCCACCGGCAGCCGGCTCGGGCGCTTCGTGGACACGCAGTCCGCACGTCCCGGCACGTCGACGTCGTCGAACCGCACCGTCACCGGTTCGTTCCGCACCGCGACGGGTTCGTTCCGGACGGCATGAGCGCGCACGGCGCACACTGACCGCGAGCGGTCGCCCCTCTCCCGGGTTTCCCCCCTTTCACCCGGGCCGGGGCGGCCGCTCGCTCACGTCGTGGCGGACAGGAGGCTCGTGGCGGGCCCGCCACGAGCCTCCCGTCCGCCTGTCCGGCGCGCACCGCGCGCCGCACCTGAGCGCGCCGCTCGCGGCGATGCCAGGATGGGGGCATGAACGACCGCGCCGGTACCCCAGCGACCGCAGACGACCTCGTCGACCTCGACGCCCTCATCGCCGCGTACTACGAGCGCGTCCCGGACGTCTCGATCGCCGAGCAGAAGGTGGTGTTCGGCACCTCGGGGCACCGCGGCTCCTCACTCGACACCGCGTTCAACGACACCCACATCGCCGCCATCACGCAGGCGATCGTCGAGTACCGGCAGTCGCAGGGCACCGACGGCCCGCTGTTCATCGGCCGCGACACCCACGCGCTCTCCGGCCCGGCCGAACGCACCGCGCTCGAGGTCCTCGCCGCGAACGACGTGCACGTCCTCGCGGACAGCGAGAACGGCTACGTGCCGACGCCGGCGCTCAGCCACGCGATCATCCGCTACAACCGCGCGGGCAACCCGGACACCGCTGACGGCATCGTCATCACGCCGAGCCACAACCCGCCCCGCGACGGCGGCTTCAAGTACAACCCCCCGCACGGCGGTCCCGCGGACAGCGACGCCACGTCGTGGATCGCGAACCGTGCGAACGCGATCATCGAGGGCGGCAACGCCGAGGTCAAGCGCACCGAGCACGCCACGCCCGACCGCTACGACTTCCTGCACACCTACGTCGCGGACCTCGAGAACATCATCGACATCCCGGCGATCAAGCGAGCCGGCGTGAAGATCGGCGCCGACCCGCTCGGCGGGGCATCCCTGCCGTACTGGAACGCGATCCGCGACCACTACGGCCTCGACCTCACCGTCGTGAACCCCGACGTCGACCCGACCTGGTCGTTCATGACGCTCGACTGGGACGGCAAGATCCGGATGGACCCGTCGAGCCCGTCCGCGATGGCATCGGTCCTCGCGCACAAGGACGAGTTCGACGTGCTGACCGGCAACGACGCGGACTCCGACCGGCACGGCATCGTCACGCCCGACGGCGGCCTGATGAACCCGAACCACTACCTCGCCGTCGCGATCGAGTACCTCTACGCGCACCGTCCGGCCTGGCGCGAGGACGCGGCGATCGGCAAGACCCTGGTCTCGTCGAGCATCATCGACCGCGTCGCGGAGTCTCTCGGCCGTCGCCTGTGGGAGGTCCCGGTCGGCTTCAAGTGGTTCGTCCCCGGCCTGATCGACGGCTCGGTGGCCTTCGGTGGCGAGGAGTCGGCCGGCGCGTCGTTCCTCCGCACCGACGGCACCGCGTGGACGACGGACAAGGACGGCATCATCCTGGCGCTCCTGGCGTCGGAGATCGTCGCGGTCACGGGCAAGACCCCCTCGCAGCTCTACGCCGAGCTGACCGACCGCTTCGGCGCACCGGTCTACCAGCGGGTCGACGCGGCAGCCAGCAAGGAGCAGAAGGCACGGCTGTCGAAGCTCGACGGCGACGCCATCACCGCCGAGACCCTGGCGGGCGACCCGATCACCGCGAAGCTCTCGAAGGCGCCGGGGAACGACGCGGCGGTCGGTGGCGTCAAGGTCGTCACGGACAAGGCGTGGTTCGCCGCGCGTCCGTCCGGAACCGAGGACGTCTACAAGATCTACGCCGAGAGCTTCGTCTCCCAGGAGCATCTCGAGCAGGTGCAGCGCGAGGCGAAGGAGATCGTCGACGCCGCCCTCGGCGCGTAGCGGTAGCGCTCGAGACGCCGCACGCTCCCCGAGACGCCGCCGGATCCGGCGGCGTCTCGGCGGTTCGGGGGCGCCTCAGCAGTTCGGGGGCGTGTCGGTCAGCACGCGCTGGTACCGCAGCCAGTCCTCGCAGAGCCGGGTCCACTGGGACGTGTGCGGTTCGCGCACGGCGGTGCCGAGTCCGTGCCGGCCGTGCGGGAAGACGTGCACCTCGACGTCCACCTCACTCCGGACCAGCGCGTCCGCGTAGGACAGCGCGTTCGACGCTCGGACGATCCGGTCGTCCGCCGTCGTCCAGACGAACGTCGGCGGCGTGCGCTCGTCGACCCGCGTCTCCATCGAGAGCTCCCGGCGCGTCCGCCACGGCGGGTCGTCGCCGAGGAGCCCGACCATCGGACGCGGCCGCGTCGGGTGTTCCATCGAGATCACCGGGTAGTTCAGGACGCAGAACGCCGGCCGGTCGGCAGCGGGGTCGTCGATGCCGTTCGCGAGCGAGGCCGCCAGGTGCCCGCCGGCGCTCGACCCGACGACGCCGATGCGCTCCGTGTCGATGTCGAGTCCGGTGTCCGCGCCGGCCCGTCCCGACCGGAGCCACGTGAACACCGCGCGGGTCGCGTCGATCGGCGCCGGGTGCAACGGGCCGACGGTCTCCGGCGTGCGGAGCGGGTAGCGGAACAGGAACGCGTGCAGGCCGATGCCGGCGTACCAGTCCGCCATCGGTTCGGAACTCGCCCGCCCGTGTTCCTCGTAGCCGCCACCCGGGAGGACGATCACGGACGGACGGGAACCGCCGACGGAGGTCGGGCGTACCGTGATGCCGTCGGGCGTGCTCATGGGGGCGACCTTACTGTTCGTCCCGCGGAACGCTGCCGATCCACACAGGAAGCCGCACCTGCGTGACCGCACCGCTTGCGGCAGTTGTAACTTTGCAGACAGCGCAAAATTCTTGTCATCAGCGCTTCGGTACCCGGGAGACCCTGCACATGACCCAGACGGCGACCGCTCCAGCGGGACCCACCACGGCATCCAACGTCGTGATGAACCACCGGCAGATCCTGCTGGTGATCTACGGCCTGATGGCCGGTATGTTCCTCGGCGCCCTCGACCAGACGATCGTCGGCACCGCCATCCGGACCATCGGCGACGACCTGCACGGGCTCGACCAGCAGGCCTGGGTCACGACGGGGTACCTGATCGCCTCGACGATCACGACGCCGATCTACGGCAAGCTCTCCGACATCTTCGGGCGGCGTCCGCTGTTCCTCACCGCGATCGGCATCTTCATCGTCGGGTCCTTCGCCGCGTCGTTCTCGACCTCGATGCTCATGCTCGCCGGGTTCCGCGCGCTGCAGGGCCTCGGCGCCGGTGGTCTGATGTCCCTGCCGCTCGCGATCATGGGCGACATGCTCGCCCCCCGCGAGCGCGCCAAGTACCAGGGCTACTTCCTCGCGGTGTTCGGCATCTCGAGCGTCATCGGGCCGCTCGTCGGTGGCCTCTTCGCCGGCGCGAGCGAGATCGTGTTCATCGCCGGCTGGCGCTGGGTGTTCCTGATCAACGTGCCGATCGGCATCATCGCGCTGATCATGGTGCTGACGTTCCTGCACCTGCCGAAGGTCGGCGAGCGGAAGGCCAAGCCGCGCATCGACTGGTGGGGTGCCGCGCTCGTCATCGTGACGCTCGTGCCGCTGCTGCTCGTCGCCGAGCAGGGCCGTACCTGGGGCTGGAGCTCGGCCGGTTCGATCGCGTGCTACGTGACCGGCGCCGTCGGACTCATCGCGTTCATCCTGGTCGAGCGCGCCATGAACGACGACGCGATCCTGCCGCTCAAGCTCTTCGGCTCGCGGGTGTTCTCGATGTCCGCGATCCTGTCCGTGCTCGTCGGCTTCGGGATGTTCGGCGCGATGCTGACGATCCCGCTGTACCTGCAGATCGTGAAGGGCGTCACCCCGACCGAGTCCGGCTTCGCGATGCTGCCGATGGTCCTCGGCCTGATGATCGCGTCGATCGCCTCGGGTCAGATCATCTCCAGGACCGGCAACTACCAGGTCTTCCCGATCACCGGGACGGCGTTCACCGCGATCGGGTTCACCGTCCTGACGTTCCTCACCGCCGACCGCCCGCTGTGGTTCCTGATGCTCGGCATGTTCGGCATCGGCCTCGGGCTCGGGCAGCTCATGCAGACGCTGACCCTGGCCGCGCAGAACTCGGTGTCACCTCGGGACATCGGTGTCGCCACCAGCGCCGCGACCTTCTTCCGCCAGATCGGCGGCACGATGGGCACCGCAGTGCTCCTCTCCGTGCTGTTCACCCTGATGCCGACGAACATCACGACGGCGATGCAGGACAAGTCCGACCTCACGAGCGCCCTGAACGCCGCCCTCACCCCGTCCGTGGCGAACGCGAAGGACAACAAGGGCGTGATGGACCAGATCTGGACGCCGATCACCGACCCGGTGAAGCAGAACGTGCAGGACGGCCTGAACAAGGGCGCCGTGCAGGCGAAGGAAGCCGCAGACGCCGCCGTCACGAAGCAGGTCACCGCGGGCGTCCAACAGCAGGTCGCCGCCGGTGCGCTCCCCGCCGCACAGGCACAGTCGGTCATCGACGAGCAGGTCGCGGCCGCGAAGCCGGACGCCGAACAGCAGGCGCTCGAGACCGCTGCGTCGAAGGCCCAGGCCGACGTCGTCGACGGCACGCTGCAGGTCGACTACTCGAACGCGTCGCAGCGGAAGAACGTCGTCGACGAGGTCGCCCCGACGCTCATCAAGCAGCTCAAGAGCGGCAACTCGAAGGCCGACTCCTCGACGAGCTCCGCGACGAGCGACACCTCGTTCCTCAACGGTGCCGACAAGCGGCTGACCCGGCCGTTCCTCGTCGGGTTCAGCAGCTCGGCCGTCACGGTGTACTACGTCGGCCTCGGTGTGATCCTCATCGCGTTCGTCCTGACGTGGTTCTTCCGGGTGCCGCCGCTCCGGAAGACGTCGGCGCTGCAGGAGCAGGCGGACACCGCCCGGGCCGCAGCTGCCGGCAACGACCCCGATCGCCACGCCGTCGACGCGCAGGGCGCCGCGACGAACACCGGATCGCTCGTGTCCCCCGACTCCGGGCGGATGGGGATCGTCCCCACCTCACCCGACGTCCCGGCGCAGCCGCGCTCGGCCCGGTCCACCGGGACGTCCGACGTGTCGGTGCTGCCGGACGACGTGTCGAGCGACGGCACCCGCGCCCCGCTGCCGGACGCGCCGACGCACGGTGCGCACTCGGCCGCTGCGCCGGTGGACGAGCCTGCCACGACCACCGGCGCCATCCGCACCCGTCGTGCCGCGCACGCTGCCACCGTGGAGGCCGACCCCGCGACGGACGGAACGGACGCGCACGACGCGAGCCGGGCCTCCCGTCCGGCCGACGGCGACCACGCGCACGGCCGGCACTCGGCCGAGTAGCCGCGCCGCCGCCCCGCGTGCTGCGCCGCCGCGCCGCGTGCCGCCGCCCCGCGTGCCGCGCCGCCCCGCGTGCCGACCCCGAACGACGAAGTCGCTGTCGTACGACAGCGACTTCGTCGTTTCCACGCGTCTGCAACACTTGCGCGCGCTCGGCAGCGACAGAACCGTTGTCGTACGACAGCGACCCTGTCGTTCCGAGTCGGCCCCAACGCGCCCCAGAACCTCACACGGCGGGATCCGCGGCGATCGTCGCCGGGGGCAGCACCTCGAAGGTCGCGCCGGGCAGGCGTTTCCGCATCACCTCGAACGCCGTCGGGCTGTCGTCGACGAGCACGTAGCGGCGGCCGAGCGCCCCGGCGACCGCGCCCGTCGTGCCGCTGCCCGCGAAGAAGTCGAGGACCCAGTCGCCCTCACGCGACGACGCCTGCACGATGCGCCGGAGGATCCCCTCGGGCTTCTGCGTCGGGTACCCGGTCTTCTCGCGGCCGGTCGGCGACACGATCGTGTGCCACCAGACGTCCGTCGGGAGCTTGCCGCGCTCCCGCTTCTCCGGCGTGACGAGCCCCGGTGCCATGTAGGGCTCGCGGTCGACCGCCGTCGAGTCGAAGTGGTACCGGGCCGGGTCCTTCACGTACACCAGGATCGTGTCGTGCTTCGTCGGCCAGCGGGAGCGGGACTTCGCGCCGTAGTCGTACGCCCAGATGATCTCGTTGAGGAAGGCGTCACGGCCGAACAGCGCGTCGAGGAGGACCTTCGCGTAGTGCGACTCGCGGTAGTCCAGGTGCAGGTACAGCGTGCCGTCCTGCGCGAGGACCCGCCACGCCTCGAGCAGGCGGGGCTCGAGGAACGACCAGTAGTCCTCGAAGCGGTCGTCGAAGCGCATCAGGTCACCGCGGACGCGTTCGTAGTTCCGGCCGTGGAAGCCCATCACGGGACCGTCGGCCCTCGGGACCGCGGAGCTGGCGTGCCGGCGCTGGTACCGGCCGGTGTTGAACGGCGGGTCGAGGTAGACGACCGTGAACACGCCGTCGGACAGGGTGGCGAGGGCGTCGAGGTTGTCGCCGAGGACGACCCGGTCCGGTGCCTCGTCTCCCCTGTTCACCCGATCATTGTCGCGCACACGGGCTCAGCTCTCGCACGTCACCGACGACACCTCGGCGTCGGCCGGCTGCCGGCCGTGGTCGTACGGCACGAAGACCTCGTTGTGGGTCGTGCTCGTCCCGTCGGCGAGCGGCTGCACGACCACGTAGTCCCGCGAGTGCTGGTCCGCGACGTCGTCGAAGACGTGCACCTCGATCGTCGCGGCGTCGCACGCGGACTCGGCGTCGAAGATGAACCCGTCGCACCCCCAGTCGTCACAGGCGGCCGGGAAGTCCGAGTCGGGCAGCTCCACCCCGGCGTCGTAGGTGCCGATCGGGTACGGCGCGGACCCCGCGCTGACGCAGGTCGGGTGGTCGAGCCCGACGATGGTCTCCCCGCCGCGGAGCACGAGGGACAGCGGCACACCAGGTGACAGCGAGACGAACCGCTCCTCGGTCCGGGTCGCCGGTGCGTTCGCATCCGGGCCGAACCGGGCCGTGACCTTCGCCTCGCACGCGGCCGGCGCGGTGAGCGACCAGGCCCAGCAGTGCGCCGGGTCCGTCCGGCCCGCCATCGCGACCGCGCAGTCGGCCTGCAGCGCCGTCCCGTCCTCGAGGACGGCGTCGACCGCCACCGTCGACGGGGCGGGCGCCGGTGTCGGATCGGTGTCCGGGGCCGGGTCGGTGTCCGGATCCGGCGACGCCGATGCGGTCGACGGCGCCGGGGCGTCGTCCTGCAGCCCGAGGGCGAGCGTCTGGCCGACCCCGCCGACCGTCTCCTGCACGAGCGGGACGACGGCCACGGAGGCACCCACGATGGTCACGACCGCCATGGCCGTCGCCGTCACGGCGACCGCGATCCGGTTCCGACGTCGCACGGGCGAGCGGCGCTCGTCCCCGGACGCCTCGACGAAGGGGAGGGCTCCCGGGACGCCCCAAGCGGCCTCGGGGTCGATCGGGTCCGCTGCGCGACGCTCGCGGGCCACGGCGACGAGGCGGTCGGCCAGGGCGGCACGACGGACGCTGCTCGTGATCGCGACGGCGGCTCCGCCGACGACCGGCACCAGACCGAGTGCGGCGAGCCCGCGGAGTTCTCCGCCGAGGACGGACACGGTGACGACGACGGCGATGCCCACCAGGACGAGGGCGAGTCCGACCAGGCTCCTTCGGTCGCGCCAGAACGCGCGCCGGTCCGCCTCCCAGAAGCGCCAGCCCTGCGGGGCAGCCGGGAGGCTCGGGGCCGGGACCCAGCCGTGTGCCGGCTCCGCCAGGTGGTGACGTTCGACCCATGCGGCCGACGGCGTCGGCCACCCGGGTGGGGTGCGGAATCGGGGCTCGACGTCGACGGGGTGCTGCTCGGTCACGCGCCGAGGGTAGCGGTCGTCACGGCAGGCGCACAGGCCCCTCTTCGGGCTCGCAGGGCTTCGGGCTCGCAGGGCTTCGGGCTCGCAGGGCTTCGGGCTCGCAGGGCAGGGCGTCCGCTGGTCAGGCGTGTGCCGCTGCCCCCGGCTGGGCGTCCGCATCGGGGGCGTCCGACGACGAGCACGTGATCTGCGTGATCGTCGCGTCGCCGGCGAAGGACTCCACCCCGCCGGCGAAGACGGTCACGGGGACGCCGCTCTGCAACGGCGCACCGATCACCAGGTCGTGGGGATCGGGCACGTCGCGCCACTCGTCCGTGACCAGGAACTGGATCGAAGCGTCCGCGCAGTCCTCGCCCGGACGGAGCGTCCAGCCGATGCACCCGGTGAGGTCGCACCCGTCGGGCTGCTCCTCGTAGGCGAAGTCGTCGGCCGGTGTCTGGTCGACGTCCACCCGGTGCGGGACGTCCCCGAGACACGAGGCGGTGTCGATGCCGCTGTAGTCCTCGTCCCCGAGTTCCGCGATGTACAGGGGTCGGCCCGCGGAGACGTGCACGGCACGGGTCACGGTCCTGGTGTCGTCCCCGAGCGCGGTGTCGGCGAACCCGATCGTCACGGAGAGGTCGCAGTCCGTCAGCGCGTCGACCTCCCAGCTCCAGCAGTTCGAGTCACCGGGTGTCGCCGCGCAGGTGGCGTCCCACGCGTCGTCGCTGACCTGGGTGATGTCGATCTGCCCGTCGTCCGAGGTGTAGGGAGCCGCGAGCTCCTCGTCCTCGGGGAGGTCGCCACGAACGCTCCCGACGGCGCCGGCCAGGGACTGCCCGGCGTCCGTCACGACCGGGGCGACGCCGGCCGATGCGCCGACCACGAGTGCGGCCGCGGCGATGGCGGCCGTGATGCCGGTGGCCACGCGGGCCGACCTCCCGAAGCCGGCCCGTGCCGCCGGGGCCGAGACGGAGGTCGATCCCCACGCCCCGGCCGTCGCGGCGATCGATCGCGCCGTCTCCGTGGCGAGGTCCCACCACCGCACGCAGGACACGACGTACAGCGCTCCCCCGGCCGCGATCGGGGCGACGGCGAACACCGCCGGCACGTCCGCCGCCGTCAGCACGACGACGCCGACGATCCCGAGGACCAGCAGCACGAGTCCCGCCACGCCGAGCAGCTCGATCCGCCGCCGCCGGGTGGGCATCGCCGCCCGGAACGCCCGACGGTCGGCACGCCAGAAGCGCCACCCGGACGGCGCAGGCGGGATCCCGGGGCCAGGGGAGAACCCCGGACCGGGTTCGGCGAGCTGGTGCGCCGCGACCCACTCGGTGGACGGCGTCGGCCACCCCGGAGGCGTCCGGAAGTGGAATGGCGGGCGGTGGTCGGTCACCCGCTGACGCTAGCGAGGCACACAGCGGGCGCACAGGCCCCTCTTCGGGGCCGCGGCGTAGCGTCGTCGACATGGCACTGGACGTCCGGAACGACACCGATCAGCAGCAGTACTCCCTGGTGGAGGACGACACCGTGATCGGGTTCGCCGCCTACGAGATCGCCGACGACGAGATCCGCTTCGTGCACACCGAGGTCGACCCCGCGCACCGGGGAGGGGGCCACGCCTCGGTCCTCGTGCAGCACGCGCTCGACGACGTCCGCTCGGGCTCCTCGCGCCGTGTCGTGCCGCAGTGCAGCTACGTCGCGGCGTGGATCGAGCGGCACCCCGACTACCAGGAGCTCACCACCCGCTGACGTCGTCGGTCAGGGTCCGCCGTCAGTTGGGTGGGCCGTCAGTTGGGTGGGCCGTCAGTACTGCCGGTCGTGGGTCCCGGCGCGTGCCTCGTGTCGGCCGCCGGTCCCCCTGACCGTCGGCACCTTGATGAGCACCGTCCCGCTCAGCAGGTCGTGGTCGTCATCGGCGGGCGTCGGTGCTTCACGGGGCAGGCGGGCCTGCCGTTCGTACTCCGCCTGGGTCTCGTGGCGCGTCGGCGCGAAGACCTCGTCCATCATCGAGACGACTCCACCGGATCCCCCGCTGCTGGTCGACTTGTTCGACAGGTCGATCCACCCCAGACGATCGGCGATCCACGTCACGACGACCGCAGCGGCCACCGCCCCCAACAGGATCAACCAGTTCACGCAAGCGAGGCTACGTGGCGGCTCTGGTCGGCGGATCAGCCGCGCGGAGGATTCTCATGATCCACACGTCTCGTTCTTGGGGATGACGTCCACACTCGAAGTGCGGCGGCCGGGATCCCCCCTCTCCCGGCCGCCGACCAACACTCACGGGACGCGCTGGAGCCATTCCTTCGTCGCGAACTTCGACTCGACGAGCTCCTGCGCCCGCTGTCGTTCGGCGTCCGTGACCGCTCCCGGCGTCGCGCCGTAGAGCGTCGTGAAGGTCCCGATCAAGGACTCGATGATCGCCGCCCGCGACAACCCCGTCTGCGACCGCAACGGGTCGACTCGCTTGGCGGCCGAGGTCGTGCCCTTGTCGCTCATCTTCTCGCGACCGATGCGGAGCACCTGGACCATTTTCTCGCCGTCCATGTCGTAGCTCATGGTGGCGTGGTGCAGCAGCGCCCCGGTGCCGAGCCGCTTCTGAGCGGCGCCGCCGATCTTGCCCTTGGTCGAGGTGATGTCGTTGAGCGGCTGGTAGTACGCGTCGATGCCGAGGGACTTCAGCGCCTCGATCACCCACTCGTCGAGGTACGCGTACGAGTCAGCGAACGTCATGCCCTGCACGAGGTCGCTCGGGACGTACAGCGAGTACGAGATGATCGCGCCGGCGTCCATGAACATCGCGCCGCCGCCGGAGATCCGCCGGACCACCTCGACGCCGTACTTCGCGGCACCCTCGGGATCGACCTCGTTCTTCAGCGACTGGAAGGAGCCGATGACCACCGCGGGCTGGTCCCACTCCCAGATGCGGAGGGTCGGCCCGCGTCGGCCGGCACCCACCTCCTCGGTGAGGACCTGGTCGAGGGCGAGGTGCTCGTTCGGGCTGATCGGCCCCTCGTGGATGATCTGCCAGTCGTAGTCGCGCCACGTCGACGCCCGGGAGAGTGCCCGGCGGACGGCGACGCCGACGGACTCCGGCGTGAAGCCGAGCAGCACCGCATCATCAGGCAGGGCAGCGCGGACGGCTGCGGCGATGCCGGCGGCGTCCGTGGTGGCAGGCAGCCCGTTCACGGCGGCGTCGATCAGCGGGAGCGCGTCGTCCGGTTCGAGGAAGAAGTCACCCGCCAGCCGGAACTCCTGGATGGTGTCGTCGACCACGTCGAGGTCGACGACGACGAGCTTTCCGCCTGGGACCTTGTACTCACCGTGCACGGTTCGACCCTACGCGCAGCGGCCGGTCAGCGAGCGACGCGCCCCAGCCACGCGACCAGGTCCGCGACGACCTCGTCCCGGTTCGTCTCGTTGTAGATCTCGTGCCGAGCGCCCTCGTAGACCCGCACCACCACGTCGGTCAGCCCGCCGCGACGGCGGTACGCGGCTGCCAACTTCTCGACGGAGCGCGGACCACCGAGGCTGTCGTCGGACCCGACCTGCAGCAACACGGGGACGTCGTGCGGGATCCCCCGGCGCGGCACCCCGAGCAGACGCAGCGTGTCCGGCAGTCCGAACAGCCCCATCACGTCGGCATCGACCGTGAGCGGGTCCGCGTCGAACGCGTCGACCACCGCCCGGTCCCGGCTGAGCCACTCGAACCGGGTCGGACCGAGCGCGGCGTGCCGCTTGTTGAGGTCGCCGCCGTTCATCCATCCGGGCAGGCGGTACGCGGTGGCCGACAGCACGACGCCGTCGTACGACTCGCTCGAGGTGTTCAGGATGCGCTGCGCCATCAGCGACCCCCACGACTGCCCGAACAGCACGAGCGGGACACCGGGGGTCTCCTGCCGCGCCACGGCGGTCATCTGCTCGACGACGTCGATCGCGGCCCGGAGCCCGCCGACGCCGAGCCTGCCGAGCTTCGCGTGGTCGCCGTCCCACTGCCCGAGCCCGGTCCGACCGTGACCGCGGTGGTCGTTCGCGACGACCGTCCAGCCGGCACGGACGAGCTCCTGCGCGAGCCGCTCGTACCGGAGCGAGTGCTCACCGACGCCGTGGGCGATCTGCACGATCCCCTTCGGCCGCCCGGCGCGCCAGGTCGAGTAGACGATCTCGACACCGTGCGCGTCGACGAACGAGGAGTCGCCGCGGGCGGCAGAGAACGTGGGCACGTGAGCATCCTCGCAGACGACCGGACCGACCGGACGGCCAGACGGCCTGACGTGTTCACCGGGCGTTCACCCGAGCGCGTCGCCGCGGGCCTACCGTCGCCGCCATGGACGTCCTCGTCATCGTCGTGCTCGTGATCGTGGTCGCGCTCGTGTTCGACTTCACGAACGGGTTCCACGACACCGCAAACGCCATGGCCACGTCGGTCGCCACGGGTGCGCTCAAGCCCCGGACCGCCGTGCTCATCTCCGCCGTGCTCAACATCGTCGGCGCGTTCCTGTCCACCGAGGTCGCCAAGACCGTCTCGCAGGGCATCATCCGCGAGGGACAGGACGGCATCCACATCTCGCCGACGATGATCTTCGCCGGGCTGGTCGGCGCCGTCCTCTGGAACCTCGCCACCTGGTACTTCGGGCTGCCGTCGTCGTCGACGCACGCCCTGTTCGGCGGGCTCATCGGGGCGTCGATCATCGGCGCCGGCCTGAACTCGGTGGACTGGGCGACCGTCGTGTCGAAGGTCGTGCTGCCCGCGCTGCTCTCCCCCGTGATCGCCGGCGTCATCGCCCTGGTCGCGACCTACTTGGCGTACGCCCTCACGAAGAACGCCACGACGCACGGCGCTGCGACGGGGTTCCGACACGGCCAGACGATCTCGGCCTCGCTGGTGTCCCTGGCGCACGGCACGAACGATGCGCAGAAGACGATGGGCGTCATCACGCTGACCCTCATCGCCGCGAACTACCAGGACGCCGGCACCGGACCAGCGCTCTGGGTGATCCTGGCGTGCGGCCTCGCGATCGGCCTGGGCACCTACATGGGCGGGTGGCGCATCATGCAGACGGTCGGCAAGAAGATCTCCGACGTGCAGTCCCCGCAGGGCTTCGCCGCGGAGACCAGCTCGGCCGCGACCATCCTGGTGTCCTCCCACCTCGGGTTCGCGCTCTCCACCACGCACGTCACGAGCGGCTCGGTGATCGGCTCCGGGCTCGGCAAGAAGCTCGCGGACGTGCACTGGAACGTGGTGAGCCGGATCGTCGTCGCGTGGGTGATCACGCTCCCGGCTGCAGCGGTCGTCGGGGCGCTGGCGACCTGGCTCGCGTCCACGTCGGTGATCGGGCTGATCGCCGTCGCCGTCCTGGCACTCGCGGCCGGGCTCACCTTCTACGCCTTGGCGAAGCGCCGGCCGGTCTCGCACGAGGACATCACGACGGACGAGACCGAGCGCGAGCCGGTCGCGGTCAAGGGCTGAACGGGAGACGACGATGGACATCGACTTCGGGAGCATCGCGATCGTCGCGGGCGTCGGGTTCGTGGCGGCGGTCGGCGTCGTGCTGGTCTACACACTCGGTCTGCGGCTGCTCGGGACGGGGCAGCCGGTCGACACGGGCGGCGAGCGGACGCAGTACGGCGAGGAGACCCCGCGGTCCGGGCACACGCCCCCGATCGCCCTCGCCGGCGCCGGCCTGTGCTTCGCCGTCTGCATCGCCGCCGTCCTGTACGGCATCTGGATGACGATCCCCCAGTTCCAATGACGGAGACGCAGCGGAACGCCAGTCGAGCCGGCGGCACGCACGCCTGCGATGATCGGACCGTGACCGCCCATCGCATCGACGCCTCGCTCGACACCGCCATCGACGTCTTCACCGCCGAGCGGGATCCGGTGCTCCGCGTCGCACCCGGGGACACCGTGACGATCCGCACGCTGAGCGCGGCGGGCTACACGGAGCGCCAACAGCACGCGGGCGACCACCCGCCGACGCTCATCGACGGACGGCGAGGGCACTGCCTCGTCGGCCCGATCGCCGTCGAGGGTGCCCGGCCGGGACAGGTCCTCGCCGTGCGGTTCGACGACCTCGTCCCGGACGACTGGGGCTACACGGGCTCCGGCGGCGTGGACACGCCCGTCAACCGGGCGCTCGGTCTGACCCAGGAGCGCGGCCCACTCCTCTGGGACATCGACGCCGGCACGGGTGTCGCCCGCAACCAGCTCGGCCTCGGCGTCCGGACGGCACCGTTCCTCGGGGTCGTCGGCGTCCCACCGGAACCGACGGGCGAGCACTCGACCATCCCACCGCGACCGCTGGGCGGCGGGAACATCGACTGCCGCGAACTCGTCGTCGGGTCGACCCTCCACCTCCCGGTCACGGTGCCGGACGCGCTGCTCTTCGTCGGCGACGGACACGCGGCCCAGGGCGACGGCGAGGTCTCCGGCACGGCGATCGAGTGTGGCATGACGACGACGGTGACGCTGTCGCTCCTCGACGAGGCTCCGGTCGACGGCATCCACGCCGACACCCCTGCCGGGCGCATCACGTTCGGCTTCGACGCCGACCTGAACGCCGCGACGACGACCGCCCTCGACCGCATGGTCGACTGGATCGCCGGCCTGCACGCCATCACCCGCTCCGAGGCGCTCGCGATGGCCAGCGTCGCGGTGAGCATGCGCGTCACCCAGGTCGCGAACCGGACGTGGGGTGTGCACGCCCTGCTCCCCCACGACGCGATCA
The DNA here is from genome assembly GCF_044746705.1 of Curtobacterium sp. NPDC090217. Taxonomy (NCBI): domain Bacteria; kingdom Bacillati; phylum Actinomycetota; class Actinomycetes; order Micrococcales; family Microbacteriaceae; genus Curtobacterium; species Curtobacterium sp. NPDC090217. The sequence continues at coordinate 1,428,677 of NZ_JBIVCR010000001.1, read as the reverse complement.
CGGCCTGAAACCACGCGCGTTCCTGCCCATGTCGCCCGACTTGGAAAGCGGAATCGCGCGTCGGAGGTCGGAACTTCCGACCTCCTACGCGCGATTCGGCTTCCTACGCGCGATTCGGCTTCCCACGCGCGAAGGAGCCCTGCGCGCGAACGGTCAGTGGGCGGAGTAGCCGCCGTCGACCAGGTGGTAGCTGCCGGTGATGAACGAGGCCTTGTCGCTCAGCAGGAACAGGACCAGCGCCGCGACCTCGGCGTCGGTGCCGAGGCGCTTCGTGGCGTGCTCCTCCTCGAGTGCGCTGATCGCCTCCGGGGTCATCGCGTTCCGCAGCAGCGGGGTGTCGATGAAGCCGGGGCCGACCGCGTTCGTGCGGACACCCTGGGCCGAGTACTCGAGCGCGGCGACCTTGGTGAGCCCGGCGAGCGCGTGCTTCGACGCGACGTAGGCCGCGTTCTGCGCGATGCCGACGGTGCCGAGCACGGACGCCATGTTGACGATCGAGCCGCCGCCGGAGGCCAGCATCGCCGGGATCTCGTAGCGGAGCCCGTAGAAGACACCGTCCAGGTCCACGGCACGGACGCGGTCCCACGCGGCGATGTCGTACTCGCCGATCTTCTGCGGGGCGGCGCCGATGCCGGCGTTGTTCACGGCGAGGTGCAGCGCGCCGTACGTGTCGACCGCGAACTGGACCGCGCGCTCGTTGTCGGCGGCGACGGCCGAGTTCGCCTCGAACGCGGTGGCGGTCCCACCGGCCTGCTCGATCTCCCCGACGACCCGCTGCGCAGCGTCGAGCTTGATGTCGGTGACGACGACCTTCGCGCCCGCGGTGGCGAGCTCCTTCGCGATGGATTCGCCGATACCGCTGCCACCACCGGTGACGATGGCGACCTTGCCCTCGAACTCGGACATGAACTGCTCCGATCTCCTCGACAACACCTGTTGTCTACGGTCCAGAACGATACACCTGCATGGATGATTCCCGATGGCAACAAGTTCGTTCGCTGAACTAATTTGCTAGGCTAACGATCGTGACCATGCCCGAGACCACCAAGCGCTCCGCGCCGCACGCGTCGCTGAGCACGGACTTCCGCATCGCGGTGAACCGGCTGTCGCGGACCCTCCGCGCGCAGAAGGCCGACACGACGGTCAGCGACGCGATGTTCTCGGCACTCGCCCGGCTGCACCGCGACGGCCCGATGACCCTCGCGGAACTCAGCCGGAACGAGGGCGTCACACCCCCGTCGATGACGAAGACCGTCGCCGCGCTCGTCGACCGCGGGCTGCTGTCCAAGGGCGGGCACGGCGACGACCGCCGCAAGGTCCTCATCGGCGCCACCCCGGCCGGTGCCGACTTCGTCGTCGAGACCCGCCGCCGCCGCGACGGCTGGCTCTCACCGCGCATCGCCGCACTCACCCCGGCCGAACGGCGCGTCCTCGCCGAGGCCACCGAGATCATGAGGAGGCTGGCCCACCAGTGACGGCCATGTTCCGGTCCCTCTCGGGACGCAACTACCGCATCTGGTTCGCAGGTGCCCTGGTGTCGAACGTCGGCACCTGGATGCAGCGGACCGCGCAGGACTGGATCGTCCTGACGCAGCTCACGCACGACAACGCCATCGCGGTCGGCGTCACCATGGCACTGCAGTTCGGGCCGCAACTCCTCCTGCTGCCCTGGACCGGACTCGTCGCCGACTGCTTCGACCGCCGCCGCACGCTCATGGTGACCCAGGCCCTGATGGGGATGCTCGGCCTCGGGCTCGGCATCATGGTCGTGACGAACACCGCCACGCTGCTGTGGCTCTACGCCTTCGCCCTGGCACTCGGCATCGTGGCCGCGTTCGACACCCCGGTACGCCAGGCCTTCGTCTCCGACGTCGTCACCGGCGAGCACGTCGCGAACGCCGTTGCGCTGAACTCCGCGTCCTTCAACGCCGCCCGGCTCATCGGACCCGCGGTCGCCGGCGTGCTCATCGCCGCGATCGGCTCCGGCTGGGTGTTCATCATCAACGCGGCCTCGTTCGCCGCGGTCCTCGGCGCCCTGCGCTTCGTCGACCCCGAACAGCTCGCGGACCGGGTCCGTGCGAAGCGTGGCAAGGGGCAGATCACCGCCGGCTTCAGGTACGTCCGCACACGCCCCGACATCATCGTGGTGCTCTGCATGATCTTCGTCGTCGGCACCTTCGGCGTGAACTTCCCGATCTTCACCTCGACGATGGCGCGGGTGGAGTTCCACAAGGGCGCAGGCGAGTTCGGTCTGCTCAACTCCGTGATGGCGATCGGTTCGGTGCTCGGCGCGCTGCTGTCGGCACGACGGGACCGTCCACGGATGCGGCTGCTCGTGTTCGCCAGCGCCGGGTTCGGCCTGGCGTGCACGGCCGCTGCCTTCGCCCCGACGTACTGGACGTTCGCGATCGTGCTGGTGTTCGTCGGGCTCGCGTCACTGACCTTCATGACGACCGCCAACGCCCTCGTCCAGACCACCACGGCACCCGCGATGCGTGGCCGGGTGATGGCGCTGTACATGGCGATCTTCGCGGGCGGCACCCCCATCGGCGCCCCGATCGTCGGCGCGGTCGCGGACGCGTGGGGCCCCAGGTGGGCGATCGGCGTCGGCGCCGCCTCCGGGTTCGTCGCGCTCGCCATCGCCCTGGTCTGGCTCGTCCGGTTCCAGCACTACCGCGTGCGCTACGACGCCGACAACCGCCTGCACATGGCCGTCACCCACTCGATCCCCGTGGTCGGGACGCGCGCGTCGCGCGCCGAGATCCGGCAGGACCTCGAGCGCGACGAGGCGGTCGCCGACCGCTCCAGCGCCGTCTGACCCGGCCCGGAACCGGACGGGAGGCTCGGGGCGGGGCCGCCACGAGCCTCCCGTCCGGCGCGGCCTGCGCTCAGTGCGTCGGTTCCGCCGCCGCGAAGACGCGTGCGTCGAGCGCTCCGGCGACGCGGTCGGCGACCGCCGCGAGCCGCTGTCCCGCTGCGCGGGCCGCGTCGATCGCCTCGGCCGGCGCCAGCGCCTGGAGCGCCCGGCGGGCACCACGGAGGTCGTCGAGCTCCTCGGTCACGGCGGCGGGCGCGACGTCGGCGAGGCACTCCTCGGCGCGGAGCGTGAGGAAGAGCATCGAGCGGGGGCTGCGGTCGTCGAGCAGCAGGAACGCGGCCGCCTCGGATGCGGGGGCACCCGACCCGGTCGCCCGCTGGAACGCCTCGCCCGCCCCGCATGCCCGGAGCGCGGTCCCCCAGGACGCCGCCGACTCGGGGTCGAGCAGGTCGGAGGCCAGGAGCCTCGCGGTCGCGGCGCACCGTGCGAGGGAACGGCCGAGCGTGAAGAACTCCCACACCTCGTCACGGCTGGCGTCACCCTCGACGACACCGATCGCCAGGGCACTGCGCTCGCGGACCCACCCCAGGAACTCGTGCTCCCGGCCGGCGGCGATCTTGCGCGGCATCCGGGACCTCGTGACGTTGAGGCAGTCCCACAGCTCGGTGGAGACGACGTCACGGGCCCGTCGAGCATCGTCCCGTGCCACGGCCACCGCTGCCGCGATCGAGGCGGGTTGGTGCCGGTCGAGGGCCAGGGACTCGAGGGTCGCGTGCCGATCGAGGGCCGTGGCGGGGCGGACGGTGGCACCGGCGACCACGCAGAGCTCACGGCTGACGATCCGCTCCCCCGAACCGGAGGCCGCGTCGGACCGCGCCAGGTACACGTCGAGCAGCCGTGCGAGCACATCGGCTCGTTCGATCGCGGCTCCGACGCGGAACACACTCCCGGCGAGTCGGCTCAGCACCGCGGCTCCTGCATGTCGCGAACCTACTGACCCCGCGTTGCAACGGTGTTTCCGGGCCGCGTCACGGGTGTTGCGCCCGAAACCCGTGCCCGTCATCACTAGACGCTCTAACTAGATCGTCTAGCATTGTCGCCATGACGACGGAGGTGACGACACGCGCCACCGGGTTCTGGTACGACGACGGATCCCGGATCGACGCGGTCGACGTGCTGAACGCCCTCCGGCGGTACCGCACCGCCGAGAGCGCGTCCCAGCGCCGGGCGCGCGAGGCCCTCGGCATCGGCGAGAACGCGATGGCCGCGCTGCGGGTCCTCGTCGACGCCGACGCCGCCGGCCGGACGGTGAACGCCAAGCAACTCGCGGAGCGGCTCGGGATCACCGCCGCGTCGACCTCAGCGCTCGTGGACCGACTCGTCCGCACCGGTCACGTCGAACGCCACCCGGACCCGACCGACCGACGCGGCGTCATCCTCAGCGCGTCCGGACCCGCGATGCGCCGGGCACTGCTCGTCATCGACGACCTCGAGTCCAGGACCCTCGGGGTCGCTGATCGGCTCTCTGCCGAGGATGCCGCGGTGATCGTCGGGTTCCTCGACGAGATGACCGCGATGGTCGACGCTGTCGACTCCGGATCCCGCGCGTAGCCTGATCGCATGAGCGAGGCGCGGGACACCGATCACCCACGGACGCACGAGCCCGAGGACGACATGCCCTTCGCCGAACTCGACAACCGGGCGCGGGCCGAGGCCGCACTCCGCCGCATCCGGGACGGCAGCGACCCGACCCGAGAGGCGTTCGACCTCGCGAACACCATGAACGACGAGGCCGTCGGGCGACTCGGGGCCCGTGTCAGGGGCTGGTTCCGCCGCTCCCGCTAGAAGGCCGTCCCGACCGCCGCGATGTCGTCGCCTCCGTGCCCGGCGGCACTCGCGTCCGCGTAGACCCGGCCGAGTGCGTCGAGGAGCGTCGTGGAAACGCCGGCAGACCGTGCCGCTTCGGTGATGAGGCCGATGTCCTTCCGGAGGCCGTCCAGCGCGAACTGCGCCGGGTACTCCCCCGACAGCATCGACTTCCCCTTGGTGTGGGCGTAGGCGGAGTCGCTCGCCGATCCCTCGATCGCCTGGAGGAAGAGCTCCGGGTCGATGCCGAGCCCCTTCGCGATCGCCAGGGACTGCCCGGTCGCGGCCGTGATCGAGGCGATCCACGCGTTGGCGGCGAGCTTCAGCGCGGTCCCTTCGCCGACCCGGTCGCCGGCGTGGACGGTCTTCGCGCCGATCGCGTCGAGCACGGGATCGATGCGATCGAGCACCTCGGCGGGACCGGCCGCGAGCATCGTGAGCTTGCCCTGTTCCGCGGGTGCCTTCGTGCCGAGCATCATCGCCTCGACGAGGGTGATGCCGTACTTCGCGGCGATCTGCACGATGGTCTCGGTGCCGTCGACCCCGACGGTCGAGCACTGCACCCAGACCGCGGTCGCCGGTGCCTCGCCGGCGGACTGCTCGAGGACGTCGACCACCGCGTCGGTGTCGAACAGGGTCAGCAGGACGACCTCGGCGTCCGCGACGGCAGCGCCCGGGTCGTCGGCGACCGTCGCTCCCTGGTCGCCGAGCGGCAGCGCACGTTCGCGGCTGCGGTTCCACACGGTGACCTCGTGTCCTTCGCGGAGCAGCGACCCCGCCACGCCGGCTCCCATGGCCCCGGTTCCCAGTACCGTCACGCGCACGTGCGTCCTCCGTTCCGTCGCGACACCCTGTCGTCGACGCATCGCACGCTACGCGCCGCGGGTCAGAGCAAGCCGCGGGTCAGAGCAAGCCGCGGGTCAGAGCAAGCCGCGGGCTCCGAGCCAGGCGGCGGGGTCGCGCGGGACGCCTCCGACGATGACCTCGAAGTGCAGGTGCGACCCGGTCGACACCCCGGTGCTGCCGACGGCGCCGATCCGCTCACCGGCAGCGACGACCTGGCCGACGCGGACGCCGATCTGGGACAGGTGCCCGTAGCGCGTCTGGGTGCCGTCGGCGTGCTGCAGGAGGATCTGGTTGCCGTACCCGCCGAACACCCCGGCCGAGACGACCGTGCCGGGCATCGCCGCGACGACGGTGGTCCCGGTCGGTGCTGCGAAGTCGAGCCCCTGGTGGTTGGTCGAGCACGCTGTACAGCCCTGCACCCAGCGCCCGCCGAAACCGCCAGCCGCCGGGATCGTCCCGGCGACCGGTCGCACCGCCGAGACGCCAGGAGCAGGCACGCCGGCAGCCCCGACCAGACCCCGGGCGGCCTGCGGAGCACGAGCAATCGAGAAGCCGTCGCGGTCGACGGAGAGGGCGACGCCGTCTGGGGCGACGTACTCCTGCGTGTCCATCACCGCCATCGCCCGGTCTTCGGGCGGCGCCGCCATCGCGGACTGCGGTGAGGCGACCGTCACGAACAGGCACGCAGCGACCGCGGTCGCGGTGATCGGAACGGTCCTGGGGGTGCCGATGGCGCTGCTGATGCTGCGCAGCGGGATCGTGAGCGCCTGTCTGGCCGTCCGCAGTGCGAGGGCGGCAGGTGCGGGCCTGACCGGACGCAGGTCACGACGGCTCGGCAGGACGGTGGGCGCGGGACCCGCCGGACGCAGGACACGACGGCTCGGCAGGACGGTGGGGGCGGGACCCGCCGGACGCAAGTCACGACGGCTCGGCAGGACGGTGTCGGGACGGGCGAGTGACGTCGCGACGGTGGCCGGACGGGAGGCTCGGATCCACTCCGCCCCGGATCCGTGCGTCACCCGCATCGTCGGCGCAGCAGCACGCGCGGTGTCGCGCCCGCGGAGGCGTGCTGCGGGCGTGGGTTCCGGAACGGCGGGAGTCGGCACCGCCGCTCCGGACATCGAGGACGCGACGGCTGCGTTCACCGCGTCGCGAGCTGGGCCGCGCGGACGCATCGGGAGGCCGTCGATCGTCATGTCGGGTGCCGTGGCGGATCTCAGGAGCGAACGACGCCGTCGGCGACGATCCGGTCGAGCTCGGTCACGACGGCGTCGACGACGGCGCGGGTGATGGCGTCGGCGACGGCTTCGACGAGGGCGAGCTGGTCGGTGCCGACGGCGTGCCCCTTCGGGAGCGCGGCACCGATGCGGGCAGGGATGTCGTCGATGGCGGCGACGAGGGCGGCCGGGACGAGCGCAGACGGCGCGTCGACCGGGGCCGTCGTCGGCGAGGTCGGCGCCGGGGTGACCGTGGCGCGGACGGCGACGGGGCGCTCTCGGTGGCGGGCGATCGAGTCGAAAAGGGGCGTGGTCGACATGCTGCGTGCCTTCCGGGTCAGGTCTGCGATGCGCCTGGTCCGGTTCGGGCGGTCAGGCGGTGCCGATCGGCACAGCCCTATTCAATCACTGATATTTCGTATGTGCAATAGGAGTCATCGAGGACGTGTCGATCAGTCTGGTTCGACGGCCTCGCTCGGGTCGTCGCGGTGCAACACGCGGCGCACCCGCTCGACGATCGTCGCCGGCGGGTTGTTGTACGCGTTCGCCGGCTCCTGCCCGCTCATCTCCTGGATGGCCGCCATCACCGCGTCGGTGGCGTGACGCCTCGCCCGACCGGACGATGCCTCACCGAAGGTGGACAGGTCGATCGGCTTGCCGAACTCGATCGTCACGCGGGCGAGCTTCGGGATCCGAGAGCCGACGGGCTGGACGTCCTCGGTGCCGGTGAGCGCGACGGGCACGACGGGCGCACCACTCGTCAGCGCCAGCCAAGCCACGCCGGTCCGACCGCGGTAGATCCGGCCGTCCAGGGAGCGTGTGCCCTCGGGGTAGATCGCGAAGGCCTCGCCCTCGTGCAACCGTGCGAGGCCGAGGTCGAGGGCGTGCTGCGCCGCTGCTCCGGCTCCCCGCTCGACCCCGATGGCACCGATGCCGCCGAAGAACGCGCGGGACAGCGCACCGCGGAGCCCCTTGCCCGTGAAGTACTCCTGCTTCGCGAGGAACGAGACCTTGCGCGGCGCCATGATCGTGATCGCCGGAGAGTCGATGAACGACCGGTGGTTGCTCGCGAGGATCACCGCGCCACGCTTCGGGACGTTCTTGCGGCCGATGATCTTCGGGCGCCAGACCACGCGGGCGAGCGGCGCCACCACGGCACGTGCGAGCGCGGTGGTGAACATCGTCGAACCGGGCACCTGCTGCCTCCTCGTGGCGGGAGGTTCCGAGTGTAGTCAGGCATCCACGGGTTCCATGCCGCGCGGGGCATGGAACGGCGGGTCACTCGGCGGCGGCCACCACGTCGAGCACGGCACGTCCGTACGACTCGAGCTTCGCGGCACCGACACCAGAGATCTCGGCGAGCTGGTCGACGTCGGACGGTCGAACGGCCGCGATGCCCCTGAGGGTCGCGTCGTTGAAGACCACGTACGCCGGGACGCCCTGCTCGCGGGCCTGTGCCGCACGCCAGGAACGGAGCGCCTCGAACAGGCCGAGCGCTTCCTGCGGCATGTCGGAGACCACCTGGCGGCGCGATCGGCTGGCACGGGGCGCCCTGACCGGGTCACGACGCATGAGCACCTGCACGCGACCACCGAGCACCTCGGCGCTGCTCTGGCTGAGTACGAGCGTGCCGTAGCCGTCACCGGACACCGCGGCGTACCCCTGCGCGAGGACCTGCCGCGCCACTGTGCGCCATTCGCCCTCGGACAGGTCCGATCCGATGCCGAAGGTCGCCAGGGACTCGTGCTGGAGCTCCTGCACGCGGGGCGACGGCTTGCCGACGAGGATGTCCACGAGGTGCGCGACGCCGTACCGCTGCCCGCGCTCTCGGTCCAGGCGGACGATCGTCGACAGGAGCTTCTGTGCGGGGACCGTGCCGTCCCAGGACTCCGGCGGGGCGATGCACGTGTCGCAGTTGCCGCACGCCGTGGACTCCTGCCCGAAGTACGCGAGCAACCGCACCCGGCGGCACTCGATCGTCTCGCACAATGCGAGCATGGCGTCGAGGTGGGCACTGAGCTGCCGACGGTGCGCCGCGTCCCCCTCGGACTGGTCGATCATCCGGCGCTGCTGCACGACGTCGTTCAGCCCGTAGGCGAGCCACGCCGTCGACGGCTGCCCGTCACGACCGGCACGACCGGTCTCCTGGTAGTAGCCCTCCACCGACTTCGGCAGGTCGAGGTGCGCCACGAACCGGACGTCGGGCTTGTCGATGCCCATCCCGAACGCGATCGTGGCGACCATCACGATGCCCTCTTCGCGGAGGAACTGCGACTGGTTGCGCTCCCGCACCCGCACGTCGAGGCCCGCGTGGTACGGCAGCGCCGGGATGCCCTGGTCGACGAGCGCCGCGGCCGTGCGCTCGACGGAGTTGCGCGACAGGCAGTAGACGATGCCGGCGTCACCCTTGTGCTCCGTCCGGATGAACGTGAGGAGCTGCTGCAGCGCCCCGGTCTTCGGCTCGATGCGGTACTGGATGTTCGGCCGGTCGAAGTCCGCGACGAAGTGCGCCGCGTCGTCCAACCCGAGGCGGGCGGAGATCTCGCGGTGGGTCTGCGGCGTGGCGGTGGCGGTCAGGGCGACGCGCGGCACGGTCGGCCAGCGCTCGTGCAGGACGCTCAGTTCGAGGTAGTCCGGACGGAAGTCGTGGCCCCACTGCGCGACGCAGTGCGCCTCGTCGATGGCGAAGAGCGCGATCTGCGCACGGTCGAGCAGCGCACGGGTGGACTCGAGCCGCAGCCGTTCCGGCGCGAGGTAGAGCATGTCCACCTCGCCCTGGACGACGGCGCGCTCGACCCTGGCGCGCTCGTCCGGCCCCTGCGTGGAGTTGAGGAACGCGGCCTTGACGCCGTTCGCCGCGAGGGCGTCGACCTGGTCCTGCATGAGCGCGATGAGCGGCGACACGACGACACCCACGCCGTCGCGGACGAGCGCGGGCACCTGGTAGCAGAGCGACTTGCCGCCACCGGTCGGCATCAGGACGAGGGCGTCCCCACCGGTGACGACGCGGTCGATGATCGCCGCCTGCTCGCCGCGGAAGTCGTCGTAGCCCCACACCCGGTGCAGGACGTCGAGTGCGGCGGCGCGCGACGGTGACACCGCGGGGGACGCTGCAGCGGCCGAGGTGGTGCTCATGCCCACGAGCCTACGGGCGACCGGCGACACCCAGTGCGTTGTCCACAGGGTCGGCCACGGCGGTGGAGCCGGCCACGCCCTCGGAGCGAGCGGGCGCGCCCGACCAGCCCGTGCCTCCCGGCCGGACCCAGCGCGACCCGTCTGCCCAGGCAGGCACCGGGCCGCGGAACCGCGGCGCCTCGGACCCCGGGAACCGGCGGTCGAGGCCGGAACGCCAGGCCATGAACTCGATCATCCCCCAGTAGAGGAGCGAGGTGCCGAGCGTGATGAGCCAACCGACGGCGGAACCGTTCGACGAGTCGAGGTCGATCTTCGACCACCCGGGCGCCTGCAGCACGAAGATCGTGACGTTGTTGAGCGCGTGCTGCAGGATCGTGGCTTCGAGGCCTCCGGTGCGGAGCACGATGATCGCCGCGATGAGCCCGAACGACCCGACGTCGAGGATGCCCCAGATGTTGTAGCCGTTCGGGACGTGCAGGATCGCGAACACCACCGTCGAGACCAGCACGGCGATGACGGCGCCGGCCTTCCGCAGCGGGATCCACGCGCCGATCGTCTGCATGAGGAAGCCGCGGAAGACGTACTCCTCTGCTGCGGCCTGGAACGGCACGAGCAGCACCACGAGGACGATCGTGAGCGTCAGCGTCCCGAGCGTCACGGTGGACTGACCGATCGCGTCGGTGTTCCAGTGCACCCCGGATCCGTCGATCGTGTACGTGCCGGCGGTCTGGATGCCGACCATGATGAGCGCCAGGACGAGGAGCGGCAGCAGGCAGCGTGCCATCCACCCCCAGCGGACCCGCATCCGCACGCTCGACAGCTGTCCGATCGGTCCGAGTCGGGCGATCCGCACCGCGATCATGATCGACGGCAGCAGCACCACCAGCGACACGATCGTCATCGAGAGGACGACCGGGTCGGTCGGGTCGAGCGCCCCGGACGACAGCTGGTCCTGGAACGCCCTGAGCCCGTCCGGACCGCGCTGCACGCCGATCGGCACGAGGTACGCGACCGCGATGAGGACCTGCGTCGCCAGGTAGAACCCGAGGAAGACGGCCAACGCCACGAGCGGCCGCCACCAGCGCCAACGGCCGTCGACCCGGAACATGCGCTGGTAGGGAACACTCACGCTGGGCAGGCTACCGGGCGGGGCAGGATGGGACCCGTGCTCACCGTGATGCTCGGCCTCAGCGGCGCGCTCGTGTACGGGTTCGCGGACTTCCTCGGCGGGCTCGCGTCGCGCCGAGTCCGACCCGTGACGGTCGCCGCGATCGCGGCTGCCGTGGGCATCGCGCCGCTCCTGGTCGGGCTGGTCGTCGTCGGGGCACGGTTCTCGTGGCAGGCGACGCTGTGGGGAGCGGTCGGCGGTGTGTCCGGCGGCGTCGGGGTGCTGCTGCTGTACGCCGCCCTCGCGATCGGGCCGATGAGCGTGCTCTCACCGCTGACCGCCGTGTTCTCCGCCGTCGTCCCCGTGGTGGTCGCGTTGATCAGGGGAACGGTGCTGTCGCCGGTGGCGATCGGCGCGCTGGTGGTCGCGGTGGTCGCGGTCGTGCTGGTCGCGTCGGTGCGGGACACCGGGGGCGCTCGGCTCACCGCGCGCGGCGTGCTCGCGGCGGCGGTCGCGGGGTGCGGGTTCGGCGGGATCGTGCTCGCGTTCAACGAGACCCCTGGGGACTCGGGGGTCGCGCCGCTGCTGGTCGCGCGGGTGCTGCAGGCGCTCCTGCTGGGTGCGGCGGCGGTGCTGTCGGCGGGGGCGGCGCGGCCGGCTCGGCCGGCGGGGGCGGCTCGGTCCGCTCGGGCGGCTCGGGCGGCTCGGTCCGCTCGTCCGGCTCGGTCTGGAGGCTCGGTGGTCGTCGCGTCGTCGGCCGCGGCCGACGGGGTGGCCGGGTCCACGGCCCGCGGCGGCTCGGTTCGCCGGCTCGCGCTGGTGATCGTGGCGTGCGGGGTGTTCGACGCGATGGCGAACGTGTTCATCCAGGCCGGACTGCACTCGAGTACGGACCCGGCGACGCTGCCGGTGATCAGCGTCCTCAATGCGCTCTACCCGATCGGCACGGTGGTGCTCGCGGGCCTGGTGCTCCGGGAGCGGCTCACCGTACTGCAAGGGCTCGGCATCGGGTTGGCGCTGGCGGCGTCGGTCGCGCTCGCCCTGTCCTGACCGGCTTCGTCCCCGGCGGGGGTCTCGTCCCCGCCGAAGCGACGGTCTCCGCCCACACGCTCCCGTGCACCCCGCGAAAGCGACTGCCTGCCGCCGGACTTCGGCCGGGATCTGTCGCTTTCGCGGAGGACGGGGCGGGGCACGGGGCGGGGGCAGGAGGCGGGCGGGGGGCGGGGGCGGGGTCCGTCAGGCGTCGGGGATGAGGCGCTTGCCCATCGACACCGTGTGGTCGTCCGCGTAGCCGAGGGCCTCGTAGAAGCCGATGACCTGCTCGTTGCCGGCGCGCACCTGCAGGTTCAGCTTCGGGCAGCCCATGTCGGCGAGCAGCCGTTCGAACTCTGCCATGAACGTCCGCCCGAGCCCCGATCCCTGCAGGTCGGGCTGCACGGCGAGGTAGTTGACCCAGCCGCGGTGCCCGTCGAACCCGGCCATGCCGGCGGCGACGAGCCGGTCGGCGCCCTCCGCGTCGGTCGCGACGAGGAAGAGCTCCGGCTGCACCGAGAGCTTGCGCGCGATGTCCTTCCGCGGGTCGTTCCAGGGTCGAACCAGGCCGCAGGTCTCCCAGAGGGCGACCACGGCCTCGGTGTCGTCAGGGGTGAACTGCCGGATGACGTACTGCACGACACCACGCTAACTGGGGTGTGCAGAACTCCGTCAGCGTGGCGTCCTCGTGGTCTGATAGACCTGAGCGTCGTCGGACCGCGACGACTGTCCCCTCCGGATCGGGAGCCACGTGACCGCACACGAGACCCTTCCCTCGCGCCGCAGCGCGCGGGACGAGCGTGCCCGGACGAAGCGGGGACCTCGTCCTCGGCAGACCGTCGGCGGCGCGATCGTGTCGCTCATCGCCGAGCTGCTCATCATCGCGGGCGCCGTCACCGGGCTGTACGTGGTGTGGACCGCGTGGTGGACCGACGTCGTGGCGAACCAGCACCAGACCTCCCTGGTGAAGGACCTCGGGCAGACCAAGGCGAAGCCGACCGTCGGGACCGAGCACCGCGGCACCGCACCGGTGTTGGCGGAGCCGCCGAACGTCACGGACGTCTTCGGCACCATGCAGATCCCGCGCTTCGGAGCCGGGTACGACCAGCCGATCGGTGAAGGAACCGACCGCGAGAAGGTCCTCAACACCATCGGACTCGGCCATTACCAGGACACCGCGATGCCCGGCGCCGAAGGCAACTTCGCCGTCGCCGGCCACCGCGTGACCTACGGCAAGCCGCTCAACCAGATCGCCGAACTCACGACCGACGACGCGATCGTCGTCCGCGTCACCGACAAGGCCACGAACTTCGACGTCTGGTACGTCTACAAGGTCACCGACAGCCAGATCGTCACACCCGACCACATCGAGACGATCGCACCCGTCCCGAACAAGCCCGGCGTCCAGCCCACCGCCGACGACCGCTGGCTGACCCTCACCGCCTGCCACCCGATGTGGTCCGCCAAGGAGCGCTACATCACCCACGCCAAGCTCGACTACTGGATGCCCGCGTCCGAGGGGACGCCGAAGGAACTCTCGGAGACGCCCAAGTGATCTTCCCGCTCGTGTGGCGACTCCTGCCCGGCCCGACCGCCCTCAAGGTCCTCGAACTGATCGTGCTGCTCACCGCACTCGTGTTCGTCCTGTTCACCTGGGTGTTCCCCTGGGTCGCAGCCGACATCCTGCCCCCACCCGACGGCACCGTCGACACCTCGGCGACGCCGACGCCCTGAGTCCGGACCTTCGTGTCCGGACCTTCGTGTCCGGGCCTTCGTGTTCGGGTCAGACCGTGGTGCTGACATGTGAGCCACCACCCGGAGCACGGCGGACGGCGATCCGCTCCGGGATGCGCTGCTTGAGCTCTTCCACGTGGCTGACGATGCCGACCTGCCGGCCGCCGGCGGTGAGCTTGGACAGCTGACCGATGACGCCGTCGAGCGTCTCGGGGTCGAGCGTGCCGAACCCCTCGTCGACGAACAGCGTGCCGAGTGCGACACCACCGGCTTCGGCCTGGACGACGTCGGCGAGCCCGAGCGCCAGGCAGAGCGAGAACGTGAAGGTCTCGCCCCCGGACAGGCTCCGTGGATCGCGCGTCGTGTCGGTCGTGTGGTCGCGGACGGCGAGCGCGAGACCGGTCCGTCGAGCTCGGGCACCGGATTCTCGTTCGTCCGAGGTCTCGAGCGTGAAGCGGCCGCCGAGCATCGTCCGGAGACGGTCGTTCGCGGCGGCGACGACGTCCTCGAAGCGGCGCATGAGCACGTACGTGCCGAGGGTGATCCCGCTGGGGTTCTGCCCGGGCACCCCGGCAGCGATGTCGGCGAGCCGCACCACCGCTCGGCTGCGTGCCGAGGTGGACTCCCGCGCGGACACGGCACGCTCGAGATCCCCGGCGCACCGCTCGCTCGCGTCCGCCCGCTCACCAGTCGTCGCCGCCGTCCTGGTCGCTTCGTCGAGGACCTGCGCGGTGCGGGACGTCTCGGCACCGGCGGCGTCGAGGTCGATCGTGGCCGGATCGTCATCCGCAGCCTGGACGACGGCGGGCTCCGCCAGCCCGGCATCGACGACCGCGCGCTCGCGATCCGCATCGTCGACGATCGTCCGGAGCCGCTCGGCGTCGTCCGCTCCGAGCACCGCTGCACGAGCAGCGGCGACATCCGCGAAGTCCTGGGCACGGACGGCCGCGGTGACCTCGGTCGCACGCTCCGCGACGGCCGCGGTGGCGATCCGGACCCGCTCGACCGCCTCGGCGACCGCGCGGAGTGCCTGGATCCGGTCGTCGACGGCGGACACCGCCTCCGGCAGTCCCTTCGGCTCGACATCGAGGTGTCCGGCGAGGGTGGCGAGGGCGTCGACGACGGCAGTGGTGTCCTGCTCCACGCGATCCGAGTCGTTCGCGGTCGTCGCGAGGAGCACCTGCCGACGGGCGTCGACGTCGTTGCGGTCTTGTTCGAGGGCCCGGGTGGCGTCGTCGTGCGCGGCCCGGTCCCGCTCGCGTTGGGCGACCGTCGTGGCCGCCGTCCGCGCCGCCCGGACCCGCTCGTCCGCGACGGCCGCGCGGCGATCGAGTTCTTCCGGCTCGATGCTGCCGACCGCGGCGGTGAGCCGTTCCTGCTCCGCGCGCTCGACGGCGAGGGTGGTCGCCGCGGTGGCGAGGGCATCGTCCGCCCGTCGCGCGGTCGCCGCTGCCTCGGCGATCTGCGCCGGCGTCGGGTGGTCGTCCTGCGGCGTGGCGACCGCCGGGTGCTCCACCGAGCCGCACACGGGACAGGCGTCGCCTGGCTG
The DNA here is from genome assembly GCF_044746705.1 of Curtobacterium sp. NPDC090217. Lineage (NCBI taxonomy): Bacteria > Bacillati > Actinomycetota > Actinomycetes > Micrococcales > Microbacteriaceae > Curtobacterium > Curtobacterium sp. NPDC090217. The sequence goes on along the minus strand of NZ_JBIVCR010000001.1, from coordinate 1,413,372 downwards.
GAGTGCCTGACCGAGCTCTCCGGCGAGCCCCGCGATGCGCCGCTCGCGCAGGTGCTGCTCGGCGACGAGGGCGTCCTGCGCCGCCGATCGCGCCGACGCCACCGATGTCTCCGCTGCCTGGACGCGTGTACGCGCCGCTGCGAGGTCGACGACCAGCCGACGGAGGTCGCGCACGGCGTCGACTTCGTGACGGGCGGATTCGGCGTCAGCGGCCGTCTCGGCAGCAGCGCGAGACGCCTCCACGATGCGCGCACGTTCCGCCGGACGGGCTTCGAGCTCCGCGTCGAGTTCGGCGAGCCGAGTGCCGAGTCGCTCGGCCTGCGCGCGGGCGTCGTCGACGGCCCGTCGCCGTTCGGGGAGGGCGAGCGCGACGGGGACGAGGTGTCGGACGGCTCCGACGAGCTCCGAGAGGCGGTCACGCTCCCCCGCGGTGTCGTCGGCGGTGACGTCGTGCCGGAGTCGGAGCGCCGCGAGCTCCTCGGCGACGGTGTCGGCACGTGCACGAGCGGCATCGAGGCCGTCCGCGACCGCCACCACCCGCGCTGCCCGCTCGGCGAGGGACAGGCGGGCCCGGGACTCGGCGACGGCGTCCGCTCGTTCGTCGAGTGCCGCGGACCGGGCGAGCAGGGCACTGCGGCGATCGAGTGCGGTGCGGCGCTGGACGACCGACCGCTCGTGCTCGACGGCTGCGCGGGCCGCCGCTGCCGCCGCGGTCCGGTCCGTGACCGCGGCATCGGCGATCCGCCGGAGCTCGAGGACGATCGCCGGGACCTCGGACTCGTCGACCCCGGGGAGATCGAGCGTGGTCCGACCGGAGGCTTCGGCGAAGCGCGCGAGGGCGTCTCGCACGCGTGCGTCGGCTGACTCCACTTCGGCTGCCGCTGCCCGCCGCCGTGCCGCGAGCTCGTCGGCGGTGCGGTCGTAGATCTCGGTGCCGAACAGCGACTGCAGGAGCTTCCTGCGCTCTTCACCGGGTGACTTCAGGAAGCGGGCGAACTCGCCCTGCGGCAGCACCACCGTCTGCAGGAACTGCGCGCGGTCGAGTCCGACGATCCGGGCGATCTCGGCGCCGACCTCTTGCGCGCGGGCGGAGATCGGCTCTCCCGCCGGGTCCGTCGGGTGCGCGAGCCGGACGAGCTGCGCCGAGGATTGCTGTCTGACCGTGCCGGTGCCGCGCTGCTTCGGGCGGTCGTACTGCGGCGTGCGCCGGACACGGAACACGCCGGCACCGGTCTCGAACACGAGCTCCACGAACGGCTCGACCGCGGGGTCGGCGTGCTGGCTGTGCAGCCGGTCGGAGCTGGCGTCCGAGCCGGCGAGTCCGCCGTACAGCGCGAAGACGACGGCGTCGATGATGGTCGACTTGCCGGATCCGGTCGGTCCCTCGAGCAGGAAGACACCCGACGCGGCGAGCGCGGCGAAGTCGATCGAGACCAGGTCCGGGTACGGGCCGATGGCACGGAGTTCGAGGTGGTGCAGGTACATCAGCGCACGGTCCCCTCGTGCACGATCCCGTCCTGCTGCGACAGGGCGGCGGCAGCGGATTCGTACGCTTCGCGCAGCACGACGAGTTCTTCGGCCGTCGGGGCCTCGCCGGTCGCGAACGTCACGAAGTCGGCAGCGACCTCGACCGGGTCGGACGTCGCGGTCACCGCTCTGGACGCCGAGCGCGCCGGAGCGTCGGCGGGTTCGTGGGTGATCGCGAGTGCGTGGGGGAACCGGTCCTTCACCCTGGCGTACATCCGCTCCGGGTGGACGGTGTCGGTGACGGCGACGCGGACCCAGGCATCGGCGTGCTCGGCGAACACCCCGGACTCGATGTCGTCGAGCGAGCCACGGACGTCCACGAGTCGGCGGGGCACGGGTGTCGGGACGACTTCGACGGTCACCGTGCCGGCTGCGTCGAGGTCGACGAGGGTCACCGACTTGGTGTGGTGCCGCTCACCGAACGAGAACGCCAAGGGCGACCCGGCGTAGCGGATCCGGTCGGAGGCCCCGACGCGCTGGGGTCCGTGCAGGTGGCCGAGGGCGACGTAGTCCACGCCGTCGAACGCGGATTCGGCCACGCGGTCGACGCCCCCGACGCGGATGTCCTGCTCGCTGTCACTCGGTTCGGCACCGCCGACGAAGGCGTGCGCGACGACGACGCTCCTGGTGCCGGGCCGCTGTGCGAGGTCGCCACGGACCCGGTCCATCGCGGCGCCGACCACTGCCTGGTGCGATCGGGCGAGGGGTTCGTCCGGAACGTCGGCGAGGGCGTACCGCACCATGTCGGGCTGGAGGTACGGGATGCCGTAGACCGCGACCTGCCCGTCGGCGTCGTCCACGAGGACCGGTTCGGCGATACGTGCCGGCTCGGCGAGGATCCGCACGCGGGCGTTCATCACTCCGGAACCGAACCCCAACCGGGCGGCGGAGTCGTGGTTGCCGGGTGTCACCACGACGGTCGCGACCGCTGCGAGTCGTTCGAGCGTCGAGGACAGCATGCGCACGGCGTCGACCGGCGGGATCGCGCGGTCGTACACGTCCCCGGCGATGACCACCAGGTCGACCGACCGCTGCACGACGACCCCGACGAGGTGGTCGAGGAACGCCGCCTGGTGCTCGAGCAGATCGGCGCCGAGCAGGGTGCGGCCCAGGTGCCAGTCGCCGGTGTGCAGGATGCGCATGCCCGTCACGGTAGCGCCGTCCTCGGACATCCCGGGGCACCGCGCCACCGGCTGTGGACAACTCAGGCGCAGCTGAGGTTCGTGCCGACGAGCGCCGTCTGGATCCGGGCGGTCGCGGTGCTGGTCGACGTCCAGTTGCCGACGAAGTTGACCCGCACGGTGACCGTGTAGACCTGGCCGAGGCTCAGGATCCCGGAGCCGACGAGCTTCACCGGGCTGGTCGTGCCCGTCGCGAGCACCGTCGTGCCGTTCATGACCGAGAACGACGTCGCGGTCGGACCGCCGTACGCGAACCCGATGTTCACGGAACCGTCGCCGTTGGCGGTGCACGCGAGCGTCGTCGCCTGCGGGACCGTGAGGGTCGCGAACGACGACGTCGGGTTCACCGTCGTCTTGGCGAACGGTGCCGCGACGGCCTGCGCGGGCAGGAGCACCCCGAGTCCGCCCGCGACGAGCACCACCGCGGCGGCGCCACCGGCACGACGGAGGCGCCGCACCCGCCGGACACGACGGCGGAGCGCGCGACGCAACAGGAGGTGCCGACCGGACTGCGCGTGACGACCGGACTGCGCAGGACGACCGGACCGGACGTCGGCGGCGCCGGACGGGGCGGAGGTGGGACGAGCCTCCAGGCCGTCGTCAGCAGCCGGACCGTCACCGTCGTCACCATCGGAGGACGAGGACGAGGACGAGGACGCCAGCCGACGCAGCGAGCCGTCGATCGTGCAGAGGAACAGGGCGCCGGTGACCGCGAGTGCGAGGAGGACCACCCTGTGCCACTCGCCGTCACGGAGCCAGACGATGGGGGCACCGATGGACGGGATGCGGAGGAAGGCGACGCCGTGCACGGCAGCTCGGTCGATCGCGGTGGAGTCGCGCTGCGGGTTGGCGTCGCCCTTGGTGACGAGCGTGCCGTCCGGTCCGGCCTGCACGAAGCGGTGCATGCGGAGGTGCCCCGGCTGGTCGGGGTCGTCGGCGAGCAGGATCTGCCCGAGCCGGATCTCCGCCTGGGCGACAGGACGGGAGACGACCACGTCGCCGGGAGCGAGCCGCGGCTCCATCGAGCCGGTCATGACGGTGGTGGGGTGCCAGCCGATCACGGCGGGCGCGGCGGCCCAGAGGGCGAGGCCGAGGAGCGTCGCGACGATGCCGCGGGCGAGGGTGGCGACGACGACACGCCCCCAGTCGAGGACGTCACGGAGCGCATCGTGCGGTGTGCGTCCACCGCTGACTTCGATGCTGACCATGACTGCCTTCGACTGGGGGCGTGCTGGGGGTGACGGACGGGCCCGCATCGGGTCCGGTCCCGGACGTCACCGGTGGAGCCGGTCGGGCGTGCTGATCACGCGCCCGGCGTCGGTTCCGAGCCTCAGCTGTTCTGGGCCTCCCACGTGAGACCGAGGGAGGCGGTGCCGCCCTGGATCGAGTTCGGGGCCGAGGTGGGGACGGTGTAGGTCACGCGGTAGACACGCGACTCGGACGCGGACCCGGTCGGGGCCCAGGTGCCGACGCCGGTCGCGAAGTTGGTGGACGCGGTGCCGAACGCGGCGAGCGTGCCCGAGTAGAGGTTGCCGCTCGTGCTCGCCGGGGTGAAGCCGGTGCAGGAACCGAAGCCCCCGCCGGTGCCCTGGTCGATCGAGATGGTGATGTTCGACGCGAGGGCGTTCGTGGTGGCGGCGTTCGTGCCGTAGAGCTTGACCGTGGAGGCCAGCGAGCCGGTCGACGTGACGGTGATGCAGTTGGAGCCGGTCGAGCCGGGCTTCAGACCGGTCGCGGTGAACAGCGCGGTGTTGTTGTCGTCGTCGGTGAGGGCCACGCTGCCTGCGGTCCAGTTGCTGGTCGGGTTCACCGTCGTGGCGGAGAACGCCGAGTACGAGGCGGTGGAGACGACGACACCCGATGCGACGAGTGCGGCGGGGATGGCGATCCAGGCGGCCAAACGAGCGGCGCGAGGGGTGACACGAGACATGGCGGTACTCCGGAAGTCGAGAGATCTGATCGGTTGGTTCGGCCGGGGCCGCGGTGGTTGGCCGCGCTACGTGCCGTGGTGGTGCTGTGCTCCGTTGCTACGACGATCAAGCTACTTGCCACCCAAGCCACTCACAAGCCGAGACAACCCCCCACTGCTGGGGGTAGTTCGACGAGTGAGATACTTGTTCAATGAGCAGCACGACGGCAGACCCGTGCCGTCGGCGTCACACGTACCCGAGAAGAGCCGCCCGATGACGGACACCCGAACACTCGAAGTCGACGCAGTCGCGCCGACCGCACCAGCCGCACCCACCTCCGCCGCACCCACCTCCCCCGTGATCGCGTCGCCCGTGATCGCGTCGCCCGTGCCCGTCGGGCGCCGCACCACCGACGGGGTGGAGGACACCGACCTCGGCCGTCTCCTGACCGCCTTCCGCCTCATGCAGATGCAGCACGCACGCGTCCTCCACCACGAGAGCGTCGCGCGCGGCCTCAACGCGACGGACAGCCGCTTCGTGTTCTTCCTGGCGGCGGCCGACGGCGAGGGTGTCACCCCGAAGCAGTCGAGCGAGTACCTCGAGCTGTCCACCGGGGCGATGACGTCGCTGATCGACCGGCTCGAGAAGCGCGGCCACCTCGAGCGCCGCCCGAACCCGGACGACCGTCGCAGCATCCTGATCCACCTCACGGCTTCCGGTGCCGCCGTCGCGCAGCAGATCGGTGCGCGCTACGCGGCGGCCTTCCGCGAGGTGACCACGCCAGAGGAACGGCAGCCCCTGGCCGACGCGCTCGCCCGGCTCGGCGACGCGCTCGAACGCCGCTCCGGACTGCACGCGGGAGCCTCCGCGTGACCGCCGTCGTCCCCGAGGACCCGACGGCGCCGTTCTCCCCCGTCAGCGGTGCTGCGCCGTCGACCGACCTGGAACGCGTGCTCGAGGTCTACCGCCGCCTGCAGGTCCACCACGCCCGACTCGTCCACGACGAAGCATCCGCCAGGGGCCTGGGGCTCACCGACCTGCGGTTCCTGTTCTCCCTCGCCGCACGTCCCGGCGGCAGTGTCGTCCCCAAGGAGGCGACCGCGTACCTCGGGCTCTCCACCGGCGCGATGACGTCGCTCGTCGACCGGCTCGAGCGCGGTGGGTTCGTCCGACGCGTCCCGAACCCGAACGACCGACGCAGTGTCGAGGTCGTCATCCTCGACGAGGGCGTCCGTGCCGTCGACGAGGTCAAGGAGATCTACCGGGACGCGTTCACGGCCGCGGTGCCGCGTGCGCAGATGGGACTCCTCGCCGACGTGCTCGAGGCCTTCGACGCCGAACTGGCCGCCCACAGCCGGGCGTAGGTTCGGGGGCATGACCCCCTCCGAAGTCCTCATCGAAGCGTTCTCCCGCGTCCCGTCCACCGTCGCCCGTGCCGTCGAGGGGCTCTCCGAGGACCAGCTCGCATCACGCCCGGCAGCCGGGGCGAACACCCTCGCGTGGCTCGCATGGCACATCGCCAGGGGCCAGGACGCGCAGATCGCCGACCTCGCCGGCAGCGAGCAGGTCTGGACCGCCGACGGCTGGTACGACCGGTTCGGGCTGCCGTTCCCCGCCGAGGCGCTCGGGTACGGCATGTCCCGCGACGACGTCGGCAAGGTGCGCGCGTCCGCCTCGCTGCTCACCGGGTACCTCGATGCGGTGCACGAACGCACGGTCGCCTACCTCGGCACGCTCGGGCCCGACGACCTCGACCCGGTGGTCGACGACGCGTGGGACCCGCCCGTCACCGCCGGCGCGCGGATCGTCAGCATCCTGAACGACTGCACGCAGCACGCGGGCCAGGCCGGCTACGTGCGCGGCCTGCTCTTCTTCAACCGCTGAGCGGTGCGGCCTGGAGGCTCGGCTCGGCTCCCCGGTACGCCGTCCCGTTCCTGAGACACTCCCTCCACGACGAAACGCCGCCATTTCTGGCGGCGTTTCGTCGTGCCTGGGGCGTCTCGACTCCGACGGGAGCTAGCGCGCGGCGAGCTCCGACACGATGCCGTCGCCGGGGGCTGCCTGGACGAGGTCGGCCTCGATCTCGGCGCGCTCGAGGATCCCCTCGATCTTGCGGACACGTCCGCGCGGGACGATCGTCACGACGGTGCCCTCCTTGCCGGCACGACCCGTGCGGCCCGAGCGGTGCATGTACGCCTTGTAGTCGTCCGGGGCGTCGGCCTGCACGACGAGCGAGACGTCGTCCACGTGGATGCCGCGGGCGGCGACGTCGGTGGCCACGAGCACGTTCACCCGACCGCTCGTGAGGAGCTGCAGGTTGCGGGTCCGGCGCGACTGGTTCAGGTCGCCGTGGAGCGAGGTCGCGCGGATGCCGGCGTCCTCGAACTGGTCGGCGAGCCGCTCGGCGTACGCGCGGGTGCGGGCGAAGACGATCGTCTTGCCGTCGCCGGCGACGAGCTCCTCGAGGAGCTGGTCCTTCTGGCGCTGCTCGACCACGAGCACGCGGTGGTCGATCGTCGAGGACGCCTGGTCCTCGCCGGCGACCTCGTGCACGCTCGGCTCGTGCAGGAACTGCTCGACGAGCGCCGCGACCTGGGTGTCGAGCGTCGCGCTGAACAGCAGCTTCTGCGCGCGGTTGCCCTGCGGGGTGACCTGGGCGGTCGCCTCGAGGATCTCCTGCACGGGCTCGAGGAACCCGAGGTCGCACATGTGGTCGGCCTCGTCGAGCACCGAGATGACGACCTCGCTGAGGTCGAGCTTCCCCTTGTTCATGAGGTCCTGCACGCGACCGGGGGTGCCGACGATGATGTCGACGCCGCGCTCGAGCGCGCCCTCCTGGCGGCCGTAGGGGACACCGCCGTAGATCTGCGTCGTGAAGAGGCCCACCGAGCGGGCGATCGGCTGCACGGTGCGGTCGATCTGCAGCGCGAGCTCGCGGGTCGGGGCGAGGATGAGCGCACGCGGGGCGCGGCCCATCTTGCGCTTCGTGCCGCCGCCGTGCTCCATGAGCTTCTCGACGAGGGGCGCTCCGAACGCGATGGTCTTGCCGGAGCCCGTGCGGCCGCGGCCGAGGACGTCCTTGCCGGCGAGCACGTCGGGGATCGTCGCGGCCTGGATCGGGAACGGGCTGGTCGCGCCCAGCTCACCGAGCGCACGGGAGATGTTGCCGCCGATGCCGAGGTCCGCGAAGGTCACGCCCTCGACGTCGGCCGCGACGGTCGCCTCGGCCTGGAGCTTCTCGAGCTTGACGTCGTCTGCGGGGACGAAGCCCTTGCGCGGGGCGTCGTCGCGGTCGAACTTGCGCGGGGCGCGGTCGTCGCGGTCGAACTTCCGCGGCGCACGGTCGTCGCGGTCGAAACGGCGCGGGCGGTCGCCGTTGTCACGACGGGGCGCGCGGTCATCGCGGTCGAAGCGACGCGGAGCGCGGTCGTCACGATCGAAGTTGCGACGCGGACGGTCGTCGTTGTCACGACGGGGCGCGCGGTCGTCACGGTTGAACGAACGCGGTGCACGGTCATCGCGGTCGAAACGACGCGGACGGTCGTCCTGGTCACGACGGGGCGCGCGGTCGTCACGGTCGAAGCGACGGGGAGCGCGGTCGTCACGGTCGAACCGACGCGGGGCGCGGTCGTCGTTGTCACGACGGGGCGCGCGGTCGTCACGGTCGAACCGACGGGGAGCACGGTCGTCACGATCGAACCGACGCGGGGCGCGGTCGTCGTTGCCACGACGGGGCGCGCGGTCGTCCCGGTCGAACCGACGCGGTGCACGGTCGTCGTGGTCACGACGGGGCGCGCGGTCGTCACGGTTGAACGAACGGGGAGCACGGTCGTCGCCACGTGCCGGACGGCCGGCGCCGCGGGGCTCCCAGGAGGAACGCCCGCCGTCGCGGGGCTCCCAGTTCGGACGGCCGGTGCGCTCGCCCTGCGACGAGCGGTTGCGGCGGTCCTCGGCGTCCCAGCGCTGCTTCTGGCGCGGTGCGGCAGGCTCGGCAGCGCGGAAGCCGCGGTGCTTGCTGCTGCGGGCGGCAGGGGTGCCGTTCGGGTGACGGGGGCGGTCGGAGGCGCGCGAGTTCGCGCCCTTGTCGTACGGGGCCATGGATTCTTTCCGGGGTGCGGACATGCCACGCAGCCCGGCAGCGACATCGGCGGGGGCGGTTCGTGGAGAGGGGGTTCATCCCGTCGTCGGATCGACGTGATTCCAGCCCTCGAACTACACAACACCCAAACACGTCCGCGACTCACTGGCCGCGGTGTCGAAGGCCGACCGATCGAGTCTACGCGACCACGCGCTCGGAAACCAGCCCCGCCGGTGTCCGAGGGTCCGTGGCGGAGGTGATCCGGGCCTCCAGGCCGGTGCGGATCAGGACTCGGCGAGCCGCTGTCGCTGCTCGGCCACGTCGAAGTCGGCGGCGGGCCACGAGAGGTGCATGTCCTCGAGCGCGCGGAGCAGGAGCTGCTGCACGGCGAGGCGGGCGTACCACTTGCGGTTCGCCGGCACGACGTACCAGGGCGCGACGGCGGTCGAGGTGCGGTCGAACACGATCTGGTACGCGTCCTGGTAGTCGTCCCAGAGCAGGCGCTCGTCGATGTCGCCCGGGTTGAACTTCCAGTGCTTGTCGGGGCGGTCGAGGCGGTCGCCGAGCCGGGCGCGCTGCTCGTCCTTCGAGATGTGCAGCATCACCTTGACGATCGTGGTGCCCTCGTCGGCGAGCCGGTTCTCGAAGTCGACGATCGCGCCGTAGCGCCGCTCGATCTCCTCCGGCGGGGCGAAGGAGCGGACACGCTGGATGAGGACGTCCTCGTAGTGAGAGCGGTCGAACACGCCGATCTGCCCGGCGGACGGGAGCTGCTGCTCGATGCGCCAGAGGAAGTCGTGCTCGCGCTCCTCGGCCGTCGGCGCCTTGAAGCCCGCGTAGTGCACACCGTTCGGGTCCACGGCACCGATCACGTGCGACACGATGCCACCCTTGCCTGCGGTGTCCATCGCCTGCAGGACCAGCAGCACACGGCGTTCGTCACCGCTCGTCGCCGCTGCCCAGAGTCGTTCCTGCAACGCGGCGAGGCGGTCGGCGCCGGCGGCGAGCGCCTCGAGCCCGTCGATCTTGCGGCCGGGGAAGCCCGGCGTGGACTCGGGGTCGACGTCGGCGAGGCGGAAGCCCTCGTCGACGCGCAGGAGCGGTTCCGGATCGGCGTTCCAGGCCTTGCGTCGACTCACGGGTCCTCCAGCGGTGGGTGTCCGCTCATCCTGGCACTCGTCGGTGAACGGTGTCATGCGCCGTCCACTCGCTCGGGTTACCGTTGTCGGCGATGAGGTCAGGCCGTCGCACGCTGTTCGCGCTCGTCGCCGCGGTCGTGGCGCTCGGCGCGATCGCGTCGTGCAGCGCGGATCCGACGGGCGACGAGAACGCCACCGTCACCGCCGATCCGGTCATCTACCCGCTGTCGCTCCGGTACCACGGCATCGACGTCGTCTCCGACGTGCCGTACGGGTCGGACCGGTTGCAGCAGCTCGACGTGTGCCTGCCCGCGGACAGCGCACCGGAGACGACCACGACGCCGACCGGGACCGGGGCCTCGGCGTCAGCGACGCCGGATCCGTCGGCGCTCGAGAAGGCATCGGCCGGCGCCCGGCCCGCCGTCCTGATGGTGCACGGCGGCAGCTGGTCCCACGGCGACAAGGCCACCGCCGCGTACCGCTCGGTCTGCCAGTACCTCGCGTCCGAGGGGTTCGTCACCTTCAACGTCGACTACCGGCTGGCGCCGACGGACCCCTTCCCGGCCGGGCTCGACGACGTGCGACGGGCACTCGACTGGGTGTACCGGCCCACGACGCTCGAGACCTACGACGTCGACGTCGACCGGATCGGCGTGTTCGGGGGCAGCGCCGGTGGGAACCTCGCCGCGATGCTGGCCGTCGAGGACCACGCCTCCCCCGCCTACGCAGCCGGGGATCGCATCCGCGCGGTCGTCGACCTGAGCGGCCCGACGGACCTGACGACGCGGTCGACGGAGTCGGACGGGGTGTCGGCGTCGTTCCAGCGCAAGCAGCTCCTGTACCTCGGGTGCAGCGCGTACGACGCGTGCCCGGCAGCGCAACGGGCGTCGCCCGCGTACAACGTGACGTCGGAGACGGCGCCGTTCTTCATCGGGCACTCGACGCACGAGTTCATCCCGCTGTGGGAATCGCAGGACTTCGCGGCGACGCTGCGCTCCCACGACGTCCCGGTGACGTTCGTCGCGGTGCGGGGGACGGCGCACTCGATCGCGCAGCTCGACGAGGCGATGAGCAAGCGCGTGGTGTCGTTCTTGCGGCGGCACCTGGGCTGAGCGGGCGGGGCGGGCGCGGGCGTCGGCAGGCGTGGCGCGGGGAGGGTTCCGCGAAAGCGACACTTGCACGCCGAACACTGCGAGGACACAGTCGCTTTGGCGGAAGGGTCGCGGCGGAGGGGTAGCGGCGAAAGGGTCGCGGCGGCGCGGGCGGTCGGCAGGGGTGCGGACGGCGCGCGTACCCCGGGTGGGTGGCACCCGGAGTCGGGACTGCCGGTCGAGCCCAGGTCGGCGGAGACTTCCGGGGTGACCGACACCACGACCAGCCCCGCACGCCCGGCGACCACCTGGGAGCAGCACTCCCCCGTCCGCACCGCCGCGGAACTGCTCCTCGGGCTGTCGTTCTTCGTGACGATGGCGTTCGGTGGGTACGGCGCGGCGACCGGTCACACCTCGATCGTGGCTGGCCTCAGCGCGATCGTGTTCCTGACGACGCTGACCTGCGTCCTCGTGTCGTGGTTCTCCGGCGCGGGCGACCCCGCTGAGAGCGACCGCTAGACGCCTGTACCGCCGGCACCTGCTCCGTCGGCACCCGCACCGTCCGCCGCCGCCCGACGGTCCGCTCGTCGCTCGAACACCCGCTCGACGAGGAAGTACAGCGCCGGCAGCACGACGAGCGTCAGCAGCGTCGAGGACACCAGTCCGCCGATCACCACGAGCGCGAGCGGCTGCGAGATGAAGCCGCCCTGCCCGGTGAGCCCGACGGCCATCGGGAGCAGCGCGAAGATCGTCGCGAGCGCCGTCATCAGGATCGGCCGGAGTCGTTTCGTCGCGCCCTCGATCATGGCCTCCCGCACGCGGAGTCCCCGGCGCCGGTACTGGTTCACGAGGTCGATGAGGACGATCGCGTTCGTCACGACGATGCCCACGAGCATGAGCACCCCGATCAACGACGCGACGCCGATCGGGATGCCCGAGACGATCTGCAGCAGGATCGCCCCAGTCGCCGCGAACGGCACCGAGACCAGGAGCAGCAGCGGCTGCCGCAGGCTCCGGAAGGTCGCCACCATCACCACGTAGACGATCAGGATCGCGACCAGCGCGGCGAGCAGCAGCTGGCTGAACGCCGACGACTGGCTCGAGGCAACGCCGCCGATCGTGGCCGAGGCACCCTTCGGCAGGTCGAGGTCGTCGACCGCAGACGTCACCGACTGCACGGCGGCCCCGAGGTTCGCGGAGTCCGGCGTCACGGTGATCGTCGCCGTGCGGACGGCGTCCGAGGTCGTGACGGACGTCGGGCCGTCCGCCTGCTCGACGGTCGCGACGTCGGACAGCGGCACCACGCCGGTCGACGTCGGCAGTGACAGGTCGCGGAGCGCCTGCACGGTGGTCGGCGGTTCCAGGTCGGCGATGTACACGTCGAGCGAGGCGTCGCCGATCTCGACCGTGCCGGTGTCCCGCGGGGAGACGGCCGCGGCGACGATCCCGCCGACCTGGGTCTCCGTCAGCCCGAGCGCCGCCGCCTTCGACCGGTCGACCCGCACCGCCAGGTACGGCTCGGCCGCCGAGAGGTTGCTCGACGCCCCGGTGGTGTGCGCGACGTCGCGCATGGTGGCGAGGACCTTGTCCGCGGCGGTCCTGAGCTGCGCCTGGCTCGGTGCCGTGACGTCCACCTCGATGTCGCTGCTGCCGCCGAAGCCGCCGCCGGACGACGACAGCGAGATCGTGCCGGCGTCCGACAGCCCGTCGAGACGCTTGCGGGTGTCCGACTGGATGCGGGTCTGGTCGGCGTCCGAGTCGGTGGTGACGGCGTACTGGATCGACGCCGTGCCAGACCCCCCGAACGCCGCCTGGATCGACTGCCCGCTCGACCCGATGGTGGTCTGCACGGTGTCGACGCCGCGCACCGCCCGGAGCTGCGCCTCGACCTTGCGGGCGGCGTCGGACTGGACGTCGAGCGAGGCACCTGGATCGAGGTCCTGCGTGACCGTGAAGGTGTTCTGCCCGGAGTCGCCGAGGTAGTTCGTCTTCACGAAGGGCACCGCCGCCGCGGTTCCGCCGAGCACGAGCACGGCCAGCAGCACGACGAGCAGCGGGAACCGCAGCACCCAGTGCAGGACCGGCAGGTAGCCGCGGCGCAGGCGGTCTGGAGCCCCGGCGTCGTGGAGGTCGTCGGCGGAGCGGAGCGCGGAGTCCGTGGCCGAGCCGCTGACGGCGGTCCCCGTGCCCGCGTGCTTGTGTCCCTTGGGCGCGCGGAGGAACCAGTACGCCAGCACCGGCACGATCGTCAGCGCGACGAGCAGCGATGCGATGAGCGCCATGGACACGGTGAGCGCGAACGGCCGGAACAGCTCGCCCACGAGCTCCGCGACGAAGGCGACGGGCAGGAACACGACGACGGTCGTCAGGGTCGACGCCGTCACCGCGCCGGCGACCTCGCGCACCCCGTCGAGCACCGCCTGCCGCCGATCGACCCCGGGTTGCAGGTGCCGTTTGATGTTCTCGATCACGACGATCGAGTCGTCCACCACGCGGCCGATCGCGATCGTCAGTCCAGCGAGCGTGATGATGTTGAGCGTGTAGTCCGCCGCGCGCATGCCGATCGCGGCGAGCAGCACCGAGGTCGGGATCGAGATCGCCGTGACGATCGTCGACCGGACGGACAGCAGGAACACCAGGATCACGACCACGGCGAACCCGAGGCCGAGCAGCCCTTCCTCGGCGAGCGAGTCGATCGACTGCTGGATGTAGGGCGCCTGGTCGAACACGACCGTGAACTTCGGATCCCCGGTGATCTTCGACTCGATGCCGGGCAGGGCGTCACGGACGGTCTTCGAGACGTCGACGGTGTTGGCCTGCTGGGTCTTCGTGATCGCGATGGTCAGCGATTCCTCGCCGTCGACCCGGCTGATCGACGTGCGGGGCGACTCGGTGATGGCGACCTTGGCGACGTCGCCGATCGTGGACGCCGCAGCACCCCCGGTCAGCGGCAGCGCTTCGATGTCCGCGACCGAGGCGATCCGCTGCCCGGTCTGCACCGAGAGCGTCGAGCCGTCCTGGGTGATCGTCCCGCCGGGGATCAGCGTGCCGTTGTCGTCGAGCGCATCGGAGATCGCGGTCTCGGACAGCCCACGCGCCGCCAGCTCGTCGCGATCGGGTGTGATGAGCACACGGCGACCCGGGTTGCCGAACACATCGGCTTCGCGCACCCCGTCGAGCTTCTCGAGGTCGGGCACCGCCGTGGCGTTCAGTCGGTCGACGAGTTGTTCCTGGTCCCCGCCGCCGGACACCGCCAGCTGGATCACGGGCAGGTCGTCGAAGGACCCCGTGACGATCTGGGTCTGCACCGAGTCCGGCAGGGACAGGGCGTTCACCACGGTCTGGATCTTGTCCTCGGCGCTCGCCAGGTTGGACCCGTAGTCGAACTCGGCGGAGACGACGCTCTGGCCGGTCGACGACGTCGCGGTGGTGGACTTGAGGTCCGGCACCGCCTGGATGCCCTGCTCGATCTTGGTCGAGACGTCGTTCGAGACGACTTCCGGCGTGGCCCCCGGGTACGCGCTGACGATCGCGATCTGCGGGAACTGCACGCTCGGGATGAGCTCCTGTTTGAGGCTAGACAGCGATATCCCGCCGAAGATCGCCACCACGATCGTCACGAGCGCGATGAGCGCACGGTTGCGCAGGCTGAAGACCGAGAGGAGGTGCACGGTCCGATCCTCGCAGCAAGTCCCTGCCGCGGTTCACGGGGGAACAGATCGGTGGAGAACGGCCAGCTACCCGCCGAGCAACAGGTACGCGCCGAGGACCCCGACCGTGCCGACGACACCGACGCCGAGTGCGACCACCCGTCCGGCGGGTGAGCGCGCGACCACGACCCCGGCGATCAGCACGGCGACGCCGACCGCGATCTCGACGACCCAGGCCACGACCCCGGTGGTCGCCGCGACCCGCAGCAGCGCGCGCATCCCCTCACCGATGAGCACGGCGGCGACGGCGCCGAACGCGGCTCCGCGCCACCGTCCGTCAGCCGAGCGCACGAGTACGGCGACCGCGCCCGCGAGCGCCCCGGCCGGGACCGCCATCAGCACCCAGAAGTTCGTGATCGACAGGAAGTCCGGGTACCCGCGGAGGTTCGACGTCGCCCAGTACCCGATGTGCATGAGTTCGAGCAGCACCACCCCGGACACCATCGCGACGGGCAGCCCCACGCGGCCGATGCGGACCCCCATGAGCAGCAGCAGCGCGACCGCGACGACGAACCAGGGGCCCGCCGAGTTCGAGACGGTCGACAGCCCGGGCACCGCCTGCCCGTACGACGTGAGCACCCCGGCGAGCAACGCGCCACCGAGCGCCATCGTCAGCCGGGCGAACGCGGGCACGGTCGGCACCGGAGCAACGGGGCGGGAGGACACGAGCGGGGTCATGCCGTCGAGCATGACGGAACCCGGACACGAGGACATCACCCCACGGGCCGAACCGACGTCACCCCATCGGATGACCCACCACCGCGCACCCACAGCCCGCGACCGACCGCGCACGACCGAGCACGTCACACCACGGCGGCCAACGACCCCTGCACCCCCGACGACGCCCCACCGACCCGGTCCCACGCCCGCTCGAGCACGTCGACGAGCCGCACCCGGTCCGCGGGCGGCATGGTGAACGGCACCCGGAGGAACCGCTCGAAGCCACCGTCCGGCCCGAACACCCCGCCGGACGCGAGCACCACCCCCTCGGCACGCGCCGCGAGCACCAGCGCGCTCGACACGGGCCGCCCGAGCCCGACCCACGTCGCCAAGCCGCCGGCCGGGGACGGGACGTCCCACTCCGGGAGCCGCGCGCGCAACGCCCCCACGACCTCGTCGCGACCATGTCTCAGGTACTCGCGCCGAGCCTCCAGGACGGCGTGGGTCCGCGGGACCAGCTCCCTGGCGACCAACTGGTCGAGGACGGGCGTGCCCAGGTCGCCCTTCGGCCGGGCGAGCAACAGCCGCTGCAGCAGGTCGGGCGACGCGCGGATCCAACCGATCCGCAGGCCGCCCCAGAAGACCTTGTCGGCGGACCCGATCATCACGACGGACGCACCGGAACCGGCGGACGCACCGGACGCACCGGTACCGGCGAACGCCGCCAACGGCACAGCAGCGTCCCCGTCGATCCGCAGCTCCCCCATCGTCTCGTCCGCGATCACCGTCGTGCCCGTCGACGCCGCGACGGAGAGCAGCACGGACCGCACCGACGCCGACATCGTCGCCCCCGTCGGGTTGTGCAGCTCCGGCATCACGTAGGCCACCGCGGGCGCCGACCGCCGCAACGCCGTCTCGAGCACCCCGACGTCCCATCCGGAGCGCGCGTCGACGGGCACGCCGACGAGTCGGCCGCCGGCTTCACGGAAGGCCTCGTGCGCGTGCGGGTAGGTCGGCGACTCGACGAGGACGGCGTCGCCGCGACGGACGAGCACCCGCGCGAGCAGGGCGATCGCGTGCTGCGCCCCGATGGTCACCACGATCTCCGACGGGTCGGTCGGCAGACCGCGAGCGGTGTACCGCGCCGCGATGGCCGCACGCAGCCCAGGGTCCCCGACGGTGTCGTACCCGATGCCGGCGAGCGCCGCCGGCACGTGTCGCATCGCCCGTTCGACGGCCTCGGCGACACCGGGCGCGGAGTGCAGGGCCGCCTTGCGGAGGTCGAGCACGTCGCCGGACACCACTCCGCCGAGCCGTTCGGGGTCCGGCCGCCCCGCGAGGTCCCGCGGCAACCGCACGACACTGCCAGAGCCCCGCAGGGACACCAGGTACCCGGAGTCGCGCAGCCGGGCGTACGCGTTCGCCACGGTGGTCCTGGACACGCCGAGCGCCTCCGCCAGCCCACGCTCGGCGGGCATCCGGGCTCCGAGCGGGATCCTGCCGTCGATCACGAGCACGCGGATCGCATCGGCGAGGGCCTCGTACGCGGGGGCCTCGGAGCCGTCGCGCCACTCGTGGAGCAGGAGCGCTGCGGAGCGGGAACTGAGGAGGAGCGGCGTCATGGATCCACGCTAGCGCAATTGGCTCTCGACCAGCAGTCCAATCACGGCGAGCATCGGAGCCATGTCCCGCCCCACCGCCCTCACGCTCCGCTTCGTGCAGCTCTTCGTCGGCCTGTTCCTCTACGGCGCATCCACGGCCCTGCAGGTCAGGGCGATCGTCGGCGTGAGTTCGTGGACGGTCCTGACCGAGGGTCTCGAGAACGTCGTGCCGTGGTCGTTCGGCCTCATCACCGTGGTCTCGAGCGGCGTGATCCTGCTGTTCTGGATCCCGCTCCGCCAGAAGCCCGGCATCGGCACGTTGCTGAACGCCCTGGCGATCGGCCCGTCGGCCGACCTGGTGCTCTGGCTCGTCCCGACGCCGGCGGACCTCCTCGGCAGGATCGGGCTGTTCGTCGCCGGGCTGCTCCTGCTGGCGGTCGCGACGGCGTTCTACATCGGCGCCGGGTTCGGCACGGGGGCACGCGACGGGCTGATGGTCGGGCTGCACGAGCGACTCGGCTGGCCGATCTGGCTCGCGCGCACCCTGGTCGAGGTCACGGTCGTGATCGTCGGCTGGTTCCTCGGCGGGGACGTCGGCGTCGGCACGGTGATCGCGGCGTTCGCGATCGGCCCGATGGTCCAGCCGCTCATGCCGCTCTTCCGCCGGTTCCCGTGGAGCCCCGACCGGGCAGCCGGCCTGGAGGCCCGCCCCACCCCCGCCACGGAGCCCACGCCCGTCCCGTGACGGTTCCAGGGCCGTGACGACCTCAGCGCACCAGGCGGCTCTTGCGGATCCGCGAGACGCGATATAACGTGTCGTCACCAGACGCGATACATCGCGAGTTCGAGGAGACAACATGGCTCAGGAGAAGTGGCTCGTCGAGGAGCCCAAGGTCATCGACACCGGCATCGTCCGGTCACTGCGCGTCGGCCTCGTCGGCGGGCAGGTCGACGTCGTCGCACACGACGAACCCACCGCACGCGTCGAGGTCCACAGCGTGTCCGGCAAGCCGCTGAAGGTGGAACTGGACGGCGACACCCTGACGGTCGACCATCCGCAGATCCGCTGGGACGACCCCATCGGGTTCCTGAAGTCCTTCCGGGGCAAGGCCCACGCCGACGTCAGCATCCTGGTCCCCCGTGACGCCGGCGTGACCCTCGGCCTCGTCTCGGCCGGCGCACTGCTGTCCGGCACGAACCGCGGCGCGACGCTCAACACCGTCTCCGGGGACGTCGTCGTGGACGGCGTCGCGGGTGACGTCACCGTGAACGCGGTGTCCGGCGCGACCACCATGCGCGACCTCGACGGCGCCCTCACGGTGCACACCGTCTCGGGCGACGTCGTCGCGACCGGTGCGATCCCGCGGTTCTCGGCCGACGGCGTGTCCGCCGACGTCGTGCTCGACCTGCACGGCACGCCGGACTCGGCGCGCGTCAACACCGTGTCCGGCTCGGTGAGCGTCCGGCTCGAGGACGGCGTCGCCTTCCGGTGCACCGTCAGCACGGCGTCCGGCAAGCTCCAGTTCGACGACGCCGAGATCAAGGGCGTCAGGGGCTCGTACGTCAAGCAGGGCGGGGAGCTCTCCGGCCAGTGGCTCGACCTCCGGGTGAACTCGGTGTCCGGGGACATCGCCGTGCTGCACGCCCCGCCGGTGACGACGCCAGCGGACACCGAGAGCGAGGTGTTCGAATGAGTCCGGTCTTCGCCCACGGCCACCTGCGGCTGTACCTGCTCGTCCTGCTCGCCGACCACCCGATGCACGGGTACGAGGTCATCCAGGCCCTCGGGGACCGCTTCGGCGGCACGTACGTCCCGAGCGCCGGCACGGTCTACCCGCGCCTGGCGAAGCTGGAGGAGGACGGCCTCGTCTCCAAGACCGCCGACGGCCGCAAGACCGTCTACGCGATCACCGATGCGGGCCGCGCCGAGCTCACCGCTCGCAGCGAGGAGATCGCCTCGCTCGAGGCCGGCGTGAACGACTCGGTGAAGTCCCTCGCCGACGGTGTCCGCGCCTCGGTCAGCGACGCGATGCGGTCCCTCCGCGCCGACCTCGCCGCGTCAGCGCAGTCGACGAACGCGCAGTCGACGAACACCGAGGAACCCGTCTCCGTCCCGTCCGAGAGCGCCCGCGCCCTCCGCGAGCTCGAGATGGCACTGTCGTCGTTCCGGCAGCAGGTCCGCGCCGACCTGCGCCGCCGTGCGACACGTGGCACGCTCACCGCGGACACCGTGACGCGCCTGCGCGATGGGCTCGAGGACCTGCGCAAGTCCCTCTGAGTCCGCGCCGACGGGGCGGAGGCGACCCCCGCCTCCCGTCCGCTCGCCGCACAACCGAAAGCACTCCGCACCGCGGAAACCCGTGGTGCGGAGTGCTTTCGGTTGTGCGGGAGCGAACCGCGCCGCGCCGCCGCGCGGCCGCCGCGCTTCCGCCTACAACGCCGCGTCGGCGAACGCGTGCATCGCGTCGCGCAACGCGCGGGACGCACCGGCGCCCGCCCACTCATAAGCGTGCGTGAACCGCTCGTCCGCCACGTACATGTCGGCGAGGGTGCGGAAGCGCTCCGCGGTGAGCTCGGCGGGCGGGGTCGCCTGCGCCAGCCAGGCGAACTGGCGCCGCGCGAGCGCGACCCCGCGCGAGGACGCCGGCCCGTCACCGGACGCGGCGAGCGCTGCCGCGTCGGCGGCGATGGCGCGCTGCTCGGCCTGGAACGCCTCCTTGCCGGCTGCGTCCTTCGCGTCCCACCAGGTCGTGCCGCGCTGCCACGCGTCCGCACCCCAGCGTTCCTCGACCTCGGCGCGGAACCGCGACTGGTCGAACCCGTCGAACGTGTCGTCCGTGTTCATGTCCTCTCCCTTCCGGAGTCTCGTGATGGTGGTGCGCACCGCGGCGAGCTGCCGAGCGAGACGGTCCCGTTCGCGTTCCAGCCACGCCACGTGCGCGGTGAGGGCGGCGACGTCGTCGAGCTCGCCGTCGAGGACCTCGCGGATCGCCGGCAGCCCGAGCCCGAGCCCCCGGAGCAGCAGGATGCGCTGCAACCGGACGAGCGCACGGTCGTCGTACCGGCGGAGTCCGCCGTCACCGACCGCCGTGGCCGGGAGCAGTCCGATGGCGTCGTAGTGCCGGAGCGTCCTGCTCGACACCCCCGCCGAACGCGCCACGTCGGCGATGCCGTGCGGGGCTTTGGCAGCTGGCGACGCCGTGTCTGTCGATTCCCTCATGGAGGCGACGGTAGCGGTTGACGCAGCGTCAACCGCAAGGGCTTTCGGGGGATCCGCCGGGGTCGCGTTCGACGGAAGCGGAATACCGACCCCTCGACCCGTGTTGACTCGCGCCCGGAATTGAGTAGGTTTGCCGCTCGTGACGAACGAGATCCGGTCGCTGAAGTCGCGGCTGATCGGGGATCCCCTCCCCTCCGAGAAGCTCGAAGGACAGCTCCTCCCGAAGCACCTGGCACTGCCGATCTTCGCGAGCGACCCGCTGTCCAGCGTGGCGTACGCGCCGCAGGAACTCCTGATGATCCTGCTGCTCGGCGGGATGTCGTTCCTCACCTTCGCGCCGTGGGTCGCCGCGCTCGTGGTCCTGCTGCTGCTGGTGGTCGTCGCCTCCTACCGGCAGCTCATCAAGGCGTACCCGTCCGGCGGCGGCGACTACGAGGTCGCACACCGCAACCTCGGCGAGAAGGCCGGTCTCGTCGTCGCGAGCGCCCTGCTCGTCGACTACGTGATGACGGTCGCCGTGTCGGTGGCCTCCGGTGTGGACAACATCATCTCCGCGCTCCCGGTCCTCAACGAGTTCCGCGTCGAGCTCGCGCTGGTCTTCGTCATCCTGCTCGCGGCCGCGAACCTCCGCGGCGTGCGGGAGTCGAGCAAGGCCTTCGCCGTCCCGACCTACCTGTTCGTGGCGAGCGTGTTCGTCATGGTCGTGACCGGCCTGATCCGGGTGCTCGCGGGAAACGCCCCCGTGGCCGAGTCCGCCGAGTACACGGTGCAGAACGTCGAGCACACGACGCAGGCGGCGTTCATCCTGCTGCTCCTCCGTGCCTTCGCGTCCGGCTGTTCGGCGCTGACCGGCGTCGAGGCGATCGCGAACGGCGTGCAGGCCTTCCGCCGACCGAAGGTCAAGAACGCCCAGATGACGCTCGTGTTCATGGGCGGCATCGCGATCGTCCTGTTCGTCGGCCTCATCACCCTGGCGCTGGTGTCCCGCGTGCACTACGCCGAGAGCGCGTGCGACCTGCAGGGCTTCGCGAACTGCGCCACGACACCGCAGCGTTCCCTCATCGCCCAGATCGCGTCGGCGACGTTCGGGAACAACACGATCCTGTTCTTCGTCATCCAGGCGACGACCGCTGCCGTCCTGCTCCTCGCCGCGAACACCGCGTTCAACGGCTTCCCGCTGCTCGGCTCGATCCTGGCGCGCGACTCCTACGCGCCGAAGGCCCTCTCCACGCGCGGCGACCGCCTCATCTACTCGAACGGCGTCATCGTGCTGGCGCTCGTCGCGGCCGCGCTGCTCGTGGTCTACCGGGCAAACGTCACGAGCCTCATCCAGCTCTACATCATCGGTGTCTTCGTGTCGTTCACGCTCGGGCAGACGGGCATGGTGCGGCACTGGACCCGGCTGCTGCGCGAGGACCGCGAACGCGACGACGGCACCGCCGCGGCCGACGGCGAACCACCGCTGAACCGCGGCCAGGTCATCCGCTCCCGGCTCATCAACGCGACAGGCGCCACGTTCACCTTCGTCGTCCTGGTCATCGTCACGATCACGAAGTTCACGCACGGGGCGTGGCTGGTCTTCGTCATCATGCCGGTCCTGTTCGTGCTGATGCTCGGCGTGAACCGCTACTACCGCGACGTCAAGCACGAGATCGAAGCCGACGTCGAGACGGAGTTCGGCGCGACGGGCGACCACGCGATCGTCCTCGTGAACAAGCTGCAGAAGCCGGTGCTCAAGGCGCTCGACTACGCCATCGCCGCGAAGCACGCCGGCCTCGAGGCCGTGCACGTCTCCATCGACGAGGCCGAAGCCGCACTCCTGGTCGAGCAGTGGGCCGAGCACGGCATCGAGGTCCCGCTCACCATCGTCCCGAGCCCGTACCGCGACATCTCGATGCCGCTGATCAAGTACATCAAGGCACACCGGATGGAGCACGGCTCCGAGGTCGTCACGGTCTACACCCCCGTCTTCGTCGTCGGCCACTGGTGGGAGGGACTCCTCCACAACCACCGCGGTCGTCGGATCCGCAAGAAGCTCCTGCTCGTTCACGGCGTCACCGTGGCGCTGGTGCCGTGGCTCCTCGACTCGTCCGAACTGCTCTACGGCCGCCGCTCGCGGCCGTTCCCCGGCCAGGAGCGCCGTGGCGACCCCGTCCGACCGGCGCTCCGCCGCTCGCCGAACGGCGTCTTCCGCAGCGAGGAGGAGGACCGCGTCCTCCGCTCCGACCAGCGCAACAACCTCCTCAGTCCCGCGCAGCGCGCCAGCATGCAGTCGCGACGCGCGAGCCGCCCGGCCGGGCCGGCGGACGGGGTGGACCCGGCCCTCTGCACCGGTGAGATGCAGGTCCTGGTGCCGGCGTCCCCCGGACGCACGCCGACGTCTGCGGAGTGATCCGCGCCTCCCGGCATACGATCTGAACCCATGACCGACGCACCCGACCTGCGCACCTTCGCGACGTTCGACGGCCACGGCGGCAAGGTGTCCAAGCGCGTCGAGGTCCTCGACCACTCCGACGACCGGTACGAGGGGCTCGTCGCGGTGCGCGGCGAGCACCCGATCGGCGCGCTCGACGAGCGGCCGGTCGGCACCGCGAGCATCGGCTGGGTCGACCCGGCCACCCTCCGCGACTGGTACCGACCCGACCGGATCGTGGTGTCGTCGCTCGAGGCGCGTCGCTCCGACCTGCAGCCCGGCACCTACGCGGACACGCGTGGACGCGGTCGCGTCCGCATCGACGGCCTGGAGGCCCACCTCGGCCCCGACGGTCGGCCCGCGTTCCGCGCACTGGCCGGGTCGGGGGTCGTGGACCTGCCGTTGCCGAAGGACCAGGTGGTCCGACTGGTCGTCGTCACCGCTGACGCGGTGACCGCCTCCGGCGCGGCCGGCGTGGAGATCGTGACGACGCCGATCAGCCCGCTCCTGGCACCGGGGACGTACCCGGCGTATGCGGACGACGTGCCGGGGCTCCCGCCGCGGCCCGCGTCCGGACGGGTGAGCGTGTCCGCCGCGGTGCTGCTGGACGGGTCGCTGTCCCCGGTCGAGCGGCTCGACGAGCCGGGCAACACGCTCTGGATCACCCGGGAGGGGCGGTCGGTGCCGATCGCGGCGAACGAGGTCGGGCCGGACCTGGTGCGGTACACGGCGGTACCGGTCTGACGGCTGTCCGGCTGTCCGGCTGTCCGGCTGTCCGGATGTCCGGCTGACGTTTGTCCCCCGTGGGGGCGCTCGGGCTGACCGTGGTGTCGTGGGTCGCGCGTAGCGTCCGGCGCATGAGTGACAGCACTGGTGAAACCCTCGGCGGCGCCCGCCCCGACCCCACGACCGACGCGAGCAAGGACCCGGAGACCTGGGTCACCGGTGACGAGCCGATGACCGGGCCGCAGCGGAGCTACCTCGACACGCTGGCGCGCGAAGCCGGCGAGGAGCTCCCCGCGGACCTGACCAAGGCCGAGGCGTCGGAGCACATCGACCGACTGCAGTCGAAGACGGGGCGCGGCGACTCCTGACGTGTCGCGCCGGCGGCGGAGTTGTCCGTCGTCGGCGCTGTCCGTCGTCGGCTCTGTCCGTCGTTCTGGGGACCCGGGGCTGGGCATGTCCTGGCGATACCCGGGCAGACCCCCGAACGAGGGGCGATCGATGACACGTCACTGGTTACGGTCGGGGCCATGCGAACGACATCGACCTCGATCGGCCTCACCGTCCTCCGCGTCGTCCTCGGCGTGGTGTTCATCGCCCACGGCGCGCAGAAGTTCGGGCAGGGCATCCCCGCCGTCGCCGACGGCTTCGCCGGAATGGGAGTGCCGCTCGCATCGATCGCGGCGCCGTTGGTCGCCGGGCTCGAGCTCGTCGGTGGTGCGCTCCTCGTGCTCGGGGTCGCCACCAGGTTCGTCGGTGTGCTGCTCGCGGTCGACATGGTCGTCGCGGGGTTCCTGGCACACGCGTCCGCCGGGTTCTTCTCGCAGGAGGGCGGGTTCGAGTACGTGCTCGTCCTGGCCGCCGGTGCCCTCGCCGTGGCGCTGACCGGGCCGGGCCGCCTGTCCCTCGATGCGCTGGTGCTGCGCGCGTCGCGGCGTCGGCGTGGTGTCGCGGAGCCGCTGCCCGCGTAGGGGCGCCGTCCGGGCTCCGTTTCGCGCCCAGCGACACTTCTCGCGGGCCCGTGCCCGAGGACCGTCGCTCAGGCCGAGAGCTCATCCATCACCTGGCGCGCGATGAGCCGGCCGGCCCGGTTCGCCCCGATCGTCGACGCCTGGGGACCGTAGCCGGCGAGGAACAGCCGGGGCTCGTCCGCCGACCGCCCGTCCGCGACCACCACGCCGCCGCCCGATGTCCGGAGCCCCAGCGGTGCGAGGTGCCGGAGGTCGGCCCGGAAGCCCGTCGCCCAGATCACCGCGTCAGCGTGGACGTGCTCGCCCTCGCGGGTGACCACCCCGTCCGGCTCCATCGCGACGAACACGGGTTCCGGGTGCAGGACCCCGCGGTCGATCCCCGCGCGGATGCGGCGTGACACCGGGACGCCTGTGCCGCTGACGATGCTCGGCAGGGCTTCCCCTGCCCGGGCCGCGCGGTCCTGCTCGTCCACCGCGGCGACCGCCGACTCCAGGTCGAGCCCGGCGGTGTCGGACCACTCCACCGGTCGACGGGTGAACCACCTCGTCGACCGCGCGACGCCGTCGAGCTCCAGGAGGAAGCCGATCGCGCTCGTCCCGCCGCCGACCACGACGACGTCCTGCCCGCGGAACTCCGAAGCCGACCGGTACTCGGTCGTGTCGATCTGCCGCCCGCGGAAGGTGTCGCGCCCCGGGTACCACGGGACGAAGGGCGTGCCCCAGGTTCCAGCCGCGGAGACGACCACATCCGCCGTGATCCGGGAGACACGGCCGTCCGGCGTCCGGGTCGTCACGCACAGTCCGGTTCCCGCACGGGTGACGCTCGTCACAGTGACCGGCCGTCGGACCTGGAGGTCGTAGTGCTGCTCGAACCGGCGGTAGTACTCACCGACGACGTCGCGCGCGGGGCGGGACCGATCGGCGTCGTCGAACCGCAGGCCCATCGCCCGCATGCCGGGGAGGTCGTGCACGCGGTGGGCGGACCCGAGCCGGAGCGCTTCCCAGCGGTACTGCCACGCGCCGCCCGTGCTCGGCGCCCGGTCCAGGACGACCACGTCGCTCCCCGGCCGCAGACCGAGCCGGCGCAGGTGGTAGGCCACGGAGAGACCGGCCTGCCCCGCACCGATCACGACCACCCGGGCGTGCTGGTCGTCAGGGGTCGGTGTCGCGTCCGTCATCACATCCGATTCTGCTGGACGCGCGCACCGCTCGGCCATGTCCAGATAGGGGTACATGGTAGAGTGATCGGCAGATTTCCAACCACGAACCGTTCGGATTCTCCGGGTGATGACTCGTCTCCCGTAGCACCGGACACGAGCCGATCACGAGGGGGTCACGCATGGGGCGCGGCCGTCAGAAGGCAAAGCACACCAAGGTCGCCCGGGAGCTGAAGTACTTCAGCCCGGAGACGAATTACGGTGCGCTCGAACGCGAGCTCTCCGCCGGGCACGACTCGGACGAGAACTCCTACGTCGACCGCTGGGCAGACCAATACGGGGATGACCAGCTCGAGGGCGACGACGAGTTCGAGCCCCAGCAGGACCAGAACAAGTCCGCCTGACCTCCTGGTCAGCTGACGCCGCGCACCCTCCGGGGTGACGCGGCGTTTCCGCGTGCCGCTCGCCCTCGCGACCCAGAACGACAGGCTCGCTGTCGTACGACAACGGTTGTGTCGCACCTTGCACCCGCAACAACCTGCGCCCGCAACCAACGACAGCCCCGCTGTCGTACGACAGCGGTTGTGTCGCACCTTGCACCCGCAACAGCCCGCGCCCGCAACCAACGACAGGCTCGCTGTCGTACGACAACGGTTGTGTCGCACCTTGCACCCGCAACAGCCCGCGCCCGCAACAGCCCGCGCCGTCAACCAACGACAGGGCCACCGTCGTACGACAACGGTTGTGTCGCACCTTGCACCCGCAACAGCCCGCGCCCGCAACCAACGACAGGCCCGCTGTCGTACGACCGCGACGGTGTCGTCCTGCGTCGACAGAGCGACCGCGTCGAGCCAGCACGCGACGCGACCCGACGACCCCGCGCGGAGTCAGCCGGCGTAGCTCCCCACGAGCCGCACGGCGCCGCCGTCGACGCCCTTCGCCCCCTGCTCGAACCCGTCGAGGTCCCGCGCGGACATCGACACCGTGCCGACCTGCCACGCCGCGAGCCCGGCCGTCCCGAGCGCGTCGATGACCGAGCCAGTGGCCGCAGCCGACACGACCGCGAACATGCCGATGCCGAGGTTCCACGTGCTCTCGGTGTCCTCGATCGGCATCCCCGCCATGGAGGCGAGCACGCGGAACACGGGGAGGGGCTCCCACGTCGAACGATCGACCTCGACCCAGGAGCCGACGGGCAGCACGCGTGCCAGGTTCGCCGCGATGCCACCACCGGTCACGTGCGAGAGCGAGTGGACCGCACCGTCGCTCGAGGAGATCACGGAGAGCAGCGGGGAGGTGTAGAGCCGGGTCGGCTCCAGCAGCGCCTCACCCACGAGCCCGCCGAACTCCGGCAGCGAGTCCGTGTACCCGACCCCGCGGGTCGAGAGGATGTGCCGGACGAGCGAGTACCCGTTCGAGTGCAGACCGGAGGACGCGATCGCCAGGACGACATCCCCGTCGAGAACGCGATCGGCACCCAGAACGGAGTCAGCCTCGACAGCGCCCACCGCCGCGCCCGCGACGTCGTAGTCGTCCGGCCCGAGGAGCCCGGGGTGCTCGGCGGTCTCGCCGCCGACCAGCGCGGTGCCGGTCTCGGCGCAGCCGCGGGCGATCCCGGCGACGATGTCCGCGATCCGGGACGGCACGACCCGGCCGCACGCGATGTAGTCGGTCATGAACATCGGCTTCGCACCGACCACGACGATGTCGTCGACGACCATGCCGACGAGGTCCTGGCCGATGGTGTCGTGCTTGTCGATCGCCTGCGCGATGGCGACCTTCGTGCCGACGCCGTCGGTCGAGGTCGCGAGCAGCGGCCGTGAGAAGTCCTTCAGGAAGGAGACGTCGTACAGCCCGGCGAACCCACCGACACCACCCAGGACCGAGTCATTGTGCGTCGCCGCGACTGCGGACTTCATCAGCTCGACGGCCAGATCACCTGCGGCGGTGTCGACCCCGGCCTCTGCGTACGGGTTGGGCATGCGGAGTCCTCCGTCGTGGCATGGCAGACTTGTTCGGTACCACCCGATTCTACGGTCTGGAGCACACCGCGAATGTGCGGCATCGTCGGCCTCGTTGCGCAGGGGCCTGCTAATCAATCCATCTACGACGCTCTGCTCCTCCTGCAACACCGGGGACAGGACTCGACGGGCATCGCCACGGTCGAGGGTCACATCCACCACATGCACAAGACCCGCGGGCACGTCCGCGAGTCCTTCCGCACCCGTGACATGCGCGCCCTCCTCGGGACCATGGGACTGGGCCACGTCCGGTACGCCACGAAGGGTGCCGCCAGCAACGAGGAAGAAGCGCAGCCGTTCTACGTGAACGCGCCGTACGGCATCGTCCTCGTCCACAACGGCAACCTGACGAACACGCGGGAACTGACGCGTGAACTCTTCGACATCGACCGCCGGCACCTCAACACGAGCTCGGACACCGAGCTCCTGGTGAACGTCCTGGCGCACGAGCTCCAGGGCCAGGTGCGTGGGGCCGACCTCGACCCGGGCCAGGTGTTCGACGCCGTCGAGCGCGTGCACCAGCGGGTGGAGGGCTCGTACGCCGCCATCGCGACGATCGCCGGGCACGGACTGCTCGCGTTCCGCGACCCGTTCGGCATCCGGCCGCTGATCCTCGGCCACAAGTTCGACGACGCCGGCAAGTCCGAGTGGGTCGTCGCGTCCGAGTCGCTCGTGCTGGAGTCCGGCGGGTACGACATCGTCCGCGACGTCGCTCCCGGCGAGGCGATCTTCGTCGAGATGGACGGCACGATGCACGCCCGCCAGTGCGCGGCGAACCCGCGCCTGGTCCCGTGCTCGTTCGAGTACGTCTACCTGGCCCGTCCGGACTCGGTGATGAACGGCATCTCCGTGTACGACGCCCGCCTGCGCCTCGGCAACCGTCTGGCTGACACGATCGCGCAGCACGCCCCGACCGGCGACATCGACGTCGTGATGCCGATCCCGGACTCGAGCCGCCCCGCAGCGATGCAGGTCGCACAGAAGCTCGGCATCGAGTACCGCGAGGGCTTCTACAAGAACCGCTACGTCGGCCGGACGTTCATCATGCCGGGGCAGGCGGAGCGCAAGCGGTCCGTGCGCCAGAAGCTCAACGCGATGTCGTCCGAGTTCAAGGGCAAGAACATCCTCATCGTCGACGACTCCATCGTGCGCGGCACGACGAGCAAGGAGATCGTCGAGATGGCCCGTGCCGCCGGCGCGAACGAGGTCACGTTCACCTCCGCCGCTCCCCCGGTGCGCTACCCGCACGTGTACGGCATCAACATGCCGACCCGCGCGGAGCTCATCGCGCACGACCGCAAGATCCCCGAGATCAACCGGGTGCTCGGCAGCGACCACCTGATCTACCAGGAGATCGGCGACATGCGGGACGCCATCATCGAGGGCTCCGACGTCACGGACCTCGAGATGAGCTGCTTCACCGGTGAGTACGTCACCGGCACGGTGAGCCCGGAGTACCTGTCCTGGGTCGAGGCGAACCAGCTCAGCTGATCCGGCGGCTCCGCCACCAGAGAAAGACGGGAGGCTCGGTGCCAGCTGGCACCGGGCCTCCCGTCCGTCTGTGCGCGCGTCAGCGCGCCTGGTCGCCGTGGTCCTCGATCTCGCCCTCCACGGTCTCCGGCGGCAGCTCCACCTCGACGCGCTCCGCGGTGAGCCGCGCCGCGCGGCGGGAGAGCACGCGGTCCAGGACGATCGCGACGACCGCGCCGACGAACCCGCCGATGGCGACGCCCCAGAGGCCGAAGTACCCCACCAGGCTGCCGAAGCTCTGCGTCTCCTGCTGGTCGCCGCGGTCGAGGTTCATGGTGAGCGAGATCACGATCAGCGTGACGACGAAGCCGAGGAGCGCTCCACCGACGATGAAGACGCCGAACTTCGGGGCGCGACGGATGGTGACCTCGTCGGAGGAGGAGACGGTGCCGGGCGTCGGGACCGGAGCGTCGTCGGGTCGATCGGTGTTGCTCACGAGTCCATTGTCCCCCACTGTGGGACGTGCTCCGGCCTGTGTTCGCGTGCGGATCCGCGAGAGGATGGAGCGGATCGAGTGGTATCCCACGGGTGGAGGTGACGCGGGGTGAACGGATCGACGGCGGCTGACCGACACCCCGGTGTCCCGGCGCGCATCTCGTGGCCGATCGCGCAGCGGCGGGAAGAGGACCGCGCCGTCGCCGTCGTCGCCGACCACCGGTGCAGCGTCGCCCTGGTCGGCGCACCAGGGCTCGGGAAGAGCACCGCTGCCGCACGGGTGACCGACCGGGTCGCACGACGTGACTCCGAAGGCAGGACGCTCGTCGTGCCGATCACCGCCGTGGCGACCGGGGCGTCGATGCCGTTCGGCGCCGTGTCCGAGCGCCTCGGTGAACTCCCGGAGGAACTCCTCGCCGACGAGGCGGGCGCCGAACAGCGGCTGCGCGAAACGGCGGACCTCGTCGACCGCGACCTGCTGCTGCGGGTGGACGACGCCGACCACCTCGACGCGATCTCCGCCAGGTACGTCGCGTGGCTCGTGCGGAACCAGGGCGCCAGGATCGTGCTGACCTGCCGCGACTTCACCGCGCTCGCCGAGCCGCTCCGCGCACTGTGGCAGGACGACGTCCTCGAGCGGATCGACCTCGACCCGCTCGACGTCCACGACACCGCGGCGCTCATCGGCCAGGCGCTGGGAGCCCCGCTCGAGGCGGCGTCGGTCGAACGGGTGCACCGGGCGACCGCCGGGAACCCGCTCTACCTCCGAGAGGTCGTCCGTGCCGCGCTGACCTCGGGGGCCCTCGAGCACACGGCGTCCGGCTGGTACTGGCGCGGGCGCATCACCGCGTCCAACAGCCTCGCCGACATGTACCGCACGGAACTCGGCGCACTGCCGGAGGACCTCCGCGACGTCGTCGACATCGTCGCGCTCGCCGACCCGATCCCGCTGTCCCGACTGCTCGGGCTGGTGAGCGGCGGCGACGTCGACCGGGTCGTGGCGCTCGGACTCGTCCGGATCGACTCGCTCGACGAGGGCGCCCCAGCGGTCCGGCCGTCGCACCCCCTCGTCGGCGAGGTCGTCCGGTCCCTGGTGCCGGTCGCGCGCCGGACGATGCTGTTCGCCCGCGCGAACGCCTTCCGCGCCGACCTCGACTCCGGGGCACTGCCGGCCGCGCGACTCCGGGCTGCGCTGTGGGCGCTCGAGTGCGGGGTGCTGCCGCCGGTGCCGCAGCTGCTGGACGCGGCGCACGTCGCCGTGCGGCTGCAGGAGCTCGAGAGCGCGGTCGCCCTGGCCACCGCCGCGCTCCGGGCCGAGCTCTCGCCGACCCAGCGGGTGGCCGCGCTCTGCCTGCGGTCGCTCGCCCACGGCTACAGCGAGGGGCGTGAGGCCGGACGCGCCGATGCCGAGGCGGCGTGGGCGATCGCCGGTGCCGGCACTGTCGACGACGACGCCGTCATCGAGGCGTGCGAGACGCTCGCGAACATCCGGCAGTTCCACGACGACGACACCCTGGCGGCCGTCGCCCTGACCGACGTCGCGATCGGGTTCGTCGGTCCCGAGGCCGCCGAACGGCTCCGCCTGCTCCGACTGTCGCACCTCGGCTGGGGCGGTCGGTTCGGGGAGATCCGTGCCGAGATCGAACGCTCCGGGATCGTGGACGCCCCGACCGTGCCGATGTCGTTCCTCTGCCTCGCGCCGTGCGCCGTGATGGCACTGGCGACGGCCGGCCGGCTCGACGACGCGATGCGCCTCGGCACGGCGGCGCTGACGACCGCGACCGCACACATCGAAGAGGCTCCGTGGAGCGTGGGCGAGCTGATGTCCGTGCTGCACCAGGTCCAGGTGTGGCGGGGCGACATGGACGGCCTCATCACCCAGGTCTCGCTGAACCGGTCGAGCCCGTTCCTGAAGTACGACTTCACCCTCGAGCTCATCGGTGCCGGCAACCTCGCGATCGGGCAGCGCCGGTGGGACGACGCGATCACGGCGTTCTCGGCCGCGTGCGAGCGGTACGCGGTGGCCGACCACGGTGGCTTCGGCGCCTACCCCTGGGCACGGCTCGCCATGGCGTACGCCTTCTCCGGCCGGGCAGAGGAGGCGAACGCCGCACTCGAGCACGCCCGAGCGACCCCGCCCCGGGCGATGCGCATCACCGGGGACCAGATCGCGACGACCATCTGCTGGACCGAGGCGGTGCTCGGCAACCCCGCTGGGCTCCGGCACGCCGACGAGCTGATGGACCGGGCGGCCGCGAGCGGGGCGTGGATGCACGTCCTGTACGCGCAGACGCTGCACTACTCGATGGACATGCTGAACGGGCGGGACTCCACCGCGTCACTCGACCGCATGCGCGAAGCAGCGACACGGGTCGACGGCCCGCTCGCGAGCGCGATCGTCGAGTACGCGGACGCCATCCGGTCGCGGGACCGCACGCGGATCGCCGACGCGCAAGCCGTCCTCGCGACGCACGGCATGGCCGTCACGGCGGGTCGGGCGCAGCGTCCTCCGCTCACCCGCCGCGAGTACGAGGTCGCGGCACTGGCTGCCCAGGGGCTCTCGAACCGGCGGATCGCCGAGCAGCTCGGGCTGTCGGTCCGGACGATCGACGCCCACCTGTCGCGCGTGTTCGGGAAGTGGGACCTGCACGCACGGTCGGAGCTCGCCGAACTGCTCTGAGATCACCGAGCTGCTCTGCGTTCACCGAACTGCTCTGATGCGCGCTCTGCGGGCCGGGAACCGCAGTTCCGTTGCGGAATGCAGC
Organism: Curtobacterium sp. NPDC090217; assembly: GCF_044746705.1. Classification (NCBI taxonomy): domain Bacteria; kingdom Bacillati; phylum Actinomycetota; class Actinomycetes; order Micrococcales; family Microbacteriaceae; genus Curtobacterium; species Curtobacterium sp. NPDC090217. The sequence continues at coordinate 1,381,240 of NZ_JBIVCR010000001.1, read as the reverse complement.
ACGCCACGCCGAATGGTGCACACGAAGGGCCGGACATCGCGTACGGTGGTCGCTGTCGCCGGGTTCGGACCCGTTCGGGTCGGGTCCGAATCCCGGCGACTTCAACTCGGTTCCCACGCTACGTGCCCGGGTCGCTGTGCCACATCGGTAGGGACTACCTAATTCGATGCCGATCGGTATGCACTCGGCGTGTCGTCAGACGCCGGTCCGCACCGGCAGGTATGCCGTGAGGTCCGCCCGCGCGCCCGACGCACTCGCCCGCGCTGCCGAGACCGCCTCGGTCCAGGTCAGCGTGCCCGTCGCCAGCGCGATCCACGTGGCCGCGTCGGTCTCGACCACGTTCGGCGGTGTCCCGCGCGTGTGCCTCGGGCCCGGGACCGCCTGGACGGCTGCGAACGGCGGGACCCGCACCTCGACGCTGTTCCCCGGGACGTCCTCGGCGAGACGCTGGAGCGTCCACCTGACCGCCGTCGCCGTCGTCGGCCGGTCGGTCGCACCGGCGAGCACGGCTCGGAGCGCCGCGGCTCCCTCGGCGTCGTCGATGGTCCTGCTCGGCATGTCCACAGGCTAGCCGGTGCATCGCGAGGCAGCGGTCGGGCTCGGTAGGGTGATCGGGTGCGAATCCTCGTCCTCGGTTCCGGTGCCCGCGAGCACGCGATCATCACGGCGCTCCTGGCAGAACAGGCCGGCCACGTCATCACAGCGGCACCGGGCAACGCCGGCATCGCCGCCGACGTCGAGACCGTGTCGATCGACCCGACGAACGGTGCCCTCGTCGCCGAGTACGCGATCGAGAACGGCATCGAACTCGTCGTGGTCGGTCCGGAAGCGCCGCTCATCGCCGGTGTCGCGGACCCCGTCCGCACCCGCGGCATCCCGGTCTTCGGTCCGAGCAAGGCCGCTGCAGCGCTCGAAGGATCGAAGGCCTTCGCCAAGCGCATCATGTCGGCGGCGAACGTGCCGACGGGCCGCCCGGTCTCCGCAGGCACCATCGACGAAGCCGTCGCCGCGATCGACGAACTCGGCGCACCCCACGTCGTCAAGGCCGACGGGCTCGCCGCCGGCAAGGGCGTCCTCGTCACCGAGGACCGTCAGGCCGCCATCGACCACGCGACCTACTGGCTCCAGCACGGCCCGATCGTGGTCGAGGAGTTCCTCGATGGCGAAGAGGTCTCGCTGTTCTTCCTCAGCGACGGTCACGACGTCCGCGCGCTCAGCCCCGCACAGGACTACAAGCGTCTCGGCGACGGCGACGTCGGTCCGAACACCGGCGGCATGGGCGCGTACTCGCCGCTACCCTGGCTCGCCGACCGATGGGGCTCAGAAGCCGCCTTCGTGGCAGAGGTCGCCGACCTCGTCGCGCTCCCCACGGTCCGCCGACTCGAGCACGAGGGCACGCCGTTCGTCGGGCTCCTCTACTGCGGGCTCATCGTCACCGAACAGGGCGTCCGCGTCATCGAGTTCAACGCGCGCTTCGGCGATCCGGAGACCCAGGTGGTCCTCCCCCGCCTCGCGACCCCGCTCAGCGCGCTGATGCTGGCGGCCGCGACGGGTCAGCTCGGCGGCGCCCCGGAGCCCGAGTTCCGCGACGACGCCGCGGTGACGGTGGTCCTCGCCAGCCAGGGCTACCCCGAGAACCCGCAGACCGGCCGTCCGATCTCCGGCATCGACGCGGCGAACGCCCGAGACGGCGTCGCCGTGCTGCACGCCGCGACGGGCCTGCTGGACGGCGACCTCGTCGCGACGGGCGGGCGCGTGCTCAGCGTCGTCGCCACCGGCTCCGACTTCACCGAAGCCCGCGACCGTGCCTACGCCGGCCTGCACGACATCACGCTCGACGGTGCCCAGTTCCGCACCGACATCGCCGCGAAGGTCACCCGATGAGCGCGCCCGCGGTCGACGGCTGGCAGCACGTCTCCTCCGGCAAGGTCCGCGAGCTCTACGTCCCGGCCGACACCGCCTCGGTCGCCACCGCGACCGAGCTGCTCCTCGTCGCGTCGGATCGCGTCAGCGCGTACGACTTCGCACTGGAGCCGCCGATCCCCGGCAAGGGCGAGCTCCTCACGCGCCTGTCCCGGTTCTGGTTCACCCAGCTCGGCGACGTCCCGAACCACCTGCTGACCCCGACGGCGACCAGCACACCGGTGCCCGACTCGGTGGCCTCCCGCTCGATGCACGTCATGCCCCTGCGGATGTTCCCCGTCGAGTGCGTCGTCCGCGGCTACCTCGTCGGCAGCGGCTGGGTGGAGTACCAGGAGTCGGGCAGCGTCTGCGGCGTGCCGCTCCCCGCCGGGCTCTCGAACGGCGACCGGCTGCCGGAGCCGATCTACACGCCCGCGTACAAGGCGCCCCAGGGCGAGCACGACGAGAACATCTCGTTCGAGCGGACCGTCGAGCTCGTCGGCGCCGAGGTCGCGACGCAGCTCAGGGACCGCTCGCTGCACGTCTACTCCGAGGCGGCGGCGATCGCCCTCGAGCGCGGTGTCATCATCGCGGACACCAAGTTCGAGTTCGGGCACGACGCCGACGGACAGATCCGCATCGGGGACGAGGTCCTGACGAGCGACTCCAGCCGCTACTGGGACGCCACGACCTACGCCGAGGGCAACCGCACCGATTCGTTCGACAAGCAGATCGTGCGCGACTGGCTCAGCGCCAACTGGGACAAGCAGGGCACGCCGCCGGTCCTCCCCGACGAGATCGTCGAGCGCACGGCCGCCCGCTACCGCGAGCTCATCGAGCGCCTCGGCGCCTGACCGCGCCCGTCCGCCAGGGCTGCTCGGACGCCCGCGGCGCGACGCGCGCGTCGCGCGTCAGGCGTCGCGGGAGAGCACGACGACGGTGAGGTCGTCGCCCGGGTCGTGCGACGCCGCACGCGCCCGCACCCGCTCGAGGAACTCCTGCGACGACCCGGACGCACGGTAGACGCCGCCGAGCCTCGAGAGCGACGCGAGCGTGGAGTCGAAGAGCTCGAGCGCCCCGTCGCTGACCACGATGAGCGTGTCACCCGGCTCGAGCAGGAGGGAGCCCGTCGAACGCGGAACCCCGGACGGGTGCAGGCCGATCGGCAGGTCGAGCGACCGGTGGATCGTCTCGGTGCCGTCGGCGTGCAGCTGCAGCACGAGCCCGTGGCCGGCATCGACCGAGTCGAGTCGGCCAGACGCCGGGTCGAGCCGTCCGTGGAACAGCGTGGCGAACGACGACGCGCGACCGAGCTCCGGCGCGACCTGGGCCTCGACCCCGGCGATCGCCGCCGACGGCTCGGCGGTACCGCGAGCGAGCACGGCCCCGCGGATGCCGGCGGCGAGGAGCCCGGCCGACATGCCCTTCCCCATCACGTCCGCGACGGTCACGTACAGCGCACCGTCCGAGAGGTGCCACTCGTGGAAGTCCCCGGAGACGACGCCGTGCGGCACCGACAGCCCGGAGATCGCGTAGCCGGGCACCGACACCTCCCGCGGGGACAGCCCGGCGAGCACCGATCGCATCCGGTCCTCGTCCGCGCCGGCTGCGAGCTCGCGCTCCGCCCAGGTCCCGAGCTCCTCGAGGAGCGCCAGGTCATCGGCGCCGAGCGTCCGCGGCGTCGGGTCGATGAGGCAGAGGGTGCCGACCTTGAGGGCGTCGCTCCCGACGCGCAGCGGGACGCCGGCGTAGAACCGGACGTTCGGGTCGCTGGTGACCATCGGTAGGTCCGCGTAGCGCGGGTCGGCCTGCGCGTCGGGGACGAGGACCGGCCCGTCCTGCCCGAGCGTGCGACCGCAGAACGTGTCCTCGAGCGGGATGAACGGGTCGAACCGCGCTTCGATCTGCTGCGACTTCAGGAGCAGGTGGGTCTCACCGGCGAGGTTGAGGAACGACCCGGAGACGCCGAAGGCCTCTCGCGCGATGCGGGTGATCCGCTCGAACCGCTCCTCGGCGCTGCCGTTCACCACGTCGAGCGCGGCGAGGAGCGCCCCGCGACGCACGGCTTCCGATGCGGAGTCGGGCGTCAGGATCGTCGCGGTCTCACCGGTCATGCACCAACGCTAACGCGCCTTCCGGACACCGCCTGTCCCCCGTCCTGCGGACCAGTGCCCCCAGTGCACGGGACAAGCAGTGCACGGAACAAGCAGTGCACGGGTTAACCGGCGCACGGGTCACCCGTGACGGATGTCACGGTCGATCCGTGACGCCCGGCAGAGGCACGGAGCGCCCGCCCGCACGACGCTGGGGTCATGGACAGCACACCAGTCATCCAGCTGAGCGGTCTCCGCAAGCGCTTCGGCGCCGTGACCGCCGTCGACGGCATCGACCTCACGATCCGTCCGGGCGAGGTCGTCGCCCTCCTCGGTCCGAACGGCGCCGGCAAGACCACCACGGTCGACCTCGCCCTCGGGCTCTCCACGCCGACCTCCGGCTCGGTCCGGCTCTTCGGCGAGGACCCCCGCGCCGCCGTCGTCGACGGGCGGGTCGGCGCGATGCTGCAGGGTGGTGCGCTGCTCCCCGACATGACCGTCCGGGACATCGTCGCGCTGGTCGGCGCCGCCCACCGGAACCCGATGCCCGTCGACGAGGCGCTCCGGCGCGCACGGTGCACCGAGATCGCGGGTCGCCGGGTGAACAAGCTGTCCGGCGGGCAGCTCCAGCGCGCACGATTCGCGGTCGCCGTGGTCTCCGACCCCGACCTGCTCGTCCTCGACGAGCCGACCGCGGCGATGGACGTCGAGGCGAGGCACGTGTTCTGGTCGTCGATGCGCGAGTTCACCGACGCCGGGCGCACGGTGGTGTTCGCCACGCACTACCTCGACGAGGCCGACACCTTCGCCGACCGCATCGTCATCATGCGATCAGGTCGTGTGGTCGCCGACGGCACGCCGTCCGAGATCAAGGCGATCGCCGCGACGCGCACGATCCGCTTCGGCGGGGTGCAGGAGTCCGCGCACGTCGCGCTCCGCGGTCTGCCGGGCACGGTCGGACTGGAGGCCCGGCACGGCTCCGTCACGCTCCGCACCGACCGCTCGGACCAGACGCTCAGAGCCCTCCTCGCCTCGTTCCCGGAGGCGCACGACATCGAGGTGGTCGCCTCCACGATGGACGACGCCTTCCTCGCCCTCACAGCAGACCAGCCAGAACAGCCAGGAGTCAGCGCATGACCACCACCGCCGCGGCGATCGCCGCCCCGCTCCCCACCACCGACGTCCGCGGACGCATGCCGATCCGGTACGTGCTCCTCGAGACGAAGCGCCAGATGCGCAACGTCCGCGCGATGGTGTTCACGTTCGCCGTCCCGGTCGTCATGCTCCTCGTCTTCGGGGCCGCCTACGGCTCGACGGAGGACCCGACGACGGGGCTGCAGTACCTCGTCGTCACGACGCTCCAGATGGCCGCGTACGGCGCGATGATGGCGGCGCTCAGCCAGGCGTTCGCGATCGTCAACGAACGCTCGATCGGCTGGAACCGCCAGCTCCGGGTGACGCCGCTGTCCGGCTGGGGGTTCCTGGTGTCGAAGGTCATCGCCGCGATGGCGTTCGCCGCGATCTCGATCACGATCACGACGCTCGTCTCGGTGCTCGCGCTCGGGGCGTCGCTCGACCCGATGCGCTGGGTCGCCGCCGGGTTCGGGATCTGGTGCGGCGTCGTGCCGTTCGCCCTCATCGCGATCCTGATCGGGCAGTTCGCGAAGCCGAACTTCGCGCAGCCGCTGTTCATGGTCGTGTTCATGGGCCTGGCGATCCTCGGCGGGCTGTGGGTCCCGCTGTCGATCATGCCGAGCTGGATGGGCGACGTCGCGCACCTGCTGCCGTCGTACTGGCTCAACCGCATCGGGCAGATGGGAGCGGGCGCCACGGGGACGAGCGGCATGCTCGAACCGGCGCTCGTGCTCCTCGGCTGGGCGATCGTCCTCGGGGCCGTCATCATGTGGCGTTACCGCCGCGACGCGGCGCGCCAGTGATGATGTGCCGGTGACGCTGCGCCCTACGCTGGCCGACATGGACCAGGCGACCGGAACGGCGGAGGCACGGGGCGCGGCGGACGCGCACCGGGCCTCCCGTCCGCGTCTCGACCGGTCCTTCCCGTGGGCCGTCGCACCGGGGCCGACCGAGGACGAGGTCCGGGTCGCGCGGAAGCGCTGGTACGGCGGCGCGGTCTTCGGGCTGCTCTGGCAGGCGCTGCTCCTCGTCGCGGTGTGGACGAACGGCGGGTCCGTCGCCGACCGCGTCGTGGCGACGGCGGCGCTGCTCTGCTTCTACGCGGCGTACATGCTCGTCCCGGAGCTGCTGTGGCGCCGTTCCCTGTCGGGCCGCGTCGTGGTGCTCGCGGGCATGGCGCTCTTCGCCGGGCTGCTCCTGGTCCCGGTGGGGCCGGCTGCGGTGTGGTCGTGGCTGCTCGTCGTCGCGCTCTGCGGGTTCGTCGCGGCGCGGCTCTGGCTGGTCGTCGTCATGGTGGCGGCGGTGTGCCTCGCGGAGTTCGCCGTCGTGACCGCCATCGGCTGGAGCACGGCCGCGGCGAACGGCATCCTCTTCGCACCGGTCGTGACGGTGTCCATCGGAGCGTCGATGCTGTTCTTCGGGCGGCAGCGCGAAGCCGAGGACCGGCTGGGGGTCGCCCAGGACGAGATCACCCGGCTCGCCGTGGTCGAGGAACGCGCCAGGTTCTCGCGCGACCTGCACGACGTCCTCGGGCACTCGCTGACCGTCGTCGCGATGAAGTCCGAGCTCGCCGCACGCCTCGTCGACGTCGACGCCGAGCGCGCGAAGACCGAGATGCAGGACGTCGAACGACTCGCCCGCGAAGCGCTCCAGGGGCTGCGGCAGGCGGTCAGCGGCTACCGCGAGGCGTCGCTCGGCGCCGAGCTCGTGTCCGCCCGCGCGGCGCTGTCCGCCGCGTCGATCACCGGCACGGTCCCGCCGGCGTCGGACGAGACCGTCGCCGCCACCGACGTGCGGAGCCTGTTCGCCTGGGTCCTCCGCGAAGGCGTGACGAACGTCATCCGGCACGCATCGGCGTCGACCGTCCGCATCACGCTCACCCGCACCGCGCTCACGATCGAGGACGACGGCACCGGCCTGCTCGCGGGCCCGGCCGCCGGTCCGGTGCTCGGCGGCGGTCCGGTGCTCGGCGGCGGTCCGGTGCTCGGCGGCAACGGCCTGCGGGGGCTCCACGAACGCGCCGACGCCGTGGGGGCGACCATCACCACCGGCACCAGCGACCTCGGCGGCTTCCTGCTCCGGGTCGAGCGAGGACGACGATGACCGAACCGATCCGGGTGCTCCTCGCCGACGACCAGGCGCTCGTCCGGGGAGCGCTGGCGTCCCTGCTGTCCCTCGAGCGCGACATCGACGTCGTGGCGCAGGTGGCCAGGGGCGACGAGGTGCTCGACGCCGCACGTGCATCCGGTGCCACCGTCGCCCTGCTCGACGTCGAGATGCCCGGGGCCGACGGACTCACCGCCGCTGCCCAGCTCGCCGCGTCGCTGCCCTCGTGCCGGTCGCTCATCGTCACCACGTTCGGGCGTCCCGGGTACCTCCGACGCGCGCTCGAGTCCGGCGCGTCCGGGTTCGTCGTGAAGGACACCCCCGCTGAACAGCTCGCCGACGCCGTCCGCCGGGTGGCCGGTGGGTTCCGTGTGGTCGACCCGGTGCTCGCGGCCGAGTCCCTCGCCGCCGGACCGTCGCCGCTGACCCCGCGGGAGACCGACGTGCTCATCGCGTTCCGCACGGCGCCGACCGTCGCCGGGGTCGCGGGGGCGCTGCACCTGTCCGAGGGCACCGTGCGGAACCACCTCTCGGCGGCGATCGGGAAGACCGCGGCGCGGAACGCCACCGAGGCGCTGCGGGTCGCCGCCGACAACGGGTGGTTGCTCGGGTCGCGCTCGAGCTCCGGCTCGGGCTCGGGCGCGGGCTCGGCATCCGCTCGCTGACGCCTAGGCTGGTGGGGTGTTCCGCCGCTCCGCACCCGCTGCCCTCGTCCTCGGTCTCGCGGCAGCCATGACCCTCACGGGGTGCGGCGCCCAGGACTCCACCGGTCGCATCTCCGTCACGGTGTCCGGCAACGAGGCGGACCACCCGTACGAGGTGAAGGTCTCGGTGCCGAACGGCCGGATCGCTGCGCACCAGCGGGTCTTCGCGGGTGGCACGGTCGACTTCGCCGGCGTCGCCGTGGGCAAGGTCACCGTCCGCGCGGACGAGCTCTGCCCGCAGGAGGCCACCGTGCACAGCGGCGAGGTCACCGACGTCACGCTGACGTCCAGCGGCTGCTGACCGCCCCTCAGGCCCGGTCGCGCGGCTCCGACCGCACCAGGGTCTCGTGCGGGCTCTCCCCGAAGCGCTCCCGGTACGCGGCAGCGAACCGCCCGAGGTGCGCGAACTGCCACTTCCCCGCGACGTCCCGCACCGTCACCACACCGCGCGCCGGGCGGGCGAGGAGCTCCAGGTGCACCCGGTCGAGTCGCACCTCGCGGAGGTACCGCATCGGCGTCACGTCGAGGGTCCGGCGGAACAGGTCCTGCACGCCGCGCTCGCTGAGCCCCGCAGCCTGTGCGAGGTCACCGACCGTGATGTCGTCTCCGGCGTGGTCGTGGACGAACCGCACCGCGCGACGGAGTCGGTTCTCGACGTCGGCCCGGGAGCGGGTGAACGTCGAGAGCACGACCCGGGCGACCCGGCGGTTCACCGCGCGTCGCTCGGCATCGGGCAGTTCCGGGTCGAGGATCTGCGAGGTCAGCTCCCGCAGCAGGGTCCGGAGCGGCTCGAGTCGCACGTCGGAGGCCTCGGGCTGGACGAATTCGCCCGGTTCGGGATCGACGACGTCCTCTCCTCGTGCGGCCACCGCGGCGAGGAACGCCGGCGAGAGGTGGAGCAGGGTCATCCGGCTCGCGTCCGTGTCGAACGCGTACGCGACGGGGGCGGAGAGCATGAGCGGCCGTCCCGGTCCGACCTCCCACCGGTCACCGGAGTCGGCGGTCACGACGGCGTGCCCGTCGGCGAGCCAGAACAGCACGTGCGTCGGTCGGGGCCCGATCGTGCCGGTCTGGGGTCCGCTCGTCCCGATCCGCCGGAGCATGACGTCGTCGTCGCCACCCGTGACGTACTCGAAGGGGTCCTGGTCCGCCAATCGCTGACCTCCCGTCCGCAGAGTCCGAGGGAACGCTACCGGATCAGCCCGCGTCGGGCACCTGGTCCCACTCGTCGCCGTACCGGGACAGCGCCGACCACCGGTTCGCCGGCCAGGTGATGACGAACGCCCGCCCGACGATGTCCGACTCGGGGACCGTCCCGTGCACGCGGGAGTCGGCGGACTCGTAGCGGTTGTCGCCCATCACCCAGATCTGCCCGGCCGGGACCTTCTCGGTGAAGTCCTGGCCGGAGACACGGTTCGAGCCGCTCCGCAGCACCACGTAGGGCTCGTCGACCGCGTGTCCGTTGACCTGCAGCCGGCCATCGGCATCGCAGCACGACACGGTGTCGCCGGGGAGCCCGATGACACGCTTGATGAGGTCGTCGCCCATCCCGGGGCCGAGCCACCCGCCCGGGTCCTGGAACACGACGACGTCCCCGCGCTGCAGGCCGACCGCCTTCGGCACGAGTTCGTTCACGAGCACCCGGTCCCCCACCAGGAGCGTGTTCTCCATCGATGCCGAGGGGATGTAGAACGAGCGCACCAGGTACGCCTTCACGAGGAACGAGGCGAGCAGCGCCGCGACGACGATGATCACCAGGTCCCGCAGGAACTTCCACCCGGGGCGCTTCCGCTCGGTCGACGTCTCACTCAATGCGTCAGCACCACCTTCACGAGTCCGATCACGAAGGCGACCGCGGCGAGCACGATGCCGCCCCAGAGCCCGAGGAACGTCGGACGCTTCCCACTGAACCGCTGCATGAAGACGCCGACCATGCCGATGCGCACGACCAGGATGACGAGCGCGGCGGTCTGTGCCCACGGCGCCGGGATCCACCCGATCCAGGCCGCCGCGTAGAGCACGGCGGGGATGAGCCCGGACGTCGCGATCGGGTTCGCGTTGCGCACGATCGTCACGACGGACTCCCGGCGTGCGTCGTCGTCCGTCTCGTCGTCGCCGATCCCGTGCGCGACGAGGTGCGAGAGCACGTGCGCCAGGTAGGTCAGCACCGCGGTCGCGAGGACGGCCCAGACCGCCGAACCGTGGTGGATCGCTGCGGGGTCGACGGCGATCGCGGCGGCGAGGACCGTGATGTTGCCGTAGATGTACGACGACATCCGGTCGCGCAGCTGCTCGACGGGGAACGCCCCCGGGTCCGGTCGACGACCGCGGACACGGTCGGGCGCGCGGCCGCGGTCGGGCGCGGGTCGTGAGCGGGGCATCCCACCATCTTGGCCCTGTCGGGGCGCACCTCGCCGACAGGACGCCGAGTGCGATGCCATTTAGTTGACGCGTCAACCAAATGAGCGCACACTGATCCCATGCACACGCAGGACCTCCTCGCCGCCGACACCGGGATGGGTGCCGTCACCCTCCGCGTCGCGGACCTCGACCGGATGATCGGCTACTACCGCGAGGGCATCGGCCTGTCGCTCTTCTCGAACGAGGGCGGCATCGCCGTGCTCGGTCGGGGCGCCACGCCGATCGTCATCCTCGAGCACGCACCCGCGATGCAGCACGCCGGACCGCACGAGGCCGGGCTGTTCCACACCGCGATCCTCTTCGACAGTCGCGCGGACCTGGCGGCTGCGCTGTACTCCGTCGCGACGAAGTACCCGCAGACGTTCACCGGCAGCGCCGACCACCTCGTGAGCATCGCGTTCTACTGCACTGATCCCGAGGGCAACGGCGTCGAGCTGTACTGGGACAGGGACCGGACCGCGTGGTCGTGGACGCACGGCATGGTCGACATGGACACGAAGTACGTCGACCCGAACGCGTTCCTGCAGGAGCACCTCACCCAGCAGGCACTCCAAGAGGCCGCGGCCCGACCCGGACGCGTCGGCCACGTGCACCTGTCCGTCGGGGACGTCGCATCGGCCCGGGCGTTCTACGTCGACACGCTCGGCTTCGAGACCACCGCGGGCTGGGGCGAGGCACTGTTCGTCAGCGCGGGCGGCTACCACCACCACATGGCGATGAACACGTGGAACTCCCGCGGCGCCGGACGTCGGCAGCTCGCGCTCGGGCTGGGGCTCGTGCGGATCGAGGTCCCGGCCGCGGACGACCTCGGCGCACTGGTCGCCCGCATGCGGGACACCGGCGTACAGACCGCCGACGACGGCCGCACGGTCGCGTTCGAGGACCCGTGGGCCAACCGCATCGAGGTGACGGCCCCCGGTCGCGGCTGACCTGCGCGGCCGGCCCGCGGCCCGGCCGGCCCGCCGCGCGGCCCGCCGGCCCGCGGTCTGCCAAAGCGACAGAACGCCGCCAAACTTCTCCGCGAATCTGTCGCTTTCGCGGACTGCACTCGCTCGGGTCGCGCAAGACTGTCGCTTTGGCGGACCACATCCGCCCGCCCCGCCGCCCACCGCCGCCCCCTCGCCCCGGCCAGACGGCGGCGGGCAGGATGGACCCATGAGTGACGACATCCGATGGGAGGTGGTCGAGGAGAGCACGCTGACGCTCCCCGACCACGAGGGCGTAGCGGCGATGCTGGGGCGGGCGTTCCCGGACTGGTCGCACTGGTACGTGGGCGGCCGGAGCTGGTCCGGCATGCAGCCCGAACGCCGGGTGATCGCACGCGACGCGGACGGGGTCGTCCTGGCACACGTCGGGATCCGCCGGATGTACATCACGGTCGGCGGCGAGGACGTCCTCGTCGGGGACACCGGCCTCGTCGCCGTGGCACCCCGCTTGCAGGGAACGGGTGTCGGCCGCGAACTCATGGAGCGCGCGCACGCCGTCCTCGACGGACTCCGCGTCCCCTACGGCTTCCTCGGCGCCGGCGAGAACCGCATCCCGTTCTACGCGAAGCTCGGCTGGCACGAGTTCCCCGACGCGGTGGGCACCTTCTCGGCGTTCACCGCCGAGGGCGCCGGCATCTCGAACACCGAGCAGGGCGGCTGGATGGTGCGGCCGGTGGCCGCAGCACTCGAAGACTGGCCGGCCGGAGACATCTGGCTGAACGGCCAGCAGGTCTAGCGGCTCCTGCGCAGCAGGACGACAAGTGCGCACGCGCCCGCGTGTGCACTTGTCGGCAAGGCGCGGAGGTGCTCGAGACGCACCCAACAGACGGACGGGAGGCACGGTGCCAGCTGGCACCGTGCCTCCCGTCCGTCTCGTGGGGACCGGGGACTACGCCTCGACCGCGACCTTCTCCGGGTCCTCGTTGGATCCGGGCGCGCTCGGCGCGACCGCGGCGCGCACGCGCGCACCCAGGTCGGCGTCGACGTTGGTCCAGTACTGGAACACCCGCTCGCGCAGGTCGTCGCGCGTCACCTTCGAGACGTGCCCGGCGATGTTGCCGACGAGCCGCTCGCGGGCCGCGTCGTCGAGGACCTCGCGGACGAGGGTCCCCGCCTGACCGAAGTCGTCGTCCTCCGGGTGGAGCGTCGCGGCGGAACGCTGCAGCGCGCCGTCGGACTCCCAGCCGGGGACGTCGTCCGTCGCGTTCGGGTCGGCGTGTGCACCACCGAGGGAGTTCGGTGCGTAGACCGGGACCTCGGACTGCTGGAAGTCGAAGCGCATGCCGCCGTCCTTCGAGTACGAGTGGACCTCGTTCTTCGGGGCGTTCACCGGCAGCTGCGCGTGGTTCGTGCCGACGCGGTAGCGGTGCGCGTCCGCGTAGCTGAAGATGCGGGCGAGGAGCATCTTGTCGGGGCTGGCCGCGATGCCGGGGACGAAGTTCGACGGTGCGAAGGTCGCCTGTTCGATCTGGGCGAAGTAGTTCTCCGGGTTGCGGTTGAGCTCCATCGTGCCGACCTCGATGAGCGGGTAGTCGCCCTTCGGCCACACCTTCGTCAGGTCGAACGGGTTGAAGCGGTAGCTCGCGGCGTCCTCGTAGGGCATGACCTGCACCTTGAGGGTCCAGCGCGGGTTGTCGCCGCGCTCGATCGCCTCGTGGAGGTCGCGGATGTGGAAGTCCGCGTCCTCGCCGGCGATGCGGTCGGCGTCCTCCTGCGTGAGGGTCTTGTGACCCTGCTGGGTCTGGAAGTGGTACTTCACCCAGAAGCGCTCGCCCTCGGCGTTGATCCACTGGTAGGTGTGCGAGCCGAAGCCGTCCATGTTCCGCCACGACGCCGGCAGACCGCGGTCGCCCATGAGCCACGTCACCTGGTGCGCCGACTCCGGCGACAGGGTCCAGAAGTCCCACTGCATGTCGTGGTCGCGGAGGTGCGAGCCCGGCAGGCGCTTCTGCGAGCGGATGAAGTCGGGGAACTTGATGCCGTCGCGGATGAAGAAGACGGGGGTGTTGTTGCCGACGAGGTCGTAGTTGCCGTCCTCGGTGTAGAACTTCAGCGCGAAGCCACGGGGGTCGCGCCAGGTGTCCGGGGATCCCTGCTCACCGGCGACGCTCGAGAAGCGCGCGAGCATCTCGGTCTGCTTGCCCGGCTGCAGGAAGGCCGCGCGGGTGAAGCGGCTGATGTCCTGCGTGACGGTGAAGGTACCGAAGGCGCCGCCGCCCTTCGCGTGGACGACGCGCTCCGGGACGCGCTCGCGGTTGAACTGGGCGAGCTTCTCGACCAGGTAGTGGTCGTGCAGCGCGAGGGGGCCGTCGGCGCCGACACCCATGGAGTGCTGGTCGCTCGAGACGGGCGCGCCGCTGTTCGTCGTGGTCGTGGGGGTGCCGGTCGGCGTGTTCTCTTCGGACACGGTTCCTCCTTGGTGGAACGGTTGATTCGGTCAGGGATGCTCGGGTTGTCTGTGGGGCGGGGGACCACGCACCGCGTGCTGCGCGGGTCGGGGTCAGGCCATGACGGTCGTGGCGTCGTCGCGCTCGGCCGCTGCGCACCGCTCGCAGATCCCCCAGTAGGTGACCTCTGCGGTGGTGACGGCGAAGCCGTGCGTGTCGGACGGCGTCAGGCACGGCGAGTGCCCGACGGCGCAGTCGACGTCCTCGATCGCGCCGCACATGGTGCACACGATGTGGTGGTGGTTGTCACCGGTGCGCCGCTCGTATCGCGCAGGGCTCCCCGCCGGCTCGATGCGACGGACGAGTCCGACGCCGGTGAGCGCCGCGAGCACGCCGTAGACCGCCTGGTGGCTCGTCGTGGGCAACTCGGCGGTCAGCGCCGTGACGATGTCGTCCGCTGTGGCGTGCGGCATCGTGGCGGTGGCACGGAGGACCGCGAGTCGCGGCGTCGTGACGCGCAGACCGGCGTCGCGGAGCAGGTCGGCATCGACGTCCATCACGAACCCTTCTTTTGCAGCGGTCAAGACAAGCACCACTGTACAACGAGTTCTCGCGGATGGTCACCAGCCAGACACATTCCCGCACCGGAATACGATGTGTCACGGTTTGGTCGCGATCGCCTGGAACGGGCCTGGGAGTCGCTGATCCGCCGGTAGCGTCCCGGCATGTCCACTCAGCAGGCACTGACCAGCGTGGACGTCCGGGGGATCATCTCGAAGCGTGACCTGGTCGTCGACCTCATCCGGACGGCATGTGTCGTCCTCGTCGTCTTCGTGCACGTCACGATGGTCGGGGTCGCGGCCGACGACGCCGGCATCCGGGTCACGAGCCCACTCCAGGAACTCGACTGGTACGTCGCGGCGACCTGGATCGGCCAGGTGATGCCGCTGTTCTTCGTCGTCGGCGGGTTCGCGAGCGCCGTCGGCTGGCGGAGCACCGTCGAGCGGGGTGGGGGTCCTCGCGACTACGTGGCCACGCGGCTCGTGCGGTTGTTCCGCCCGGCGAGCCCGCTCTTCCTCGTGCTGGCGATCGGGCTGGGCACCGCGACACTGCTCGGCACCCCGCGGGACCTGCTGGCGGAGGTCGCGTTCGGCATCGGCTCGCCGCTCTGGTTCCTCGCCGCGTACGGCATCACCCAGTGCTGCGTCCCACTGATGGCACGGCTGCACGAGCGGGCACCGTGGGCGACGCTCGCCGGACTCCTCGTCCTCGCGGCCGCGGTCGACGGCGTCCGACTGGCCACCGGGGTCGCCGACGTCGGGCTCCTCAACCTCGGCCCGGTGTGGCTCTTCGCGCAGCAGCTCGGGTTCCTGTGGGCCGACGGGTGGTTCGCCCGACGCTCGAAGGTGCTGCTGCTCGGCGTCGCCGCGGCCGTCTACGCGGTCCTCGTCCCGATGACCTCGATCGGGCTCTGGGCGCCCGACATGCTGCAGGACCTCAACCCGCCGATGCTGCCGCTGGCGTTCCTGGCGATCGCGCAGGCCTGCCTCGTCCAGCTCGTGCACGCGCCGCTCACGCGGCTGATGCGCACCCGGGCGGCGCAGGGCACCGTCTTCGTGCTCGGGCGCGATGGCATGGCGATCTACCTCTGGCACCTGCCGCTGTTCATCGCACTGAACGGGATCGCCCTGTTCATCGGCGTGCCGTACCCCGACCCGGGATCGGCGACGTGGTGGGCGACCCGGGCGATCGCACTCGTCGTGGTGCTCGCCGCCGCACTCGGGGTCGCCAGGGGCCTCCGCCGGTTCGACCGCCCGCTCCCCCGACTGGTCCCCGGTTCGGACCGTCCAGCGTGGCCCGTGGTCGCCCTGGCCGTGCTCTGCACGATCGGACCGGCGTTCGCGGTCATGCAGCTGCACCTGTCGTTCTGGCTCGCCGCCGTCGGCGCGGTGCTGATCCCGATGGGGGTGTGGTGCCTGTCGCGGACGGTCCCCGCCGTCGGGGTCCGGCGTATCTGAACCGGTTCTCACCGCATCCGACCGTCCGTGCCGGAAGACCGGGTCGAGGATGATCCTGCAGCGCGATCCGCAGGAGGCACCCCACGCCGTCACCGTCCGAGTTCTGGAGCACCTGGCAGTTCGACCCGTTCGCCGCCGCGCTCATCGTCGTCGCGGCGGTCGCGTACGGCTGGTGGTTCGTCACCGCTCGGCGACGCGGCACACGCTGGCCCTGGTGGCGGACGCTTTCGTTCGCGGCGGCACTGGTGCTGTTCGGCATCCTGCAGTTCGGCATCGTCGGCAAGTACGACCAGACGCTCCGATGGGCGTTCGTGCTGCGGCTGGCGCTGCTGTTCTTCGCGGTCCCGACGTTCGCCGCGTTCGCAGCGCCGCTCGCGCTGCTCCGGACGGGAGGCCCGGCTCGCCTCGCCCACGCAGCCTCCGTGGTCATGGGGTCGCGTCCGGTGCGCGTGCTCGGCAACGCGATCGTCTCGCCGTTGGTCGCGCTGGCGCTCTTCTGCGTGCTGCTCACCCCGTTGTCCGCGGTGATCCGCACGTCCCCGGTGTGGGCGGTCGCGATCACGGTGCTCGTGCCGATGCTGGGGTTCGGCTTGCTGGCACCGCTGTCCGAGGCGGGAGCGCTGCGCTCCTCCACCTTCGTGACGGCGGAGTTCCTGCTGGCGTTCGTGGAGCTCATGCTCGACGCGATCCCGGGCATCGTCATGCGGATCACCGACCACGTGCTCGATCGAGCGACCGTGATGGCATCGGGTCCGGCGTGGTTCCCGTCGCCGCTCCGCGATCAGCACCTGGCCGGCGACCTGCTCTGGTTCATCGCGGAGATCGCCGACATCCCGGTGCTCATCTCGCTGTTCGTGCGGTGGCAGCGCACCGATCGCCGCGAGGCCCGCGCCGTCGACGCGCTCTCCGACGAGGAGATGGACGAGCTCACGCGGGCGCACTTGTCGCGGCGGGGCTGAGGCGCCCCTCCCCCTGCCGACTCGGAACGACGACGTCGCTGTCGTACGACAACGACTTTGTCGCAACCCCGCGTGCGCAACTGTTGCGCACGCGTGGGAGCGACAGAACCGAGGTCGTACGACAGCGATCCTGTCGTTCGGGGTCGGGCAGACTCGGGGTCGGGCAGACTCGGGGTCGGGAGGGTCTGCACACGCACGACGGAGCCCCCGACCGCTGGGCGATCGGGGGCTCTCGGTCGTGCGGGTCAGGCGCCGGCGTGACGACCGTGGTGGTCGGTCGAGGCCAGCTCCTCTTCCGGGCTGGTCGGCGCGGGAGCCGCTGCGTGCGAACCGTGCACGGCGACCGGCTCGGCCTCGGGCTGCGTCGCGACCGCACCGGTCTGGGCCCACGCCACGGTCTGCTTCGGCTTGCCGAGGAACAGCGCCGCGACGATCGCGACCACGAGGACCGCGGCCGGCAGGATGAGCGACTGGCCCATCGCCTTCGAGAACGGGTCGAGCAGGAACGACGGCAGCGTGCCGACCTGCTGCTCGGCGCCGCCCGCCGACGCCCCGCCCGACTGTGCCGGGAAGTTCGCCGTGATGCGGGCCTCGATCAGCGCAGCGATGCCCGCGGAACCGAGCACTGCGCCGATCTGCCGGGTGGTGTTGTAGACGCCGGAGCCGGCACCGGCCAGGCGCGGCGAGAGGTTGCGCGTCGCGGAGACGGACAGCGGGCCCCACATGCAGGCGTTCGCGATGCCGAGGAGCGCGCTCGGCAGCAGGATGACCTGCCACCCGGCGTTCGCGGCGACGAGTCCGGCGAACCAGAACAGCCCGCCGGAGAAGCACGCGAGACCGAACGCCGCGACCCAGCGCGGGTTCCAGCGGTTCAGGTTCTTGCCGACGAGCGGGGCGAACGCCGCGGAGATCACGGCCATCGGGACGAGGAGCAGGGCTGCCTGGGTCGGGCTGAACTGCTTGACGTCCTGCGCCCACAGCATGAGCGGCAGCGCGAACGAGGAGATCGCGACGCCGACCGCGGTGATGGCGATGTTCGCGAGCGTGAAGTTGCGGTCCTTGAAGAGCCCGAGGGGCAGCAGCGGCTCGGACTTCTGCACGCCCTGCCAGACGACGAAGGCCGCGAGCACGACGATGCCGGCGATGATCAGCGACCAGACCGAGATCGGACCGGTGATGGTGCCCCAGTCGTAGGTCTCGCCTTCCTGGATGCCGAAGACGAGCAGGAACATGCCGACCGCGGACAGCACGATCCCGAGCACGTCGAAGCGGTGCTGGTGTCGGTCGAACGAGGGCACGAGGCGCTGCGCGAGGACGAAGGCCACGACGCCGACGGGGACGTTCACGAAGAAGATCCACTCCCAGCCGAACCCGTCGACGAGCAGGCCGCCCGCGATCGGTCCGACGAGCGAGGCGATGCCGGCGGTCGCACCCCAGAGGCCCATGGCCGCGCCGCGGTTCTGCGGCGGGAACATGCGCGTGATGACGGACATGGTCTGCGGCGTCATCATCGCGGCGCCGAGCCCCTGCACGACGCGGGCGACGATCAGCATCTCGATCGAGCCGGACAGGCCGCACCAGAGGCTGGCGAGCGTGAACACGACGAGACCGGTCTGGTAGAGCACCTTCGGGCCGAAGCGGTCACCCAGGCGGCCGGTGATCAGCAGCGGCACGGCGTAGGCGAGCAGGTACGCGCTCGTCACCCAGATGACGGCGTTGATGTCGGCGTCGAGCTTCGCGGCGATGGTGGGGGTCGCGACGGAGACGATGGTCGAGTCGACGAGGATCATGAAGAACCCGACGACGAGGGCCCAGAGCGCTGGCCAGGGCTTCTTCTCGGTCGTGGGCGGGTTCGTTGCGGTGGTCATGCGGAGGGTTCCTTGCTGTGGGGGGAAGTCGTGTCGTCGGGATGGGCCGGGCCGTCCCAGGGGATGTCACCGCTCGCGATGCGTTCGACGGTGGCGGAGAGCCACTCGATCTGCGCGGTGAGCATGGCATGGACGTACGACACGTCCAGCCAGTAGCGCTCTGCCAGTTCACGTCCGTGGACGCGGGCGAGTGCCGTGTCGATGTCGTCGCGCTCGCGTTGGAGGGCGACGACACGGGCCCGCACGGCATCGACCGCCTCCGGGACCGGGAGGTTCTCGAGCTCGGCGAGCGCGAGGTGGAACTCCGGGTACTCGTCCGCGGGTTCCGCCACCATCTGCCGGAGTGCTTCGGCGAGCGCGGTGCGGCCGGCGTCGGTGATGGCGTACGTGGTGCGCTCTGGTCGGTTGCCCTCGCGCTCGGTCCCGACGGCCTCGGCGTAGCCGAGGTCGGTCAGCCGGCCGACCTGGTGGTAGAGGGTGCCCGGCCGGACCTTCACGTTCCGCTCGTCACCGCGGAAGGTCATGGTCTGGAACATCTCGTAGGGGTGCATCGGCCCCTCGTTGAGGAGTCCGAGCGCGGCGAACGCGAGCGGCGTGAGCGACGGCATCCGAGCCTCCAGTCGGTGTTCCATGCGGACTATTCGACTTGGAATATACGCCTTGGAGGAGTTCTCCACAACCCGGTCCGGCGCGCCGCGCGCGCCGCATAGACTGGTCGGGTCCCACCCGACCCCCCGTGCTGGAGTGAACACGTGCCAACGATCGTCGTCGAGGTCATGCCGAAGGCCGAGATCCTCGACCCCCAGGGCAAGGCGGTGGGCAACGCCCTCGCCCGCCTCGGCAAGAACGACCTCACCAACGTCCGCATCGGCAAGCGATTCGAGGTGACCGTCGACGGACCCGTCGACGACGCCAAGCTCGCCGAGGTCCGCGAGATCGCGGCCGACATCTTCTCGAACGCCGTGATCGAAGACGTCGTCTCGGTCAGTGTCGCCGAGACCACCGTCGGCGAGACCACCGTCGCCGACGCGGAGTGACCTCCATGCGCATCGGTGTCATCACGTTCCCCGGTTCGCTCGACGACCGCGACGCCCAGCGCGCGGTCCGTCTCGCCGGAGCCGACCCCGTCGCGCTCTGGCACGGCGACCACGACCTGCAGGGCGTCGACGCCATCGTGCTCCCCGGCGGGTTCTCGTACGGCGACTACCTCCGTGCCGGCGCGATCGCGGCGAAGGCCCCGATCATGGCCGAGGTCATCGACGCCGCCGGCAAGGGCATGCCCGTGCTCGGCATCTGCAACGGGTTCCAGATGCTCGCAGAGGCCCGCCTGGTCCCCGGCGCGCACACGCGCAACGCGCACCAGCAGTTCATCCGTCGCGACCAGAAGCTCCGCGTCGAGAACGCGGACACCGCGTGGACGTCCGGCTTCGCCGCACAGCAGGAGATCACCATCCCGCTGAAGAACGCCGACGGGCGCTTCGTCGCCGACGCCGACGAGATCAAGCGCATCGAGGACAACGGCCAGGTCGTGTTCCGCTACGTCGGAGTGAACCCGAACGGGTCCATCGACGACATCGCGGGCGTCTCGAACGAGCGCGGCAACGTCGTCGGCCTGATGCCCCACCCCGAGCACGCGACGGAGCCCGGGTTCGGACCGGACACCCCCGCGGCGATGGCCTCCGGCACGGACGGCCTCACCTTCTTCACCTCCGTAATCGAGTCGACGCTCGTCAAGTGACATCACTTCGTCACTCACGTCAGTGATATGAGTGAGGCCGACAGTGATACAGTGACCTCACTGAGCAAAAGTGAGGCTGACGATGGAAACAAGTCAGGGTGACCTTACGTCGGTCGTCTCGTTGCTGCGAGCTGCGGGCACCGATACTGAACAGGTTGAGGCCAAAGCTGCGGTCCGCGACCTTCCGAGGACGATCTGGACTACCGTCAGCGCTTTCTCCAACGGCAGCGGCGGCCTGATTGTCCTTGGCCTCGATGAAGCGGCCGGATTCGTCCCTGCAGATGGCTTCGATGCCTCAGCTACACAAGATCGCGTTGCAGACGGCTTTAGACCTCGAGGCGCTCAGGAGCCGCCGGGACCACTGACGCCAGTCCCGCACGCGTCGATCAGTATCGCTGAGGTCGACGGTTCGCCGGTGGTGGTAGTAGATGTCTACGAAGCCGCGGTCACTGACAAGCCAACTTATGTGACGACACAGGGCCCGGAGAACGGCACTTACGAGCGCGTCGGTGATGGCGATCGCCGGATGAGTCGATACGGCGTTTACCTGCTCAGCAGCGACGTTCGCCAACCCGCGGACGACCGCCAGGAGATTGTCGGAGCCAGCGTCACGGACCTCGATTCAGAAGCAATCAGGCGCTTCATCGAACGCGTCCGTAGTCGTCGCCCACGCGCTGTAGTCGATACGCGCACGGATGATGAAGTTCTTCGCCGATTCAACGTGATAACCGGAACCGGCGTACCAACACTTGCTGGACTATTGACGCTTGGGAAGTACCCGCAGGAACACTTCCCACAGCTCGTGATCACATTCGCGTCTTACCCCGCCGCAACCAAGGCCGGGGCTAGCGGAGACGTGCGGATGCTTGATCGTCGAACTCTCGACGGGCCGATCCCTGACATGATCGACGATGCTGTACGCGTTGTAGACGAGAACTTACGGCATCGTCGTGTGAGTGCCGGCGGCGCCGGGGCAAGGGACGTTCCCGAGATCCCGCTGGATGCAATTCGCGAGGCAGTCACGAACGCTGTGTCACACCGGGACTACAGCGATTGGGCGAAGGGGGCGCAGGTTCAGGTCGAGTTGTACGCGGATCGACTCGAAGTCAATAATCCCGGAGGGATCTGGGGCGGCCGAAACGTCACTGACCTCTACGACGGCGAATCGCGATCGCGGAACGCAGTACTCGCATCGCTTCTTACGGAGGTACCGCTTCGCGGACGTGACGAGACGGTCTCAGAGAACGCAGGTTCAGGCATTCCGCGGATGACGGGCGTGCTGGAACGGGAGGGCCTGGCAGCCCCGAAGTTCATCGACGCCCGAACCTCAATGACGGTCACTCTGGACCGGCACGGACTCCTTGACCCGGAGATGGACACCTGGCTGACGCAGGTCGGCGCAGCCGATCTCCCGGAAGATCAGCGGAAAACTCTAGCGTTGGTCCACTCGGGCCGAATCGTGGATGACGGCCTCTTGGAAATCCAGCTCGGAATCGACCGTCGACGAGCTCGCGACACACTCGACACACTCGTACACAGGGGATGGTTGCAGTATCCGAAGCGGGTCGGGGCCGGATACACACCTGCCGCCCTGCTCATCGATGCCGAGGTCCTGGGGGGAGAGCTACTTGAGATTTTTCACGAGTTGCCGGAGACTCGAGGGCTGTCGCCAGAAGAGCGGATCATTGAGGCACTCCGAGGCGCCGGAGAACTCAGCATTCACGAACTTGCCGACCGTACTTCGCTCTCAGTTCCCACTCTGCGACAGAAGTTGCGTGTGCTGATCGATCAAGAAGTGGTCTGGCCGACGGCGCTTCCGCAGAGTCGCAACCGGCGGTATCAGCTCCGTCGGGCGCCGCGTGCCGGGCAGGGCTTGTCCCCGACGTAAACTGGGCCAGTGACGACCTACGCTCGCCCCAAGCCCGACACCGTCCAGGACGCCGCCGCGACGCCGGACAAGGACCAGCCGTACGAGGCCCTCGGGCTCAAAGCAGACGAGTACGCCAAGATCCGCGAGATCCTCGGCCGCCGCCCCACCTCTGGTGAGCTCGCGATGTACTCCGTGATGTGGTCGGAGCACTGCTCGTACAAGTCGAGCAAGAACTACCTCCGGCAGTTCGGCAAGAAGGTCACGCCGGAGATGACCGAGAACCTGATGGTCGGCATGGGCGAGAACGCCGGTGTCGTCGACGTGGGCAACGGCTGGGCGGTGACCTTCAAGGTCGAGTCGCACAACCACCCCTCCTACGTGGAGCCCTACCAGGGCGCGGCCACGGGTGTCGGCGGCATCGTCCGCGACATCATCTCGATGGGTGCCCGTCCGGTCGCCGTGATGGACCAGCTCCGCTTCGGTGCCATCGAGCACGAGGACACGGCGCGCGTCGTGCACGGCGTCGTCGGAGGCATCTCGTTCTACGGCAACTGCCTCGGCCTGCCGAACATCGGCGGCGAGACCTACTTCGACGCCGTGTACCAGGGCAACCCGCTCGTCAACGCCCTCGCGGTCGGCGTCCTCCGGCACGAGGACCTGCACCTCGCGAACGCCTCGGGTGCCGGCAACAAGGTCGTCCTCTTCGGCGCCCGCACCGGTGGCGACGGCATCGGCGGAGCGTCGATCCTCGCCTCCGACACCTTCACCGAGGGCGGCCCGACCAAGCGTCCGGCGGTCCAGGTGGGCGACCCCTTCGCCGAGAAGGTCCTCATCGAGTGCTGCCTCGAGCTGTTCCAGAAGGAGCTCGTCGAGGGCATCCAGGACCTCGGCGCCGCGGGCATCTCGTGCGCCACGTCCGAACTCGCCAGCAACGGCGACGGCGGCATGCACATCTCGCTCGACGACGTCCTGCTCCGCGACCCCACGCTCACGGCAGAGGAGATCCTCATGTCGGAGAGCCAGGAGCGCATGATGGCGGTCGTCACCCCCGAGAAGCTCGACGCCTTCCTGGCGGTCGTGAACAAGTGGGAGGTCGAGACCAGCGTCCTCGGCGAGGTCACCGGCACGGGGCGCCTCGTCATCGACTGGCAGGGCCAGGAGATCGTCAACGTCGACCCGCGCACCGTCGCCGTCGACGGCCCGGTCTACGACCGCCCGGTCGCCTACCCGACGTGGATCGACGCGCTGCAGGCCGACTCGGCGTCCGCGCTCGACCGACCGGACACCGGTCCCGCGATCAAGGCCCAGTTCCTGCAGCTCCTCGGCTCGCCGAACCTGTCCTCGAAGAACTGGGTCACCAACCAGTACGACACCTACGTGCTGGGCAACACCGCGCTCTCCTTCCCCGACGACGGCGGCATGATCCGCGTCGACGAGGAGACCGGGCTCGGCGTGGCCGTCGCGACGGACGCCAACGGCCGCTACTGCCAGCTCGACCCGAAGCAGGGCGCCCGTCTTGCCCTCGCCGAGGCGTACCGGAACGTCGCGGTCACCGGCGCGGTCCCGGCCGCCGTCACCGACTGCCTGAACTTCGGCTCCCCGGAGAACCCCGAGGTCATGTGGCAGTTCTCCGAGGCGGTGGAGGGCCTGGCGGACGGCTGCATGGAGCTCGGCATCCCGGTCACCGGCGGCAACGTCTCGTTCTACAACCAGACCGGCACCACCCCGATCCACCCGACCCCGGTCGTCGGTGTCCTGGGGGTCATCGACGACGTCGCCAAGCGCGTCCCGTCCGGCTGGCAGGACGACGGCCACAACATCTACCTGCTCGGCACCACGAGCCTCGAGCTCGACGGCTCGGCATGGGCCGGCACGGTGCACGGACACCTCGGCGGGCGTCCCCCCGCGGTCGACCTCGGCCGCGAGAAGGCCCTCGCCGAGCTGCTCCGCGCCGCCTCGGACGAGCAGCTGCTCACGAGCGCGCACGACCTGGCGGACGGCGGCCTCGGCCAGTCGCTCGCCGAGTCGGTGCTCCGCTTCGGTGTCGGCGCCCGGGTCGTGCTCGACGAGCTCGAGAGTCGTGACGGTGTCGACACCGCGACGGCACTGTTCTCGGAGTCGACCGGTCGTGTCATCGTGACCGTCCGGCGGGAGGACGACGTCCGCTTCCAGGGTCTCTGCAACGGCCGGGGCTTCCCGGTCCTGCGCATCGGCGTGACCGACGGCACCTCCCAGGCGCTCGAGGTCCAGGGCGCGTTCGAGGCTTCCGTGGACGAACTCCGCGGCACGCACGGCGCGACCCTGCCGACCCGGTTCGGCGACGTGATCGAGGAGACCGCGACCGAGGGCGTCCTGGGCCGCGGCCCGCTGGCGTCCGACGGCACCTTCTCGCCGCGCACCGACGGCTGAGCAGCAGCGTGAGCACCGATCCGCAGAACCTGCACGCCGACCCGGACACCGTGCGCGCCGCAGCCGGGAACCGGATCGTCACGCTGCCCTTCGCCGAGCTCGTCGACCGGTTCGGCCCCGTGCCGGACGGCATCGAGCTGGACGTGTGGGACGTCGAAGCACCGTACCCGCGCGCGGACGAGGTCGCCATCACGTTCCTGCCGTTCTACTTCCAGGGACGGCACCGCTGGCAGTACGTCCACGACCTGCCGAACCTCGAACTGCTGCAGCTGCCGAGCGCCGGGTACGAGCACGCCGTGCCGCACGTGCCCGGCCACGCCCTGCTGGCGAACGGTCGCGGGATCCACGACGACGAGACGGCAGAGCTCGCCGTCGGCCTGGCGCTGACGTCGCTGCGGGAGATCGGGCAGTTCCAGTTCGACCGCGCGAACGGCGTCTGGGACGCCCGGCAGACGCGGTCGCTGGCGGATCGACGCGTGACGGTCGTCGGCTACGGTGCCATCGGCAGCGCGATCGCGACCCGGTTCGAGGCGTTCGGGACCGACGTCACGGTGGTCGCCCGTACCGCCCGCGAGCAGGACGGCCGGCAGGTGCACGCCTTCGGCGAACTGCCGGAGATCGCCAGGACGACCGACGTCCTCGTGCTCATCGCCCCGCTCACCGACGAGACCGAACGGCTCGTCGACGCCGACCTGCTCGCGGCGCTGCCGGACGGTGCGCTCGTGGTCAACGTGGCACGGGGCAAGGTCGTCGACACCGACGCGCTGGTCGCGGAGCTCACGAGCGGTCGACTGTCCGCCGGACTCGACGTCACCGACCCCGAGCCGCTCCCCGAGGGGCACGCGCTCTGGACGACGCCGAACACGGTCCTGACGCCGCACGTCGGTGGCAACACGGACCTCAGCGTGCCGCGGTCGATCGAGCTCATGCGCCGTCAGGTGGCAGCGCTGGCCGAGGGCCGCACGTTCGAGAACCTCATCGAGGTCTGAAACGCGGAGCGAGCGCTACAGCGGGACGATGCAGGCGGGGCTGCCGACGGCGATCTGACCGGCGGGCTCCCCCACCACCCCGTCGTCGCCGAGCGGCAGGACGGCGATCGCGTCGGACATCTGGTTGGCGACGAGCAGGTAGCCGGGCACCAGGGCGAAGTGTCGCGGCCAGACACCGCCGCACGACCCTGATCCCACGACGGACAGGCCCCCGTCCGCCGCGGACAGCGTGACGATCAGGTCACGCCCGCGGACGGCGACGAACACGAGACCGGCCTCGTCGACCTCGATGTGGCTGAGGAGCGACTCCCCCACGGCCCCCTCGAACGTCGGGGCCGATGCGATCACCCGGAACGCCCCTGATTCGTCACGGCGCAGGCGGTGCACCCTGCCGTCGAGCTCGCCGGCGACGATGAGGTCGCCGTCGTACCAGGCCATGTGGCGCGGTCCGACGCCGGGCGCCACGTGGTGCACCCGCACCAGATCCAGCGACAGCGACAGCGACAGCGACAGCGACAGCGAAGCAGACGACGACCCGGCCGAAGCGGCCGAAGCGGCCGACCCGGCCGAAGCCCCAGGGGCCCCCACCCGGAACTCGTGTAGGGCGTCCCCGCCGAGATCAGCGACGAGCAACGTGCCGTCAGGCGTCGCGACCGACTGGTGGGCGTGCGGCCCCTCCTGCCGGTCCTCGACGGGCCCCGTGACGTCCGGCAGCACGGCGGTCACGACGGCATCGGACGGCACCACGACGGTGTCACCGGCCCCGTGCACCGCCGTCCCGACGACCCCGTCGCTCGCGAGCACGGACGCGGCGAGCGACTCGGCCGCGGCCAGGGACACCGCGGTCACGGTGCCGGAGACGTAGTTCGTGACGACGAGCGCACCGGACGGGTCGACCCGCACGTGGCACGGAGCGTCACCACCGGACGGCGCATCCCAGAGGTGTTCGAGCGCGCTGCC
Organism: Curtobacterium sp. NPDC090217; assembly: GCF_044746705.1. NCBI lineage: Bacteria > Bacillati > Actinomycetota > Actinomycetes > Micrococcales > Microbacteriaceae > Curtobacterium > Curtobacterium sp. NPDC090217. Next base: position 1,354,696 of record NZ_JBIVCR010000001.1, on the reverse strand, counting down.
GGTGCGACGGAACGCGCTGACGGAGCCGTCTGCGGTCTCGGACACGGCGTAGACACGGTCACCCGAGACGGCGAGGAAGGACGGGTCGTCGAGCACGGCGACGGTCGACGCCGCCCCGGACTCGACGAACGAGATCCCGGTCGCGGTCCCACCCCCGGTCGCCGTGTAAGAGCCGACGAGCAGCGGCGGGAGGGCGGGCAGCGGCGGGAGCGCGGGCAGCGGCGGGAGGGCGGGCAGCGTCACGCTTCTCCCTCGGCGATCTGCTCGTGGTGGTGGATGACCTCGGCCACGATGAAGTTCAGGAACTTCTCCGCGAAGGCCGGGTCGAGGTGCGACTCCGCAGCGAGCGACCGCAGGCGTGCGACCTGGATCTGCTCGCGCGCCGGGTCGGCCGGCGGCATGCCGGCGCTGGCCTTGAGGTACCCGACGCGCTGCGTGTACTTGAAGCGCTCGGCGAGCATGTGGATGACGGCGGCGTCGATGTTGTCGATGCTCTGCCGGATGCTCTGCAGTTCAGCCACGGCCGCTTCGTCGTACTCGCTCATGTCCAGAGCCTAACGGCCGGACCCTGGCCACCAGGTGTCGGTTACGTCGGGAGCGCGAAGCCTGGGACAATGGAGTCCATGTCGGTGCTCCTCGTCATCTCGAGTGTGTTCGCAGTCCTCGCAGGGCTGGTGCACGTGTACATCTTCTTCCTCGAGTCGGTGGCGTGGACCAGCCCCCGCGTGCGGAAGATCTTCGGCATCGCGTCCGACTCCGAAGCCCGGGCGACCAGGTCCCTCGCGTTCAACCAGGGCTTCTACAACCTGTTCCTGGCGATCGGCGCGATCCTCGGTGTCGTCTTCGCGTTCACGGGCAACGGCGCGACGGGCTGGACGCTCATCGTGTTCGCGACCGCGAGCATGCTCGGCGCCGCGGTGGTCCTCGTCGGTACCGGCCGCCGCTACCTCAACTCCGCGTTCGTGCAGGGGGCCTTCCCGCTCATCGCCCTGCTCTTCGCGTTCCTCGGCTCGATGTTCGCGGGCTGATCCCGGCAGCACCGGTCGGGCAGACCGCCGGCCGCAACGCACTGGAGGCCCGACTCGCCACGTGCAGACCGCATGCGGTCCTGCAGATGGTGAGTCGGGCCTCCAGTCGATTCGGCGGCGTCAGCCCAGCTTGGACTCGAACTGGTCCGGCAGGCGCTTGAGCGCCCACTCGATCGCTGCGGTGGTCCCCATCGAGAACGCCGACGACACGTCCTTGTCGTCGAAGACGATGTAGTGACCGGCCTCGACCGACGGCACCTTCTGGAACAGCGGGTCGGACTCGGCAGCGGAGGCCTCGACGTAGATCGGCAGGATCACGGTCAGGTCGGCGTCGAGCAGGTCGAGGTTCTCGTTCGACAGGTGCACCGAGAACTCCTTGCCGGCTTCCTTGTCGATGCGGGACGGGATCGTGAAGCCGAGCTCCTGCATGAACTGCGCACGGCTGTCGGCCGATGCGTAGGCGCCGAAGCCCTCGGACGTGTACGCACCGATGACGGCGGTCTTGCCCGCGAAGTCCGGGTGGGCCTTGCGCGCGGCGGCGTAGGCGGAGTCGACGCCGGCGAGCAGCTTCTTGCCCTCGGCCTCCTTGCCGAGCGCCTTCGCGATCATCGTGGTCTGCTGCTTCGTCGATGCCAGGTAGTTCGACGCCCCCTTCGGGATCGCGACGGTCGGCGCGATCGCGGACAGCTTGTCGTAGCGGTCCTTGTCGCCGGAGGACTTCACGTCGAGGATCACGTCCGGCTTGAGCTTGAGGATGTCCTCGTAGCTCGGCTCGAGCGTGTTGATGATCTTCGGGGACTTGTCGTACGCACCCTTGAGCCACGGCCCGACACCGTCGCCACCGAACGCCAGCCAGTCGCTCGCGCCGACGGGCTGCACGCCGAGTTCGAGCGCCGTCTCCGCGTCACCCCAGCCGAGGGCGACGACGCGCTTCGGCTGGGACTTGATGGTCGTCGTGCCGAGCCCGGTCGTGATCGACACCGGGAAGGCGCCGTCGCCGGACGAGCCGGAGGAGGACGAGTCGGACGGGCTGCCGCCAGCGCATCCGGCGAGGACGAGCGAGGCGGCGACGACGGCACCGGTCGCGGCGAGCACGCGACGGAAGCGCTGCTTGGGGAGGGAGGATCGGATCACGTAGGTAAGGCTACCCTAATACCGCGCGACACTAGGCTGGCGATGTGGCTCTCTCGTTCCCCGACCCCGCCCGCACGCACCTCGCGGTGCTCGGCTCGCCGATCGCGCACTCCCTCTCGCCCACGTTGCACACAGCGGCCTACGACGTGCTCGGGGTGCCGTTCACGTACGGGAGGCACGAGGTCACGTCCGGCGGACTGGACGCGTTCGTCGCGGGGCTGGGTCCGGAACAGCGCGGGCTCAGCCTGACGATGCCGCTGAAGCGCGAAGTCCTGCCGATGCTCGATCGCACGACGGCGCTCGTCGACGAGCTCGGGGTGGCGAACACCCTGGCGTTCCGGGACGAGGGCGGCCGGGTCGTCCGCGCGGGTGCGAACACCGACGTCGAGGGGATCGTCCGTCCGGTCGAGGCGCTCGGGCACGTCCCCGGCGAGGCCACGATCCTCGGCGGCGGTGCCACCGCTGCGAGTGCGCTCACCGCGTCGTTGCGACTCGGCGCCCGGCTCGTCCGGGTGTTCCTCCGCGACACGACGAAGGCACGGGACCTCGTGGGCCTCGCCACGCGACTCGGCGTCTCGCTCGAGGTCCATCCCCTGGCGGACCTCGAGCAGGCGGGGCCGCTCGGCTTCGTCGTGTCCACGCTCCCGGGTGGCGCCGCGGATTCGTTGACGCTCGTGCCGTCCGGTCCCGACGCGCTGCTGTTCGACGTGGCGTACGAGCCGTGGCCGACCGCTGCCGCGTCGCGCTGGGAGGCAGCAGGTGGTCGCGTGCTGAACGGCCTGGACATGCTGACCGAGCAGGCCATCGGCCAGATCCGGTTCTTCCTGACCGGGGACGAGGACGAGCTCCTGCCGTCCGAGGCACTCGTCCGGCGTGCGATGCGCGTGTCCGTCGGCCTGCCGGAGACGATCGGGGCCTGAGAGCCAGGGCCGTCAGGACGCCCGGGAGCGCGCCTCGGCGTCGAGCAGCGCGACCGACACGTCCCACAGGCGGTCGGCGTCACGCGTGTCGAGCGCCCACGGCAGCACCCCGTACAGCCCGTCCTGTACGGCGTCGACCACGGCTGCCTCGTGGCAGTCCTCGAAGTACCGACCCGTCACATCAGCCAGCTCGGGTGCCGTCGCGAGCAGCACCGAGGTGGCCGCGCCCTGCTCCGGGGTCTTCACGACGTCCGCGGCGGCGATCTTCGTGGCAGCCAGGACGTCCGGGTCCCAGTGCTTCTGCAGCCCGGTCCAGATGCCACCGGGCATGCAGGAGTTCGCGGTGATGCCGTCCGCCGCCCAGCGGAGCCCGACACCGACCGCGAACAGCGCGTTCGCCGTCTTCGACTGGGCGTACGCGAGGCCGGGCTCGTAGGGCCGACGACGGAAGAAGAGGTCGTCGAACACCACGGGTGAGGAGCCGTGACCGCTCGAGGACACCGACACGATGCGCGCCGCGCCTGCCACCGCCAGGGCATCGTGCAGCCCGAGCGCGAGGGCGAAGTGGCCGAGGTGGTTCGTGGCGAACTGCGACTCCCACCCGGCTGGCGTGTACGACTCCGGAGCGTCCATGATGCCGGCGTTGTTCACGAGGACGTCGAGCGGACCGTCCCACGCCGCGGTGAACTCCTCGATCGACGCCGGCTGGTCCAGGTGCAGCTCGGCGACCGCGGGGGCAGCCCGGGCGGTGGTGCTGGCGATGTCATCGGCGATGCGGCGCCCGGCCGCGACGTCGCGCACGGCCAACGTCACGGTGGCTCCGGCTCCGGCGAGCGCGCGGGCCGTCTCCACACCGATGCCCGAGGCCGCCCCGGTCACGATCGCGGTGCGGCCCGTCAGGTCGATCCCGTCGAGGACGTCGGCTGCCGTCGAGTGGGCGCCGAAGGCGGTGATGTCGCGGCGCATGGGGCTCCCTGTCAGGACGACACGACTCCGTCGAGGTAGAACCAGCGGCCCTGCTCACGGACGAAGTCGCTCGTCTCCTCGAGCGTGCCACGCTCGGTGTCGGTCCGCCACCACGCGCGGAACGTGACCTGTCCCCGGGAGTCGAACGGGCCTCCGTCCCGGGTCGACAGGATGTCGAGCCGTGTCCACCGCTGATCCGCGTCGAGCTCGAGCGATGCCGGACGCGTGCTCGGGTGCCACGACAGGAGCAGGTACTCCGGCAGCCCGAGCGCGAACGCCGAGAACCGCGACCGCATGAGCCGCTCGGCCGTCGGCGCCGCGGCACCCGCATGCAGGGGTCCGCAGCACTCGCCGTACGGGTTGCCGCTCAGGCACGGGCAGCGCGAGGGCGCGTCCATGTCAGTCGACGAGGGAGAGCGTCACGGTGATGTTGCCGCGGGTGGCGTTCGAGTACGGGCAGATCTCGTGCGCCCGCTCCGCCAGTCGCTGCCGCGAGGCACCGTCGACCGCCGGCGCGTAGATGTCGAGCTCCACCGCGAGCCCGAACCCGCCGTTCCCGTTCCCGCCGATGCCGACCTCGGCCGAGACCTCGGCGTCCGTGGTGTCGAGCGACAGCTCGCGACCCGCCGCGTGCAGCGCCCCGAGGAAGCACGCAGCGTACCCGGCGGCGAAGAGCTGCTCCGGGTTGGTGCCCTCGCCGCTGCCGCCCATCTCCTTCGGCGGACGGGTGTCCAGGTCGAGCCGGTCGTCCTCGCTGCGGACGTGGCCGTCGCGGCCGCCCCCGGAGGCGTGGGCGACGGCGGTGTAGACGATGTCGAGACTCATGGCAGCAGGTGACCGCTCCAGGCTGGACGATTCCTGACGAGCGGCTCCACTCCGGGGACCACACCCGTCGGGATCGCGCCGCTCCGGGCGTGTCCGAGCGATCCTCGAGGACACCGAGTAGAACGGACGGCGTGTTCCGACTCGGATGGCAGGCCTACCGCACCCACTTCGGTGACGGCGTGTCCGTCGTCAAGGTCCGTCGCGCGCTCGTGTTCGGTGCCGTCGTCACGGTCGTCGCCGCCGCGGTGATGACTGGGCTCGACCTCGCGTTCGACTGGACCGGTCCCGGAGCCGGTCGCGCGATACTCGCCGTCGCGCTGCTGTCCCTCGGCGTCGGACTCGTCGCCATCGCGTGCTGCCCGATCGGCCGGCCGCTCGACCCTGCCGCGACGATCAACGGCCGGCAGGTCCGACCGGACACCGCCCGCACGGTCCGCGGCAGCGTGCAGCGGTACCTCGTGCGGACCATGCCCGCGATGCGTCCGGAGGACCGGCACGCGGTGCTCACCGACACGCTGCTCTACCGCCGCGGGGTCATCAAGGACGTCACCCAGTGGAGCCCGCTCGTCGTCGGTGGCCTGCTCGCGAGCCTCGCCGCACTGCTGCTCGGGACGTTCTCGCAGGTCGTCCCGTTGTGGTTCGTCCTCTACGCGGGCAACATCGCCGTGTGGCTGCACCGGCTGGGACGCGCCGAGCGTGCACGGGCGGTCGCCGAGACGCTCGCCCCGGCCAGCGAGCCCGCATGAGCCCGTCCTCCCTCGGGTGGTCGGTCTTCCGAGCGGACGTCGGTCGGGCGATCCCCGCGGAACGCCGCCGCCGGATGGCGCTCGTCGGCGTGCTGACCGCCGTGGCCGCCGCCGCCGTGCTCGTCGTTATCGGCTCGGTCGCACCGTGGCCGGACCTCCACCACCCATCCGCCCGGGTCGGCGCAGCGCTGCTCGCCCTCGCGTCCGGTGCCGTCGGCGTGGCAGTCGTCCCGTTCCGACCCCGAGCGGCCGACGGCACGCGCCTGTACTGGTCGGGGTCGCAGATGGCGGCGCCGGACCCGATCGAGCGGTACTTCCGCGCGAAGGACGCTCCGACGATCGACCCGGGTGACCGGGACGACGTCCTCCGTGACGCCGAGGCGGTGCGCGCCGGGATGGTGCCCGAGGTGTTCCGCGGACTGGTCCTCACTGCGGTGGCGGTGCTCGTGTTCGGGGCGCTCCTCCTGCTGGACGCCGCCGTGGTCTTCCCCGTCTGGCTCGGTGTCATCAGCGCTGGCCGCACCGTGGCGAACGTCATCCGGCTCGGCAAGGTCGAGCGGGCCAGGGCCCTCGCGGCGACCCTCCCCGACGTTCCGTCCACCCCGGCGAAGCCGGGAGAGTACCGACGCACCCCGAACGGCTCGAAGATCCGCCTCCCCGGCGACTGACCACTGTCGGGGGCGCGGGGCAGACTGGGCGCATGTGTGGCCGCTTCGTCGTCTCCGACACCACCGCCGACCTGCTCCCCGAGCTCATCGGTGAACTCGCCGATCGCACCGAACACGTCGACGAGGACACCGGCGTCGTCGGCACCGGGCTCGTCCCGAGCTGGAACGTCGCCCCGACCGACCCGGTGTTCGCGGTCCGGCAGCGCCACGGCGAGCGCGAACTCCCGCAGATCAGCTGGGGCTTCGTGCCGAGCTGGGCGAAGGACTTCGTCAAGCAGCGCCCGAAGCCGATCAACGCCCGGATCGAGACCGTGGCGACGAGCGGCATGTTCAAGCGGGCGTTCGCCACGAACCGGTGCATCGTCCCCGCGCAGGGCTACTACGAGTGGGTCGTGCGCGAGGACGGCAAGGAACCCCACTTCGTGCACGAACCCGGTGGCGCGCTGGCGATGGCCGGTGTCGTGAGCGCCTGGCCGGACCCGACCAAGCCCGAGGGCGACCCGGACAAGTGGAAGCTCTCGCTGGCGATCATCACGCGGGACGCCCACGTGGCTCCTGGCGAGGTCCACGACCGCATGCCGGCGTTCCTCACGCCCGACGGCTACGACGACTGGCTCGGCGGCGACCTGCACACCGACGACCTGCTGTCCCTGCTCGACCACGAGTCGCTCGCGGTCGCGGCGGGCCTCGAGCAGTACGAGGTCTCGCGCACGGTCAACAGCGTGAAGAACAACGGCCCGGAGCTCATCGAGCCGGTCGCCTGACCGCAGCCGTCGCGCCCGGCGCGACCACGGACTGCAGACGGGAGGCCCGGATCACGTCCGCCGTGTGGCGGACGTGATCCGGGCCTCCTGTCCGGTGCGTCAGTCGGTTCCGCGGATCCGGCGGCGGACGATCAGCAGGACACCTGCCAGCAGCAGCGTGAGCGCCGCGAGCGACAGCCCGACCATGCCGGTGGTGCCGGTGAAGGCGAGCTCGGCGGCCTGGACCTTCGCGGCCAACCCGGTCGGGTAGACCACCGTGATGGTCGCGAGGACCTGCTGGCCGTCGCTGTCGACGATGCTGTAGCCGACCTGCACGGTGCCGGTGAAGCCGTCCACCGGGGCGAAGACGACCTTGCCGTCCCGGATCGTCCAGGTGCCCTTGCCGTCGACGGTGATGCTGTCGACGAGTGCGCCCTTCGGGTCGACCAGGTGGAGGCTGCCGCGGTCGAACGTCGCTCCGCTGGTCGGCGTGTCGTTCGTGAGCGGGTCGATCGTCACCGGCTGGTTCGCCGTGCCGGTCGCCTTGTCGTCGATCGCGACGGCGTGGGCGAGGACGGTGATGGTCGTCGTCACGGTGGTCGTCTGCCCGCTCTCGTCCGTCACGATGGCCGTGAAGGAGTCGACCCCGGTGAAGCCGGCGGCCGGGGTGTAGACCCAGGCGCCGTCCTTCTGCAGGGTGACGGTGCCGTGCGCGGGCTTCCGGTCGATCTTCGCCCAGAGCGCCACACCATCCGAGCCGGCGAGCACACCGTGCGCACCGTCACGGCCGACCGCGGTGCCGGCGATGGTGGTCGCCTTGCCGTCCTTGGCCATGATGCCCACCGTGATGGTGACCGTCGCGCTGGTGCGCTGCCCCGATGCGTCCTGCACCGTGTAGGTGACGTGGTCGGTGCCGGAGAAACCGGCGGCCGGGGTGTAGACGAACGTGCCGTCGGCGGCGATCGTCACGGTGCCGTGCTCCGGGGTGCCGGAGCCGACGACCGTGAGCTTCGTGCCGTGGTCGTTGCCGAGGACGCCGGGGCCCGTGACGGTGACGGTCTTGCCGGCCGGGGTGCTGGTCTTGTCATCTCCCGCGGTCGGGGTGACCGTGATCGTCACGACTCCCGTGGCGGTGTTGCCGTCGGTGTCCGTCGCCGTGTAGGTGAAGGTGTCCGTGCCCGACCAGTCCTTCTTCGGCGTGTAGGTGTAGCCACCCTTCGCGCCGAGCTCGACGTCGCCGTGCGTCGGCTTGCGGTCGATCTTCGCGGTCAGGCCGGTTCCGAGGTCGTTGCCGAGGACGCCGTTCGCCGTGGTCACCGTGAGCGTGCCGTTCGTCGTGGTCGTCCCGGAGTCCGGCATGGCGACCGCACCGACGATCACGATGACCGTCGAGGTCGTCGTCTGGTCGTTGCTGTCGGTGGCGGTGTAGGTGAACTCGTCCGTGCCGGAGAAGCCGGGGGCCGGCGTGTAGACGAGGCCGCCGTCGGTGCCGGTGGTCACGTCACCGTGCGCCGCGTCGCCGTGGCCGGTGACGGTGAGTCCGGAGCCGTTGTCGTTGGCCGTGAGCGTGGTGCTCGCGATCGGCAGCGGGGTGCCGGCCGGTGTCGTGACGAGGTCCTGCTTCGCGGTCGGCGACACGGTCACCGTGACCGTCGTGGGCTGCGTGCTGCCGCCCGTTGGGTCCTTCGCCGTGTAGGTGAACGTGTCCGTTCCGGAGAAGCCGTCCTTCGGCGTGTACGTCACCGTGCCGGGGCCGGTGATGCCGACGGTGCCGTTCGTGCCGTTCGTGACGGTCGCCACGGTGAGCGTCGTGCCCGAGTCGTTCTTCGTGACCGGGACGTCGACCGGGGTGGAGGCCGGGGTCGAGGCGGTGTCGGCGACGCCCTTCGGCAGCACGGTGATCGTCACGGTGCCGGTCGTCGTGTTGCCGTCCTGGTCGGTGACGGTGTAGTCGAACGAGTCTGGACCGGAGTAGCCGGGCTTCGGCGTGTAGGTGTAGCCGCCCTTCTCACCGACGGTGGCGGCGCCGTGCTCCGGCTGCGTGTTGCCGGTGACCTCGAGGCCGGTGCCGTCGGAGTCCTTCAGGACGCCGTCCTCGTCGGAGACCGTGACGGGCTCGTCGGTGGTGGCCGAACCGGTGCTCGCCGCGACGACCGGGGTGACGGTGACGGTGACGGTGCCGGTGCCCTTGTTGCCGTGGGCGTCGATGACCGTGTACGTGAAGGTGTCCGTGCCGGAGAACCCGGCGTGCGGCGTGTAGGTGACGGTGCCGTCGTCGGCGACCGAGAGGTCACCGTTGGCAGCGCCCTGGGCGCCGATGACCTGCAGGCCGTCGCCGTGGTCGTTCTTCGTCAGCTCGCCGGAGGTCACCGAGACGGGCTGGCCCGCCTTCGTCGAGATCGCGTCCTTCTCGGTGCCCGGGTTCACCGTGATGGTGACCGTGCCCGTGGAGGTCCGGCCGGAGCCGTCCGTCAGCGTGTACGTGAAGGTGTCGGTTCCGGAGAAGCCGTCGTGGGGCGTGTACGTGTACGACCCGTCGGTCGCGAGGTCGAGGTCGCCGTTCGTCGGCTTCTGGTCGACCGCGGCCTGCTTGCCCGTGCCCTTGTCGTTCGCGAGCACGCCGTCCTCCTTCGAGACGGTCAGGGTCTCGCCGGCCGTCGCGGTGGCGGTGTCCGGCGCGGCGGTCGGACCGACCACGATCGTGACGACGCCGGTGCTCTTCTGGCCGGAGGCGTCCGTGACCTCGTAGGGCACGGTGTCGGTGCCGGAGAAGCCGTCCTTCGGCGTGTACGTCACGTCGCCGATGGTCAGGTCGACCGAGACGTCGCCGTTCTTCGTGCTCGTTGCACCGGTGACGTGCAGGTCGGAACCGGTGTCGTTGCCGGTCAGCACTCCCGCCGGGATGGTCAGCGTGTCGCCGGCCTTCGTGGCGGCCGTGTCCGGGTTCGCGACGGGGGTCACCGTCACGGTCACCGTCACGGGGTCGGTGGTGCGTTCCGCCTTGTCGGTCACCGTGTAGGTGAACGAGTCGGTCCCGGAGAAGCCGTCCTTCGGCGCGTACACGACCGTGCCGTCCGGCTGGACCGTCGCGGTGCCGTTCGTCGGACCGGTCACGACCGTGGTCGCGAGCTCCGTGCCGTGGTCGTTGTCCTGCACGCCGATCGTCACCGGGGTCTGCGCCGGCGTGGTCGCCGAGTCAGCGGCGGCGGCCGGCGTCACCGTGATGGTGACCGTCGCCGTGGTCGGGTTGCCCGCCTTGTCCGTCGCCGTGTAGCTGAAGGAGTCGGTGCCGGAGAAGCCGGCGTTCGGCGTGTAGGAGTACGTGCCGGTGGCGTCGTCGAGGCTCAGGGTGCCGTTGGTCGGCGCGGTGTGGCTCGTGACCGTGAGGCCGGTGCCGAGGTCGTTGCCGAGCACGCCGGTCGCGCGGGTCGTCGTGGCGGCGGTGCTGCCCGCGGCGACCGTGACGGTGTCGTCGACGGCCTTCGGCAGCACGGTCACCGTGACCGTCACGGTGTCGGACTTCCCCGCGCCGTTCGCATCGGTGACGGTGTAGTCGAAGGAGTCCTGGCCGGAGTACCCGCTGGTGGGCGTGTACGTGTACGAGCCGTCCGGGTTCACGGTGACGTCACCGTGCGCGGGCGTCGTGTTCCCGGTGACGACCAGGTCGGACCCGAGGTCGTTGCCGAGCAGACCGGGGGCGGTCGCGCTCGTCGAGGAGCCGGAGGTCGCGGTGATCGTCTCGGTCTTCGCCGTCGGCAGGACCGTGATCGTCACGGTGCCCGTGATGGTCGAGCCCGCGGTGTCCTTCGCCGTGTAGGTGAACGAGTCCCCGCCCGAGAAGCCCGCCTTGGGCGTGTACGAGTAGGTGCCGTCCGTGTTCAGCGTCAGGGTGCCGTTCGTCGGGTCGGTGTGGTTCGTGACCGTCAGGCCGGTGCCGCGGTCGTTGCCGAGGACGCCGGTCTGCTTCGTCGTGGTGGTCGCGGTCGAGCCGGCGTGCACGCTGAACGCGTCGTCGACGGCCTTCGGCGCGACGGTGATCGTCACGGTGCTCGTCGAGGTCCGGCCACCGCCGTCCGTCGCGGTGTAGGTGAACTGGTCCGTGCCGGAGAAGCCGTTGTTCGGGACGTACGAGAAGCTCCCGTCCTTCGCGGTCATCGTGAGCGTGCCGTTCGCGGGGTCGGTGTGGCTCGTGACCGAGAGACCGTCACCGGTGTCGTTCGCGAGGACACCGGGGGCCGCGACGTCGAGCTTCGTGTCGACCGGGGTGGAGTACGTGTCCGCCGCCGTCGCGACGTGGACGCGCTGCAGCACGTTGGCGAAGGTCACGACGACATCGGTGCCGTCGGAGGAGGTTGCGGCCGGGAAGGTGAAGGTCGCGGTGTTCCCCGTGCCCTTCGCGACCTCGGCGCCGCTGTTGACGTTCACCGCCCGCCACGTGGTGGCGTAGTTCGCCAGGTTCGTGGTACCCGCAGCGGTCTGTGTGACGGTGTAGTCCTTGCCCGGCGTGGTGAGCACGGCGCCGGCCTGCTGGTCCTGCACGCCGTTCTTCGAACCACTGGTGGTCGCGGTGGTGCCGCTGTTGGTCGAGGAGATGCCGCCGCCGGTGACGGCGAGGCCGAACTGGTCGCCGGAGTTCCAGCGGTCGTCGACGCTCGAGGCACCGGTCACCGTGTCGGCGTAGTTGCAGGTCGCGAGGTCGCTGGCCCGGAAGGACGCGTTGACGGCGAAGTTCCTGACCGGCTGCCCCGTCGTCGGGTCGAGCTGGTAGAGCGTCGTCGACTGGACCGACGTGTCCGCCGGCGACGACGAGAGGTAGAGGTAGCCGTCGGACGAGAACGCGATGCCGGGGCTGTTCGTGCCGCTCGGCAGCGTCGCGATCGCCGTCGTCGTGAGCGCCGTGGTCCCGGAGGCCGTCGGCAGCGTGGGGGTGTTCACGCGGTAGACGGTGTCGGCCGCGACGACGAAGAGCAGACCGCGCGAGCTGAACGCGAAGTCGCCGTTGCCCGCCTTGAGGCCGTTGATCTGACCGACCTGACCGAGGTACTGCTTGGTGTTCGGGTTGTACGCGCCGAGCCAGCCGGTGTTGTCGCCGTAGTAGTAGATGCCCGTCGTCGGGTCCACCGCGCCGCGGATCACGACGCGCTTGCCGTCGGTCGTGATCGTCTTGGACACCTCGGCGGTGCCACCGTTCGCCGGCGTGTACTCCTTGAGCGTCGAGTTGACGTTGTTCGACGCGGCGTACATCTTCAGGCCCTCGCGGGAGATGCCGAGACCGTTGTTCGCATCGGTTCCGAGGGACGTGACGTCGGCGGTGGTGCCAGCGCTCGCGGTGTTCGTCACGTCGATCGCGATGACCTTGCCGGTCGAGTCCGTGGCGTAGACCGTGTTCTGGTCGCAGATGAACGCACCGTTCGCGGTCGCCGTGACGGCCGATGCGGGAGCGGCGGTGACGACCGCGGTGGTCGCGGTGATGCCGGCGCCCGCGAGGAGCGTGGCGCCCACCATGGCGATGAGTCGGAGCCCCTGGCGGGCTCGGGGCACACGGGTGTCCAGGGAATGGCGCATCGGTCTCTTTCGGGTCGGGACGTGCTCGGCGACGGGACGCGCACTGGGCTCCGGTTGCGAGCTCGGGCGTCCTCCGCCGACTCCGATTCTGACAGTTCGCCGCATGCCGATGGGGACATCGCGGTCCCCAATAGGGGGGACCCTCCCCGAACTGGTGTCACGCAGCGGGCACGGTCCGGCACGGTAACGTCGGCCGACATGACCTCGGCATTCCGCACGGCGTCGGCGCGGACCTCGTTCGCCCGCGCGGTGCTGGCCGCCGGTACCGCGGTGCTGATCGCCCTGGCGTCCCTGCCGTGGGTCGCGACCGCGGCGGTGGAGGTGTTCCACGCGGTGGTGACGGAGCTCCGGGGAGCCGGACACGGCCTCCTGTCCGTGGAGGACGGCTTCGCCACGGCGATGGCCGTGACGGCGGTGACCATCCCGCTCCCCGCGCTCGTCGCCTCCGCGGTACCCACCGATGCCCGGCGGGCGACGGGCTGGGCTGCACTCGGATCGGTGGTGCTCGGTGGACTCCTGGCGCTCCGGTCCCCGGCTCCGGGTGCGACGTGGGTGTCGGTCGTGGTGGCGATCCTCGTCGGGCTGGCGCTCGGGTGGCTCGTGCTCGCCGCGATGCGGGCGCCGCTCGCGCCGGCGACGCCGCGCAGCCGTCGGATCGCGGCGTGGGTGATCGGCGTCTACGGCGTCGGGGTGCTGTTCGTGGGGTTCGCCGGCTCCCCGGTGGACGCCGGGGCGCATCCGCTCGTCATCCGGGCACTCGACGCTTCGCACCGGGTCGGGGTGCCGGGGTGGTTCGGGTACGGGGCGCTCGAGTTCACTGCCAACGCGCTCTTCTTCTTGCCGCTCGGGCTGCTCGTGGTGCTGCTCGTCGGCGCGCGGCGGTGGTGGGTCGGCGCGGCGGCCGGGCTCGTCCTCAGCGCGTGCATCGAGACCGGGCAGGCGGTGTTCCTGCCTGCGCGGTTCGCGTCGCTGGACGACGTGCTGTCGAACACGAGTGGGGCGGTGATCGGGGCGCTGGTGGGCGTCGTGGTGCTCGGGTGGGGCGCGCGGCGTCGCGTTTGCTGAGGGCCGCCGCGCTGGGTGATGGGCGCCGGCCGCGCTGGGTGGCGGTGCCGGCCGCGCTGGGTGGCGGTGCCGGCCGCACTGGGTGGTGGTGCCGGCCGACTCGGAACGACGGACTCGTTGTCGTACGACAGCGACTCTGTCGCTGGCACGCGCGTGCAACTGTTGCAGGCGCGTTCGAATGACAGAACGGCTGTCGTACGACATCGACTTTGTCGCCTGCCCGGCCGGCGCCATCCCGTCAGAGCATGCACTGACCACCCGTCCGCCCCCGCACAACGAAGAACCCCCGGAGCCGAAGCTCCGGGGGTTCCGTCGTGCAGTACTGAGGCGCTCAGGCAGCCGTGCGCTGGCGACGCACCGAGGTGCGCACCGCGAGGAGGCCACCGCCGAGGACGACGGCCCCACCGGCGACCCAGAGAGCCAGCGCGGAGATGGTGCCACCGGTGAAGGCGAGCGTGCCGTTGCCCGAGGCAGCGGTCGCAGCAGCGCCGTCAGCCGGGACGACAGTGAGCGCCGTCGTCGCGACGTTGCCCGACGTGGCGCCGGTCGCGGTGAGCGAGTAGGTACCCGAAGCGCCGGCCGGGAGCGTCACGCGGACGGTCGCGGCACCGGTCGAGGAAGCCACGTAGGTCTTCGAAACGGTCGTGGTCGGCAGCGCGCCGAGCGTGGCGGCGCCAGCACCCGTGATGGAGACCGTGACGGTCTCGTCCGCGATGAAGGAGCCAGCTGCGAAGCCGACGGTCGCGGTGCCACCGGCGACGGCGGAACCGGAGACCGAGACGTTCGAGGCCGGGACGTAACCCGCAGCGTTGGCGGCGGCCGGCGTGGCGATCAGTGCCGCGGACGCGAGCACGATGGCAGCGATGATCTTCTTCATGGTGCTCCCCTGATGGTTGTGGCTTCGCGAGGACGATGCGGGTCTGCCCTGAACTCCATGCAGTCGCTATGGCGAAGTTGTCTCAACCTACCGGGTCTTCACAGTCAATTGCCACGTGTTTCGTATCGTTCACGTTAATTCCTGGTGTGCTCGTGACGTCGACAGGGGTGCGCGCTGCACTGGCCGGGCCGAGGAAGGACACTTTCAAGGTGGTACTTTCCCCTGGTGAGAGCAGGGTTTGGAACTGTGCGACGGGGTACTTGCCGTCCGTTGCGGTCTGTGGGGACGCAACCCTTCCGTCCTGAGAGGCCTGGACGTAGACACCCGAAGTGGGGGCGTACACGGCGACGTTTGTCCGGATCGCGCCGGGTGTGACGCCGTACTCTCCGCCCCCGGTCACGTACTCGGGCAGGCTCGTCGCCGCGTCGGCTGGCGCGGTGTTCTTCAGCGTGACCTCGACGACCCACGTCGGACGGCCGTCCTTCCGGCACACCTGGCTGCCCAGTCCGACCGTCTTGTCGAGGTAGTAGTCCATCTTCGCGCCGGTCGCGTCGTTGAGGTAGACGCCGAAGCGCTGCGTGTCCTTGCCGCTCGTCGGCAGGTCTCCCGACACCGCCGTGCCTGCGAGCTGATCCTGCTCATCGGCGTTCGCGCTCCAGAGCCGCACCCGCCCCTCGTCCACACCGGTACCCAGCGCAGCGATGAACGCCTTCGGGTCGAATCCGCCCTCGGACACCTTCGAGAACACGGCACTCGCCGCTGACGCGAAGAACGCGTCCTGCACCGTCGGGTCCGGGTACTTCGCGTACGCGTCTCTCAGCAGCAGCTGCACCGCGTTGTCCGACGTCAGGGTGTCCCCCGTCGCGAGTTGCACCGGGCCCGTCGCCTTGAGGATGTAGCCGAGCGTCACCGGGTCGATCGCGAGGACACCGTCCACCGTTTCCCCGTACTTCTGCTTCCACATCTCGCGCGCGAGTTGCGCCGACGTCTCGAAGCGCGGCGTCAGGGTGACGTCCTGGATGTACTCCCCCGTGATCCCGCCGTACAGCCCCTGCGTGTCCGTCCCGAGCGGCAGCACCGGCTGGTCGGCGATCGCGAAGTCCGACGTCGACGCCTGCCGCCCGAGCGAGATCGCGCCATCGTCGACCGTCAGCTCGCCGACCGCGCCGGGGATACCACCGCCGGCACGCAGCTCCGCGTTGTTCTGGAACAGCACCAGGTAGTGCTTCGCACCACCGTCGCCGAGCATGCTCGGCGCCAGCGCGACCGCGCGGTTCGCAGTGTCGGCCTGCGTCGAAACACTCGACAAGGAGGCTCGGAGCTGGTCGACCGCGCCCGTCACCGCTGACAGGGTGCCGCTCGTGTCGATGCGGTCGGCTTCCCGGGTCGCCGTCGCGAGCGTCGCGGTCGCCTTCGCGACGGCTGGCTGCGCCTTCACCAGGGGTGCGAGGTCGATGCGGCCGTTCTTGGGCTTGAACGCATCCACGTCGATGTCGCCCAAAACGCCGGCCACCGGCTTGACCGCATCGGTGGCGACGTCGTCGACGATCACCGAGATCTGCCGGACGGCGCGGAGGTTCGTCCCGAGGACCGGGACGTACTGTGCCGCTCCCCACACCGGGTCGCTCGTCAACGAGCGCGCATGCGAAGCGCTCTGCTCGAGCTCCGAGGCTGTTCGCTCCGCGCCGGGGGTGTCCCCGCTCGTGAGCTGCGTCTTCAAGGCGTCGACGTGTGCCACTGACTCCTGCAGTGCGTTCTTCGCCATCACCGCGCGCACGCCGACCCAGGCGACGGCGAGCAGCAGCAACAGGATCAGGGCGAGGACGACCCACAGCACGGTGCGAGGTCGGGACCTCCGAGGCCGGGTGGCGCGTCGCGACTCGGGAAGGTCCGACATGGGCTCATCCTAAGGTTTAACCATCGCCCCTGCGATGAGCTCCCACCGGCGCGAGCCGCTGCGGTTGCACGCTCCGAGTTCACTGCAATCAACGTCGACAATCACCTGATTTGGACCCATCGACCTCATGATCCGCTCGTTCACGCGCACACTTCGTCTTGACGTCGAACCCCCGCTACTCGCTGTCGGACGCGTCGGCAGTCGCGCTTTTCGCAAGCTCACGAGCGCGATCCTCGGTGCCCAATTGAATGCGCCCGGAAGCTTCTTCGGGCCTCGTGCAGAAATCCGAGGAGGGCGTCAGATCGACTTCGGTGCTCGGTTCTCCAGCGGCTCAGATCTCTGGCTGGAAGCGGTCGCGTCATACGAGGGAGAGACGTACTCGCCTCACATCACGATCGGCGACGACGTCTCCTTCTCGAATCGCGTGCACATCTCGGCGATCACGTCCGTGACCATCGGGACCGGGTGCTTGATCGGTAGCGGCGTCTACATCTCCGATCACAACCACGGCCGTTACTCGGGGTCGCATCAGTCCGGACCGCTCGACTCTCCAGCACGGCGTCCCTTGGGCGGCGGCGGGCCGATCACCATCGGCCAGAACGTCTGGATCGGTGACAACGCGGCGCTCATCGGTCCGCTCCGGATCGGCGATGGTGCCGTGATCGGCGCCAACTCCGTCGTCACGCGAGACGTTCCTGCTGGAACGATCGTCGGCGGGGTGCCCGCTCGCCCGCTCAAGACCTGGAGTGCTTCAGACGGCTGGGTCCGGATCTGAGCGCGCACTCCCGTAGCGCTCCGGACCTCGTGCGATCTGCCAGAACAGAGTCACTTCGAGTGTGAGCGCAAGCAGCTCACCGATTGCGAACCCGAACGCCGCACCGGGTGCCCCTCCGAACAACGCCCCGAGTGCGGTCAACGGCATGCCGACGAACGCCCCGACGAGCGTGTACCTCGCGAACTGACGAGTCGCATCAAGCGCGAGCAGTCCGACGAGGCCCACGACTTGCGCTCCGATGAGAGCGGCCAGGACGAGGCCGAAAGCGGCAGCGGTCCAGCCATCGAGTTGGACTGAGTCTCTGCTGAGCAGGTCGCCGATGAGAGGTGCCAACAGCGCGAACGCGATCCCTGCCACGATTGCCATGACCGCACCGCTGCAAGCTGCACGATTCGCTCTCCGGATGCGCGCAGTGCCGATGGCTGCTGGCACCCATCCCTGAAGGAACTGCAGGACCGGCGAGAATCCGGTGGTCGCAAATCGCATGAGCTTGTCCGCGAGCGAATACGCCGGCAGAGCGGCAGGTGCGAGGAGGGAGACCAGCACGGGCGGGAGCCCTGTCACGATCGCAGACACGCTCGACAGGAGCATCCCGTGCGACTGACTGCGCAGCGTCATCGCGACCGCACGTGGCCGCGGCGCGTGCCGGACCTTCTTGCCAGCAATCCGAGAAACGGTGACAGCGACGCCGAGGAGGATCCCGACGATCTGGGCTGCGCCGAATACCCAGAGGGGAGCTCCGAAGAAGACTGCCGCGGTACCGACGGAGGCACCGGCGATCCGAGGGATCGCGTCCAGCAGGAAGAACGACCACGGGCGTGAACTCCCCGTGAAGAACCAGCCACTCAGAAGACCTGTCAGGGTGTACGCGATTGCGTTGAGGGTCGACGCGCCCGAAGCGGTGGACGTAGACACGAACGTCACCGCGGCGGTGATCGCGAGAGCGGGAACCGCGAGGGTCACCCGGGACCAGAACGACGAGACGAAGTAGTCCAAGCGCTCGGCTTGGCCCGTGCTGGCCACGACAGTCGGACCGGTGATGCCCCACCCGAAGCCGACGAGGATCGCCCCGGCTGTACCGACGGCTTGCGCAAGAGCGATACTCGCCCAGGCATGTGCCCCGGCTGCTGCGATCAGAATCGGGATGCTGACGAGCGTGACCGCCGCTGTGAGACCGACAGACAGGGCGTAGCCCGCCAGAGCACCGAGCCGACGCCTACTCATCGAGACTCCATCAGCGGCGAACTCTTCCGGCATCGAGCAGCCGTTTGCGGACCGCGCCGAACCCCGGCATCCGCTTCTTGACGAGCGTGAACTCGTCGGGGAAGGAGTACTTGGCCGCGATCGATGCGTCGCCGAGCGTGATTCCGAGTCGTGTCAGGAGGGAACGGCGCTTCCACGACCGGAACCGCTCAACCTCCTGGTCCAAGAAGGGCGACGGAAGTCGTGCCCCCGCCGGAACTTCGAGCAACGCTTTCCGGTATGCGCGGCGAGTGCGCTTGGTCATCACCGCGCCATCCGCGTCACGCCCGAAGCCATACTGCGGCACGCCCCCGAGCGCACGCCGCGCAGCGTTCACGGCATCCGCGTAGCGGTAGCTCACCTCGCGCAACGCCGGGAACTCGTCCCCGACATCACGCATGTCCACCGAGAGTCGGACACTGATTGCTTCGGGATCAGCCGGGTTGAATCCACTGAAGTGGATCAACCGCAGTTCGTCTCCCGATTCGCTCAGCCGGTAGCCACCCGCCTCGGACTCGTCGAAACGGCGCTCGTGGAGGTTCCACGGGCCGACGTTGTACCCGCCGTGCCGCAGGGAGTGCGCTCCGAAGAAGTTCGCGCCGATATCTACCCACTTCTGATCGACGAAGACACCGAGCAGCGGGTAGATCAGGCACTCCCGTTCGAGATGCGACCACCACCAGTCGAGGAACGGGATCGCAGAGCGTCCGACCGCGCAGAACCCGAGGTTGAAAACACCTACCGTGAGATCGTGGCCCTCCGTGATGTGGTCGGTCGATTCGGAGATCGGCTCAAGGAAGTGCGGCGTGAGCACGATGCCGTGCTCGGCGACGAGGCCCTCGAGCTCGGACAGCGGCGACACGACCATCATGTCCGGGTCGAGATAGACCACCGTTCCCGCCTCCGCGAGAAGCGCCTTGAAGAGGAGGGGCTTGACCGAAGTCGAGAACTCGACGACGTCGTAGATCGCCGCGAGTTCGAGGACATCCCGGGGTGCCAGACCGAGCACCTCCGTCGTGACCACGCGGAGACCCGGCCGTCCGGATTCGATCTCACGTCGGTCGCCGTCGACGACCAGAATCACGAGTTCCTTGTCGGGTTCAACCGCACGAACGCTGTCGTAGAGCGCCAGCGCCTGAGGAAGGTAGTTCTGGGCGACGACGGTGCAGTAGATGACGCCCTCTGGGCGGGTTGAGCTATTCATAGAGGTTCTCCCAGCAGTTGTTCTTGAGCGTTGGGCAACGGATCCCGAGATGGTCGCAAATTAGCGAAAAAGCGGGCTGCCCATGCCGAGAACATGATGATCAGGACCAGGAAAACGATGTTTCCGGTATTGAAGAGGTACCCGCGCCAGTACTCGAGGAAGCCATATGCCATGACACCAGCCATGACCGCCACGGCGGACTTGTACTGCCGGAAATGCGTGAACACTGCGGCGGCGATCCCCAGGACGATGAGCGTGTACACAAGCCCCCACCACCCCCATTGCGCATAGACGTCAGCAAAGGAAGAATTCGCGTTGAGGTTCGGTGCGACATCCACCTGATAGGCATACAGGCCGAGGTCTGTGGCCGCCGACTTGTCCCCTTTCTCGCTCTGCAGAAATGTCGGCACGACGGCTTGAAGCGCCTGCACAGCCGACACGTTCACCGGGAACCGGCCCCCAACGATCGCATCCGCGACACCAATGGAGACTTGCGACGGCGCACCGACGTAGCTGAGTATCTGGTAGACGTTCATCGCAATAGGGTTGTCAACGCCGAAGGAGCGATAGTAATTCGCGTTCCGCGTGTAGTTGAACACCGCGAGCAGCAGGAACAGAGCAATCCCGGCACAAGTTGCCATGCCGAGTCGAAGGCGTCCGGCTGGCCGGCGCTGGTAGTAGAGGAAGATGAAGACAGCAGTCGCCATGATCAGCGAGAGTCGAGAGCTCAACAGGACAACAGCCAGCAGCATCACCAGGTTGACCCCGGCTGACAACCAGCTGGCCTTCCGTTCGAGCGCGAGAATCAGCCCGACAGGAGCGGCCACCGTCACCGCGTATCGCAAGGTGCCGACCGAGGAACCGTCCAGGAGTGCTTCGGACAGCAAATTGGCTTGATCCGACTGGATGGCAGCGACGATCGACAGGTCACGCGAGATCAGGTAGTACGCGCCGCAGACACCGACGATCGCGAAAGCCGTGAGCATTCGATAGAAGTACCGCTCGAAGAACGCGCTCTGCTCAGCGGCGAGCAGGCCACGTGACGGCCGGACCGTTCGCCCGATCGCTGACCCGAACGCGAGCACCAGGATGCATGCGAGGTACCACGCACCGAGAGCGAACGCTGCTGAGAGCGAGAAATTGCTCCGAACGGCGAACCCCCGTAGGTAGGTCCCCTCACCTGGAACGACCCAGGCCAGGAAGCTGGCGAGCACTGGGAGCAG
Source organism: Curtobacterium sp. NPDC090217 (assembly GCF_044746705.1). Lineage (NCBI taxonomy): Bacteria > Bacillati > Actinomycetota > Actinomycetes > Micrococcales > Microbacteriaceae > Curtobacterium > Curtobacterium sp. NPDC090217. Next base: position 1,333,818 of record NZ_JBIVCR010000001.1, on the reverse strand, counting down.
CAGCAGCATCCACGGCTGGAACCACCGGTACGGCTTGATCACGATGCGCCCGCCACCCGTTGCGCCACAACGTGAGCGACTGAGGACCACGCCCAGGCGCTCCGACGATCGGTGCTGGGGGGCGGAAACTCGGTGTCGCCGAAGGTCTGCAGCGCCTCGACCCATTCGTCGACGTCCCGGGCACCTTCCACGGCGCTGCCGAACGTGCCGACGATCTCCGCCACGCTCGCGCACCCCTGCCAGTAGGCGACAGGACGTCCGCATGCAACCGCTTCGGCGGCAGGCAGACCGAATCCTTCGATCGTCGAGGGCATCACGACGGCGGCCGCCCCTCGGTAGATGGTCGCGAGCTCAGCATCATCGACGCGGTTACGCACTACGACGCGATTCTCGAGACCTCGCTCGGTCACTCGGCGACGCGCTTCGGCGACATCCGCAGTCACGATGACCATGCCGAAGTCGTCGAGGAGTCCGAGCGCGTCCAGGACCACGTCGACGTTCTTGTGCTCACGGAGGTTCCCGACGTATGCGAAGAAGGGCGTCGAATTCTGCAGCGCCGGTCCGTCCGGAGTGAACTCCGAGGAGACGCCGTTACCGGTGTTCACGATCTCGACGGAGTCATCGCCCAGCCACTCACCGATGTAGCCCGCTGACGTCTCGGAGACCGTGAAGACGAGGCCAGCCTTCATCACGGCCGGCTTGATGATCCGCTCGTAGTAGAGGGTCTTGAGCGCCGATCCCTCGGACGGAACCTGCAGGTGGATGAGGTCGTGGATCGTCAGGAGCTGGGTCGCACGGGTGATGCCCGCGTTGAAGCCCGGCGCGTAGACGACGTCGTTCTTCGAGAGCGACATGCGCTTGGGGTTCAGAGCGTCGACCGGCAGCGGCTTGCGCAGACGGTGGCCGAGGTCGGTCCACTCGAGGTCGAGCCGTGACACGACCTCTCGCGAGTAGCGGCCGATGCCGTGCATGCCGTCACGGCTGGTGTCGACGTAGAGGGTCATCGGGTGCGCTCCTCACGCGGGAGCTGCATCCAGTCGAGGAGCCGCGAGCGGAACTCGCGCTCTCCGAATCCCTTCTCGACCCGTTCGGGGACAGCGCTCATGTCGAATCCGACGGCGTCGCGGATTGCCCGCGCCAGGTGTCCCTCAGCCAATCGGTCGACGACGACTCCCCCGCCGACCATCTCGACACTCTCGCTCGCCCCGCCCTCGCGGTAGACGACGACCGGGGTGCCCGCGGCCATGGCCTCGACGGGCATGATGCCGAAGTCCTCGACGGCAGGGAAGACGAACACGCTCGCGCGGCGGTAGAGCTCGTGGAGTACGGCATCCGACGGCCGGTGCACGAAGTGCACCGGCACGCGAAGTCCACGTGCGGTGTCCTCCAGCTCGGCGCGCATCGGACCGCTACCGGCGAGGACGACCGGAAGGCCCGCCGTAGCACCGGCCCGGAGCACCAGGTCGAGGCGCTTGTAGGGCACGAAGCGAGAGGCACCCAGGACGAAGTCGCTCGGAAGGCCGTCGAGGATCTGCTGGTCAACGGCGTCGAATCCCGAGCCGCCGGCACGGATCGTGCGCACGTCGACGGGCGGGTAGATGACGGTGGAGTCCTGTTCCCACACGTCCGCGATGCGCTGCTGGATGTACCGGCTGTTCGCGGCGTAGGTGATCTCCGAGGAAACCTGGCGACGATCGGCTCTGCGGAACGCCGGTGCGAGCGAGCGCACCAGCGGGTTTGCGCCGCGGGTGTCCTGCTCCGGAGCCCAGATCGTTCTGGCGGGAGTGTGGACGTACGCGAACTTCCGTGTCGCTCGTCGCCCTCCGACATGGTGTGCGAACACATGCGAGCTGGCGAGTACGAAGTCGTACTCGTCGGTCTTCGCGCTGCGCCACGCGGTGGACATGAATGGGAGGGCAGCTGCCTTGCTTCGGCGGAGTGGCGAACGAGCGAGCCAGGTCTCCCTGACGTCGTGGCCGGCAAAGCGCCCGGGGGCGTCGTTCCAGAGCGCGAGCACGTCGGCGTCCGGGAACGCACGAGCCATGGCCTCGGCGACGTTCTCGGAACCGCCGTGTGGTGCGATCCACTCGTGCGCGATCAGCCCGACCATCAGTGCGCCTCGTTCCCCGGCGCGAGCACCGCACGAACGGTCTTCCAGAGGATCGTGACGTCCCCCGTGATCGACCAGTTCTCGACGTAGTACAGGTCGAGCCGGATGGCGTCCTCCCACGACAACGCGGAACGACCGCTGACCTGCCAGAGCCCACTCATCCCGGGCTTGAGGAGCAGACGACGGTGTGCGGCGTTGTCGTACAGCGCTACCTCGCCGGAGCGCTGCGGCCGAGGACCGACCAGGCTCATCGACCCGAGCAGCACGTTGAAGAGCTGCGGGAACTCGTCGAGGGAGTGCTTCCGCAGGAAGTGCCCGATCGAGGTCACCCGCGGGTCGTTCGAGACCTTGAACAGCGGCTTGTCCGACGATCCCTGCTGGGCCAGCAGCGCGGCGAGCTCGTCGTCGGCGTTCACTCGCATCGAACGGAACTTGAGCATGTTGAACGGGTCGCCGTTGAGCCCCACGCGTTCTTGGCGGTACAGGACCGGGCCGGCACTGGTGCACTTCACTGCGAGGGCGAGCACGATCAGCACCGGCGAGAGCACGGCGATCAGCAGCCCGGATCCGACGATGTCGAACGCTCGCTTCAGGAAGAGCGTCGAGCCCTCGTACCGCGGCATCTCGACGTGGATCAGCGGCAGGCCGGCGACCGGGCGGGTGTGGATGCGGGGACCGTTGATCTCGGTCAGGCTCGGCGCGACGATCAGGTGCTGTCGCCCTCCCTCGAGCCCCCAGCTGAGTTCGCGGACCGCCTGCGCGCCGAGTTCCTCGGAACCGGTGACGACGACGGTGTCGGCCCCGGACGACCCCAGCGCCGAGAGGGCATCTGGGATACGCCCGACGATCGGGATCTCCGTCCCCGGAAGTTGCCCACCGATCGAACCGGACGGCACGCACACCGCCACCACGCGGTAGCCCTCCTCCGGATGCCGAGCGAGCTCGCGGGCGATGTGCTCGACGCTGTCGGTCGACCCGACGAGCAGCACCTGCGCGGAGTACGCGCCACCATGGCGCTGGGCGTTGAGCCACTGCCGCCACATCCACCGGCTGAGCATGAGCACGAGCGTTCCAAGCGGGAACGCGATGAAGATGTAGCCGCGGGCGAGGTCGATCTTGAACGCGTAGGCGACGATCGCGACGAAGGCGAAGAGCCGGATCGACGCGTCGACGATCCGGCGGTACTCGGCCGAGCCGGTGCCGATGTACCGGTGGTCACGGGTGTCGTAGATCGCGAGGACTACGAGCCAGGCCACGATCACCGCGAGCGAGACGGTGGTGTACCCGACCGCGAGGTCAGCCGTGCTGCCGCTGACCGCGACCTGGGCGCTGTCGAGCCCGAACCAGGCGATCTGCACGCCGAACGCGACCCAGATCAGCACGAGCACGTCTGTGACGAGTATCCGCCGCGCGTAGCGTTTCGCCCACGGTACCGCCGCCGTCGTCTGCCGGCTGGTCATCGTCACCACGTGACACCACCGTCACCCGACACCTGCACCAAGTCACCGGCCCACAACCACACGTGCTGGCCGCTCCTGGCGATGGTGACCGCTCCGCTGGCGTCGGCGTCGGCTGCACAGCCGACCGCGGTGGCCTCGGTGGTGGCGGTGACCTTCGCCGCGGGCATGCTCGCGATCTGCACGCCCTCGCACGACGCGATGCCGGTGCGGGCGAGCGTGTAGGTGTTGCCGGCGTCGGCGAGGGATCGGACGCCGTCGATCGGCGCAGCCACCCACGCTCCGGTGCCGGATCGCCACTGGACCTCGCCGTCGCAGGTGACGGCGGTCGTGTAGGTGCCCTCGAAGACCTCGATCGGGTCCGGGCAGGGTGCGTCGACGGTGCCGCTCTTCAGGAGGAGACCGTCGGTCCCGATGGCGGCGCCGGCCGCTCCATCCGGACCGTCCTTCCACGTGGCACCGTCGTCCGTGCTGGTGCGGACGGTGGGCGCGCAGTCGTCACCGGTGCCGGCGACGACGGCGACGCCGGTGCTGCTGGCGCGGAGCGCCAGCACGGTGCTCACACCGTCACCGAGACCGACGGAGGTCCACGACTTCCCGCCGTCCACGGTGTGCTGCAGCACCGCTTCGTCACCGCCACAGGTCCCACTGGAGGCTCGCCATGCCTCCAGGCCGTTGGTGGCGGACAGCAGGTGGCGGCCGGGCGTGACCATCGCTGCGGTCCCGCTGGTGGCGGTGGGCTGCGGAGCAGCCGTGCCGGTCCCTGTCGGGATCGGGGTGCTGGAGAAGGTGGGGATCGGACCGGCCGTGCCGTTGGTCTCGGGCGCGGTGCGCGCGACGGCGAGACCGACCAGGACCACGTCGATCACCACGAGGGCGACGACGACGATCCCGACCCAGACGAGGGTGCGACGCGAGATCGCTCGGCCGAGGCTGCTGGGTCCTCGGCGCGGGCTCACGTGGAGACCACCCTCACCGCTCCGCCTTCCGGAGCGCACCGACGCGACCGCGGCGAGCCTGCTTCGGGGGCTTCGGGGCGTCTTCCTCGTCGGTGCCGTACCCGTACGCGTAGCCGTAGCGGCCGTAGCCGTAGGCCCCGGGTCCCCTGGTCGGCATCATCGTCATGACGAAGCCTGCGATCGGGGCACCGACGTTCTCGAGCGACTGGACGGCGCCCGCGAGCTGGCCCTTCATGGTCCTGCCGGACGCCACCACGACGATCGCGCCGGATGCCTTCTTCGACAGGATGGCGGCGTCGGTGACGGGGAGCAGCGGCGGGGCGTCGAAGAGGACGTAGTCGAACTGCGCCTCGAGACGCTCGATGAGCATGCTCATCGCTTGCGATCCGAGGAGTTCGGACGGGTTCGGCGGGATCTCGCCGGCCGGCAGGACGACCAGGTTGCCGCGGCCCCACGGGACGGCGACGTCCTCGAGTGCGGCGCGGCCGATCAGGACGTCCGTCAGACCGGCGCCGCCCTCGAGGTCCATGTACTGGGCGACGCGGGGACGACGCAGGTCGGCGTCGATGAGGATGACCTTGTAGCCCGCGCTGTCGAGGGCGATCGCGAGGTTCGCGACGGTGGTGCTCTTGCCCTCGGACTGGACGGACGAGGTCATCACGAAGGTGCGGGCGTCGCTGCCGATGTCGACGAACTGCAGGTTGGTGCGGAGCGTACGGAAGGACTCGGCGCGGGGGCTGCGCGGGTCGACCTGCACGATGAGGGGACGCTCCGACGCCTTGCTGTCGAAGGCGATGCCACCGACGATCGGCTTGTCGCTGACCTTCTCGACGTCGGACTCGGTGCGGACGCGGTTGTCGAGCGTCTCGCGGAGGACGGCAAGGCCGACACCGAGCGCGAGGCCGACGAGCAGGCCGAGGACGACGTTCACGGGCACGTTCGGGCTGATCGGGGTGCTCGGGACCTGGGCTTCCTTGACGCGGGTGAGCTTCACCGTGCTGGCGCCGTTCGCGTCGGTGGCCTCGATGTTCTGCACGACGTTCGTCAGGCTCTGCGACGTCGCGTTCGCGATGTCGGCGGCCTGCACGGGGTCGGTCTCGTTGACGGTGATGGCGATGAGCGTGGTGTTCGTCGGGGCATCGGCGGTGACGAGCTTCGCGAGCTCGTCGGCGCTCATGTCGAGCTTCAGGCTCGAGATCACCGGCAGCAGGACGATCGGCGTCGTCACGAGGTTCGAGTACGTCAGGACCCGCTGCTGCGTGAAGGTGTTGCCCTGCGCGAGGTCACTCGCGCTGCCGCTCGTCTGCGTGGAGACGAAGACCTGCGCCGAAGCGGAGTACACCGGCTGCTTGAGCACCGAGAAGCCGGCTGCTGCGGCGACGCCGACCAGCGCCAACACCAGGATGAGCACCCATCCCTTGCGCAGCACCGTGATGTAGTCGCGTAGTTCCACGCGCCTGCCTTCCCCGTGGGACGCCGGCCGCGCGGTCCCTCGCGCGAGCGAGCCGGGATTTTCCCAGCAATCGGCAGGGAAATACTGCCACACGGATGGGTCCGGCTCGGGTCGACGGGTGTCGGGTTGCGCACCGTGTCCTCTACGGTGATGCCATGCAGCCGTCGCCCGAGGTCCAGGCTCGCCCTCGGGACCGCGCGGTTCTCGTGGTGTTCGTGGTGATCGTGGTGGCGGTCGTGCTCGAACGGATCGTCGGCGGTGTCGCACGAACTGGGGGTCTGCCGGATCCGGTCACGCAGGTGCTGGCGAGCGATCTCGCCGTGTGGGTGCCGCTCGTGGTCGGAGCGGTCGTCGCCCTGCGGCGGACGCGTGCTGTCCGTTCCCTGTTCCGGCTCGACCTCGCCGACGTGGTCGCGGCGATCGGCATCGTGATCGTCTGCCGAGCCGTGGATGCAGCGATGTCGCTGTCGTTCTTCGGCACGACCGGGCTCACTCCGGCGCCCACGCTCGGACCACCGTCCGTCGTCCTCTTGCTGATCGCGGCGATCGGGACCTGCATCGTCAGTCCGATCATCGAGGAGCTCGTGTTCCGTGGGATCGTGCAGCGCCGACTCGCTGACACGCTCACTCCGCGGACGCGGTTCCTCGCGGTGATCGTGACGGCGTTCGTGTTCGCGATCGTGCACGTGCTGATCACCACCGGCGGATCGACGCTCGGTGGGTTCGAAGTGTTCGTGACCACGTTCCTGCTCGGGCTGCTCACGGGCACCCTGGTGGCGATGACGGACCGGATCGGTGGAGCGATCCTGGCGCACGCGGTGTTCAACGCTGTGGCGGTCGTCGCGACCTGGCCGCGCTGACCGATCCGGTCGCGCTGCGGGCGTGCTGGCGCGCCCGCCCCACTCGCTCTGGGGGTGCTGCCACGCGACACCGCCACCTAGCGTTGATCGCGAGGACTCCGAACACCAGACGTGCCCCGAACCAGGGCACGACGGGCCCTCGGATCAGGGCAGCGAGCGGAGGCGACCCATGCACACGATGAACAGACTCCTCGAACGCTGGTCCCTCACGCCGCTGATGAAGCAGGCTCCGCTCGCGCTGCTCGTCGCGATGGCGACGGTCCTGTCCCTGACGATCCCGCAGCTCACGGTGAGCGACGAGGGCGGGCTGTTCGCCGCGATCACGCTGACGATCGTCGCCACCCTCTGGTCCGCAGTGATCGGCGTCCGCGGCGGCTCGGTCCCCGCGTTGGTCAACGTCGTGCCGGCGATCGACTTCCTCGCGCTCGGGATGCTGCGGTGGTCCACCGGATCGTCCTCGTCGGTGTTCACCGCGCTCGTGGTGCTCCCCGTGGTGTGGCTCGCCGCGCAGGAGGGTCGGCGCTTCATCCTGTACTCCGCGCTCGGCACGGCGGTCGTGATCTTGACGCCGTTCCTGTTCGGCGCCGGAGTGATCGACCCCACCACCGAGTTCGTCCGGCTCGGTGTCGTGCTGGTCGCGTACGGCACGCTCGCGATCGTGGTCAACCAGCTCAGCCGCCTGCACGGCGCGCAGCTCCGGCGGTCGCGCGACCGGGAGGCCGTGGTCCAGGCCGAGATCGAGCGGGCTGCCGAGATCCAGCGTTCACTGCTCCCCCGGTCGGTCGGGCAGGTTCCCGGGTACCGCGTGGCCGGGACGTGCCTGCCCGCCAAGAGCGTCGGCGGTGACTTCCTGGACTGGTACGAGACGGACGGCGGCCTCACGCTGACGCTCGGCGACGTGATGGGCAAGGGGGTCGGCTCCGCGCTGCTCGCAGCCGCGGTCCGCGCCGTGCTGCGGAGCGCCCGTACCGAACCGGATCCCGCTGCTGCGGTGCACCGGGCATCGCAGGGCCTCGCGATCGACCCGGACCGTGTGGAGACGACGGCCGGCTTCACGACCCTGTTCCACGCCCGGATCGACGGCGACGTGCTGCGGTGGGTCGACGCTGGCCACGGGCTGACGGTGATCGCGCGACGGGACGGCTCGGCCGAACGACTCGCGTCGTCGCATCTGCCGATCGGCCTGGGGCTCGACGAGGTGTGGACGGCGACGGAGACCCGACTCGGACCGGACGACGTGCTGGTGTGCATCAGCGACGGCGTGCTCGACCTGTTCGGCGGCGAACTCGACACGATCGACCGCGTCGCCGCGATCGCACGCGAGGACACGAGCCCCGGAGCGATCGTCGAGCGCCTCATCGCACTCGCCCGGTCGATGGACCACGACGACGACGTCACCGTGGTGGCGCTGCGACGCGATGCCGTCGCGGCGGCACCGGCGCTGACCGGCGCACCGGGACAGCTCGTCGGCGCGTAGCGACGGCTGCGCGGGCGGTCAGCTCGTGGTGGTTGCGGCTAGCGGGCCGCGCGGATGACGTCCGGCAGCACTCGGCTGAGGCGGTCGGCGAGTGCGACCTTGGCCTCGTCGAGCGTGCGGTAGTCCCCGACGTACTGCCCGAAGGTGTCGGACACGAAGTAGTGCGCGCCCTGCTGGTCGACGGTGCCGCCGTAGTACCCGCCGTAGTTCGCGGCCCACAGGCCGGTGTCCGGGCGCGACCAGATGATGCGCGCCTGGGTCGGGGTCGACGGCGTGACGACCTCGGCTTCGATCGCGGTGATGACCTCGATCGTCTCGGTGTCCAGCTTCGCCTCGGTGTCGGGGCGGTGGGACTCGGCGATGCTCATGGTTCCTTCCTCAGGACGTGCAAGGGGTGTGGTGCTCAGGGGGTGTGGTGCTGTTCGACTACTCGACCGGACGGATGACCGGCGGCAGCATGATGTGCAGCTGGTCGGCGAGGTGGCCCTGGGCGTCTTCGAGCGAGTCGAATTCGCCGACGACGAGGCCGAACGTGTCCGAGGCGACGTAGTGTCCGTCACGCTTGTCGACCGATCCACCGAAGTAGCCGCCGTAGTTGGCGATCCACTCGCCGGCGTCTTCCTGCGTCCAGGTGAGCTTGGCGCGGGCCGGCCGCGCGGCGCTGACGGTCTCGGCTTCGAGGACGGCGATCGTGTCGACGGTGTCGGTGTCGAGGGTCACGTCACGCTGCGTCTTCGTGCTGCTGTCGGTCATGCTCATGGCGCTGCTCCTGTCACGTTCCGGGGTACATCCTGCGGTCCTCAAACCGTATGGCGTCGGACCCTCCCCTCGCCAGCGAGCCCCGTCGATTCACGGGTTCTGTTCATGCGGGCCATCATCACTTCCCGGATTCGCGGGACAGTGCGACGCACTTCCGGGGTACACGTCCCCCACCGGGGTACTCGCGGAGCGGACAGTCCACCGATTCAGCGGATCGGGCACGATCCCGTCGCCTGATCACGCATCCTCGACGGACCGCCGGTACCGCTCGATCTCCGCATCGATCACCCGCCGGGGGACGTACCGGTCCGCGAACACCGCGGTCACCACCCCGAACGAGAGGACCACGATGCCGATCACCAGCCCGACCAGCGCACTGTCCCGCTGCCAGGTGTCCGGCCACAGCGCCGGGAGCACGAGACCGAGTCCGACGAACGTGGCGCTGTACGCGACCGTGACGAGCCACTGGGGCGCACGCCTCGGGAAGACCTGTCGAACCCGGCGTTCGGCGATCGCAGAGAACACCCACGCCACAGCGATCGGCGGCACCGCCGGCACCCATCGGCCCAGCAGCGTCAACACGCCGAACGTGACGACGATCCCGACCGCGCTCCACCACAGCCAGGCAGCGGTCCCGGCCTTGGCCCTGAGACGCTCGGTCATCTGCCCACGCTCCCCACGTCTCGACGGTACGCCCCAGGGGTCATGCCGACCAGCGGGGAGAACTGCTCGATGCACTGGCTCGTCGTCGCCCACCCGCACGCCGCCGCGGTGTCCGTCACCGACCACCCCTGCGCGAGCAGCACCAGCGCCCGGTGCACCCGGAGCTGCAGCCGCCACTGCCGGTACCCCATGCCCGTCTCGTCGCGGAACAGCCGGGTCAGGGTGCGCTCCCCCACGCCCGTCTCCCGCGCCAGGGCACCGAGCGACCATGCCACGGTCAGGTCGCGTTCCACGATCACCACGACGCGGCGCAGCCGCACGTCGTGCGCCTCCGGCAGGTGCAGCGGCTGCTCCGGCGCGGACGCGACCTCGTCCACGATGACCATCCGCAGGTGCGACCGCGCCGCCTCGGAACGCGGTGCCGACGCGGTGGCGGCGAGCAGGGCCTCCCGTGCGAGCGGGGTGACCGCCAGCACAGCAGGTCCGGACGGCAGGGACATGGCCGCATCCGCCTCCAGGTACACGACCCGCATGTCGGTCACCCCGTGGGCCCGGTGCCGGTGCTCGGCGCCGGCCGGCACCCACGCGACACGGTTGGGCGGGGCGATCCAGGCGCCGTCGTCGGTGATGAGCGACAGCACCCCGCTGGCGGCGTGCACCAGGTGGCCGCGGGTGTGGGTGTGGGAAGTCGTCGTCTCGGCGTGGTCGAACAGGAACGCGGCCTCGGACCGGCCGTCGGTCAGGCGGGCGTCGATCTCGAAGTCCTCGAGGCGGCGGGTTTTCGACATCGAGCGGCAGTGTACGTGTTCCGAGCAGTGGGTGGCAGGTGGTCGGATGAGGACATGACCTCGACCGCTTCCGTCCCACTCCCCGTGACCGTGCCCCTGCCAGCGCCACGCCGCCGTGTGCTCGCCGCCTGGTACGTCGGGGCGGGGCTGCTGCTCATCGCGATCAACCTGCGCATGGGCGTCGCCTCGGTCGGGCCGGTGCTCACGGCGATCGAGCGGTCGCTCCACCTGACACCGTCGGCGGCGAGCCTGCTCACCACGATCCCGGTGTTCGCATTCGGGGCGTTCGCCTTCCTGACGCCCGTGCTGACCAGGCGCGTCGGACTGCACCGGCTGCTCGGGCTGACGATGGCCGTCCTCGCGCTCGGCATCGCGCTCCGCTTCGAGCCGCAGGGGTGGGCACTGTACGGCGGGACGGTGCTCGCGGGGGCGGCGATCGCGGTCGCGAACGTGCTCATGCCTGCGGCGATCAAGAGCGACTTCGCCCACCGCGTCGGGCTGATGATGGGGCTCTACTCGACGATGCTCTTCCTCAGCGCGGCAGTGGCGTCGGCATCGGTCGTGCCGCTCATGGCGGCGTTCGGCGGATCGTGGCGACCGGCGCTGGCGTTCTGGGCGCTCCCCGCCGTGCTCGCGTTCCTGGTGTGGCTGCCGCGTGCGCTGCAGAACCCGGGGCACGTGCGGGTCGCCGGACGGAACCGCGCGGCCGACGCCCCGTCCGAGGCAGGCGAGCCCCGGATGACGGCGCTCCTCCGCGACCCGGTGGCGATCGCCGTGACGGGGTTCATGGGGCTGCAGAGCCTGTCGTACTACGCGTTCCTGACCTGGGCGCCGACGGTGCTGCAGGACGTCGGCGTCTCCGCGCACACGGCGGGGCTGATGCTGGCGTACTCGAGCCTGCCCGGGATCCTCACGGGCATCGCGGGTCCGGCGATCGCCCGGCGCATCCGGCCGTCGTGGGTGCCCGTGCTCGTGGTCGTCGTGCTCTGCATGGCGGGGTTCGTCGGGCTCGCGGTCGCGCCCGCCGCCGGGGCATGGGTGTGGATGACGCTCCTCGGCCTCGGACAGGGCGGAGCGATCAGCCTGTCGCTCAGCTACATCGTGTGGCGCTCCCCGGACGCCAGGCACACGGCGCACGTGTCGACGATGGCGCAGGGCATCGGGTACCTGCTCGCTGGCCTCGGGCCGCTCGGGATCGGGCTGCTGCACACGGCGACGGGCGGGTGGACGGCGCCGATCGGGGTGCTGCTGGCGATGCTCGTCGTCCAGGGGTTCGCCGGCGCTGCCGCCAGCCGCGACCGCCACGTGCTCGCCCGGGGCGCGGAGTCTCGCGCCCGGCGCGCCCCTACGCGACCGCGCGCAGGGCGTCGGCGATCAGGGTGAGCGCCCGGTCGAGCTCGTCGGCGACGCGGGCATGCGTCGCCTCCGAGCGGCGGTACGGGTCGTCGACGTCGTCGTCAGCGGGGTCGGCCGGCGGCGCGACGGTGCCGCGGAGCCGCGCGACCCGCTCGACGAGGGCCTGCGGCGAGTGCACATCGGCGAGGTCCGACGGCTCGAGCCCGTCGAGCACCCGCGCGAACTGCTTGATCGTGAACGCACGCTTCGCGGCTCGCGGCGCCAGACGGACGACGTCGGCCCGGTGCGAGCGCTCGGCGGTCAGCACGAGGTCGGCGCCGGCGGCGATCGACTCCGTCAGGTAACGCGACCGATGCGCGGACGGGTCGCCGCCGAGCCGGACGGACTGCGCGGCGGCCGCACCGTCCATGGCCATGTCGTCCTGGGCGATGGTGCCGGCCGACTCGATGACGTACGACGACGCCACCGAGCCGAGCCGAGCCTCCAGGACCTGTGCGCCCAGCGGTGACCGACAGATGTTGCCGCTGCAGACGAACAGGACCCGCACGTTCACGCGTCGAGCAGGTCGTGCCGGACGACGATCGCGTCACGGCCGGGGCCGACGCCGATCGCCGAGATGCGCGCGCCGGACATCGCCTCGACCGCCAGGACGTACGCCTGGGCGTTCGCGGGCAGGTCCTCGAACGAACGGGCACCGGTGATGTCCTCGGTCCAGCCGGGGAAGTCCTCGTAGATCGGCTTCGCGTGGTGGAAGTCCGACTGCGAGACGGGGACCTCGTCCACGCGTTCGCCGTCGACCTCGTACGCGACGCACACGGGGATGGTCTCCAGCCCGGTCAGCACGTCGAGCTTCGTGAGCACGAAGTCCGTCACGCCGTTGATGCGCGCCGTGTACCGGGCGATCGGGGCGTCGTACCAGCCGCATCGACGCGGGCGGCCGGTGGTGGTGCCGAACTCGAAACCGTTCGCGCGGAGGAACTCCCCCGACTCGTCGAACAGCTCGGTCGGGAACGGCCCGGCGCCGACGCGGGTCGTGTACGCCTTGACGATGCCGATGACGCGCTGGATCTTCCCCGGGCCGATGCCGGAACCGGTCGCCGCGCCACCTGCGGTCGCCGACGAGGACGTGACGAACGGGTACGTGCCGTGGTCGACGTCGAGCATGGTCGCCTGACCGGCCTCGAACAGGACGGTCTCGCCCCGCTCGAGGGCACGGTGGATCTCGAGGGCGGTGTCCGCGACCATCGGGCGCAGGCGCTCGGCGAAGGACAGCAGCGACTCGACGACCTCTTCGGGGTCGATCGCGCGACGGTTGAAGACCTTCACCAGCAGGTGGTTCTTCTGGTCGAGGGCCGCTTCGACCTTCTGCCGCAGGATGTTCTCGTCGAAGATGTCCTGGATGCGGATGCCGACGCGGTTGATCTTGTCCGCGTAGCTCGGGCCGATGCCACGACCGGTGGTGCCGATCTGCCGCTTGCCGAGGAAGCGCTCCGTCACCTTGTCGATGGTGCGGTGGTAGTGCGTGATGACGTGGGCGTTCGCCGAGACGCGGAGCTTCGAGACGTCGACGCCGCGGGCCTTCAGCGCGTCGAGCTCCTGGAACAGGACCTCGAGGTCGACGACGACGCCGTTGCCGATCACGGGCGTGACACCGGGGGTGAGGATGCCGGACGGCAGCAGGTGGAGCGCGTACTTCTCGCCCCCGACGACCACGGTGTGCCCGGCGTTGTTGCCGCCGTTGAACTTGACGACGTAGTCGATGCGGCTGCCGAGCAGGTCGGTCGCCTTCCCCTTGCCCTCGTCACCCCACTGGGCTCCGATGATGACTGCTGCGGGCATCTGGTTCTCCTCACGTTCGCGGAGGACCTCACGCGACCGTCGGGCCGGTGGTCCACTCGACTCTATCGGACGGGCACCCGAGTGCGCTTCTCGGATGGCCGGATCATCGAGAGTCCCCAGTACGGGGGACATCTCGGAGATCGTTGCACATGGGCAACAATTACGACGTAGCGTGCCTCTCGTGCTCGCTTCACCGGCGGCGCACACCCCCCTGGTCCCACGTCCCTGCGTGCGGATCTCTCGCCGCGCGAGATACGCGCGGCTCGTTCGGCGTGCCCGCGCGCCGAACCGCGGAACGTCGTGCGCGCACGCCGGGACGCGCCACAACCGTGCCCGCATCGGGTGCAGGAAGTGAGTTCGACGATGAACAAGGCTCTCTGGAGCAAGAAGGCGCTGGCCCTCCCGGCCTGCGCCGCGATCGTGATCGGCGGCATGACGCTCGTCGCCACCCCCGCGAACGCAGACCCGGCGGACCTCTCGGTCACCAGCCAGTCTGTTTCCGGCCGCGTGCTGACGGTCATGGGGACCGGCACCCCGGGCGAGAACATCCAGCTCGACGAGGACTTCCGCAACACCCGGCACGCCATCGCCAGCGATGGCAAGTGGACGATCACGTACACGATCCCGGGCACCGACACCTCGTCGCAGACGTACACGATCGAGCAGCTCAACGGTCTGAACCAGGACGGTTCGGTCCAGATCACGGCCGCACCCGAGCAGGCCGCGCCGACGTTCGCCGTCTCGACCCACACCGTCTCCGGTCGCACGCTGACCGTGACCGGCACCGGCACCCCGGGCCTGACCGTCCAGGTCGACCCGCCGAACGGTGGCGTCAACCGCGTGCGCATCCCCGCGGACGGCAACTGGAGCCTCACCTACCAGATCCCGGAGAGCGCCGGCACCGACTCGAAGACCTACACGATCCTCGAGCAGAACAACGGCTTCCAGACCCAGGCGCAGGGCTCGTTCCAGGCCGCCGCCGAGGCCCAGCAGGCACAGTTCGCGGTCACCAGCCCGGAGAACAACTCGACGGTCGACTCCCGCACCGTGACCTTCACCGGCACCGGCCAGCAGGGCGACTCCATCAACCTGCTCGACGCGAACGGCGACCGCCTGACCGGCAACGTCGTCGTGGGTGCCGACCAGACCTGGACCGCCACCGTCACGTTCCCGAACAGCGCGGCGCGCCAGCAGGCCGTCCGTGTCACGGACGTCCGTGGCGGCAGCGGTGCCGGCGACACGACCGTGAACATCACGCTCCCGGCCGTCGCTCCGGCGGACCAGTTCTCGCTGACCAGCCCGACCGACGGCTCCACCGTCGACTCGCGCACCGTCACCTTCACGGGGACCGGCACGCCCGGCGACCTGGTGAACACCCTCAACGAGGCCGGCGACCGCGTCGCGCCGCAGGTGCTCGTCGGCGCCGACGGCACCTGGACCACCACGGGCACCTTCAGCAACTCGGCCCCCGTCGTGCAGAACCTGTCGGTCAACCAGATCGGTGGCGGCCAGGGCCAGGGCGAGGTCAACTTCACCATCAACCTGCCCGCGGTCGCCACTCCCCCGGCAGCCACCCCGCTGACGCTCGTCACCCCGAAGGACGGCTCGACGGTCGACTCCCGCACGGTGACCTACACGGGTACCGGCACCCCCGGTGACGCGATCGCGATCGTGAACGCGGACGGTGACGTCGTCGCCCCGGCGACGGTCGTGAAGGAAGACGGCACGTGGACCACCACGGGCACCTTCTCGGACTCGGCTGCCACCACGCAGGACCTGACCGTGGGTGAGGTCGACGCCGACCTCAACGTCGTCGACACGATCGACTTCACGATCACCCTGCCGGCCGTCGCGACGACGCCCGGCACCGGCACCACGCCGGGCACCGGCACCACGCCGTCCACCGGCACCCGTCCGGCCGGCACCCTGCCGGTCGTCGCCGGCTAGTCGCACCAGATCCGCGGACGGGGGCACGACCATCGGTCGTGCCCCCGTCTGCGTTCCACCGGAGGAACCACCGCATGACCCGCACCAGCACCGTCCGCGCGGCGAGCACTGCACTCGCCGCCGCACTGCTCCTGACGTTCGGGCTCACGGCCTGCACCGGGCAGGACACGGGCACGAAGCCGACCGCGACGCGCAGTGCGACGCCCTCCGCCGAGGCGTACGAGGCCCCCAGCGCCGCACAGGTCGCCCTGCTGCCGCAGGCGCAGTACAACGCGGTGATCGGCGGCTTGCTCCCCTACTACGAGTCGACGAT
Organism: Curtobacterium sp. NPDC090217; assembly: GCF_044746705.1. Taxonomy (NCBI): domain Bacteria; kingdom Bacillati; phylum Actinomycetota; class Actinomycetes; order Micrococcales; family Microbacteriaceae; genus Curtobacterium; species Curtobacterium sp. NPDC090217. The sequence continues at coordinate 1,317,837 of NZ_JBIVCR010000001.1, read as the reverse complement.
CCCGAAGACCGCGGACGAGTCGTACACGATCAGTGCTGACGCACCGCTCTACGGCGATGACCGCACGAAGCCCGTCGCGCGACTGGCGGAGAAGGACTTCCTCGGCGACCCGACCGTCGTCGTCCCGGTCCAGTTCTCCGGTGACTGGGCGATGGTCATGACCCCCGCGCGGCAGGCACTGCCCTCGGCGACGAACGGTGCGGCGGCCGCGCAGAGCGCCGCGTGGATCCGCCGTGACCTGCTCACGAAGAAGACCTCGCTCGAGGACCACGTGGTCATCGCCGTCGGCGCACAGACCGTGTCGATCGTCGGTGCGGACGGCAAGACCGTCAAGGAGTTCCCGGCAGGCGTCGGTGCGGGTGGCACGCCGACCCCGACCGGTGTGATCGGCTACATCCAGGCGCGCTACCTCGATCCGGCGCAGGACCAGACGGTTCACGAGATCAACCTGACGACGCTGCACTCCGCTGCAGCCGACGAGCCCTACGGCGGCGAGGACGGCGGGCTGATCGGCGTGCACTACGAATCGACCGCACGCGGTGCGGTGTCGCACGGCTGCGTGCGACTGGACGGCGACGCCGTCGATGCGATCAACAAGCTCCCGCTCGGGACGATCGTCCAGATCACGGCCTGATCGCGGACCACGGGAACGACCAGGAGGCACGGTGCCAGCTGGCACCGTGCCTCCCGTCGCTCTCATCCACGGCCGCGACCCGATCGCGTCCGCGCGTCTCTTCTGCCGGGGATCAGGACCGGAAGAAGTCTGCGTAACTGGGGTTCGTCATCGGGGCGTTGTGGCCCGGCTCGGCGAGCCGTTCGTTGACCATCGCCTGGATGACATCCGGCGGGGTCAGGCCACGACGGCGCCACTCGACGGGGTTCTGCCGGAGCTGCGACAACGTGTTCTGCATGAGGACAACCGTGCCACCGTTTCGCTAGTTTGTCTAACTACATATCCGCGACACGCATCTGAGGACATGGAAAGGGCCCGTGGAGGCGATCCACGGGCCCTTTCGGTCCGGCTACTTGCGCGTCACCTTCGCGGTGGACGCCGAGGTCGCGGTGCCGTCCTGGTACCCCTTCGCCGTGGCGGTCACGCGGACCTGGAACGTGTGCCCCACGTCCGACGTGCCCAGCTTGATCTTCTTCGTGGTCGCACCCTCCACGACGGACCCGTCACGGAGCCACTGGTACGAGAACTTCACGCCCCGCGCGTTCCAGTCGCCCGGCCCGGCGGTCAGCTGCTTGCCGACCTTCGGTGTACCGGACACCGTGACCGCACTGCCCTCGCGGAGCGCCAGCTTCGGCGCAGCGACCGTCGCCGACACCGTGTCCACCTGGTCGCCGACCGCGTTGTGCAGGTGCAGCAGCAGCACGCTCGCGGACGAGGTGCCTGCGGAGCGGGTCACCGGGACCGAGCCGCTGTCCGGGAGGAGGACTCCCCCGAACGACAGACCCGGTGCGGACGGGTCGAACGTCGCGGACTTCGTGTCGTCGACCACGTACGAGCCACTCGTCGCCAGTGCCGGTGCGTACGCCGACTCGGTGAGTACCGAGTAGTCGAACGCGCCGGTGACACCGATCGCCTCCTGCGAGACGGTCAGCACCTTCACCGCGCTGTCGAACGTGTTGACGTCCTGACCCGGGGCGCCCCCGTTCAGCGGCTGCGAGTCGAGCGTCGCACCGGTGGCGAGGTCGATCGTCGTCGCGAACGTGGCGTCCACCGTGGCCGACTTGGCGTCGTACACCAGGTAGTCCGGCGTGCCGTCACGGTCGGCGTCGATGAGCACCTCGACGTTGGTCACGGCGCCGGGGTTGGCGTCGGGACCGGTCGTCTGGACGCCGAACGCCAGCGTGCCGTCCGACGCGTTCGCGCCGTAGGCCCTGATGTCCGCCGCCTGGAGCGACTGCTTCGCCGAACCGTCCGGGAACGACTCCTGCGGGTCGGTCCCACCGAGGACGAACGGGGCCACGAGGGCTCCGGTCACACCGCGGCCGGCCAGGGCGATCGAGGACTCGGTCGAGTCGCTCTCGAAGGACACGTCCGAACCGTGCACGGCGCTCACGGGCTTCGGCGCGGCGTAGGTGCCGATCCGCAGCGGGTTGAGCTTCTTGTCGGTCGGCGTGAACGTGACGAGACCGGTCGCAGCGGCGACGAACTCGCGCTGGTACCCGAGCGTCGTCGACTCCTGCGTCGGGTCGATGGTGCGCCCGACCTTCGTCGGGTCGGCGATCGTCATCGTCAGGGTGACGGTGGCGGTACCGTGCGGCACGACCGTGACGCGCTGCTTGTCGATCGAGAACGCGACGCCGGACTGCGCGACGCGGGACTCGTAGGCCACGTCGTACGTGTGCGGCCGACCGTCGGTGTTCTTGATCTGCAGCGTGCGCTTCTCGGTGGTCGGCGAGGCGACCTCGACGACACCGAACGACGCCGTGACGAGCTGGTCGTTCTCGACGCTGCGCACCGTGGTGCCGGCGGTGACCGCCTGCAGCGCGTCGACGCGACCGGTCCCCTGCCGCAGCAGGGTCGCGTTCCCGTCACCGTCCCGCACGTCGTGCGTCGCGGTGTTCATGATCGTCGCCTTGACGTCCGGTGCCGACCACGTCGGGTGCGACTCGAACGTCAGCGCGGCGATGCCCGCCACGTCCGGCGTCGCCATCGAGGTGCCGCTCATCGACATGCGTCCGTCACCGGTGCCGTTGGCCGCGGAGATCACGTTGACCCCGGGGCCGGCGACGTCCGGCTTGACGATGTCGTCGAACGACCCGTGGACACCACGGCTGGTGAACTGCGCGAGCGTGTTCACGGCTTCGGCGTCGGTCGCGAGCTGGAAGCCCTTGAGCTCGTCGGCGAACTTCACGTGCAGGGTCCCGGCCTGGGCAGCGGACTGGAGGCTCGCAGCACTGTCCGCCGTCAGCTCGGCACCCGGGATGGTCGCGTTCCCCGCGATCCCGCTGTCGAAGGTGTTGATCGTCCCGGCGAGCAGGACGCCGACTCCGCCGGCGGCCTGGACGTTGTTGAACCGGACACCGGAGCCGCACTCGAGCGCACCGTCCGTCCACTTCAGCCAGACGACCTTGCCCTTGACCTTCGCGGCCTCGTCCGCGCTGAAGGCAGCGCAGCCGTCCACGTTCGTGGTCGGGACGACGACGTCACCCTCGACCGGCAGCGTGCCCTGGTAGTTCTGCGAGTACTGCGCGCGGTAGGTCTTCGCGACGTCAGCGGGAGCGGTGGCCTGGACGCCGTCGTAGAGGCTCTGGCCGGTGGCGCTCGCGGCGACCGTCAGGGCTCCTTCGGCGTTGCCCGGCGATCCACCGATGTCGGTGAAGTCGTCGGCGTTGCCCGAGGCGATCACCGGCAGCACACCGCGGGCGGTGAGCGCGTCGATCTTGGCGTTGTCGGGGTCGTCCGGCGCACCGTAGTCGGAGCCGAGCGACAGGTTGAGGACGTTGATGTCCTTGCCCTCGGTCAGTGCCTGGCCGACCCAGTCGAGCGCGGCGCCGGTCACGTCGGTCGAACCGCCGCCGTCACCGAAGACCTTGAGGGCGTAGAGCCCGGCCTCCGGTGCGGTGCCGGGGCCGATCCACATGTCCTGCACGGACTGCGTGGTCAGCTTCTTGTAGTCCCCCTCGAAGGTCTTCTTGTCGGCGTCGAGGCCGTAGCCCGCGATGGTGCCGGAGACGTGGGTGCCGTGGTCGCCGCCCTTGCCGTCGATCGGGTTGTCGTCGGGCTTCGGCGTCGGGTCGTACGCCGGGGAGGCCGGGTCCGCGTTGTACGTGGGGCCGGCGAAGTCGTAGCCGCCGAGGAACTTCTTCGCGTCGAACCAGCTCGGGTCCGGGGCGCTCGAGCTCGCGAGCGCCTGCTCGTACGCCTCCGTCGTGCCGGGGCCGCCGAAGTCCGCCTGCGTGTAGTCGAGGCCGGTGTCGAGCACGGCGACGTTCACGCCCTTGCCGGTGTGGCCGGTCTGCTGCCACGCGTCGAGGGCACGCGTGTAGACGTCGCTCGCCGCGTTCTTCGGGCTGACGCCGTCGGCGCCGGGCTTGACGACGTCGGGGTCGACGCCGCTCGGGGCAGCGTCGGCGCTGTCGCTGACGGTCGGGTCGACGATCTTCTTCGGCGTGAGCGGGATGACGCTCTCCACGTCGGAGCGCTCGGCGACCTTGCGGAGCGCCGCGACGTCGGCCACGACGGCGACACCGGGGACGGTGTACTCGGTCGTGTAGAGCTCGGTCGCGTCGGCGTCGGCGGACTGCACGGCGTCGCGGACGTCCTCGGTCGTCGACTTGATCGCCGACAGCCGCTGCTTCGCGGCGCCCGACGGGCTCTTCGACTGCGTGAGGTCGCCGCCCTTCGCCTTGGCGTCCACGGCGAGCGCTCCCTCGCCGGTCGTCCGCACGAAGGCGGCGATCGTCGTCTGGGGCTTCGCGCTCCGCAGCGGTGCCGACAGCTTCAGGTCGGCCGATGCGACACCGGCCGGCGCGGCAGACGCCGTGCCACCGACGGCGAGACCGCCGCAGGCGAGGGCTCCGGCCGCGACGAGCGCGGTGACGACTCGGGTCATGCGTCTCGGGTTGGGGGTGTTCGGGTCCTGTGTTGCACGGTTCACTGGGCGCACTCCTGGCTCCGTCCGTGTTGCTTGGGAATTGCTCAGAAGCTATGTGCTGCTGCTCAGGTGCGGGAGTCGGCACTTTGGGGGACGTCCCCCGTTCGGGGGTACCCCTTCCTGCGATCTTGCACAGCGGTGTGCAAGTTATTACGATGGGGGGCGTGACCAGTCCTGACGCTCCAGTCCGCGCTCCGCGCCGCGATGCGACCGAGAACCGGGCCGCACTGCTCGACGCCGCGAAGACCGCCCTGCAGCGGGACCCGGACGCCTCGATCGAGTCGATCGCGGCCGTCGCCGGGCTCTCCCGGCGTGCGGTCTACGGACATTTCCCCTCCCGCGACGACCTCGTCCGCGCCGTCGTGACCGCCGGGGCGTCCCGGATCGCCGCCGCGATGCCGACCTCCTCGGACCTCGGCGACCTGCCCCCCGCCGCCCGCATCGCCGCCATCGCGGTCACCCTCTGGTCAGAGGTCTCGCACGTCCGCTCGATGGCCCGCATCGCCGTCAGGAGCCCGTTCGGCGAGTCCGTCGCCGAGGTGTTCGCACCGCTCAGGGCCCAGGTCCGCGACGCGTGTGCGCTCGGGATCGCCGAGGGCTCGATGCGCGACGACGTCGATGCCGCCACGCTCGGCCGGTTGGTCGAGGGGGCGTGCATCGCCGTGCTCGACGAAGCCACCCGCTCCGCAACCCCGGACGACGAGGGGCGCAGGATGGTCGTCATCTCGGCACTCGGGATGGCCGGCATCGACTGGCGCACCGCGCTCCTCACCGAATCCATCAGCTCCGAAGAGGACCTCGCATGACCACGCTCGAGATCGACCACGCCGGCATCGGCGAGGAGCCCGGCGCGGCCCTCCCCGTCGTGTCGGCCGTCGCCGGACCGCACCGTCCGGGCATCGTCGCCGTCGAGACCGAGCAGGCGCCGGTCCTGGCGTCGCTCGTCGCCGGCGGCCGCATGAAGCCCGAGACCGGACGCGTGCTCGTCGACGGACACGACGACCCCGCGGCGATCCGACGGGCGTTCGCGCTCGTGGACACCCCCGGGATCGCCGAACCCTTCCCCGTGATGACGCTCCGCCGGATCGTGCGCGAAGAGCTCGCGTTCGCCGGGCGTCGTCCCTCCCGCGAGCACGTCGACACCGTGCTCGACGAACTCGGCATGACCGCGTACGCCGACACCCACGTGCAGCGCGTGCCGACCGACGTCCGCGTGCGGCTGCTCGTCGAGCTCGCACTGCTCCGCGACGGCATCACCGGCCTCGTGATCACCTCCCCGGAGCGCCACGGCGGCTCCGTCGAGGGCTGGTTCGCCGTCGTGCGGGACGTCGCGATGCGCGGCGTCACCGTCCTGCTCGTCACCTCGAAGGCCGCGGCGGCCACCGCCGAGCGCCTCCTGGCGACCATCCCCGTGCCCGCTGAGGACACGTCTGTACCCGAAGGTCCCGATGACGCGACCAGCACCACCGGAGGCGAGCCGAGCCTCCCGTCGGAATCCCTGGAGAGCCGCTCGTGACCACCACCTCGCTCATCCGCGCGGAACTCGCGCGACTCACCGCGACCCCGCTCGCACGGCTCGCGTTCATCGCGCTCATGGTCGTGCCGCTGCTCTACGGCGGCGCCTACCTGTGGGCGAACCGCGACCCCTACGCCAAGCTCGACCAGGTCCCGGCCGCGATCGTCAACCAGGACGCCGGTGCCACGCTCGACGGCGACACCGTGAACTACGGCAAGGACGTCACGAAGCGCGCCATCGACGGCGGCGACTTCAAGTGGTCGAAGACATCCGCGGCCGACGCCCGCTCCGGCGTCCGCAACGGTACGTACGACTTCGTCGTGACGATCCCGCACGACTTCTCGGAATCCCTGGTGTCGGCGCAGTCGAACGACCCGAAGCGCGCAGAACTCGTGATGACGACGGCGGACACGAACTCGTACCTCGCCTCGACCATCGCGGAGCAGGCGGGCAAGACCATGCGCACCGCCGTGGCCGAGCAGGTCGGCAAGAAGGCCGCGAAGACGCTGCTCGTCGGGCTCGCCGACGTGCGCGACAGCCTCGGGGACGCGGTCGACGGCGCGGGGCAGCTCGCCTCTGGTGCCACCACGGCGTCGAACGGTGCGGACCAGCTCGCTGCCGGGACGTCGCAGCTGCGCTCCGGCGCATCCCAGCTCGCATCCGGCACCGCCTCGCTCCCCGCCCAGACGACGAAGCTGAACGACGGCGCGCAGCAGGTCGCCTCGGGTGCGTCGACGCTGTCGTCCGGCCTGTCGACACTGCAGCAGCAGACGGCGTCCCTGCCGGACCAGGCCGCGCGCCTGAACAGCGGCGCGAAGACGATCTCCGACAACCTCACCACGCTCGCGAGCCAGACCGACCCGGCGCTCGAGACGCTCAACGGGTTGACCGCTGACAGCCTCACCGCGACGATCGAGCAGGCCGTCACCGACCAGGGCATCACCCTCACACCAGAGGCGCAGGCGGCGATCAAGGCCGGGGTCACGGCGCGACTCGAGGACCCGAAGACGCAGAAGGGTCTCGCCGAGGCGAAGACCGGCCTCGAGGGGATCGACCAGCTCCGGGACGGTTCCGGCGAGCTCTACGCCGGCACCCAGCAGCTGAACGCCGCGGCCCCGCAGCTGACCGCGGGGATCGCGTCGGCGGCATCCGGTGCGTCGACGCTGTCGGGCGGGGCGTCGCAGGTCGCTTCCGGGACCTCGGCACTGGCCGCCGCTGCGCCGACGCTGTCGAACGGCGCAGCGACCCTGGCCTCCGGCACCGCGACCGCGGATGACGGCGCGCAGTCCCTGGCGACGGGGCTGCACTCGCTGCGGGACGGCGCATCGACGCTCGCGTCACAGCTCGACGAGGGCCGGACGAAGATCCCGGCGTCGAACGCGTCCGAGCGAGAGTCGCAGGCGTCGGTCATCTCCGACCCGGTGAAGGTCGGCGACGACAACGTGGCGGCTGCGGACAACTACGGCGCCGGGCTCGCGCCGTTCTTCATCTCGCTCGCTGCGTGGATCGGCATGTACGCGCTGTTCCTCATCCTCAAGCCGATCTCCAAGCGGGCCATCACGGCGGTGCGCAAGCCGCTGCAGATCGTCCTCGGCGGGTGGCTCACGCCCGTGGTGCTCGGGATCGTGCAGATGGTGGCGCTGTTCTTCATCGTGCGGTTCGCACTCGACCTGAACGTGGTGCACGCCGGGGCGACGATCGGGGTGATGGTGCTGGCGTCGGCGACGTTCGCGGCGATCCTGATGGCGCTCAACGTGCTGCTCGGCTCCGTCGGGCAGTTCCTCGGGCTGGTGCTCATGCTCGTGCAGCTCGTCACGGCCGGCGGGACGTTCCCCTGGCAGACGCTCCCCGGGCCGTTGGCAGCGCTCCACTTCGCGCTGCCGATGACGTACTCGGTCGACGCGCTCCGGCAGACGATGTACGGCGGGTCGATGGGTGCTGCGTGGTCGGACGCGGGGACGCTCGCGTGCTGGCTCGTCGGCGCGCTGCTCGTCACCTTCGTGGTCGCTGCCCGCCAGGGACGCTCCCGCACGCTGCGCGACCTGCGCCCGAGTCTGATCGGGTAGCGGGCCGGGCGCTCCCGGCGCCCGTTCGCACAACCGAAAGCACTCCGCGCCACGCAACGCCATGGCGCGGAGTGCTTTCCGTTGTGCGGGTGCGATCCGCGCCGGCGGCCGGGAGCGGACGGGCGCGCCCCGCCACGCGTACGGTCTCGGGCATGGCGACGCTGCTCATCACCGGGGCGGCCGGACGCATCGCGACCGCGTTGCGCCCGAGGCTGCTCGACGCCGGACACGACCTCGTGCTGCTCGACGAACGACCGCCCGACCCGGCGGTCGGCGAGCGCGAGCGGTTCGTCCCGGGTTCGGTGAACGACCGTGACGCGCTCGAGCTCGCACTCCCCGGGGTCGACACCGTGGTGCACCTGGCCGGCATCCCCACGGAGGACACCTGGGAAGCCCTGATCGACGCGAACGTCACCGGGACCAAGAACGTCCTCGAGGCCGCTGCGGCTTCCGGGGTGCTCCGCGTGCTGCAGGCGAGCTCGATCCACGCCGTCGGCCGGGTACCCGAGGACGCCGCTGCCGGAAGCGTCCCCGGCGACCGACTCCCCCGGCCGGACTCGTACTACGGCTTCACGAAGGCTGCGATGGAGCTCCTCGGCAGCCTGTTCGCCGACCGGTACGACATGTCGATCGTGTCGGCACGCATCGGGGCGTTCGGGGACCGGCCGGACTCCCGACGGGCGTTGCTCATGTGGAGCTCCCCGGACGACCTCGCCCGGTTGGTTGCGGCAACGGTGGCGTTGACCGATGCCGGGCACCACGTCGTGTGGGCGGTGTCGCGGAACACGGGCGCCCCGGCGGACTTCGCGGCGGGCGAGCGGATCGGGTTCCGGCCCCGGGACGACGCGTCGGTGGTGCTCCCCGTCGATGAGCGGGACGACCTGCCGCCAGAGGACATGACGTTCCTCGGCGGCGGCCTGGCGGACGTCCCGCTCGGACACCCGCGCAGCTGACGCGCCAGCCGCCCCGCCCCGCGTCCGCGCCGCCCCGCGTCCGCGCGCCGTGGATGGAGCGGGCCATCGGCGGCGACACCACCCAGTCGGACACCGATACGATCGCAAGGACGCAAGCCGGAGGTCGATGCTGACTATGGGAGACGCGAAACCCGCGACGATCTACGACGTCGCTGCCCGGGCGGGGGTGTCGAAGTCGCTCGTCTCGCTCGTGCTGCAGCGCTCCCCGCGCGTGAGCGACGGACGACGGGCCGCAGTGCTCAAGGCGATCCAAGAGCTCGACTACCGTCCCTCCACCGCCGCCGTGTCCCTCGCCGGTACCCGCAGCCGCACCGTCGGCGTCGTGCTGGACGACTTCCGCAACCAGTGGTTCGTGGATCTGCTCACCGGGCTCCGCGAGTCGCTGCAGGACCAAGGGCACCGCCTCGTCGTCGCCGACCGGTTCCTCAACACCGGACTCGACGCCTCCCCGGTGGAGGGCTTCCTGTCCATGCGCGTCGAGGGGCTCGTCATCGCCGGCGAACCGGACACCGACCTCGCGATCCCCGCCTCGACCCCGCTCGTCATCGCCGGGGGCCGGGTCTCGATCCCCCGCGCGGACACCGTGGCGAACGACGACCGTGCGGGCGGACGGATGGCCGCCGAACACCTCATCGGCCTCGGGCACACCCGACTCGGGTTCGTCGGCGCCCGTTCGGCGGCCGCGACCGAACGCCTCGCCGGGTTCCGCGACGGCGTCGGCGAGGCAGCCACCGTGCACGTGTCCACCCTGCCGGAGGAACTCACCGAGGACGCCGGCTTCCGTGCCGCCACCGCGCTGTTCGACGAGCACCCCGACGTGACGGCGGTCTTCGGCGCGAACGACGTGATGGCGCTCGGCGCGATGTCGTCCCTCGCCGAACGCGGACTCCGGGTCCCCGAGGACGTCTCCGTCATCGGCTACGACGACACCCCGGTCGCCGCGACGCGGTACGTGGGCCTGACGAGCATCGACGACCGCAGTGTCGAGATCGGCCGAGGCGCCGGCGAGCGTCTGCTCGCACGCATCGCCGACCCGTCGCTCGCCGCGACGGAACTGCTGGTGGAACCCCGCCTGGTCGCCCGCCGCACCACCGCCGAACGCTGACGCGCACCGCCCTGGAGGCTCCCCCGGTCACGACACCCCGCTCACCTCCGCCGAGTGGTCACCATCGGTCGGTGCGCGTCGCCTGCTCCGACGGGTTGCGACCACTGGGCGAGACGCCGGCGGGGTGTCGTGACCAGTCGGGGCGGGGCGAAGCGGGGCGGGGCGAAGCGGGGCGGGGCGAAGCGAGACGGGGCGAGTCGGGGCGGGGCGAAGCGGGGGCGGGGCGAGACCAACCGCTGCCCTCAGCGACCGAGGAGCCCGAGGCCGTGCGCCTGCTCCACGGCCTCGCGGCGGCCGGAGACCCCGAGCTTCCGGTACACGCTCCTGACCTGGGTCTTCACGGTGTTCACCGACACGTGCAGCTCCGCCGCGACCTCCGGCAGGCTGAGCGGCTCCGCCAGCAGCCCGAGCACGACCGACTCCCGTCCCGACAGCGTCACGGCGACGTCCGGCCCCGGCATCACCGACCTGAGCCCGAGCAACGGCTCCAGGTAGGCGCGCCCACGCGGGTCGTCCGCGGCCTCGACGAGCTGCAGGACGTCGTCCCGCGGCGGCGTCAGGAGCTCGCCGCGCATGCCGTGCCGCTCGAACAAGTCGAGCGCCTCGCGGAAGGACGCCACGGCACCGAGCACGTCCCCGGTCCGCCGGAGTGCGACGGCCCGGAAGAGGACGAGCACCGCAGACGTCCTGGCCTCGTACCCGGACCGCACCGACACCGCGGTGACGACGCGCAGCGCCCGGTCCGGTTCGTCACGGGCGAGCGCGAGCGCCACGTGCTCCGCCGCCGTCCACGCCCGCACCGGACCGAGCGCGTCCAGGGAGCGCTCCGCCTGCCGCAGCTGCCCCGCCGCGAGCTGCAGGCGGATCCGGGAGCGCGCGAGCAACCGCGCCGCGACCCCGGTCGCCGCGCTCCGGAGCCGGAAGCGCTGCACCTCGGCGTCGTGCATCGCCAGCTGGTCCGCCGGGGGCACCCGTCCCGAGATGGTCGTCGCCCTTGCACGCAGCGCGAGCACGATCGGCCAGTGCTCGAACGCGCCGAAGAGCGGATCGATGCGCCGCAGCAGCCCGGTGACACGGTCGGGGTCGCCGTCCTCGAGCGCGACGACGGCGCTCGCCAGGACCCCGGTGGGCACGTCGAGCGCATCGCCGGCCTCGAGCAGGCGGCGCGCGACGTCGACCTCCCCGGCGAGGGCGTGCACGAACGCGGTGAGCCCGTCGACGGCGGCTTGCTGCAGCGGTCCGTCCGGCCCCGGCGCCGGCTCGATCCCGGCGAGCGTCGCCAAGGCACCCTCGGTGTCGCCGTCCATCAGCGCGGTCGCGGCGACCTGCTGCAGGACGTACGGGAGGCGCGGTGCCAGTTCCGTGCGCCCGTCACCGTCGAGCACGGCGAGTGCCCGGCCCACGGTCGCCGCGGCGCGACGGGCGCCGCGGTCGTCGCCGGCGATGCGTCGCGCCTGGGCGTCGACGGCGGCGAGGAACGGCAGCTCGTGGGCAGGGAGGCCGGACGTCCGCGCTGCGATCGCTGGCAGCACGGCGGCGTTCACGCGGGATGCCCGTGCGTGGTGCCGGTCGGCGGCCGCCTCTGCCCGGGCGATCGCGGCGAGGACCACCGGGTGGTCGGCTGCTCGGCGCGGCTGGATCGGGTCGAGGATGCGGGCGACCGCCGGTGCTCCCGGTCCGGTGATGCGGGTCCAGTTGCGGACGAGGACGTCGGAGAGGACGTCGAGGTCGCCGAGCTGCACGGCGGCGTCGATCGCCGGGACGGTCGCCTCGTGCTCGAGCGACCACGCCACCGCCTGCTCGGCGCGGACCCTGACCCCCTCGGGGTCACGACGGGCGGCGGCACGCCGGAGTGCGGCGGCGACCGCGGGGTGCCACGTGAACGCGTCGGTCTGGTCGTCGCCGCCGAACCCGGCAGCGCCGAACCCGGCAGCGCCGAGCCCGGCAGCGGCAGCGGCTCGGTACGGCGCGACGAGGTCGGTCACGCCGGTCAGGTGCCGGACGAGGTCGGCCGGGGCGTGCGCGGCGGTCGCGGCACGTTCGGCGAAGTCCCGGAGCCCCGGGTCGTCGAGCGTCGCCTCGACCCATTGCGCTGCCGCGCGGTCGGTCGCTCGGCGGAACCGGGCGGACACGTCGACGGGCGGACGGTCCTCGGCGGCGAGGAGCCCGCTCGCGGCGGCCAGCACCCCGGCGTTGCCCGCCGCGGACTCCGTCGCCCGTGCGACGACCGCGGGTGCCACGACGACGCCGACCGCACGGCCGACCAGGGTGGCGGTCTCCCCGGCGTCGAGGGCGAGGTCGCCCGGCCCGATCCGGACCGGGTCGTCGATCCCGTCGGGCCCGGGGACCCTGCCCGCCAGCACGAGCGCACCGTGTGCGGCGAACTCGACCACGGCACGGGAGCCGGCCGCCCCGAGGAGGTGCGCGTCGTCGACGAGGAGGGCGTGCCTCCCGTCCGGGTCACCGGCGGCGGCGACCGCCACCGCGGACGTGACCGCCTCGTCGCCCGCGCCGGCCGAGACGACCACCACCGTGCGTCGTGTCCGGTCGGCCCAGTCCTCGACGAGTGTCGTGACCCCGGCGCGCGGCGGCCCCTCGACGACGACCGGGCACCCGTCGTCGAGCGCGCGCTCGACGCGGTCGACGAGACGGGGCCGGTGCACGACGGGCGCGTCGGCACGCCGGACCACCGGTCCGGTCGTGCCGACCTGCGTGCGCGGGAGCGGGGTCACTGCGTCAAGCGGCGAACCGCTCCACGCGGAGGACGCACGACAGGCCGCTCTCGGACGTGTCGATGGTGGTGTCCCAGTCCTTCGAGGCCTTGGCGTCCACGCCGTCGACGTCGACCTCCTTGACGGCCCGGGTGTCCGACGCGCCCTTCAGGAGCGAGACGTAGATGCGGTAGCTCTGCGCGCTGTCCTCGGGGTTCTCCGCCGATCCCTTCACGGACCACGACGACCCGTCACGCTTGCACGAGGTGACCTGGACGTCCTTGACCGCTCCGACGTAGTCGCCGTCACCGCCTGCCGGGGTCTGCACCTCGGTGATCGCGGGCTGCTCGGTGGCGGACGCCGACGCGGACGCCGAGGCCTTGCCGTCCGGGGCGTCGCCGGAGCACCCGGCGAGGCCGAGCCCCAGTGCGGCGACCCCGGCGAGGGCGAGCAGTCGGACGGAGACGGAGCGCGTGGGGCGCAGGGTCATCGGTGTTCCTTCCTGGAGCGGCGGCGGTTCCCGATGACCGCCAGTGCGAGGCCGAGCAGCACCATCAGGGCGGCTGCGGCCAGCGCCGGGGCGGGGTCCGCCCCGGTGAACGCGAGGGCAGGGACCCCCGCAGCGGGACGGGTGGTGATCCGGACACTGTCGGGCGCGGACACGACCGGGTCGTCGCCGGGCAGGGCCCCCGGTGGCGGCGTCCCGATCGCCGTCGCGCTGTTGACAACCGTACCCGCGGCGCCGTCGGACTGTCCGACCGTGTATGCGGCGGTCGCGGTGACGCGCTCCCCCGGCTCGAGCACACCGGGCGTCCCTGGCCACTGGCCGTAGACGACGGTGCCGAGCCCGGCGAGCCGGTCGTCGACGTGCACGTCGTGCAGCGTCACGGTGCCGGTGTTCACGAGCGTGAAGCCGTACTGCAGCCGCTGTCCGACGGTGCCGTCGGTGCCCTCGGCGTACTGCACGGTCTTCGTGATCGTCAGGTCGCCGACCGCTCCGGCGTCCCCGACCGGCACGGTCGCACCGGACGGGGTACTCACGACGACGGTGCCGGTCGGGCCCGTGCCGGTCGCGGTCGCGGTGTTCACGACCGTGCCGGCGTCGACGTCGGCCTGGGTGACCGTGTACCTCGCGGTACCGGTGGCGGTCTGGCCGATGTCGAGTCGTCCAGGGGTTCCCGGCCACGTCCACGTGACGCCAGAGAGCCCGGCCATCGGTTCGTCGAGTCCGACGTCCGTCAGGATCGCGTTGCCGTCGTTCGTGACGCGGAACGTGTAGTCCACGGGGTCGCCGACCGCGCCGCTCCCCGACAGTTCGCCGGTCTTCACGAGCGTCAGGTGCGGCGCCGTCGGCAGGCTGATCCCGGCGTTCGACGAGTCGTTCACCGGTACGCCGTCCGGGGCGTACCCGGTGGCCGTCGCGGGCGAGGTCACGAGGCCCGCGTCCACGTCGGCCTGCGTCAGCACGTACGTGGCGTCCGCCGTGACGGACTGCCCGGGCGTCAGCACGCCGCTGGTGCCCGGCCACTGGTAGGTGATCGCGGAGACGCCGGCCTGGGCGTCGCGGACCGAGACGCCGTACAGGGTCTGGTCCCCGCCGTTCGTCACGACGTAGTGGAAGCGCACGGTGTCACCCGCGACGCCGGTGGCCCCGGGTGCGAGCTGTGCGGTCTTCACGATCGTGATGCCCGGCGTGGCGCTCGGCGTCGGCACGGTGGCGGATCCGCCGGCCGAAGCCGAGGTCCCGTCCGGCCCGGTGCCCGTGGCGCGCGCGGTGTTCACGACCCCGCCCGCGTCGACGTCGGCCTGCGTGAGCACCGAGGTCCCGGTGATCCGGACGGTCTGTCCGGGTGCGAGGACACCCGCGCCGCCCGGCCAGGTCGTGCCCGTCGTGGCGAACCCGGCGAGGTCGTCCGTGACGGCGACGTCGGTGAGGGTCACCGCGCCGGAGTTCCGCACGTCGATCGTCCACCGGACGGTGCTGCCGGCGGAACCGCTGCCCACGAGGGTCCCCGACTTCACCACGGACAGCCCCGGGGTCCCGGAGATCGTCGTGGCGCCGTCGTCGGACGCCCGAACGGTCGCCCCGGCGGCGCTCGTGCCCGAGGTCGTCGCCGTGGACGCGATCCGCCCGCGGTCGACGTCCGCCTGCGTCAGCGTGTAGGTCGCCGTCGCCGTCGCGGACTGCCCGGGGCGGAGCACCCCGGACGCGCCCGGCCACTGCACGCTGACCGCGCTGAGCCCCTGCTGCCCGTCGGCGACCGTGACACCGGAGAGCGTCGCCGTGCCGGTGTTCGTGACGGTGAATGTGTACGTCACCCGGTCGCCTGCTCGACCGGCTGCCCCGTCGGCGAGCTGCTGGGTCTTGTCGATGGTGATCCCGGCGGCGGCAGCGGCGAGTCCGACGGTCGCCGAACCGGAGGCCGTCACCGGCCCACCCGTCGGCGGGCTCGCCGTCGCGGTCGCGGTGTTCAGCACGCTGCCGGCGTCGACGTCGTCCTGGGTCACCGTGTACGCGGCGGTCGCCGTGGCGGCCTCACCCGGTGCGAGCGTGCCGTCGAACGAGTCGGCGAAGCGCAGCGCGCCGAGCCCGGGCAGCGGGTCCGTCGCCGCGATGTCGTGGAGCGTCGTGGTCCCGGTGTTCCGCACGGTGACGGTGTAGTCGACCGTGTCACCGACCGATCCGGTGGCGCCGTCGCGGAGCACGCCGGACTTGGTCACCGCGAGCGACGGCGATCCCGGCAGCACCACGGTCGCGTCGGCGGTCGCGTCGACGGACGGCCCGGTCGGCGGCGTGCCGGTGGCGGTCGCCGAGCTGCCGAGGGACCCGCGGTCGACGTCCTGCTGGGTGAGCGCGACCGTCGCGGTCGCCGTGACGGTCTGCCCCGGAGCGAGGACCCCGGCGGCACCCGGCCAGTCGTACGACACGGTGCCGACGCCGTCCTGCGCGTCGGTGACCGTGACGCCGTCCAGCGTCGAGGTGCCGGTGTTCGTCACGCGGTACGTGAACGTCACGACGTCGCCGGCACGAGGCGCGGTGTCGCCGTCCGGCAGCGCCGCGGTCTTCGTGATGCCGATGCGGGCATCGGCGGGACCGGTCGCCACGGTCGCGGAGGCGTCGGCGGTCGCGGCCTGGCCGTCGGGCGCCGTCGCCGTGACGGTCGCCGGGTTGGCGACGCTGCCGCGGTCGAAGTCGGCCTGCGTGATCGTCGACGTGGCGGTGGCGGTGACGACCTGCCCCGGTGCGAGCACGCCGTCGGCCCCCGGCCACGGCCCGAACGCCGCGTCGCCGAGCTGCGCGCGGAGCGCTGCCTGGTCGAGCGTCACGGTGCCGGTGTTCGTCACGGTGAACGTCCACTGCACGGTG
This sequence comes from Curtobacterium sp. NPDC090217, assembly GCF_044746705.1. NCBI lineage: Bacteria > Bacillati > Actinomycetota > Actinomycetes > Micrococcales > Microbacteriaceae > Curtobacterium > Curtobacterium sp. NPDC090217. Next base: position 1,301,491 of record NZ_JBIVCR010000001.1, on the reverse strand, counting down.
TCGCCCACGGCGCCGGTCGCGCCCGGTGCCAGGGCACCCTGCTCGGACAGCGCGATCGCGGGCTGCGGCGCGATGGTCACGACGGCCGAGTCGGTCGCGGTGACGGTCGCGCCGCCGGGTCCGCTCCCGGTCGCGGTCGCACGGGAGGCCTGGCTCCCGGCATCGACGTCGGCCTGCGTGAGTGCGGTGGACGCCACTGCCCGCGCGGACTCCCCTGGCGCCAGGACCCCGGTGCGTCCCGGCCAGTCGACCCTGATGGTCGAGACACCGACGCGGGCGTCGGTCACGGTGACCCCGGAGAGCGTCGCGGTGCCGGTGTTCGTCACGACGTAGCCGAACTCGATGGTGTCGCCGGCGGCACCGGTGGAGCCGTCCGCGAGGCGCGCGGTCTTCGTGACGGCGATGCGCTGCTCGGCGGAGCGGAGCACGACGGTGGCGCTGTCGTCCTGCGCGCCGGGGTCCGTGACGCCGTCGGGTGTGGCTGCCGTCGCGGTCGCGCGGTTGACCACGCTGCCCGCGTCGACGTCGGTCTGCGTGACGGTCGAGCGTGCCGTGGCGGTGACGGACTGTCCGGGCAGCAGGGTGCCGGCGGTGCCGTTCGGCCACGCGGACACCGTCGGGTCGGAGACGCCTGGCAGGGTGTCCGCGACGTCGACGTCGGTCAGCGTGACCGTGCCGGTGTTCGTGACGCGGTAGGTCCAGTCGATCCGGTCGCCGAGGACGCCCCGGGCGCCGTCGGCGAGCGCGCCGCGCTTGTCGATCGTCCACGAGCCGGTGCGGACCGTGTCGACCCCACCCGTCGCGGTGTCGCGCACGACGTCCCCGGCCGGGGTCGTCGCGGTCGTGGTCGCCGTGCTCTCGATCGAACCGCGGTCGACGTCGGCCTGGGTCAGCACGTACGTCGCCGTGGCGGTGACCGACTGCCCTGGTGCGAGCTGTCCGGCGCGTGCCGGCCACGAGCCGAAGGTCACGGTGCCGAGGCGGGCCTGGTCGTCGTCGAGCGTGACGCCGTCGAGGGTCCGGTTGCCGGTGTTCGCGATCGTGAAGGTGAAGGTGACGGTGTCGCCGGCCACGCCGGTGCCGCTCGTCACCCGCTCGTCCTTGACCAGCGCGATGCCGTCGGCCGGGTCCGCGGTGCGCACGGTGGTGCTGTCCGTGCGCGTGACCGGTGCCCCGGCCGGCGGGTTGCCGGTCGCGGTGGCGGCGTTGACGATGCTGCCGGCGTCGACGTCGGCCTGGGTGACCGTGTACTCCGCCGTCGCCGTCACGGTCTGCGACGGCGCGAGGGTTCCAGCGGTGCCCGGCCAGTCCGCGTCGATCGCGGACAGCCCGGCGAGGCGGTCGGACAGCGTCACGCCGGAGAGCGTGACGGTGCCGGTGTTCCTCGCCGTGAGCGTGTAGCGGACGGTGTCGCCGACGCGGCCGATGCCACCGTCGGTGTACGCGGCGGACTTCGAGAACGTCAGCGCGGCGTCGGGGACGATCACGACGGTCGCGGCGTCGGTGGCGCTGGCGCGGTCACCCGTCGGCGGGTTGCCGGTCGCGGTGACGGTGCTCGTCAGGGAGCCGCGGTCCACCTCGGCCTGCGTCAGCACGTGCGAGGCGGTCGCCGTCACGGTCTGCCCCGGTGCGAGGCGTCCGGCGGTGCCCGGCCAGGTGCCGTAGGCGATCGCGGAGACGCCGTCCTGGTCGTCCGCCGCCGTCACGCCGGTGAGGGTGACGTTGCCGGAGTTCGTGATCGTGTAGCGGTACTCGACCCGGTCACCCGCGGCACCGGTGGCACCGTCCGCGAGGGTCGCCGACTTCACGACGCCGATCCGCGGGCCGGACGCTGCGGTCTGCACCGTCGCGGTGTCGGAGTCGTCCACGACGGAGCCGTCCGGCGCGGTGCCGGAGACGGTCGCGGAGTTCGTGACGGACCCGGCATCGACGTCGGACTGTGCGATCGTCGACGCCGCGGTCGCCGTGACGGTCTGCCCCGGCGCCAGGACACCGGTCGCGCCGGGCCAGGTGCCGACGGTCGGGTCGGAGATCCCGGCGAGGCCGTCCGCGACGGAGACGCCCGTCAGCGTGACGTTGCCCGTGTTGGCGATGGTGAAGGTCCAGCGGATGCCCTCGCCGGCAGCGCCGGTGGCACCAGGCGCAAGCCGGCCCGCCTTGGTGACCCGGAGCCCTGGAGCCGCCAGCAGGTCGACGCCGGCGGTGTCGGTGGCGCGCACCGAGCCTCCCGTCGGGGCGGACCCGGTGGCGGTGGCGGCACTCGCGACGCGACCGGCGTCGATGTCCGCCTGGGTGAGGGCGTAGGTCGTCGTCGCGGTGACGGACTCGCCGGGGGCGAGGCGACCGGACGCACCGGGCCAGGCGCCGTAGGCGACGGTGCCGACGCCCTGCTGCTCGTCGGCGACCCTGATGCCGGTGAGGGTCTGGTTGCCGGTGTTCGTGATCGTGTAGCCGAGGCGCACGGTGTCGCCGACCACCGGCGTCCCGGTACCGGTGCGCTCCTCGGTCTTGGTGAGTGCGATCGCCGGTGCGCCGTCGGACGTGCGGATCGTGGCGCTGTCGGACGCGGTGACGTCGTCGCCGCGGGCCGGCGTCGCGGTGACCGTCGCACGGTTCACGACGGAGCCGGCGTCGACGTCCGACTGGGTCACGGTGTACGTGGCCTTCGCGGTCAGCGTCTGCCCGGGCGCGAGTGTGCCGTCGCCGTTCGGACCGTCGGCGACCGTGACCGGGCCGAGGCCGGCGAGCTCGTCGGCGACCCGGCTCGCGGTCAGCGTGACCTGTCCGGTGTTCGTGATCGTGAACGTGTAGCCCACGACGTCACCGACCCGGCCCGTGCCGCCACCGAGGTACGCCGCCTGCTTCTGGACCGAGACGTCCGCCGGGGCCGTCAGCGCGACGCTGCCACGGGCGGTGTCGGACACGGTGGTGCCACGAGGGGCGGTCCCCGTGGTCTCGGCGATGCTGGCGACGGAACCGCGGTCGACGTCCGCCTGCGTCAGCGTGACGGTCGCCGTCGCGGTGACGGACTGCCCAGGAGCGAGGGTCCCGACCGCGGACGGCCAGCTGCCGAACGCGATGTCGGACAGCCCGGGCTGCGCGTCGGTCAGCGTGACACCGGACAGTGTCGCCGTGCCGGTGTTCGTGACCGTGAAGCCGAGCCGGACGGTGTCGCCCGCGACGCCGGCAGCCCCGTCGGCGAGCCGCTCGGTCTTGTCGATCCGGATCCCCGGCGCTGCTGCGGCGAGCGGCACGGTGGCCGCGTCGCTCGCGGTGACGGTGTCGCCGGCGGGCGTCGTGCCGGACGCGGTGGCGTCGTTCGCGACACTCCCCGCGTCGACGTCGGCCTGCGTGACCCGGTACGTCGCGGTGCCGGTGACGACCTGTCCCGGTGCGAGTCGGCCGGTCGTGGACGGCCAGTCGGCGATCGTCACGGCGGACAGCCCGTTCAGGACGTCGTCGATCCCGACGCCCGTGAGCGTGACGTTGCCGGTGTTCTCGACGCGGAAGCCGTACCGGACGGTGTCGCCGACGGCGCCGGTCGCCCCGGCGAGGGTCGCGGTCTTGTCGACGGTGATCGACCCGCGCGGTGCGACGGTCGCGCTGCCGTCGTCGGAGGCGGACACGGCGGCACCCCGCGGCGGCGTGCCCGTCGTGATCGCCGTGCTCGAGACCGAGCCGCGGTCGACGTCGGCCTGCGTGAGCGTGTACGTGGCGTGGGCGACGACGGACTGCCCGGGGGCGAGTCGGCCGGTCGCGGACGGCCAGGCGTCGAAGCGGACGCCGGAGACACCCTGCTGCGAGTCGCTGACCCCGACGCCGGTGAGGGTCACGTCGCCGGTGTTCGTCACGGTGAAGGTCATGTCGACGGAGTCGCCGGCTGCCCCGGTGGCACCGGCGGTCAGTCGCTCGTCCTTGACGATGCGGATGCCGGGAGCGCCGCTCGTCGTGACGACGGTCCGGGTGCCGCTGCCGGACACGCTGGTGCCGGCGGGCGTGGACGCGGTCGTCGTGGCCGTGTTCGCGATCGACCCGGCGTCGACGTCGTCCTGCGTGACCGTGCGGTCCGCGGTGACGACGACGGCCTGCCCGGGTGCGAGCGTGCCCGCGGTGGCGTTCGGCCACGTGGTGGTCGGGGTGCCGAGCCCGGCGATCGGGTCGGCGACCACCACGTCGGTCAGCGTCGTCTGTCCGGTGTTCGTCGCGGTCACGGTGTACCGGACGACGTCGCCGACCTGCACGGCGCGGATGTCGCCGCCACCGACCGTCGACGCGGTCTTCCTGGTGGCGACCGAGCTCGACGGGTCGAGCACGACCCGACCGTCGGACGTGGCGCTCACCGGCGCACCGGTGCGGCGGTCGGTGGCGGTCGTCGTCGCGGCGCTCGCGAGCGACACGTGGTCGTCGGTGTCCGCCGCCGCGCGGTCGACGTCGGCCTGCGTGAGCCGGTACGTCGCCGTCGCAGTGACGGACTGACCCGGCGCGAGCGTGCCGGTGGTGCCGGACGGCCACGCACCGAACGCGACACCGGACAGGCCCTGCTGCTCGTCGGTCAGGCCGACACCGGTCAGGGTGGTCTTCCCGGTGTTCGTGACGGTGTAGCCGAACCGCACGACGTCCCCGGCGACACCGGCGGACCCATCGGTCAGCGCCTCGGTCTTGTCGAGCGTGATCGTCGGCGCTGGTGCGTCGGTCGCGGTGGTCGACGCTGCGGTCTTCGTGATCGCGGCTCCGGTCGGCGGGCTGGCGACCGCGTTTGCGGTGTTCACGACGCTGCCGGCGTCGACGTCCGCCTGGCTGACCGTGTACGCCGCGGTCGCCGTCGCCTGCTGCCCGGGGAGGACCGTCCCGGGCTTCGACGGGTCCGGCCAGGTGTACGACAGGACGCCGACGCCCTGCAGCTGGTCGGTCATCTGGAGCAGGTCGAGCGTCGTGTTGCCGGTGTTCGCGGCGGTCAGCGTGAAGCGGAGCTCGTCGCCCGCGCCGGCACCGCTGCCCGTCGGGACGCCCGTCTTGTTGAAGGAGAACGTGTTGACCTGCGTGATCGGCACCGTGCGGTAGCTCGTCGCCGTGACCGCTGCGCCGCTCGCTGGCGTCCCCGTGGTGGTCGCGGGGCTCGAGACGAAGCCGGCGTCGATGTCCGCCTGGGTCAACGTGTGCACGGCGGTCGCGGTGACGGTCTGCCCGGGCGTCAGGCGTCCGGCGGTGCCGGAGGGCCAGGTCCCGACCGTGATGCCGTCGCCGTTCGCGCCGGCGTCCCGGATCGTCACGCCGGTCAGCGTGAAGTCGCCGGTGTTCGTCACGGTGTAGCCGAGGTCCACCGGGTCGCCGGGCTTCGGCGTGCCGGTACCGGGGACCGTCGCGGTCTTGACGATGCCGATCGCCGCCGTGTTGTCGGCGTCGGTCGCGATCGTGACGGTGGCGTCGCCGGACGTGGTGGCACCCGTCGGCGTGGTGCCGCTGATCGTCGCCGCGTTCGTGATCGAGCCGGCGTCGACGTCGGCCTGGGTGACGGTGTACCGGGCGACGGCGCGGACGCGCTCCCCCGGGGCGAGCGATCCGGCGGAGCCGCCGGACCACTCGACGTTCGTCAGGGTCGGCGTGCCGGTGACCGGGGTCGCCGAGGCGAGGCCGACGAGCTGGTCGCGGAGCGCGATCCCGTCGAGCGTGACCGTGCCGGTGTTCGTCGCGAGGAACGAGAAGACGACGGTGTCGCCGACCTTCCCGCTCTGCACGGCGCCGTCCGAGCCGACGTCGTAGCGCGCGGTCTTCGTCAGGGACACGGCCGGGGTCGGGGTGATCGTGACCCCGGCGCTCGCGGTCGCGGTGACCCGGGTGCCGGCGGGGGTCGTGCCGAAGGCCGTCGCGACGGAGCTGATGCCGCCCGCGTCGACGTCGGACTGGCTCAGCGTGTAGCTGGCCGTGGCGGTGGCGCTCCGGCCAGGAGCGAGCGTGATCGTGGTGTCGCCGTCGGCGAAGACGACGCTCGAGATGCCGCGCTGGGCGTCCTGCACACCGACGATGGTCAGCGTGACGTTGCCCGAGTTCGTGATGCGGTAGCGCATGTCGACCTGGTCGCCAGCGACGGCGGCGCGGGTGGTCGAGCCGTCCGCGGCGAAGGTCTCGGCCTTCGTGACGGTCAGGCCGGGGGCGGCGTCGTTCGTCGTCACGGTGGCCGACGCCGTCGCGGTGACGGTCGCGGGGTCGACACCCGTGGGGGCGGTCCCGGTGACGGACGACGAGTCGACGAGGGATCCGGCGTCGACGTCCTCCTGCGTGATGGTGGAGGTGGTCGTCGCGGTGACGGACTGTCCTGGGGCGAGGGTGTTCGGCGCGTTCGGCCATGCGTAGGTGACGGTGCCGCCGAGGGCGTGCACGATCTCCGGCACGGACAGGGTCACGGTGCCGGTGTTCGTCGCGCGGTAGGTCCAGGTCACGACGGACCCGACGCCGCCGGTGCCGCTCGTGACGGTGCCGCTCTCGGTGAGGGCGACCGCCGGCGAGCGGTTGGTGCTGACGGAGCCGGTGTCGGTGTCGCGCACGGTCGTCCCGCCCGGCGAGACGCCCGTCGTCGTCGCGGTGCTCGAGATCGTGCCCGCGTCGACGTCGGCCTGGGTCAGGGCGTAGGTCGCCGTGACGGTGACCGACTGCCCGGGGGCGAGCCGTCCGGCGGTGCCGGAGGGCCATGCGCCGTAGGTGAACGCGGAGATCCCGGACTGCGCGTCGGTGAGGGTGACGTTCGTCAGGGTCTGGTTGCCGGAGTTCGTGATCGTGTAGCCGAGGCGCACGGTGTCACCCGCGACACCGGTGGCGGTCGTGCCGAGCCGCTCGGTCTTGGCCAGGGCGATCGCGGGCGCACCACCGGCCGGCGTCACGGTCGTCGAACCGGTGCCGCGCACGGCGGAGCCGCCCGGAGTCGTGCCCGTCGTGGTCGCGGTGTTGACGATGCTGCCGGCGTCGATGTCCGCCTGGGTGATCGTGTACGTCGCGGTACCGCGGACGGTCTGTCCCGGCGCGAGCGTGCCGGAGGTGCCGGAGGGCCACGTGCCGTACGAGATCGTCGAGAGCCCGGACAGCGGGTCGCTGACGGCGACGCCGGTCAGGGTCGTGGTACCGGTGTTCGACACGTCGAAGCGGTACGTCACGGTGTCGCCGGCCCGGCCGGTCCCGCCGACGACGGCGCTCTTCGCGACCGCGATGCCGGGCGCCGCGGTGATCGCCGCCGATGCCGATGCCGGAGTCGTCACGGCTGTGCCGGAGGGCGTCGTCGCCGATGCCGTCGCCCGGTTCGCCACGGTGCCGGCGTCGACGTCGGCCTGCGTCAGCGTGTAGGACGCGGTCGCGGTGGCCGACTGACCAGGCGTCAGTCGACCAGCGGTGCCCGGCCAGGAGTACGTCATCGCACCGAGGCCGGCGTGCGGGTCGGTGATCGCGACGTTCGTGAGCGTCTGGTTGCCCGAGTTGGTCACCCGGAACGTGTAGACGAGGGTGTCACCGGCCCGGCCGGTGTACCCGTTGCCCGTCGCCACGCTCTTCGTGAAGCCGAGCGCCGGCGAGCCCGCGAGCGGGATCGTGCCGGAGCCCTGCGCCGTCGCGGTCGTCGTGCCGGACGGACCGGACCCGGACGCGGACGCGGTGTTCGTCACCGAGCCGGCGTCGATGTCCGCCTGGGTCACCGTGCCGGACGCCGTCGCGGTCGCGGACTGCCCCGGTGCGAGGGTCCCCGCGGTCCCCGGCCAGGTGTAGGTCAACGAGGAGAGCCCGGCGAGCGAGTCCGTCGCGGCGACGGACGTCAGCGTGGTGTTGCCGGTGTTCGTGATGCGGAGCGTCCAGTCGGCGCGGTCGCCGGCGGTCCCGGTCGAGCCCGCGGCGAGCGAGCCGGTCTTCGTGACGGTGATCGACGCCGTGCGGTCGATCGACACGCTGGTCGCGGTGGCCTGGGACACGACGGTGTTCGACGGGGTCGTGCCGGCGATCGTCGCGGTGTTCCGGACGGTGCCAGCGTCGACCTGCGCCTGCGTCAGCGTCGACGTGGCGGTCGCGGTGACGGTCTGCCCCGGAGCGAGGCGCCCGGTGGCCCCCGGCCACGAGGACGTGATCGCGGAGAGCCCCGCGAGCTGGTCGGTGATCGTGACGCCGGTGAGGGTCACGTTGCCGGTGTTCCGCGCGGTGAAGGTCCAGCTCACGGTCGACCCGGCCGCTGCACCCGACGGCGCCGTGCCCGTCTTCGTGAAGGACAGTGCACCGGACGCCGGCACGACGAGCGTCGAGGGGGACGACGCGGTGACGGCCGTGCCCGCGGGCGAACGACCCGTCGACTGGGCGGTGTTCACCACGCTGCCCGCGTCGACGTCCGCCTGGGTCAGCGTGTACGTCGCGGTCGCGGTGACGGACTGCCCCGGTGCGAGCGTGCCCGCGGTCCCGGAGGGCCACGTGCCGTACGCGATCGTGGAGACGCCGGCGAGCGCGTCGGACACGGTGACGCCGGTCAGCGTCTGGTTGCCGGTGTTCCGCGCCGTGAACGTGTAGTCCACGGTGTCACCGGCCTTGCCCGTCGCACCGGCGGCGAGCGCCCCGGTCTTCGCGACGGCGATCCCGGGCGCCGTCGGCACCGTGGTGCGGGCCGATGCGGAGTTGGTCGCGGTGCTGCCGTCGGGCGCGGCTCCGGTCGCGGTGGCCGTGTTCGTCACGACCCCGGCGTCGACGTCCTTCTGGGTCAGCTTGTAGGTCGCCGTCGCGGTGGCGGACTGCCCGGGGGTCAGGCGGCCCGAGGTGCCCGGCCACGAGTAGGTCAGCGAGGACAGCCCGGCCAGCGGGTCGCTGACGGCCACCCCGGTGAGGGTCTGGTTGCCCGAGTTCCGGACGGTGAACGTGTAGTTCACGGTGTCCCCGACGGCACCCGTCGAGCCCGAGGCGAGCGCCCCGGACTTCGCGACCGCGATGCCGGGTGCACGGGTCACCGAGACCGCGGCGGAGCCCGTCGACGACGCCGGGGAGCCGGTGCCGTCGGCCCGGGTGTTCCCGGAGGCCGTCGCGGTGTTCACGACGCTGCCGGCGTCGACGTCCGCCTGGGTCAGCTTGTACGTCGCCGTCGCGGTCACCGTCTGGTTCGGGGCGAGCTGGCCGCTGGTCCCCGGCCACGTGTACGTCACCGCCGAGATGCCGGAGAGCCCGTCCGCGATCGCGACCCCGTACAGCGTGGTGTTGCCGGTGTTCGTCGCGCTGAACTGCCAGTTCACGGTGTCACCGACCCCGCCGGTCGCACCGGACGCGAGCGAACCGGTCTTCGTGACGGCGATCTTCTGCGCCGCGGCCACGTTGACCGTCTTCGTGGTCTGGCCGCTCGTCACGGCCGTGCCCGACGGGTTCGTGCCGTTCGCGGTCGCGGTGTTCGTGATCGATCCGGCGTCGACCTGCGCCTGCGTCAGCGTCGACGTCGCGGTCGCGGTGACGGACTGCCCCGGTGCGAGCTTGCCTGTGGTCCCGGACGCCCAGGTGCCGTAGGAGATCGCGGACAGCCCGGCCAGCGGGTCGGCGATCGCGACACCGGTGAGGGTGCGGTTGCCGCCGTTGGTCACCCGGAACGTCCAGTTCACGGTGTCCCCGGCACGCCCGGTCGCGCCGGACGCCAGGCTCCCGTCCTTGACGATGGTCAGACTGGAGGCATCGGTCACCCGGACCGTCGCCGTCGCGTCGGTCGCGGTGACCGTCCCACCCGTGGCGGCCGTCGCGGACGCACCGGCGGTGTTCACGACGCTGCCGGCGTCGACGTCGGTCTGCGTGAGCGCGTACGTCGCGGTCCCGGTCACGGACTGCCCGGGAGCGAGCGTGCCGCTCGTGCCGGACGGCCAGGTGCCGAACGTGATCGCGGACACTCCCGCGAGTCGGTCGGTGATGCTCGCGGAGGTGACGGTCTGGTTGCCCGAGTTGGTCAGCGTGAACGACCAGGTCACACCGTCGCCGGCCTTGCCGGTCGAGCCGGCGGCGATCGCCCCGGTCTTGGCGAGCGTCAGCACGTTCGCGGCGGGGATCGCGACGGTCGCCGTCGCGGTCGGTGCGGTGACGGCGCTGCCGGTGGCGCTCCGTCCGGAGGCGGTGGCCGTGTTCGTCAGCGAGCCGGCATCGACCTGCCCCTGGGTCAGCGTCGAGGTCGCGGTTGCCGTGACGGACTGACCCGGCCCGAGCCTCCCGGCCGTCCCCTGCGGCCACGTGCCGTACGCGATGGACGAGACGCCGGCGAGCTGGTCGGTGATCGTCGCACCGGTGATCGTCTGGGCACCGGAGTTCGTCAGACGGAACGACCAGTTCACGGTGTCGCCGGCCTTGCCGGTCGCTCCGGATGCCAGCGCACCGGACTTCGTCAGGGTGAGCGCGTTCGCGGCGCCGAGCGGCTGCGTGCGCGACGCGGTCGCGGTGGGCGTGGGGCCGCCGTCCGGGTCCGTGCCCGTGACGGTGGCGGTGTTCGTGACGGTGCCGGCGTCGACGTCGTTCTGCGTCAGCGTGTACGTGCCGGTGGCCGTGACGGACTGCCCGGCGGCGAGCGCCCCGGCCGTGCCGGACGGCCAGGAGCCGTAGGTCAGTGCGGAGAGCCCGGCGAGCGGGTCCGTGATCGCGACGCCGGAGAGCGGGCCGGTGCCGGTGTTCGTCGCGGTGAAGGTGTAGTTCACGGTGTCGCCGGCCTTGCCGGTCGCTCCGTTCGCCAGGGCGGACGTCTTCGTGAGCCCGAGCGCGGAGAGGTACGTGTTCGTGGATGCCGTGTCGGTCACGGACACCGTGGTGTCGCTCGCGACCTGGCCGGTCGCGGTCACCGAGCTGGTGGTCGACGCTGCCGTGGGCGGCGGACCGGTGCACTGGACCGTGGCCGTCGCGCCCGACGCCAACGGTCCGGCGATGGTGGACGACGGCGTGCACGTCTCGGTGTCGGGGAACGTCAGGCGGATGTTCGACAGGGCGACCGACCCGTTGTTCGTCACCGTGATCGTGTAGGCCGTGTTCTCCGAGGCGATCCGGTACTGGTCGTTCGTCGAGCCGTCGAGGGTCTTCGACACGCTGAGCGCCGCCGTCGGCACGGACAGCACGGCGTTCTGCAGCAGGTAGGAGTCACCGCTCGTCCCGACCGTCAGGGTCATCGACGTGTCGCCCTTGTTGACACCGGAGAGCGTCTGGGTGTGCACGTCGACGCTCTGGTTCGTGAACGCGCTGGTGTCGCTCGTCTGCGTGTACCTGGCCGAGCCGTCCGCCTGCCCGACACCGATGTTGCCGCTCGCGCCCTTGGTGTTCAGGACCTCGGTCGCGGTGCCGCCCTGCGGGGTGTACCGCATGTAGTCGCCGGTGATGCCGCGGTCGCCCTCGTAGAGCGTGTACCCGAACTTCACGCCGGACTGCAGCGCCGAGAAGCCGGTGAAGTTCACGGTCAGCGGGCTGTCCGACGCGGCCTCGCGGACGTGGCCCTGGTAGTAGATGACCTTGTGCGGGGCGCTCGCGGCGTTCCCGGGGATGTACTTGCCGTAGTCGTACACGACCGTCAGGGACCAGCCCGCGTAGCAGCCGGCGCCGACCGCGGCCCAGATGTTCCCGGCGCTGACGTTCAGCGCGGAACCGGTCGTCGCGTTCGCGAAGGCGCTCGTCACGTCGGCGCTCGCCGAGTAGTACAACGCGCTCGCCTGGCTCGTCGGGTCCTCGAGGAGGGCGTCGGGCGCAACCGTCCGGATCGCGCCGGTGCCGACCTTGAGCTGCACGCCCTGCGTCCGGTAGCCGTTCGCCGCGTCCGGTCGCGTGGCGTACCACTGCGAGCCGTTCGCGGAGTTCCCCGAGCAGGTCACGTTGCCGGAGCCGGTGAACACGCCCGTGTTCGCGCTCCAGTCGAGGTACGCCTTCGTCACAGTCGCGCCGGACGGGATCGTCACGCTGCCGGTCGACGAGTTCGTGGTGAACCCGGACACCGTGTTCGAGTTCGTCATCTTGAAGTAGTCGTTGTACGACGTCGTGACGCCCGTGCCCGGGTTGTTCGCGTGCAGGTCGGTGCAGCTGCCGCTCGTGGTCGTCGCGGTGAGCGCGGTACCCGAGCACGCCAGGACGCCGTTGCCCGTCATGGTGAAGTCGCCGTTGACGGTCGCCTGGTAGTTCGGTGACTGATCGGCCCCGCTCCCCCACTGCACCACGGCCGCCTGCGCCACCCCGGTGGTACCCAGGGCGACGCCGGTGGTCGGGATGAGCACGGCGAGGGCCAACGCGATCCCGCGGAACCACCGGGGACGCGCGACGGATTCCGACCGATGCCGAGGGGAACGGGGCGCGAGCAGCACGTGTGTGACCTTCCGGACACGACGAGGAGACCCCTTCGTGTGGTCGGGTCCACGCGTGCAGGTCAGTTTGATCAGGGATTGCCGACCGCCTCAATGGCCGACTCCTCTGATCTTGGAGGGCGGAAAGGTCGAGGACCCCTCGTTCGGGGGTTTTTCACCCCGCCGTTCACCCTGTTCGGGGGACAGGTGTCGCCCATCGCTTCCCGGTGGCGCAGGGCCGCGGGTGCCGCACGTGCCGCACGTGCCGCTCGTGCCGCACGTGCCGGACGTGTCGCACGTGCCGGACGTGCCGCACTGGATCGAGTGCGCAGACGATGTGAGCGCTCCACCCCGGACGTCAGCACTTCTGCGCACTCATCTGCCGGAGCTGGCATCCACTACCTCGGCCCCGATCGAGTGCGCAGACGATGTGAGCGCTCCACCCCGGACGTCACCACTTCTGCGCACTCGGCAGCCGGACCCGGGACGGGTTCAGCGAGGGGGCGTGGCGTGCCGGACGATCCACGCGTGCATGACGATCGCGGCGGCCGCGGACGCGTTGATGCTCCGGGTGGAGCCGTACTGCGCGATCTCGAGGTGCCCGTCCGCGCCGGCGACGGCCTCGTCGGTCAGCCCGGGCCCCTCCTGCCCGAACAGGAACACGCAGCGCTCGGGGACCTCCGCGGTCTCGAGCATCTCGGCACCAGGGGTGTTGTCGATCGCGATGACCGGGCGTCCCTCGTCGCGCATCGCCTGCAGGAAGGACGCCACGTCGGGGTGGTTCCGCACGTGCTGGTACCGGTCCGTGACCATCGCCCCGCGACGGTTCCAGCGCCGGCGCCCGATGATGTGCACGGTCCCCGCGAGGAACGCGTTCGCCGACCGGACGATCGACCCGATGTTCAGGTCGTGCTGCCAGTTCTCGATCGCGACGTCGAACCCGTGTCGACGGGTGTCGAGGTCAGCGACGATCGCCTCCATCGACCAGTACCGGTAGGCGTCCACGACGTTGCGGGTGTCCCCGTGCTCGAGCAGCTCCGGGTCGAGCCGGGGATCGTCGGGCCACGGCCGCGGGTGCGGCCCGACCCCGTGCGTCGTGCGCTCATGGGTCGGCGCGGGCTCGTCGGTCACGGCTCCAGCGTACGGGCGAGCCGGCTCAGGGACTCTCGAGGCGGGAGCGGATCCGCGCGACGGCGGCTCCGAGCGACGCGACCGCCACCACTCCGAACAACACGCCGCTGAGTCCGAGGTGGAGCAGGTCGAGCCGCGATCCTGCCCACACGACGAGCGTCTCGCACACGATGGCCAGGACGGAGGTCACAGCCACGGACGCAGGGACGTCCGCGTTCGCCGGAGCGACGCATCCCGCGGCGTAGGCCACACTCGCCGCGGCGACGAGGGCGAGGGAGTGCTGCACGACGACGGACGGCTCGGGGACGGTCCCGATCACCCCGAACGCCGTACAGGTGAGGAGCACTGCCCACACCATCCCCGCCGCAACCTGTGGGACCACGATGCGGACTGCGGGCGTCCGGTGCTGCCGGTAGACCCACGACCAGGTCGCCACCCGACCCCACGACAGTTCGAGCGGCGCTGCCGCGAGCATCGCGCACGTCATGAGCGCCACGGAGAGCGGCATCACACCGTTGCGGGCGGCCACGCCCACGAGGGCGACCGTGACCACCGAGACCGCGAGCGACACCTGGCCGATGGGCTGCCGGACGACCATCGCGATCTCGCGCGTGAGCCAAGCACCGCCTCGGGGCAGGCATCGGCGCAACGTGACGAGGCGGTGGGGATGCCCGAGTGGCTCCAACCGCTGCGCGCAGCGGACGACGAGCAGGGCGACGAGCAGGACAGCGGTGGACAGCACCGCGGCGGACAGGGCGACGACCGATCCGTCGACACCCTGTCGCATCGTGACGACCTCCGACCAGATCGCCGCCGCCGGTGCCCTCCCCTCCCGCGCAGCGGATGTGGAGTCGTAGACCGTCACCCCGACCACCGTCACCGCGCCGAGGACCGCGATGAGCTGGACTGCGGCCGAACTGAGCCGTACCGCGGTGCCGATGAGGCGGAGGCTCTCCGCGACGATCGCGATCCCGAGGGCCGACGCGACGTTCGTTGCGAGCAGCGCGCACGCGGTGAACGGGCCGTCGCCGACGATCGACCCGAGGTACACCGACGGACCGATGGTCAACGCCCCGGACGCCGTCGTGATGAGCACCACGAAGGGAATGGACTCGCCCAGTCGGGCAGGGACACGACGCGCTGAGAGCACCTGGGCCGAGATCCGCACGGCGGAGTTGCCAGGTGCGAGGATCAGCACCAGGACCGCGATCCCTCCCGCACTCGCCACCTGCGCTGCGGAGAGGGCATCGACCAGCTGCGCGGCGTCGATGTACGACGCCTCGACGGCGTCGGCCGGGAGGAACCGCGCGAGGAAGTCGTACGCCACGACGTTGTACAGCACGACGGCGGCTCCGACGATCGCCGCGATGACCGTGGCGACCGCTCGACCGCCGACCGCTTGCTCGATGTGCCTGACGAGGACGAGACCGGTCGTGCGCGCGATGGCGAAGGTGGGCGTCATCGACGCGACCGTTCCGCGCGCGCCAGCGCACCGACGAACAGCGCACTGGATCGCGCGACGGACTCGCCGATCCCGGTCGTCGCGAGGAAGACGTCCTCGATCGAGCGTCCTCCCGCCGCGAGCTCGCGCACACTGTCGTCGACGATGAGGCGTCCCTGCTGGAGGACCAGGAAGCGCGTGGCCGTCGTCTGCGCAGATGGCAGGTCGTGTGTCGAGAGCAAGACGGCGCCTCCGTGCTCGGCGAAGTCGTGGATCAGCGCGCGCAGCAGCGCTCCGGACTCTGGATCGAGACCGCGGAGCGGCTCGTCGAGGATGAGGACGCTCGGACCTCGGAGCAGAGCCGCGAGGAGCTGGAGCTTCCGCTTCATCCCGTGGCTGAACGTGGACAGCAGCCGACCAGCCGCGTCGTCGAGCCGGAGGCACTCGAGCAGCCGCTGCCGATGTCCGGCCCCGACACGAGATCCGTGCAACGCCTCGGCGAAGTCGAGGTACTCGTGGCCGGTCAGGAGTTCGGGGAGCGGGAGGTCGTCCGGGCAGAACCCGATGCCGGTGTAGCCACCCGCTCTGATCCGGACGCCGTCTGCGAGGACATCACCCGAGGTCGGCTTCGTGAGACCGGTGATGACGTGGATCAGCGTGCTCTTCCCGGCCCCGTTCGGACCGACGAGCGCAACGACTTCGCCCGGCTCGATGGCGAAGGAGACATCGGCCAGCACTGCACTGGGCCCGTAGGACTTGGACACGGCTCGGACTTCAAGCATCAGGATCTCCTTCGATCGCGCGACGTACCTGGCTGCCGTCTGCGGCATGACGAGTCAGGCTGAGGAGGTGGACGGAGAACAGCGCGACGACGGGGTACGCGAGGATGAACGGGATCGGGAGCACGAGGATGAGGAGTCCGGAGGCCATCGCCGCGAAGGGGCCGGCGATCGCCACGGCGCCGTCCGCGTTGGTGCCGAGACTCCACCGGACAACACTCCCGGACGCCCACGCCCCGCGACCCGCGACGATCGCCCGGGCAGGATCGGCGAAGAGCACGTGCGCAACCGCGTGGCCGAGTTCGTGGATGAAGGACGACAGCACGAACAGCGAGAGCGCGACGACCATCGGTCCGAGGACGGCGGGGCCGAAGGCGACGACTCCGACGGTGCAGATCGCTGCGCCGGGCACGACCACGACGCCGAGGACGACGAGCGTCACTCGCCAGGAAGCCTGGCCGGCGGCGATGATCGCCGCCGGCCAAACTTCGCGCCTGCGATGTGTCACCCTCGGGGTACGGCCGCCCGGGTACCCGCTGCCGATCGACGCGAGATGAGCCAGGCGAGCACAGCTCCGACGAGCGCGAGGCCGACCGGGACGATCAAGAGACCGGGACCGCCGACCGCGGTCGCAGACCCCTCGATGGTCGAAGCGTGGACGATGGGCCCGATGGTCACGGCACCGTCGCCACTGAGCACGGACGCGAACGCCCACAGCCACAGTCCGCCGTCGATGACGATGCCCGAGAGCAGCCCCAGCAGCCCTCCGAGGAACGTGCCGAACAGTGTGCGCTGCGTGGACATGAGAGCCATTCCGCCGCTCACTTCAGCTTGTGGCAGGTGACCTTCACGGTCCAGTCAGACAGGCTCACGACGGAGTCGAGGACCCCACCGTTCGCCGCGCAGAGTGCGACGGCGCCGATCACGATCGTTGCGCCCAGCGCGAGCAGGACGACGATCGCCACGACGAGGATGATCGGGATCACGCCGTTCGATCGAACAGCGGGGTGAGCGGAACGCCAGGCGTTGATCAGTGAGACCTGAGCTGCATAGGCGGACGGCGACAATGCGGTCATTCGAAGACCCCCTTCTTGGTTGGTGTGTGAAATCCTGGCGTTCCACACTCCACGTGTCAAGGAGTTTTCGTTGACCTCGAAAATCAGCGGACGCGGGACTCGATCCCCGCGAGCAGGATGTCCAGTCCGAGGGAGAACCGGTCGTCGTACGAGTGCGACCCGAGGATCTCGCCGACGAGCGCGTGCCGCTCCGGGCGCCCGGCCTCGGCGTCACCACGACCGACCTGCACGCCGGCGTGCCCGACGACGAAGTCGTACACGACGAAGAACGCGTACATCGCCTCGGTGTCGGACAGCCCGGCGGAACGGAGCGCGCCGACGACCTTCGCGACGACCGCGTCCGACTCGCTCGACACGAGCGGCGCCCGGCTGCTGTGCGACTCGAGCACGAGCGGGTGGGTGCGCATCAGGTCCCGGAAGGTGGTGGCGAAGACGCGGACGATCTCCCGCCAGTCCGTCGGCCACACGAACGTCGCCGTGAACTCGTCGACCGTCCGGCGCACGAGCTCCGCGTGCAGGTCGTCGAGCCCGCCGATCGTCCGGTGCACCGTCATCGGCGCGACCCCGAGCCGGTTGCCGAGGGCACGGAACGACAGCCGCTCGAGACCGTCCTCGTTCGCGATCGCCGTCGCAGCGTCGATGACCTGCTCGCGGGTGAGCACGTTCGGCCGCCCCCGACGTCGTCGCGGAGCCGCCGGCACGACGGCGTCACCGGCCGACGGTCGTGGGGTGGCGGACGGGCTTCCGGGTTCGACGAGCACGGGTGGTTCTCCTGGTTCGGGACGGATCCCGCAGTTTCGGTACGGGTCTCGAAAAGCGTACGGCAAAGCCGAACGCCGTTCGGTGTCTCGACCATCTCGGGTCCGCGAGCGGCGCGCAAGAGCCGATCCGAGCCTCCCGGCCTTTTCCGAGCCGGCCACGGGCGGCGCCGCAACCGGCGCGCACTAGGGTGAGGAACATGGCAACCCGCGACGAGGTCGAGTGCTGGCTGACGGACATGGACGGCGTCCTCGTCCACGAGAACCAGGCGCTCCCCGGTGCCCCGGAACTCATCCAGCAGTGGCTCGACGAGGGCACGGAGTTCCTCGTCCTCACGAACAACTCGATCTTCACGCCGCGCGACCTCAGCGCCCGCCTGCGGTGGTCCGGCATCGACGTGCCGGAGGACCGGATCTGGACGAGCGCCCTCGCGACGGCGGACTTCTGCAAGTCGCAGATGCCGGGCGGCTCCGCGTTCGTCATCGGCGAGGCCGGCATGACCACCGCCCTCCACGAGGCCGGCTTCATCATGACCGAGACCGCCCCCGACTACGTCGTCGTCGGCGAGACCCGCAACTACTCGTTCGAGGCGATCACCAAGGCCGTCCGCCTGATCCGCGACGGTGCCCGCTTCATCGTCACGAACCCCGACGCGACGGGCCCGAGCGCCGAGGGCGTCCTGCCCGCGACGGGCGCCATCGCCGCGATGATCGAGAAGGCCACCGGCAAGCAGCCGTACGTGGTCGGCAAGCCGAACCCGATGATGTTCCGCTCCGCGATGAACCGGATCGGCGCGCACTCCGAGAACACCGGCATGATCGGCGACCGCATGGACACCGACGTGCAGGCCGGCATCGAAGCGGGGCTCCACACCGTCCTCGTCATGACGGGCATCAGCGACCAGGCCGAGATCGACCGCTACCCGTTCCGCCCGAGCGAGGTCATCTCCGGCGTCCACGAACTCGTGCGCACCGAGCCCATCGAAGTCGAGATGTAGTGCGCTGGGACCCGGCCCGCTACGCGGCCTTCAGCGACGAGCGGTCGCGTCCGTTCCACGACCTGGTCGCCCGGATCGGACGGGAGGCTCCCCGTCGCGTCGTCGACCTGGGCTGCGGTCCCGGGGCCCTCACGGCCACCCTCGCGGAACGCTGGCCGTCGGCCCGCGTCGTCGGGATGGACTCCTCGGCGGAGATGCTCGCCGATGGGGCGAGCATCGCGTCCGCGCATCCGAACCTGTCGTTCGAGCAGCGTGCCATCGAGGAGTGGTCCCCCACGGCGGAGGACGACGTCGTGGTCACGAACGCCGCGCTGCAGTGGGTCCCGTCGCACGTGTCGCTGCTGCCGGGGTGGCTCGCCGCGATGCCGTCCGGGTCGTGGTTCGCGATGCAGGTCCCCGGGAACTTCGACTCCCCCTCGCACGCGCTGATGCGGGCGGTCGCGGCCGACGGCCCGTGGGCGAGCGCGCTCGACGGCGTCCTCCGCGCCGATCCGGTGCTCGGCCCCGCCGGGTACCTGGAGCTGTTCGAGTCGAACGGGTTCCACGCGGACGCCTGGGAGACGACCTACATGCAGCTCCTGCATGGCCCGGATCCCGTGCTCGAGTGGGTCCGCGGGACGGGGCTCCGTCCAGCGCTGGCGGCACTCGACGCTGCCGATCCCTCCGGCGCGCTGTCCAGTGCGTACGAGTCCGAGTACGCGGCCCGTCTGCGGCAGGCGTACCCGACGGGCCCGCACGGCACGGTCTACCCCTTCCGACGCGTCTTCGCCGTCGCCCGCAGGTCCTGACGCCCGATCGCGCCCCCGCACGAACACCGCGCCCCGGCGCGACGGGGCGCGGTGTTCACAGCGGGGCGCAACCTGTGGGAGCGGGAGCTGGACGACAAACGCGGCACTACTGCACGGTGACGAGGGTGCCGAGCGGGAGGGCGTTGATCGCGGCCACGGCGTCGGCGTCGAGGCGGACGCAGCCGTGCGACACCGCTCCGGAGGTCTCGGCGTTCCAGTGCATGCCGATGAGCCCGCCGTCGTGTCCGCCGTACGGCTCGTCGGCCGCGGCCGAGTGGAGCGAAGTGAGCTGGATCGGGTGGTCGCCGGTGCCCTGCGACGGGTCGACGTAGCGCTGCTCGAGGTACCCCGTCACGTCGGTCGGTGTCGGGGTGTCCGCCGTGCCGACCCCGGCCGAGAACCGCTGCTGCACGGCGCCCGACGCGGAGACGATCGAGACGCTCTGGTCCTTCGTCGAGATCACGACGCGGGACGTCGGCGTCGACGCCTTCGTGAGCGACGCGACCGGCACCCAGGCCGAGGTCTGCGCGGCCGCCGATCCCCCGGCTGCGGAGGGCAGCTGCTGCCGGGCGGGGGTGAGCACGAGTTCCCACGGGCCCTCGCGGCGGAGCCCCACGACGGTCGTCGGCTGCTGCAGGAAGTCCGTCGCGGCGAAGCGGGCGACGGGCTCCGTGCGGTCCGAGCCGAACAGCGGCGCGTCCGCTCGCAGCCGGAAGACGGTGTCCGTCGTGACGGTGTCCCGCACGGGCATCAGCCCGCCGATGACCGCGGAGTACTGCGCCTCCGGGAGCGCCGCGAGCGCGGAGTCGCTCACGGACGGCACGGCGGGGGCGGAGGCGACCGGCCGGGCGGACGTCGACGCGGTGGAGGACGGCGCGGGCGTGCCGCCGAGGAGCGGGATCGTGACGGCGCCGGCGGCGACGACGGCCGCTGCCGCGATGCCGACGGTGGTCCAGATGGTGCGCTTGCGCATGGGGTGGACGTGCCTTCCTGTGGAGGCCGGCGCGGCGTCGGGTCGCCGCGCCGGGCCTCCAGTCCGGTCGCTGTGGATCAGCCGCTGACGACGGGCAGGTGGATGCCGATCGCCACCGGGCTGGTGCCGGTACCGGTCCCGCCTGCCGCGGCGGACGCCGCCGTGACGGTGATCGCGAGCGGGTCGGTCAGCACCGACGCACCGGACGCGTCCACGACGTCGATCGTGTGCGAGCCCGCAGCGGTGCCCGCCGGGATGACGACGCTGCCGGTGACGGCGCCGGAGGCGTCGGGCGTGAGCGTGCCGACGACGACCGGGTCGCTGTGCAGCACGACGCGGTAGGACTCGCCTGCGGTGAAGCCGGTCCCGGCGAGCGCGAGCGACGAGCCCGCCTGCACCGACGTGCCGTTCGGCGCGGTGAGGTGCGCGGACAGGACCGAGGCCTGCCCGCCGGTGGCGACCACCTTCACGGAGCCGTCGTCAGCGACCGCGACCGTGGCGCTCGTCGCGGCGGCGAGGTCGAGCCGCTCCCACGAGCCGCTCGCGCTGCCGGACTGGTCGAGCGGGTCACCCGACGCGATCTCGGTCTGCGCGAGCACCGAGGTGCGCTGGGCGTCGGTGAGGGTCGGGAACGCGGTGAGGAGCAGGTTCTCCGCACCGGTCGGGACGCTCGGGGCGAGACCCGTCGTGCCCGTCGCGGCGAAGCCGTAGTCGAGGCGCTCGTGGTAGACCTTGACGGCCGACGCACGGTCGGTGACGATCTGGGACGTGCCGCCGGGGATGGCCTTGCCGCCGTAGGGGTCGTTCTCGTACGGCTTCTCCGCGGCGATGCAGTTCGACAGGGTGTCGCCGCACTTCGACTCGAGGTACGCGGTGAGCTCGGCCCGGGCCGGCTCGAGGACCTGCGTGCGGTACTGGGTGTCCGACCAGCGGGCTGCGAGCGCGGCCTCGCCGTCGATGCGCCCGCCCATGATGTCGAGCGGGTAGTGCACGCCGAGGACGATGCGGTCGTTGCCGTTCTCCGACGTGCGGGCGAGGATCTCCGGCGCGAGCTCGGGGACGAGCGTCGCGAGGGTGATGCCGGCCTGGTACGCCGTCGTCGTGTGGCCGCTCGGGTACGAGCCGCCGGTGCAGATGCCCTTCGTGCCGTAGCCGGCGTCGAGCACGACGTCGTTCGGCGAGAACTCCTTCGTCGTGTCGGTCTGCGGCGCGACGCGGGTGATGTCGAGCGTGCCGTCGGCGCTGGCCCACGCCTTGCCGACGCGGTTCGGCGTCACGGACGAGGCGTTCACGGTGGCCGGGGGGCAGCCCGTCTGGTCGTCGCCGGCCGGGAGCGTGGCCGTCGTGGTGCCCGGCAGGTACGGACGCGGGTAGCTGAAGTGCGCCTTGGCATCACCGGTGCTGACGTAGGCGCCGGTGGTGCCGTTCGAGCTGTTGATGAGCGCCTGCGTCAACGGCAGCGCACCGGAGTTCGTTCCGTCGACGTAGATCTTCTCGAGCGCGGCGCCGAGCCCCTGCGACACCGTGAGCGACTGGTCGTAGGCGGTGTTCGAGGCGTTGTTGTACTCGGAGTCCTGCAGCGCCGTGAACTGCTGCGCCTTCGTCGCGTTCTGGTTGATCCACGAGGTCAGCTCGTCGTTCTTCGCGAGCGTCGCCGGGTCGACGACGGTGCCGTGCAGGTCGTTGACGCCGCTCGACTTCCAGAACGCGTCGTAGCCGCTGAGCAGCGAGACGAGGTCCGGCTTCGTGGTGTCGCTCGGGTAGCTCGCGGCGGAGGCCGTGAGTGGGTTGCCGATGACCAGGGCCGTCGCGACGCCCGCGACGATCACCCCCGTGGCCATGGCGCGTGCGGATGTGCGCATGCGTGGTTGCCGTCCGGAGCCGGACGGCGCTCCTCTCTGTGGACCGACGGCGTCGGTGTCGACTGGGATCGACGCGACGGTAAGGAGGCTCGGTGTCGGTCCGAGGAACGGCCGGGGTCAGGCAGGTGAACCGGTCGGAGTGTCTGTGCGGGTTCGCAGGTCGTACCACTCCGGTACGGGGCGGCGTTGCTCGGCCAACGGGTTTGGGGGGACGTCGCGCCACCGCCGCTGGAGTCTGCGCGGAGCATCGTCCCGCCACGAGACGAGCCCACCGGCCACGATCCCGAGGGCCAGCACCGCGAAGGCGCCGATCCCGATGACGCCGGCGATGGCCATCGTGCCGAGGTCACCCCGCGCCGTCGCCGACACCGCGATCGACCCGAAGTCCCAGAACGCGTGCAGCAGCACCGGCAGCAGCAGGCCGCCCGAGAGCCGCCGGGCGACGTACAGCACGGAGCCGAAGGACGCCGCGAACACGACCTGGATCAGCGTGGGTCCGATGCCGGCGCCGGCGAGGGCGTTGAGCAGGTGCAGCAGGCCGAAGAGCACGCACGAGACGATCCACACGCCGAACTCGGGCAGCCGCCGCCGGAGCCCCACGAGCAGCACGCCGCGGGTCATCAGCTCCTCGAAGACCCCGACGAACAGCACGCCGATGCCGAGCAGCAGGAAGTAGTGCCACGGGAGCGCCGTCCAGTCGACGAGCGGCAGCCGGACCAGGCAGACGACGAGGATCAGCGCCGGGGCGATCCACGTCCAGCGCAGCGGACTCCTGGTCGTGTCGACCGTCGCGATGCGCCACCAGCCGAGCGCCGTCACGACGACGGCGAGCGCCAGCGCGGCGATGCCCTCCGGGACGACGAGCGCCCGGACCACGCTGTCGACCGTCTCGCCGAGGGAGGGGTAGTCGTCGCTCGGTCGGGACCGCCAGGCGCTGATGCCGGCGAACACCACGAGGGGTGCGAGGCCGACCAGGAGCGACGGCGGGACGGGCCAGCGCCGTCGTTCGGATGCCATGCCTGTTTGTACCATTGCGGTATGCGACTCCCTTCTCTGTCCACGATGGCGGAGGATTACGTCAAGCTCATCTGGAAGGCCCGCGAGCGTGGGGACACCGGCATCGCCACCCGGGACATCGCCGCGTCGCTGAAGGTGTCCGCGTCGACCGTCTCCGGCAACCTCCGGAAGCTCGACCGCGACGGCCTGATCGAGCACACCCCGTACTACGGCGTCGTGCTCACGCCCCTCGGACAGCAGGTCGCCGTGGCGATGGTCCGGCGGCACCGCCTGATCGAGTCGTTCCTGGTGTCCCGGCTGGGCTACACGTGGGACGAGGTGCACACGGAGGCGGAGGCACTCGAGCACGCGGTGTCGGAGACGTTCCTCGACCGTGTCGACGCCGACCTCGGGCACCCGACGCACGACCCGCACGGTGACCCGATCCCGCGCGCGGACGGCACGCTGCCGGACTCCCCCGGGGCGCTCCTCGGCACGATCGCGCCGGGGTCGTGCGGCACCGTCGGTCGGGTGTCGGACGACGACCCCTCGCTGCTGCGCTACTTCGACGAGCTCGGCGTCGGGCTCGGCACCCACCTCCGCGTGGAGCAGGTCAGGGACTACGCGGGGGTCATCGCGGTGTCCCGGCGCTCGGAGGACGGCACGGAGTCCCTCGTCGACCTGCCTGCCGCTGCCGCCGCCGCGATCTGGCTCGCCCCCGACGCCGACTGACCCCGGGGCGCGCTCGCCTCGCGCGAACCCGACTGGTCACGACACCCCGTTCACGTCCGCCGAACGGTCACGAGTCGTCGCCCGGTGCAGCCTGCACCGACGTTCTCCGACCACTCGCCGATCACGAACGGTGTGACGGACACGGAACCTCGACGGACACCGAACCTCGACGGGCCCCGGCCCCCGGAGCCCCGCCCCGCCCCTACCGCAGCGCGGGGGATGACGGGCGGCGGAACGGGGCCGTGATCGTCGGCAGGATGTCGCGGCGGTTGATCCAGAACACCACGAGGGCCGCGACGAGGTGCACGATGCTCAGCACCCAGCGCCCGTTCGTGTCCGTGACGAAGAACTGCACCGCGAACAGCGCCGCCAACGCGATCGCCGACCAGCGGTGGAACCGCAGCGCGATGATGATCGCGACACCGAGCAGGGTCTGCGACGCGGTCAGCATGAACTCCTCGACCTGCCGGGAGTCGAGCGGCAGCCCGCCGGTCGTGCCACCGCCGAGGACGTGCGCGATCGGCAGCGACCCGACGAGCAACGACCACTGGTTCACCTTCGACGCGATGAGCGTGCCGATCGCCGCCCCGCCCATGCCCCGCAGCGCGAACAGCGCCGCGACGATGAACTCCGGCGCCTCCGTCGCCAGCGGCGCGAGCCACTGCACGAGGAAGTAGCTGTCGATGCCGAGCGCACTGCCCGACTCGACGAGGGCGTCGGCGAACGGCTCCGCCGAGGACAGGATGACGGCGGCGGCCACGACGAACAGCGCGACGATCGTCCAGCGCCGGGCGCGCTGCGGCATCGACGCGATGTTCCCGGCCATGCCGACGATCTCCTCGTCCTCACCGTCGTCGTCCGACACCTTCGACGCGCGCCACAGGTACACGACGAACGCGGCGAGCAGGACGAACCCGAACCACATCGGGATGGACCCCATCAGCGGGATGAGGAACGCGATGACGGCGAGGAGCGCCAGGAACCCGATGTCCACGCGCGACGACCGCGACAGCTCGAGCACCCGGGTGGCGGAGGCGGGCAGGGACCCGGCGCGGACGAAGCGCCGTGCGACGAGCAGCGAGATGATCACGACGAGCGGCCACCCGAACCCGAGCAGCAGGCGGTTCGAGCCGGTCATGTTGGCGGCGGCGAACTGCTCGTACGACGGGTCGTACCCGGAGCGGAACGCGTAGTATAGGTCGACGGCGTACTCGGGCAGCACGGCGATGAGCGCCAGGATCGCGATGGCCAGCGCGCCGGCGATGTCCTTCTGTGCGGCCTCGGCGGCCCAGGCGAGCAGGAACGACGCGGCGACGACGGCCGCGCCGAAGACCAGCAGGTCGACGACGGGGTTCGGCGCGAACCCGCCGACCCGGAAGACGACGGCGGGCAGGGCGATGGCGATGCAGATCGCGATGCGACCCCAGGCACTCGCGCCCATCCGGGACGCCGGCAGATCGCGCGCCGGTGCAGGTGACAGGGTGTTCGTCATGGTGGTCCTCGTGGTCGAGCCATGACGCGGCGCACGGGAGCGGCTTCGGCCATGGCGGAACGGCCGAAGGTCTCGCTCGCCCCGACCGGAGTCGAAGGTGGTGCACCGGGCCGATCGTCGTGATGGCCAGTGTGTCGATGCACGCGCTGGGAGCTACTCCCCTTCGACACCCACTCTGGCGCGCGCCGATCCGCATGTGCAAGCCGATCGGCCCTGTTCGGCACCCCGAATCCGGGACTTGGTGCGCCCGCCCCGGAACTCCGCGGACGCCCTCAGCCCTTGGCGGAACGCGTCCGGCCCAGCGCCACCTCGCGCCGAGCACGCTCGAGCGCCAGCGACGACCCCGCGGAGGGGTCGTGCAGCAGCCGCACGGTGTCGGCGGCGTGCGTCCGGACGGCCTCACTGCGACCGGCCGCGTCCTCGAGCACCGGCTCCACGACGTCCGCGCCGAGTCCGACGAGCGCGCGGCTCAGGGCGAGGCGCGTCTCACGATCCCCCTGGCCGAGCTGCACCGCGAGTCGGCGCGCGAGGTCGGCGCGTCCGTCGTCGGGCACGAGCACGACCGCGGCACGCCAGGCGGTGCGGACGACGCCGGGGTCGATGTCCCCGAGCCGCTCGGTCACCTGCGGGTACACCGAGCCGTCCCCGATCTTCGAGAGCGTGTGCAACGCCTGGCTCCGCGCCTGGGCCTCCTGGCGCTCGAGCTCGGGGAGCACCCGCGGCACGACGCGCTCCGCCGGGAGCCGGATGAGCGCCCACGTGAGCATCTCCCGCACCTGGAAGTCCGGCTCGACGGCGCACTGCTCCACGAGCACGTCGAGGTCGGCCGGGTCCGGGGTCGTCCCTGCCGCCATGACCGCCCGGAGTCGAGCGGACGCGGTGCCGGTGGCGAGGACGTCGGAGAGCGTGGTCATGCCCCCAGTCTGCCGACTGCCACCGACCCCACTGCCACCGAGCCCACGGACCCCGAGCAGCTCGCAAGACCCGAGGCCTACGGTGGAGCGGTCGAACAGTTCCACCACGAAAGGACCCCCATGCCCCGCATCGGATCAAGCGACCTCACCGTGTTCCCCCTCGCCCTCGGCGGCAACGTCTTCGGCTGGACCGCTGACGAGTCGACCTCCCACCAGGTCCTCGACGCCTACACGGCGGCTGGCGGCGACTTCATCGACACCGCGGACGTCTACTCCGCCTGGGCACCTGGCAACTCGGGCGGCGAGTCCGAGACCGTGATCGGCTCCTGGCTCGCGAAGTCCGGCAAGCGCGACGACGTCGTCATCGCGACGAAGGGCTCGCAGCACCCCGAGTTCCAGGGTCTCGGCGCCGACACCGTCGCGAAGGCCGCCCGCGCGAGCCTCCAGCGCCTCGGCACGGACCGCATCGACCTCTACTACGCGCACTTCGACGACCAGGACACCCCGCTCGAGGAGACCGTCCGCGCGTTCGACCAGCTCGTGCGCGACGGCATCGTCCGGTACACCGCGATCTCGAACTACGCGAAGGACCGCGCCGCGGAGTGGATCCGCATCGCTGACGAGCACGGCCTCGCGAAGCCCGTCGCGATCCAGCCGCACTACAACCTCGTGACGCGGGAGCCCTACGAGTCCGAGATCGCGCCGCTCGCCCACGAGCACGGCCTCGGCGTCGTGCCGTACTTCTCCCTCGCCGCCGGGTTCCTGACGGGTAAGTACCGCTCGAAGGAGGACTTCGCCGGCAAGGACCGCGAGGGACAGGTCTCCGGGTACTTCACCGACGCCGGCCTCGAGGTCGTCGACTCCCTGTCGACCATCGCGACCGCTCACGACACCGAGATCGCCACCGTCGCGCTCGCTTGGCTGCAGGCGCAGCCCGACGTGGTCGCACCGATCGCCTCGGCGCGGAACCTCGAGCAGCTGCCGGCGCTCCTCGCCTCCGCCGAGCTCGAGCTCACGACGGACGAGCTGCAGACGCTGTCCGACGCCTCCGCGAAGGTGCCGGCCACGGCCTGAGACCGCACCACACGACGGACGGGAGGCTCCCCACCGGACCGGTGGGGAGCCTCCCGTCCGTGATGTGGCCGGCTACGCGCTCGGCGCGAGCGATCCCGTCAACGCACCGCCGCCGGAGCGGGTGACGAAGCAGGACCAGAAGCGGTCACCCTTGTCCCACGCCGCCTGGTCTGGCGGGTAGACGCCCTGCACCTGGACGTCGCCGAAGCGGGCGGCAGCGGTCAGGTCGAGCCCTGCGGCGGACTGGCACTGGGTCGCCGCCTGGGTCTTCACGGCTTCGACGCCGGGGTAGGCGTCGCCGTCGATCGTCCCGCGCGCCGTGAGCTGCGCGGTGTGCTCTGTGCCGCAGTCGACGACGGTGAAGTCCTCGGCCCATGCGCTGTCGAACGGCGTCAGGCACTCCCCGCCGGCGAGGTCGTACCAGGGGTGCTGTCCGGGTGCCGCGGTCGAGGACGCGAAGGTGATCGTCGGCGCCGCGGCAGCCGTCGCGGGCGCTGACGGCTTGGTCGACGAGCCGGTCGTCACCTGGGCAGACGCCGCGGCAGGCGACTTCGTCGGCGGCACGGTCTTCTCCTCGATGTTGTTCCCCAGGATCCAGCTCGCGAGCAGGAACACGGCGATCAGCATGACGACGATGATCGCGATCGCACCGCCGAAGAGCAGGAGCTTGCCACGCTTGCCCTCACCGCGGAGGCGCGCGGCGCCCTCGTTGATGAAGTTGCCGCTGTCGGCGTCCGGCGGCACGGGCGAGCCTGCTGCGGACGGGGCGCGGCCGGGCGCAGGTGCGTGCGCGGGGGCGCCCATCGCGGGCATCATGCGGGTGCCGGTGTCGTGCGGGTCGTAGCCGGTCGTGCCGAGCTGGTCGACGGCCTGCGTGCCGAAGAGGTCCTTGATGGCGCTCGTGTCACTGGTCTCGCGGCCGTCCCACTCGGACTGGTCAAGATCCTGCTCGACGGCTGGCGGGAGGTGCGCGGGGTACTCGTCGACCCTCGGCGTCGGTTCTGCCGGCTCGACGAGGGGCGGTAGCGCGGTCGGGGCCGCGTCGCCGACGGCGTCGTCCACCGTGTCGCCGGGGAAGACCTCGCCGGTGCGTGCGGCCTCGTCGGCGAGCGACCAGCTGCTGCTGTCGGTGGGGTCGGGGTCGGGTTCGACCGTCTCCTGGACCGGCAGCGCGGTGGTCGCAGCGTCGGCGGCCACCGGGGCGGACACGGCGGGGGCCGGGGTGATCGGCACCTCGCCGGAGACCACGTCGTCCTCGGTGTCGTCCGCCAGGTGCCAGGAGCCGGCGCCGAGCGCGGTGGTGTCGAACGAGTTCGTGGTCAGGGTCGTCGGGACCTCGCCGGTCTCGTCGTCGTGGACAGCCCAGTCGAAGGGACGCTCGACGCTCGGACGCTCGGAGGCGTCCGAGCCCTGGATGCGGAGCAGGTCGGTGAAGCTCGGGGGCTCCTGGGACGACGGGAGCGTGTTCTCCACACCGACGGGCTGCTGGACGACGGGGCCGGTCGGGGTCGGCGTCGATCCGGTGGCGCGGCCCAGCCAGTCGACGTCGTCTCGGCCCTCGCCGCGGGGGTCCGTCCGGCGTCGTTCGTCCTCGATCGCCCGGGTCTCGGCGGCACGCTGCTCCCGGTTCGCCTGCGCGGTCGGCAGCTGGATCGAGCTGGGGTGCGGCGCGGTCGACGTCGGCGGCACGGCGGCGGCCGGCGGGATGCGGCTGCCGAGGAGCGAGCGGTCCGGGTCGGACGTCGGCGGTGCGGGCTGGGACGGTGCCGCGAGCTGCTCCGGCATCGAGATCGCCTGGGTGGCGTCCTCGTCGTACGGCGCTGGCGGGGTGGCCGGCGCGGGTTCGGCCGGCGCAGGTTCGGCCGGCGCGGGCTCGGCCGGCGCGGGCTCGACCGGCACCGGTTCCTCGGGCGTGAAGGGTTCCGGCAGCGGCGCACCGGTCTCGGCGGCGGCGCGTTCCGCCTCGCGACGCTCGCGGCGCGACGGCCACTCGTCGGCCTTCCGCGGCGCACCGAAGATGTCGGCGGCACTGCGGAGTCCCGTGAAGCGAGCGTCCGGGGCGGACGCGCCACGAGCCTCCTGGCCGTCTGCCCCGGTGTCGGGGCCGCCGGTCTGGTCGGGCTCGTGCGCGTCGTCCGGACGCTCCTCGGTCACGCGGACAACCCCAGGTCGGCCAGTCCGATCGCCGCGAAGTACGGGTACCCGGCCGCCTCGATCTTCTCCTTCGCGCCGGTGTCGCGGTCGACGACGACGGCCACTGCGGCGACGATCGCGCCCTCGCGCTCGAGCGCCTCGGCGGCCTTGAGCGGCGAGCCGCCGGTGGTCGAGGTGTCCTCGAGGACGATGACGCGCTTGCCGCGGAGGTCGGGACCCTCGACCTGCTTGCCACGACCGTGGTCCTTCGGCTCCTTGCGGACGACGAAGGCGTCGTACGTGCCACCACGGGCGGCGGCCTGGTGGAGCACGGCGCTCGCGATCGGGTCGGCGCCCATGGTGAGGCCGCCGACCGCGGAGACGTCGGGGACCTCGGCGATGAGGTCCGTCATCACCTGTCCGATGAGCGGCGCCACACGGTGGTCGAGGCTCACCTTGCGGAGGTCGATGTAGTACGTCGCCTTCTTGCCGCTGGTCAGGGTGAAGTCGCCGTGGAACACCGCCTCGGCCGTGATGTGGTCGATCAACTGCTCGCGCGCGTCCGTCACAGCGCACAAGGGTAGCCCGTCCGGGCCGCGCAGCGCTCATCCAGCCTGCACGGACGGTCAGCCGCCCGCCCGTTCATCCCGGGTCCGCGTCGGTACGATCCGGGTATGTCCCTCGATGCACCGTCGCGCCCAGCGGTCGGGGCATCCCGGTTCCGCGGCCTCGCCGGTGCGCTCGGGCACGAGGCGATCGGGGCGATCGTCGCGGTCGCGCTCGCCCTGATCGCGCTGCGGCACGTCCTGGCGACGGCCAGGGTCACGCTGCTCTGGTACGACGGCGACTCGGTGCTGCTGCCGATGGTGGTCAGGTCGATCCAGCTCGGTCAGCCGTTCGAGTGGGCGATGTCCCCCGCGCTGTTCTTCTTCCCGGAGCTGCCGGTCTACCTGGTCTGCGCCGCCGTCACCGCGACCCCGCAGCAGGCGCTGGCCCTCAACGGCGTGCTCGTCCTCGTGGGCGTCTACGCGCTCCTGCGGGCGGTGGCGAACGAGCTCATGCCGTCCGCGCGACGCTCGGCACGCATCGCGGTGTCGGCGCTCGCGGTCGGGTTCCTGACGCTGCACGTGCTCACCGAGTCGTCGGCGTCCGCGACGTCGCTCGAGCTCGCGTCCCTGCTCCTCACGACCACCTACTACTACGGGGTGGTCCTCGCGCTCCTCGCGACGGCGGCGCTCGCGCTCCGGGCGATCCGGATCGGCCGTGCGTCCGTCGCCGTGCTCGTGACGCTCGGGCTCGTCGCCGCGTGCACCACGGCGTCGAACCCGCTGTACGTCCCGTGGTCGGGTGCCCCGCTCGTCGTCACGCTGCTGCTCCTCGGCGTCGCCCGTCGGGTGCCGTGGCGACCTGCCCTGTGGCTGTCCGGGGTCGTCGTCGCGGGCTCGGTCGTCGGGTACGTCCTGCGCATCCCGCTGCGACCGTTCGTCTCGCTCGACCCCTCGACGTACGTGCACCCGGAACGCGCGGCGACGACGCTCGGGTTCTTCGCGTCGCTCACCGACGCCCGAGCGGCGACGGCGCTCGGCGACGCCGGG
This sequence comes from Curtobacterium sp. NPDC090217, assembly GCF_044746705.1. Lineage (NCBI taxonomy): Bacteria > Bacillati > Actinomycetota > Actinomycetes > Micrococcales > Microbacteriaceae > Curtobacterium > Curtobacterium sp. NPDC090217. The sequence goes on along the minus strand of NZ_JBIVCR010000001.1, from coordinate 1,270,465 downwards.
CTCGTCCTGATGTTCGTCGGGGTGCTGCTCGCCGTCGGTGGGACGGTCTGGGCCTGGCGGGTGCGGACCTCGCGCACCGTGCTCGTCGCGTCGCTGCTGCCGCTCGTGACGATCGTCGCCGTGTCCGTCGGGGTCGTCGTCGCCGGCTCGGAGACCCCGCGCTACCTGGAACCCGTCGTCGTCGCCCCGCTCCTGGCCCTCGTCGCGGTGTGCGAGCTGACACGGACCGCGGTCAGACGGACCCGGGTGCACCGGCCGCTCCGTGGCGTCCGGATGACACTCGCCATCGGCGCGGCGATCGTCTTCGCCGCGGGTGTGGCCATGGCGCCGTCGACGCTCCGGGGGGTACGCACCGCGGCGTACGACCCCGCGACCTGCCTGGACCACTGGGCCGGTGGGCGCGACGTCGTCGGCGTCGGGCAGTTCTGGACCGTCCGTCCGCTCGCCGCCTACTCGTCGGAGAACGTCGGGCTGCTCCAGGTGCGCGACACGTTCCAGACCTACCCCTGGCTCGTCGACCTCGGTGCGTACCGCGATGCCCGGCCGACCTTCGTCGTCGTGGGATCAGGGGACGTCTGGTCCACCCCGGTGGAGGACTCCCTCGGGCCGCCGGCGTCGGTGACGCACTGCACCGGCTTCGACATCTGGGACTACGCCGGCACGGCCGGTGCGACGACCCTGCAGCAGGACGTCGTCGGGAGCGCCGAGACGATCCTGCGCGACCGCGGGTTCTGACGAGAGTTCTCCACAGCGGTGCGTCGGCTTCGCATCATCCCTGTACGGATGTATAGGCTCGCCCTCGATGACTCGTCCCGCCCAACGCCCCACGCACTCCCTCACCGCCCTGCGTCTGCGCCTGGCGGTGACCGGGTTCGCCCTGCTCGGGCTGACCGGCACGCTCGTCCTCGACGCTCCTCCGGCCAGCGCGGCGACCTACCCCTCGTGGGACGACGTCCTCGCCGCCCGCGGGCAGGAGTCGGCGAAGAACGGCCAGATCGCCGACATCCAGGACCTGATCGGGCAGCTCGGGGCGAAGGCCGACGCCGCCGTCGCCGAAGCCGAAGCACGCGGCAACGAGTACTCGGTCGCGCAGCGGAAGGCCCAGCGCGCCGCCGAGAAGGAACAGACGCTCCGCGCGGACGCGGAGGAGCACGCCGAGATCGCCGAGCAGAGCGCCGCGCAGGCCGGGCAGTTCGCCGCGCAGATGGCCAGGTCCGGCGGCGCGGACGTCACGACGAGCGTGCTCACCGGTGGCGAGGACGCACGTGACCTGCTGTACGACCTCGGCGCGCTGAGCAAGCTCTCCGAGCAGGCGGAGCGCGTCGAAGCCGCGGCCACCGCCGACGCCGCCGTCGCCCGGGCGCTCTCCGGGCAGGCCGACCGTGCCGCGCTGGCGCTGGCCGACCTCGCGAAGGCGGCCGAGGAGCGCATGGCCGAGGCACAGGCGGCATCCGACCGTGCCCAGGTGGCCTACGACGAGCAGCAGGACAACAAGGCGCGACTCGAAGCACAGCTCGCGACGCTGAAGTCCGGCCGTGTCCGGACCGAGGCCGAGTTCGCCAAGGGCGAGGCCGAGCGCAAGGCAGCCGCGGAGCGTGCGGCCCGTGAAGCCGCGGCGGCAGCGGCACGTGCGGCAGCCGCGGCGAACAGCGGCGGCGGGTCGGGTGGCGGCGGCGGTGGGGCCGTCGGGTCGGGCTCCGGCAGCGGGTGGGTCCGTCCCGCCGGCGGCTGGATCACGAGCTCGTACGGCACGCGTGTGCACCCCATCACGGGCGCGACGAGCTTCCACGACGGCATCGACCTCGGCAGCGGCTGCTCGACGGCGATCGTCGCCGCGTCGGCCGGCACGGTCGAGTACGTCGGGTGGTACGGCGGGTACGGCAACTACGTGCGGATCAACCACGGCAACGGCGTGAAGAGCGCGTACGGCCACATCGTCAGCGGTGGGTTCCGTGTGTCTCCCGGGCAGCAGGTCGCCGCGGGGACCCTCGTCGCGCTCGTCGGGTCCACGGGGAACTCGACCGGGTGCCACCTGCACTACGAGACCCACGTGGGCGGTGGCACCACCAACCCGGTGCCGTTCATGGCCGCGCGCGGGGTCGGCTTCTAGCGGTCCCGACGCCCTCGGGTCAGACCTCGTCCTAGACCTCGTCCTCGTCGAGGTTCCAGAGGGCGCGGTACCAGGCCGTCCGTTCCTCGTCGAAGGGGACGCCGTACGCCTCGTGGAACAGCTGCTCCCATCCGGGACCGTGGTTCCACCCGAGTGCCATCGTGGCGACGGCGATGTCGGCCCAGCGGTCGGCGATCCCGAGCGCGCCGAGGTCGACGTGCCCGTACCAGCGCCGGTCCGCCCCGATGAGGGTGTTCGGCGTGCAGGGGTCGCCGTGACACACCACCGTGCGGTCCGACGCCGGCTCGGGGCCGAGCGCCGCGGGGTCGGACCCGGCCGCACGCGCCCGCGCCGTCCGGTCGGACGTCGACCACGCGAAGGGGCAGCCGTCGACCGGCAGTGTGTCGTGCATCGCCCGGAGGCCCTCCCCCACGGCGATCACGGCGGTCCGGGGCTCGTCGCGCCATCGGGGGTCCACGGCGCTCCACCCTGGCAGCGCGCGGGTCCGGAGCCAGGCACCGTGCTCGTCCGCGTCGTGTTCGACGACCTCCGGCACGCGGAGCCACCGGCCGGCCCAGGTCAGACGTGCCGCTTCGGCCGCGATCCAGGCCGCGTAGTGGGTCGGCACCCACTTGACGTACTCCTCGGCGGACCCGACGCTCCCGTCGCCGCCGATGCGGAACGTCTTCCCGCCGATCTCGTTCACCCACACGGGGACGGCTCGTCGATCGCCGACGATCCGGGCGACGGGCTCCGGCACCGTGACGGGGGCGTCGGGGGTCTGCGACCCGAGGGAGCTCATCGTCAGTGCACGCGATCCGGCCGGGACGACCCCGATCCCCCGCGCGCGATCTGCAGGAGGACGGGCAACCGCTCGCCGAGCAGCGCGTCGAGGTCGGTGACGATGTCCTCGATCCGGTCGGCGATCTCCCGCGGCGACGCACCCTTCCGCGGGCGGACCTTGATGCGCAGCGCCCGGCGGCGGCGTACCCGGTAGACGTCGACCGCGAGCGAGGCGACCTGCGGGAGGTCCCCGATGGCTGACGAGAGCGCGTGCTGGACCGCAGCGGCGTCGATGCGGACCTCGCCGGGGAGCCCGTCCGCGGCCCCGTCGTCCTCGATCACGGTGCCGACACGGCCACCGCCGAGTGTCGTGAGGACGGCCAGCGCGAGGACGCCGAGCACGACCGCTCCGCCGAGCACCCACGCCCACGCGGCGATCGAGGCGTCACGGGATGCGTCCGCACCGAGGTCGCCGAGCGACGCGCGGGCCGCCTGGTGCCAGAGATCGGCGGCTTGCGGGACCGTCTGCACGAGCACGGTGCCGAGTCCCCCGACGAGCAGTGCCAGCCCGACGAGGACGAGGGCGATGCGTCCGAGTGCCCGGTTCGTGGCGTTCATCCGTCCACCCGTCCGGTCGGCTGGACACGGACCCGAGGGGTGATCGACGGCGTGGTGTCGATCTCCGCGAACTCGCGCTCGACGGCGTCGGTCGCAGCGACTGCCGGCACGTCGACACCGGCAGCCGGACGGAGGACGACCTCGACGGTGCGACGGCCGACGGTTCCCACGGCCGCGTCGGGTCCGAGTCGTGTGGCGCTCCGGGCAGCGCGTGCCGCGGCGGAGGCGAGGACCTCGTCGTCCACGACGATCGCGAGCCGCCTGGACGACATCGTGTGGCGGGGGCGTCGCTGCGGCAGGACGCCCTGCAGCAGGAACACCAGGCCGATGACCGCGACGACGGCGCCGGTGACGACCACGATGGCGTCCACGAGTCCGCGTGGCGCACGGGCGGCACCGTCGACGACGGCACGGGGATCGATGCCGAGGACGTTCTGGTCGAGGAACACCAGCGCCGCGGCGAACACGGCGGCTGCGGCGACGACGAGTGCGACGAGGACGGCGACGACCACGCTGCCCGAACGCGAGACGTGGGTCTCGCGCCGCAGGACGCGGCGGTACACAGCGTCGTGCTCCCCCGATGCCGGCGCAGACTGCGACGGGATCGGTGACGACACCGGCGGCGAAGCCGGTGGCGGGATCGAGCTCATCGGACTCTCCTCGGGGCGTCGACGACCGACGACGCGAACGTGATGGTGACCCGCTCGACCTGTCGCCCGGTGATGGTGTTCAGACGCTCGGCGATGGTCGCGCGAGCCCGGTGCGCCGTGTGGACCACCGGTTCGTCGGGCACCGCGTGGGAACCGAGCACGGGCACCGCGAGTGGGGAGGTGATCTCGACCGCCAACGATCCGCGACCGTCGTCGGCGACCCGGGCACGGACCTCCCGGACGGGTGTGCGGAGCGCTTCCGCCGCGACGGCCTGCGCGGTCCGGACCAGCGCGGTCGTGCCGATGCGGTCGTACCCGGCGACGCGCGGCACCGCGACCGCACGGGACGGCGCGGTACCGGACGAGGCGATCGGCGGCACGTCGGCCGCCGGACTCACGACGAGCTCCGGCGTCCGCGCAGCACGTCGAGCAGGCGTCGGAAGTCGATGTCCCCGGTGACGATCCGCGCCACGACACCGCCGACGATCATGAAGACGGCCACGACGACGAACGCCCAGAAGCCGAGCGTGACCGCGACGACGGCCAGGAGGGCGCCGACCCCCATCCCGACGACGGTGGCGTTCACCGGACGCGACCCTCGGCCTCGTCGGGTGCGCCGCCCAGTGCCGGGATGTTGACGTCGTTGATCGCGATGTTGACCTCGGTGACCTCGAGGCCGACGAGCTCGGTGACGGCGTCGGTCACGGCCGCGCGGACAGCGGACGCGACCTCCATCATCGGCGTCGGGTAGTCGACCACGATCGTCAGGTCGACGGCGACCTGGGTCTCGCCGACCTCGACGCGGACGCCCTGGCCGAGTGCGCTGGAGCCGATGGCGTCACGGATGGCACCGAAGGCCCGCGCCGCGTTGCCGCCGAGGGCGAAGACGCCGGGCACGTCGCGGGCGGCGATGCCCGCGATCTTCGCGACGACCTGGTCGTCGATGATGGTCTTGCCGGCGCTGGTCACCTGCGTGGTGACGCTCCCGGTGGTCGGGTTCCCGTCGACGCGGTTCGTCGTCGATGCCATGATCGTGCTCCTCACGCTCCGTGCGATGTCGTGCTTCCAGGGAACACCATCGTGCCGCACGCCGCCCGACCAGCGGCATCCCCGCGTCGCCCGCACCGCGCCGTCGGTCGCGACCGGTAGGTTCGACACCATGCGCGTCGCGACCTGGAACGTGAACTCCGTCCGCACCCGAGTCGGCCGTGTCGTCGACTGGCTCGTCCGCGAAGACGTCGACGTGCTCGGCATGCAGGAGATCAAGTGCAAGCCGGAGCAGTTCCCGGTCGAGGCGTTCGAGGCCGCCGGCTACCAGGTCGAGGCGCACGGCCTGAACCAGTGGAACGGCGTCGCGTTCGCCAGCCGCCTGCCGATGACCGACGTCACCCGTGACTTCCCCGGCCAGCCCGGCTTCCTCAAGGGACACGAGGGTCCCGATCTCCCCGTCGAGGCCCGCGCGATCGGCGTCACCGTCGACGACGTCCGGCTCTGGAGCCTGTACGTCCCGAACGGCCGGGAGATCGGTGACCCGCACTACACGTACAAGCTCGACTGGCTCGCGCAGCTGGCCGACAGCACCACGTCGTGGCTCGAGGCGGACCCGGACCTGAAGCTCGCGCTGATGGGCGACTGGAACGTCGCACCGCTCGACTCCGACGTCTGGGACGTCTCCGTCTTCGAGGGGCACACGCACGTCACCGAGCCGGAGCGCGCCGCCTTCCGCGCGTTCGAAGAACGGGGGCTGCAGGACGTCGTCCGACCCCTGGTGCCGTCGGGCTACACCTACTGGGACTACAAGCAGCTGCGGTTCCCCCGTGGCGAGGGCATGCGCATCGACTTCGTCATGGGATCGCAGGGGTTCGCCGACGTCGTCACGGGTGCGTCCATCCACCGGGACGAGCGGAAGGGCGACGCCCCGAGCGACCACGTGCCGGTCGTCGTGGACCTCGATCTCGAGACCTCCCTCGACGACGACCGCCCGATGATCTTCTGACGCGCGCGGCGCGCGGGCGCGCCCGCGCACCGCGCCCGGGCGCGCCCGCGCACCGCGCCCGCGCGCTGCGCAGTCCGCACCCACCGGTCACGACACCCCGCTCGGGTCTGCCGACAGGCCACGAAGCGTCGGTCGCGACGACCGTCGCCGACGGTCTGCGACCGCTCGACGCGCGGCCGACGGGGTGTCGCGACCACTCGACGCGCGGCGCGGGGTTGGCCGAACGGGAGGCCCGTGGCGGGCTGATACCGCGCCTCCCGTCCGTCGGTGGACCGCCGCCACCGCGCGCCGCGGTCCCGCGCCCGCGCCCGCGCAGCCCGCACCCACCGGTCGCAACACCCCGCTCGCGTCTGCCGACAGGCCACGAAGCGTCGGTCGCGAGGACCGTCGCCGACGGTCTGCGACCGCTCGACGCGCGGCCGACGGGGTGTCGCGACCACTCGACACGCGGCGCGCCGCCGGCCCGCGCGCTACGGGTGCAGGAGCGCGGCGATCGCGACGAGCACCGGGACGGCGCCGAGCGTCGAGATGAGCACCACGTCACGGGCGACGGGCACCGCCGCGTCGTACCGCTGCGCGTAGTTGAAGACGTTCTGCGCCGCCGGCAACGCCCCGAGCGTCGTCAGGACGAACACCTGCTGGTCGTCGAGCCCGAACACGAACCGTGCGAGCACGAACGCCACCGCTGGCATCACGACGAGCTTGATCGACGACGCCACGATGACGTCCGTCCGGATCGCCGGGTCACGGAGGGGTGCAGCGCCGTGCAGGCTCATCCCGAACGACAGCAGCACGAGCGGCACGGCGGCGGCACCGACGAGCGAGAACGGCTCGAGCACCGGGTCCGGCAGCTCGATCCGGAAGGCGGAGAACACCAACCCCGTCAGCGAGGCGATGATCAGCGGGTTCGTCACCGGCCCGAGCACCCGGCGCTTCCACCCGCCCCCGGACGCCGTCGCGGTGTCGAGCACGGTCAGAGCGATCGGGGCCATCACGACGAGCTGCAGCAGGATGACGGGCACGACGGCGGTGGCCTGCCCGAGCACGTACACGGCGACCGGCAGGCCGATGTTGTTCGCGTTCACGTAGCTCGCAGCCAGCGCCCCGACCGTCGTCGTCGTGATCGAGCGCCGCAGCACCAGGGCGAACACGAGCGCCGTGCCGAGCGCCACGAGCACGGCACTGAGCAGCGACACCCAGAGCATCGGCGACACCAGCGACGCGATGTCCGCCGTGGCGATCGTGTGGAAGAGCAGGCACGGCATCAGCACGAAGAACGCCAGTCGGCTGATCACGAACTGGGCGTGCGGCCCGAGGAGCCCGATACGCCCGACGACGTACCCGGCCGCGATGATCGCGCCGATGATCGCGAAGCCGATCAGAACGCCACTCATCACCCCCATCCTGTCAGTCCCGCGGCAGCCCCGCACCGGGCGCGGCAACGGGTGCGGCACCGCCCGACATGTGACGTCGTACAGACCGGAAATGCGAACGCATCGAATACCGTTGACGGCATCATGACCAACGCCACGACGCTCACCCGTTCGACCGACTCGAGCCAGCCGCTCGTCCCGCTCCTCGAGGAACGTTGGAGCCCCCGCTCCTACGACGAGACCGCGACGATCTCCGACGAGCAGCTCGACGCCGTGCTCGAGGCCGCTCGCTGGGCACCGTCGGCCATGAACCTGCAGCCACGCCGGTTCGTCGCCGCGCGCCGTGGCACGGACGCTTTCCGGAAGATCACGGACAACCTGCTCGGCTTCAACGCCGGTTGGGCGTTCCGCGCGAGCGCCCTCGTCGTGGGCATCCTCGAGACGACGAACGAGCAGGGCGAGCCGCTCCGCTACGCCGAGTACGACCTCGGCCAGTCCCTCGCGGCGCTGACCGTCCAGGCGCACGCCGAGGGCCTGCACGTCCACCAGATGGCCGGCATCGACGCCGCCGGCCTCGCCGCCGCCTTCGACCTGCCGGAGCGCTTCGTGCCCTTCACCGTCACGGCGATCGGCACCGTCGCGGACCCGTCGCAGCTCGAGGAGAAGGCCGCAGAGCGTGAGGTCGCCCCGCGCACCCGCATCGCACTCGACGAGGTCGTCCTCGTCAAGGAGTAACCACACCAGCAGCACGACCGCGGCCGGGACCCGCACGGGGATCCCGGCCGCGTAGTATGTACAGACATGCAGCCCGAGATGAACTTCTACACCCGCAAGTGGGTCCGGCCGGAGGACCTCAACGCGAACGGCACGCTCTTCGGTGGCAGCCTGCTCCGCTGGATCGACGAAGAGGCCGCGGTGTACGCGATCATCCAGCTCGGCAACGGCAAGGTCGTCACCAAGTACATGTCCGAGATCGAGTTCGTCTCCTCGGCGAAGGAGGGCGACATCGTCGAGATCGGCCTCGTCGCGACCCGGTTCGGCCGGACCTCGCTGACGATGCGGGCCGAGGCGCGGAACCTCTTCACGCACCGCAGCATCCTCACCATCGACGAGGTCGTGTTCGTCAACCTGGACGTCGACGGCAACCCGGCCCCGCACGGCTACACGGAGATCACGTACGCTCGCGACCGGGTTCCCGCAACGATCCACTGATCCCCGCAGCCCTGAGGATCGGGGACATGTCGCATGACAGAATCGACGGCATGACCGCACCACGTCTCGTCGCGTTCGATCTGGACGACACCCTCGCCCCGTCGAAGTCCGCGCTCGACCCGCGCATGCTCGACACCTTCGCCGCCCTGCTCGACGTGGTCCCGGTCGCCGTGATCAGCGGCGGCAACTTCCACCAGTTCGAGCAGCAGCTCGTGACGCCCCTGCGACACCGTGACGGTCTCACGCTCGACGACCTGCACCTGCTCCCCACCTGCGGCACCCGGTACTACCGCTGGTCCGACGACGACTGGGCGCTGCAGTACGCCGAGGACCTCACCGACGCCCAGAAGCAGCAGGCCCTCGCCGCGGTCGAGTCCCAGGCGAAGGCCGCCGGCTACTGGGAGTCCGAGACCTGGGGCGCCATCCTCGAAGACCGCGGTTCACAGATCACGTTCTCGGCCCTCGGTCAGGCCGCGCCCGTCGCCGCGAAGAAGGTGTGGGACCCGACAGGTGCCAAGAAGGACGACCTCCGGCGCCGCGTGCAGGCCGAGCTCCCCGACCTCGAGGTCCGTTCCGGCGGATCCACCAGCATCGACATCACCCGCAAGGGCATCGACAAGGCGTACGGCATGCAGCGTCTGGCCGAGCTCACCGGCATCGCGCTCGACGACATGCTGTTCGTCGGGGACCGCCTCGACCCCGAGGGCAACGACTACCCGGTGAAGGCGCTCGGCGTCCCCTGCCACGCGGTGGAGGGCTGGGAGGACACGGACGCGTTCCTCACCGAGCTGATCCCGACGCTCGGTCGCGCCCGCGCCTGACGGCGCAGCCCCGGAACGGCGCAGCCCCGGAACGGCGCAGCCCCGGAACGGCGCAGCCCCGGACAGGAGGCCCGGGTCGGCCCCGTCAGGGCAGGCTGCGGACCGCCTCGACGAACGCCCGGATCTTCGCCGGGTCCTTGACGCCGCGCTCGGACTCGACACCGCTCGACACGTCGACCCCGTCGGGGTCCAGGCTCTCGACCGCAGCCACGACGTTCGCCGGCGTGAGGCCCCCTGCGAGGATCCACGCTTCGTCGACCTTGCCGGTGACGGACGCGGGATCGATCAGCCGTCCGCTGCCGGGCACCGCGGCGTCGAGCAGCAGCAGGTCGTGGTCGTACGACGCCCGCTGTTCCGCGGACTCGGCGAGGTAGGCCTCCGCCGACACCGCTCGGATCGTGAAGAACCCGGCGTCCCGGGCACGCGCGAAGTCGGTCGCCGACTCGCCGCCGTGCAGTTGGAGGGTCGTGAGGCCCACCGCTGACGCGATCCCGACGATCTCGTCGATCTCCTGGTCGCGGAACACGCCGACGGCGTCGATCCCGTCCGGCACCCGCTCGACGAGCTCCTTCGCGAGGTCGGCGGTCACGGTCCGGGGACTGCCAGCGGCGAAGACGAACCCGACCGCGTCGGCACCGGCGTCGATGGCGGCGTCCACGGTCTCGGGCGTCGACAGGCCGCAGATCTTGATCCAGCGCTGGTCGGTCATGCAACCCATCCTGCACGAAACGACAGCCGTGCGGGTGCGCCGACGGCGATCAGTGGAGCGTGCCGGCGACGTAGCTCAGGCCGCACGCGAGCAGCACCGCGACGACCGCGAAAGATCCGGTCAGGATGTTGCGTCGGCGCCACCGCTTGACGGCCACGAAGGTGCCGCGCTTGGCGTGCCGGTGCGCTGCCCGGTGCATCCGGTGGTCGCGCTTGTGCGCCGTCCGGCTCGGGCCGAGCGGCACCGGTCCGGTGACCTGCACCGATCCGCCTCGGAGCGCACGGGCGACGGCGACGGCGGTCGGTCGACGAGCCGGGTCACGGTCGGTCATGCGCAGGAGCAGCTCGCGCCACTCCGGTCCGACGGACTCGGGGACCTCCGGGCTGTTCCGGAGCCGAGCGAGTGCGGCTTCGACGAGGGTGCCGGAGTACTCCTGGTGCCCGGTCAGGGCCTCGAGCAGGACGAGCCCGAGGGAGTACACGTCCGTCGCGAAGCTGATCGGCTCGCCGGCGACCTGCTCGGGGCTGAGGTACGCCGCCGTGCCGATGATGGTGCCGTCGTTCGTCAGGCGCGATCCGTCGACGAAGTGCGCGACGCCGAAGTCGGTCAGCTTGACCGTCCGGGCGAACCCAGACGAGCCCTCGTCGCTGATGAGGATGTTGGCGGGCTTCACGTCGCGGTGCACGATCCCGCGGGAGTGCACGTACGCCAGGGCGTCGGCGAGCTGCGCGCCGAGGTCGGCGACCTCGTAGTTGTGCAGCGCCCCCTCGGCCAGTCGGCGGAGCAGGGTCGTGTCGGCGATGAGCTCCATCACGATGTACCGGTGCGGACCGTCCGAGAACTCGTGCGTGCCCGCGTCGTAGAGCGGGATGAGGCCGGGGTGCGACAGCATGCTGAGCAGCCGGATCTCGCGTTCCTGGCGGACCCGGTCGGCCGTCGTCATGGCCTGCGGCGTCGCGAAGAGCTTCACGGCGACCAGTCGGTAGGTGTGCTCGTCGCGGGCTTCGTACACGGATCCCATGCCGCCCGTGCCGATGAGCCGGGACAGCCGGTAGCGGCCGGAGAGGATGGTCTCCGTCCGTCCGTTGGCGACAAGGGTCATCGTGCGGTTCGATCCGTCGGGAGCCAAGGAGAGGCGAAGGTTGCTCGCAAGATGACTCGTCGACCACGGTACGCGCGAACGGGGCCGAACGCGCGGGTGTTATGACTTCGTGACGAGGGGTACATCCCTGAGTTCATGCGGATGCATCGGGGTCTACCCTCTCGGGGACACCACCGAGAAAGGACCCGTCATGGCGCTGTCGAAGGGCGACGAGGTGCACTGGAACACCTCGCAGGGGAAGACCACCGGAACGCTCGTCCAGAAGCGTGTGCGCGACTTCGAGTTCGACGGGCAGCAGTTCAAGCCGACGGACGACGACCCCTACTGGATCGTGGAGTCCGAGAAGACCGGCAAGCGCGCTGCACACAAGGAGTCGGCGCTCACGAAGGCCTGACGCGGCTCAGTCCCCTGCGGGCTCGGCGCGACGACGGCCGCGTTCAGCACGGCTGGCGCGAGCGGCACGACCACGGCGGATCCGTCGCACGACGAACACGACGACGACCCCGGCGATCGCCGCGTACATCCCGCGGTCGATCCACTCGGTGTAGCCCTCGATCCGCTCGTACTGCGTGCCGAGCGCCGCGCCGCCGAGCACCAGCAGGCTGTTCCAGACGCCGGAGCCGATGATCGTGAACAGCGAGAACGACCAGAGGTTCATCCGGTCGGCACCGGCCGGCAGCGAGATCAGGCTGCGCACGATCGGGACCAGCCGCCCGAAGAGGACCGCGCCGCGCCCGTGCCGGTGGAACCACGCGGCGGCCTTGCGGAAGTCGTCCTCGTCGACGAGCGGCAGCTTGCCCAGCCAGCGGACGGTCCGGTCGAACCCGATCACCCGGCCGAGCCAGTAGAGCACCAGTGCACCGACGTAGGAACCGAGCGTCGCGAGGACCAGGACGAGCGCCAGGTTCATCCGCCCGGCACCGGCGAGGAACCCCGCGAGCGGCAGGATGACCTCGGACGGGATCGGCGGGAAGACGGTCTCGACGAAGAGCATCAGCGCGACGCCCCACTCGCCGAGCATGTCGATGAGCTGGAGCACCATCCCCGACAACCCACCCATCTCGGCGTCAGGAGAGGACGTGGCGGCGGCGAGGGCAGTCGTCATGCAGCAATCGTCCCTGAGTGCCCTGACAGGCGGCAGGACGCGACCTGCGGATCAGCCCAGGCCCATGTGCGACGCCCGCACGTGCGTCAACGACCGGGCCAGCGCACCCCTGGCGACCGCGTCCCGCCCGACCGTCGACGGCACGATCTCCACCGGGTGCCGGAGCTGCGGGCCGACGGCCTCCGCGAGCGCCGCGCAGAACACCGCTGCAGCAGGCAGGACCTCTCCCCCCACGACGACGACCTCCGGATCGATCGTCGCGACGAGCTGCGCGACCCCGGTCGCGACGTCCGCGGCGAGCGCCCGGACGATCTCGGCGGCAGCCGGGTCGCCGTGCCCGGCCGACTCCATGACGGACTCGAGGTCCGCGCCGGACGGGATCCGGGCCTCCAGTCGGGCCGGCGCGCCGGGCCAGCCGGTCGATGCCAGGCCACCCACCTCGCCCGCCGCTCCCCTGGCGCCACGCGCCAGCGTGCCGTCGACGAGGTAGGCCGCGCCGATCTGCCGCCCCATCACCAGGTAGAGCGCGTCGCGCGCACCCGTGAACCGGCCCCACATCGTCTCGGCGGTCGCGGCGAGCTTCGCGTCGTTGTCGAAGAAGGTGGGGGCCGTCGGGAACAGGTCCTGGATGCGGCCGGGCATGCGGCCCTCGACCCACTGCGGCACGGCGATCGTGTAGTCGATGGCGCCGTCGCGGTCGACGACGGCGGGGACGCCGAACGTCGCGGCGAGGAGGCGGCCGGCTCCCGGCGTCGAGGTCAGGCGCTGCACGACGTCCTGCACGCTCGCCCACGCCTGGTCCGCCGAAGCGAGGTCCGGGTAGACCTCCTCCACCCGGGCGATCTCGTTGCCGCGGAGGTCGGCGAGGAGCCCGACGATGCCGTGCAGCCCGAGGTCCACGCCGAGGACCGACCCGGCGCCGGCATCGGCTCGGAACCGCTTGGCCCGGCGCCCGGCCTTGTTCGGGGTGACGATCGCGTCGGCCTCCCGCGCCCAGCCCTCGGCGACGAGGTCGGCGAGCGACGCCTCGACCGTCGGCCGCGAGAGCCCCACGGTGCGCCCCAGCTCGGTGACGGTGACGGACGCGTCGCTGCGGAACAGTTCGTCGAGGATGGCGCGCGAGTTCACCAGGCGCAGGGCACCCGGCGTGCTCATCGTTGACAGGGTCTCGTTCACGGCCATAGCCTCATATTACGAAAGATCATTGAGGAATGGTGGACTCCGACATGCTCATCCCCCGCCCGCGCCTGTCGACCCCCGGTGTCGGCTCGTTCGAGATCACGCCGACGACCCGCATCGCCGCAGACGCCGCGAGCGAGTCCGTGCGGCTGTACCTGCAGCAGACGCTGCGGGGGTCCACCGGGCTGCCGGTGCGCGACGCCGAGACCCCGGGGATCGACGTGATCCGCCTGCGCGTGGCGGACGACACGCAGGCAACAGGCGACGCGGACGCGGCACTCCCGACCGGCCCCGCCGGGTCCACCGCCGAGTCGTTCCGCCTCACCGTGACACCGGACGGCATCGACGTCCTCGGCGGCAGCGCGGCCGGCGTGTTCTACGGCGTGCAGGCTCTCCTCCAGCTGTTCCCCGCCGACGTCTACCGCAAGGGCCGGGTCGGCACCGGGCCCTGGACCGTCGCGGTGCAGACCGTCGAGGACGCCCCCGCGTTCGCCTGGCGCGGCGTCATGCTCGACGTCGTCCGGCACTTCCGCACCAAGGCCGAGGTCCTCCGCGTCATCGACCAGCTCGCGGCGCACCGCATCAACACGCTGCACTTCCACCTCACGGACGACCAGGGCTGGCGCATCGAGATCCGGAAGTACCCGCGCCTGACCGAGATCGGCTCGTGGCGCCGCGAGTCCCAGGTCGGCGCGCACGTCCCGGACGCCGACGGGGTCATGCGACCGCAGGGCTTCGACGGCCGACCGCACGGCGGCTACTACACGCAGGACGACATCCGCGAGATCATCGCCTACGCGGCCGACCGGTTCGTCACGGTCGTCCCGGAGATCGAGACCCCCGGGCACGTCCGCGCCGCACTCGCCGCGTACCCGGAACTCGGCGTGCACCCGGAGGCCGGGGTCGAGGTCTGGACGGAGTGGGGCATCGCCGAGGACGTCCTGAACGCCGACGACGCGACGATCGACTTCTTCAAGGGCGTCTTCGACGAGGTCGTCGACCTGTTCCCGAGCGCGTACATCGGCCTGGGCGGCGACGAGTGCCCGAAGGTGCAGTGGGAACAGGACCCCCGCACGCAGGAGCGCATGCGGTCGCTCGGGCTCGCGGACGAGGAACAGCTCCAGGCCTGGATCATCGGGCAGCTCGCGGCGCACATCGAGTCGAAGGGCCGTCGGGCGTTCGGCTGGGACGAGATCCTCGAGGGCGGGACGCTCTCGGAGTCGGCCACGGTCGTCTCGTGGCGGGGGCTCCGCGGCGCGTCGACGGCGGCGAAGCGCGGGCACGACGTGATCTCCTCGCCTGATGACCAGGTGTACCTCGACTACCGTCAGAGCGACCTGCCGAACGAGCCGATCCCGGTGTCGATCGTGCTCACCGTGGACGACGTCTTCGCGTTCGACCCGGTGCCGGCCGACCTGACCGACGACGAGCGCGCCCATGTCATCGGCGGCCAGGGGAACATGTGGTGCGAGCACGTGGACACCGTCCGGAAGCTCGACTACCAGCTCTTCCCACGGGTCGCGGCACTGTCCGAGGCGCTCTGGTCCGCAGATGTCACCGGACCCCGGGACCTCGCGGACTTCCGCGGGCGGCTGGCGGAGCACCTCGCGCGACTCGAGGCGATGGGCATCGAGTACCGCCACGAGACCGGCCCGTTCCCGTGGCAGGAGCGTCCTGGCGTCCCCGGTCGACCCGGGACGCGCGAGGAACGTGCCGCGTACATCGACGCGATCACGGCGAACATCGCGGACTGACGTTGCACATACCAGATACCAGCCGATAGGTTGGTGTCCATGGACAGGTGCACTGCGTCGGCCTCCGACGACTTCGACCTCGACGCGCTGATCGGCCGGCACCCGGCCGATCACGAGCTCGAACTGCCGATCGACTTCGTCCGCGGTCGGACCGTGCTCGTCACCGGCGCCGGCGGGTCGATCGGCAGCGAACTCTGTCGGCAGCTGATGCGCTCGGACCCGGCCGAGGTCATCATGCTCGACCGCGACGAGACGGCCCTGCAGCAGGTGCAGGTGTCGGTCGCGGGGCACGGGCTGCTCGACACGAAGGACGTCGTACTCGCCGACATCCGCGACGCGTCGACGATCCGGCAGGTGCTGCTCGACCGCCGTCCCGACGTGGTCTTCCACGCCGCGGCGCTCAAGCACCTCCCGATGCTCGAGCAGTACCCGGACGAAGGGTGGAAGACGAACGTCCTCGGGACCCGCAACGTGCTCGCCGCCGCGGTCGAGTCCGGCGTCCAGACGCTCGTGAACATCTCCACGGACAAGGCCGCGAACCCGACGAGCGTCCTCGGGCAGACGAAGCGCCTGGCCGAACGGCTGACGGCGTGGACCGCGGCGGAGACGGGTCGCGACTACGTGTCCGTCCGGTTCGGCAACGTCCTCGGCAGTCGCGGGTCGATGCTGCCGCTGTTCGGGGAGCTCATCCGTGCCGGGCGCCCGGTGACGGTCACCCACCCGGATGCCACGCGCTACTTCATGTCCATCCCCGAGGCATGCCACCTGGTGATCCAGGCCGCCGCGATCGCTCGGCCCGGCGAGGTCCTGGTGCTCGACATGGGCGAACCGGTCCGCATCCTCGACGTCGCCCGTCGGATGATCGCCGCGATGGGCGGCACCTCGGACATCGTCTTCAGCGGCCTGCGCCCCGGCGAGAAGCTGCACGAGGACCTCATCGGGCGGGGCGAGACCGAACGACGACCCGTGCACCCGAAGATCTCGCACGCATCGGTCCCCGTGCTCGACCCCGCCACCTTCGACGGGCCGCTGCACACCGACACCGCCCCGCTCCTGCTGGCCGCTTGACGCGGGTCGCGGGCCCGGGCACGGGCACGGCCCTGTCCCGGCCCGGGCCCTGTCCCGGCCCGGGCCCGGGCCCTGTCCCGGCCCGGGCCCGGGCAGAGCCGACCTGTCCCTTCCCGAGCGGCCACGACACCCCGCTCAGTTCCACCGACCGGTCGAAGGC
The DNA here is from genome assembly GCF_044746705.1 of Curtobacterium sp. NPDC090217. NCBI lineage: Bacteria > Bacillati > Actinomycetota > Actinomycetes > Micrococcales > Microbacteriaceae > Curtobacterium > Curtobacterium sp. NPDC090217. The sequence goes on along the minus strand of NZ_JBIVCR010000001.1, from coordinate 1,253,825 downwards.
CGTCGCTCCGCTGCTCGCCGAGCGACAGGATGTGACCAGTCGGCGCCACGCCGACGGTGGGTCGTGACCAGTCGGCGCCACGCCGACGACGGACGGGAGGCTCGGTGCCAGCTGGCACCGAGCCTCCCGCCCGTCCCGAGCCTCCCGCCCGTCCCGTGGTGACGCCCGCCCCGTGGTGACGCCCGCCCCGCGGTGACGCCCTACGCGGCGACCGCGACCCGGTCGTCGGCCGGCACGCCCACCGCTGCGGCGTCAGCCGCCGGCGCCCGACGCACCCACTTCTTCAGGCCGACCAGCACCAGCGCCGAGACGACGGTGCCCGCCAGGATCGCGACGATGAACATCGCGACGTCCCCGATGGCGAAGAACACGAAGATCCCACCGTGCGGCGCCCGCGAGGTCACACCGGCAGCCATCGAGATCGCACCGGTCACCGCGGCGCCGACCATCGACGCCGGGATGACGCGCAGCGGGTCGGCTGCGGCGAACGGGATCGCACCCTCGGAGATGAACGACGCACCGAGCAGCCACGCGGCCTTGCCGTTCTCGCGCTCGGGCTTCGTGAACCCCTTGCGGTAGAGCACGGTCGACGCGAGCGCCAGGGCCAGCGGCGGGACCATGCCGGCGGCCATGACCGCGGCCATGATCTCGAACGGCACGACGTTGGTGGCCGATCCGGCACCGAGACCCGCGACGGCGAACGCGTACGCCACCTTGTTCACGGGGCCGCCGAGGTCGAACGCCATCATGAGGCCGAGGATGATGCCGAGCATGACCGCCGAGGCGCCGCTCAGCGAGTTCAGCCAGGTGGTGAGCTGCGTCATCACCCAGGCGATCGGGCCGCCCAGCACCAGGAGCAGCAGACCGGAGGCGATGATCGACGCGAACAGCGGGATGATCACGACCGGCATCAAGCCGCGGAGCCAGCGCCAGACCGGGATGCGCCCGATCCAGTAGGCGGCGGCACCGGCGATGAGACCGCCGACCAGACCGCCGAGGAACCCGGCGTTCATGAACACCGCGATCGACCCGGCGACGAAGCCCGGAGCGATGCCGGGGCGGTCGGCCATGGCGTACGCGATGTACCCGGCGAGCGCTGCGACCAGGAAGCCGAGCGACACGCCACCGATCTGGAACGCGGCGGCACCGAGGTAGTACGCCAGGCCCTCCGGCGGCAGGTTCAGCAGCGTGTAGTGCGTCAGCGTGTACACGGCGTTGTTCTGACCCGAGTCGCCGTGGGTCAGCGCGATGCCGTACCCGGCGAGCAGGAACCCGAGCGCGATGAGCAGACCGCCGCCGGCGACGAACGGGATCATGTAGGAGACGCCGGTGAGGAGCCAGCGCTTGAGCGACTGCCCGAAGTGCTCGTCCTTCGCGGTGCTGGTGCCCGCCTCCGCCGCGGATCCGGTCACCCGTGCGGCGTTGGGGTCGTCCGCGGCACGGAGCGCCTCGGCGATCATCGCGTCGGGTTCGTCGACGCCGCGCTTGACCGGGCCGGACACGAGCGGCTTGCCGGCGAAGCGCGAACGGTCGCGGACGTCGACGTCGACCGCGAAGACGACCGCGTCGGCCCGGGCGATGAGCGCCGGGTCGAGCGGCTCGACCTGCGAGGACCCCTGCGTCTCGACGTGCATCTCGGCGCCGGCCCGCTGGGCGGCGGCGACGAGCGCGTCGGCTGCCATGTAGGTGTGGGCGATGCCGGTCGGGCAGGCGGTGACGCCGACGATGACCTTCCGGCCGGCGGTCGGTGCCGTGGTCGGCGCGGCCGGACTGGAGGCTCGGGGTGCGCCCGTCACGCCGGCGTCGGCGACCTCGCCGGTCACCTCGCGGTCGACCAGGTCGACGATCTCCTGCTGGGTCGTCGCGGCGCGGAGGGCGGCCGTGAAGTCATCGCGGATGAGCGCACGGGCCAGGGTCGAGAGGACGGTGAGGTGGTCCTTGTCCGCGCCCTCCGGCACGGCGATCATGAAGACCAGGTCCGCGTCGCCGTCCGGGGCGCCGAACGGCACCGTCCGGGCGAGCCTGCTCATCGCGAGTGTCGGTTCGGTGACCGAGGCCGACCGGGCGTGCGGGATGGCGATGCCACCGGGGACGCCGGTGCCGACGCTCGCCTCACGCTTGATGGCGTCCGCCGCGAGGGCGCCTCCGTCGGCGGCGCGGCCGGTCGCAGCGACGCGGTCGGCGAGGACGCGGATGACGTCGGACGAGGTGGCGCCGAGGTCCTCGTCGAGGCCGACGAGGGCGACGCTGATGAGGCCGGGACTCGTGTCCGAGCTGCGCGCAGCGGTCATGGTGTGCTCCTTTGCAGTGGCGCGGTGGCGCTGGGGTTCGCTGTGGTTCGGGTTGCGGTGCTGTTGGCGGTGATGTGGTGCGGTGGGACGGTCAGGCGGCGGGTGCCGCTGTCTGACGGAGACGGGTGACGGTGACGGCACCCGGGTCGGTGTGGTCGAGCGCCGGGACGTCGCTGCCCGGGAGCGCGGCTGCCGCAGCCCCCGTCGCGACGGCCTGTGCGAGCCGCTCCTCCGGCGGCCGACCGGCGACCTCGGCGAGCAGGTAACCAGCCAGGGAGGAGTCACCCGCGCCCACGGTCGAGCGGGCGACGATCCGGGGTGCCGCCGCGGCGAACGAGCCCTCCGGCCCGATCAGGATCGCGCCGGCGCTGCCGAGGGTGAGCAGGACGGTGTCCACACCACGGTCGCGGAGCCGTTCGGCTGCCGCTGCCGCGAGCTCGTGGTCGCGTTCGTACTCGTCCGGGTCCCCGCCGACGATCTCGGCGAGCTCCTCGGCGTTCGGCTTGACGAGGTCGATCCGCTCGCCGGACTGCAGCAGCGCGGTGAACGGCACGCCGGACGAGTCGACGGCGATCCGGACGTCGTCGCCGTGCCGCTCGCGGACGGCCCGCACGAGGACGGCGAGTGCGTCGTCCGGTAGACCGGGCGGGAGCGATCCGGCGAGGACGACCCACCGGGCACGGGGTCCGGTGGCGGTGACGTCCGCGGTGTCGGCGACCAGCGCCGCGAGCTCGTCGAGGCGTCCGGCGAGGGACGGCCCGGGCTCGTTGAGCTTCGTGGTCGTCCCGGTCGGCTCGGTGACGGTGACGTTGGACCGGAGCGGTGCGCCGATCGGCAGCGCGGCGGTCGGGATGCCTCGGGTGGCGAGGCCGAGCAGGACCGGGTCGAGCTCGTCCCCGGGCAGGACCGCGATCGTGTCCCCGCCGCTGGCGACGACGACACGGGAGACGTTGACGCCCTTGCCGCCCGGCTCCGCGGTCGACCGCGTGGCGCGCTGCACCGAACCGCGCTGCAGTTCACCGGCGAGCTCGATCGTGCGGTCGAGCGACGGGTTCGGCGTCACCGTGACGATGCGCGTGCTGGACTCGTTCATGCCACGACCACCTCGACGTCGGCGTCGGTGAGCGCTCCGGCGAGGTCGGCTGGGGGCTGCTCGTCGGTGACGATCGTGTCGACCTCGTCGAGCCGGGCGAACCGCATGAGCGCCTCGACGCCGTGCTTCGCGGCATCCGCGAGGACGACGCTCCGCCGTGCGGCGAGCACGTACGCGGCCTTCACGGCGGCCTCGTACTCGTCCGGGGTGCTCAGGCCGAACCCCGCGGAGAGCCCGTTCGTGCCGACGAAGGCGATGTCGGGACGCAGCGCGCCGATCTGCTCGACGGTGGCGGTCCCGACCGCGGCGCTCGTCACCCCGCGCACGCGGCCGCCGAGCAGGTGCAGCTCGACGTGCTCGCTGTGCTGCAGGGTCGCGGCGATGGGGACGGAGTTCGTGATGACCGTGATCGTCGCGCCGGACTCCGCAGGCTCCCACCGTGCGAGTTCGGTCGCGACAGCGGCGCAGGTCGTACCCGCGTCGAGGGCGATGGACCCGGTGAAGGTCGGCGGCACGAGGCGCATCGCGGCCCGGGCGATCGCGGACTTGGCGGACCCGTGCTGCCCCTCGCGCTCGGCGACGGTGAGCTCGACCACGCTGGAGCGTCCGACCGGGACCGCTCCCCCGTGCACCCGGCGGAGGACCCCTGCCGACTCGAGCGCGTCGAGGTCACGCCGGACGGTCTCGGTCGTGACGTCGAAGTGCTCGGCGAGGTCGGCGACGGAGACCCGCCCTGCCGACTGCAGCTCGGCGGCGATCGCATCGTGCCGCTCGGTTGCGTACATGACCGAACTCCTTCGTTCGCGTTGGTTTCAGGAACTGTACGTCCACACCCAACACAAACGCAAGTGTTTCGTCTTCGATCCCACACACCCGCAGGCGTGCGCCTGCTCCCGCTCCAGCTCCCGGCCGGTCACAACACACCGCTCAGATCCGACGAGTGGTCGAGAATCGTCGCCCCAGTGCCGCACGGCCGACGATCTTCGACCGCTCGGCAATCACGGACGGGGTGTCGTGACCGGTCGCCGATCGAGACCGAGAACGAGAACAGGAAAGACGAACGGGAACAGGGACGACGGACGGGAACGACGGACGGGAGGCTCGGTGCCAGCTGGCACCGAGCCTCCCGTCCGTCTCGTCCGGCGTTACCCCTTCACAGCGCCGGCCGTCATGCCGCTGACCAGACGACGCTGCACGATGAGGAAGAACACCACGACCGGCAGGCTGAACAGCACGCTCGCCGCCATGAGCCCGCCGAAGTCCGTTCCCTTGTTCGTCGAGAAGCCCGCGAGCCAGACCGGCAGCGTGTACATCGACTGGTCCTTGAGCATCACGTAGGCGGTCAGGTAGTCGTTCCACGCGGCGATGAACGCGAACACGCTCGTCGCGATGACCCCGGGCATCACGAGCGGGAACAGCACGCTCCACAGGATGCGGAAGGTGCCCGCGCCGTCGGTCTTCGCCGCCTCTTCGATCTCCACCGGGACTGCGACGAAGAAGCCGCGCATGACCCAGATCGAGAACGGCAGCACGCTCGCGACGTACGCCAGGATCAGCCCGATGTAGCTGTTGAGCAGCCCGAGGGACTGGAACGACAGGAACAGCGGGATGAGCAGCGCGCCCGACGGGATCATCTGCACGAAGAGGATGCCCACGAGGATGGCCCGGCGCCCCTTGAACCGGAACCGGGACAGCGCCGCCGACGCCAGGAAGCCGACGACGATCGACAGCAGCACCGCGGCGACCACGACGATCGCGGAGTTCCGGAGGTAGCCCAGGAAGCCCTCTTGCGTGAGCGCCCTGGTGAAGTTCTCGATCGTCGGGTGGATGGGTGCCCAGATCGGCGTGAGGGTGGTGACCTCGTCCGCCGGCTTGAACGCGGTGTTCAGCATCCAGTAGATCGGGAACACCCACACCAGGCAGAACACCACTGCGATGGTGTTGGCGAGCACGCGGGGCTTCCGCTTGCGCTGGCGCACCTGGCGCGCTTCGGGTCGAACAGCTGGAGCCGTCACAGGTCTTCCTCCCCGCTCCGGATGAGCCGGCGGATGTAGTAGCTGGTGAGCACGCCGAGGATCGCCGTCGAGATGACCGCGATCGCCGCGCCCTGCCCGTAGGCGTTCGAGACGAAGGACTTCACGAAGGTCCAGACGCCGAGCGTGAGCGTCGCGTCCTCAGGCCCGCCCCTGGTGAGGAGCCAGATCTGGTTGAACACGTTGAAGTCCCAGATCACCGAGAGGATCGTCACGAGGAGCAGCGTCGGGGCGAGTGCCGGCAGCGTGATCGCGCGGTACATGGCCCACGCCGAGGCGCCGTCGAGCGACCCGGCTTCGTAGTACTCCGGCGCGATCTGCGACTGTGCCGCGTAGAGCGTCAGGGCGACGAACGGCACCGCCTGCCAGATCACCAGGGTCAGGACGATCGTGTACGCCTGTCCCGGGTGCGACGCCCAGTTGTCCTGGGTGTGGTCGCCGAAGACCCGCATCTGCGTGATCAGCCAGTTCAGCACGCCGTAGAAGGGCTGGAACAGCCACTGCCAGACCAGGCTCGAGGCGACGTTCGGCATCGCCCACGCCAGCACGAGGACGACGCTGACGATCGTCCGCATCGCGACCCCGAGCCGCGTGAGCAGCTGCGACACCCCCATCCCGATGACGAGCGTGCCGATCACCATCGACGCGGTGACGACGATCGTGCGCAGGATGACCGGCCAGAAGCTGCCGTCGGTCAGGACGTTCGTGTAGTTCGTGAGACCGGCGAACCCGGCCTGCCCGGTGAAGATCGCCCGCAGGCCGTACTCCTGGAAGGAGATGACGATGAGCCGGACGAGCGGGTAGACGACGAGCGCCAGCAGGAGCACCGCGGCCGGTGCGAGCAGCACGAGGGGTGCGCGCGAAGCGCCGACGGAGCGACGACGGGGGCGGGGCGGGCGGCCGGACCGTCCGGTCCGGCCGGACCCGGGGACCCGGCCGGCGACGGGCGGTTGCCCGGCGCCGGCGACCGGCCCGGCAGGTGCCGAACCGGTCGCCGTGTCAGCGGTCGAGGTCATCGACTACAGACTCGCGTTGAGCGCCGAGGTGAGGTGCTTCGAGAAGTCCTTCGCGGATTCCTCCGGCGTCTTCCGGCCCGTCGCGATGTCCGCGAACATCGACTGGAATGACGCGTCGCCCTCGATGGTCGCCCACCCGGGCGTCGCCGGGGTCGGGCGGCTCGTGCCGGCTGCGGCGAAGTACGGCTTGTGGAGCTCGTCCACGTCTGCCGCCACCGAGTCGAGCAGCTGCGTGGAGTTCGGCTCCCACCCGTCGACGCCGAAGACCTGGTCCTGCTGGAACTTCTTCGAGGTCAGGATCTTCATGTAGTACAACGCGAGGTCCTGGTTCGCCGACTTCGACGGGATGCCGAGGTCCGAGCCGCCGAGGAACACCGGCTGGGTCTTGCCCTCGGTAGCCGACGGCATCGCGAACGTGCCGATCTGGTCCTTGAGCTCCGGCTTCGCCGTGGTGATCGAGCCGATCTCCCACGCCGAACCGAGGATCGCGGAGGTGTTGCCCTGCGCGAAGACGTCGGACTCGGCCGGCTTGTCGGTGTTGATGTCCTGCGTGGACTTCGCCGAGTAGGCGTTCTGGAAGTCCTTCCAGGCGGTCAGTCCCTTGACGGCGTCGGCGGAGTCGATCGCCCCGGTCCACTTGCCGCCCTTCTCGGTGGCGATCTGTCCACCGGCGTCCCACACCCACTGCAGGCCGCCGTACCAGTACTGCCCCGGCATGTAGAACGCCGAGAAGTCCGCAGCGGGGTTCTTCGCCTTGACCTTGTCGAGGTCGGCGGTGAGCTCCTCGTACGACTTCGGCGTCCCGGTCACCCCGGCGTCCGCCCAGGTCTTCTTGTTGTAGATGACCGCACGGTTGCCCGCGAAGAGCGGTGCGCCGTAGAGCTTGCCGTCGACGGTCGCGGGCCCTTCGAGCCCGGAGAGCCAGGTCTGCCCGTCGGCCAGTTCCTTCTTGTACGGGCTGAGGTCCATCAGCCCACCCGTCGCGGCGTACACCGGCACCTGGGTGTTGCCGAGGTCGACGATGTCCGGCGCGTCCTTCTGGGCGAGGGCGGTGGTCAGCTTCGTGGTGATGCCGTCCCACTGCTGCAGCTGGAGCTTCACCTTGGCGCCGGTGGCCTTCGTGAACTGCTTCTCGGCGACGTCGAGGATCTTCGGGCTGAGGTCGCCGTTCATGATCCAGACGTTGAGGGTCTTGCCCTTGCCATCGGGTGTGCCGATGGACTTCGTTCCGCTGTCGGAAGCTCCGTTGCTTCCGGCAGAGCACCCGGCGAGGGCGAGCGCGGCCGCCAGGCCGAGCGCACCGAGTGCGGCGAATCGCGTGCGTGTCACGTTGACTCCCTTGGTCCGACCTTTATGAAAGGACGTTGCGTAATGGCAATGAAAGACCCTCGGGGCGGGGTTGTCAACCTCCGATTTCCTGCCTGTGGAGACCGATGATCCGCATGTTTCCGGGGGATAACGGATATCGAACGAATCCTGCCGATTGCTTGACGAACTGGTCATGACCAGGCACCATTCCACCCCCTGGCGCTCGCCCCGCGCGGGGGCTAGCATCCGACGGGTGACCACCGCAGCGCACAAGGCGTCGACGAAACCGACCACGACGACCCCGTCCCGCGCCGGCATCGTCGCCCGCATCGATCGTCGGCTCCTGGTGAACTTCCGGGTCGACCCGACCGCACTCCATCGCGTCTTGCCGGACGGCCTCCGCCCGCAGCTCGTCGACGGATCGGCGGTCGCCGGCGTCTGCCTGCTGCGCATGGCCGGCCTCCGACCACGCTGGGTTCCTCGCGGGATCGCGTGGGGTGCCGAGAACGCCGCGCACCGCATCGCCGTCGAGTGGGACGGACCGACCGGAGTCCGTCGTGGCGTGTACATCTCGAAGCGCTACAGCGCGTCGTGGGTGCCGGTCGCACTCGGCGGGCGGGTGATGCCCGGCGTGCACCAGCACGCCCGCTTCGACGTCGACGAGGACGAGGAGCGGTTCCGTGTCGGCTTCGACGCCGCCGACGCCGAGGCCGACGTCGACGTCGAGCGCGTCCCGGCGCATCGCTGGACGAGCAGCGTCTTCCGCGACATGGACCAGGCATCCGACTTCTTCCGCGCCGGGAGCACCGGCTGGTCCCCCGACCACCGCGGCGCACTCGAGGGCCTCGAGCTCCGCACGGACGCATGGCGGGTCTCCCCGGCCCGGGCGCACCGCGTGCACTCGTCGTTCATCGACGCACTCCCCCGCGACAGCGCCGAGTTCTCGGACGTGCTGCTCATGCGGAACGTGCCCGTGACGTGGGGCACGGAGCGCTGGCCCGCGGCCTGATCCCGGAAGGTTGATATCACGTTGACTCCGTGAAACGTCGGGTGTTGCATATCACACGTCAGTCGTCGCACCGCTGCGACGACGAAAGGAGACGTGATGCACAAGTCCTTCGCCCTCGCCACGACCACCGCCCTCCTCGGCGCGAGCCTCCTCGCCGGGGGCACCGCAGCGACAGCCGCGCAGCCCGCAGCGACAGCCGCGGAGCCCGCAGCCGCTGAACGCGGGGAGTGGGCGGTCTCGGCGATTCCTACACAGCCGGGTTCTTCGCCGGCGACCAGCTCGAACCCAGGGACGGTTGCCTCCGCACGAGCGGCTCCTACCCGGTCGTCGCCCACGCGGCCGCTCGACCGGACCTCGAGCTCGTGAACGTGTCGTGCGTCGGCGCCGAGACGAAGCACGTCTGGGAGTCCCAGGTCCCGCCTGCCGGCACGGATCCGGTCGCCCCGCAGCTCGAGGCGCTGTCCGACCGCACCGAGGTCGTCACGATCGGCCTCTCCGGCAACTCCCTGGGCTTCGGCACGATCCTCGGCACCTGTCTCGCCGTCGGCGGCATCGGTTCGGAGCGCCCTGGCACCCCGTGCACGACGTTCTACAAGGCGGACGTCGAGAGCGGCCGACTCGGCACGACGCTCGAGACGAAGCTCGCCGACGTCCTGTCCGAGTACGGCGACATGCTCGAAGCGGTCCGGGCCGCGGCCCCGAACGCGACGATCGTCACCGTCGGCTACCCGCAGCTCGCCCCGACCGACCCGCAGCAGTGCACGTGGAACGAGCCGACGCAGTTCTCCCGCGTGGCCCGCGCCGACCTGCCGTTCTTCCACCTGGCCGAGGAACGCCTCAACCTCGGCATCGGCGCACAGAGCGTCGCGCACGGCGTCGTGTTCGTCGACCCGACGGACGCCAGCGCGGGCCACGACGTCTGCAGCGACCCCGTCACCCGCTGGATCGAGGGCATGCAGGGCGCAGACGGCACCGACACGCTGGTCCACCCGAACACTCGCGGCCACGCCGGGATGGCAGACCTGGTGGCGAGCGCCGTCGGGGTCGGCTGACGGATCTGGACGCGACCAGCCTGGAGGCCCGGTGCCGGTCCGTCGGACCGGCACCGGGCCTCCAGGTCGTTGCGTCCACTGCCCTACACGGCTGCCAGCGCCGAGGTCGGCGGGATGCGCGCGGCGCGCGCCGCCGGGTAGAGCCCGGAGATCCCGCCGATGACGACCGTCGCGCCGAGACCGCCCGCGACGGCCCAGACCGGGATCGCGACCGGCCACCCCTGCGCGAGGGCGAAGACGATGGTCACACCGACTCCGATCGCCACACCGGCAACACCGCCGAGGAGCGACAGCAGCAGCGACTCGACGAGGAACTGGTCCCGGATGTTCCGCCGACGTGCCCCGAGCGCCCGACGGACACCGACCTCCGCCCGACGTTCGAGCACCGTGATCACCATCGTGTTCGCGACACCGATGCCGCCGACGAGCAGCGCGACCCCGCCGATGCCGACGAGCAACCCGGTGAAGGAGTCGTCGGTCGCGCTCTTGGCGGCGAGGGCGTCAGACGGCCGCGTGACTCCGACGTCCTGCGGCCGCCCCGGACTGATCGCCGCGGCGAGCAGGTCCCGCGCCGCCGACACCCGGTCCTGGTCGACCCGCGTGTAGACCGCCGTGGGGTGTCCGTCGAACCCGAGCGACTCGGCGAGCCCGCGCGGCACGAAGACCTGGTCGTCGAGGTCCTCGGCGAGCGCGATCGGCTCCAGGATCCCGACGACCTGCACCCACTGGCCGCCGATCCACACGGCGGTGTCCGGTCCGGCTTCGTCGATGCCGAGCGCCCGAGCGGCTCCGGCGCCGAGGACGACCTGCGCCGGAGCGGACGGCGCCGGGTCGACCCACCGTCCGGAGGCGAGCTGGCCGCCGAGCACGGCAGGCACCTCGCCCCACACCCCCATGACGCCGAGGCCCTTGGTCTCCGCCGCGGGGACGCGGTCGTTCCGGTAGACGTGTGCGTCCGGGACGCTCCCTACGCCGGCGGCGTCCTCGACGACGTCCTGCCGGAGCGCCGACGGCACGGCCGAGTCGGGCAGCGGCGGCACGTCGCCGAACCCCTGCGCCTGCGTGGTCGTCAGCACGTTCGTCCCGAGCGCGTCCAGCACCCGGTCGACCGCCGCCTTGCTCGAGGACGAGATTCCGACGACCGCGATCATCGCCGCGATGCCGATGGCGATGCCCAGCGCCGACAGCACGACGCGGGTCGGTCTGGTCCGGAGTCCGAACATGCCGAGTCGGAGCAGGTCGCCGGCGCCGAAGGCCCCCCGGCTCATCGTGTGATCCCGCCCACGACGCCGTCCCGGACGATGGCGGCACCGAGCGACGCTGCGTCGTCCGCGGGTCGCCCGGTGACAGCGGAGTCCTCCTCCACGGCCCCGTCGCGCATCCGCACCTGCCGCGGCATGGAGGCGGCGAGCTCGAGGTCGTGGGTGATGACGAGCACTGTCGTCCCGGCGGCGTTGAGCTCGCGCAGCAGCCCGAGGACCGCGGCTCCGGACGCGGTGTCGAGCGCCCCGGTGGGTTCGTCCGCGAGCAGGATGGTCGGGTCGCCGACGATCGCCCGTGCGATGGCGACGCGCTGCTTCTCACCGCCGGACAGCTGCGGCGGCCGGTGGTCGACGCGGTGGCCGAGTCCGACCCGCTGCAGGGCGGCGACCGCTCGCTCCTTCCGCGCGCGGCGGCCCACGCCCGCGTAGAGCAGGCCGTCGGCCACGTTCTCGGCCGCGGTCGCCCCGGCCTGCAGGTGGAAGTGCTGAAACACGAAGCCGATGTGGTCAGCGCGGAGTGCGGAGAGGGCGTCGTCGGACATGCCGCTGACGTCGTTGCCGCTGATGGTCACGGTGCCCCACGTCGGCCGGTCGAGCGTCCCGACGATGTTCAGCATGGTCGACTTGCCCGAACCCGATGGCCCGACGACGGCGACGAGCTCCCCCGCCGCGACGTCGAGCGACACCCCGCGGAGCGCCGCGACGTCGCCGTACGACTTCGTGACGGCGCGCAGTGCCAGGACGGACGCGATGCTCACGAGGGCACCACCACGTGGGCCCCGGCCGCGATGGCCCCGGTGACGGCCACGCGACCGCCCGCCACGAACCCCGCCGTGACCGGCACGCGCTTGGTCGTGCCGTCGCGGCGCACCACGTCGAGGGCGTACCCGCCGGACGTCCCGCGGGCGACGAGCGCCGCGACGGGCACCGAGAGGACGCCCTGCTCGGTGCGCCCCCGGGCCTCGACCTGCACGGCGGCGGCGGCGGGCAGCGTGCGGTCGCCCGCATCGAACTCGATGGTGACGTCGACCGTCGCGGGCCCGTCCTCCGAAGCCGCGGGCACGGCGTTGACGACCCTGCCGGGCATCTGATCGCCAGCACCGTTGACGCGGACGTCGACGTCGATGCCGACGGCGAGCTGCTCGGCGTCGCGCTGGGCCACGGACGCCGTGACCACCCGGTTCGTGCTCGTGACCGACAGGACATCGCCCGACGGGGCCTGCCCGAGCACCCCGTCGACCCCGGCGATCCGGACGGGGCCGTTGACGAAGGCAACGTCACCCGCGGTGATGGTGCCGGTGACCGTCAGTGCGCGGTCCCGCTGCCACCGCTCGACGGCCGCGGCGGTACGACGGCCGAAGGTGTCGTCGACCGAGAGTCCATACCCGAGCGCCGCGAGGTTCTCGTTGAGCTGCTGCACGTCCGCGCCGCGGAGCCCACGGTGCAGGTCGCGCCAGAGCGGCGTCGTGCCGTACATCGCCCGGACCGGCCGCTCGTCGAGGGCGTACAGCGGCTGGTCCCGCTCGATGACGTCGCCGGGCTTCGGGAGCCACGTCAGCGTGCCCGGCGCCGTACCCGGGACGCCGGTCGCAGCGCCGTAGCCGAGCGTGCCAGCGAAGGTCCGTGTGTCGGTGAGATCGCCCTGCATGACGCTGGCGGTCGCGTGCTTCCCGTGTCGCTCGTCCGTCGAGGCCGACGCCGACGAGTCCGACGAGGTACCGAGCACCGCCCAGGTCCCGATACCTACGCCGAGGACGGCGACCAGGCAGGCCGAGGCGACCATCGTGCGCGTGGTGATGCGACGCATCAGTTGCTCGGCTTCTGCATCGATGCGTACGCCTTCTCGCCGCAAGTCTGCTCGACGTCGGCAAAGGTGCTCGCGTCCCCGCTCGGCGTGTAGGACACCTGGTCGCCCTGATCGTCCGGGTAGTCAGAGAAACCGTTGTCGCGCATGCACTCGGCCATGGCGCGCGCCATGTCCTCCATGCCCGGCATCGGCTTGGCGACGTTGGCTTCGCCTGGGGCCTTGCCGTCACCGGTGCACGCGACGAGGTCGCTGCGCCACTGGTCGGCGTCGACGCCGTCGGGCGGGGAGAGGTTCACGGCCCCAGCAGACGGGTCTTCCATGTCGTAGCCCTTGTCGCGCATGCAGGAGGCAAGCTCCACTGCTCCCGAGTTCTTCGAGGCACCAGCGGCGGAGGTCGAATCAGAGGACGGCGTCGAGCTGCAGGCGGTGAGCAGCCCGGGCAGGAGGAGGAGCCCGGCGAGGACGGCGACCGCGGAACGGGAGCGAAGAGTCGTGAATGTCATGTTCATGATCCCAGGACATCAGCCCGGATGTTGCGGCGACGGTACCGGCGAGGTCACATCGACGAAACACCGACGTGCACCCGGAGCCCGCCGTCCTCGCGTGCGGCCACCGACAGTTGCCATCCGTGCGCGCGCACCACTGCGGCCACGATGGACAGCCCGAGCCCGCTGTGCTGGCGACTCCCGTCAGTGCCGAGGCGGCGGAAGGGCTCGGTCAGCGCGGCAACGGAGTCCGCGGGTACCGCCGCCCCCGAGTTCTCGACGGTGATGCCGCCAGCGTCGGTCACGACCCGGACGAAGCCTCCGGGCTGGTTGTACTCGAGCGCGTTGTCGACGAGGTTCGACAGCACCTGGCCGACGAGCATGGGCTCACCGGTCACGACGGTCGCCCCGGAGCCGGGAGGCTCGGTGTGCGTCTCGCAGGTCACCGTCACACCCGCGGCGCGAGCGGCGTCCACGAACCCCGCGGTCACCTCGTCTGCAATGCCCGCCAGGTCGACGGGGACGCGGCGGTCGTCGAGGCCACGGTCGGCCTCGGCGAGGACGAGCAGGCTCTCCACGAGGTGCTCGGTCCGCCGGTTCTGGTCGAGCAGCTCCCGCCGCGTCGTCGCGATCTCGTCGGGACCGGCATCGTCCGGCAGACCGATCTGGAGCGCCGCGCGCTGGACCGCCAGCGGCGTCCGGAGCTCGTGCGACGCCTGCGCGACGAACCGCCGCTGGCTCTCGAACGCGGTCTCGAGCCGGTCGAGCAGCGCGTCGATGGTGCGCGACAGCCGACGGAGTTCGTCGTCCGGCCCGTCGAGGTCGATCCGCTCGTGCAGGTTCGCCCCGGAGATCCTCTTCGTGGTGTCGGTGATGCGGTCGATCGGCCGGAGCATCCGTCGACTGACCAACCACCCGAGGGCTCCGGCGAGGAGTCCCGCGGCGACGACGCCGACCGCCGACCACTGCCACTGCAGGGTCGCGACCTGGGCGACGATCGACAGCTCGCTGCCGGAGCCGTGGAACCGGCTCGGGTCGACCGGCGTCGCCGGGGGCGCCAACGGCTCGACCCCCGGCACAGCGAGGGCGAAGGACCGCTGGGACGCCAAGTTCACGAACGCGAGCACGGCGGTCGTGATGACCATCGACGCCAGGGCGAACGCGAACGCTGTTCGAGCGCGGATGGTGAGCGAGCGCCTCACAGGGCGTACCCGGCGCTGGGCACGGTCCTGATGGGATCGGGCTCCCCGAGCTTCCGCCGGAGCTTGGACATCGTCACCCGCACGGCCGAGGTGAACGGGTCGACGTTCATGTCCCAGACCTTCTCCAGCAGCTCCTCGGCGGAGACGATCCGGCCGTCGGCCCGCAGCAGGGTCTCCAGGATGCCGAACTCCTTCGCGGCCAGGTCGAGCGGTCGACCGTCCCTGGTGGCGATCCGCCGATTCGTGTCGAGTTGGATCCCCCCGCGTTCGAGCACGGGGGCGACCGCGGTCACCGATCGTCGCCCGAGTGCCCGGACCCTGGCCACGAGCTCCGGGTACTCGAACGGCTTGGTGAGGTAGTCGTCGGCGCCGAGCTCCAGGCCGTGCACCCGGTCGGACAACGTCGACGCCGCGGTGAGCATGAGGATGCGGGTCAGCCCGCCGCGCGCGGCGACCCGTCGGGCAACCTCGTCCCCGTGCATCCCGGGGACGTCCCGGTCGAGCACGACGACGTCGTAGTCGTTCACCGCCAGGAGCTCGTCCGCGTGGTCGCCGCGGTACGCGACGTCGACGGCCATGTCCTGCCGGGTCAGACCCTTCGCGACCAGGTCGGCCAGGGCGATCTCATCGTCCACCACGAGCACGCGCATACGTGTATTGCATACGACATTGCTATGCGTGGACCGGGACGGCATGTCCCGATTCTTCGCGGCGCGGTGTTTCGCGGCTGTTGCGTCAGGCCTCGAACGGGACCTCGCCCTGCACACTCACCCCGGCGCGCTGCCGGTAGGCCAGGTGCCCACCCAGGTACCCGCCGACACCCACCACCGCCAGTCCGGCGAACCCGAGGAGCTTCCCCGCGCCGTGGTTGCCGCGCTTCCGCTGCAGCCACGAGAACCCGTAGAGCGAGATGCCGACCCAGTTCACGGCCTGGTGCACCCACCCCGTGCGGAGCTGCTCCCGGTCGAGTTCCGACCAGTCGACGTACCCGGCGACGCTGGCGCTGCCCGACGACACGAGTCCGACGCCGACGAGGGTCTTCGCGGCCTTCGCGTTGCCCTTCCCGCCGAGCAGGTCGAGCACCGCCGCGGAGATCCACGCCCCGAGCGGGACCTGCACCATCAGCGGGTGGATCGGGTGCCCGAACGGCACGCCGTGCAGCAGCCGGCGGAGCCCCTCGGGCTTCGCGAGGACCTCGACCACCTTCCGGTCGATGTCGACGGCCGTGTCGAGCACGCTCGCGTGCTCGATGGACTCGGTGAGGCGACGGAGCGCGCGGATCTCGGGCATGGGGGTGAACGTAGGCCGGAAGGCCCGTCACCGGTCCCAGGAACCGGTGACGGACCTCCCGTCAGTCGCGCGCCGAGCCGCGACTACTCCTCGACGATCTCCGCCAGTTCGAACGGCTCCACCGTCAGGGCGTCGCCGCCCTCGGCGACGTCCACGCGGACGGTGTCGCCGTCGCGCACGTCCCCCGCGAGGATCGCCCGCGCGAGCTGGTCGTCGATCTGCCGCTGCATGAGGCGACGCAGTGGCCGCGCGCCGTACACGGGGTCGTACCCGCGCTCGGCGAGCCATCCGCGTGCCTGGGGGGTGACGGCGAGCTCGAGCCGCCGACCGGACAGGCGCTTCGCGAGCCGGTCGACGTAGAGCGAGACGATCTGCCCGAGGTCCTCCGCGGTGAGCGCCTGGAACACCACGATGTCGTCGAGCCGGTTGATGAACTCGGGACGGAAGGCCTGCTGCACGAGCTCGCGGACGGCCTCTTGGCGCTGGTCCTCGGTCAGGGACATGTCGGTCGTGAACTGCGAGCCGAGGTTCGACGTCAACACCATGATCGTGTTCCGGAAGTCGACCGTGCGGCCCTGCCCGTCGGTCAGACGGCCGTCGTCGAGCACCTGGAGCAGCACGTCGAACACCTCGGGGTGCGCCTTCTCGACCTCGTCGAGCAGGATCACCGAGTAGGGGCGACGACGGACGGCTTCGGTGAGCTGCCCGCCGGCCTCGTAGCCGACGTACCCGGGCGGGGCGCCGATGAGCCTGGCGACGGAGTGCTTCTCGCCGTACTCGCTCATGTCGATGCGGACGAGGGCCTTCTCGTCGTCGAAGAGGAACTCCGCGAGGGCCTTCGCGAGCTCGGTCTTGCCCACGCCGGTCGGGCCGAGGAACAGGAACGAGCCGGTCGGGCGGTCGGGGTCCGAGATGCCGGCACGGGTGCGTCGGACGGCTTCGGACACGGCGGCCACGGCGGTGCGCTGCCCGATGATCCGGCGGCCGAGTTCGGTCTCCAGGTGCAGGAGCTTCTCGGTCTCGCCCTGCAGCAGCCGGCCGACGGGGATGCCGGTCCACTGCGCGATGACCGCGGCGATGTCCTCGTCGGTGACGCTGTCGTTCACCATGCGGTCCGCCGACTCGGCCTGTTCGGCCGCGGCGAGCTCGGCTTCGATCCGGGGCTTCTCCGCGTACTCCAGCCGCGACACGGTCGCGTAGTCGGCTTCCCGCTGCGCGCGCTGACTGCGCATGTTGAGGTCGTCGAGCTGCTGCTTGAGTTCACCGATGCGATTGAGGCTCGCCCGTTCCGCCTGCCAGCGCTGCTCGAGCGCCGCCAGACGTTCCTCTCGGGAGCGCAGCTCGGTGCGCAGGGTCTCGAGCCGGGCCTTCGAGGCGTCGTCCTTCTCCTGCTTGAGCGCGAACTCCTCGACGCGCAGCCGGTCGACGTTCCGCTTCAGCTCGTCGATCTCGACCGGGCTGGAGTCGATCTCCATGCGGAGCCGCGACGCTGCCTCGTCGATGAGGTCGATCGCCTTGTCGGGCAGCTGTCGGCCGGAGATGTAGCGGTTCGACAGGCTCGCCGCAGCCACGAGCGCGGAGTCGTTGATGGTGACCTTGTGGTGCGCCTCGTAGCGCTCCTTGAGCCCGCGGAGGATCGCCACCGCGTCCTCGACGCTGGGCTCCCCGACGTAGACCTGCTGGAAGCGCCGTTCGAGTGCCGCGTCCTTCTCGATGTACTCGCGGTACTCGTCGAGGGTCGTCGCGCCGATCAGCCGGAGCTCACCGCGGGCGAGCATCGGCTTGAGCATGTTCGACGCCGCGACGGAGCCCTCGCCGCCGCCGGCGCCCATGAGCGTGTGGAGCTCGTCGATGAAGGTGATGACCTGCCCGTCGGAGTCGTTGATCTCCTTGAGCACGGCCTTGAGCCGCTCCTCGAACTCGCCGCGGTACTTCGCGCCGGCGATGAGGGCGGAGATGTCGAGCGACACGAGTCGCTTGTCCTTGAGTGAGTCGGCGACGTCACCCGCGACGATGCGCTGGGCGAGTCCTTCGACGACGGCGGTCTTGCCGACGCCCGGCTCACCGATGAGCACGGGGTTGTTCTTGGTGCGGCGGGTCAGCACCTGGCTGACACGGCGGATCTCGGCGTCACGGCCGATCACGGGGTCGAGCTTGCCGCTGCGAGCGACGGCCGTCAGGTCGACGCCGTACTGCTCGAGGGCGGTCTTCTGACGCTCTTGCGAGTCAGGAGCGCCCTGGAGGTTCGCCATGCGTTCCGTCCTTTCGTTCGGTTTTGTCGGATACTTGAGTCTACTCAACTCAACTTACGTCTGCGCAGGGGTATTCCGGATCCCGACGGCGCTGACGACGGATCCGGCCAGGAGCAGCAGCGCCATCACGATCACCGCGCGGTGGAACCCGCCGACGCTCATCGCACCGCCGAGCACGACGCCGGCGAGCGCCACCATCACCAGGCTCGCGATGCGGGCGATCGCGTTGTTCACCGCTGAGCCGACACCCGCCTCGGTCTGCGGCACCGAGCCGAGCACGGCGCTGGTCAACGGCGTCACCATCAGGGAGATCCCGACACCGACGAGGACGAGCCCCGGGAACACCGCGTACCAGTACGCGCCTGGTTCGCTGCCGACCAGGACCATGAGGAGCGACCCGACCGCGGCGACCGCTGGTCCCGCAGCCATGAACCAGCGTGGACCGTACCGCCCGGCGAACGATCCGACCGTCGTCGAGAGCAGCAGGAGGAGCACCGTGGGCGGCAGCGTCGCGAGGCCGGCGAGCCAGGCCGGGAGCCCCCACACCTCCTGCAGGAAGAGCGTGACGACGAAGCCGACCATCCCGAGGGCTCCGTAGATCGAGAGCGTCGCGATGTTGCCGACCGCGAAGTTCCGGGCGCGGAACAACTCCAGCGGGACGAGCGGTGCCCCGATCACCCGGGTGACGCGGAGCTCCCACGGCACGAACCCGACGAGCGCCAGCCCGCCGATGACGAGCGCGGCCACCACCGTCGGCGCACCCCACCCGAGCCGCCCCTGCTCGATGAGCCCGAGCACGACCCCACCGACCCCGACCACCGCGAGCACGGCGCCGACCACGTCCACGCGGGGGCGGTGCCCGGCGACGACGTCACCCGAGATCCGGCGGACGAGCGGGATCGTCACCGCGATGGGGACCGCCGTGAGGACGAAGATCCACCGCCAGCCGATGCCGTCGACGATGAGCCCACCGATCACCGGACCGACGATGACAGCCGCGCTCGACCATGCCGTCCACGATCCGATCGCCTTCGCCTGCGCCGCTCCCCGGTAGGCCGCGACGATGAGCGCGAGCGAGCTCGGGGTGACGAGCGCGCCACCGACGCCCTGCAACGCCCGCGCCACGATGAGCACGGCACCGGTCGGCGCCACCGCGCACAGCACCGATGCGACCCCGAACACGACGAGGCCCCACGTGATGATCCGGACGCGGCCGAACAGGTCGGAGAGCGAGCCCGCGACGAGGATCAGCGACCCGAGCGTGACCAGGTACGCGTCGACGGTCCACTGCTGCACGACGAGCCCACCGCCGAGTTCCTGCCGGATGGCCGGCAACGCGACGTTCACGACACTGGAGTCGAGCCCGACCACGAAGGACGCCAGGATCGCGACGACCAGCACCACGCGGCGGTCGTCACGGAGCGGTGCGGTGTGCACCGGGGTGGCGGGATCGGTCATGCGCTCATCATGCGCCCTCGGAGCGCCCCGGGAACGACGGAGCCCCGCACCTGTGGACAGGTGCGGGGCTCGGTCGTTCCCGGGGCTGGGATGTCTAGTTGGTGCGTGAGTCCGAGTTGGGCTGGACGGACGGCGCCGGGTTGACGACCGGGGCGGCCGTCGAAGCCTGGTCGGCGGGGACGCTCTGGACGGTGGTGCCGTCCGTGCCCTTGGCCTTCTTGTCGTCGGTGTCCATCTCCTTCTTGAAGATGTTGATGGACTGGCCGAGGCCCTTGGCGAGCGCCGGCAGCTTCGTCGCGCCGAACAGCAGCACCACGATGCCGAGGATGATCAGCAGGTGTACACCGGTGAGGTTTCCGAGCATCATGACTCCTTGATTCTGGAAGTGGTCGCCGTCAGCTCGTCGTCATCGACGAGCCCGGCGGAAGCCGTGGTCCGTCCATCGTAACTCGCACGGGCCGGGAAGCCCAGGTCGAGCGCCCGAACGAACACCTCCCGCACAGGATCGACACCATCAGCGCGCCAGGAGGTCAGTCCGCCAGCACGCGGTCGAGCGACCACAGCACGGCGGTCCCGGTCAGGCTCGGGATGTCCGCCTCGGTCACGCCGTGCAGGCGGTACGCGACCCGCTCACCCGGCAGCAGGGTCATGAACCCGCGGTCGACGGTGCCACCCGGCTGCACCCGGTCGGGCTGGAGGAGCAGGTCACGCACGAGCGACTCGGCCTCGACGACCAGGTCGAGCCCGTCGCCGTCCGCCGCGGGGGTGAACGCCGCGCGGTAGTGCGCCGGTTCCCACCGCATGTCCTTGTCCGGCGCCGGAGTCCACACCGCGCGACGCCAGTCCATGTCGGCCACGACGAGCTCACCGGTCGGGTCGCCCACCACCCCGACCGCGTCGGGCAGGGTCACGACCGCGACACCGGCCGCGTCGAGGTGCACGGGCAACGTCTCCTCGGCGAGGACACGGCCGGCGAGGTCGATGCGCCGGACGCGGACCACGCTGTCGAGACCGCGGCGGGTCGACCGGACGGCCACCTCGATCGGCGAGGAGCCGGCGGGTGCGGAACCGGCCACGTCCGCGACCGGCAGCGACGCGGTCGGGTGATCCGAGCCTCCAGTCCGGTCCGGGGCAGGAACCGTCCGGACCGACGAGACGGGCCGGATCGCCACCAGGACGTCGTCGTACAGCCGGCGCAGCTCGTGCGCCAGCGGCTTCAGCCGCCCTGCCGAGTCGATCGCCGACCACGACGACACGGGCCACAGGTCGTTCAGCTGCCAGACGATGACCCCGGTGTTGCGGGGCCAGTGCGTGCGCCAGTGCTCGACGCCGGTCGCGATGGCGCGCGCCTGCTGGAGCTGCGTCAGGTAGTGCCACCGGTCGAAGTCGGACGGCACGACGCCGAACCGGGGCGCGAGCCCGTCCGCGAGCTTCTGCATGCCGGATGCGGCCTTCTGGTGGTGCACGACACCGGGCGAGGACGGCGTCATCGGCTCGTCCGAGACCGCGTCGCGCATGGTGCGCCACGCGGGCGGTGCCTGCCAGCCGAACTCCGACACGAACCGGGGGACCGAGTCGCGGTAGTGGTCGTCGGAGAGGCGGTTCCAGACGTCCCACGAGTGGTGCGTCTCGTGGTCGACGTCGTTCGCGAACAGCGACTCGGAGCCGGACCACGGCGACGCGACCGTGTAGAACCGCGACGGGTCGACCGCATCGACGATCGTCGGCAGCAGGTCGAGGTAGTAGTCGAGCCCCCAGCCGCGCTCCCCGAGCGCCCGGTCCCAGCCGTCGACGTCGTGCAGCCAGATGTTCTCGTTGTTGCCGTTCCAGAGCACGAGCGAGGGGTGCCGGGAGAGCCGGGCGACGTTGTCGCGGGCCTCGGCGATGACCTCACTGCGGAGCGGCTCGTCCTCGGGGTAGGCCGAGCAGGCGAACGGGAAGTCCTGCCAGACGAGCAGGCCGAGCTCGTCGCAGACCTCGTAGAAGTCGTGCGACTCGTACACGCCACCGCCCCAGACGCGGACCATGTTCACGTTGAGGTCGGCCGCTGCACGCAGGCGCGATCCGTACCGCGGACGGTCGACCCGCGACACGATGACGTCGTCGGGGATCCAGTTCACACCGCGGACGTCGATGCGCGTGCCGTTGACGTACACGTCGAACGGACGACCGATGTCGTCCACCGCGGTGTCGATCCGCGTCGACCGGAACCCGGTGCGGAACGCCTGGCGGTCGAGGACCTCGCCGTCGACGGTCTGCAGCTCGACGACGACGTCGTAGAGCGGTTGCTCGCCGTACCCACGCGGCCACCACCGCTGCACCTCGGGGACCCGGACGGTGACGACGGTCTCGTCCTGCTTCGGGGTGACCTGCGCGCGAGACCGCTGCCGGGTCTTCGCGCCGTCCTCGGTCTCGCCGGAGACCGTGACGACGAGCACGAGGTCGTCGTCCTCGCCGTCCTGGTCGAGGTCGTTCAGTCCGGACCGCTCGAACGCGATGTGTGCGTCGAGGACGCCTTCGCCCGCCTCGATGTCGACGAGCGGCCGGACGTCGCGGAGCCTCGCGGTCGACCAGCGCTCGATCGCGATGGGACGCCAGGGGCCGCTGGTCACCGCGGTGAGCCCCCAGTCCCAGCCGAAGTTCGACGCCATCTTGCGGACGTACGGGAAGGGCTCGTCGTACGGCCCGGGCATCGCGCCGGCGCGGGCCGCGACGCGCCCGGCTTCGCGGTAGGGCGACTCGAACAGGATCTCGAGGTCGCGCTCGGTCCTGGTGTTGCTGCCGTCCGTGGTGTCGCGGAGGTCGAAGCGGTAGCGGCGGTGCATGTTCCGGGTGGCACCGATCTGCACGCCGTCCAGCGTCAGCTCGGCGACGGTGTCGAGGCCGTCGCAGACCAGGTCGACGCGCTCGTGACCACGGGGGTCGACGTCGACCGTGCGCGAGTACGTCCAATCGGCGCGCCCGACCCACTTCGCGGCGTCCTCGTCGCGGTCGAGCGTCGGGTCGGCGAGCAGGCCCTCGCGCTCGAGATCCGTGTGCACCTGACCGGGGACCGTGGCGGGGATGCCGGCGATGGCACCGGCCGGCGCGGTCGCCGGAGCGGTCTCGGCGACCATGGCGACGGTCCAGGCGTCGCGGAGTTCCTCGCGTTCGAGCGTCATGCGGATCCTTCTCTGGGCGGGCCGATCCGTGGCCCACCGCGGTCGGGGCCCGGCCGGCGGACCGTCCCGTGGCCGGTTCAACCGCCTGGAGGCACGGCACCGGTCGTCCGGGCGTCGTCGCGTCGCGCGCGTGGAACAGTCGGGTGATCCACGCACGAGGGTGCTCCGCGATGCTAGTACGGGTTGCTTTCGGGAACATCCGTACGGGCTGCCGTGGCAGGTTGGGGAGGTGATCACCGTCGAACTCGCCAAGGACCTCCGCGCAGCCGGACTCCGCTGGAACCCCGAGACCGGGGACCGGTTCGTCATCGACAAGCCCGGGGTCGACGACGACGTGTACACCGTGTCCGAGATGACCGTCGAGCGGCACGACCACCCGTCGGGCACCATCCTCGGGTTCAACGGGACGACCGAGTGGGCGCTCGATTCGGTGACCGCAGCCGAGTCGCTGTGGTTGCCCCGCGAGGACCAGTTGCGCGAGCTGCTCGGACCGTCGTTCGTCGGGCTCACCCGGGTCGCCGCCGGGGAGCGTGTGGTGCACACGGTGACGGTCGTGCTCCGGGGCGAGGACCGGTCGTTCGCTGCTGCGGACCCGGCGATCGCGTACGGGCAGGCCCTGGTGGCCTACATCACGGCCGCGCTGGAGTGAGCGTGCCTGAACGAATCCAGAATGGAGTTCGGGTGTTCCCTGGTTGTCTGGGACCATGACCGTTCCGAACATCACACTCAACGACGGCAAGACCATCCCGCAGCTCGGCTTCGGCGTGTTCCAGATCGACCCCTCGTCGACGAAGGAAGCGACGCTGACGGCGCTCGAGGTCGGCTACCG
Source organism: Curtobacterium sp. NPDC090217 (assembly GCF_044746705.1). Lineage (NCBI taxonomy): Bacteria > Bacillati > Actinomycetota > Actinomycetes > Micrococcales > Microbacteriaceae > Curtobacterium > Curtobacterium sp. NPDC090217. The sequence continues at coordinate 1,230,277 of NZ_JBIVCR010000001.1, read as the reverse complement.
CCACATCGACACCGCCGAGATGTACGGCAACGAGAAAGAGGTCGGCGAGGCGATCGCCGAGTCGGGCATCCCCCGGTCCGAGATCTTCGTCACCTCGAAGCTCAACAACGGCTTCCACGACCCCGCGCTCGCGCTGGAGAACGGCAAGAAGTCGGCCGACCTGCTCGGCGGCTACACCGACCTGTTCCTGATCCACTGGCCGCTCGCGACCGTCAGCGACTTCGTGCCGACGTGGAAGACGTTCGAGGAGCTCTACGCCGCCGGCACCTCGCGCTCGATCGGTGTCTCGAACTTCGAGGCGCACCACCTCCGCAAGCTCGTCGCCGAGACGACGATCACCCCGGCCGTGAACCAGATCGAGGTGCACCCCTACCTGGCGCAGGAGTCGCTGCGCGCGGTCAACCGCGAACTCGGCATCGCGACGGAGGCATGGTCCCCGATCGCCCAGGGCCTGGTGCTCGACGACTCGACGATCGTCCGGATCGCGGAGTCGGTCGGCAAGAGCCCCGCGCAGGTCGTGCTCCGCTGGCACATCCAGCGCGGCGACATCGTCTTCCCGAAGTCGGTCACCCGTGCCCGCGTCGAGGAGAACTTCGCGATCTTCGACTTCGAGCTGTCCGACGAGGACATGACCGACATCACGACGCTCGACAAGGGGCACCGCACGGGGCCGGACCCCGACACGTTCGCCTACATCCCGGAGTAGGCGGTTCTGGTCGGGCTCGTTCCTGTGGGCGGGCTCGGCAGCTGCTCGCCTTGACGACAAGTGCGCATGCGCCCGCATGCGCACTTGTCGTTTGCACGCGCACATCACGCGGGCGCCTGTGGACAAGCCGGGAGGCTCGCCTCACGCCCGCCATGATGGGCGTGTGATCCTGCTCCCGGACTGCCCGGTCGTGCGCGTCGACGACCGCACGCCGCCGTCCGTCGCGCGGGCCGTGCAGCGCCGCGCCGGCGCCGACCTCGTGCGGATCGGTCGCGGACTGTACGTCGACCGTGCGCAGTGGCTCGCGCTCGACGACCGGGCGCGGCACCTCGTACGGGTCAGTGCCGTCCTCCCCCGGCTGCCCGGCGGCGCGGTGTTCGCCCACGAGTCCGCCCTGCTCCTGCACGGTGTCCGGCTGCTCGGTCCCGCGCCGGCCCGTGTCGTGGTCGCCGAACCGTGTCGCACGCGGCACCGGGGTCCCGACCACCCACTGACGCGCCCGCGAGTCGACCGCGGCCTGCTGGCGAGCCGGCTCGTCAGGCCCGGCGGGACGCCGTCACGGTGAACTTGTCCGTGCGGACGACCTGACGGGTCGGTCCGACGACCTTCTCCAGCACCGGCCGGTAACGCAGGTGCGAGTTCCAGACGCACCACAGTTCGCCGCCGGACTGGAGGATCGTGGCCGCGTTCCGGAACATCGCCTCAGCCGCGTCCGTGCTCACGGTGGTGTCCGCGTGGAACGGCGGGTTGCACAGGACCAGCTGGGCGGACCCCTCGTCGAGTTCGTCGCCGGCATCGCTCCGGACGGTGGTGACGCGGTCGCCGACGCCGTTGCGGTCGGCGGTCGCGCGGGTGCTCGCGACCGCCGCGTGCGAGACGTCGGTCGCGACGACACGGATCCCCGGCCGTCGCCTGGCGATCGCCGTCGCGATGACGCCGTTCCCGCAGCCGAGGTCGACGGCGACCCTGGCGGTCGGCACGGCGTCGTCCATCGCGTCGAGGAGCACCCGGGTGCCCATGTCCAGGGAGGAACCGGCGAAGACCCCGCCGTGCGCGGCGATGGACATCCCGAGTTCGTCGTTGTGCACCACGCGCGGCCAGGGCGCCGTGATGGCCGCACGGTTCGCGGCGGCGGTCAGGGGGTCCTGGGCGACGAGCAGCCGCGACTTCGCACGCCCGCGGGACGCCACGACCTCGCCGAAGGACCGTCGGAGGACGTCGTTCTGCGACAGGGTCATGAACTTCGTCCGTCCACCGCAGAGCAGCACGACGTCCGGTGCGGCGAAGCGTGCGACGGCCCTGGCGATCTCGTCGAGGCGGTCCAGGGACTTCGTCAGGCGGAGCAGCACGAGCCGGGCGTCCCGGAACGCGTCCTCGAGGGAGTCCGGGTGGTGGAAACCCCGGTGGCCGAACGTGCCGGCGTTCGCCTGCAGGGCACGCTGCGACACGAGCGAGTCCTGCACGACGCGGACGTTCGTGGCCCCGTGGACCGCGATCACGCCGATCGTGAGGACGCCGCGCTGGTCGTCCACGATCGCGACCGCTCCTGGCTGCCGCAGCGCGTCGCCGTGCACGTGCGGCGCCTCGTCGAGGATGAAGCGGTCGGTGCCGTCGATCGCGAGCAGGTCGGGCCCGTCGTCGTCGGGCGTCCGTCGGAAGAGGTCGGCGAAGTCGAACGCGGGCACCGGTGCAGCGTAGTCGGTCGGGCTCTCGACCGGCGCGGAACCGGTCATCGTGTGATGTGGGCACCCCCGTCCGACTCGTGGACGGTCGCCCCGCTGAACGTGTTCCCGCTGACCACGAAGCGGTTGGTCCGATCGCCGAACCGCAACCCGACGCGCACTCGTGGCTCCGTCCGGTCCACGCGGTTACCCGTGATCCTGCCGTCGTTCGCGGCGGACCGGACGTCGATGGCGACCGCGTCGCCGGAGACACCGGTGATCCGGTTCCCGCGCACCGTGAGGGCGGCGTTCGAGTGCTCGACCGCGATCGCGTCGTCGACGCTCGACACGATGGCGTTGTCCGCGACGGTGAGCCCGCGCGTCAGCTTCACCAGGATCCCGCCCGCGTCGGTGCCGCCGGCCCCGGTGACGGTGTTGCCCGTGACGGACCCCGTTGCCCGCGGTGCAGTCGACCCGACCGTGGTGCCGGCTCCACTGACGACGATCCCCGACCCGGCAGCCAGGGCACCGGTCCGGGTGACGCGGTTGCCGGCGATCACGAGGCCGGTCGGTGCGACGTCCGTGGTGCCACGGTCGGTCGCCGACTTGCTCGGGACCGCCGCGATCCCGACCCGGCATCCGCTGACGACGTTGTCCCGGATCTCGATCCGGTCACCCGCGTGGGTGTCGATCCCCTCCCACGCCGGGACGCCGCTGACGCGGTTGCGCAGCACCCGGACGCCCGACGACCGCCGGGTGACCGCGGTGCCGGCCGTGGCGTCCCTGGTCACCGTGATGCCGTAGGAGTTCACCTCGTCCGCACGCTGCCGGATGTCCGAGACCACGCTGTCCTGCACCACGGAGTCCGTCACACCGAGCAGGAGCACCCCCGCGTACCCCACCCTGGCGACGGACACGCGCTCGACGACGACACGGTCCGCGTACTCCACGTGGACGCCGTCGCGCGGGACGTCCCGCAGGTGTCCGCCCGAGATCCGGACGTCGGACAGGGGCGTCGATCGCTTGCCGCGCACGGTGATCGCGTTCGACCGGCCGCCGCTGGGAGCTCCGACCCCGGTGATCTCCGGTGCGACGATCCGGACGTCGGACGCACGCACGACGACGGCGTCCTGGTCCGCGGTCATCCGGATCGCCCCCGCGCCGGTGAACCGGATCGTGACGGCGCGCACGACCGTCAGCGACGTCGATCGCTCGACCGGCTCGCTGATGGTCAGCGTCCCGCCGACCGGCAGCGCGTCGAGCGAGGCCTGCAGCGCGTCCGGAGCACCCGTCTCCCCGTCCGCACTCCCGCCGCGGCCCCACGTCGCGACCACCACGGCAGCGACGACGCCGACGACACCGGCGGCGCCGCCGATGACGACGGAACGACGCGTCGGGGGCTGTGGTCCATCCATCGCGATCCCCTTTCCTCGGATATCAGAATACTCGCGCACTCGGCCCGGGGAAAGGCATGCGCAAATGGTCGATATTGCGGGAATAAGTGCGTTTGTGAATGTTGCATTTCGTACCCACAGGGTCACTCGTATCTGATATCTTCCGTGTCACTCCTCAATTCGACAGAAAGGGCAGCAATGCCGAAGTCGCAATGCACGGGCCGGACGAAACGGACCCTCGGTGCGAGCGTGCTCATACTCACCACGGTGACCGCGAGCCTCACCAGCACCAACGCCTGGGCAGCATCGACCCTCGACGACGCCCAGGTCGTCGGCCCGCTCGTGACGGAGACGTCGTCGTTCGAAGGGGCGCTCGCCTTCAGTGCACCGTCCGCGGGACGCGCCGGTCAACCGGTCCCCGCGAACCGTGCCGCGACCCTGGCCCAGGCACGGGCTGCCGCAGCCAGTTGGTTCGTCCCCGCGGCCGGATCGACGTCGACCGTCCGCCCCCAGTCCGATCCCGGACTCTGCCTGACCGCCGAGAGCCGGTCCATCACCAACTCGTCCCCGGTCACGCTCGAGGACTGTGTCGCCGGCGACCCGGCACAGCTCTTCACACAGGCGGCCAACACGGGATCGAACAACCCGATCGGCACCGGCATCAAGTCGACGTACAACGACGGCTACCTCGGGCTGTTCAACAAGGACGACGTGATGCGACTCCAGTCCCGGACGGTGGCCGACCGCATCCCGACGATCGACGAGTTCGTCTCCGGCTTCACGGCCCAGGTCGACGGCGTCGACGTCCTCACGCGGACGGCGCGCATCTCGGGAACGGGCGCCGCCGGTGCGAGGATCCTGGTGAACGGCGGTGCACCGGTGTGGGTCGACCAGAACGGCCGCTGGTCGACCTCCGTCGGATCCCTGGCCTTCGGTCCCAACGAGATCGGACTCGAGCAGTACGAGGGCGTCACGAAGACGGGCGAGGCAACGCTCACCGCGGAGCTGACGGCCGATGCCCTGACCTTCGACACCACCTTCCCCGCCGACGTCGACGCCGCCGTCCGCGCGTCCGGGACGGCGCATCCGGGCGCACGCGTGTCGCTCTTCCGTCCAGACGGTCAGCAGATCGGCGCGTCGGTCATCGCCGACGCCGTGACGGGCGCCTGGGCGACGACGATCCCGGCTCCGGACGCAGGCGGCCGGTACGCGGTGACGGCTGCACAGTTCCTCGACGGGCTCCGCGACACCGTGCACGACGTGACCAGGTCCGTGGACTACGGCTCTCCGGTGAGCATCACCACTCCGGAGGACGGCGCGACACACACCGGCGGAGCGCTCCACATGGAGGGCAGGGGCGAACCGGGCTCCCGGATCGAGGTCCACGACGTCACCGATGGTGACGCGGTCATCGGGCGGAGCCAGGACGGCGTCCTTCCGAACGAACGCTGGACCGTGGACACCACGACGCTCGACCGTTCCGAGCACGTCCTCCGGGTCGTGCAGCACTCCAGGGGCGCGAACACCACGGTCGCCGAGGTGACGGTGAACCCGGGCTCGACGAACAAGCTCGCGCCGATCACCCTCGACCGGCCGGACACCGTGACGCCTGGCGTGACGAACACCTTCTCCGGTCGTGGCGAGCCGGACGCCTCGTACGAGGTCCTGAACGTGTCCGACACGCCGCTGGTGCCGGGCACGCTGACCATCGACCCGGACGGCAACTGGACGTTCGACCGGGTCATCTCGTCCGGCGCGACCGAGTTCCGGTTCAAGATCCGGCAGAGCAAGGGCGACGTCACGGAGACCTCCGAGTTGTTCGTGCTCCACGCGAACCAGGGCTTCGACCCGGTCACGCTCGACACGCGGTCGGTGCGGCCCGGAGAGGTGAACACCTTCACCGGCAGCGGACCGAAGGGCGCGGCGTTCGAGGTGCTCAACGCATCCGGCAACGCAATCGTGCCGGGACGCCACGAGATCGGTGGAGACGGCACGTGGTCGTTCGACCGGATGGTGTCGGCCGGGCAGCTCGACTTCAAGTTCAAGCTCCGCATCACCATCGACGGGGCGACCTACACCACGTCGCTCTTCACCGTGTCGGCGAACACCCGCTGACCCGGACTGACCGGCGGGGCCGTCGAACCCACGGCGACGGCCCCGCCCACCGCCTGCCATCCGATCCCCATCGAGGAGGAACCACATGACCAAGCACCGCCGTCGGAGTATCGCCGCCGCCACGACCGCCGCGCTGCTCGCCGTCGGCACGCTCACCGCGGGGGCGTCCACGACAGCATCACCCGATGCGGTCTCCCGCGTCGGCCAGGAAACGCCCATCACGCCGAACACCACGGTGAGCGCGCCCCGGGACGTCCGCGTGGATGCCGAGGAGAACGGCATGTACATCTTCGCGACGCCGGTCTGCAACTTGGCCAAGTCGTGCAGTTCCTGGGTCAAGATCCCGAGCGTCGGCATCGAGCGCAAAGAGGTCGACACCAGGTACGGCATCCTCGTGCCCTGGCCGTCGTCCTGGCGCGAAGGCGAGACGATCTCGTCCGGGTACGTGCACTCCTACGCGCGCGACATCTTCGGCATCGGCTGGTACAGCAAGACGACCACGTCGCTCGGCGCGATCACGCGTCCGTACGCGGTCCGCTCGATCACCGCGCGGGTGACGGGACAGGACGACTCCGCGCGATCGGCGTCGATCACCGGGACTGCGACGCCGAACGCGTCCATCCGCCGGAACAACACCGTCGTGGCGACCGCGAACGCGAGCGGCACCTGGAGCGCCGTCATCGGCGGGCTCAACCCCGGCAAGAACACATTGACGTTCCAGCAGTACGTCGACAACGCCTACCGGAACCAGACCTCCGTCGACGTGACGTTCGCACCGAAGCAGCTGCTCACGGGCATCACCGGGACGACGACGACGCTGCCGGCCGGATCGACCACCACGGTGTTCGGACACCTCCGTGCCACCGCGGAGTTCGCCACCCCGGGATCGGACGCCAGGGTCACGTTCACCGCGCCGGACGGCACCACCTTCCCGCGAGCGCTCACGACGGTCCGCGGCCAGCAGCGTCCGGCATCGGGTGGCGACTGGACGGACTTCCCCGCGGACAACCTCGTCGACGGTTCGGTCTCGGCCGACGGTCGATCGGTCACCTTCCGGTGGGCGCCGGGCAACGCCGGGTGGAAGCTCACCGCGGGGCAAGAGGTCCGGTTCGGTGTCCCGGTGCAGAACCCGGGGAACGCCGCCGACACCGGCGAGCTGGGGATGTCCGTCACCGGCTCCGCTCCGCAGGGCTCGCTCGCAGCATCGGCGACGACGCCCGTGCGGATCGAGGCAGGCACCCTCTCGCCGGTCACCCGGACCGGTCCGGACACGGTGGCTCCCGGGACGACGAACACCTTCACCGGGACCGCGACGCCCGGAGCCACGTTCCAGGTCGTGGACGCCACGGGCGAGGTCATCGTCCCCGGTGGCCCGTTCGACGTCGACGACCGCGGCAACTGGTCGTTCACCGCCGAGGTCCCCGTCGGAGCCACGGACTACGCGTTCGCGATCCGGCAGACCGCGTTCGGCCAGACCGAGACGTCGCAGCTCTTCCGGGTGCCGGCCGACACCCGGAACTGAGACGGCGGCCGGGCGAGGAGACGCCCGCAGGCAACAGGACGTCTCCTCGCCCGGCACCCGTGGCCACAGAACCGACCGAGTCCAGAGACCGGGGACCCCGCATGAACCACTTCGTCGTCGCACGAGCCCTCCTCTCCGGATGGTGGATCGTGCTCGCCGTCTCGATCGTCGGCGGCGGCGTCGCGCTCCTGGTGACGAGCACGACACCGCCCACGTTCCGCGCGTCGACGTCGTACTACGTCTCCGTGGCGGGGCAGGAGAGCGCCTCCGCTGGTGAGATCGCCCAGGGGTCCACCGCCGCGCAGCAGAAGATCAAGTCGTACACGGTGCTGGCGTCGTCACCGCGGGTCCTCGAGCAGGTGATCGCCGCGCTGCGGCTCGACACGACCCCCGCGGCGCTCGGGCGCCGTGTGACCTCCGTGGTGAGCACCGGGACGGTGATCATCGAGATCTCGGTCACCGACGGCGATGCCCGGGCCGCCGCGCGCATCGCCGCCGCAACGGGTCGGGTCCTCGCCGAGGTCGTCTCCGAGATCGAGCCGAGGACCGCTTCCGGAGAACCGTCCGTCCGTCTCGAACGCGTGTCGGAGGCATCGGTCCCGACCGCACCGATCGCGCCGAGGACGTCCGCGGACCTCGCTCTCGGGTTCGCCGCCGGACTGGCATCCGGGACCGGACTCGCCCTCCTCCGCGCCGCTGCCGACACGCGCGTCCGGTCCGCAGAGGACATCGACGCCGACGTCCCGCTGATCGGCGAGATCGGCATGGACCCGGAGGCCTCCCGGCAGCCGCTGATCGCCCGCGACGAGGGCACGACCACCCGGGCGGAGGCGTTCCGCAGCCTCCGCACCAACCTGCAGTTCCTGCGGACCGGCGGGGTGTCCACGATCGCCGTCACGAGCCCGCGTCCTGCCGAGGGCAAGACCACCACGACACTGAACCTCGCGATCGCCCTGGCCCAGAGCGACGTGCGCACCGTGGTCGTCGACGCGGACCTCCGACGCCCGAACGTCGCGAGCACCCTGGACCTCGAGGGCGCCGTCGGCCTCACCGATCTGCTCGTCGGCCGTGCCGAACTCGACGACGTCCTGCAGGAATGGGGGGTCGACGCGTTCAGCGTGCTCCCCGCGGGGACGATCCCGCCGAACCCGAGCGAACTCATCGGCTCGGCGGCGATGGAACAGGTCATCGCGGACCTCACCGAGCGGTTCGACGTCGTGCTCGTGGACACACCGCCGGTCCTGGCGGTGACCGACGCAGCGCTCGTCAGCACGCTCGTCTCCGCCACACTCCTCGTCGCTGCCGCCGGTCAGACCAAGCGCTCGGACGTCCGGCTCGCGGTCACCGCGCTGACCCGCGTCGGCGAGCGGGTCGACGGCGTCGTCCTGACGAAGTCGCGACGACCGGTGGCCGACGGCTACTACGCACGCCCCGGTACCACCACGTCCGCGCCGATCGCCCTGAGGAGCACTTCGTGAAGCGCGCGCTCGATGCGATCGGGGCGGCGCTCGCCCTCCTCGGCCTGTCCCCACTGCTCATCGGGCTCGCGGTGCTCGTCGCGGTGCGCCTCGGCCGCCCCGTGCTCTTCCGCCAGGACCGGCCCGGACTGCACGGCACGACGTTCACCATCGTCAAGTTCCGCACCATGCTCGAACCGGCAGCAGTCGACGGCACGGTCGACGACGCCGATCGCCTCACCCCCTTCGGTCGCTGGCTCCGCTCGACGAGCCTCGACGAGCTGCCGAGCCTCTGGAACGTGCTCGTCGGCGAGATGAGCTTCGTGGGGCCGCGACCGAGCCTCTGCCGATACCTCGACCTCTACACACCCGAGCAGCACCGGCGGCACGACGTCCGCCCCGGCCTCACGGGGCTCGCGCAGGTCCGGGGTCGCAACGCGCTGCCGTGGCCGGAGCGGCTGCGTTCGGACCTCGAGTACGTGGACACCAGGTCGCTCGCCCTCGACGCCCGCATCCTGCTGCGGACGATCGGGGTCGTGCTCCGCCGCGAGGGCATCACGACGCCGGGTCACGCGACGAGCGAGGCGTTCACCGGGACGAGCACGTGATGCCCGGGCAGCGCGTCGTGTGGATCGTCAACCACTACGCCCACCACCACGAACGCGACGGTCGCGCCACTCGTCACCAGCTGCTCGCGGAGCACCTCGGCGACCACGGCTGGCGCACCGTCGTCGTCGCCGCCGGCACCGACCACCCCACCGGACGCGCACACATGCGACGAGGCCGCCTCCGCGAGCGATGGGCGGGCGCCGGCTACGAGTTCTGCTGGCTCCGCGGTGTCGACCACCGCGGCGCCGGGCTCCGGCGCACCACCAGGCGCCTCGCCGACATCGTGTCCTTCACGGTCCTGCTCCTCGTCCCCGGCACGCTCCGTGGGCTCCCCAGACCGGACGTCGTGGTCGGGAGCTCGTTCCACCCGCTCGCCGCCTGGGCCGCGTCGCTCCTGGCCGCCCGGTTCCGCGTGCCGTTCGTGTTCGAGCCCCGCGACCTGTGGCCGGAGTCCGCGATCGGGCTCGCCGGGCTCGCTGAACGCCATCCGCTCGTCCGGGTGCTCCGGTCGGTCGAACGGCGCACCGTCGACCGTGCCGCGCACCTCGTGTCGCCCCTCGACGGCGTCGGCAGGTACTACGCCGAGCGCGGCCAGCCCAGGCCGTTCACGTGGGTACCGAACGGCGTGCGGACCGCCGAAAACGACGTCGACGTCGACGAGACCAGCACAGCCGACGAGACCAGCACAGTCGACCAGACCAGCGGAGCCGGCGCACCCGACGCCGATGGGTCCGCTCCGTTCACGATCGCGTACATCGGGTCGATGGGCCCGGCGAACGCCCTCGAGACCCTCCTCGACGCCTTCGTCCTCGCAACGGGCCGTGCCGGCGCCGCCGGCGGACCGCAGCTCCGACTCCGCATGGTCGGGGACGGCGCCGACGTGGGCGCACTCCGGGAACGCGTGTCGAGCCTCCCGTCCGCCCCGGACGTGATCTGGGACGGACGCGTGCCGCAGGACCAGGCCCGCCGCATCGGCCAGCAGGCCGACTGCCTCGCCGTCACGATGCACGACCTGCCGCTCTACCGGTACGGGGTCTCGATGAACAAGCAGTACGAGTACATGCTCGCCGGGCGGCCGCTGCTGGTCGCGGCTCCGGTGCCTCTGGCACCGGTCGCCGCGGCGCGCTGCGGGCTGCAGGTCCCCCCGGACGACCCGGCCGCGCTCGCGGAGGGCATGCTCGCACTCGCCGCCATGCCGGCTCCGGATCGCGACGCCATGGGCGCGCGCGGCCGCGCGCACGTCCTCCGCGACAACGACTACCGCATGCTCGCCAGCCGGTACGCCGGCGCGCTCGACGCTGCGGCGAGCGCCGCATGACGCCGGACATCGTGCACGTCTCGAGCGCCCATCCGTGGGTGGACAACCGCGTGCACCTCCGCGAAGCCGCTGCGGCGGCGGATGCCGGGTACCGCGTGCGGTTGATCGCGGTCGACTGCGCCCTCGACGCTCCGCCCACCGCTGTGGAGGTCGTCCGGATCCCGCGCCGCCGCCGTCTCCGACGGATGCTCGTCTCCACGACGCAGGCGCTCGTGCTGGCGCTGCGGTCGCGGGCGCGGCTCGTCCACCTCCACGACCCGGAGCTCATCTGGACCATCCCCGTGCTCCGCGCCGCCGGCCGGATCGTCGTGTACGACGCACACGAGGACCTGCCCGACCAGATCTGGGGCAAGGACTACCTGTCGTACCGGCAGCGGGCGGTGCTCTCCGCCCTGTCGCACGGCCTGCTCCGGCTCGCCGGCACCGCGGACCGGGTCGTCACGGCGACCGAGTGGACCGGCCGCCGGTTCCCGGCGGCGCGGCGGATCGCGATCCACAACTACCCGTTGCGGCGCGCGGCCGACGATGCGCAGACCGGACTGGAGGCTCGGCCCACCGTGGTCGCGCACGTCGGCGTCCTGAGTCACGACCGTGGCATCGACGTGGTCGCGGCCGTCCCCGGCCAGCCGGACTTCCCGCCGGGCTGGCGGATGGAGCTCGTGGGGGCGATCGACGCCGCCACGGACACGACGGCGCTCCGTGACGCCGAGTCGAGCGGCCGGCTCCGCCACGGCGGGGTCGTCGGCCCGATGCAGGCGCGCGACCTGCTGCTCGGCGCGCGGATCGGCGTCATCCCCTTCCGGCGGACGCCCGTCACGGACCAGATCTTCCCGACGAAGCTGTTCGAGTACCTCGCAGCGGGCCTCGCGGTGATCGCGACGGACACCCCGCTGTTGCGGATGCTGCTCGATGGCTCGGACTGCGTCACCTTCGTGCCGCCGGACGACCCCGCCGCGATCGCCGGTGCCGTGCGCCGCTACGCCGAGGATCCGGGCCTGCTGCTCCGGCACGGCGCGGAGGCACGGCGAGCGGCGCAGCGGTTCCGGTGGCACCGTGAGGCTGATCGCCTCGTCGCGATGTACGACGAGCTCCTGCCGTGCGTGCGTCGCTGACGGCGGCAGAGCGATCGCTCCTCGTCGCGCTGCTCCGCCGAGTGATCGTGGTGTGCGCCACGGTCGCGGTGCTCGGCATCACGACCGACTGGATCGCGGCGAACCTGGTGGCACCGCTCTTCTCCTACAACGGGTTCACGCACGTCGACGCGCCGTGGCAGCTCCGGGTGGTGGTGACCGCCCTGACCGCGGCCGTCGCCCTGGCGCTGCCCGCCGTCGTGCGCAGGCCGTCGCACGTGGTGCTCTGGACGATCTTCGTGGTGTGCGTCGCACCGACCATGCTGATGAGCCCCTCGACCGGGTACCTGCCGACCGACACCGCCCTCGCACTGAGCGCCGCGGTCGGGGTGTCGTTCGCGCTGGTCTGCATCGCGACGCCGCGGGCACCGGCCCCACCGGCGGTGAGCGGCGTCGACCGGATCCCACTCGGGGCGCGCGGTATCGACCGCGGGGCACTGACCTGGACGGTGTGCGGCGTGTACTCGGCGGCGACCTACGGCGTGATGGTCGCGACCGTCGGGCTGCAGGTCCGCTTCCTTGCGCTCGACGACATCTACGACGTGCGCGCCGAGTACGCAGCGGACGTCGGCACGGGCGGGACGCTCGGCTACCTGCTCACCGGGCAGGCGTACGTGATCAACCCGCTCGTGCTCGCCCGCGGACTCGCACGACGGCGGCCGAGCCTGGTCGCCGCCGCGGTCGTCGGGCAGTTCCTGCTGTACTCGAGCACCGGGTTCAAGGCCGTCCTGTTCTCCTTCGTCGCCGTGCTCGGCATGGCCGTCCTCTTCCGGGGTCGGTCCGCGCGCGGATCGACCCCGCTCCTGGTCGCACCGATCGTCATCATGATCGTGTCCGCCGTCGCCGACGAGGTCCAGGGCGGGATCACGTGGACGTCGGTGTTCACGCGACGGTTCATGCTCACGCCTGGGCTCCTCAGTTCGGTGTACGTGCAGTACTTCTCGGACAACCCCGTCGCCGAGTACGGGTACTCGTTCCTCCGGGCTTGGGTGGACTACCCGTACGACCTGCCGCCACCGAAGCGCATCGCGGACTTCCTCGTGCCGGGGTCGACGGGCTACGCGAACGCCAACCTGTTCGCCGACGGGTTCGCGAACCTCGGGTGGGCGGGCATCCCGGTGGCGGCGGCAGCGCTGCTGCTGTGGCTCCGGGGGCTCGACCTCGCCGCCCGGGGACTGCCGCTCCGGGTGGCGGCGATGGCGGTCGTGATGCCGAGCATCATGCTGAGCAACACGTCGATCTTCACGGCGATGCTCTCGCACGGGCTGCTCGTCGGGACGATCGTGCTCGCGATCGCCCCGCGGAGCGGGTGGGACCGCGCGGACGGTACCGCCTGCGCCACCGAGGCCGGGCGCGCGCCCGGGGTCGGGCGCGCGCCCGGGGCTGGGCGCGCGCCCAGGGTCTGGCGCGCGCCCGGGGCCACCGGGGCCGCGCCGGTCGGGCGCCCGGACGTCGCTCCGCCGGTGGCGCCTCACCCCTCTCGGTAGCGCGTCACCGCCCCGGCCGTCGCCACGACGGGCGTCGTCGTGGCCCGCCAGTCGTTCGCGACCAGCACCACGTCGTTGTCGGCCTGCCGGCACTGCACGCCGTACACCGGCGGCGCGGTCGCACCAGCGGTGTAGCGGTTGTCGAGCAGGACGACCGTGTTCGCCGTCGCCCGGACGTCGACGGCGACCGACGTGGCGGTCCCCTGCGGTCGGAGGCCGGCCACCACGTTGCCGATCAGCGTGAGGTCCTCGTTGGAGTGGTAGAGCGAGACACCCCGACGGACACCGTCGGTGCACCGGTTGTGCGCGAGCACGACGCCGCGGGTCAGGTAGACGAGGATCCCCGCGTCACGATCACCGTCGCCGTACCCGGTCACGGTGTTCCGGAGCACGATCCCGGTCGCGCGCTCCGCGGCCGACCCCACGGTCTCGCCCGCACCACGCACGATGATGCCCGAGCCCGGCCCCTGCGTCGAGCGGGAGACGACGTTGTCGACCACCGAGCAGTCCAGCGGCGCGTACTTCGTCGCCGACGCGTCGGATTCGTCCTTCGACGGCACCACGGCGATGCCGACCCGGCAGTCCTCGACACGGTTCCGGACGATCGCGATCGACGAGCCGCCGTGTGTGTCGATGCCCTCCCAGTGCGGGACGCCCGAGACGTGGTTGTCGGCGATCAGGATCCGGCTGCTCCGCGGGGAGTCGTCGAGCCCGGTCGTCGTGGCGCGGACCGCCTCGATGCCGTACGAGTTCGGGTACGGCGCCGGCTGTGTCACACGACGGATGCGATTCCCGGTGACGGAACCCCGGACGCACGAGAACATGAGCACCCCGGCGTACCCGACGTCCGCGATGTCGCAGTCGTCGACCACGAAGCCCTCGCAGTGTTCGAGCAGGACACCGTCGTGCGGGAACCCGTGGACACGTGCACGCGTGACGTGCACGTCCCGCAGGGGCGCCTTCGCCGTGCCCGTCGCGCGGACGCCTCGACCGAGCCCCGAGTGCTCCGCACCGGGACCGTCGAGCACGGCGTCGACGACGCGTACCAGGCTCGACCGGATGTGCACGAGGTCGATGTCCCGGTCCGTGGCAACGGATCCCCCGGCGAACCGGAGCGTCAGCGGCTGGTCCACGACCAGTGGTTCCGCGAGCGTCCACCGACGCGTCACGTCGACGACGGCGTGCGGGCGGGCCTGGTCGAGGACGTCCTGCAGCCGTGTCGCGTCGATGTCCGAGGCGGACCGTGACGCCGACGTCGGCGCGGGCGGCACGGACGCAGCCCGGGCGGAGGGCGTGCGTCCGATCAACACCGCGCCGGGAGCCGCTGCCGCGCCGAACAGCGCCGCGCGACGGGTCAGGGTACGGGCGACGTCATCGATGCGCATCGTCGGACCCCGTCCGTCCGTCGCACCGGTCCGTGCACGGGTGCGAGTCGGTCAGTCGCGGACGGACCGGGTCGCCGCGACCACCAGCCCGAGCATCACGAGGTAGGACGCGATCATCGCGCCGGAGAGCCCCGCCAGCACCACGGGCACGGGCGCACCGAGCAGCGTCGGCACGATCACCGCACCGGACGTCAGGACCAAGCGTCCGGCATCCCAGGCGAGTTGCGAGGACTGTCGACCGAGCATCCCGAGTACCTGGCTCACCGGCGACACCGCGACCTGGAGCGCGAACGCCGGCGCCAGGATGCGCGCGTACTCGCCCGACCGTGTCCAGTCCGGCCCGAACACCGCACCGAACACCGACGGCCCGGACATCATCACGACGACGGCCGTAGCAGCCCCGAGCACCAGCAGACGACCCACGACCCGCCGGAGCGGATCTCGTACCGACGCTCCGGCGCGGATCCGGCCACCGATCGTCCCGGCGACCGTCTGCGCGACGGCGTCCGCGAGCATCCCGACCGGTGAGCCGAGGACCCGCATCGTCAGGGCCACCAGTCCCGCCGCCGCACTGCCGTGCGCCGCGGCGATGAGCAGCCCCGGTGCCTGCTGCCCGACCACGTTGAGCATGGAGGACCACGGGGTGAACCAGAGGAAGCGTCGGTGCACCGTCAGCGCGGCCCGGACGGAGTGCGGTGATGGGCTGACTCGGAGCGACGCCGGACGGAGCATCCCGAGCAGTGCCGCGAGTCGCCCGGCAGCCAGTCCGCCGGCGAGCCCGAGGGCTCCGGTCGAGGCCATCACGAGGTTCCACACGGTCTGCCCGACCCCCTGGCACACGTTCCGGATCGCGATCGAGCCGTGACGCCGGCCCCGGGCGAGCACCGCGGTTGCCACCCGGTGGAGTCCGACGGCCCCGGTCGTGACCGGGACGATCCACCAGAGGTCGGCGAACGTCGGCGCCGAGAACTGCGCAGCGAGCGCATCGCGCGCGAGCCAGGTGGCCACTGCCGTCGCACCACTGACGAACGCCGTCGAGACGATGCCGATCAGCACGAGCGCGCGCATCGTGGCGTCCTGCGCCACGGGGAGCGCGCGATCGGTCCCCATGGTCGCTCCCGCGCCGAGCACGGAAGCGATCGCGGTGACGACGGCGAGCACGCCGAAGTCCGTCGGGGCGTACAGCCGGGTCAACAGCGGCGAGACGGCGATGACCAGGCCCTGGCCGAGCAGCGTCCCGAACAGGATCGTGAGGATCGCACGCGTGGGTCGAGGTCGGGGTCGGCGCACGGTACCCGCCGTTCGTGAGGTGCAAGGGGCAGTGGGCGTTCACTTGGATACTACATTCCAGTCGGCGTCCGACGAACTGGGAAGGTACCCGTCGAACGGCGCAGCACCGCAGAGCCGTCGGTAGACCCGGAGTAGCTCGGGCGCTTCGTGGTCCCACCGGAAGCGCGCGTCGACCAGCGCACGGCCGGCGCGCCCGTGTGCGTCGAGCAGATCGGGATCGGCGGCGTACCGCTGCAGCGCCCGGACCACGGCGTCCGGATCACCCGCGGGCACCCAGGTCACGCACTCGATGTCGTCCAGGAGTTCCCGCCAGTACGGGACGTCCGTCGCGATCACCGCGAGGCCGGCGGCCAGGTACTCGAAGAGCTTGGTGGGGATGGACGACGCGTAGGCGACGGTCGGCAGCAGGGGCAGCAGTCCGACCCGCGCGGTCTGCAACAGGTCCCGTGCCCGGTCAGGCGGGAGCACACCCCGGTGGTCGATCCGACCGGTGCCGCAGAGGGCATCGAACGCGCGGCGATCCACCGCGCCGTCGATCGGTCCGGCCGTGCGCAGTCGCCACCCCGACGGCAGCGCCGGCGATCCGGCGACGCCGCTGACGACGCCGATGCCGCGGTCATGACTCAGTGCCCCGAGGTACACCGCGATCGGCGGACGTCCGGACGCATCAGCCAGGGTGGCGTCCGACGCCCGGAGCACCGGCAGGTTCTGCACGACCGTCGTGCGAGCAGCCGGGAACCGCAACGCGATGGTCGGGGTCGCGGCGACGACGGCGTCCGCGTGGGCGGCCAACCGGACGACGCCACGGGCGATCGGGACAGCGACCCTGCGGATCCGCCCGAGGTACTCCTTGCCGGCGACCTGCGCCGGCAGGTCCTCGTGCGCGTCGTACACGACGCGGCGCCGCGCGAGGCGGAGGAGCGGGACGGCCCACGCCAGCTCCGGATCATGCAGGTGGACGACGTGTGCCCGGGACGACAACGCGGCGAGCACCGCCTGGACGGTCGAGACGACCAGGCGTCCGAGCCGCCCGCGCCGCGGAAGGCGTCGGACCCACACGCCGCTCCGCTCGTCCGGGCGATCCCAGTCGGCCGGAGCCCGCTCGGCGCTTCCACCGCCGGTGTCGACCGCCACGAGCGCGGTCCGGTACCCGGCGTGTGCCGCGGTCGTGGCCGCCCGGGTGTGGATCCGGTTGTCGGTCCAGGGGTGTGCGCTCGAGACGTGGACGATGTCGAACGGGCGAGGGCGGGAGTGCATGCTGCGACGCTAGGTGCCTCCGCGCGCAGATCACCAGTTCTTCACATGTCGCATTCCATCACGGGCGGTGCGCGGGGCGAACCGGAGGAGCGCCGATCGACCCGACCGTCGTCGACGGCCAGCGCGTCGTGTCGATGACCCGCCGCCCGTCCAGCAGCGTGCGCACGCCGGGGAACGAGTCCTCGCCGAGCGTCGCGTACTCCGCGTGGTCCGCCTGCACGATCGCCGCCTCCACCGGCGCGCCCGCGCGGTGCGGGACCAGCCCGAGGCCGACCAGTTCGGCGTCCGTGTACAGCGGGTCGGACACGGACGCGAGGGCACCCCGCGCGCGCAGGGCCGCGACCGTGCTGAACACCCCCGAGAAGGCCGTCTCCTGCACACCCCCGCGGTACGACGCCCCCAGCACGACCACCCGTTCACCGGCGAGGTCACCGTGCAACCGTTCCAGCACCGCGACGGCGTGCTCGGGCATCGCCGCGTTGCGCCGACGAGCGGTCGACACGACCGAGGCATCCGGGTCGTTCCAGAGGTAGAGCTGCGGGTACACCGGGATGCAGTGCCCACCGACCGCGATGCCGGGTCGGTGCAGATGGCTGTACGGCTGCGAGTTGCACGCGTCGATCACGACGTCGACGTCGATGCCGTTCCGTCCCGCGAACACCGCGAACTCGTTCGCCAGGGCGATGTTGACGTCGCGGTACGTGGTCTCCGCGAGCTTGGCGAGCTCGGCCGCCTCTGCGGTCCCGAGGTCCCAGACGCCGTTCGGACGCCCGAGGTCCGGCCGGTCGTCGAACTGCAGCACGCGCTCGTAGAACGCCCGAGCCCGGTCCGCGCCGCGCGCCGACAGCCCGCCGACGAGTTTCGGGTACCGGCGGAGGTCTGCGAACACCCGGCCGGTCAGGACCCGTTCCGGCGAGAAGACGACGTCGAAGTCGTCCCCCTGCACCAGCCCGGACGCGGCCTCGAGGCGAGGCACCCACCGGTGACGCGTCGTGCCGACCGGCAGTGTGGTCTCGTATGCGACGAGGGTCCCCGGCGCGAGTGCGCGGCCGACCGACTCGGTCGCCGCGTCCATCGCCCGGAAGTCCGGCTCGCCGTCCCCCGAGACGACGAGCGGGACGACGACCACCACGACCTCGGCGTCCTCGACCGCGAACGCCGGGTCACACGTCGCCCGCAACGCCCCCGCCTCGACCACGGCCGTCAGGGCTTTGCCGAGACCGTGCTCGCCCGGGAACGGCTCGCGCCCCGCGTTCACGGCACCGACGACCCACTGGTCGACGTCCAGGCCGGTCACCCGCACTCCTGAGGACGCGTACTGCACCGCCAGCGGCAGGCCGATCTTGCCGAGCCCGACCACGGCGACCCTCATGCCGCCACCTCGACGGTCGTGCGGGTCCGGGCGGACTCGAGCACCGCTTCGGCGATCCGGACGATCCCGAGCCCCTCGCGGAGCGACACGATGTCCGTCGGCTTCCCGAGCACGGCGTCACGGAACGCCTCGTGCTCGACGACGAGCGGCTCGCGCTTCTGGATCGCGAACCGCGTGCTCGGCCCCTCGGCGACACCGCGGAAGGCAGCTACCTGGTCCCACCCGGTCGTGACGGTGCCGTTCTCGTGGAAGGTCAGGTCAGCACTCACCGTGTCCGCGACGAACGTGCCGTGCTCACCGGTGACCACGACGACGCGCTCCTTGAACGGCGTCAGCCAGTTCACCAGGTGCGTCGTCAGCGTGCCGTCCTCGAGCTCGCCCGTCACGGTGACCAGATCCTCGTGAGGACGCCCGCTCCTGCGGCACGCCAACGCGGCGAGCCGGGCGAAGGGCGACCGCGCGAGCCACGTCGTGACGTCGATGTCGTGCGTCGCGAGGTCCTTGACCACGCCCACGTCCGCGATGCGTGCCGGGAACGGGCCCTGCCGCCGCGTCGCGATCTGGTAGACCTCGCCGAGCTGCCCGTCGTCGAGCCGCCTGCGCAGCTCCTGCAGTGCGGGGTTGTAGCGCTCGACGTGGCCGACAGCGCCGACGAGTCCCGCGCTCGCGAACGCGGCGACCAGTCGGGCCGCGCCGGCAGCGGACGAGGCGACCGGCTTCTCGATCAGCGCGTGCACGCCCGCTTCCGCGAGCCGGATGGCGACGGGTTCGTGGGCGGCGGTCGGCACCGCGACGACCGCGGCATCCAGCCCGAGGTCGAGCAACTGCGCCACGGAGGCGACGACCGGCGCCCCGCCAGCGGCTCCGTGCACGTCACCGAGCGCGTCGGCCGCGCCCACGAGCTCGACACCGCCGAGGTCGCGCAGGACCCTGGCGTGGTGCCGACCCATCATGCCGAGGCCGACGACGCCGACGCGCAGCGGCCGCGTCACCGGGAGCCTCCGGCCGCGGCGAGCGCGTTCACGGCGGTCACGATCCGGTCGAGCTCACGGAGGGTGAGTGTGGGGTAGACCGGCAGGGCGATCACCTCTGCGGCGGCACGTTCGGTCTCGTGCAGGTCGGATCCGCACACCGCGGCGTCGGCGAACGACGGCAGACGGTGCACCGGTGTCGGGTAGTAGACCCCCGCGCCGATCCCGTACTCGTCGCGGAGCGCGTCCACGAAGCCGTCGCGGTCGTCCGACACCCGGACGACGTACTGGTGGAACACGTGCTCCGCCTCGGCGTGCACGATCGGCGTCACGACGCCGCGGAGTTCTCCGTCGAGGTACGCCGCGTTCGCCTGCCGCTGCGCGGTCCAGGCGCGCACCTTGCGCGCTTGTACCCTGCCGATCGCTGCGTGCAGGTCGGACATCCGCGCGTTGAACCCGACGATCTCGTTCGCGTACCGCTCGGCCATCCCCTGGTTGCGGAGCAGCCGGAGCACGCGCTCCGACGACGGTGACGCGGTCGCGACCATGCCACCTTCCGCCGCCGTCATGTTCTTGGTCGGGTAGAGGCTGAACGCCCCGGCATCCCCGAAGGTCCCGACACGCCGGCCGACCCACCGTGCGCCGTGCGCCTGCGCGGCGTCCTCGACCACCAGCAGGTCGTGCTCCCTGGCGACGGCGGCGATCGCCGTCATGTCAGCGGGGTGTCCGTAGAGGTGGACGGGGACGATCGCCCGCGTCCGCGCGCTCACCGCACGCTGCAGTGCCGTCGGCGCGATGCAGAACGAGTCCGGATCGACGTCCACGAAGACGGGAGTCGCGCCGACGAGCCGGACCGCGTTGGCCGTGGCCGCGAACGTGAACGACGGCACGAGGACCTCGTCCCCCCGTCCGACGCCGAGCGCGATGAGTGCCAGGTGCAGTGCGGCCGTGCCGCTGTTCACCGCGACCACCGGCCGCCCGTCGAGGAGCGTGGTGCTGAACTCCCGCTCGAACGCCGCGACCTCGGGGCCCTGGGTCAGACGACCGCTCGCGAGGACGGCGTCGACGGCGCGGCGCTCCTCGACGCCGATGAGCGGTCGTGCGGCCGGGATCACGTCCACCGTCTCGACGCTCATCGCAGCAGTCCGACCACGTCACCGTGGACCGTGTACCGCTCACCGGTCCGCGGGCAGACGAGGGTGCCTGTGCCCTCGACCAACCGGACACCGCTGCGACCGACCCAGCCGATCCGTCGCGCGGGCACCCCCGCGACCAGTGCGTGGTCCGGGACGTCCCTCGTGACCACGGCGCCGGCTGCGACCATCGCCCATCGCCCGATCCGGACCGGGGCGACACACACCGCCCCCGCGCCGATGGACGCACCGTCGTCGATCACGACCGCGGATGCCTGCCAGTCGCCTCCGGACTTGACGGTGCCGTCGGGGAGGACCGCTCGCGGCACCGTGTCGTTCGTCAACACCACGCCGGGGCCGACGAACACTCCGTCGCCGAGGGCCGCAGGACCGTAGACCAGGGCGGCGTTCTGGATCTTGCACCTGCTGCCGACACGGACGCCGCGCCCGATCGTGACGCCGCGACCGACGATGGACTCCGCGCCGACGACCGCGTCCGCCTCGACGTGACTGCCGGCCCAGACCCGGGCACCTCGGCTGATCGACGCCGTGGGGGCGATCTCCGCGGCGTGTGACACCCACGGGTCCCAGCTCGGTTCGTGTTCGTGCATGCGCGCTCCCCGGTTCCCGGACGGCCCCGTGCCGTCGATGGAACTGTACCGGGGTTCAGCACTGCAGTACCACAAACAGAGATTTTACATACAATCACACTCATGAGGTTCACATTGTGATATTCAACATACGAATATACTGACGATTCCCTTCATGAAGGAGTCTCCATGACCCCCATCCCGTTCCGAACCACTGCAGTCGTCTGCAGCATCGTCACGGCGTCCCTGGGCGTCGGCCTCGTCAGCCCCGCCGTCGCATCCGCCACCACCGCCCCGGCGGCAGCGCAGACGGGTGATCCCCGTTCCACGTCGTCAGTGGACGAACCGATCGACACGATCCCGGTCGATCCCGAGCTCGAGGCTGCCCAGGTCCTGTCGATCCGGGACACCACCGTCGGCGCCCGGGTCGTACTCGGCCACGCGGGGTCCGACCACGTCTACCTGCTCGACGGTGCCACCGTGATCAGCGCCTGGCCGGGCGAGACCGGCGTGTTCCAGGTGTTCGCGCCGGACAAGTACAGTGACCGAGCACTGGATCTCGTCCGCGTCCACGTCGCCGCCGACGGCTCGACGACGCGGACCGAGCGGGCACCGCTCCCCCGGACCCTGCGCGTCGACGGGATCGAAGACGAGAACACCTTCGTCCCCGGGTCGCACCGGTTCGCCGGATCTGCTTCCGCCGGCGCGACGATCACGGCCACGGACGAGGACGGCACGACCCTGTTCACCACCGACGCAGCTGCGCGCGCAGCAGACGGGCCGAGCACGTGGAGCGCCGAGGCGGACCTCGCCGCGACCGATCACACCGTCACGTTCACCCAGACGCTCCCCGACGGCCGCAGCAGTCGGGTCGAGTCGGTCCGGTTCACTCCTGCTGCCACCGAAGGGCCGTCCGCTCCCGAGGTGCGACCCTCGGAGCGACGCATCGACGGTGACTTCACGGTCTGGGGCAACGTCGACGAGCGCACTGCCGCGGTCGAGGTACGGAACAAGGACGGCGAACCCATCGGCGAGCCGCGGGTCACCGAGGAACACGTGTTCGTCGCGACGATCCCGCAGGAGTACGTCGGCACCACGCTCGACGTGGTCGCCGTGGATGCCGACGGTGTGGAGTCTCCCGCCGCGCAGGTCGACATCGCAGCCCTCCCGACCGACCCGGACGTCGTCGCGCCGGCTCTCCGGGAGCTGATCGTGCACCCGAACGGTCGACTCCAGTTCATCGGCGAACTCCAGGAGACCCATGGCATCCAGGTGCTCGACGGAGACCGTGTGGTCGCCCACTACCAGGAACCGGGCAGCGGTTGGGGCTTCTCGGTCGGTTCGGAGTTCACCGGCAAGCAACTCGACCTCGTCGCCCTGCGCTTCGACGGCCAGCGCTACTCCGCGACCTCGGAACGCGTCGCCCTCCCCCGTCTGCTCGAGGTGGACGGTATCGAGGCCGAGAACACCTACAAGCCCGGGGAGCGCACGTTCTCCGGGTCCGCGGAGGCCGGAGCGACGATCGTCGCCACCGACGCCGCGGGCACGGAGCTGTTCCGCACCGAAGCGAAGCAGAGCCGCTCGGGTGTCGCCGCCTGGGAGGCGTCCGCGGACCTCGCGAGCAAGGACGGCTACGAGATCACCTTCACGCAGACGACGGCAGACGGTCGCACCTCGGTCATGAAGGACGTCACCTTCACCCCGGACGAAGACGTCGCACCGCAGGACCTCACCCTCACCTCGCACCGGTCCGGCGGCACCTTCATGCCCGGCCCGCAGCGGTTCTCGGGAACGGCGACGCCGGGTGCCACCGTGGAGTTCAACCCGTTCGGTTGGTCGCCGGCGATGGCGGGCTACACGCTCACCACCACGGCGGACGCCACGACCGGCGCCTGGACGATCGAGCGCGGCCTCGCTGACGTCGAGTACCACGTCCTCGCGTTCCGGCAGGACGTGGACGGCGATGTCGTGCAGCAGATCACGGGCGTCCGCTTGACCCCGGAGGCCACCGCGGACCTGGTCCTCACCAGCCCTGGCGACCGCTTCACCCCCGGCACGGTCCAGACCTTCACCGGGACGGCGACCCCGGGCACCACGGTCACCCTGGACCCGTTCGGCGACAGCGAGCAGTACGCGGCGTACCGGCTGACGACGACGGCGGACGCGACGACCGGCGAGTGGACCATCACCCGGCCGCTGGCCGACTCGAAGTACCTGGTGGTCCTCACCCAGGCGGACAGCGGCCTCAAGGTGAAGCGCATCGTGCACCCCATGCAGCCGGCGAACTGACGCCAGGCACGCGCAGCGGAGCCCCGGACCACACACGGTCCGGGGCTCCTCGGTGTTCAGATGCCCGTCAGCGCGGCCCGCGGTAGAGCACGATCTGGGTGTTCCGCTGCGGCCGTGCACCGGCTCGCAGGGAGACCGCTGCTCCCGTCGTGGTGGCCGCGAACACCCGCGCGCCCGGCCGGTTGATGAGCTGGTCGGCCAGGGCCGTCTCGAGCTCACGCACCCGGTCGCGCAGTTCCTTGTTCTCGTTCTCGAGCTCGAGCACCCGCCGGATCCCCTCCAGCGACACCCCTTCGGAACCGAGGCGCGCGATCTCGCGCAGCTGCACGATGTCGCGCATCGAGTACCGGCGGGACCCGCCTCGGGTCCGCCCCGGCACGACCAGGCCGAGCCGGTCGTACTGCCGCAGCGTCTGCGGGTGCATCTCCGCCAGTTCCGCCGCGACCGCGATCGCGAAGACGGGCGAGTTCTCGTCCATGTCGGTCATCGAGTGCTCCTTCCGTCGTCCGCGTGGTCTGGAAACAGCCTGGAGGCTCGGGTCGGCTTCCTGACGGAGCCGCGCCGAGCCTCCAGGCCGGGTTGGTCGTGCTAGCTGCGCGCCTTGGCGAGCAGGTCTTCTCTGGGGTCCTCGTCCGGCAGGGCCGCCGCGAGTGCCTCGACGGCTTCCTTCGCCTTGTCCGACAGGTGCGACGGCACCGCCACCTGGACGGTGGCGAGCAGGTCGCCCGTCCCGTTCTTGGTCGCGACGCCTCGCCCCTTGACGCGCAGGACACGGCCGGAGGGTGTGCCTGGTGCGACCCGGAGCTTGACGGGGTCGCCGCCGAGGGTGGGCACCTGGATGGTCGCGCCGAGCGCTGCCTCCACGAACGTCACGGGGACGTCCAGGCGCAGATTCTGCCCGTCGCGCTCGAACACCGGGTGCTTGCGGACGTGCACGGTCACCACCAGGTCACCGGACTCGCCGCCGTCGGGCGAGGGTTCACCGCGACCGCGGAGCCGGATCTTCTGGCCGTCCGCGACCCCAGCGGGGATCCGGACGTTGACCGGACGGCCGTTGCCCTGCGACAGCTTGACGGTGTCGCCGGCGATGGCCGTCGTGAAGTCGAGCGTCGTCGTCGCGGTGACGTCGCGCCCCTTCGTCGGACCACCGAAGCCGCGGTACCCGCCGGAGGACTGGCCGAAGCCGCCCCCGGCGCCGCCGCCGAACATGCCGCCGAGGATGTCCTCGAAGCCGCCACCGCCACCCTGGCCGAAGCGGACACGCTGTCCGCCACCGCCCTGCTGACCGAACATGCCTCCGAAGACGTCCTCGAAGCCGCCGCCCTGGCCTCCGCCGCCCGCCGTGAAGCGAGCGCCGGAGCCCATGGCGCGGACCTGGTCGTACTCGGCACGCTGCTCCTTGTCGGAGAGCACCGAGTACGCCTCGCTGATCTCCTTGAAGCGGTTCTCCGCCGCGGTGTCACCCGGGTTGGAGTCCGGGTGGAACTGCCGCGCGAGCTTCCGGTAGGTCTTCTTCAATTCGGCTTCGGACGCGTCCTTGGACACGCCGAGGACCTTGTAGAAGTCCTTGTCGAACCAGTCCTGACTGGCCACGGATACCTACCTTCCTGCCCGGATCAGGCCGGGACCGCCACCGCGACCTTGGCCGCACGGAGGACCCGCTCACCGAGCTTGTAGCCCGGTTCGACGACGTCCGCCACGGTCTGGCCGGTGGCGCCCGGTGTCGGGAGCTGCACGATCGCCTCGTGGATGGTCGGGTCGAAGGCTTCACCCTTCTCACCGATCTGCTCCAGCTTGAACTTGCCGAAGCCGCCACGGATCTTCTGCGCGATGACCAGCATCGGACCTTCGGCGAGGTCGCCGTGTGCCTCGGCGCGGGTCAGGTCGTCGAGCGCCGGCAGGAGTGCGCGCACCACCTCGGCGATCGCGACCTCTCGGTTGGCCTCTCGGTCGCGCTCGACGCGCTTCCGGAAGTTCACGAGCTCGGCCTGCGCACGGAGCATGTCCGCCCGCATCTCGGCGACGAGGTCACGGTCGGCCGTGGACAGCTTGTCCTCGGCCATGCCGCGGGCCGCGTCGGCGAGCAGCGCTTCGTCCTCGGGGCTGAGGTCGTTCGCCGCGTCGGTGGACACCTCGACATCGGGGCCTTCGGCCTCGATGAGGTCCTCTGGTTCCGCCGCGTTCGTGGCGTCGCCCTCGACCTGGGGCTCCTCGTTGTTCTCGACGTTGTCGTCGTTCGTGGAGTCCGTCATCGGCTACTTCTTGTCGTTCTCGTCGTCGTCCACGACCTCGGCGTCGACGATGTCCTCGTCGTCGGCCGGCTGCTCGTCCGTGGGCTGGTCGCCACCGGCGGCCGCGCCCGCGTCCTGCTGCGCGTAGATCGCCTGGCCGAGCTTGCCCTGCGACTCGTTGAGCTTGTCGAAGGCGGTCTTGACGGCGTCGTCGTCCTCACCAGCAAGGGCGGACTTCAGGGCGTCGACGTCGGCCTGCACCTCGGACTTGACGTCGGCGGGGAGCTTCTCGTCGTTCTCCTTGATGAGCTTCTCGATCGAGTAGACGAGCTGCTCGGCCTGGTTGCGACGCTCGTTGGCCTCGCGACGGGCCTTGTCCTCGGCCGCGTGCTCCTCGGCTTCGCGGACCATGCGCTCGATGTCCTCCTTCGGCAGCGAGGAGCCGCCGGAGATGACCATCGACTGCTCCTTGCCGGTGCCCTTGTCCTTCGCGGACACGTGCACGATGCCGTTGGCGTCGATGTCGAAGGTGACCTCGACCTGCGGGACGCCACGGGGAGCCGGCGCGATGCCGGTGAGCTCGAACGTGCCGAGCGGCTTGTTGTCGCGGGTGAACTCGCGCTCGCCCTGGAAGACCTGGATCGCGACCGACGGCTGGTTGTCGTCAGCGGTCGTGAAGGTCTCGCTCCGCTTGGTCGGGATCGCGGTGTTGCGGTCGATGAGCTTCGTCATCAGGCCGCCCTTGGTCTCGATGCCGAGCGACAGCGGGGTGACGTCGATGAGCAGGACGTCCTTGCGCTCGCCCTTCAGCACGCCGGCCTGCAGTGCGGCGCCGACGGCGACGACCTCGTCCGGGTTGACGCCCTGGTTCGGCGACTTCCCACCGGTCAGCGACTTGACGACCTCGGCCACGGCGGGCATGCGGGTCGAGCCGCCGACGAGGACCACGTGCGCGATGTCGTTGACCGACACGCCCGCTTCCTTGATGACGTCGTTGAACGGCTTCTTGGTGCGGTCGAGCAGGTCGGAGGTCATCTGCTCGAACTGGGCGCGCGAGATGGTCTCGTCCAGGTTCAGCGGGCCGTCGGCCGTCAGCGTGAGGTACGGCAGCTGGATGCTGGCGCTCAGCTGGCTCGAGAGCTCCTTCTTGGCCTGCTCTGCGGCTTCCTTGAGACGCTGCTTGGCGATCTTGTCCGTGGACAGGTCGACGCCGTGCTCGTCCTTGAACTTCTTGATCAGGTAGTCGACGATGCGCTGGTCCCAGTCGTCACCACCGAGGCGGTTGTCACCGGAGGTCGCACGGACCTGGATCGTGGAGAAGTCGTCGTCCTTGCCCACCTCGAGCAGGGAGACGTCGAACGTCCCGCCACCGAGGTCGAAGACCAGGATGAGCTCGTCTTCCTTGCCCTTGTCGAGGCCGTAGGCCAGCGCGGCCGCGGTCGGCTCGTTGATGATGCGGAGGACGTTGAGTCCGGCGATCTCACCGGCGTCCTTGGTGGCCTGGCGCTCGGCGTCGTTGAAGTACGCCGGCACGGTGATGACCGCGTCGGTGACGTCTTCGCCGAGGTACTGCTCGGCGTCGCGCTTGAGCTTGCCGAGGATGCGCGCCGAGATCTCCTGCGGCGTGTACTTCTTGCCGTCGATGTCCGTCGTCCAGTCGGTGCCGATGTGGCGCTTGACGCTGGCGATGGTGCGGTCGACGTTCGTGACGGCCTGGCGCTTGGCGGTCTCGCCGACCAGGACCTCGCCGTCCTTCGTGAACGCGACGATCGACGGCGTGGTGCGCATGCCCTCGGCGTTCGCGATGACCGTGGGCTCGCCGCCTTCGAGAACGGAGACGACGGAGTTGGTGGTTCCGAGGTCGATGCCTACTGCACGTCCCATGTGTTGGTGCTCCTTCTGTTGATGCGGATGCTGCTGAAGTCTGCGGACTTGCGTCCGATGGACTCAACTCTACTCCAGACTGGAGCCGAGTCAACCCAGCGAACTGAAAGTTGCGTCCGAACGACGCAAGTTCTCCGCGATATCACTATTGCGATATTTAACATTCAACTGATATTCTGAATACATGCTTGGCTTGAACCCGACATCTCGCGTCGCCATCGGTTGTATCGCCGTCGCCGGCGCGGCGCTCCTGCTCTCCGGTTGCGCACAGCAGCAGCCGACGGACGACTCCGCCTCGAAGCCGTCGGTATCAGCGACCGCTTCGACGGCAACCGAGCGCGCACCGTACGACAACACCTGCGACGGTGCGCAGGCGGTCATCAGCGGGGACGGCGACGCGCACGAACTCGGGGACTGCGCCACGGTCTCCATCGTCAGTGCCGGTGCGACGGTCACCCTCGGGAAGACGAAGGCGCTCATGGTCGAGGGCAGCGGGAACCAGATCACCGTCACCGGAACGGAACACGTCACGCTCCTCGGTTCCGGGAACACCGTCACGGTCACGGGGTCCACACCGGAGGTCGACGACCAGGGCCACGGCAACACCGTCCGCTGAACCGACCCCGCCCGCAGCTCCCCTCACCCGAAGGAACGACATGGACCTCCCCGACATCCTCAGCGCGCTCCGTCGGCGGTGGCGCGTGGTGCTCGCGGGACTCGCCGTCGGCGTCGCAGGAGCGACCGGGCAGCTGGCACTCGCCGTCCCGACGTACGACGCGACGACCCGGATGTACGTCACGGTCCAGGCCGCCGGCGCCGGTTCCACCACCGATCTCCTCCAGGGCGGCAACGCGGCCGAACAGCGAGTGCAGTCGTACGTGGACATCATCACGACACCCCGCGTCCTCCAGCCGGCCATCGACGCGCTCGGTCTCGACACCACGGCGCAGGAACTCGCGGGACACGTCACCGCGGCGTCGCCGATCAACACCGTGCTCCTCGATCTCACCGTGGACGACACGTCGGCCGAGCGCGCGGCGGCGACGGCGAACGCCATCGGCGAGAGCTTCACCGCGCTCGTCGCCGACGACCTGGAGCAGGGCGCCACACCGGACGGGCCGACCCCGGTGTCGATCCGGACCGTGCAACCGGCACTCGTCCCGGAGACCCCAGCGACGCCCCGCGCGATGCGGAGCATCCTGCTCGGCATCGGCGCCGGACTCGCGGTCGGTGTGCTCGCCGCGCTGCTCCGGGACCTCCTCGACACCAGGATCCGCACGCGAGCCGAGGTCGAGGCCGTCACCGCCCGCCCGGTCCTCGGACTCATCCCGCGGACGAAGGACGTCGAGCGCGCTCCGGTGTACGTCCAGGGCGACACCCACGGGTCCTTCGCGGAGGCGTTCCGGTCGCTGCGGACCAACCTGCGCTTCGTCAGCCGGTCGGGCGCCGATCGCGTCGTCGTCGTCACGTCCGCGGGCGCCGGCGAGGGGAAGACGACGACGGTGCTGAACCTCGCCGCAGCGCTCATGGAGGGGGGATCGACCGTCGCCGTCGTCGACTGCGACCTCCGTCGTCCGGCGATCGCAACGCGGCTCGGCATGCCGAACGAGGCCGGTC
The DNA here is from genome assembly GCF_044746705.1 of Curtobacterium sp. NPDC090217. Classification (NCBI taxonomy): domain Bacteria; kingdom Bacillati; phylum Actinomycetota; class Actinomycetes; order Micrococcales; family Microbacteriaceae; genus Curtobacterium; species Curtobacterium sp. NPDC090217. The sequence goes on along the minus strand of NZ_JBIVCR010000001.1, from coordinate 1,200,859 downwards.
TCACCGACGTGCTGATCGGCCGCGCGGAGCTCGAGGACGTCCTCCACCCCTGGGGTGGGACGGGCTCCGTGCTGCTGACGGGTACCGCCGCGCCGAACCCGGCGGACCTCCTCGCCTCGGACGCGATGACCGAGGTGCTCGGTGCGCTCGCGGACACCCACGACCACGTCCTCATCGACACGCCGCCGCTCCTGCCGGTGACGGACGCCGCGGTCCTCGCGTGCTCGACGGCCGGCGCCCTCGTCGTGACGGCCGTCGGACGCTCGCGCACCACGGAACTCCGCGACGCGCTCGCCGTGCTCGACCGCGCCGGCGCGCGCGTGGTCGGCATCGCCATCGGGATGGCCGCCGTCCCACGACGAACCGACGGGTACGCGTACCGGCCGGAGCGCCGGAACCACTCAGCCCCGCCGGAGCGGACACGGACCACGAGAACGAACCGAACCCCCAGACAGGACAGACCATGATCTCCAGCACCGAATCCCTGATCGGCTCCCGCGTCCTCGTGACGGGGGGCACCGGGTCCTTCGGCAAGACCGTGACCAAGCGGCTGCTCGCCCGCGGTGTCGGCGAGGTCCGCATCCTCAGCCGCGACGAGGCCAAGCAGGACCAGCTGCGGCACGAGCTCGGCGACCCGCGCGCGCGGTTCTACCTGGGCGACGTGCGCGAGCCGGAGAGCGTCGGCCGCGCCATGCGCGGTGTCGACCACGTCTTCCACGCGGCCGCACTGAAGCAGGTGCCCTCGTGCGAGTTCTTCCCGTTGGAGGCGGTACGGACCAACGTGCTCGGCAGCCAGAACGTCGTCGCCGCTGCGGTCGCCGCCGATGTGCAGTCGGTCGTGTGCCTGAGCACCGACAAGGCCGTCTACCCGGTGAACGCGATGGGCATCAGCAAGGCGCTGATGGAGAAGGTCGCGCTGTCCTTCGGGCTCAACAACGCCGACGCCACGACCAAGGTCTCCTGCGTGCGGTACGGCAACGTGATGTACTCCCGCGGCTCGGTCATCCCGCTGTTCGTCGACCAGCTCCGCCGTGGGCAGGAGCTCACCATCACGAACCCGGAGATGACCCGGTTCATGATGTCGCTCGACGACAGCGTCGACCTGGTGGAGCACGCTTTCGTGCACGCGAACCAGGGCGACCTGTTCGTGAAGAAGGCCGCCTCGTGCACCATCGGTGACCTGGCCCGTGCGCTCGCGAACCTCTTCGGCGTCCAGGGCGACCCGTTCCGCGTGATCGGGACGCGGCACGCGGAGAAGCTCTCCGAGGCGCTCGCCAGCCGCGAGGAACTCGCGCGCGCCGAGGACATGGGCGACTACTTCCGCATCCCGGCGGACATCCGTGACCTCAACTACGCCGCCTACTACGAGGAGGGCGACCCGGAGCAGACCGAACGCGTCGCCTACGACTCGCACACCGTCGACCGACTCGACGTCCGGGGTGTCGAGGACCTCCTGCTGACCCTGCCGCAGATCCGCACCGCGCTCGCCGGCGCCGGCCGCACCCCGGTCGGGGTCGCGGCGTGAGCTCGCGCAGCGGTCGCGGCGACGGGCTCCTCGCCGTCAGCGGCCGGGGCGGCTTCGTCGGATGGCACCTCCGCGCCCTGCTCCACGCCGACGGACGGCCGTGGCGCGACGTGGACGTCCGCGTCCAGGACCCGTCCCTGCACGAGGTCGCCGCGCTGGCCCCGACCGTCACCGCCGTGCACGTCGCAGGCATCGTCCGCGGCACCGACCGGGAACTGCGGGAGGGCAACGTCGAGCTGGCGCACCGCTTCGTCGACGCGCTCGAGCGATCGGGGGCATCGCCCCGTGAGGTCGTCTACGCCAACTCGTCCGCTCCGGGCTCCGTCGGGGCCTACGCCGAGGGGAAGGCCCTCGCCGGCGAGGTGCTGCTCCGCGCCGCCGCCCGCTGGGGAGCCCGCTACACCGACGTCGTCATCGACAACGTCTTCGGGGAGCACGGCGTCCCCGGGCACAACACCGTGACGTCGACGTTCTGCGACCGCCTGGCGCGTGGACAGGCGCTCCCGGTCGACTCGGACCACGTCCGGACCTTCGTGCACGCCCAGGACGTCGCCGAAGCGCTCGTCGGGCACATCGACCAGCAGGAGCTCGCGTCGCGCGGGACGACGATCACGATCCCGGAGCTCGCGGCACGGCTGCGCGCCCTGGCGAACGTCTACGACCGGGGGGAGATCCCGGCGCTCCCGGGTCCGTACGACCGCGATCTGCTGAACACCTACCGTTCCTACGCCTTCGGGGTCGCACCGGTCCAGCGGCTCACGTCGGCATCCGACCACCGGGGCGCGTTCACCGAGCTCGTCCGGAGCCACGGCGGCACCGGACAGACCGGCGTCTCGACCACGCTCCCCGGTGTGACCCGCGGGAACCACTTCCACCGCCGCAAGCTCGAACGCTTCGTCGTCGTGCAGGGCAGCGCCCGGATCGTGCTCCGCCGGGTGCTCACCGGCGAACGCCAGGTCATCGACGTCTCCGGCGAGGACCCGGTCGCGGTCGACATGCCGACGCTGTGGGCGCACTCGATCACGAACACCGGGACGTCCCCGCTCGTCACGGCCTTCTGGACGAACGACCTCTTCGACCCCGCCCGACCCGACACCCACCAGGACGCAGCATGACCACGCGACACGGATCCGACCGGACGAAGATCGTGACGATCGTGGGCACCCGCCCCGAGGTCATCCGACTCTCCGCGGTGATCCATCTGCTCGACGCGACCTGCGACCAGGTCCTGGTGCACACCGGGCAGAACCACGACCGGCAGCTGCACGACGTCTTCTTCGAGGACCTGGACCTCCGCCGGCCCGACCACCACCTGGCGATCGACACCACGTCACTCGGCACCGTGCTCGGCGGCATCATGCTCGAGACCGAACGGGTCCTGCGCGAGGAACGTCCGGACGGCGTGCTCATCCTCGGCGACACGAACAGCGCGGTGTCGGCGCTCGTGGCGAAGCGGATGCGCATCCCGGTGTTCCACATGGAGGCCGGCAACCGCTCGTTCGACGAGAACGTGCCGGAGGAGACCAACCGCCGCATGGTCGACCACGTGGCCGACTACAACCTCGTGTACACCGAACACGCCCGCAGGAACCTGCTCGCCGAGGGCCTCCACCCGTCCAGGATCGTGCTGACCGGGTCACCGCTCGGCGAGGTGCTCACGACCCACCGCCGCCGGATCGAGGCGAGCGACGTCCTGGACCGCACGGGCCTGTCCCGCGACGGCTACGTGCTCGTGAGCGCCCACCGTGAGGAGAACGTCGACGACCCGGCCCGACTGGTCGCGCTGCTCGAGGCGGTCCAGGCGGTCGGCGACGAGTACGACCTCCCCGTCCTGGTCTCGACGCACCCCAGGACCCGGCGGTCACTCGCGACGATCGACCTGTCGGCGTACCCGCGTGTCCGGTTCCACGAGCCGTTCGGCTTCCACGACTACAACCAACTGCAGCGCTCGGCGTTCGTCGTCCTGTCCGACTCCGGCACGATCAGCGAGGAGTCGGTCATCCTCGGGTTCCCCGCGGTGACGCTCCGCGACCGCATCGAGCGGCCGGAGGCGATCGACACCGGCTCGATGATCACCGCAGGGGTCACAGCCAGTGCGGTGACGGAGGCGGTGCGGTTCGTGCGCACCGCCACCGGTCACACCCGGTCTGGAGGCCCGTCCGAGTACTCGGTGCAGGACACCGCCCGGCGCGTGGTCGGGTTCGTCCTGGGCACGGCGCACGCGCACCACGCGAACGCCGGGATCCGGCGCCGGCCGTGACGGCCGTCCGGGCGGCGGTCCGCCGACCGGCACTGCGGTTCACGACGACGCTGGTCGTCGCAGCCCCGTACGTGCTGCTGATCCTGCCGATGGCGGTGTGGAACGACGCCCCTGGGATCGACTTCATCGTCCGGACCGCGGGGCTCGCGCTGCTCGGGACCGTCGCGGTCGAGGGCTCGATCGCGCTGCTCGCCTGCGCGGAACGGCGTTCAGGACGCCCCGCGACCGCCCGGCTCGACGGCGCGGTCCGGTGGGACCCGGGCCGTGTCGCGACCGTGGCGCGCTGGGTGACGGTCGCGGCGGTCACGGCGAACCTCACGCTCGTGCTCCTCGGCGGGCTCACCCTGCTGTCGCAGGTGAACGCGGTCGTCCCGTCCGGCGTGCTGACCCTGCTGACGCCGTTCACGTCGTGGCCGGTCCTGGCACTCGCGCTGCTCGTCGCGGCGAACGGACTCGGTGGGCTGGGTCGGGGCGCCACCGTCAGGTGGATCGTGCTCCTCGTCGTGGCGCACATCACCATGGCGGTCGTCCGTGGCACGACGGCGGCCACGACGACGTTCATCATCACCGCGATGACGCTGGCGGTGATGACCAAGCTGGTGCCCACCCGGTGGATCGTCGGCTTGGCGACGGCGGGCATCGCATCGTGGCCGGTGGTGTTCGCCGTCCGCAACGACCTCCGCAGAGCGGACGGGATCGCGGTCAGCGATGCGGTGACCGCGAGCGACCGTCTGCGGTTCGACGAGCAGATCGTGCGCGCGCAGCAGTACGGCGCCGGCCACGACCTCGGTCAGCCCGATCTGTGGGCGACGGTCCGCTACGGTCTCGTCCCGCGGTTCCTCGACCCCGAGCGGCCCGCGATCACCTCGGGCAACGCCATCAACGAGTTCCTCGGCGGATCGTCGATCTCCTCGTACACGTTCCTGCCGGTCGCGACCACGTGGTTCTTCTGGGGCGGTGCGGTCGTCGTCCTGCTGTACGCCGTGTTCGCGGCCGCGATGGTCTCGCTCCGCCCGTGGGACGCCATCGGCCGGCGCCCAGTTGCGCTGGTCCTCGCGACCCTGCTCGTGAGCGGTCCGCTCGCGTGGTTCTCGACACCGCCGGACGCGTCGATCGCGATGCTGCAAGCGGTCGTCGCCGCCTCCCCGGTCGTGCTCGTGCTCTGGGTCTGGGCGCGGGAGCGGGACAGGTGACGGTCGACGGCGTTGCGACTCGGCTGCGGAACCGGGCGGTCGGCGCGCTCGTGGTGGCCGCGTGCACGAGTGGTTCCGGCTTCCTCGTCGCCATCGCGGTGGCCCGGGTGTCGACGGTCGACGAGACCGGGCGGTTCGCGATCGCAGCGGCGACCATCGTGCTCCTGACGGCACTCGCGCGGTCGGCCGTGACCGACCCGCTCGTGGTCCACCCGAGCGGGTCGCCGGAGCTCCGGCTGCTCGGTCGCGCCTCCGTCCTCGGGCTCGGCGGCGCCGTCGTGGCGGGAGTCGCGGCGGTCCTGCTGCGGTCCGAGTACCTCTTCGTCGGCGCCCTCGCACTCCACGGGATCACCCTCCGCGAGTGTGCCCGTGCCGTCCTCGTCGCGCGGGGGTCCACCCGCGCAGCGGCCTCCGTGGAAGCCGTGTGGCTGCTCGCCGCCGCGGTGTCGTTCGGAGCGACCACACTGGGCCCCTGGACCGCCGTGACCGCCTTCGCGGTCTGGGCAGGCACCGGCTCGGCGCTCGGGTACGCGTCGTGCGTCTGGCAACGCTTCGACGTGGTCCCGCGCTGGCGTGCGACACCCGTGCCCACGTCCCGTTCGGTCGCGTTCGCCGCGGACACGCTGATCGGCAGCGGTGTGGTGCAGCTCGTGACGTGGGTGGCCACCGCGATCGGTGGGCTGTCCGTCGCCGCAGCACTGCGAGGTGCCGGGACCCTGGCCGGTCCGGTCACGGTGGGCCTCGGCGCCGTCCGGTCCCTGCTCATCCCACGAGCGGTCTCCCGGCTCGCCGACGGGCGCGGGGTCCGTGGCCTCGCGGGTGACACCGCCGTGCTCTGTCTCGTCGCCGCTCCCGCACTCGTCGTGCTCGCCGCGGCGGGATCGCTCCCACCGTCGGTCGGACGTGCGCTGCTCGGCGACACCTGGCCGCTCGTCGCGCCCGTGCTGCTCTGCACCGCGGTCGAGTTGCTGTTCCAGCTGGTGGCGTCGGTGCCCGAGTCCGCGCACCGGGCACTGGGACTGTCGCAGCGCATCGTCGCCCTGCGCACGGTCTCGGCGGTCGTCCGGGTACCGGCCGCGGTCGCCGCCGCACCGTTCGGGATCGGCGCGCTCGTCGCCACGGCGACGGTCGTCACCGCCGTGAACGCGGTCGCGTGGTGGTGCAGCCTCCTCGTGGTCCGCCACGGGTCCTCCCCCGTCCGACAACCGATCCGATGAGAGAGGACAGCATGCCGAAGCTCGCGATCGTCGTTCCCGAGTACCGCACCCGTGAAGCCCCCGGCGGCGGCCTGGCCGCCGTCGCCGACTTCGTCGCCGACGCGCTCGGGGGCGACTCGGTGCCCGTCCACGAGCGGTGGGACGTCCGCATCGTCGCTCCGCGGATGTTCCACGCCGCACCGGAACACGCATCGCTCCTCCGACCGCGGTCGATCGTCCGCGGCGTGCTCGCGGCCCGCCGGCCGGACGGCGACCGGGCCGTGTGGGACGTCGGTACCGTGATGCCGGAGGTCGAAGCGAACCGCTACCGACCGCGACGTCCGCTGACCGAGCTCGTCGACGCGTGCGACGCCGCGGTGGTGATCGCGGGGACGCCGGCGATCGGCTGCGTCATGCGGGACGTCCGGATCCCCTGGGTGCTCAAGGTGGCCTCGCTGGTCGAGGAGGAACGGGCCGCGCGCCTCGCGGACACCCCCGGTGCCCGCGGGTTCCTCCTCCGGCGGGCGACCGCGTCGACAGCACACCTCGACCGGCGGGCGCTGCAGCTGCCCGATGCGGTCGTCACACTGAACGGCTCGATGGCGGATCGCCTCGCCGAACTGACGAGCCGTCCGGTCCGTCTGCTCCCGATGGGCGTGGACACCGACCGCTTCCGACCGGCGGACGTCCGGGTGCATGATGGACCGATCGTCATGGTCAGCCGGCTCAACGACCCGCGCAAGGACGTGCCGACCCTGCTGCGCGCCTACGCCGTCGCACGCCGGGACCACGGCGTCACCAACCGCCTCGTCCTCGCCGGCCGCCACGGTCTCCCCGCCGCGCACCGGGCGATGATCGACGCGCTCGGCCTCCGGAACGACGTCGACGTGGTCGCGGCACCGTCGGACACCGATCTCGCCGCGCTGCTCCGCACGGCGTCGGTCTTCGCGCTGGCCTCCCGCGAGGAAGGACTCGGTGTCGTCTTCCTCGAGGCGATGGCCGCCGGACTCCCCGTCGTCACCACGGCGACCCGCGGCGCCGAGCACGCGGTACCGGCGCTCGCGGGCGTCCACGTGCCGTTCGGCGACGACATCGTGGACGACCTGGCCCGTGCGGTCGCCGAGGTCCTGCACGACCGTCCGCGCGCGGACGCCATGGGCCGGAGCGGACGGGCGCACGTCGACACGACGTACGCCCTCCACGTGGCAGCTCGCCGGTGGCGCGACCTGGTGTCGTCGCTGGCCGCGGGCCGTTCGAGCGGTGTCGCACGATGAGGCGCGTCCGCGTCCTCGCGCCGTACTTCGCGCCGGCGGTCGACGGGGGTGGTCCGATCCGGACGCTCGGCGCGCTCGTCAGGACCGCCCCGGCGGACGTCGCACTCGAGGTGGTGACGCGGGATCGTGACCTCGGCGCCGCCGAACGGCTCGTGGTCCCCACGTGCCCCGTGGTGGACGGCGCCGTGACGATCCGCTACCTCGACACCCGTGGCGTGTCCGGCGCGTGGTCGCTCGTCGGTGCCCTGCGCGCACGACCCGCTCCCGAACTGACCTACGTCAACAGCGTGTTCGACGCGCGGTTCTCGGTGCTCCCGCTCCTGCTCCGACGCTTCGGGGTGATGCGCTCCCGTCGGGTCCTGCTCGCCCCACGCGGCGAACTCGACCCGGGAGCGCTCGCCCTCGGCAACCGGAAGAAGCGCTGCTACCTGCGCGCTGCTCGAGCGCTCGGCGTGTTCCACGGCGTCACGTGGCACGCGTCCACGGAGGACGAGGCCGACCACGTGCGGGCCGCCGTGGGCGGCCGGACCCGGGTCGTGGTCCGGGAGAACGAGACGTCGCTCCCGGACCGGGCCCGGCGACGTGCACCCGAGCGCGGCGAGGTGCTCGAGCTCGTGACGGTCGGGCGGATCAGCCCGAAGAAGCGGACGCACCTGCTGATCGAGGCGCTGGCGGACGTGCGGAGGCGTGTCCGCCTGCAGGTCGTCGGTCCTGCCATCGACACCGCCTACGCACGCCGGTGCCTGGATGCGGCACGGCGGCTCCCCACGAACGTCGAGGTGGCGTTCACCGGGACGCTCGAACACGACGACGTCCTCGAGTGCATCGCCCGCTCGCACGCGATGGTCACCGCGACCGCCGCGGAGAACTTCGGGCACACCGTCGCCGAGACGCTGTCGGTCGGACGCCCCGTGCTCCTGCCCGACACGACGCCCTGGTCGGACCGGGTCCGCGACGGCGGAGGCGCGGTCGTCGACGACGGCGCCTGGACCGCGACGATCGAGTCGTGGGCCGCGATGCCCGCGCCGGAGCTCGCGCGCCGTGCCGGAGCGGCGGCGGACGTCTACGACCGCTGGCGGTCAACCGTGCAGCAGCCGCACGTGTTCGACCTGGTGTTCGGCGACGACTGAGGCGCGCGGCGAGGGGTCGGTGCCCTCGAAGGTCGGCATCGTCGCGTGCCCCGGCTGGGCGATCCCGTGGCGTGAGAGCACGGTGCGGACGGTGGCCACGAGGATCTGGAGGTCGAGCACCGGTGACCGCCGCTCGACGTACTCGACGTCGTACTCGAGCCGACTCGCCCAGTCGATCGCGTTGCGGCCGCGGACCTGCGCCAGGCCGGTCATCCCCGGGCGGACCTCGTGCCGGCGCGCCTGCCGTTCCGAGTAGTGGTCGAGGTAGGAGACGAGCAGGGGGCGCGGGCCGATCAGGCTCATCTCGCCGCGGACGACGTTCACCAGGTTCGGCAGCTCGTCGAGGCTGGTCGCGCGGAGGAACCGCCCGACCCGCGTGATGCGTAGGTGGTCGCCCTCGGTGCCGGCGAGCTCCAACGCGGCGTCCGGTCGCATCGACCGGAACTTGAGGATCCGGAAGGGCACGCCGTCCCGACCGGGCCGGGTCTGCCGGTAGAGCGCCGGACCACCGCCGCCGGCGCGGACGACGACCGCCAGGACGAGCAGCAACGGCGCGAACAGGACGAGCAGCGTGCTCGCGCCGATCAGGTCGGCGACGCGTTTCCACGAGTCCCACGCGCGGCGGGCCCCCGCGTCCCCGGCGGTCACCGCGCGGCCTTCCGCAGGATCTGGTCGACACGGTCGAGCGCGACGCCGCCGTCCATGTGCTCGGCGACGACGGCCAGGGCGTTGGCGGACAGCCGCCTGCGCTCGTCCCCGCTGGTCGCGTGCGCGCGGCGGAATGCCGCCTCCAGTCGGTCCACGTCACCCGGCGGGACGACGATCCCGGCACCACCGTCGGAGACGAGGTCCGCGGCGTCCCCGGAGAGTGCCGCTATGACCGGGACACCGTGCCCGAGCGCCTGCTGGAGCTTGGACGGCACGGTCACCGCGGTCATCGGGGCATCCGCGAGGGAGACGATCTCGAAGTCGGCGTCGGCGTGCACCTCGGGCATCTGCGCCGCGGGGACCGGCGCCCGGAACACGATGTTGCCTGCTCCGAGCTGCGCGGCGAGCGCCCGGAGGTGGCCGTCGACGACCCCGGTCCCGATGACGACGAACTCCAGGTCCCCGAGGTCACCGCACCGGGCCGCGGCACGGACCACGGTGTCGAGGCCCTGGTTCGGCCCGAGCGTGCCCGCGTACACGATCCTGGTCCGCCCGTCGTCGCGGACGTCCCGGACGACGTCCCCGCTGCGGGGCTCGACCCAGTTGAGCAGCGACGTCGTCCGGTCGGGGTCCGCGCCACGATCGGTCAGCAGCGCCGCGGCACCAGGGGCGATCGCGATGACGTGCGCGGCCGCCCGGAGCACCGACCGGAGCCACCACAGCACTGCGCGTGCGACTGCCCGCGTCGCCCAGCGGTTGGCGATCATCCCGGACCCGGTGACGGACTCCGGCCAGATGTCCTGGACGTGCATGACGTACGGCGTCCGGAACCGTCGTCGCCACCGCATCGGTGCGATCCCGACCGTCGGCTGCGCGCTGTAGACGTACACGACGTCGGCATCGCGGCCGAGTCTCGACGCGGAGCACGTCGAGAGCGCGAAGCTCAGGTAGGCGATCACCCGGGCGAACGCCCGGTCGGAGTGGTCCGGGCACATCGGGACGCGATGCACTGTCACGCCGTCCCGTCGCTCGACGTGGCCGAACCGCTGCTTCCAGCCCGGGAACACCCGGCCGCCCGGGTGGTTGGGGAACGCCGTGAGGACGGTGACGTCGTGCCCGCGGGCGTGCAGACCGATCGCGACCGAGTGGACGATCATGCCGACGTTCTCCGGCGGGTAGTACTGCGAGACGATGAGGGTCCGGAGTCGGCGATCGGCATGCACGTTGCAATATTAACATTTGAAATACATTCACACGAGGAGTTCACCGGTCGATTCCGGCTAGTCTCGACCCCGTGCGATGGAGTCGAGTGAACTGGCCGTCAGTGGGCTACGTGTCGCTCGAGGACTTCGAGGGCAAGACCGACCACCTGGCCCGGCTGGTGCAGGACGCACCTCCGCCGGTCGCCGCCCTCGCCACGGTCCGGTGGACCGACTCCCGCATCGCCAGGTGGACGGTCGAGGACGGCCACCGGCACCAGGCGCCCGCGGACGACGACACCGCATCCCTGCCCGATCACGGCGAACCGGACCCCGTGGTCCTGCACGCGGACGTGCTGGTCCGCAACGACGAGGTGCTGGACACGCCAGAGGGACTCTGGCGCCGCTGGAACCACGCCCGCGTCCGTGTCCGCTTCGACGACGCCGTGATCGAGCCGCCGCTCCTCGACGCAGCGACCCTCCTCGCCGGTGACGCGCACGTCATCCGCGGTGAGATCGAGCACGCGGGTCGGGACGCCTGGGAGCTCCGGCTCCTCGTCTCCCCCATCGGCGAGGTCGCGATCCGCTTCACGGACGTCACGATCGAGGTCCGCAGCGTCAACGAAGCGGACTTCACCAGCCTCGAGTCGCGTCCGGCACGCGGCTGGCACGGTCCGGTGCCGGACGGATGGGTGGAGTGGGCGGACGAGGTGGTCCGCGCCGCAGCGTACGGCGACCTGGGCGGCCTGCACCTCGCCGACGACGCCAGCGACGTCGACGACCTGGACCCGCGATGGGGCTTCGCCCCGCTGCACGCCGCAGCCTGGTTCGACCGGCCGGAGATGCTCGAGGAGCTCATCGGGCGCGGGGCCTCCCTCGAGCTGCACGACGTCGAAGGCCGCACGCCGCTGACGCTGGCCATCGACCGCGGCGCACGTCGTGCCGTCGCGGTCCTCGTCACTGCAGGCGCCGACCTGGAGGCCCGGGACACCGACGGCAACACGCCGATCGTCCGCGCGGCTTGGGGTGGCCACGCGGCGATCGTGCGCGCCCTCGCCGAGGCGGGGGCGGACCCCGGTGTGCGCGGGTCGCGCGGTGCGACGCTGCTCATCGCCGCGGTCGACTCCGGGGACGTCGACACGGTGCGTGCCGCTCTCGACCTCGACGTGGACCGGGACGCCCGGGACGACGAGGGCTCGACCGCCGCGGACCGCGCCGACCTGCTCCGTGAGCCGACCGTGGCCCAGGTCCTCGCGGACGACACCTGACCACACCGGCTTGTCGATATTCCTGTTCTGGATGCAGGATGTTCGCTAGCGTCCCGCACATGGGTCCCTCGACGCGACCACGCTCTCTGATCGCCCTCGCCACGCTGGCCGTGGCGGCCACTGTCGGACTCGTCGTCACGACACCGGCATCAGCATCGGCGGCGGCGACGCCGCCGCACGACGCCGGCGGCACGGTCCTGGCCGGCCCGTTCGCGTACCCGCCGATCGACAAGAAGGTGTCGGGCACCGCGACGTCCGTCACCGTCACCGCGACGCCCGAGTGCCAGGAGGCCGTCCGCTGCGAGGTCACCGCCGCCGGTGTGACGCCGAGCAGCAGGGAGCTCCGCCCCCTGGCGATCGGGTCGCAGCCCTGGCCGTCCTGGGTGCAACCCGGCGAGTACATGACGGTCCGCTTCACCTCGGTCGCGTACGGCCGGAACGGCGGCCGGGTCGAGCGATGGGGCGGCGGCGATCCGTGGGTGGGTCGCCCGGGCCCGGCACGGACGAAGCTGGTCGCCGAGATCCGATCGGTCGACCCCGTCGCGAAGTCCGCGGTGATCGCCGGCACGGCGACGAAGGGTGCCCGCGTGTCGATCGGCGGTCAGGGGACGGTCGTCGACGCGAACACCGGCACGTGGTCGATCACGGTCACCGGTCTGTCCATCGGCACGAACCCGCTCGTCGCGATCCAGGAGATCAACGGCATCGAGTACGACCGGGTGCCCCTGTCCGTCGTCATCGACCCGCCGGCGCTCGACCCGGTGACGGTGACCGGTCCGGCGACCGTGCAGCCGGGTGTCGAGAACCGGTTCACCGGCACCGCGACGCCCCGAGCCTCGTTCCGCGTCCTGGATGCCTCCGGCAACCCGCTCACCCCCGGGGAGCACGCCGTGTCCGGTGACGGCACGTGGGCGTTCGCCCTGACCGTCCCGGCAGGTGTGACGGAGTTCCGGTTCGCCATCGAGCAGACCGCGAACGGGCGGACCGAGACGAGCCGGCTGTTCACGATCCCGGCGGACACCAGGAGCGCGCCGGCTGCCCGGTGACGGGCAGCCGGCGGGTCAGGACTCGAGGGCGTTCGCCTTCGCGACTCCGCCGTACCAGTGCGCTGACGGCTTCGGGGTGCGCTCGAACGTCACCGGGTCCCAGGACACCAGCCCGAACGTCGGCCGGAAGCCGGACGCCCACTCGTAGTTGTCCAGGAGCGACCAGTGCTGGTACCCGAGAACCTCGATGCCGTCCTCGATGCAGCGGTGGATCCCCTCCAGGGCGCCCTGCGTGTAGGCCTGGCGACGGGTGTCGTCTGCGGTCGCGATGCCGTTCTCGGTGATCATCAGCGGGACGTGGCCGGAGAGCTCCCACGCGCTGCGAAGTCCGTCGGCGGAGGCCTCCGGGTAGAACTCCCAGCCGGTCAGGGTGGTCTCGTTCGTCTCGTCGACGGGGAGCGGACCGTTCGGCCCGACGAACGTGCGGGTGTACGCCTGCACGCCGAGGAAGTCGTCGCCGGCGGCGTTCTCCAGGTACCAGTCGTCGCGCGGGTACCCGTACTCGCGGAGCATCTCGTCGGCGCCGGGCTCGCCGTTCGAGCGGAACGCCTGGGTCGCGACGGTCCACCCGGACTGGAGGCCCGACACCTGTCCCAGCACCTCGCGCGACCGCTGGTGGCTGGCCAGCAGGGCGTCGGCGACTCCCAGGTCCGGGTTCGGCAGGCCGTAGGCCACCAGGTTCCTGGCGTCCTCGCCTCCGGCGAGCATCGCCGCGATGTTCGGCTCGTTGATCGTGCAGACGTAGCGGACGCCGTCCGAGACGACGGGGAGCGCCGCCTCGGTGTAGCGGGCGAAGCGGTCGGCGGCGTCGGGTGCACGCCAGAAGCCGTCGCGCTCGAACCACCGGGGCACGGTGAAGTGCATGAGGGTGACGATCGGCTCGATGCCGAACTCGTGGCAGGCCTCGACCATCCGGCGGTAGTGGTCGATCTCGGCACGGCTGACGAACCCGCGCTCCGGTTCGATGCGCGCCCACTCGATGCTGAACCGGTAGGAGTTCAGCCCGAGGTCGGCCGCGATGCGGATGTCCTCGCGGTACCGGTGGTAGCTGTCCGCGGCGTCCCCGGAGGGCTCGACGATGGAGGTGTCCGGCTCGTGCTCGTGCACCCACCAGTTGCTGTTGACGTTGTTGCCCTCGATCTGGTGTGCAGCGGTGGCCGCGCCCCAGAGGAAGCCGTCCGGGAATGTCAGCGTGGTGATGATGGGGTCCTTTCAGTGCTCGGACAAGAACGCATCGAAGACGGCGACCGTCCCGAGCGGGTTCTCGACCTGGGGGCCGTGGTAGCTCTCCGGGATGACCGCGTAGTCGGCGCCGAGCCGCTCGGCCATGTCGTGCTGCCACGGGATCGGCCATGCCGCGTCCCAGACGCCGTGCGCCACGAGGGTCGGGAGACCGGTCTCGCGAAGCGCGTCGGTGGTGTCGGACGGGTCCTCGAGGATGCCTGCGCCGGCGAGCACGCTGAGCACGCTCGTGTGGTCGAAGCGCTCGCGGACCATCCGGACGTCGTCGGGGAGTTCCTCGTCGGGACGACCGGCCCAGAGCGGGTTCGTCGCGTCGAAGAGCGCGCGGTTGCTGCACGACTCCGAGACGATCGCGCGCTCAGCGGCCTTGCGGTTCGCCCAGCCGTGCGGGCCGGAGCAGAACATCGTGACGTCGCGGAAGGCGCTCGGGTCCTGGATCGCGGCCGCGCGGACGATGACCCCGCCGAGCGAGTGCCCGATGAGGTGCACGGGCGCGCCGTCGTCGAGGAGCCTCGCGACCCGGACGACGTCGGCGGCTTCCTGCTCGAGCGTGTACTCGCTCCGGTCCGTCGGCGCCACCGAGTCGGCCTGGCCGCGCCGGCTGATCGCCACGGCGGACCAGCCGGCGTCGCGGAGGACCGGCAGGAAGGTCCGCCAGTCCTCCTTCGAGCCGGTGTACCCGGGGACGATCAGGACGGTGCCCTTGGACTCGCCCTCCGGCACGATCCGGTACGCCGTCAGTCGTCCGATCGGCAGGTCGACGCCGACGACATCGACGCCGTCCGGGGTGGGCAGGTGTCCGAAGGCGGTGACCGCCTCGAAGTCGTGCAGGGTGCTCACAGTGCTCCTTCCGCCAGCCGTCGGCGCGGGTTCGGCACCGCGTCGAGCAGGTCGATCGTGTAACTGTCCTGCGGGTTCTGCAGCACGTCGGCCGTCCGCCCGCGCTCGACGACGGCGCCGTCGTGCAGCACCATGATGTCGTCGGTGATGAGCCGGGCGCTCAGCAGGTCGTGCGTGATGTAGAGGAGCGAGACGCCCCACTGCTCGCGCAGGTCTTCCAGCAGCGCCAGCACGCCGGCACGGAGCGTGACGTCGAGCATCGAGACCGGCTCGTCGGCGATGATCACCTGCGGGTCGCTCGCGAGCGCCCGGGCGATGACCACGCGCTGCCGCTGACCGCCGGAGAGCTGGTGCGGGAGCTTCTGCGCGAACTGCTCCACGGGCGTGAGCCCCACGGTCTCGAGGAGTTCGAGCACGCGGTGCCGCGCTTCCTTGCCGCGGAGGCCGGTGTAGTTCACGACCGGGCGGGTCAGCGTGTACTCGACCGTGTGCAGCGGGTTGAGCGCCGCGTACGGGTCCTGGAACACCATCTGCACCTCGGAGCGCAGGTCCCGCAGGCCCCGGCGCCCGAGCTTCGCGACGTCCAGGTCACCGAAGCGGACGGTGCCGCTCGTCGGCTTCTCGACGCCCGTGAGCATCTTCGCGATGGTCGACTTGCCGGAGCCCGACTGGCCGACGAGCGCGAGCGACTGCCCCGGCTCGAGCGTGAACGACACGTCGCGGACGGCGCGCACGGGCTCCTCGCCGCGACGCGGCGGGGCGTAGGTCTTCACGAGGCCGTCGACGACGATCGGGTTCTTCGCGGCCGTGCGCTCGCGGGTGCCGACGGTGGCGTGGGAGGTCGTCGCCTCCTGTCGCTTCTCCCCCGACTCCGCGCGGAGCGAGCGGTCCGGGAAGCCAGGCAGCGAGACGACCTCGGCACGGGGATCCGCGTAGTGCGAGAGGAGCATCTGCGTGTACTCGTCCTGCGGGTCGCGCAGGATGTCGCGGGAGCCGCCGTCCTCGACGATCCGTCCCTCGTGCATCACGAGGACGCGCTCGGTGGCCTCGAGCACGATGCCGAGGTCGTGGGAGATGAGCACGGCCGTGAAGCCCTCCGATCGCTGCAGCTCGATGATCGTGTCCATCACCGCGTGCTGCACGAGGACGTCGAGCGCCGTGGTCGGCTCGTCGAACACCATGAGCTGCGGCTCGAGGGACAGCGCCAGTGCGATCGACACGCGCTGCCGCATGCCGCCGGAGAGCTCGCCCGGGTACCGGGCCAGCATCGAGTCGGGGAGCTTCACCTTGCCCACGAGCTCGCGCATCCGGCTGTCCCAGCGCTCGCGCGGGACGTGACCGTGCGCCTTGAAGATGTCGATGAAGTGGTTCCGGATGGTCCGCACCGGGTTGAGCGCGTTCATGCCGGACTGCAGCACCATCGCGAAGCCGCCCTGCCGCTGCTGGCGGAGTGCTTCCTCGTCGAGGTCGCGGATGTCCTTGCCGGCGAAGACGATGCTGCCGCCGTTCGTCCGCGCCGGCGGCTTCTGCAGTCGGGTCAGCGCGTAGCCGAGCGTCGACTTGCCGGAGCCGGACTCGCCGACCAGGCCGACGAACTCGCCCTTCTTCAGGGAGAACGACACGTGGTCGACCGCTTGGACCGCGGTCTGGCCGGCCGACTCGTAGACGACCGACAGGTCGCGGACGTCGAGCAGGACGTCCGCAGCCCGCGGGGCGGACGTGATGGGAGCCTCCAGGCTGGTCATACGGCCTTCTCCTTCTTGACCCGCGCGCCCTCGCGCAGTCGCGGGTTCGACACGGCGTCGACGCCGAAGTTGATCAGGGTCAGGCTCATCGCGAGGAGCGCGATGCACAGACCCGGTGCGAAC
The DNA here is from genome assembly GCF_044746705.1 of Curtobacterium sp. NPDC090217. NCBI lineage: Bacteria > Bacillati > Actinomycetota > Actinomycetes > Micrococcales > Microbacteriaceae > Curtobacterium > Curtobacterium sp. NPDC090217. The sequence goes on along the minus strand of NZ_JBIVCR010000001.1, from coordinate 1,184,170 downwards.
AGCAGGATCCACTGGCCGGTGAGGAGCGCGTTCGAGTTCTGCGCCCAGTAGAGGATCGTGCCCCAGCTGACGATCGAGGAGTCACCGAGGCCGAGGAACTCCAGGCCGGCCTCCGCGAGGATCGCGCTCGTCGCGGCACCGAAGAAGCTGCCGACGATCAGGGACGTCATGTTCGGCAGGATCTCGCGGAAGACGATGCGGGTGGCACCCTCGCCGGAGAACTGCGCGGCGGTCACGAAGTCACGGCCGCGCAGCGACTGCGTCTGCGAGCGGAGGACGCGAGCGCCCCATGCCCAGCCGGTCACCACGATGACCGCGATGATGACGGCGATGCCACCGTTCTGCAGGTAGGCCGCGATGACGATCATCAGGGGCAGGCCCGGGATCACGAGGAACAGGTTCACGATGAACCCGATGACCTCGGCGATCCAGCCGCGGACGTATCCCCAGCTGAGGCCGATCGCCACCGCCACGAGCGTGGACAGGATGCCCGCGACCGCTCCGACGAGGACCGAGATCCTGGCGCCGTAGATGATCTGGGACAGGACGTCCTCACCGGCGGCCGTCGTGCCCATCCAGTGCGCGGCGGTCGCGTCCTGGCTTCGCGGGAACCCGTTCTGGCTGGCGCCGTAGGGGGCGAGGAGCGGGGCCGCGATGGCGACGATCACGAACACCGCCAGGATGATGATGCCGATCCGGGCCTTGGTGTTGCCCCAGACGACGCCGAACTGGCGGGCGGCTGACTTCAGGCGGCTCGGGGCTTGCTGCTCCGGCGCTTCTTGAGTGCGTACTGCGACTGTGCTCATCGTCGAGTCCTCGGGTCCAGGACGCCGTAGAGGACGTCCACGATGAAGTTGGCGATGAGCACCGACACGGTGATCATCAGGAAGAGTGCCTGCATGAGCGGGTAGTCCTGGCCGATGACGGCGTTGAACAGCAGGTAGCCGATGCCCGGGTAGCCGAACACCTGCTCGACGAGCACCGAGCCGCCGACGACACCACCGAGCGCCAGACCGAAGCCGGTCAGGTTGGGCAGGATCGCGTTGCGGGCGGCGTAGCGGATCGCGACCGTGCGACCACGGAGACCGTTCGCCTCGGCGAAGGTCACGTAGTCGTCGCCGAGCGTGTTGATCATCGCGTTGCGCATGCCGATGATCCAGCCGCCGAGGCTCGTCACGAGGATGGTGAGCGCCGGCAGGATCGCGTGCTGGATCGCATCGCCGGCGAACGCGGCGCTGAAGCCGGGTGTCGTCGTCGCCGAGTACGCGCCCGTGGTCGGGAACCAGTGCAGGACGTAGCCGAGGAAGAACAGCAGCAGGAGCGCCGTCCAGAAGTACGGGAACGTCGACATGAAGCTGCCGGACAGGGTGGGGAGCGAGTCGAGCCAGGTGCCGCGCTTCCACGCTGCGCCGACACCGATGAGGGTGCCGAGCACGAAGGCGATGACCGTGACCAGGCCGACGAGGATCAGCGTGTACGGCAGGGCCCGGGCGACGAGGTCCCCGACGTTCTGCGGGTAGAACGTGTAGCTCACGCCGAAGTCGAGCGTGACGACCTGGTGCAGGTAGCTGACGTACTGGTCCCAGAGGTTGCCGGTCGGGACGCCGAGCTGCGCCTCGATGGCCTTCTTGGTGGCGTCGGTGACCGGGCCGTTCTGGCTGAGCTTCGCCAGGGCCGCGTCGGTCGGGCTGCCCGGCATGAGTCGCGGGAGCACGAAGTTCAGCGTGACCGCTGCCCAGAGGGTCAGGACGAAGAGGACGAGTTTCTGGAGGATGTACTTCACTGGTTGTCCTCTGCGTCCTTCAGGATCTTCTGCCCGGCGGCGCTGTCGCGCAGACGGAGCTTGGAGAAGATGAGCAACGGGGCCGAGTCGTAGTTCTGCGGCGCCATGTACGGGTCCTTCGCGCTCGGCCAGCCGACGAACTTGCTGGTGTTGAAGAGCCCCCAGAGGCCGCCGTAGTACATCCCGATGACGGGCAGGTCGTTGTAGACGACCTCCTGCAGCTGGTCGAGGATCTCCTGCTGCTTCGCGGTGTCCGTCGTCGCCTTGTACTCGTCGAGGAGCTTCTGCGTGTCGGCGTTCTTGTAGCGCTCGTAGTTGTTCACCGTCGACTTGCCGACCGGCTGGTAGAAGTCGGAGCTCAGCAGCGAGTTGAACGCCTGGTACACGTCGCCGTTGCCCATGCCACCCATCGCCATGTCGAACGTGCCGTTGTTGATGTTCTGCTGGTACCCGGCGGGCTGCGGGGCCTGGATCGTCACCTTGATGCCGATGGCCGTCAGGTTGCGGCGGACCTCCTGCGCGGCGCGGAGCCAGTCGGAGTACCCGTTCGCGGTCATGATCGTGATCTCGAGCTGCTTGCCGTCCTTGACGATCTTGCCGCCCTGTTCCACGTAGCCGGACTTCGCGAAGGAGGCCTTCGCGGCGTCGACGTCCTGCGTGATGACGCCCTTGTCGGGGATGGCGTCGTTCACGTACTTTTCCTGGTTCGGCAGGATCAGGCCGGTCTGTGCCGCCGCCTTGAGGTTGCCCTCGGTGGCGGTCTCGGCGATGTCGTCACGGTTCAGCGCGAGCGAGATCCCCCGGCGGACGTTGACGTCGTTGTACGGCGCCTTCGTCAGGTTCGGGATCAGGCCGATCACACCGCCCGGCGGGAACCAGTACGTGTTCGTCTTCGATGCGGCACCCCACGTGCCCTTCACGTCGGAGATGAACGAGTACGCCCAGTCGTAGCCACGGGTCACGGTGTCGAGCTGCGTGTTCGTCGCCGGCAGGATCAGGTGCTTGATGGCGATCTTGTCGGCCTGCCAGTAGGACGTGTTCTTGTCCATCGAGTACTGCTGGTCGGTGTAGTTCCCGAGGACGAACGGGCCGGTGCCGACGGGGTTCGGGTCACGGTAGGTCGTCGGGTCCTTGACGTCCTTCCAGTGCTGCTCGCCGAGGATGTACGTCTGCCCGATGATCGTCAGGCTGGGCACGTCCTCCGACTTCAGGTGGAAGACCACGTGCTGGCCCTGCTGGTCGATGCTGGCGATGTGCTGCCACGCACCCTTGACGTCCATCGCGGGGAACTTCTTCAGCAGGTCGAATGTGAAGACGACGTCCTTCGCGCTGAACGCGTCGCCGTTGGACCACTTCACGCCGCTGCGGATCGTCATGTCGATCGTCTTCGCGTCGGGCTGCGTCCAGCTGCTCGCGAGCCACGGGTTGCGCTTGCCGTCGAGCGGGTTCACCTCGATGAGGGGCTCGTACATCCACTTCGACGCCGTGCGGGCGTTCGCGATGTACGGGTTGAAGTTGCGGTCGAACAGCGGGTTGCCGTGGTCCGCGTTGATGAGCATCGTGTCCTTGCCGATGCTCGGGTCCGGCTGGGAGCGGACCTGGATGCTGCAGCCGGTGGCGGTGAGGGCCACGACTGCGAGCCCGGCGAGGGCCGCCATCAGGCGTCCGCGCCGTCGTGCGCGCTGGCCGCGCGTGCGCTGTGGGGGAAGCGTCATTGCTCGGTCGACCTCCGTGTCGAGTGGGTACCGAGACAATGTATGCGCTTACATCGCGCTGCGCAAGCGTCGGATTCCGGTGTCCCCCGTCACGGTTCGCTCGGGTACCGGCGCGGGCCAGCGGCCGGCCGGCGTGCGGCGCGCGGCGCGTGACGGGCGACGTGCGACCGGTCACAACGCCCCGCTCAGGTTCACCCAGCGGTCACGAACCGTCGCCAGAACGCGCGGGGACCGACGAGATGTGACCAGTCGGCGCGCAACCAGCGGGGTGTCGTGACCACTCCGGACTGCGGCGGGCGGGCACCGAGGCGCGAAATTGAGTACGAGCACGAGCACGAGCACGAGTACGAGTGCGGGCACGACGCGCGGGCGCGGGCACGACGCGCGTCAGAGCGCCGGGGGGCAGCTCTCGCGCAGGAGGACCTCGACGGGCAGGCGCATCGAGCGCGGGGGGCCGGCGGGGCTGTCCAGCCGGTCGACGATCGCCGCGACGGCAGCGCGCCCGAGCGCCCCCATCGGCTGGTGCACGGTGGTCAGTCGCGGCGACGAGAACCGCCCGGCGTCGATGCCGTCGAACCCGGTCACGACGACGTCCTCGGGCACGCGGAGCCCAGCGGCGAGCAGCCCGTCGAGGACGCCGAGCGCCGACTGGTCGTTCGAGCACACGATCGCCCGCGGCACACCATCGGCCAGCAGCGGCCCGACGAGTTCCCGCGCCCGGACCCGCCCGAAGTCGCCGTGCACCGTGCGGACGGACGACGCCTCGACACCGTGGTCCGCGAGCGCCGCCGCGAACCCTGCCGCACGCTCCAGGTCGTCCGGCGAGTCGATCGGCCCGGCGACGTACGCGATCGACCGGACGCCCAGCCGCCCGATGACGTGTGACGCCAGCGTGCGCATCCCGGCGGCATTGTCGACACTGACGGAGTCGAAGCCGTGCGAGCGTCGGTCGTCGGCGAGCATCACGACGGGGATCCGGCGGGCGACGTGCTCGAGCAGGTCGTCCGGCACGGTCTGCGCCAGCACCGCGAGCCCGTCGACCCGGCCTGCGACGTCGTTCACGACGACGTCGCGTGAGGGACCTCGACCGGCGGCGACCATGAGTGCGAGGCCACGCTGCCACGCCTCCGTCTCGGCGCCGCGGAGGACCTCGTCGAAGTACAGGTTCGAGGCGAACGGCTGCGTCACGTGCCGACGGTCGTCGACCACGCGGACGCCGCCGTCGGTGACGAGCCCTGGTCGCTCGTCCGCGACGACGTCGAAGCCGGGGAGCAGCAACCCGATCACGCCCGTGCGACGTCCTGCAAGCGCTCGAGCATTGCCCGACGGGACGTACCCGAGTGCTCGGATCGCCGCCTGCACGCGGTCGCGGGTGCCCTCGCGGACGGCGTCCGGCGTGCGCAGCACGCGGGACACGGTGGCGATGGAGACGCCGGCCGCAGAGGCGACGTCGTAGACCGTGGGAGGTGCCGTGCGCTGGTCGGCCAACCCGTGCCTCCCGTCCGTCTGGTGATCCGTACCGGGGCGAGCCGCCCCGACAGCGGACCATCCTAGGCACCGGTCGCCGACACACTTCTCCACAACCGCCGCGGGACCCTTGCGCGGTCCGAAGCGATCCGACGACACTGGAGCGACCTCAGTACGTCCCGTGGGGAAGCGCAATCAGCGGACGGTGTCCGCATCATCGCGGGCATGCGCCCGCACTCGGGAAGGACGATCGAGATGTCACAGTCGACACATTCCGGGCGCCGCGACGCGCACCGCCTGAACCGCGACGAGGCAGAGGTGCGTGACGCGCTCCTCGAGCACTCCGAAGACTCCGTGACCGCCTGGATCGCCGAGGAACGGACGCGCATCGAGTGAGCCGCTGACGCGGCCCCGGACAGGAGGCCCGGTGCAGCGAGTCTGCGCCGTCACCTCGTCGAGCGGGTCGCGTTCCGTGCTCGCCGTGGGTCGCGCAGATCGGGTCGCGACGGGCAGTTCCGGGTGCGGTCTTGCGCCGTCAGCGCTCCGTCGCACCCACGATCGCCATGCCGGCACCGCGGAGACGGCGGCGTTCCTGGGCGATGAAGGCGAGCAGACGGTCGTTCGTCCCGGCGACGTGCGCGGCGAGCAGTTCGGCCGCGCGGTCGGCATCCCCGGCCTGCACGGCGTCGAGGATCGCGCTGTGCTCGTCCCACGCGGCGTCCCGGGCCTCGGGCGTCCGGACCTCGATCCAACGCGTCCGCTCCAGTCGGGTCAGCGCATCGGCGATCGCGTCGGTGACGAACCGGTTGCCGCCGAGGGCCGCCAGGTCGAGGTGGAATGTCGAGCCCATCCGGATGCCGGCCTGCTGGTCCGGCGTCGGCTGCAGGGCGTCGAGGTGCGACCGGACCTCGGCGAGCTGCTCACGGGACGCGCGCGCGACGGCGAGCCGTGCGGCGGCGGGCTCGAGCACGCCGCGGAGCTCGGCGAGCGACGCGATCTCGTCGAGGTCGATCGGGGTGACGGTCCACGAGCGCCCCTCGTGGAGGATCAGCCCCTCGCGCTCCAGTCGTGACAGCGCTGCACGGACGGGCGTGCGCGACGCGTGGAAGCGCGCCTCGAGCCCGCGCTCGGAGATGCGCTCGCCCGGCGCGATGTCGAGGGTGAGGATCGCGCCACGGAGGTTGTCGTAGAGCTGGGCCGTCTGCGACACGGGGGCTGCGTCGGTCGGTTCGGTCACGGCACATCAGCCTAGTGGCGCGGCGCCTCGAATGGTATACCGTTTTGGTATACCAATCAGTTCCGCGACGAAACGACTGCTTCCATGACGACGACGGCTCACCGCACGGCCGCGACACCCCCGATCACCGCCCGCGCCTGGACGATGCTCGCGCTCGGCGTCGCCGCACAGGCCGCCGGCACGCTCGTGGTCTCGGCACCGGCGTTGCTCATCCCGTACCTGCACGCCCAGGGCACGTCGCTGACCCTTGCGGGGCTCCTGGCCGCCGCTCCGACCTTCGGCATGGTACTGACGCTCATCGCCTGGGGTGCGATCACCGACCGCTTCGGCGAGCGCATCGTGATCGCGGGCGGTCTGGTCCTGACGACGCTCGCCGTGGTCGGCGCGTGGGCCGCGGCAGGGAACCCGGTGTTGCTCGGGCTGGCGTTCCTGGCGGGCGGCATGACGAGCGCGTCCACGAACGCCGCGAGCGGACGCGTGGTCGTCGGCTGGTTCCCGAAGGAGCGTCGAGGGCTCGCGATGGGGATCCGGCAGATGTCGCAGCCGCTCGGGGTGACGCTCGCGGCGGTCACGGTGCCGCAGCTCGCCGAGGCGCAGGGCATCAGGGCGTCGCTCGTCCTGCCGATCCTCCTCTGCGCGGTGCTCGCCGTGTCGTGCGCGATCGGCATCGCGAACCCGCCGCGGCCGGTCCGCTCAGAGGCGGCGACGACCGTCACGGCGAACCCCTACCGGACGAACGGCTTCCTGTGGCGGATCCACGCGGTGTCGATCCTGCTCGTGGTGCCGCAGTTCACGCTGTCGACCTACGGCCTGGTGTGGCTCGTCGGGCTCGGGTGGTCGACGCCCGCGGCGGGGCTGCTCGTCGGGGCATCGCAGTTCGTCGGCGCGATCGGACGGATCCTCGTCGGCGTGTGGAGCGACCGGGCGGGATCCCGGGTCGGACCACTGCGCATCGTCGCGATCAGCGCCGCCGTGGTCATGGCCGTGCTGGCACTCGTCGACGCGACACACCTGGCCGGCGCGGCGGTGTTCCTCGTCATCGCGACGAGCGTCACCGTGGCGGACAACGGGCTCGCGTACACGTCGGTCGCCGAGGCCGCTGGGCCGTTCTGGTCCGGGAGAGCACTCGGGGCGCAGAACACCGGGCAGTTCATCGCGGCGAGCGCCGTCGGCCCGGGGATCGGTGCGCTCGTGGGGGCGCTCGGGTTCGCGGCGTCGTTCGGCATCGTGGCGGTCCTGCCACTCCTGGCGCTCCCCCTGGTCCCGCACGCCGACCGCTCCCACGACTGACCCGCGCGGCAACCACGCGCGATTCGTCCCACAACGCCCGCAATGGGATGCGGAATCGCGCGTAGGGGGTCGGAACTCCCGACCTCCTACGCGCGATTCGACCCCCTACGCGCGAAAGGGCACGGGGTAGCGCAGGCCGCTCAGGCCGGGACGGTGGGGCCCACCGGCCAGCGCAACAGCGCCGCCGCAGCAGCCCCTCCGGGCAACGACGCCGCGTTCACGAGCACGAGTTCCGCGTCCGTGAGCACCGCAGCACGCACGAGCGCGCAGACGGCGGGCACGGGGCCGATCACCGGCACGCCGGCAGCCTGCTCCGGCGCGGTCGCGATCCACGGCGCTGCCCCGAGTGCGAGCAACGTCCGATCACCCACGGCCACGGCGTCCAGCGCGATCGTCGCACCCTGGGCCTGCTGCAGTGCCTCCACCACGGGTCCGAGCCCGGTCACCGCCTGGTTGTCCCCGCGACCGATGTGGGACCGGAGCGCGTCCTCGAGGTCGTGCCGGTGCTTCGCGATCACCCGGGCGAGGGCGACGCGCACGTGATCGCCGAGGACCTCCTCGTCGAACCCGCCCCCTGGTACCTCGCTGACGAGCCGACGTGCGTCGGACGACAGCCGCTCGATGAGCATCGGACGTGCCTGCAGGTCCCCGGCCACGACGATGAGCGCGGGTGAGAGTCGCGCGACGGCCTTGTCGATCGCGCTCGCGACCTCGCTCGTGTTCTGCCGCCAGACCTCCTCGGTGCGACTCTGCCAGCGCGGCTGCTTCCAGTCGCCGAACCCGCCCTTCACCTTGTGCTGGTCGAACGTCTCCCCGGAGATGCGCTCCTCGTCGTCGGCGGTCGCCGGGTGCCCGAGCTTGAACGCCCGGTACCCGCCGCCGTCCTTGCCGACCTGGACGACCAGGAACGGCAGGTCGATCGGCCGGTGCGCGACGAGCGGCACGAGGTCGGGGACGGCCCCGACGCCGATCGACTCGGCCGCGTGCATCGGACCGGGCAGGACCTCGCTCAGCACGAGCTCACCGTCGTGCACGAGCACGTACCGCGCAACCGGCGACGGGACGCCTGGGCTGTTCTCGAGCTCACCGGCGATGACGTCGACCGCGTCGAGGTCCGAACCCTGCGCTCGGAGTGCCTCCTCGACCCCGCGGAGCTTCAGCGCCGCCTGGCGACGCGGATCCTCGACGTTGCCCGAGGCGTCCACGTAGGCCCACGCCCACGTGCCTCCGCCCTCCAGTCGCTGGCCCAGGATCCGGTGCAGTTCGTTCGTGACGTTGGTCGACGTCATGGCAGCTCCTTCGGTTGGACGGAGCAGGAACTCGAGGAGCCCCTGCGCTCTCACGTTCCGACCACACTCCACCCGTCGGCGCTCCGACGTCACACATCGGAGGGAACACCCAGCGCCGAAATCGCACTGGCGCTCGGTTTTGTGGTTGGCTGAACCGCAACCCCGATCGACGACGAACCGGAGTGCGACGGCAATGACGCCCCCATCACCACGACCCATCTCGAGACGACAGCTGTTGGGCTTCGGCATCGGAGCAGCCGCGACCGGCCTGCTCGCCGGATGCGCGGTCCCCGGATCCACGAACGTCAACAAGGCCGGGGTCATCCCCGCGGCCGCGAGCGGCGAGACGGTCCAGATCACCTACTGGGCGTGGCTCAAGGACCTGCAGAAGGTCTGCGACGTCTGGAACGCGAAGAACCCGCACGTCCAGGTCACCGCGAACTGGATCCCCGGCGGCAACTCCGGCGGGTACCAGAAGATGTACTCCGCGCTCGCGGCCGGCGGTGGTCCGGACATCGGGCAGGTCGAGCTCCGGCAGATCCCCGAGTTCATGCTCGCGAACGGCCTGGTCGACCTCGCCCGGTACGGCGCGAAGGACCACGAGTCGAAGTACGACGAGGCGGCGTGGGCCCAGGTCTCGTTCGTCGACGGCGTCTACGGCATCCCGCAGGACACCGGCCCCATGGGCTTCTACTACCAGACCGCGCTGCTCGAGCAGGCCGGCGGCGAACCACCGGCGACGTGGGACGAGTGGCGCGAGTTGGCCGACAAGGTCAGGAAGACCGGGCCGCAGAACTACCTCGAGGTCTTCCCCGTGGCCGACGCCTCACCCTTCGCCGCGTACGCGCAGCAGGCCGGCGCCCGGTGGTTCAAGGTCGACGGCGACGAGTGGGTCGTCGACATGACCGACGACAAGACCCTGATGGTCGCCGACTTCTTCGACGGGTGCATCGACGACAAGCTCGTCGACACGAGCGCCGGCGCCTACACCCCCGGCTGGTACGCCTCGGCGGCGAGCGGCAAGATCGCGGCCGTCACGAGCGCGAGCTGGGGTGACGCCCTCATCGAGTCCGTGCAGGGCGGCGAGGGCAAGTGGAAGGTCGCGAAGATGCAGACCTGGGGCGACACGGGCTACGGCTCGAGCGCGATCGGCGGCTCCACGGCCGCGGTCCTCGCGAACGCGAAGCACCCCAGGGAGGCGCTCGAGTTCATCACGTGGATGACCACCTCGAAGGAGGGCATCGACGCGATGATCAAGTACTGCGGCATCGGGTGGTCGCCCGCGGTGGACTACATCGGGAAGCAGCGCGAGCAGCCGAGCAAGTGGTTCTCCGGCCAGAACTACAACGAAGAGGTCTTCGTGCCGGCGTCGAAGGAGCAGAACATCGACTGGTCCTGGTCCCCGGTCACGCAGTCGGCGTTCACCAGCTTGCAGAACCAGTTCCGCCGGAAGCTCACCTCCGGTCTGAAGCTGCGCGACGCCGTCGAGCTCGCGCAGAAGGAGATCGTCCAGTCCTTCAAGGACAAGGGCCTCAGCGTCAGGACGGCACGATGAGCACGCAGCCGAACACCACCTTCCGCACGTCGACGAAGGCCACCCGCGCACAGAAGCGCGCGCCGTGGGTCCTCCTCGCGCCGTTCCTCGCCCTGTTCGTGCTGACGTTCATCATCCCGATCATCAGTGCGCTGTTCCAGAGCTTCACGACCGTCGACCGGAAGGGCCTGTTCGGCGAGGACGGCGTCACCGGCCGCTTCGCCGGGTTCGACAACTACGTCACGGCCCTGAACGACCCCGGCTTCGTCGCCTCGATCGGCCGCATGCTGCTGTTCGGCATCGTGCAGGTCCCGGTGATGATCATCGCCTGCACGATCCTCGCGCTGCTGCTGGAGTCGGCGAGCGCCCGCTGGCCCGGGTTCTTCCGCGCGATCTACTTCATGCCGTACGGCGTCCCCGGCGTCATCGCGACGATCCTCTGGTCGTTCCTCTACGTGCCCGGCCTGTCGCCGATCGTCGCCCTGCTGCAGTCGATCGGGCTGCAGCCGGACTTCCTCGGCGCCAACAGCGTGCTGTGGTCGATCGCGAACATCGTCACGTGGACGTACACCGGCTACAACATGCTCATCATCGTGGCGCAGCTGAAGTCCATCCCCGGCGAGGTCTACGAGGCCGCCAAGATGGACGGCGCCGGTCCGGTCCAGGTCGCCTGGCGCATCCAGATCCCGCTCATCGCGCCGGCTCTGGTGCTGACGACGGTGTTCTCCATCATCGGCACGCTGCAGCTCTTCGCGGAGCCGCAGATCCTGTCGACGGTCGCGCCGGCCATCGACACCGAGTACACGCCGAACTACGCCGCGTACACGAACGCGTTCGCGTTCAACGAGTACGGCGTCGCGAGTGCGCAGGCGGTCATCATCGCCCTGGCCGCGTTCATCCTGTCGTTCGCGTTCCTCGCGTTGACGAACCGGCCGCCGAAGGAGGAGCGCGACCAGCGCAAGCGGGCCAAGAAGGACGGACTGGAGGCGCGGCGCGCGCTCCAGACGCGCGTATCCGCCGTCCGCCCGGTCACCTCCCAAGCCGCACCGGGCCTCCAAGGCGGGTCCGGTCTGCACAACGAGACGAAGGGGGCGGACGCATGACCGTCGAAGCACCGGCCAAGCAGTCCGCCGTCCCGGTGGACACCACGTCCATCTCGGCGCACCAGCGCCGCAAGCTCGACCGGTCCGGCAAGAGCCAGATCGTCGTCACGGGCATCCTCGTGATCGTCGCGATCTACTTCCTCGTGCCGCTGTACTGGGTCGTCATCGCGGCGACGAAGACCACCGGCGCGCTGTTCTCCACGAACGGGTTCTGGTTCGGCGGCGAGTTCGCGCTGTTCAGCAACATCCAGCAGGTGTTCACGTACGACGGCGGCATCTTCGTCCGCTGGATCGCGAACAGCATCCTGTACTCGGGCGTCGGTGCCGTGCTCGCGACGTACTTCGCCGCAGCCGGCGGGTACGCGCTCGCGAAGTACGAGTTCCGCGGGCGGCAGCTCGTGTTCGGGACGATCCTCGGCGGCGTGCTCGTGCCGGGGACCGCGACGGCGCTGCCGCTGTTCCTGCTGTTCTCGACCCTCGGCCTGACCGACACGTACTGGAGCGTGCTCATCCCGAGCCTCGTCTCCCCGTTCGGCCTGTTCCTCTGCCGGGTGTACGCCGCGGCGTCGATCGACACGGCGCTCATGGAGTCCGCGCGACTCGACGGCGCCAGCGAGCTGCGGATCTTCCACACGATCGCGCTCCGGCAGATGACGCCGGCGCTCGTGACGGTGTTCCTGTTCCAGGTCGTCGGCATCTGGAACAACTTCTTCCTGCCGCTGATCATGCTGGCCGACCAGAAGCTGTACCCGATCACCCTCGGGCTCAACAACTGGCGCGCACAGGTCGACCGGCTGCCGGAGTTCTACCAGCTCACCACCGGCGGGGTGCTCGTCTCGGTCATCCCGCTCGTCATCGCCATCATCGTCCTGCAGCGCTTCTGGCGCGGGGGCCTCACGGAAGGATCGGTCAAGGGTTGACCACTCCCGACCTCGCGTCCACCGCACCCGGATCGGCGTCCCGGCTGACGCCCAGAGCATGGCTGCACACCGACGCTCCGTCGCTGTCGCTCGACGGGGAGTGGGACTTCCGTTGGTCGCCCGTCGCCGACGCAGCGCCGTTCGAGGACCCGGACGGATGGGGCACGCTGCCGGTCCCCGCGCACTGGGTCCTGCACGGGCACGGGGCGCCGAGCTACACGAACCTGCAGTACCCGTTCCCGATCGACCCGCCGAACCCGCCGGAGGAGAACCCGACGGGCGACTACCGACGGACGTTCGACGTGCCGACGACCTTCGACGCGGCGGCGCGCGTGCTGCTCCGCTTCGACGGGGTGGAGTCGCACTTCCGGGTGTGGCTGAACGGCGACCTCGTCGGGTGGTCGACCGGGTCGCGCCTGGCGACGGAGTTCGACGTGACGTCGCTGCTCCGGCCGGGGCCGAACGAGCTGCGCGTCCGCGTGCACCAGTGGTCGGCCGCCTCGTACCTCGAGGACCAGGACCAGTGGTGGCTGCCGGGGATCTTCCGCGACGTCACGCTGCTGGCGCGACCGACGGCACCGATCGACGACGTCTTCGTCAGGGCGTCGTGGACGGCGTCGCTGGGCACTGCTGCGACCGCGGGGACCGCGGCGTCCGGGCGTCCCGCGACGGGCTCCGGCACGATCACGGTGCCGACGCTCGACGCGGTGTTCCCGGTCCGCTTCGCGGTGCCCGATCTCGGGGTGTCCGTCGTCTGGCAGCACGCCGACGACGTCGCCCCGATCGAGGTCGAGGGCGTCGAGCCGTGGAGCGCCGAGCTCCCGAAGCTCTACGACGCCACGCTGTCCACTGGCACGACGGCCGGCGGGACCGAGGGCGGGGAGACCGTGTCGCTGCGGCTCGGGTTCCGCACGGTGCAGATCGTCGGTGACCGGTTCCTGGTCAACGGCGAACGCGTCGTCTTCCACGGGGTGAACCGGCACGAGACCCACCCGTCACGAGGCCGCGTGTTCGACGAGGACCACGCCCGCGCCGACATGGCGCTCATGAAGCGCCACAACGTGAACGCCATCCGGACCTCGCACTACCCGCCGCACCCCCGCGTGCTGGACCTGGCCGACGAGCTCGGGTTCTGGGTGATCCTGGAGTGCGACCTCGAGACGCACGGCTTCGTGTTCCTCGACTGGCAGGGCAACCCGTCCGACGACCCCGCGTGGGAGGACGCCTACCTCGACCGCATCGAACGGACCGTCGAGCGCGACAAGAACCACCCGTCGATCGTGATGTGGTCGCTCGGCAACGAGTCCGGCACCGGGCGGAACCTCGCCGCGATGTCGACCTGGGTGCACGCCCGCGACCCGGAGCGCCCGGTGCACTACGAGGGCGACTACACGGGCGAGTACACCGACGTGTACTCGCGGATGTACCCGACGCTGCAGGAGACCGAGTCGATCGGCGGCGGGACCCCGACGCCCCTGCTCGGCTGCGGCCCCGCCGAGGCCGCACGGCAGCGGTCGAAGCCGTTCATCCACTGCGAGTACGTCCACGCGATGGGGAACGGCCCCGGGCAGATCCAGGAGTACGAGGACCTGGTCGACCGGTACCCCCGGCTGCACGGCGGGTTCGTGTGGGAGTGGCGCGACCACGGGCTGCTCGCACACACACCCGACGGCACCCCGTACTACGCCTACGGCGGTGACTTCCACGAGGTCGTGCACGACGGCAACTTCGTGATGGACGGCCTCGTGCTGCCCGACGACATCCCGACGCCGGGGCTCGCGGAGTACGCAGCTGTCGTGGCACCGGTCCGGATCTCGGTCGGGAACGGCACGGTCCTCGTCGAGAACCGGTACCACTCCGCCTCGACCGCGGGCGTGCGGTTCCGCTGGACCCTGGCGCGGAACGGCGTCGTCGAGTCCTCGGGGCGGATCGCCCCCGGCGTGATCGCCGCTCGCGAGTCGGCAACGGTGCCCGTCCCGGACGACGTGCTCGGCGCGGCTGCCGGCGACATCGCCCCCGGCGAGGAACTGTGGTTCGACGTCGTCGCGGAGCTCGCCGGACCGACGGCCTGGGCGGACACCGGCCACGTCGTGGCACGCGCCCAGACGCTCGTCGCGAGCCGTCCGGCGGAGGCGCCACGAGCCTCCAGGACGGGGTGGGACGGCGACCGACTCGGGGAGGCGACCTTCACCGAACGCGGCGACCTGTCGAGCTGGAAGGGACTGCCCGTCGCCGGGCCGCGACTGGAGCTCTGGCGCGCGCCGACCGACAACGATCGACTGGCGTCGCAGGGCGGCTACGAGACCGCTGACCCGGTGCTGACGCACGGCGTCGGCGATCCCGACGCGCCGGCGTCGGCGGAGAAGTGGGTGCGTGCCGGGCTCGACCGGCTGACGCACCGGCTGATCGACGTCGAGCGGACCGAGCACGGTCTCGTGCAGCGGGTCCGGGTCGCGGCGGCGAACAGCGGCGCCGGTGTCGAGGTCACGCACCGATGGACCCGGACGGACGAGGGGCTGCTGCTCGACACGACGGCGATCCCCTTCGGCGCCTGGGACGTGACGTGGCCGAGGATCGGCGTGCGGATCGACCTGCCGGTGTCCCTCGTGTCCGAGGACGCCGCCGTGGAGTGGTTCGGGACGGGGCCGCTCGAGTCGTACGCGGACTCGTCGCACGCGGCGCACGTCGGCCGGTTCGGCTCCCCGGTGTCGCTGCTGAACGCGAACTACTCCAGGCCGCAGGAGACCGGGCACCGTCCGGGCCTCCGTTCACTGACGGTGGGCCCGTTCACGGTGTCGACGGTCGGGGCGCACCGGGCGGGGTTCACCCTGACGCCGTGGACCGCGCAGCAGGTGAGCCGCGCGGCGCACCCATACGAGCTCCCGACGCCCGACGCGCTGTACCTGTACCTCGATGCCGCGCAGCACGGGCTCGGGAGTCGTGCGTGCGGGCTGGACGTGCTCCCGGAGCACCAGCTCTGGCCGTCCACCCGCGCGTGGAGCGTGCTGCTGGCGTAGGCGGCGGGGCTCGGCGATCCGCGCCGGCGGTCGGCGGGCGGAGGGGCGGCGGGCGCGCCGCCCTACGCGGTCAGCGCGGGGATCGCTGCGGGGTCGGCGCCGTCGAGGAACTCGGTGAGGCGCTCGGGCTCGCCGGGCTCCTCGATCGCCTGGGCCGCGCGACGCAGGGCGAACAGCGCCCGGAGGACGCCGCGGTTCGGCTCGTGCGACCACGGCACCGGCCCGGCACCCCGCCACCCGGCCTTGCGGAGCGAGTCGAGCCCGCGGTGGTAGCCGACACGGGCGTACGCGTAGGACTCGAGCGTCGCGCCACGCTCCCACGCCTCGTCGGCGAGGAGCGCCCACGCCAGGCTCGACGACGGGTGCGACACCACCACGCTGGCGACGGGTGCGTCGGCGGCGAGCGCCGCGGTCACCTCGGGTTCGGCGGGGAGCAGGGTCTCGGGGTTGCTCGACGGGGTCGGCAGCAGGTTCTCGGGCATGCCTCCACCCTGTCATCCCTTGCGGCCGTCCGGGAACGGGCTTACCGTGGGGGACACTCCGTCGTGACCGCGGAGCAGCGGGGCGGGAGACCGACCGCCGGCTCGGGTCACGGAAACGGGGGTGAACCGACGGAAGAAGTCGCCTTGCGCGTGATCACCGGTACTGCGTCCTCGCAGCAGCAGCCCCTGCGCTGACACCGTGATCACGGCCGCCTGAGTCGGGTCCCTGCCGCATCCGCGGCTCCGGTGTCGTGCGCCCGCATCGACACACGGGAGGCACCTCCATGCCCGCGAACCCATCGGTCGTCCTGCACGACCTCACCTTCACCTGGCCGGACGGCACCGTCGCGATCGACCACCTCACCACCGCCTTCGGCTCCGGCCGGACCGGTCTGGTCGGGAGGAACGGGGCCGGGAAGACCACGCTGGTCCGGCTGGTCACCGGTCGGCTCCACCCCACGTCTGGCACCGTCACGACGTCGGGTCCCGTCGACCACCTCCCCCAGCGCATGTCCGTGCGCGCCGAGGACACCGTCGCCGACCTGCTCGGGATCGGCGCCACGGTCCGGGCGCTCCGAGCCGTGCTCGGCGGTGACGCATCGCCCGCGCACTTCGACGTCATCGGCGACGACTGGGACGTCGAGGAACGCGCCGCAGCCGCGCTCGACCCGCTCGGCATCGACCTCGACCGGCCCGTCACGACGCTGTCCGGCGGTCAGGCGGTCCTCGCAGCGGTCGCCGGGATCCGGCTGCGCGGGCTCCCGATCGCGTTCCTCGACGAGCCGACGAACAACCTCGACCGACGAGCGCGGACGATGCTGCTCGACATGGTCGACGCCTGGCACGGGACGCTCGTCGTCGTCAGCCACGACCGGGAGCTCCTGGAGCACGTCGACGAGGTCGCCGAGCTCCGCGCCGGGTCGATGACCGTGTTCGGCGGGACGTTCAGCGCGTTCGAGGAGCACCTCGCCGTCCAGCAGGCCGCCGTCGAGCGCGAGGTCCGGGTCGCCGAGCAGCGGCACCGCACCGAGAAGCGGCAGCGGATCGAGGCGGAGACGAAGATCGCGCGGCGGGCCCGCTCCGGCGTCAAGGCCGCGCAGGGCATGCCGAAGATCTTCGCGAACGAGATGCGGAAGAAGGGAGAGGAGACGGCGGGGAGGCTCCGCACCGGGTACGCGGACGACGAGGCAGCGGCCCTGCAGACGAAGCGGGAGGCGGAGACGCGGCTCCGGGTCGACGAGTCCATCCACGTCGAGCTGCCCGATCCGGACGTCCCCGCGTCCCGACGCATCGCGACGATCACGGTCCGCGGACGGGACACGATCGTGCAGGGACCCGAACGCATCGCCGTCGGCGGGGACAACGGCGTCGGCAAGACGACCCTGCTCGAGCAACTCGTCGGGTGGCCCTCCGCGCGGGAGCACCCGCTCCCGGGCACGCACGCCGAACCGCACGTGGAGCACATCGCCTACCTGCCGCAGCGGAAGGACTCGCTCGACGACGACCTGACCGTGCTCGAGAACGTCCGTCGCGGCGCGCAGCACGTCGGGGACGCCGTGCTCAGGAACCGGCTCGCCCGCTTCCTGGTGCGCGGGGACACGGTGGACCGTCCCGCGGGTGCGCTCTCCGGTGGTGAGCGCTTCCGGGTGGCGCTGGCCGGACTCGTGCTCGCTGACCCGCCCCCGCAGCTGCTGGTGCTCGACGAGCCGACGAACGACCTCGACATGACGAGCGTCGACCAGCTCGTCGACGCGCTCGGGGCCTACCGCGGGGCCGTCGTGGTGGTCAGCCACGACGAGACGTTCCTCGACCGGCTGGACCTCGACGCCCGGCTCGACCTGTCGCCGTCGCAGTGACGGGCGGCAGGCCGAGCCGGGCCCACGGCGGCACCGGTCAGTCCGATTCGGACTCCGCGCGGGCCCGGCGCGCCATGAGGGCCATCGTGGCCGCGCCGAGGGCCACCAGCGCCAGGGCGGCCGCGGAGGTGAGCCTGATCCCCTGCACGCCGGTGAACGCCAACTCGGCCGCAGCGGTCGCCGGGATCTTCACCGAGGCATCCGGCAGGTCGACCCCATGGCCCTGCGGATCCGTCGCGGTCACCGTGACAGCGGCTTCGAGGGCGCCGTGCTCCACGTCGGCCGCGGTGACCGTTCGCTCACCGGAGCAGGTCGTCTCAGCGCCGGGGGCGAGATCCGGCGCGACGCAGACCTGCTCGCCGGCATCGTGCTGACGAACGACGAGGTCGCTGAGCGTGACGGACCCGGTGTTCCGGATCGTGGTCGTCAGTGTCACCCTGGTGCCCTCGGACACCGGACCGTCGGTGTTCGCAGTCAACTCGGTCGAGCCCTCGATCGCCCGGGGCACCGTGACCGTCACCGACGCCGGAGCGATCGCGAGGTCGTCGCCTGCGGGGACCCCGGCGGACGCGGTCACGGCTTCGCGTAGCGAACCACTGTCGAGATCGGACTGCGTGATCGTCCGCTCGAAGGTGCACGCCACCGAACCGCCCACGGGGACGGTCTCGTCCGAGCACGCCAGCACACCGGCATCGTGGGCTTCCCCGGCGTCGCCGTGCTTCGCCGCGAACGCGACGAGTCGGCTCACGGCCAGTCGGCTGAGCGTGACGTTCCCGGTGTTCGCCACGGTCGCGCGGAATCCGATGGTGCTGCCGACGGACAGGTCGCCACCGGGCACCACCGCCAGGGTCAGCGTCGCACCGGGCTCGGCGTCGATCGGAACGGTCAGGTCCGCGGTCGGGACGGCCGTGCGCGCCCCGGACGGGACCGCGGCGGTGCCGTCGACGTGGAACTCGATCCCACCTGCGTCGACGTGCTCCTGCGTCACCGTCACCGTGATCGTGCAGGTGACGGACGCACCCGGCGCGATCGCACCGTCCGGGCAGGCCACCTGCTGATCGGCGGAAGCGTCGAGTTCGATGTCGGACAGGGTCACGTTGCCGGTGTTCGTCACCGTCGCCTCGACCTGCAGCTCCGCGCCCGGGTCGAGCCGCTCCCGCACCGCGGCGGCGAGCGCGAGGGTGGCAGCAGGCTGAGCAGGAACGTCCACCCGGACCGAGGTCTCGGCCAGCTCGGCGCCGTCCTCGGCCGGCGTGGACCCGAGGACCGTCGTGCCGACGTCGAACCCGCCGGCGTCCACGTCCGCCTGCGTGACGGTCGTGGTCACGGTGCACTCGATCCGCGCTCCGGGTGCGAGCGGCGCCGACGCGCAGTCCGCGACCTCACCGCGGCTCGGGCGGAGCGCGAGGTCGCGCAGGGTCACGTTGCCGGTGTTCTCCATGGCGACGACGACCGTGACGACGTCACCGACGGACGGCTGCGCTTCGGCGTCCGACGAGCTCGTCGCCGTGAGCGCCGGGTGCTGTGCGACGGGAGCTTCCGCCGCGGCACGAGCGAGGACCGCCGTGGCCCCGGCCGGCGTGGTCGCCGAGATCGCCCCGTCCAGCCGGACGACACCGGCGTCGACGTCGACCTGGGCCAGCTCCCGGCTCACGACGCAGCGGGTCTCGGCTCCGGGCGCGAGCACCGCGGAGTCGCAGGTGCCGGCACCGATCCGGAGCGCGGACAGCGTGACGTTCCCGGTGTTCGTGACCGTGGTCGTCCACGTCACCTGGTCACCGACACCGGTGTGCTCGGTGACGTCCGACGTCGTGGACGCCCCGAGCGCGGGGACCGGCGCGATGCGGTCCGAGCTCTCGGCACGGGCGAGTTCGGCCGGGGCGGCTCCGGGAGCTGCAGCGCTGACGATGGCCTCGCGGTCGAGGGTGCCGCTGTCGACGTCAGCCTGGGTGACCTCGGCGGTCGACGTGCACGTCGCGCGCTGTCCGGGGGCGAGGGCGTCGACGTCGCACACGGCGGCACCGTCGACAGTGTCGACCACGACCGTGCTCAGGGTCACGTTGCCGGTGTTCGTCACCGTGGTGGTCCACGTGACGGTCTGCCCGACCTTCGCCGAGCCGGCGTTCGAGGTCATCGTGGCAGCGGCCGACGGGGTCGCCGGGACCGGATCGGTCACGCGGACGCCGCCGAGCACGGATCGCGCACCGGCCGGCGTGGTGGCGAGGACGTCGCCGGAGAACGCGATGGCGCCGCTGTCGATGTCGGCCTGGGTCAGGGGGGCGCGGGTCACCACGCAGGTCGTCGTCGCTCCGGGAGCCAGGGTGGCGGCGACGCAGGTCACCGGGTCGCCGGTGGCGGGATCGACGGTCACGTCGGAGAGCGTCACGTTCCCGGTGTTCGTCACGGTGACGGTCGCCGTGACGACGTCGCCCACGGCGGGGACGTCTGCCGCGTCGGTCTCGACGGATGCGTCGACGTCGGGCGCGGGCACGGCGACGTCACGGACGTCCGCGGACCCGAGTCGGGCCGGATCCGCACCGGGAGCCGCACCGACGACGGTCACGGTCTGCTCCACCGCTCCTGCGTCCACGTCGGCCTGCGTCGCGCTGTACGTCACGACGCAGGTCGTCGATGCGCCGGGAGCGAGGGACGTCCGCTCGCACGCCGCGGCATCGCCGATCGCCGGCCGAGCAGCGAGGTCGGAGAGCGTCACGGTCCCGGTGTTGGTGACGGTCGTCGTGTACCGGATCGTCTGCCCTGCCTGCACGGACACGCCGGCGTCGGACGTCGTCGCGACGGACGCCGTCGCGGACGAGGCGATGTCCTGGTCGAGGCGGAGATCTGCGAGCGTACCGGCCTCACCACGCGCAGGAGTACCCCGGACCACACCGGTGAACACCAGGTGTCCGGCATCGACGTCCGCCTGGGTCAGTTGACGCTCGAGTCGGCACACTGCGGTCCCGCCAGGCGCGATCGTGGTGGGCGTGCACTCCACGAGCCGAGCCGACTCCGTACTGACCGACAGGTCGGCGACGGTGAGCGAACCGGTGTTCTCGACGTCCACCTGGTAGGTGACCGTGTCACCCGCGACGGGTGCGGCACCGAGGTTGCTCGTGACCGATGCGGAGACCGCAGCGGCGCCGGAGAGTTCGACCGTCGCGGACTCGGGACCGGCAGCGGCCGGCTTCCCCTTCGGTGACGTGGCCGAGACGGAGAGGGTGTTCGTCAGGGAGCCGGCGTCGATCGCGGACTGACCGACCGGTGCGCTCCCGGTGCACGTGACGGTCGCACCGACGGCGATGGGGCCGGCGGGACAGGTCACCGATGCTCCGAGGGTGTTCGTCACCGCGGCCGAGGAGAGCGGGACGTTGCCGGTGTTCTCGAGCAGGGCCGTCCACGTGACGGTGTCCGCCGCGTCGGTCCTGCCGTTCTCGTTGGTGTCCTCGAGCGCGCCGGAGGCCGCGAGCTGCACTTCCGGGTCCTCACCCGTGAGGAAGTGGTTCTGCCATTCGAAGGACTTCGAGCCGTTCGCCGGAACGGTCGCGTCCCAGCTGATCCCCATGCCGTTGTCGACCAGGTTGGTGGTGAGGAGCCGGTCCGGGAAGGGCTTCCGGTCCGACAAGTACTTGTAGACCGCGGAGTAGCCCCCGTACGCCCAGTTCGAACCGGGCGTCTTCGGGATGAACGACTCCACCTGGCCCTGCTCGGCGCTCCCTGGTGGGTTCTTGAGGCAGGAAGGAGCGCCGGTCGCGCTGTCGTACTCGCCGTACCCGGTGTCACCGCCGCGAAGGTAGCAGTCGGCAGCACGGTAGACGGTAACGGCACGGTCCCGCCCGGTGGTGTCGACGACGTCGACCCGGGTGTCGAAGTCGCCCTTGCCGATCACGTAGCTGTCCTGCTGCGTGAGCCGCAGCCCGCCGCCGGTGACCGTCGTCGTGATGACCCGGGGGTCGACCTTCGTCCCGGCACCACTCACGGTCTGACTCTCCGGAGTCCACGCGGCACCGTACCCCCGGATGACGTTGTCCACTGCCACCGCGGTGTAGCACGAACTCGAGCCGTAGAACTGCTGCGTGCCCTGATACCAGACCTGACATCGCAGCGCGTTGGTCGTCTCGATCTTGGTCAGGGGACCGGGTGTGGTGATCTCGGCGGCGGCGGCGGGGAGCACCGGCAGGATCACGGCTGCGGCCAGGGTCGCCGCAGACAAGGCGAAGGCGGTGAGGCGGGCAGGACGGTGGAAACGCATGACGAAGACTCCTCGGACGGGGAGCCCTCATAATTGCATATTTTACACTTCGTATATGACTAGCGTTTGCGAGTAGGACGGATCGACAGCGTCTCGATCGTGCCCCGCTCCGGCAGGTCGACGACGGTGCGCACGGCGTCGGCGACGTCCTCCGGCGCGAGGAAGTACTCCGCGTCGTACGACTCCCCGAGCTTCTCCGTCAGTGCCCGCTGCATGTCCGAGTCCGTCCGACCGGGGTGCACGCTCGACACCCGCACGCCGTTGGGACGTTCCTCTTCGCGCAGGGCGTCGGTGAAGGCCCGGAGCGCGAACTTCGAGGCGCCGTAGACCCCGCCACCCGGTCCCGATACGAAGCCTGAGCCGGAGTTGATCGTCACGACGATGCCGCGGGACGCCCGGAGTGCCGGCAGCGCGAGGCGCGTGAGCTCGGCGACGGCGAAGACGTTCGTGGCGAAGACCGCCTCCCACGTGGACCGCGGGGTGTCCGCGATCCGGTTGCCCTGCTCCACACCGGCGGAGTGCACGAGCACGTCGAGTCGTGCAGGCAGCTCGGGGACGTCGCCGGCGCCGAGGTCCCCGACGAACGGCGACGCGCTCGGCAGCTCCGCCACGACGGCGTCCACCGCGTCGGCCGTCCGGCCGCCGACGAGCACGTGGTGGGTGCGGCCGAGATCGGCCGAGATCGCGCGGCCGATACCGCGGGTGGCTCCGGTCACCAGGGCGACCGGACGGACTGGAGGCTGTGCGTGCGTCACGCAGGCCAGCCTACGGAAGGCGGGACGAGCCTCCCGTCCGGCTGCCGCGGTGCCGCACGACCGTCACCGCGACGACGGCGGCGACCACCAGGAGGGCCACCGCTGCGATCCCCCACGGCGAGCCGGCGAGCGCCGCGACGACGGCCCAGAACACCGCGAGCCCGACGGTGGCGTAGAGGAACGCCCACGCGACGCACCCGGGCACCATCGCGAGCAGGTACCGCCACCACGGGACACGGGCGAGCCCGGCTGCCGCGTTCATCACCGTCTGCAGCCCGACCGTCACGAAACTCACCGTCACGACGGGGAGCCCCCACCGGTCGAGGAGCGCCGAGCCGCGACGGACCGCGGCGGAGTCGAGCCAGCGGCCCCATCGGGAACGCGATGCGCCGGCGAGGGCTCCACGCGCGATCCAGTACGTGGCCTGCGCACGGCAGAACACGATCACGAAGAGCGCGAGGACGAGCCACCAGAACGGGAGCCCCTCGAGGAAGGACGGCACGCCCGGAACCGTAACGGACGCATCCGGGAGCTATCCCCGGCCCTCCCGGATCTTGATGCCGTCGAGGACGTCCTGCGCACGCTTCTCGTCCTGCTTCTCGATCTGCCGGGTGTCGCGTTCCGGGAGCTGGATGTCCTCCTCGGCACGGATGCCGGCCTGCAGCTGTCGCCCGCGCTCGAGCTCCGCGTCGAACTCCGCGCCGAACAGCAGCGCGTTGTTCGTGATCCAGACCCACAGCAGGAACACGATGACGCCACCGAGGGACCCGTACGTGGCGTTGTAGTTCGAGAAGTTCGCGACGTAGAACCCGAATCCGACACTCGCGATGACGAGGATCAGGATCGCGAGGATCGACCCGCCGCTCACCCACCGGAACTTCGGCTGCTTGACGTTCGGCGACCAGTAGTAGAGCACCGCGACGACGATGATCGCGATGACGAGCAGGATCGGCCACTGCACGATCGACAGCACCGTGACGGCCACGTCGCCGAGCCCGATCGTGTCGCCGAAGCTCCGCGCGATGGGTCCGCTCACGAGTGCCAGCAGTCCGATCACGAGCAGGACGACGGTGAACAGCGTGACACCGAGCATCGTCGGGCGGAGCTTCCAGATCGGCCGGCCCTCGCGGACGTTGTAGATGCGGTTCATCGCGCGGCCGAAGGCGCCGACGTACCCGGAGGCCGACCAGAGTGCGCCGACGACACCGACGATGAAGGTGATGGGTGCCGCCGGCGACCGGACGAGGCTGTTGATCGGCTCCTCGAGCAGGGATGCGATCTGCGCCGATCCGACGTTCTTGACGATGTCGAGCAACGTGTCGACGACCGACTGCGCCTGCCCGACGAGGCCGAGGATCGACACGATCGCCAGCAGCCCGGGGAAGAGCGCCAGGACCGTGTAGTACGTCAGGCTCGCGGCGAGGTCGGTGCACTGGTCCGCGGAGAACTCGCGGAGCGTCTTCTTCAGCGTGTAGACGAGCGTGGGCTTCGTCAGCTCCGTGGGGCTGTCCGCCTTCCGGGGGTCGTCCGGGTCCGGCTTGTGGTGCTCTCGCGCCATGGTCAGATCCTCTTCGCTCGCTTGGCGGCGCGCTTGCCGGCCTTCTTCGCCTGCTTCTGCACCGTCTTGCGGCGCTTCTCGGAGGCCTTCTGGTCCCGCAGCACCGGGTTGTGCTTGTCGTCCTTGCGGGCGAACACGGGCACGCCCTTCGCGGTCCCGTCCTTGCCCACCTTGACGGGCTTGAACACCGGGACGGGAGCCGGGGTGCGGAGTGCGTCGAGGCGCGCGGCCGGGGAGTTCCGGATCCGGACACCCACCACGATCGCCGCGACGCCGGCCGCGGCGGTCGCGGCGAGCGCGACGAGCGGGGTGGGGTCGCGGTGCCAGCGCTGCTTCGTCTTCGCGATCGCGAGGCGGGTGCGTGCGGGGACGTCCACCTTGTGCCGGATGCGTTCGACGGTGTCGGTGATGCGTTCACGCGTGCGGACGTTCGCGAGTTCGAGCTCGGGGAGACTGTCGTTCGCCATACATCGTTCGTACACGTCGCGAGCCGGACGCGGCCCTGGCTGCGTCCGGCTCGCGCGTGGCGGATGATCGGTGTCCGCCCGGTCTCAGCCCGATGTCCGCTCGGTCTCAGCCCGGTGTCCGCTCGGTCTCAGCCCGATGTCCGCTCGGTCTCAGCTCGGGACGACGACGTCCTCTGGCAGGCCGGACGCCGCTGAGCGGGTGGCCGCCTCCATGAGCGCGAGACTCCTGAGGTTGTCGCGCCCGCTCGTCTCCGGGACGTCGCCGCCGGACACCGAACGGGCGAAGGCCTGGAGCCCGCCCTGCCGGTCGTGGTGCTCCGCCGTGGGGAGCTCGACGGACGTCCGAGCGGCCTCCCCGGACGTCCGACCGGACCCCTCGGGCTTCCGGACGGTCACGCGGTCCCAGCTGACGTCGCCGGGCTCCCCGCCCCGGCTGGTGAACTGGAGTTCGCCGTCCTCGCCCTGGATGCTCCACTCGCCGGCCCACGGGGTGTGCTCCCCGCGGCTGAGCCAGCTGCCGCGGTAGCTGACGACGATGCCGTCCTCCATCTCGATGAGCATCGACGCGACCGCCTCGTCCTGGTACTTGCTGAATGACGGGTAGGTGGCCCTGGCGTAGACCCGCACGGCCTCCTTGCCGGTGACCATGCGGAGCAGGTCGAAGTGGTGGATCGCCATGTCGTTGATCATCGCGTGCGGGAACCGGTAGTGCGGGTGGTCCTCGAACGCACGGTCGTTGTCCCACTGGCGGAAGTCGATGTTGATCGCCGAGAGCTCCCCGACGGCACCAGCGGCGAGGAGGTCCTTCGTGACGCGGGGCGCCGGGTAGTAGCGGTAGTTCTGGCTGACCTGCAGCACGAGGCCGAGCTCCTCCGCGAGGTGCACGGCCTCGGCGGCTTCGGCGGCGCTGTTGGCGAAGGGCTTCTCGACCAGGACGTGCTTGCCGGCGGCGAGGGCCTCGAGGGCGAGCGGCACGTGCGTGACGGCCGGGGCGGTGATGACCACGGCGTCGGCGTCGACGGCCTGGAGCGCGTCGGTCAGGGAGCCGAACGCGGCGGACTCCGGCAGCCCGAGGTCCTTCCGGACGGCCTCGAGCGTCGGCGCACTCGGGTCGGCGATCCCGACCACCTCGACCTCCGACACCGCGGGGAGTGCGGTGCGGGCCCAGCTGCCGCCCCACCCTCCGAGACCGACGTGGATGATGCGGACCGTCATGCGTGCACTCCTTCGTGTTCGACTGCGCTGTCGTCGCGCGCGTCCAGTCTGTCAGGCGCGCGGTTCCTTCCCACAACGCATGCCATGGGAGGTCGTTTCGCGCGTGGGTGGTCTGGAATCCAGGACACCTCCGCGCGATTCGACTTCCTACGCGCGAAGCGACCCGCGCCGCCCGCGCCGCGCGCCCCCGCTCAGCGCGTGAACGCGAAGGCGATGAGCGCCATCGTCACCAGGAAGCCGGCGAGGTAGTTGATCCACAGGAACCGCTTCCACCCCGCGTTCGCCGACTCGGCGCCGTCGTCCGTGACGTTCCACCACGGCAGCACGTTCAGCGCGTACGGGATCACGACCACGGCGGCGATCGGCCCCGGGAACGCCGAGAACAGCAGCGCGATCCCGGCCACCACGTACGCCACGAACGCCAGGCGTACGGTCGCCCGCGCACCGATCACGGTCGCGACCGAGCCGATCCCGCCGGCCCGGTCGGCGAGCACGTCCTGCACGGCGCCGAACGCGTGCGAGGCGACGCCCCACAGGAAGAACGCCACGCACACGGCGACGAGCTGCCCGGTCCAGTGCGTCCCGGCGAGCGCGAGCCCGTAGACCGCCGGCGACACGAAGTGCGTCGACGACGTCAGTGAGTCGAGGAACGGCTTCTCCTTGAACCGCAGCCCCGGTGCCGAGTAGGCGATCACCGCGAAGACGCTGATCGCGAGGACGAGCCACGACCACGGGCCGCCCAGCAGCACGAGCGCGACGAGGAACGGCACGTTCGTGATGACGACCGCCCAGAGTGTCGTCCGGTGGACGCTCTTGTCGAGCAGCGCCCCCTCGACGCCGCCCTTCCGCGGGTTCCGCAGGTCGGACTCGTAGTCGAAGACGTCGTTGATGCCGTACATCGCGAGGTTGTACGGCACCAGGAAGTACACGACGCCGATCAGGAACGCGAGGATCGAGAAGTGCTCCCCGCTGCCGAGCAGGTAGGCGGCGCCGAACGGGTACGCGGTGTTCACCCAGCTGATCGGACGCGACGAGGTGAACAGCGCGCGCATGGTGGACTGCCGGGAGGCCGGGGTCGCCGTCATCGGTCGTGCTCCTGTCCGGTGGATGGCTGGGTCTCGTGGTCCGTCCCGTGGCTGCGGTCGAACAGCACCCAGAGGCTCGGCAGCAGGACGACGGCCGCGATCGAGTACGCCAGGTCCTCGATCGGGATCGCCCCGATCTTCACGCCGCTGATGAGCGCCGGGTCGTAGGCGACGACGCGGAGCGTGACGATGACGTTGTCGAACACGATCGTCATCACGAGCAGCACGACACCGGCGACGAGCCCGGTGACCACGCCCGTGCGGCGTCGGCGGTGGACGTCGCGCCCGAGCCGGCGCTGGCGACGTGCCGCGACCACCGCTGCCACGATCCCGACCACGGCGACGACCCCGAAGAACGGCAGGCTGAGGAGCGCGTACGCGCCGGAGCCGGTCACCGGTCCCCCGCCCGATCGAGCGCCCGGGCCACGCGGGGCCGGATGAACCCGATCAGGTTCATCGTCGTGTAGCCGAGCAGCAGCAGGAAGAAGACCTCTTCGAGCGGGACGTCCGGCGCCAGCAGGACGCCGGTCAGCAGACGCTGCTGCCCGATGAAGAAGATGCCGAGCCCCACGCCCGCGGCGTCCCAGATGAGGAAGAACGCGACACCGACCGCCATCACGGCCCCGGCCCGCCACGGCGCCCGCCAGAAGAACAACCGGAAGCGCGCGTCGAGCACGGTCATCCCGGTGAGCGCCACGAGGAGCCCGAGGAGGTACAGCCCTGGCATCAGGTCGTCGCGGCCGGGGTCTTGGTCGGAGGCGGCGGCGTGGTCGGCGTCCGCCGCGGCGCGCGCTTCGGCGGGCGGGGCGGTGCACCGTCCGCACGCTCGAGCGGCGTCGGCAGCGGCTCGGTCGAGGTGTCGCCGTGTATGCGCTTGAGCAGTACCTCGGCGCTGATCAGGCACATCGGCAGCCCGATGCCCGGGATCGTCGAGGACCCCGCGTAGTAGAGCCCCTCGACCTTCTCGGAGGCGTTGCCCTCACGGAAGAACGCACTCTGCTTGAGCGTGTGCGCCGGCCCGAGCATCGAGCCGCTCCACGCGTTGAAGTCGTCCGCGAAGTCCCGGGGGCCGATCGTCTTGCGCACCCGGATGCGGTCGCGGAGGTCCGGCACGCCCGACCGTTCGGCGACGACGTCGATGGCGTGGTCCGCGATCTGCTCGACCTCGTAGTCACCCGCGCCGTCGACCCCGCCCTTGCCGATGCCGACGTCGGCGGGGAGCGGCACCAGGATGAACAGGTTGCTCGATCCCCGCGGTGCGACGGTCGGGTCGGTCTCGGACGGGGCGCAGACGTAGATCGACGCGGGGTCGGGCACGTGCCGGTCGTCACCGAACACCGCGCCGAAGTTCGCCTTCCAGTCCGCGGTGAACACCAGCGTGTGGTGCAGGAGCCCCGGCACGGGGCCGTCGACACCGAGGTAGACGAGCACGGCGGAGGGGCCGGGGTCACGCTTCTTCCAGTGCGACTCGTCGTGCGTCCGATGCTCGCGGTCGAGGAGCTGCATCTCGGTGTGCCGGAGGTCGGCGGCGCTCACGACGACGTCCGCCGGTGCGACGTGCTGCGCGCCACGACGGTCTCGGTGCACGACGCCGGTGACGTGGCCGCCCTCGACCTGGATCCGCTCGACCTTGGCGCCGGCGATGATCTGCGCCCCCTCGGCCCGGGCGACGCGTTCGACGGCCGCGATGACCTCGGTGATGCCGCCCTTCGGGTAGAGCACCCCGTCGGCGAGGTCCAGGTGGCTCATCAGGTGGTACATGCTCGGTGCGGCATACGGGCTCGTGCCGAGGAACACGGCCGGGTATCCGAGGATCTGCCACAGGCGACGATCCCGCACGGCGGACTCGGCGAACGTCGACAGCGGCTCGATGAGCAGCCGCGCGAGCTTGCCCATGCGGAGCAGCACGTCGGGGGCCGCGAGCTTCCGGAAGTCCTGGAACGTGCCGTACAGGAAGCGCCGGACGGCCATCTCGTACGTCTCGGCAGCGGAGTCGAGGTACTTCGCCATCCGGGCGCCGGCCCCCGGCTCGATCGACTCGAACAGCGCGAGGTTGTCCTCGCGGGAAGCCCGCAGGTCGATCGGGTCGTCGTACCCCTCGCTGTAGACGCGGTACCCGGGGTCGAGCTTCACGAGGTCGAGCTGCTCCTCGGCGCTGGTGCCGAGCAGCTGGAAGAAGTGGTCGAACACCTCGGGCATGAGGTACCACGACGGCCCGGTGTCGAACCGGAAGCCGTCCCGCTCCCACGACCCGGCGCGGCCGCCGAGCTGGGTGCGCTGCTCGAGCACGGTGACGGCGAAGCCGTCCCGCGCCAGCAGCGCGGCGGACGCGAGTCCGCTGATGCCGCCGCCGATCACGACGGCGCGACGGACGGGGACCTTGCGTGCAGTGGACGGCTGGTTCTTCGGACTGGAGGCTCGTGGCGGGGTCATGAGGAGCCTCCCGGCTGGGTGGTGGTGACGGTCCGGGACTGCAGCGGCGCGCGACCGGCGAGCACCTGCGCGGCGAGCCGCGCCTTGACGGGGTTCGGGACGCGCACGCGCGTCGTGATCAGCCGGTCGGCCGGCGTGGCCGCGATCCGGTCGTTGAGCTCCTGGAACAGCGCGTGCGCGAGGCCGACCGCCTGTCGGGCGTCCTTCGGCAGCAGCGGCACGGTCCTGGCGGCGGTGTCGAGGTCGGCCTGGACGTCCGCGACGAGTCGGTCCTTCGTGGCCTCGTCGAACGTCCGCACGTCGACACCGGGGAAGTACGACCGGCCGAGCACCTCGAAGTCGGCGTGCAGGTCGCGGAGGAAGTTCACCTTCTGGAAGGCGGCACCGAGCGCCCTGGCACCCTCGACCAGCACGGACTCGTCGAAGGTCGGCCGTCCGGCGCGGTACACGAACGCGCGGAGGCACATCAGCCCGACGACCTCCGCCGAGCCGTAGACGTAGGCGTCGAACGAGGCCTGGTCGTGCTCGGTCTGCTCGAGGTCCATCCGCATCGAGGCGAAGAACGGGGCCGTCAGCTCCGCGCCGAACCCGATCGTCCTGGCGGTCCTGGCGAACGCGTGCACGACCGGGTTCACCGAGAACCCCAGGCGCATCGCGCGTTCGGTGTCCGTCTCGAGCTCGTCGAGCACGGTGCGGGCGAGGTCCGGTGCGAGCCCGGCCTCGGTCGCGGGGCCGTCCACGACCTCGTCCGCGACGCGGACCAGCGCGTAGACGTTCCTGATGTGCTCCCTGGTGTCCTTCGTGAGCAGGCGCGACGCCAGGCCGAACGACGTCGAGTAGCGCTCGATGACGACGGAGGACGCCGCCTCTGCCGTGGCGTCGTAGAGCGGGAGCCGCGCGGTGTGCGTGCTCCCGGCGTTGCTGGAGGTCACCGGACGCGCTCCACCAGCTCGGACACGAGCGTCTCCAGCCGGTCCGCGAGGTCGTACGGCAGGGCTGCGAGTTCGGCGCGGGCCAGGGCCGTGTGCTCCTCGACCCGTGCGAGGGCAGCATCCCTGGCCCCGCACGACGTCAGGAGCGCGCGCATCGCACTCGCACGTTCCTCGGTCAGGTGCGGGTCCCCGAGGTACGCCGCGAGCTCGGCCCAGCAGTCGGTCGTGGCGGCGTAGGCGATGAGCATGGTGCGCTTGCCCTCGCGCAGGTCACCGATGGCGGTCTTGCCCGTCGCGGCCTCGTCCCCGAAAACCCCGAGCAGGTCGTCGACGATCTGGTAGGCGATGCCGATCTCACGGCCGAAGGCCCCGAGCGCGGCGACGATCGACTCGTCCGCGCCGGCGAGCACCGCACCGGACTGCAGCGGCGCCTCGAACGAGTACACACTCGTCTTCGCCCGCTCCATCTGGAGGACCTCGTCCACCGTCGGCATCACGCCGTGGCTCAGGTCGACGTCAGCCATCTCCCCGGCGGCGCTGGCGAACACGGCGTCGTCGAACAGGTCGAGCAGGCGGGTGCGACGGTCGCCCGTGACGCCGCTCGACTCGATGAAGCGCGGGGCTCCGGCGAGCGCCAGGTCCCCCGCGATCACGGCGGCGCTCATCCCCCGGTGCTCGGCGATCGGCAGCGGGAGCCCACCCGTCGTGCCCGTGTCGCGGAAGGCTCCTGCGACGTTCGGCTGCCCACGGCGGGACCAGTCCCGGTCGATGACGTCGTCGTGCACGACCAGCGCGGTGTGCAGCAGCTCGTACGCGGCCGCGATGTGCGACGCGGCGTGCATGTCGTCGCCGCCGAGCCCGGCGTACGCGGTGAGCACCATGCGCGGGCGGAAGCGCTTGCCACCCATGCTCGCCTTGCGGAGCACCCGCCAGAGTTCCTCGGACGGACGCCCGAACGCCTGTGCCCTGCCCGAGGACACCGTGAAGAAGCGCTCGAGGCACGCATCGACCAAAGCGAGGTCGATCGGCGCCACGGTGGCCGCTTCGTCCGTCATGCAACTAATCTATCGAGACAGATGAACCAATTCCCGGAAACCGTGGTGCTACTCGCCGACGACCGTACCCCGATCGGCGTGGCGGACAAGTTCACGGTGCACACAGACCACACGCCCCTCCACCTGGCGTTCAGCTGCCACGTGACCAACGAGGCGGGCGACATCCTCGTGACCCGTCGTGCGCTGGCGAAGAAGACCTGGCCGGGGGTGTGGACGAACTCGTTCTGCGGACACCCCGGTCCCGACGAGTCGTTCGAGGACGCCATCGCCCGCCGGGCCGCACGCGAGCTGGGCATGACGCTGCACGGCATCGAGGAGGTCCTGCCGGACTTCCGCTACCGCGCGGTCGACGCGTCCGGCATCGTCGAGAACGAGGTCTGCCCGGTGTTCCGTGCGGTCGCCGACCACGACCCGGAGCCCGCCGACGACGAGGTGTCCGAGTGGGTGTGGCTCTCGGAGGAGAAGCTGCGCGCCGCGGTCTCGGCAGCGCCGTTCGCGTTCAGCCCATGGCTCGGCTGGCAGCTCGCCGAACTGCCGGTCCGCGCGCTCGACTGACCTCGCAGCGGAACCGTGGCGTCCGGGGCGGGTGCCGCGGACACCACGGTCCGTGTCACGGCGTCGTCAGAGCCACTTCGTCGCGGTGCACGACGGGTAGCTCGGGAACCCCTGGTACACGAAGGTGAACCGGTTCTCGATCGACGCCCCGCTGGCGACGTTCGCCGTCACCGTGGCGCCGAGACCGTGCCACCCGCCATCGGACAGCAACTTCGTCTTCTGGACGTACGCGCCTCCGTTGACCTCGAGCGTCACCTCGCCATCGGAGTTCGTGTTGCCGTGGGCCGGCGACAGCCGGTACTGGTCGATGGTCGCTCGGTACGTCGTGCCGGTGCGCTCCCACGACACCTTCGCTCCGCCGCCGGGGCTGCCGCAGCTCACCTCGAAGCTGCCGGTGGCAGTCGGTGCGGAATCTGCGACCGCGGGCCCTGCGGTCATGCCCACGAGCAGGGCAGCCGACAGTGCCGACGCGACGAGGCCGTTCCGGACGAGTGATGCGTTCATCAGATCTCCTTCGATCAGCGTGACCGAGATGTCACACTGAAACATCAGCACACCCGGGAGTATTTGGGAATCGCGGACGACAGGCGTACGCTCGGCGGTTGGCTGCGGGACACCCCGCGGCACAGGACGAACCAGAAGGGCAGGTGAGGCGCGATGTCGGGTGACCATCCTCGCGCGGGCCGGCTGACCCTTCCGGTCGCCCCCGTGCCCGTGTCCTAGATCCACCGCCCCGCAGCGGTTCTCCCGCGCGGACTCGCGCCTGCCTGCTCCCGACCGAAGGAGCACAGCATGGCAATGATCGACAACGCGATCTACGTCGACGGACGTCGCGTCGAGTCGTCATCGACCCTGTCGCTCGATGCACGACGGGACTGCGACCTCGCGTGGATCGGGCTGCTGCGCCCGGACCCACGTGAGCTCGAGTCCGTCGCGACGGAGTTCGACCTGCACGAGAACGCCGTCGAGGACGCGATGAAGGGCCACCAGCGCGCCAAGCTCGAGCGCTACGGCGACACCCTGTTCGTGGTGCTCCGTCCGGCCTGGTACGACGCGGACCAGGGCACGGTCGAGTTCGGCGAGGTGCACCTGTTCGTCGGCGACCGCTTCGTGGTGAGTGTCCGGCACGCCGACCGCCCGGACCTGGCCGCCCTGCGCGCACGCGTCGAGCAGGACCCGGAGTTCCTCGCGAAGGGCTCGGAAGCCGTCACCGCCGCGGTGCTCGACGAGGTCGTGGACGGCTACGCGCCGGTCGTCGAGGTGCTGCAGGACGAGATCGACGAGATCGAGGACCAGCTCTTCGCCGGCCACGTCGCCGCCGACGTCTCGAAGCGGATCTACCAGCTCCTCAGCGAGGTCCTGGCGTTCCAGCGTGCGACGAAGCCGGTCCCCGCGATGGTGAAGGGGCTGCTCCGCGGCGCCGACAAGTACGCCGTCGACGAGGACGTCCAGCACCGGCTGCGCGACGTGATGGACCACGCGCTGCGGGTGACCGAGCGGATCGACTCGTTCCGCGCCCTGCTCGAGAACGCCCTGACCCTGCACTCGACCCTGGTGTCGCAGGAGCAGAACGAGGCGATGCGGCGGATGACGAGCGCGAGCCTGGCGCAGGGCGAGGAGAGCCGGCAGCTCGCCCGTGCCGCGCACCAGCAGGGCGAAGAGGTGAAGAAGATCTCATCGTGGGCGGCGATCCTGTTCGCGCCGGGGCTCATCGCCGGCGTGTACGGGATGAACTTCGACCACATGCCCGAGCTGCACTGGCGGTACGGCTACCCGGCCGCGATCGTCGCGATGCTGGCCCTGGCCGGCGT
The DNA here is from genome assembly GCF_044746705.1 of Curtobacterium sp. NPDC090217. Classification (NCBI taxonomy): domain Bacteria; kingdom Bacillati; phylum Actinomycetota; class Actinomycetes; order Micrococcales; family Microbacteriaceae; genus Curtobacterium; species Curtobacterium sp. NPDC090217. The sequence continues at coordinate 1,150,362 of NZ_JBIVCR010000001.1, read as the reverse complement.
GCTGTGGGTGGTGTTCCGCAAGCGCAACTGGCTCTGACGCGCCGCCGAAACGCCGCCCAGCTGCTGAGACACCTCCGGAATCGGGGGTGTCTCAGCAGCTCGGAGGTGTCTCAGGCGCTCGGGGGTGCATCAGCAGCACGACAACTCAGGTGGCGCCGAGCATCCGGACGTGCATAATGATCTGGCTCGGAATGTGAACGTGCACATGGGCGTGCCAGCAGACCGAGCGGGAACGAGTAGCAATGGCGTCGACGCGGGCACAGCAACCGCGATCGCCCTCCATCCGCGATGTCGCGCGGGTCGCCGGGGTGTCGCACCAGACCGTGTCGCGGGTGCTCAACAACTCGGACGCGATCCGCGCCGAGACACGGGAGCGCGTGGTCGCTGCCATGGAGCAGCTGCAGTACCGACCGAACCGCGCCGCACGCGCGCTGGTGACGAGCCGGACCCGGACGATCGGGGTGCTGACGGCACAGCGCTCGCACTACGGCCCCGCGGTCACGATGCAGGCGATCGAGGACTCGGCCGTCGCGCGCGGGTACTCGGTCACGACGGCGAACATCGCCGAGCCGACCGACGCCGCAGTACGCGACGGGCTCGGGCACCTGCTGGACCAGGACGTCGAGGGCATGATCGTCATCGCGCCGCAGCAGCGTGTGTTCGACCTCATCGAGGAGCTCGGCGTCCGGACGCCGTACATCACGCTGCGCTCGAGCATCGGCGAGGACCCGACGGCGCTCTGGGTCGACCAGATGGAGGGCGCGCGCCTGGCCACGGCGCACCTGCTCGACCTCGGCCACGAGTACATCAGGCACATCGCGGGACCGCAGGACTGGATCGAGGCCGACGCCCGCATGCAGGGCTTCCTCCGCGAGATGTCCGACCGCGACAAGCCCGTGCAGCCGCCGATCCTGGGCGACTGGACCGCGGACTTCGGGTACCACGCCGGCCGCGAGCTCCTTCGATGGCGGGACTGCACGGCGGTGTTCTGCTCGAACGACGCCATGGCGCTCGGGGTGATGCACGCGGCGCGGTCGTACGGGCTCGACGTGCCGGGAGACCTGTCCGTGGTGGGGTACGACGACATCCCGGAGGCGAAGCACTTCTGGCCGCCGCTGACCACCGTGCAGGTCGACTTCGCGGAGCTCGGGCGACGCTGCGTGGACCTGCTCCTCCCCCACGAGGGCGATGTGCTCCGCCCGATCGAGATCGTCCCCCAGCTGGTGGTCCGCGCCTCCACGAGCGCGCCGCGGCACCGCGGGTAGCGGGCCGTTCCGCGCGTAGAAGGCCGTTCCGCGCGTAGGAGGCCGTTCCGCGCGTAGGAGGCCCTTCCGCGCGTAAGAGGTCGGAATATTCGACCTCCTACGCGCGATTCGGCTCCCTACGCGCGATTCGGCCCACGGCCGAGACCGGCCAGAACGGCGCACGGGAGGCTCGTGGCCAGGCCGCCACGAGCCTCCCGTCCGATGCCCGCCACGCCGGGGAAGCGACCCCACATCGAGGGTCACCGTGCGGCCCGACGGCGCGGAACTGCGGGCCGTTACCGAAACGCGACCAATCCGAATTGACACCCGCGCCGACGCCGTGCGTAGTATTACCTCCGTTCCAGCCGATGTGACCGTTCACATGGACCGTCACACAGACTGGGACACCGGACGCGACAACGAAGTCCACACAGACCTCTGTGCCTTCGCTGCCGCTCGCAGAACCACCGAAGGACTGCCGCACCGAAGCGGCAGAAGGAGATGCACAGTGGCGTCAAACCCGATCGACACCGGACTCGAGACCCGGTCGATCACCGCACCCGAGACCATCCTCGAGATGCGGTCGATCACCAAGGAGTTCCCTGGTGTCAAGGCCCTCGCGGACGTCTCGCTCACGGTCCGCGCCGGTGAGATCCACGCGATCTGCGGGGAGAACGGTGCGGGCAAGTCGACCCTCATGAAGGTCCTGTCCGGCGTCTACCCGTACGGCACCTACACGGGCGAGATCGTCTACGAAGGCGAAGAGGTCCGCTTCAAGGACATCAAGCAGTCCGAGCAGGCCGGCATCGTCATCATCCACCAGGAGCTCGCGCTCATCCCGGAGCTCTCGATCACCGAGAACCTGTTCCTCGGCAACGAGCCGAGCCGCTTCGGGGCGATCGACTGGACCACGGCCCAGCTCCGCGCCCAGGACCTGCTCGCCCGCGTCGGCCTCGCCGACGACCCGGACACGCAGATCAAGAACATCGGCGTCGGCAAGCAGCAGCTGGTCGAGATCGCCAAGGCCCTGCACAAGGACGTCAAGCTCCTCATCCTCGACGAGCCCACCGCGGCGCTCAACGAGAACGACTCGCAGCACCTGCTCGACCTGATCGTCGGTCTGAAGGCCAAGGGCATCTCGAGCATCATCATCAGCCACAAGCTCAACGAGATCGAGCAGATCGCCGACAGCATCACGATCATCCGTGACGGCAAGGCCATCGAGACGCTCAACGTCAAGGCGGACGGCGTCAACGAGGACCGCATCATCCGCGGGATGGTCGGCCGCTCGCTCGAGTCCCGCTTCCCCGACCGCACCCCGAAGATCGGCGAGACCTTCTTCGAGGTCCGCGACTGGACCGTGCAGCACCCGCTCGACTCGTCCCGCCTGGTCTGCAAGGGCTCGAACTTCCACGTGAAGCGCGGCGAGATCGTCGGGTTCGCCGGGCTCATGGGCGCCGGCCGCACCGAGCTCGCGATGAGCATCTTCGGCCACTCCTACGGCACGTTCCTCGGCGGCCAGGTCTTCAAGGACGGCCAGGAGATCAAGCTCAACAACGTCCAGCAGGCGATCGACGCCGGACTCGGCTACGTGTCCGAGGACCGCAAGGCCCTCGGCCTGAACCTGCTCGACACCGTCAAGCGCTCGACGGTGTCCGCCGACCTGCACAAGATCTCGAAGGCCGGCGTCGTGGACTCCCTCGAGGAGTACGACGTCGCCGAGAAGTACCGGAAGCTGCTCCGCACGAAGGTGCCGAGCGTCGAGGAGAACGTCGGGAAGCTCTCCGGCGGGAACCAGCAGAAGGTCGTCCTGTCGAAGTGGATGTTCACCGACCCGGACCTGCTCATCCTCGACGAACCGACCCGCGGCATCGACGTGGGCGCGAAGTTCGAGATCTACGGCATCATCCAGCAGCTCGCGGCCGAGGGGAAGGGCATCATCCTCATCTCGTCCGAGCTCCCCGAACTCCTGGGCCTCTCCGACCGGATCTACACGATCTTCGAGGGCCAGATCACCAACGACGTACCGGCCGACCAGGCCGATCCGGAAACGCTCATGCGCAGCATGACCTCCGCGCGGAAGGGCGCACTCGCGAAATGAAGAACCTGAGACTGCTCTTCGGCAAGGGCAACAGCATCGGCCAGTACGGCATGATCATCGCGTTGATCGCGATCCTGATCATCTTCTCGATCACGACGAACGGGCTCATCCTCGAGCCCACGAACGTCATCAACCTGTTCCTGCAGTACTCCTACATCCTCATCCTGGCGCTCGGCATGGTCATGGTGATCATCGCCGGTCACATCGACCTGTCGGTCGGCTCGGTCGCGGCGGTCGTCGGCATCGTCGTCGCTCAGTCGATGGCCGTGTGGCACTTCCCGGTGTGGGCCGCGATCATCCTCGGCCTGGTGTGCGGCGCCCTGATCGGTGCCTGGCAGGGCTTCTGGGTCGCGTTCGTCCGGGTCCCCGCGTTCATCGTGACGCTGGCCGGTCAGCTGATCTTCCGTGGTGCGAACCAGATCATCGGCAACTCGACCTCGGTCCCCGTCCCGGACGGCTACACCCCGATCGGCGCCGGCTTCCTCGGCGACTTCGGGCCGGACTTCGGCTACAGCAACGGCACCCTGCTCATCGGCCTCGTGACGATCGCTGCCCTCATCATCATCGAGGTCCGCGGACGCGCCCGCCGCCGGAAGATGCAGGCAGAGGTCCCGCCGCTGTGGGTCTCCATCGTCCGCACCGGTGTCCTCGTCGCCGTCACGCTCGTCGCGACGTACCTCTTCGGCGCCGGCCCCGTCGGCACCTCGGTCCCCGTCGTCGCGATCATCCTCGGCGTCCTGACGATCATCTACGGCTTCGTCACGAAGAACACGATCTTCGGTCGCCAGGTCTACGCCGTCGGTGGCAACGCCAACGCCGCGGTCCTCTCCGGCGTCAGCGCCAAGAAGGTCAACTTCTTCGTCATGATGAACATGTCCGTCCTGGCCGCGATCGCCGGCATGGTCTTCGTCGGGTACTCGGGCGCCTCCGGCCCTGCTGACGGCACCGGCTGGGAGCTCGACGCGATCGCCGCCGTGTTCGTCGGTGGTGCAGCGGTCGCCGGTGGTGTCGGCACGATCTCCGGGTCGATCATCGGTGGTCTCGTCATGGCGCTGCTGTCGAACGGCCTGCAGCTCATGGGCATCGAGTCGAACAAGGTGCAGATCATCCGTGGTCTCGTCCTGCTCGTCGCCGTCGCCTTCGACGTCTACTCGAAGTCGCAGGGGCGTCCGTCCCTGATCGGCGGCATGATGCGGCAGTTCCAGCGCAAGGACACCGAACAGAACACGGTGGCCGCGCAGCAGCCGAAGTCCATCGAGGACCAGCCCGAGAAGATCACCCTCCCCTAGCTCACCCACTCCCCACAGCGGGGCTCCGGCCCCATCCCTCCTCAACGAAGAGAAAGCAATCACATGCGCAAGAAGATCGTCGCCGGCCTCAGCCTGGCGCTCATCGCGGGTCTCGCCCTCAGCGGCTGCTCCGCACGTGGCTCGGACTCCGGCAGCGGTTCCGACGCGACCATCAAGAAGGGCGACCTCATCGGCGTCGCGCTCCCGGCGAAGACCTCGCAGAACTGGGTCCTCGCGGGTGCCGCGTTCAAGAAGTCGATCGAGGACGCCGGCTTCAAGGCGGACATCCAGTACGCCAACGCCGGCAGCCCCGTCCCGGACCAGCAGTCGCAGATCTCGGGCATGATCACCAAGGGTGCGAAGGCCGTCATCATCGGTGCGGCCGACGGCTCGCAGCTCACCTCGCAGGTCAAGTCGGCGAAGTCCTCTGGTGCCGTCGTCATCGCCTGGGACCGCAACATCCTGAACACCAAGAACGTCGACTACTACGTCGCGTTCAACAACTACAAGGTCGGCCAGCTGCAGGCCAACGCGCTCCTCAAGGGCCTCAAGGAGAAGAAGGGCAGCGGGCCGTACAACGTCGAGCTCTTCGCCGGTTCGCCGGACGACGCAAACGCGACCGTGTTCTTCAACGGTGCGATGAGCGTCCTGCAGCCGAAGATCGACGACGGCACGCTCAAGGTCGTCTCGGGTCAGACCACGTTCGGCAAGGTCAACACGCAGGGCTGGCTCGCGCAGAAGGCCCAGTCCCGCATGACGGACCTGCTGTCGCAGTACTACACGGGTGACACCAAGCTCGACGGCGTCCTGTCGCCGAACGACACCCTCGCCCGCGCGATCCTGACCGCGACCAAGGCCGCCGGCAAGGAGAACCCCGTCGTCACCGGGCAGGACTCGGAGACCGCGTCGATCCCGCTCATCATGAGCGGCGAGCAGTACTCGACGATCTACAAGAACACCACGGAAGAGGCCCAGGCGGCCGTCGACCTGGTCTCGACGCTGGCCAAGGGCGACAAGCCCGACACCAAGATCGACAAGACGAACAACTACAACGGTGTGAAGACGGTCCCCGCGATCGAACTCACCCCGGTGCTCGTCACCAAGGAGAACGCGGTCGAGGCCTACAAGGGCAACGACACCCTCGAGAAGCTGGCCGAGGCCGGCAAGTAAGCAACACAGCACCCGACAGGGCCCCGTCCGCCTCGCGGACGGGGCCCTGTCCCGTTCCCGGCCTGCGGGCCCGGGGCGTCGCGCCCGGCCACGAACATCGCGCCCGTTCGCGACGGGGCGCGATGTCCGCACCGGGGTGCGAACCAGCCGGCCGCCACCAACCGTCGGACGGGAGGCTCGTGGCGGGCCCGCCACGAGCCTCCCGTCCGGAGCGCGCGAGCCGGGGCTAGCCGTGGCGGGCACGCAGGCGGCGCGCCGCCTCGCAGAGGTGCGGGACGTCCACCCGCGCGGTCCCGAGCACGATCGCCGGCGTCGTGTCGAAGTAGCGCCGGGTGAGTCGTTCGCCGAGGAGCGAGACGCGCGACCACGGGATGCCCGGCTCGCCGGCCGTCACCGCCACTGGGAGCATCCGCACGGCCTCGCCGATCTCGACGAGGCGCATCCGGACGGCGTCGTAGACCAGGTCCTCCGGCAGCGACGTGTCCGAGACGTACCGGTCGATGACCCCGCACGCCCGGATGACGTCGTCGAGCCGCTCCGGGACGTCGCGGTTCACAGCGGCACCGCGTCCCGGACGACGTCCTCGCCCATGCCGGCCGCCGCGACGACGTCGACGCGCACGCCGAGCACCTGCTCCGCGGCGTCCTGGATGCGCATGAGGGCGAAGATCCCGAGCCCCGGGCGCAGGTCCACCATCAGGTCGACGTCGCTGTCCGGACCGTCCTCGCCCCGGGCGACGCTGCCGAACAGCCGCGGGTTCATCCCGCCGAGTCGCGTGATGACCTCGAGCAGCTCGAGTCGGGCGGCGGCGACCCGTTCGCGGAGCGGCGGCGGATCGGCGACGGGCTCCAGGTCGATGACGGTCATGAAGCCCGCGGCGAAGAGCAACCGCTGGAGCGCCGCGAGGGACGGCTCGCGTCGACCGTTCTCGTAGGTGCTGATGACGCTCTGCGTGACGCCGGCCCGCTTCGCGAGCTGGACCTGGGTCAGCTCGGCACGGAGTCGCGCGTCACGGATGAGGTCGGCCGCGGACAGTCGGTCCGCGGGTCGTGCAAGGACACCTGACATGACGCCACGATACACAAGATGAAAAATTTCGTATCATCTCGCGCACCGATCGTTCTGCCCTGCGTGTCGGATCGGGGCGTGTGGGCCGTCCGCGAGGACGTCAGTCGCGGACGGAGACGTCCGTCCGGTGGAAGTTCTGCGCCGACCGCGACGGCGTCGGGCCACGCTGGCCCTGGTACCGCGACTGGTACTCGGCGGAGCCGTACGGCTTGTCCGCGGGGCTCGACAGCTGGAAGAAGCAGAGCTGCCCGATCTTCATGCCCGGCCAGAGCTTGATGGGCAGGGTCGCGACGTTCGAGAGCTCCAGGGTCACGTGGCCGGAGAACCCGGGGTCGATGAACCCGGCGGTCGAGTGCGTCAGGAGTCCGAGACGGCCGAGCGAGCTCTTGCCCTCGAGCCTGGCGGCGATGTCGTCGGGGAGCGTGACGACCTCGTACGTCGACCCCAGCACGAACTCACCTGGATGCAGCACGAAGGCCTCGTCCGGGTCGGTCTCGACCAGACGGGTGAGGTCGGGCTGGTCCACGGCCGGGTCGATGTGGGGGTACTTGTGGTTGTCGAACAGCCGGAAGAACTTGTCGAGGCGCACGTCGACGCTCGACGGCTGGACGAGCGAGAGATCGCGGGGATCGAGGCCGATCCGGCCTGCGGCGAGCTGGGCGGTGATGTCGCGGTCGGAGAGCAGCACGGTACGGAATCCTAGCGGGCACAGGCGCTCCCCCGATATGCTGCTCGGCTGCCCTGCAGACGGCACGGGCGGCGGAAGGAACCACACCGTGTACCGCGTCGTCGAACTCGACGTCCCCGCCACCATGACCGACGACCCTGCGAAGGTTCGGGCGTTCCAGGAGTGGGTCGACGTGTCGAACCGCTCCGAGGTCGCCGTCCACGGCCTCGCCGAGCTCGCCTGGAAGGCCGAGGAACAGCTCCCCCTGCAGCACGATCCGGAGGCACCGAGCCGCCTGTTCGTCGTCCGGGACGAGACGGCGGACTCCGAGGACGGGGGCATCGTCGTCGCCGCCGGCGCGTACGACTCGAAGACCGCCGAGGGCACCCCGAACTGCTGGATCTCGATCGGCGTCGACCCCGAGCACCGTCGCCGCGGGATCGGCACCCTGCTCGCCGACCACATCGAGGGCATCGCCCGCGCCGAGGGCCGCACCCAATGGAAGACCTACGCGGTGTCGCGGCAGGTCGGTCCCGCTGCCGGCCCCGGGTACGTCGTCGCCCCGACCGGGTTCGGCGCCGTCCCCGCGGACGAGCCAGGGGTCCGCTTCCTGACCGGCCGAGGCTGGCGCTTCGGCCAGGTGAACCGCATCAGCCGGCTCGCGCTGCCGGCAGACCACTCGGTGGTGCAGACCCTGCACGAGCGGGCGTCGACCGCGGCAGGTCCCGACTACCGCGTGCACTCCTGGACGGGTCGCACGCCGACCGAGTGGCAGGCGGGCATCGCGCTGCTCGAGACCCGGATGAGCACCGACGCACCAGAGGGCGACATGGAGGAGCCGGAGGACGTGTGGACCGTCGAGCGGCTGCAGGAACACGAGGAACACCTCGAGGACTCCCCCAGGACGTTGCTCACCGTCGCGGTCGAACACGTCCCGAGCACCACCCTGGTGGGTTTCACGCAGCTGTCCGTGCCGGATGACCGCGATCAGCCCGTGTTCCAGTGGGACACGCTCGTCCTCCGGGAACACCGCGGGCACCGGCTCGGCTGGCTGCTCAAGGTCGTCGGGATCGAGACGGTCGAGCGGGACCACCCGGGGCACCCGTCCATCGTGACGTTCAACGCGGAGGAGAACCGGCCGATGCTCGACGTGAACGAGGCGGTCGGGTTCGTCGGCGTCGGCAGCGAGGGGATCTGGGAGCGCAAGGTGTGATCAGTCGGCAGCGCCTACCATGGAGGGTCCGCGGTCTCGCGGACGCAAGCGTCCCCGGAACAGGTCGATGACCGTCACGTCACCCGAAACACAGCCTGGAGGCTCGGCGCCGGAATCGGCGCCCGTCACCGCTCGTACATCCACCGTCGCGACCGTGCTCGCCATCGCGATCCCGCTCGCGGTCGGCTGCTCGATCCTCGGCATGACCGTGACCGGCGCGTTCACGGCGAGCCAGCAGCTCGTGTCGGCCGGTGACCTCGTGCAGTACGGGCTCCCCGTCGCGCGGGTGGTGCACGACACGATGGCGGCGCTCACGATCGGGCTGCTCATCGTCGCCGCGTTCGCGCTCCCCGCGCAGAAGAAGGACCACGGCGCGATGTCGAGCGTCCAGCACCGGGCGGTCCGGTGGGCGGCGACGACCGGGGCGATCTGGTTCCTCGCCGCCGTCGTCAGCCTGGTCTTCACCGGGGCGAACACCCTCGGGGCCCCGCTGACGAACTCGGTGTTCGCGCGGAACTTCATGCTCTTCGCGTTCCAGGTCGAGATCGGGCAGGCGCTCGTCGTGTCGGCGGCCGCGATCCTCATCGCGACGGTGCTCGCGGCGTTCGCGACCCGGGTCACGACGCTCGCCGTGGCCACGGTCGCCGGGCTCTTCGCGCTGCTCCCCCTCGCGCTCTCCGGCCACGCCGCCGGGTCACTCGAGCACGCCAACGCGGTCAACTCCCTCGCGATCCACCTCATCGGGGTGTGCGTGTGGGCCGGAGGGCTCGTCGCGGTCGTCGCACTGCGCACCAGGACGAAGGGCGCCACCGGACGCATGGTCGCCCGGTACTCGACACTCGCCGGGTGGTCGTTCGCCGCCGTGGCGTTCTCGGGCATCGTGAACGCGTCGCTCCGCCTGACCGGGCCGCTCGACCTGTTCACCACGACGTACGGCTGGCTCATCACCGTCAAGGCGTCGATCCTGATCCTGCTCGGGCTCGCCGGTGTCGTGCAGCGACGGAAGCTCGTGCCGGCACTGCTGCGCTCCCCGCTGGACCGCCGGTCGTTCACCCGGTTCGCCCTCGCCGAGATCGTGTTCATGGCCGTCGCCATCGGCGTCTCCGTCGCGGTGTCCCGGAGCCAGCCGCCGATCCCGCAGACCCCGGAGACCGGCGAGGACACCCGCTCGGGCCTCATCGGCTACCCGTACCCGCCGACGCAGACACTGCACACCTTCCTGACGCAGTGGCACATCGACTGGGTGTGGCTCGCCCTCGCCGTGGTCGGTGCCGGCTGGTACCTCTTCGCCGTCCGGAAGCTCCGGAAGCGCGGCGACAAGTGGCCGGTCGGCCGGACGATCTCGTGGCTGCTCGGCTGCGCGGTGTTCATCTGGACGACCTCGGCCGGTCCGTCGGTCTACGGCATGATCCACTTCTCGTCGCACATGATCCAGCACATGCTGCTGATGATGTTCGTGCCGCTGCCGCTCGTGCTCGGCGGCCCGGTACTGCTCGCGCTGCGGACCCTGCCGGTCCGGAACGACGGCTCGCGCGGCGCCCGGGAGTGGCTCATGCTGTTCGTGCACTCGCGGTACATGCAGTTCATGGCGAAGCCGGCCGTCGCCGGGGTGATCTTCGCCGGGTCCCTCGTGGTGTTCTACTTCACCGGTGCGTTCCAGGCCGCGATGCAGTCGCACGAGTGGCACGTGGCGATGGTCGTCCACTTCGTGCTGAGCGGCTACCTGTTCTTCTGGGTGTTCGTCGGCATCGACCCCGGTCCCAAGCGCCCGCAGTACCCGATCCTCATCATCGCCCTGCTCGCGACCCTGGCGTTCCACGCGTTCTTCGGTGTCGCCGTGATGACGTCGGAGTCGATCTACGCCGTCGACTGGTTCCACGCCCTCGGGCAGACGAACGACGCCGCACTCCTCGCCGACCAGCACACCGGCGGGGGCATCGCGTGGGGTGCATCCGAGCTGCCGATGGTGTTCGTGGCGCTGCTCGTGGTGCGGAACTGGGTGAAGTCGGACAAGCGCGACGCGAAGCGCCTCGACCGCCAGGCCGACCGCGACGGGGACGCCGAGCTGAAGGCGTACAACGAGCGCCTGTCCGCGATGAACCGCGACTGACACGGCCGCACGGGCTGTCCGCTACCGGGGTCCGGCTGTCCGCCGGTCAGTCACCGTGGACGATGCAGACCGCGTCGAGGTCGAGTGCGGCCTCGAGCGCAGCCGCGATCCCCGACTCGCCGTCCGACCCGGCAGGGGTCACGGTGTCCACCCACCACAGCGGGGTTCCGAGGGTCGGGGCATCCGGGAGGATCCGCTCCACCTCGTCGAAGGAGTCGACCCGGCGGACGCCGAGCACCGTGATCACCGGGTGTTCCTGGTCACGGCAGACCTGCATCATCGGGCCGTCGTCGAGTGCCCGCACACCCCACGTGTCGTCGTGGAGCAGCAGCGCCTCGGCGACCTCGCGGATCTCCACCTGTTCCCGGCAGAGCAGGGTCACGTCACGGGGCACCGATGCCACCGTGCCGACCGCCGGCACTGACGTGCCCGTCGAGCGTTCCCTCGTCGTGCGCCGGGTCGAGCGGAGCACCGCCGACCAGCTGGAGGAAGCGGTCCTCGTCGATGCGGTCGAGGAACGACTCGAGCGCCGTCCAGCCGTCTTCGAGCCGGACGATGAGTCCCTGCCCGCCTCCGTCGACCGCAGCACCGGCGCCGAACGTCGAGGTCGAGGTGTGCGGCGGCGGCCACACGGCACCTCGGTCGAGGAACCCGGCCGCCTCCGGTCCGACCACGACGGCGAGCGGTGCCGGTTCGCCGTGCGACACGGCACGGACGAGGTGGTCGGCGTCCCCACGTCGCTGCATGACGACGCCGAACACCGGGACGACGTCCTCGGCAACGCGGTGCACGGCCTCGAGCAGCCGGTCTGCGAGCTCCGGGTCCGCCCCGTCCTCCGGGATCGTCAGGACGGCGGACATGGTCTCGATGACGACGCCGTCGGTGAGGTGCGCGGTCATGGTCGCGGAGAAGCCGTCGCCGACGGCGTACGAGGTGCTGACGCCGGGCGACTCGTGCTTGGCGTACTGCGTGACCACCCAGCGGTCCCACGGCACCGACAGCGGTTCGGCAGTCCCCCAGCGCGTCGGACAGGTACCGACCGTGTGGCACAGGGCCTCGATCGCGGACCCGATGTCGATCGCCCGCTCGTCGTGGTGGCGCAGCGTGAGGTCGATGCTGATCTGGCGCACCGAGTCACCGGCGACCGGGTGTTCAGGGGACGGTGTCCCGAGCAGTTCCGGCCCGCGCTCGACGAAGTCCTCGACGCCGGCGGCACGGACACCGGTCCGGCCGTCGCGGAGGCTCCCGTCGAAGTCCCGCACCGCCCACGCGGCACCGTGCACGCCCAGGGCGTGGCGGAGCGCCGGCGTGAGCGCAGCCTGCGGCCCGGTCCGGAGCACGACCATGCGTTCGGCAGCGGACGCACGCCGCAGCAGCGAGGCCAGCGCCTCGGTCAGCCACACCACCTGCGAGTCGGAGTCGACCACGATCGCGGGGCCGACGACGTCGTCGATGAGGGGATGTCTGACCATCCGGGTCCTCCTCGGTTCGGGGTCGCTGGAACTCCCTGGACGGTACACACGCGTCCGACACCTGTCCGTCAGGCGGGCGGGCTCACAGAAGAGACACGGGCACCGGACGGGAGGCTCGGGTCGGCCCCGGCACGGCGGCACACGGCACGCGGTCGGCTGGCTTCCAGGCGAGAATCCGGTATGGTTGTCGAGTCCCGCTGAGCGGGCACGCGAGTGTAGTTCAATGGTAGAACTCCAGCTTCCCAAGCTGGTAGCGCGGGTTCGATTCCCGTCACTCGCTCCACAGGTCCCCGTGGTCGTCCTCGGGTACCAGTCCCCTACCGCCGGGCCGCCAAGAGCCCCAGCCGCTCCTCCGTCTCGGTGTCTGCCGGCAGGTGCACCAGCAGTCGCAGCCCTGGATCGGGTTCGAGCCACGTGGTCGCGACGTCGAACCGGAGCCGTCCGACCCGCGGGCTGTCGTAGACCTTGTGTCCGGTCCGCGGTTGCAGCACGTCGTGGCGATGCCAGAGCTCGACGAACCGCGGGGAGGCGGCGCTCAACCCGGCGACGAGCGCGGCGCGGCGGTCGGCGAGCGGTTCGATCTCGCTCTGCGACCGCAGCTGCGCGACCATCCGTCTGGTCACCGACTCCCAGTCCGGCATCGCGGCACGCCAGTCCGCGTCGGTGAACGCCAGCCACATGGTGTTCCGCTCCGTCGTCGGCAGCGCGTCGAGGTCCGTCACGAGGTGCCCGAAGGACGCGTTGTGGGCGACCACGTCGAAGCAGCCGTCCTGGACGTACGCCGGAACCGGGGACAGCCGCTCGATCAGCCGCACCACCACGTCGTCCACACGTGGTCGACCGTGTGACGAGGGCGTCACTCGGTACCCGCCGAGGTGCATCACGTAGGCCAGCTCGTCGTCATCGAGTCGGAGCACGCGACCGACGGCCCGCAGCACCTGCTCGGACGGGTGGATGTCACGCCCTTGCTCGAGCCACGTGTACCAGGTGACGCCGACGCCGGCGAGTTGGGCGACCTCTTCACGCCGCAGCCCGGGTGTGCGCCGACGTCCACCGGGGGCGAGGCCGATCTCCTGCGGCGGGATCCGTCCGCGACGCGACCGCAGGAACGCTCCGAGCTCGCGAAGTCGAGTGTCCACGACCTCATCCTGCCCTTGGGGAGCCGTTCCGTCCTGGTGGTGCTGGTACCCGTACCAAGAGGCTCCTGGTACCAGCAGTGCACCTGCGCGACGCTCCTCTCATGACCTCAGGCACGTCCCAGGACACCGCATCGCGGCGCACCCCGGCGCTCAGCAGGCTCGGACTGACGGTCCTGCTCGTCGGACCGTTCCTCGCCAACCTCGACCTGTTCATCACGAACGTCGCGCTGCCGAGCATCGCGCACGACCTGCACGCGTCCGCCGGAGCGCTCGAGCTGGTCGCCGGCGGGTACGCCGTGACGTACGCCGCGTTCCTCGTCCTCGGTGGCCGGCTCGGCGACCGCTTCGGACGACGCCGCCTGTTCGGCATCGGACTCGTCGCGTTCGCCCTGACCTCCCTGCTCGCCGGCACTGCGCCGACCGCGACGGTGCTGGTGCTCGCGCGGTTCGCCCAGGGCGCCGCCGCCGCGCTGCTGACACCGCAGGTGCTCGCCACGGTGCAGACCGTGCTGGAAGGCCCCGCGCGTGCTCGCGCCATCAGCCGGTACGCGGTCGCCGGCGGACTCTCCGCGGTCGCCGGGCAGCTGGTCGGTGGGCTGCTCATCCAGGCCGACCTCCTCGGCCTGGGATGGCGGACGGTGTTCCTCGTCAACCTGCCGATCGGCCTCGCGGCGTTGCTGCTCACACGTCGCACCGTCCCGGAGAACCGGTCGTCCGTCCGCGCGGGGCTCGACCTCGTCGGTGTCGTGCTGCTCGCCGTCGTGCTCGTCTGTCTGCTGGTCCCGTTGGCGGAGGGACCCTCGCTCGGCTGGCCCGTGTGGACCGTCGTGGTCCTCGTCGCCGTCGCGCCGGCAGCAGCCGCGCTGGTCGTCGTCGAAGCACGAGCGGAACGTCTCGGGCGACTGCCGCTGCTCCCGCCGTCGCTGCTCCGGCTACCATCCATGCGGCGAGGACTCCCGATCCTGCTGGTGTTCTTCCCGGCAGTCAGTGCGTTCCTGTTCGTCTTCGCCCTCACCACGCAGGACCTCCTCGGGATCAGCCCGCTGTGGTCCGGTGTCGCCGTCACTCCGATCACGATCGCCTACGTCTGCACCTCGTTCGCCGTTCCCGCGCTCCTGCGACGCCATGGACGGAGGGTGCTCATCGCCGGCGGACTGACCCAGGGGATCGGGTTCGCGGGGACCGCAGCGCTCGTCATCGCCGCGCCCGACGGGCCCCCGATAGTCGCCGTGGTGCTGACGTTGGCGCTGTCCGGGATCGGGCAGGCCCTCGGCGTCGGCGCGCTCTTCGGGACGGTCCTCGCCGACGTCCCGTCGCACCTCGCGGGTGTCGGCGGCGGCGTGATGGTCACGGTGCAGCAGACCGCTCTCGCGCTGGGGGTCGCGGTCCTCGGCACCCTCTTCACCGCGCTGCTGCCGATCGACCGGACCCTCGCCATCGCCGTCGTCGCGGGCGCTCTCGTCGCCACACAGCTCGTCGTCGCCGTCGCCGCACGGTCCACGCTGCGAACGCCCGTGGTGCGCTGACCAGCCGTCGGGTCACGCCAGAGGATGACTTCCGACGGTCGGCCTTCGTCATCGAGGAGGACGCGGCCACGTGGTCCGTCTCCCTAGCGTTGTGCCATCGGGATGTGCCCGACGACCTGGAGGGCGATCACGATGGTGGACACGACGAAGCTCCTGGACCGCCGCGGCGCCGCGTGGCTCGCGTTGGCGGGGGCGTTGGCGATCGCCGTGGTGCTGTCGCCGGCCGCCGTCGCCGGTTGGACATCGGGGACACACCTATCGGTCGCGGAGCTCTCCGGCAACGTCGCCTCCGGGTTCGGTCAGTGGGTGGCGTCGGGGCGGGCGTCGAGCGCCCCGCTCGCCGCAGCGGTGTCGTACTGGTCGGTGTTCCACGTGGTGAAGGCCGCGGCGGCCATCGCACTCCTGGTCGCCCTCCTGCCGGTCGGGAGGCGGATCTGGGGTGCGTGGGCACGTGCGAGTTCCAGAGGACCTCGGACCGGCCTGCTGCTGGTCGGGGTGCTCGGCGCTGCGGTCGCACCGCTGGTGCTGCTGGTGGCGATGGCGAACGTGCAGGGTGCGGTCGCGCCGCTGTCGTCGGTCCTGAACTTCCTCCCGCTGGACAGCGCTCCGGTGGCGCAGGTCCGCGACCAGCTCGCTACCGGGGCGACGACCCCGGTGCTGACCGCCCTCGTCGACGACTTCCGGCTCTACCACGCCGCCCTCGTCGGGACCGCGGTCGCTGCGATCGTGCTGGTCGCCGCCGGCACCGTGGCGCTCTGGGCACGGCGGGCCCGCACCCCCAAGCCCGATCGGCGGCTCCGACGCGTGCTGACAGTCGGGGGCGTCCTGCTCCCCTGCATGCTCCTGTTCCTCGGCGTGGTACTCCTGGCGAACGTGTCCACCGTCGCGGACACGGCACCGGCCCTGTCCGCGTTCTTCGACGGCAGCGGGATGTGACCCCGCCACGGTCGGGTGAGCATCGGCGGGACGCTGAGCGGGGGCCAGCTTCCCGAGCTAGCGGCACGACGTCACATCGACTGGAGTCGGTAGGCGGCACCATCCTGCGAGCGGACGAGCACGCCGGAGTCGACGGCGTCGCGGCGGACGAGCGCGACGTCCTCGACGAACATCGCGAGTGCCGCGTTGAGCGTCTCCTCGCTGATGCTGCGCCGGCTCGGCAACCGATCGAACGCGGTGCGCACGATGGCGTTCGAAAGTTCTCGACGCTTGTTCGCTTCGATCGGCAGATCACTGATCCGTCCGACGTGCAGGACAGCCCGGTCGGTGAGGAGGAGCTCGATCGCTTCCCTGGTCTCCGACAACATCTCACGGTCGACCGCCCCGTCGGGACCGACCCACTCGAACCGGTCCGCCGGGATCGCCGGGTTCATCGTGGCCGCGACCACCTGTCGTGCACGCCGGAGCGCGGATTGCATGCTCACTTCGGACCCTCCACCCTTGTCTCAGTGTCCTCGACGATATCGAGGCCGTCGCGGCCAGCGCATACGATCTGGAGATGTCCTCGGACCAGACCACCACCCACGTCGTCATCGGCGGCGGGGTCGTCGGCGCCGCGACCGCCTACGCCCTCGCGACCGGGGGCGAGCGCGTCCTGCTCCTCGAGCAGCACGGTCGCGGACACCACCTCGGCTCGTCCCACGGCGCGACGCGGATCTTCCGGCAGGGGTACGCGGACCCGGAGTACGTCGCGCTCACCACGCGCGCACTCGAACGATGGGACGCGCTCGAGACCGCGAGCGGCGAGACGCTGCTCGACCGGACCGGTGCCGTCGACCACGGTCGGCCAGAGGTCGTCGATGCGATCGCCGCGGCGCTGTCCGACGCCGGCATCCCCCACGAGACCCTGACCCAGGAGGCCGCAGCAGCACGGTGGCCCGGGCTCGCCTTCGAGGGGCACGTCCTCGCGCACGCCACCGCCGGCCGGATCCGTTCCGCCGACGCGATCGAGGTCTTCCTCACGCTCGCCGAGCGGACCGGCCTCGCCGAACTCCGGTTCGACACCAGGGTCACCGGGATCGAGGACCACGGCGACACGGTCACCGTCTCGTCCTCCGAGCCAGACGGAACGGTCCTGCGGACGACGACCCGGTCCGTGGTCGCGGCCACGGGGTCGTGGGCTCCCGCGCTGGTCGGCGACCTGCTCGCGGCACGCGGGGCGAGCCTCCCGGCCATCCGCGTCACCCAGGAGCAGCCGGCCCACTTCCCCAGCCACCTGGCGGACGACGCCTGGCCGAGCTTCGTGCACTACCCGCTCGACGGCGGGGACGTGTACGGGCTGCTCACACCGGGCGAGGGCGTCAAGGTCGGGTTCCACGGCACCGGGCCGGTCGTCGACCCGGACGCGCGGGACTTCACCGCTGTGCCCGAGGAGCTCGAGCGGCTGCAGGCGTACATCGCGCGCTTCGTGCCAGGTGTCGATCCGACCGAACCCTCGCCGATCAGCTGCCTGTACGACAACTCCCCCGACGACGACTTCGTGATGGACCGTCGCGGGCCGATCACCGTCGCGACGGGCTTCTCCGGTCACGGCTTCAAGTTCGCGCCGCTCCTCGGGGAGATGCTCGCGGACCTGGCGACCGGCGGTGCTCCGCACCCGAGGTTCGCGCTGGCCTGAGTCCGCGACGTGACCGCTACGGTGGTCGCGTGCACGTCGTGATCGCTCCTGACTCGTTCAAGGGGACCGCCACCGCGGCCGCCGTCGCCGCCGCGATCGGCGAGGGGTGGGCATCGGAGCGCCCGGGTGACACCGTCACGCTCGTGCCCATGGCGGACGGCGGAGAGGGCACGCTCGACGCCTTCGCGACCGCGTTCCCCGATGCCCGCCGCGTGCCGATCACCGTGACGGGGCCGGCTGGCGACCCCGTCGACGCGTCGTGGCTGGCGCTGCCCGACGGACGTGCGGTCGTCGAGCTCGCGGCGACGAGCGGGCTCCCGCTGCTGACGACGCTGCAGCCGGACACCGCGCAGACGATCGGCTTCGGGCAGGCGATCGCCGCAGCGCTCGACGCCGGGGCGACCGGGCTCGTGCTCGGCATCGGCGGGAGCGCGTCGACCGACGGAGGCGAGGGACTGCTGTCCGCGCTGACCCTCCCCGACGGGTCGTTCCGCCCGCTGCCGCCGCTCGGGGTCTCGGTGTTGACCGACGTCACATCACCCCTGCTCGGGCCGTCCGGTGCTGCGGCGGTGTTCGGTCCGCAGAAGGGCATCACCCCGTCGCGCGTTCCCGTGCACGAGGAACGACTGGCGGCGTGGGCCGCGCGGTTCCCGGACGTCGACCCGTCCACGCCAGGAGCGGGTGCCGCGGGAGGTGCCGGATTCGGGCTGCTGGTGTGGGGCGCGACGCTCGCGGGTGGGGCGTCTGGGATCGCCTCGGTGCTCGGGCTCCCCGGTGCGGTCGCGACTGCCGACGTCGTGGTGACGGGTGAGGGGCGCTACGACGGGCAGAGTGCCGTGGGCAAGGTGCCGTCGGTCGTGGCCTCGCTCGCTTCAGGACGTCGGCGGATGCTCGTCGTGGGGGCGATCGACGCTCCGCTCGACGACTGGGACGCGGGTGCTTCCCTGACGGTCATCGCCACGCAGACCACCGGTTCACCGTCTGATGCGCTCGCGGACCCGCTGCGCTTCGCCCGGATCGCAGGGCAGCGCCTGGCCCGCATGGCCTGACGGCACAGGTCGGCGCCGGCGGTCCGTGCCGCGGAAGCGACAGAGCCCGGGCCTGACCCGCGGTCAGTGCCGCGGAAGCGACAGATTGCCGCGGGACTTCGGCGGGAGGGTGTCGCTTTCGCGGAACGCCCGGACGGCCCGGACGGCCCGGCACACGGGCCCCGGCAGCGGCGTCAGGCGGCGGGGGCCCGGAGGAAGTCGGCGTAGGTGGGCTCGTCGACGACCGCGAGCATGGGGTGCCCGAGACGTGCCTCGACGAGTGCGGCGATCTCGGACGGGGAACGGAGGCCTCGGCGGTGCCACTCGTGGGACGGCAGGGATGCGGATGTGGCGGTCATCAGGACCAGCCCTTCGTGGGCCACTGGCCCGGTGTCTCCCGAGGTCGCTCCGCTGTGCCAGGGATCCGCAGGACGCGGACGGCATCGTGACGACGGATTCGTTTCGACTCGGTACAGCAACCGTACGGTCCGGATCGGGCGCTGTCGAAGGGCGTGCGTGTTCCGGACGAGGACGCGGTCTTCCCGCTCCGGGGTGCCCTGTCCGTACCCCCCACGGGAGCGCTCCACCGGGCACGATGGTCGGCGGGCCGGAAGCGGCCCGACCGCGGGTCGGAAACGGCCCGTCCGCAACCCCACGAGGAGACCATTGCGCACCGTCAACGCGTACGCGGCACCGTCCGCCACCGAACCGCTCGTCAAGACCACGATCACCCGTCGTGACCTCGGCCCGAACGACGTCGAGATCGACATCGCCTACGCCGGCATCTGCCACTCGGACATCCACACCGTCCGTGGCGAGTGGGGCCCCATCCAGTACCCGCAGGTCGTCGGTCACGAGATCGTCGGCCACGTCTCGTCCGTCGGCGAGAACGTCACCAAGCACAAGGTCGGCGACCGCGTCGGCGTCGGCTGCATGGTGAACTCCTGCGGCGAGTGCGAGAACTGCCTCGCCGGCGAGGAGCAGTACTGCCTCAAGGGCAACATCCAGACCTACGCGGGCGTCGACCCGGCCGACGGCTCGATCACCCAGGGCGGGTACTCGCAGGCCGTCGTCGTGAACGAGGACTTCGTCCTCCGCGTCCCCGAGTCGCTCGACATCGAGAAGGTCGCGCCGCTGCTCTGCGCCGGCATCACCACCTACTCGCCGCTGCACCACTGGAAGGCCGGCCCCGGCAAGCGCGTCGCCGTCGTCGGCATGGGCGGCCTCGGCCACATGGCCGTGAAGATCGCCGTCGCCCTGGGCGCCGAGGTCACCGTCCTGTCGCAGACCACGTCGAAGGAAGCCGACTCGCTCCGCTACGGCGCGAAGGCCCACTACGCGACGAAGGACGCTGCGACCTTCGAGCAGCTGGCCAGCTCGTTCGACCTGATCATCAACACGGTGTCCGCGAAGATCGACATGGGCGCCTACCTGGGCCTCCTCGCCGTCGACGGCACGATCGTCAACGTCGGTGCCCCGGCCGAGCCCCTCGAGGTCCCCGCGTTCTCCCTCATCGGACACCGTCGCAGCTGGGCCGGTTCGGCCATCGGCGGCGTCCGCGAGACCCAGGAGATGCTCGACTTCTGCGCTGAGAAGGGGATCCTGCCGGAGACCGAGCTCATCAGCGCCGACCAGATCAACGAGGCCTACGAGCGCGTCCTGAACTCGGACGTCCGCTACCGCTTCGTCATCGACGCGGCGACGCTGGCGTAGTCCGTTCGCACCCACAACGGGTGCAATGGGAAGCCGATTCGCGCGTAGGAG
Organism: Curtobacterium sp. NPDC090217; assembly: GCF_044746705.1. Lineage (NCBI taxonomy): Bacteria > Bacillati > Actinomycetota > Actinomycetes > Micrococcales > Microbacteriaceae > Curtobacterium > Curtobacterium sp. NPDC090217. Next base: position 1,129,957 of record NZ_JBIVCR010000001.1, on the reverse strand, counting down.
GTCCGAACAACGGGCCTCCTACGCGCGATTCGGCTTCGTACGCGCGATTCGGCCCACCACGCGCGCTTCGGCCCACGCGCGATTCGGCACCGCGCGCTCACGCGAAGCCTCGGTAGGTCACCACCGGGGCCACGTCGCGCCAGCCAACGGTTCGCTAGAGCGCGCGGCCCTCGTCCGAGGCCACCAGCAGCCCGGTGTCCGCGCCGTGCGACACCGCCCACGCCGTCAGACCGGCCACGATCCGCCCACCGAGGCCCCGCCGTCGGTACGGCTCCTCGGTCTCGATGCAGTCGAACACCGCGTCGCGGCCGACGAGCGCGACCTGGCCGCGCGCAGCGGTGACCCCGTCCACCTCGATCCGCAGGAACGCCACCCCGTCGGCGGTGTCCACCACGACGTCCGCCAGCATCGGGACGGGCGCGAGCCGAGCCTCCATCACAGTGCCCGGCCTGGCCATCCGGTCGAGCGAGCCGAGTGCGGACAGCGCGTCCGGGGCGATCCCGCCGACGATCGTGAGCCAGCTCGTGTACCGCGGTGCCACGACGCGGGCGAGCCGCAGCGCCTCGACGCCGGACGGCTCCGCGACGACGTACTCGTCCAGTCGGGTCTCCGCGCCGACGGTGACGTGCCAGCCGCTGCCGTCCGCCTCGAACGGCATCGACCGCGACCGTGCCCACCCGGCGACCCACCGCTCGACGACTGCTGCATGCATCGGGCTCGACGCTATCCGACCTCGTCGCCGCTCGGCAGCGCGCCGCACCAGTCGACGTCCTCACCGACGGTGCTCGCCTCGAGTGCGCCGGACGTCGCATCGACGATGCTGACGAGCGCGCCGGTCGGCGACTTCGTCGCGACCGCGACGAACTGGCCGTTCGGCGACGGGCAGACCGCCGTCAGGCTCGCGTCATCAGGGATGGCGACGGGCAGCCGGGAGGCTCGGCTCCCGTCCACGCGCACGATGCGGCTGGCGATCGTCCCGTCAGCTCGGACGTCGCCCACCGTGCGCAGGTACGTGTCGTCCGTCAGCTGGGCGATCCGACCGAGGTACTGCGCGTCCGTGCTCGCGGCTGGTGCGACGATCGCGGTCCGCTTGCCGTCGGTCAGGTCCACGCGTTCGATCCCGGTGCCGGACTCGACGACCGCGGTGGTGCCGGTGCCGACGAAGCCGTGCAGGTAGGTGGCGGAGCCGAGCCGCACGAGGTCGGCGCGCCCGCTCATGTCGACGAGGAACAGCTCGTCGGCGGCCGTGCGCACCAGCGCGCTCTCGGTGCGCGGGACGTACGCCCACTGGCTCACGGTCATCGGGACGGCTCCGGTAGTGGGCTTGCCGTCGGCCGCGATCGCCTCGGGCATGTGGGTGCCCGTCATGTCGACGACGTAGAGCCCGACGTCCTTCGACTGCCCCGTCGACGTGTCCGCGTACTGGAACCCGAAGGACGCGCCGTCGTCCGCGGCGTGCAGCGCGCTCGCGTGTCCTTCGGAGGTCGGGAGCGTGAGGTGCTCGACGGGCGCGTCGGGGTCCTCCACGCCGTTCCGCAGCGTCACGACGTCGATCCGGGAGTCGCCGACGTCGGAGTCGCTCAGCACGACGAGGAACCGGCTCAGGCGGACGTACTCGGTGATGCCCGTCCCCTGGTACACGGTCGTCGCGCCCGACGCGTCGAGCGACCGGCGCACGATGCGGTCCTTCGCGCCGTCGGTGCCCGGGACGAGGGCGAGCACGTCGGTGGTCCCGGTGCGGATCGTCGCGCGGAGGTCGGCGGTCGCACGCTGCCCTGGTGCCCGGGCGCCGCTGACCGTCACCGTGTACGACCGGTCGTAGGCGAGCGGGCCGGCGAACTCGACGGCGACGGTGTTGCCGCTCGACGTCACGGTGTGGGCCGCTGCCGGCGAGACCCGGACGTCGTCCGCGGAAACCTTCTGGAGCGCCTGGTTCGCCGTGAGGATCACACGCTGCGCCGGACGGGAGACGATGCCGCTCGCGTCGTAGGACACCGACTTCAGCCGCGGGCCCTGCTGCGACCCGACGACCGCGGCGAGCGCCGCCACCACGACGAGCACGAGCACGACGGCCGTGAACCGCCGCCGGAACCGGTGCGCGACCGGGCGGCGCGGTTCTGACTCAGTACTCATACGGGTCCCGCGGCTGGTCGACCCGCTTGACGGTGGCGGCCTTGATGACGATCCGGGCGTCGGCGGACTGGTCGGGGTTCGCGGCGAGGGCCCCCGTGACGGTCACCCACTGGTTCTCGGCCGGGACGGTGCCGTCGGTGGTCACGACGAGGCCGACCGGCTGTGCGTCGACGGCGCAGCAGCTGATCACAAAGCGGGTGAGGGTGAACGAGCCGTCCGATCCGGGGACGACGAACCCGGTGAGGGTGACCCGCTTGCCGACGAGGGAGCTCGTGTCGGTGGTCTGCCGGATGAGCGCTGCCCAGTCCTTCACGCCGTACCCGGACGTGTCGACCGACTCGCTGCCGAGGAGCGACACGGTGCCGGACCCGGTGGCGTTCGACAGCGTCGCGGAGTCCACACTCCGCTGCTGAGCGGTCCGCGCCGACAGCGTCGCCGGGGGCAGGACCAGCATGGCCACGGTGACCCCGATCGTGATCGCGGCCGCGATGCCACCGAGCGTGGCGCGCACGAGCCGAGCCGAGCCTCCAGGCCGGGCGACCGGTGCGTCGTCCGGACCCGCGTGGTCGTGCGTGTGTCCGGCTCCCCGCGCGACCACGACGAGTCCGGCGATCGACGCCGGCACGGCGACGGCCGCGAGGACGATCGTGAAGACCGCGTAGCGGGGGTTGATGTACAGGTCGAGGTGCCCTGCGACGGCGAGCCAGAGGGTGCAGAGCGCGACCGCGAGGACGGAGCCGAGGCCGAGGTACGCGGGCTTCCGCGATTCAGACGAGGACATTCATCACCAACCCCACGGCGAGGGCGAACAGGACGCACACGACGGCGAGCAGCACGAGGAAGCGGGCGCGGAACGTCGTGCGGAGCAGGGCGATCATCTTGACGTCGATGATCGGCCCGATGATGAGGAACGCCGTGATCGACCCGGGCAGGAACGTCGAGGCGAAGGACAGCGCGAAGAAGGCGTCCACGTTCGAGCAGAGCGACACCGTCATCGCGAGGAGCATCATCGCGAGCACGGACAGCACCGGGTTCGACCCGATCGCGACGAGGGTGCTCCGCGGCACCGCGACCTGGATCGCCGCCGCGAGTCCGGCGCCGACGAAGAGCGCCGGCATCATCGTGGCGGTCTCCCCGCCGAACTGGGCTGCGCTCTCCCGCCAGCGGTTGGTCGGGGCTGCGGCGCCGATCGCGGCGCGGCAGCGGGCCTCGAACGCGGGCAGCAGCAGGTCCGCGGGGCGACGGTGCGCTGCGACGATCCAGCCGACGAGGTTCGCGACCACGAAGCCGCCGACGATGCGGACGGGCAGGATCCACCCGGACCAGCCGAACGCCTGCGCGGTGCTGACGATGACGAGCGGGTTGAGGATCGGGGCCGCGACGAGGAACGTGACCGCCTCGGCCGGGGTGAACCCGCGGAGCATGAGGCCGCGGGCGAGGGGGACGTTGCCGCACTCGCACACCGGGAAGAGCATGCCGATCAGGGAGATCACGGCGCGACGGGGCATCGGGCGACTCGGGAGGATGCGTTCGAGGGCGCCGTGCGGGACCCACACCTCGACGACGATCGACAGCACGATGCCGAGCACGACGAACGGCAGGGACTCCACGACGACGCTGATCGCGAGCGTGAGGAAGTCCTGCACGACGTCGGGGAGCCCGGCGGTGCCGACGGCCGGGGTGGCGAGCCGGATCCCGAGCAGCACGACGACGGCGAGCAGCACGAGACCGGGGCCGGTGCGGGTCCGGGCACGCTGCGGCGGCGTGGTGGTGCGCGTCGTCACCGGCTCAGGATAGGCGACGAGCGTGGCCGGCCGGCCTCAGCCCGCGGCCAGCGCAGCGACGTGGCGGTCGAGCAGGTCGATCGCCCACGTGGCGTCGCCAGCGGGGTCGAGCCGCACCACGTGCAGCGCGAGCCCGTCCACCATGGCATGCAGCCGCCGCGTCTCGTACTCGGTGTCCGCCGCGGGGACGCCGACCGCGTCGAGGATCCGCACGCACCACTGCCGCATCTCGTCGACGACCCGGTCGTGGAACGGACGGAGCTCGGGGTCCGTCAGGGCCGCCGTCCCGAGGGCGAGGTACACGTCGAGCTCGATGCGGCGCTCGTCGTCGAGGGGCAGCAGCTCCACGAGGACCGCGTGCGCGAAGTCCGTGCCACCGAGCGAGGCGGGCAGCGCGTCGATGCGGGCAGCGGTTCCGTCGAAGACGAGGTTCAACGCGTGCTCGCGGACGCTCGCCTGCGTGGGGAACACGTAGCGGACGGTGCTCGGCGGGAGACCGGCTTCGGCCGCGACGTTCCGGACGCTCAGCGCGCCGAGGCCGTCGCGCGCGAGCACCTGGCAGGCGGCTTCGGACACGGTGCGGCGCCGTTCCTCGAGGTCGATGCTGCGCGTCACCCGATCATTCTGGCACGACTGTACGACTCATGCTAGAAAGGTCGTGTCGCACAGTCGTGCGACTATCGGAAGGGAAGCGTCATGACCTGGATCGTCCTGGTCCTCTCCGGCGTGCTCGAAGCGGTGTGGGCCACCGCACTCGGCGCGTCGAACGGGTTCAAGAAGGTGGTGCCGACGATCGTCTTCGTCCTCGGCATGGCCGCGAGCATGGCCGGCCTGGCGTACGCGATGACGGCGATCCCGGTCGGCACGGCCTACGCGGTGTGGGTCGGCATCGGTGCGTCGCTCACGGTGCTCGTCGCGATCGCCCGGAAGCAGGAAACCGCGTCGTTCGGCCGGGTCGCCCTGGTGCTCGGCCTGGTGGTCTGCGTCGTCGGACTCAAGGTGGTGAGCTAGATGGCTTGGATCGTCCTCTTCGTCAGCGCAGCGCTCGAGACCGTCTGGGCGACCGCGCTCGGCCAGAGTCACGGCTTCACCCGGCTCGAGCCGACCATCGTCTTCGCGATCACGATCGTGATCAGCCTCGTCGCGTTCGGCTACGTCCTGAAGCACATCCCGATCAGCACGGCGTACGCGGTGTGGACGGGGACCGGCGCGGCACTCACGGTGCTCTGGGGCATGGTCACCGGCGCCGAGCCCGTCACGGTCCTCCGCCTGGTGTTCATCGCCGGCATCGTCGGCTGCGTCGTCGGCCTGAAGCTCCTGCCGGCCCGCCCGGCCGCGCCCGCCCCCGCGCCCGCCTCCCCGGCGCCCGCCTCCCCGGCCTCCCCGGCCTCCCCGGCCCGGTCGAATCGCGCGTAGGAAGTCGAATCGCGCGTAGGAGGTCGGTTCCTCCGACCTCCTACGCGCGATTCGGCTTCCCACCGCACGTGAGATGGGTGGGAACCACCGACGGACGGGAGGCCCGGTGCCAGCTGGCACCGGGCCTCCCGTCATGCGGATGGTGCGATCAGACCGACGCGCCGGTCCACTCGTCGACAGCGGCCACGTGGTCGGTACCGACCGTGCCCGCTGCGCGGGCGGCGGCGACACGCTCCGCGTGCGACGGCGGGTTCGACGGCACGCCTGCCGGGCGCCCCTCGTCGTTGATCTTGCGGAGCTCCGGCACGATGTCCGACGCGAGGATGTCGATCTGCTCGAGGACCGTCTTGAGCGGCAGGCCCGCGTGGTCGACGAGGAACAGCTGGCGCTGGTAGTGCCCGACGCTGTCCTTCATCGCCGCGTACCGGTCGATGACCTGCTGCGGCGACCCGACGGTCAGCGGGGTCTGCTCGGTGAAGTCCTCCATCGACGGCCCGTGCCCGTAGACCGGGGCGTTGTCGAAGTACGGGCGGAACTCGGCGATGGCGTCCTGCGAGTTCTTGCGCGCGAAGAACTGCCCGCCGAGCCCGACGATCGCCTGGTTCGCGGCACCGTGCCCGTAGTGCTCGAAGCGCTGCCGGTAGAGCCCGACCATCTGCGCGGTGTGCTCGATCGGCCAGAAGATGTTGTTGTGGAAGAAGCCGTCGCCGTAGTAGGCGGCCTGCTCCGCGATCTCGGGCGTGCGGATCGAGCCGTGCCAGACGAACGGCGCGACACCGTCGAGCGGACGCGGCGTCGAGGTGAAGCCCTGCAGCGGCGTGCGGAACTTGCCCTGCCAGTTGACGACCTCGTTCTCCCAGAGCTGGCGGACCAGCGCGTAGTTCTCGATCGCCAGGTTCACGCCCTGCCGGATGTCCTGCCCGAACCACGGGTAGACCGGGCCGGTGTTGCCTCGGCCCATCATCAGGTCCATGCGGCCGTCGGAGATCACCTGGAGCATCGCGTACTCCTCGGCGATGCGCACCGGGTCGTTCGTCGTGATGAGGGTCGTCGACGTCGAGAGCGTGATGTGCTTCGTCCGTCCGGCCAGGTAGCCGAGCATCGTCGTCGGCGAGGACGCGACGAACGGCGGGTTGTGGTGCTCACCCGTGGCGAAAACGTCGAGCCCGGCCTGGTCGGCGTGCTCGGCGATCGTCATGATGTCGCGGACGCGCTGCGTGTCGTCCGGAGTGGTCCCCGTGGTCGGGTCGGTCGTGACGTCACTGACCGTGAAGATGCCGAACTGCATGATGCCGCCTTCCATGAGATCAATGCGTTTGCATCGAACTGCCGGGTACAACGTAGCGCCCCACACGGTATTCCCGCGAGCAGCGGGCCCGCCACGCGACCGAGCAGCGTGCCCGCCGCGCGACCGAGCAGCGGCCCGCTCCTGTCCGCCGAACTGCGGACCGCGAGAGCCCGCCGATCCGCGTAGCGTCGAACCGGAACCCCTCACCAGGTTCGCTGATCAGGACGAGGTTCCACCGTGACGACCATCACCTCGACAGCCGCACTCGTCGACGACGAATGGGTGCTGCGCTGCGTCGACTACCCGGCGATCGAACACCACGGCGCGTGGCTCGACGACGTCGTCGTCCAGCACCGCACGATGGTGCACGACTTCGCGGGCGAGACCCCGCGCATCGAGTTCGTCGTCGGCGACCCCTCGACCGCCACGCGCATCGCCGCCGTCTGCTGTGCGAGCGAGCGCGCACGTGCGATGCGCGCCGAGGCCCGGGCGCTCGAGGAGGCCGTCGCCGACGACCGCGACGCCCTGGTCGCACGGCTCACCGAGCTCAACGTCGCGCCGTCCGAGATCGCCGAGATCCTCGGGCTGTCCGTCCGTGCCGTGCGCGACGAGCTCGGCTCCGACGAGGAAGCACGGATCGCCCGGCGGATCCTCCGGACCCTGCACCACGCCGACGAGCCGCAGCCCGCGGACGGGCAGCGCGACTAGGCGTCGTCCTCGATCACCCTGCCGCGCAGCACCTTCGACTCGCGCCACAGCAGGTACGCGCCCGTCCAGACGAACATGATCGCGACGAGCGCCAGACACGGGAACAGGAACACGAAGTCGAGCGTCGTCCCGATCGGCGGCGCACCCGGCATCGCGGACCGCAGTGCGGGGAACGACAGCAGCGTCGCGCTCAGCCAGATCACGTTCGCGAACTCCAGCTTCCGCCGGAGGATCGCGCTGCCGACCGTGACGACCGCCATCAGCGTCGTGAACAGGATCGCGAGGATGTAGAACGACACGATCACGATGCTCAGCGCGTCGCGGTGTCCGTCGATCTGCATCGGGACCAGCGTGCGCCCGTCCTGCTGCTCGGCACCGGAGCGCTCGGCCTGCATGTTCCACGGTCGCGCGGAGTTCGACATGTCGACCTGGAAGGGGACCGCTCGACCGGTGTCGTCGTTCTGCACGCTGAGCTGGAAGTTCGCGAACGGCTGGTCGAACGGGTACGAGGTGTCACCGCGGTCGAGCGTCAACGCCAACGAGGTCGCGTCCACCACGGACTGGCCGGGGAACGTCACGACGCTCGTGGTCACGCCGCCGCTCGACACCTCGATGCGCAACGGCTCCGAGATCTCACCGGCCTTGTCGCCGACGAAGTCCCCGTGCGGGATCGGCAGCACGTTCGCCTGCATCACCCGGTTCGAGAGGTCGACGTCCTGCACGCTCATCCGCAGCGACATGTAGTTGCCGATCCGGTCGTTCGGCCCGGACACCGGCACGGTCGTCGTGGTCTTCAGGGCTCCGGAGAGCCCGATCACGACGTAGTACACCGCCAGCAGCACCACCGCGACCAGCAGGATGATCGGCGCGGGGTTGCGTCGGGTGCGCCGTTCCGGCGGGGCTTCGGTCGTCTGCGTCATCGGTTGCTCCCGGACTGGTCGTCAGGTCGGATCGGACTGGAGGCTGTGGTGCCGCCCGGTGGGTCGGCTCCCGGAGGTGGGCCGGTCGCCACCGGGGCCGTGGGGCTCCCGCCGGTCGCCCGACGGCCCGCCACCGTGGCGGCGAGCGCGAAGAGCAGCATCGCGAGGAGCGGCACCATCGCGCCGGGGAACTCGGTGACGTTGAACGTGGTGCTCTGGTCGGCGAGCTGGGACGCCTCGGTCTCGCCCTTCGCGACCGCGGTCGTCACCGTCATCGCGTTGGCCTGCGACGACCGGTTCGACGCCACCTGGATCTGCTGCACGGCGGTGTCCGGAGCGTTCACGGCGTCGGCGAACACCCGGATCGCCACGTCGGCCTGCTCGCCGGGGTCGAGCGGGATCAGGCACGAGAACGTCGTCGTCGCCACCGAGCAGTCGACCGGTTGCTCGTCGACCTCGACGTCGACGTTCCGGTAGACCATGCCGGTGCTCATGCGGGCCGAGAACGTGATCGCCACGGTGGCGCCAGACGCGTTCGGCCCGAGCGTGCCGCGCATGTCAGCTGCCGTTCCCGGCATGATCCGCTGCGTCCCGAACCGCAGGTCCATCGGGAGGGCGCCGCTCGCGTCCCCGCCCCCGGCTCCGCTGCCGCCGGGCCCAGCGGGTCCCGCGCTGCCGGATCCACCGGCTGCCCCGTCGTCCGACGGCGGCGTCGCCGGCGTCGCCGGCGTGGACGGCGACGCCGGGCCGATGGCACCGCTCGTGTTCCCGCTGCCGCCCGACGTGCCGCTCCCGCCGGAGCCGCCGGACGGGGTGGAGCCGCCGTTCGCCGGACCGGACGGTGTCCCGGGGACGGGAGCCGAGCCTCCAGGCTGGGTCGTCGGCGGCACCGACGGCTGCCGGACGGTGAAGCCGAGCGCCGCGGGGCCGGAGGTGATGCCGCCGTACGACTGCGAAGCGGTGAGGTTCACGGGGCCGTACGCGAAACGCGGGGAGGGGACGCACGACCAGTACCCGCCGCTGTCCGCCGTGGCGGTGCACATCGCGGTCGGACCCTGGAAGACCGTGACGACCGCACCCTCGACGGCCTGGGCGCCCCGGATGACGGGTGTCGCGTCGGTCGTGGTCGCCCCGGAGGCCGGGGAGGTGAAGACCGGCGCGTTCAGCGGGACGACCCGCAGCGTGGAGCCGGCGTCGTGCGGACCGGTCGGGTCGGCGGGCGACGCGACCGTCGCCGTCACGGGGTAGGCGGTCCCGGCGGGAGTACCGGAGGGGATGGTCCCCCGCAGCAGGACGGTCCGCGTCGCCCCGGCCGGCACGGTGCCGAGCGTGACGGCGTCGCCGCTGAGCAGCTCGGCGCACGTGGGTCGCGGTTCGACCCCGGAGACGCTGCACGCGGAGGCCGGGAAGCCGTTCGGCGCGTCGAGCCGCACCGTCGCCCGTCCGGCCGGGTCCGGACCGGTGCTCGTCACGGTGAACCGGCGTTCGACCACCCGTGACGGCAGCGCCTCGGTCGTGCCCGCGGCGTCGACCGTCAACCCGGCGCGGACGCCCGGGAACGTGATCGCAGCACTGGCGGTGCCCTTGGTCCGGGACGCCGTGTCGTCGGTCGAGCTTGCGAGGGTCGACGTCGTCGTGATCGAGCGCGGGTCGGCGTCGAGTGGCAGGGTGACGGTCGCCGTCGCGGTCTGCGTGCACGCGGAACCCGGGGCGAGGGCCGCCGTCGATGCGGTCAGCAGGCCGGAGGTCGCCGCGTCCGCCGGCAGGGCGCACGCACCGGTGCCCGACGACGCGATGCCGTCGAGCGTGCCGCCGAGGGCCTGGACCCGCGCAGCGAGGTCGCTCCTGACGGCGGGCAGGAGCTGCATGTCGTCGGTGCCGCTCGTGTTGGTCACGGTCGTCGCGACCGGTACCTCGTACGTGACGGAGGCCCCACCGGCGCCATCGGTGGTCACGTCCGTCGCCGTGGCGGTCGCGTCCGACGCGGACACCGTGCCGGACTGGCACCCGAGGGCCGGCGTGATGATGTACCCACCGTCGTTGCCCGGGCCGTCGCCGTACTGGTGGAGGGTGATGCTCGTGACCGGGCGATCGAACCAGACGTCGACGGCTTTCTGCGGGTCCGCGTCCCCGTTGTTCGCGTAGGCGGTCGACGGTCCGACGCGCAGGACGTTCCCGACCGCGGCCGCGGTCGCCGAGCCGGCGTCCGCGCTCCTGGCCGCGCCGGAGGGGACGACCACCCCGCCGGGCCCGGACGCCGTGACGTCCACGGTCGACGGCGCGTCCAGTCCGCCGACCGTGAACTGCAGGCGCTGCGCGTACGGCAGCGTGATGGTCACCGTCGAGTCCGATGCGTCCGTGATGTTCTGCGCGCCGATCGCGAGCTCGCCGCGGTACACGGTGGAGTCCCCGTACCCGCCGGGCGCGTACGAGCTGTAGAACGCGCTGGTCGCGGTCGCGTAGGTCCCGGTCGTCGGCGGGAACGCCGACGCCTTCGTGTCGAGGCCGAGGTCGGTGCCGGGCGCAGCAGGTGTGTAGAGCTGGGTGAACGCCTTCCCGAAGACCGGCGTCGCGGCGTCGTCCGCCAGGCTCGAGCAGATCCGACTCTGCGGGACGACGTCGGCGGCGGCGGGTGCAGCCGGGAGCACGAGGGCACCGGTTCCCACCAGGAGCCCGAGGGCGGCAGCGAGGGTCCGGCGGAGGCGACCGATCGTCGCCGAGGTGTGCTGCTCCCGCATGCGTCCCCTTGGTCCGCGGCGGGTCCCTCTTCCGCCGACATCGACGACGCTATCCGGATTCCGGCAGCGGCGTCCGAGGTGTTACCGGGCTGTGACGGACCCGCGGTCAGACGGGGGCCGGCAGCCCCTTGGTGTCCGTCGTCGGCGCCGCGTGGTGCATCCCGTCCGCCAGCCACACCGCCGTGACGGTGAGCAACACGACGGCCGAGGACGCCATGCGCCCCGCGACGAGCATCGCGTCGTGGTCGTGCCCGCTGCCGTTCGTCACCGCGAGCACGAGCGCGGCGATCCCCACGGCGAGCGTCACCCCCGTGGAGACCAGCAGCACCGCCGTCACCACGCGGCGGGGACCCCTCCGGCCGTCCCGGTCTCCACGCGCACCACGGTCGACGACGGGCCCGACGGCACGGACCAGCCCCACCCAGAACAGGGCGACCGCACACGCGCCGACGATGTCGCTCACCCGGTGCCAGCCGTAGACCACCGTCTGGTTCGCCACGAACACCGCGTACGCAGCGCCGAGGAGCAGCACGATCGGCCGGAACCGACGGGGTGTGACCATCAGGACCGCGAACAACGCCGCCATCGCGATCGTCGCGTGACCGGACGGGTACGAGTTCGGCGTCGTGGACCCGGCGATCTCCGGGCGCACGGCGATACGCTTGAGGAGCGTGGAGGTGCCAGCCGAGGCGAGCATCACCACACCCGCCGCCAGTCCGACGGCGAGCCGCCTCCGTGCGAACGCGACGGCGGCGATCACCACGACCAGCAGCAGGATCACCGGGACCGAGATGACGTTGAGTGCGGTGTCCGACCCGAACAGGTCGGTCTCCCGGACCCCGCCGAGCGCGGAGTCCTCGACCCGTTGCCCGAGCGGCGTCAGCACGGCGACCGCGTAGACGAGAGGCACGACCACGAACCCCAGAGCCGACAGCACAGCCCACCGGAACCGGCGCGAGACGCTCGGTCCGCGCCCGTCGTCGCGCGGATCGGACGCTGTGCGCTCCGGCGTACGGGTCACGGGGATCGTCCTCCTCGGGGTCGTCGTCGCGGGCCTGGTGGTGCGCCTCGTCACGGCGCTCCGGACGGGCGGTCGCCCGAGCGGATCGTCGGCCGTTCGATTGGGTCGGTCGGGGTCGAACACGATACCGTTGTCGCGCCGGTCGGAACCTGGGAACCAGGGCCCGATCGGCCTGTTCCGGCAGGCAGTGTCCAGCAGCGCTGGACGCACCGCGCCGCAGGAGTCAGCCACGACGACCCTCGTGGCGCAAGAAGAGGAGACCGAAGTGGCCGTCAAGGAACCGAGCATCATCGCATCGCCGAACCGCGCACTCGCGCTGACGGTCGGTACCCTGCTCGTCATCTGGGGTGTCCTGGGCTTCTTCTTCGCCGGTGACGGTGGCCACGCGTTCTTCGGCGACTCGGGCGGCATGCTCTGGAACGCCTTCCAGGTGAACCCGGCACTCGCGTTCCTGTGGACGATCCTCGCCGCGGCGCTCTTCATCGTCGGACTCGGCAACACCATCGGGTCCCGCAACGTCAACCTCCTCGTCGGCGTCGTGCTGATCGTCCTCGCGGCGTACGGCTTCGTGTTCGTGAACACCTCGGCCAACGTCTTCGCGCTGAACACCACCGACAACGTCTTCAACGCCATCGTCGGCGTGGTGCTGCTGCTCACCGCGCTCGGCGCCGACAAGCAGAACATCCGCGCGCTGCGCGCGTCGGCCACCGCCTGACGCGTTCGGCGACACCTCGACGCCCGTCTGCCGCTCGGCAGGCGGGCGTCGTCGTGTGTGGGGTGGGTGGGGTGGTCGCTAGCGCCCGACTCGGAACGACAGACTCGCTGTCGTACGACAACGGTGATGTCGCCCGTTGCACGCGCAAGCATCCCGACCGACTCGGAACGACAGACTCGCTGTCGTACGACAACGGACTTGTCGCTCATTGCACGCGCAACGACCCGCGCAGCGCGAGCCCGGACCACCACCTGCCCGGACCACCACGTGCGCGGCGGCGACGTGCTCAGGACTCGGTCGTGTCCTTCGGGGCCTCGAGCTGCGTGGCGACGATGCGCGGGGCCTCTGACATGAAGCGCCGGACGTCGAGGTCCACGATGATGTCCTGCGGGCGCAGCGGTCGGCTCAGGTAGAGCCCGTCGAGGGAGGTCAGCCGCGACAACGCGACGTAGGTCTGCCCAGCGCTGAACACCCGGTTGCCGAGGTCGACCACCGCCCGGTCGTAGGTGCTGCCCTGCGACTTGTGGATGGTGACCGCCCAGGCCAGGCGCAGGGGGAACTGCTGGAACTCCCCGACGGTGTCCTTCTTCAGTTCCTTCTTGTCCGCGTCGTAGGAGTACTTGAACTTCTCCCACACCGACGGCTGCACCTCGAAGGACTCCCCGTCGACGTCGACCCACACGGTGTCGCGGATGGTCTGCACGATGCCGAGCGTGCCGTTCACCCAGCGCTGGTCCGGGTCGTTACGGAGGAACATCACGTGCGCCCCCGGCTTGAGCTCGAGCGCTTCGTCGGCGGGGAAGTTCCGCCCGCCGAAGTCGCCGTTGACGTCCGCCCTGGCCGTCTTCGTGGCGCCGGGCAACCGGTCGAGCGCGGCCTTGTTGATCTTCGCGACGGTGTCGTTCCTGGTCGCGAGGGTGATGGCGTCGTCCGGGGCCGGCCGGGCTCCCGCTTCGTTCAGGCGACCCGCGATGTCCGCCGTGACCCGCCCGTGCCGCACGGCCGTGAGCATCGCGGCGAAGGCGTCGTCCCGCTGCCGGTGCACGGTCGCGAGCTCGATGATGTTGAGCTCGGCTTCGAGCCACACCTTCGCGTCGAAGAACCACAACGACCGGTAGTGGTCCGTGAAGTACGCGCGCTCGTCGGCGTCACCAGGGACCGGGGGCAGCTGGTACGGGTCGCCGAACATGACGACCTGCACCCCGCCGAACGCCTCGAACTGACGCCCGCGGGCCTTGCGGAGCGAGCGGTCCATCGCGTCGAGCAGGTCGGCGTTGACCATCGAGACCTCGTCGATGACCAGGGTGTCCATCGTGTTGAGGAGCTTGCGGGTCTCCGGTCCCTGACGCAGTTCGGCGTCGGCGATGAGCCCGATCGGCAGCCGGAACAACGAGTGGATCGTCTGGCCGCCGACGTTGAGGGCCGCGACACCGGTCGGCGCGCAGATCACGACCTGTTTCTCGGTGTTCCACGCCAGGTGGTTCAGCAGCGTGGACTTGCCCGTACCCGCCCGGCCGGTGATGAACACGTGGTCGCGGGTGGACTCGATGTACTCGAAGACGGCCCGCTGCTCGGCGCTGAGCTCGACGCTCACGGGGTGCTCGCCTCGGAGTCCGCGCTGACGTCGTCGAAGTCGTCCTCCGCCGCCTGCACGGAACCGTGTTCGGGACCTCGCGGTTCTGTGTCCACTGCGGGGTGCTGCGGCCGACCAGCATCGCCGGAGCCCCGTCGCACGCGCACGAGCCCGACGACGAGCACCGTCACGAGCAGCAGGACGCCGGCGACGACGAGCACGACACCACCCAGGGCCTGGTCGACCAGGGGGTCAGGGCCCCACGTGCGCCCCATCGCACCGAACCACGACGCCTGCAGCAGCCCGAGGGGCCCCTGCATCGCGATGCCGAGCGACACCGACCCCGCGGCGACGACGACCCCGCCGACGGCACGCACCAGGAACGCGGACCACGACGGCGTCCGGCCACCAGCGGCGATCGGCGTGAGGAGCGTCGGGAGTGCCAGGAGCCCCACCAGCAGGAACACCGTGTCGATCACGGTGCGTCCGGTCGGGTCGCTCGTGGACCAGCGCAGGGCCTGGGTGCCGAAGAAGGCCCACCAGATGCCGGCGAGCAGCAGGAACGCGGGGAACGGTTGCGCGAGGTACCGGACGGCCGGGTGGTCGACGATGACGTCCGTCCACTCGCGGACACCCGTGCTGTCGTCGTCACGCGGCAGCACCGCGGCACGGATGAGCTGCACGGGCGCCGACGCCCAGACGAGCCCGGGCACGACGAGCCCGAGGAGCACGTGCGCACCGACGTTCGCGGAGACCAGGAAGCGGTCGTAGTCGTGCAGCGAGCCGGACGTCGCGACGACCAGGCACACGATCGCGATCGCGGCGGCCACCGACCGGCGGACCGGCCACGAGACGCCCCGACGGCGCAGGCGGACGACCCCTGCCACGTACGTCGCCGCGAGCAGGACCGCCGCCATCAGCCAGAACAGGTCGAGGTTCCAGGACGTCAGCCAGCCCCAGGTTCCCGGAGCGTGCGGGAGGAGGTCGTCGGTGAGGAGCTCCGCCGGGGACGGGTTCGTGGTCTTGCTCAACGCGATCTGGTCGACCGGGGTGGCCGTGCGACCGAGCGCTGCGGCGAACCCGGACGCGACACCCATCACCGCGAGTTCCACGACGACGAGGAGCCAGAACGGGCGCGACCGACCCGGCGTCGACACGAGCGAGGAGATCGTGCGACGTCGTTGCACCGCGCCGAGCACCCCCATCGCGACGATCGCTCCGATCTTGACGAGGATCAGGACGCCGTACGGGGTGAACAGGTTCGACAGCGTGCCGACCCGGATCTGTGCGGAGGCGACGCCGGACACGGCGACGAGCACGAAGCACCCGAGCGCGATGCTCGAGTACCGACCGACGAGCGGAGCCAGGCGGTCGGCGGGGACGACACTCCGGACGAGGACCAGCATGAGCAGCCCGCCGATCCAGAGCGCCGCACCGACGAGGTGCAACCCGAGGGCCGTGACGGCGGCGTCGTGGCTGGCCGTGCCGGCGGCGTGTCCCTGCTGCGCGAGCGGGATGAGCCCGATCATCGAGACGCCGGCGGTGAGCGCGACCATGCCACGCGACCGGACGGCGAAGCACAGCACCGTGACCGCTGCTGCGACGAGGACGGTGACCAGCCACGCCAGACCGAGGTCGGTGCCGGTGAGGAAGACCCCCATCGACTGCCCGAACTGCTCGTCGAGGCTGACCTTCGACCCGGCGACGCTCAGGAACGTGAAGAAGGTGGTGACCGCCGAGGCGACCGTCCAGACGCCGGCCGACGCGGCGGCGACGTCGATCGCCCGGTTCCACTCGGGGGCGGAGCGCGAGAGGCCGACGGTCGCGAGGGCGAGTCCGCCGATCGTGGCGGCGGCGGACAGGTCGACGAAGACCCGGGCGATCGGGAGCCCGAACCGCACGACGGCCCCGGGGTCGGCGATGAGCGCGGCGTTCGCTCCCCCGCCGATCACGAGCGCGACGAGGACCGCGACGAACGCGACCAGCACGAGCACGGCTGGGCCGCTGACACGTGCGATCCGGTTCACCAGGACAGCCTACGGGCGTGCCAGACCCCCAGCAGAATCGCCGGCGGCAGATGTGGAGAACGAACGACGAAGGGGACGGCGAAACGCCGTCCCCTTCGTGCCGGAGCAGTCTTACTTGACCGCAGCCTTGAGCTTCGAGCCGGCGCTGACCTTGACCGAGTCGCTCGCGGCGATCTCGATGGCCTCACCCGTCTGCGGGTTGCGGCCGGTGCGGGCGGCACGGTGCGTCTTCTCGAAGGCGATCCAACCGGGGATCGTGACCTTCGTGCCGTCGGCGACGGAGCCCGAGACGACGCTGAAGAGTGCGTCGACGACGCCGTTGACGGTGGCCTGGCTCTGGCCGGACTCGGCGGCGACGGCCGCGACGAGCTCGGTGCGGTTCAGTGACTTGTCAGCCATTGGATGTCCTCCTCGGACTTCTTGCGTATCGGTCGGACGCACGTGGCGTCCGTTGCCCCGGGCGGTTGCCCGGTGCTTCGGACCAGCGGGCCGGAGCCCGGCGGAACCGGAGTTGAAACTACCAGCAGGGTGGGACGAAACCTGCCGACTCGCCCGGATTTCCGGGGTTGTTGAGGTGCTCGAGTGACAGATGTGACGAATGTGACGAACTTGTCCCCCGAGAGCGAACCGAGTTCACCCGCGGACGACGAACGCCCCGCCACCGGTGAGGGTGACGGGGCGTTCGGGAAGCGAGTGCTTACCAGGAGCTCTTCGTGATGCCGGGGAGCTCGCCACGGTGGGCCATGTCGCGGAAGCGGACACGGCTGATGCCGAACTCACCGAGGTGGCCACGGGGGCGGCCGTCGATGGCGTCGCGGTTGCGGTAGCGGATCGGCGAGGCGTCGCGGGGGAGCTTCTGCAGCCCCACGCGAGCGGCCTCACGCGACTCGTCCGTGCCGTTCGGGTCCACGAGGGCCTTCTTCAGCTCGAGACGACGGTCGGCGTAGCGCGCGATGATCTCGGCGCGCTGGTTGTTCTTCGCGATCTTGCTCTTCTTCGCCATGCTTAGCGCTCCTCACGGAAGTCGACGTGCTTGCGGACCACCGGGTCGTACTTCTTCAGCACGAGACGGTCCGGGTTGTTGCGACGGTTCTTCTTGGTCACGTAGGTGAACCCGGTGCCCGCCGTGGAGCGGAGCTTGATGATCGGACGAACGTCCTGACCCTTCTTGGCCATCAGATCTTCTCCCCACGGGCGAGGAGGTCCTTGACGACGGACTCGATGCCGCGTGCGTCGATGACCTTGATGCCCTTTGCGCTGAGCGTGAGCGTGACGTTACGACGAAGCGAGGGCACGTAGTACGTCTTCTTCTGCACGTTCGGGTCGAAGCGGCGCTTCGTCCGGCGGTGCGAGTGCGAGATGTTGTGTCCGAAGCCGGGGGTGGCTCCGGTCACCTGGCACACTGCTGCCATGGTTTCCTCCTGTTGAGTACCGTGCGGCCGATCGGCCACACCCAAGGTCACTTGCCTGGCACGCACGCGCGTCGCCACCGACGGTGGTTCTGCGAGGGGGGTGTGCGTGCCGCCCGATCCGGCCGCGGCGTTCGCGACGGCAGGAGGGCTGAACAACTGGGCCCGCGCAGGCGCGGACCAGCCATCCACATTACGGGACGGCCGGGCGTGTCGCAAGTCGGCCTCCGGTCTGGAGGCTCGGCTCGGCTCCGCAACGCGACCGCGGCCCTGCAGGTGGTCACGTCCATGGGCCGCACCTGCGTCGCGGACGGGGCACGGCCTCCCGTTCGGCTACGGACCGTCCGCGGGTTTCGGTGCCAACGCGTGGACCAGCAACTCGCCGAGCTGCCTCGGCGCCGTGAACATCGGCCAGTGGCCGGTGTCGAGACCGACGATGGTGAGTTCCTCGGTCGCGACGAGCTCAGCCGCCCACGCCTGGTGGTCGGCGACCATGGCGGCGAGGTCCTCGGGGCGGATCTCACACGTGACGACCGTCGCCGGGATCGTGTGCCGTGCGGCGTCGTCGTAGTGGAACCGGTCGACGGGCAGTCGAGCGGGCTCCGGGATCGCACGGTGTTCGAAGGCGGCGCGGAGTTCCGGCGTCATCCCCCGCAGGGTCGCCGGCTCCCAGAAGTCCCACGGTGGCAGCGGCACGACGCCGTCCACGACCGGCAGTTCGTCGTTGACGCAGCCGCCGGACGGGCCGGGGAAGGTGTCGACGTAGAGCAGGTGCCCGACGAGCGACGGACGCTGGTCTGCGGCCATGTACGCGATCGGCCCGGCGCCGGAGTGCCCGGCGAGCGCGACCGGTTCGTCCGCGGTCGCGACGTCGTCGAGCCGCTCGACGATCGCCGCCACCTGCTCGTCGAGCGTGTCCCCGTCGCGGGTGAGGGCCTCGACGGAGTGACCGGCCTCGCGGAGGACGGGCAGCACCTCGTCCCACGCGTCCGCTTCGAGCCAGAAGCCCGGCACCAGGATCACGTGCATGGCGTGGACGCTACGCGGACGCGCTGCCGCGTGCTGCCGTGCACGCTGCGCATTCGCCGAAGATGTCGACCACGTGACTGGCGTTCGTGAAGCCGTGCTCAGCGGCGACCTGCTGCGCCCACTGCTCGACCGGGTCGGCCTGGATCTCGACCGTCCGACCGCAGTTCCGGCAGATCAGGTGGTGGTGGTGCTTGTCCGTCGTGCACGCCCGGTACAGCGACTCGCCGTCCTGCTGGAGCGAGTCGGCGTCCCCCTCGGTCGCGAGGTCCGCGAGGGCCCGGTAGACCGTGGCCAGGCCGATCGTCGAGCCGCCTTCGCGGAGGTGCGCGTGCAGCGCCTGTGCGCTGACGAACCCCTCGGTGGAGTCGAGCGCGCCGCGGACGGCTTCGCGCTGCCAGGTGTTGCGCTTGGGCTTCTGGACGGCGTTCACGCGTTCACTCCTTCCGTGCGACGCGACGGCGCCGCGGTCGTGTCGTGGTCGTCGCGGACCGCGACCCGGTCGCGACCACGTCGTTCCTTCCGGGAACCGAGGATCCGGCACACCACCCAGATGGCGAACGAGATCGACGTCACGTACGGGCTGATCGGCAGACCGCCGCCGAGTGCCAGCAGGATGCCACCGACGACCGACACGACCGCGAACACCATGCTCAGCACGGGGACCAGGACGGGGTGCACCGTCAGCCGGAGTGCCGCGGCAGCCGGTGTGACGAGCAACGAGAGCACGAGCAACGCGCCGACGATCTGCACGGAGACCGCGGTCGCGAGCCCGAGCAGCAGCATGAAGACGAGCGCCAGGGTGCGGACGGGCACACCGGCGGCCGCTGCGACGTCCGGGTCGACGGACGAGAACATCAGCGGGCGCCAGATGACCAGCAGGGCGATGACGACGATCGCGCTGATCACGACGAGCGACTGCAGCTGGGGCTGGTCCACCGAGACGATCTGCCCGGTGAGCAGCCCGAACTTGTTCGCGGCGCGGCCCTTGTAGAGCGCCAGGCAGAGGATCCCGAGGCCGAGCCCGAACGGCATCAGCACGGCGATGATCGAGTTGCGGTCGCGCGCCCGGGAGCCGAGCAGCCCGATGAGGAGCGCCGCGATGACCGACCCGACGAGCGAGCCCGTCACGACGTTCACCCCGAGCAGCAGGGACGCACTGGCGCCGGCGAACGAGAGCTCGCTGATGCCGTGCACCGCGAACGGCATGTTCCGCGCGACCACGAACGGGCCGATGAGTCCGCCGACGACGCCGAGCACCGCACCCGCGATGATCGAGTTCTGCACGAGCGCGAGGAGCTCGCCGTAGTCCTGGAACGAGAAGATCGTCGACCAGACGTCCATCAGATCCGCCCTTCGTCCGGCGCCGCAGCGTGCGGGTCCGGGTCGCAGTGGTGGTCGTGGGCGTCGTTCGCGCCGACGATCACGATGCGCCCCATCGTCCGGACGACGTCGACGGGGGTGCCGTACAGGTCGCTCAGCACGTCGGCGCGGAGCACCTCGTCCGGCGATCCGATGCGGAACCGACCGCCGGCGATGTAGAGCACCCGGTCGACCACGTCGAGGATCGGGTTCACGTCGTGCGTGACGAACAGCACCGCGGCGCCCCGCTGGCGGCGCTGCCGGTCGATGAGTTCGGTGACACCGCGCTGGTGGCGCAGGTCGAGGGAGATGAGGGGTTCGTCGCAGAGGAGCAGTGCGGGGTCGGCGGCGATGGCCTGCCCCACCCGGGTGCGCTGCTGCTCGCCGCCGGACAGTTCGGCGACGGGTGCGTCCGCGAACGCGGTGGCGCCGACCTCGTCGATGATGCGGTCGATCCGTTCCCGCTCGGCCTTCCGCTCCGGCCGGATGCCCCAGCGGGACCCGGTGACGCCCTGCGCGATCATGTCCCGGGCGCGGAGCGGTGTACCGGAATCCATCAGCCGCTGCTGCGGGATGTAGCCGATCTTCCGGTGCCCGCGGCGGACGGGCTGGCCGAGGAACGACATCGTGCCACTGGTCAGCCGCTGCTGCCCGAGCACGGTCTTCAGCAGGCTCGTCTTGCCGGCACCGTTCGGGCCGAGGACCGCGAGGAACTCCCCCGGCGCGACGTCGAGGTCGAGGCCGTCCCAGAGCTTGCGAGTGCCGTAGGACAGGCCGGCGTCACGGAGCGCGAGCACGGCGGAACCGCCACTGCGCTCGGCAGTGGCGGTTCGCGGGTCCTGCCGGGGCTGGGACCGGTCCTGTCGGGGCTGGACTGCTGTCACTTCGCCAGCGCCGCCTGCACCGCGTCGATGTTCGCCTGCTGCCACGAGACGTAATTCTTCCCCTTCGGGAGCGTCTCCGTGACACCGACCACGGGCACACCGTTGTCCTCTGCGGCCTTCTTGACCTGTTCGGTCTCCGGGCTCGAGGTCTGCTCGTTGTACGCGAGCAGCTTCGCGGTGTGGCTCGAGTAGAGCTTCAGCGTGTCGTTGAGTGCTGCGGGCGGGACGTCGTCGCCCTCCTCGATCGCCTCGGAGAAGTCGTCCGGCGTGACGTTGTCGAGGCCGATCGCGTCGAACAGGTACCCGGGGACCGGCTCGGTGTACGTCACCTTCTCGCCGTCGTACTGCTTCTTGAGGTCGGCGGTCTGCGACTCGAGGTCCTCGAGCTTCGAGGTGAGCGCCTCGGCGTTCTTCTCGAAGGTCGCCTTGTCCGCGCTGTCGAGCGTGCCGAGCCGCTTCGACACGTCGGCGACGAGCTTGACCATCGTCGGGTAGCTGTAGAACACGTGCTCGTTGAACTCCGCGTCGCCGCCCTTGTCGAGGCCGGAGAGCTTCACGACGTTGATCGTGTCGGCCTTGGTCTTCGAGGAGTCCGACAGCGTCGTCATGAAGTCGTCGTACCCGCCGCCGTTCTCGATGAGGAGGTCGGCCTTCGACACCGCGAGCTGCGTCTTGGCACTGGACTCGAACGAGTGCGGGTCCTGCGAGGGGTCGTTCAGGATGCTCGTGACGTCGACGTGGTCGCCGCCGATGGTCTCGACGAGGGAGCCGTAGACGTTCGTGGAGGCGACGACCTTGATCGTGTCGTCACCGCTGTCGTTCGTGGACGCGGAGGAGGTCGCGCAGCCGGTCAGGGCGAGCGCGGCGGCGCCGGCGACGAGCGGCAGGGCGAGGAGGCGGTTGTGCATGTCGTCAACGCTAGCCGTTGATGATAACGATTGTCAAAACCGGTATCAGCGGCGGCTGCCGTTCCGCGCGTAGGAGGTCGTTTCGCGCGTAGGAAGCTCTTTCGCGCGTAGGAGGCCCGAATTTCTGGCCACCTACGCGCGATTCGGCTTTCTACTCCGGCCGCGATGGGCAGGAACGCGCGCTGAGACGGACGGGAGGCACGGTGCCAGCTGGCACCGTGCCTCCTGTCCGACCAGTGGTCGCGTCCTACGCCTTGGTGGCCGCCTCGATCGTGTTCTCGGCGATCGTGTCGTCCTCGCGGCCCGGCGTCCGGAGGTTCCACTTCCTGATCACCCAGCCGAAGAGGAAGTAGTAGATCACCGCGTAGCCGAGGCCGATCGGGATCAGCCAGATCGCCCCGTCCGCCTTGCCGAAGTTCAGCACGAAGTCGATCGCCCCAGCCGAGAACGAGAAGCCGTCGTGGATGCCCAGCGCGTTCACGAGCGCCAGGGACGTCCCCGTGAGCACCGCGTGGATGATGTACAGCGGGAACGCCACGAACATGAACGAGTACTCGAGCGGCTCGGTGATGCCCGTCACGAACGAGGTCAGCGCGGCGGAGAGCATGATGCCGCCGACGAGCTTGCGGTTCTGCGGCTTGGCGTTGCGCCAGATCGCGAGCGCACCGGCCGGCAGCGCGAACATCATGATCGGGAAGAAGCCGGTCTGGAAGATGCCGGCGGTCGGGTCGCCCGCGAGGAAGCGCGCGATGTCACCGTGGTAGGTCACGCCACCGGTCGTGAAGCTGCCGAGCTGGAACCACGGGAAGAAGTTGAGCAGCTGGTGCAGGCCGATCGGGATGAGCATGCGGTTGACGAACCCGAAGATGCCACCACCGATGACGGCGTTGTCCGCGACGGCCTGGCCGGCTGCGGTCAGCGCGATGTCGAAGTAGCGGTACACGAAGGACATGAGCACGGCGATGATCAGACCGGCGACCGCGGTCAGGATCGGCACGAGGCGGCGACCGGAGAAGAACCCGAGGAAGTCGGGCATCTTCGTGCGGTGGAACTTCTGCCAGAGCCACGCGGAGACGAGACCCATCACGATGCCGCCGAGGACGCCGAAGTTGATCGTCGCCTGGGCGCCGTTGGCGTCCTTCACCCCGGCGAGCACGATCGGCGACATCGCCGCGAAGACCTGGTACATGACCATGTAGCCGACGACCGCGGCGAGCGCCGTGGTGCCGTCGGACTTCTTCGCCCAGCCGATCGCGATGCCGACCGCGAAGAGCAGCGGCAGCCAGGTGAACACGCCGTTGCCGGCGGCCGCGATGATCGTGGCGCCCTTCTCGAAGCCGGGGATGGCGCCGAGCATGTCGGACTGGCCGAGTCGGAGCAGGATGCCCGCCGCGGGCATGACCGCGATGGGGAGCAGCAGACTCCGGCCGAGCCGCTGGGCGTTGGCGAAGAGCTTGCTCTGCTTCTTCGGCGTCTTCTTCTCCGGCACATCCGTGGCAGCAGTCGTGCTCATCGGAGTTCCTCTCGTCATTGGGTGGAGCTGGTCGGGGTGAGTTGAGTCGCGCAGCCGGCGCAGGTAACCTCGGCGGTATCGCCAGGTCCGGTCCTGTCCGGTCATGACCAGTACGTAGTGTCGATGACCGCGCACGGCATGTCAACCTGGACGCGCACCCTTAACGAGGAGGAAACAGATGGCCGACATCAAGGCTGCCGACATCATCGCCGCGCTCGGCGGTGCCGACAACATCGAAGAGGTCGAGGGCTGCATCACGCGCCTCCGCGTCGAGGTCGAGGACGGTGACCTCGTCGACAAGGGCGCGCTCCAGGCCGCCGGCGCCCAGGCCGTCGTCGGTGGTGGCACCGGATGGCAGGTCATCGTCGGTCCGATCGCCGACAACCTCGCGCAGGACATCCAGGACGAGCTGTGACCGCAGTCCTGACGCCGTTCGCCGGGCCGGTCGTCGCACTCGCCGACGTGCCGGACCCGGTGTTCGCCGGGCAGCTCGTCGGTGCCGGTGTCGCGGTGGACCCGACCGGTGTCGAGGGCACGGTCACCGCGGTCGCACCCGTCGACGGCACCATCGTGAAGCTGCACCCGCACGCCTTCGCGCTGCAGGGCACTGCGGGGACGGACGTGCTCGTGCACGTCGGGATCGACACCGTGAAGATGTCGGGCGAGGGCTTCGAGCTCCTCGCGGCCGAGGGTGACACCGTCGCCGCCGGGGACCCCGTCGTCCGCTTCACTCCGGCGACGATCACCGCGGCCGGCTACTCCCCCGTGTGCCCCGTCGTCGTGCTCGGCTCCGCGCCGGACTCGATCGCACAGGGCGCCGTCGGCACCACGGTCACCGCGGGCGACACCCTCTTCGAGGCCTGACCCCCGCCGGGACCCCTTCGCCAAAGCGACAGTTCGCCGCCGAGCCCGCACGACCCCTTCGCGAAAGCGACAGTCTGCAGCCGATGTTCCGCGGCAGCCTGTCGCTTTCGCGGTCCGGGCGAACGCGGGCAGCTAGCGCGGGCAGCGAGCGCGCGCAGCGGGCAGCGGGCAGCGGGCAGCGGGCAGCGGGCAGCGGGCAGCCCCGCGCTACACGACGGACTGCGTCGCGGTGACCTCCATCTGCACGCGGTAGCGGTCCGACCGGTACCAGCTCATCGCGTGCTCGACCGGACGGTCCCGCGAGTACGACACCCGGTCGAACTCGAGGACGGGTGCGCCGGTCTTCGTGCCGAGCAGCGTGGCGACGTCGTCGGCTGCCGGCTTCGCCGCGACCGTCTGCTGCGCGCGGTCGATCGGCAGGCCGTACTCGTTCGCGACGATCGAGTACACCGACCCGGACAGGTCGTGCTCGAGCAGCCCGGGGAACGCCCCGGCGGAGAGCCAGGCGTCGTCGATGGACACCGGCGCCCCGTCCGCCATGCGCAGGCGCTTCACGTGGTACGCCGTGTCGGTCTCACCGAGACGGAGCGCAGCGGCGGTGTCGGCCGGCGGCACGCGTTCTTCGCGGACCAGCACGACCGTCGTCGGTACGTGCCCCATCGCCCGCATCTCCTCGGTGAACGACGCCAGGTGCAGCGTCGACTGCACGGGCCGGTGTGCCACGAAGGTGCCCTTGCCGCGGACCCGTTCCAGGTAGCCCTCGTTGACGAGCTGCCCGAGGGCCTCGCGCACGGTGATCCGGGAGACGCCGTACTCCGCGATGAGCTGGCGTTCGGACGGGATCGCCGCACCAGGAGCGAGTCGCACCGTCGCGAGTTCGAGGAGGATACGCCGGAGCTGCTGGTGCTTGGGCTCGGCTCCCTCGGTGATGCGGGTCGTCATCGGCTCCTCGTGCTCCATCGCGGTGGTTCGGCAGCTGGTCATGGGCGGACATGACCAGTTGCCATCACACTAGCGAGTCGCGACCGCCCAGTCGATGTGCATGACAGAACGCGACATGTGGACGGATTCTCACCGATCCCCGAGTGGGCCCTCTGGGACGCTCCATCGGAAGCTGCCAGGATGTCGCCGTGACATCCGTGGTGATCATCGACGACGAGGGGCTCGTCCGCTACGGCTTCGGGCTCATCCTCGGGGCCGCCGACGACATCGAGGTCGTGGCGAGCGGCAACGACACCGACGCCTTGTCGATCGTCGCCGAGCACCACCCCGACGTCGTCCTGCTCGACGTCCGGATGCCCCGGATCAGCGGCCTCGACCTGCTCGCCGGGATCACGGCGATGCCGGACCCCCCTGCGGTCGCGATGCTCACGACCTTCGACGCCGCGGAGCACCTGGGCCGCGCGATGGAGCTCGGCGCAGCGGGCTTCCTGCTCAAGGACACCGACCCCGAGCACCTCGCGCAGTACGTCCGCGTGCTCGCCGCCGGTGGCGTGGTGCTCGCCCCGGGGCTCGACCGAACCCGGCTCTTCGCGCAGACGTCCGAACCGGTCGCCTCGCCGCCGCTCTCCGATCGTGGGCGCGAGGTGCTCCGGCTCCTCGCCGACGGCGCGAGCAACCCGGAGATCGCCGCCCACCTGGGCGTGAGCACCGGCACCGTCAAGGAGGACGTCCGCGGCCTCCTCGCCGCCTTCGGCGTCACGAGCCGTGTCCAGCTCGCGCTCCGCGCCGCAGCCGCTGGCCTGCTCACGTGAGCGCACGAGGAATCCGGCGGCTCGTCAGGGCGACCGACGGGAGGCTCGACACGGCGGTCGACGCCGGCCTGCGCTGGGTGCGCGCGCACCGGGCACCGTGGTGGCTGGTCGACGCGTTCTTCGTCGCCGCCGCCGTCGCGGACGCCGTCCTCGACATCTCGGGGGCGACGCAGTTCGAGACCGCGATGTCCCTGGTGGCCGCGGCCGCGCTGCTCCTCCGGCGCCGGCTCCCCGTCACCGCGTTCGCGCTGACCCTTCCCGGGCTCTTCATCGGCTCGGCGGTGGTCGCCTCAGCGGTGGCGCTCTTCACGATCGGCGCGCGCACCCAGCGGCGGTGGGTGATGCTCCTCGCCGCGGTCGTCGAGTTCGTCGGCTTCAGCGGGTTCGTCGGCCCGCCGCAGACGCTGGACGACATCGTCGTGTCCATCATCTACGCGCTCATCTTCGCGCTCGGCCCGATCTCGATCGGGCTCCTGGTGCAGACCCGCGCCAGCCTCACCGAGCGCCTGGTGGAACGCGACGCCGCCCGGGCGGACGAACGCCGACAGGCGGCAGCCGTGGCGCTCTCACGGGAGCGGGCCCTGCTCGCGCGCGAGATGCACGACGTCGTCTCGCACCAGGTCACGCTCATCGCGGTCCAGGCGGGTGGGATGCAGATGGCGGGCAGGGACGAGGCCGAACGCGGGTTCGCACGGACGATCCGGCAGCTGTGCGTCGTGACCCTGCAGGAGCTGCGCGAGATGGTCCAGGTCCTGCGCGCATCGGGTGGCACGGACCGCGAGATCGCTCCGCAGCCGGTGCTCGCCGACCTGCAGCGGCTCATCGACGACTCCGGACTGGACACCCGCACGGACGTCGTCCTGCCGGAGACCCTCGGGCAGCCGGTCCAGCGCGCCGTGTACCGCTTCGTGCAGGAGGCCCTGACCAACGTCCGGAAGCACGCCCCCGACGCCGTCGTCCACGTCATCGGGCTCGTCGAGGACGGTGACGTCGACGTCCGCGTGTCCAACGGGCCGGCACGGGGCGCACGGCTCGAACTCCCCGGATCCGGCCTCGGACTGATCGGGCTCGGCGAGCGTGCGTCGTTGCTCGGGGGCTCGCTCGAGAGCGGTCCGACCGACGACGGCGGGTTCGCACTGCACCTCCGGCTGCCCGTCGAGCACCTGCCCCCCGCCCCAGCCGCCTGATCCGACGGCCAGCCCGGGATGGCCGACCGGCCAGCGCGGTTCAGCCCGCGGGTCGATGTCCCCTGCGCGCCGATCCGCTGTGATGCAAGGGTGCGCATCACTCCCTTCGTCGCTCGGCTCCGTCGGTACCCGGTGACCGTCGTCGTCACGGCCGTGACCGTCGCGCTCGTCGCCGCCGCACGGCTGAACGGGTCCGAGCCGGACTTCCCGCACCACCCGCCCGTCGTGTGCGTCGCGTTGCTCGCCCTGCTCGTCGCGACGGCGGTGTCCGAGCGCGCGATCGGATCGGTCCGGACGATCGTCGTGGGACTTGTGGTCCCGACCGTCGCGATCCTCCTCACCCGTGTCGCGGTCACGGTCGGCGCCGCCCTCGGTGAAGCCCACGCCGAGGTCGCCCACGGGCAGCAGCTCATGGCGCCGAGCATCGTCGCGGTGGCGCTCTTCGCCGCGTCCTCCGCTGCGCTGCCCACGCAGCGCCGCTGGCGTGTCCGCACCGTCCTCTGGACGGTGACCGTCACCCTGCTGCTCTTCGCCGGTCACGGGTCGGACGTGGCCCGTGCCCTGGCCGCGCTGCTCGGGGTGGCGAGCGGCGCGCTCGTGCTGGGCCGAGCCTCCCGTCCGGCCCGTCGTGACCCGCTGTCGGTCCGCACCGTCGTCACGGCCGCGCTCGCGGCCCTCGGCTCCGGATCGCTCGTGACGCTCGTCGTCCCGGATCCCGATGGCGTCCTCTCCCCGTTCGCCGACGCGATGACCGACCGGGCCGTCGTGCTGGTCGGTGCGCTCCTGCTGCTCGCGGCCTGGCTCGTGTCGCACGGTCGGCGGGCTGGCGTCGTCGTGGCGGTGACCGTGCTCGTGATCGTCACCGCGGTGCTGGCGGACGCGTTCGTCATCGAACCGATGACCGCCGACGCGCTGCAGTGGCAGGGCCTCGGGCTCGACGAGGTCGAGTGGCAGGTCACCCTCATCGGTGCGTGGGTCGTCCCGGCCGGGGTGCTCCTCGCCGTCCTGCTGCTCCGCGACCGCCTGGTCCGGGGGCGGTTCCGTGCGGCGACGAGCACGACCGACCTCGTGGCGATGCTCCGCGACGGCGACGCCGGGACCCTCGGGCACATGGGGACCTGGCGGGGCAACGCCGTCTGGTCGCACCCCGAGGGGCTCGGCGCCGTGGCCTACCGGGTCCGCGGGGACGTCGCCCTCACCGTCTCCGACCCGGTGTGCTGTGCCGACGACCGTGCCGCGGTGATCTCGGGGTTCGTCGTGCACTGCGACCAGAACGGCTGGACACCGGCGTTCACGAGCGTGCACGCACCGGTGCGGGAGGTCCTGGCCGCCGAGGGTTGGACCGCGCTGCCCGTCGGGGTCGAGGCCGTGCTCGACGTCACCACGTTCGACCTGCGCGGGAAGCGCCGCCAGGACCTGCGCACCGCGTCGAACCGCGCCGATCGTGAGGGTGTGCGTGACGAGTGGACGCGCCTCGGGGCGCTCGACGCCGAGCAGCGCGCACAGGTCGAGGCGATCTGCACCCGTTGGGCTGCCGATCGTCGTCTGCCGGAGATGGGGTTCACGCTCGGCGGGTTCCGGGAGCTCGACGACCCGGACGTCCGTCTCGCGCTCGCCGTCGACGCCGAGGAGCGGGTCGTCGCGGTGACGAGCTGGCTGCCGGTGTACGCGCACGGGACGCTCATCGGCTACACGCTCGACGTGATGCGTCGCGGGGAGTCCGGGATGCCCGGCGTGATCGAGTTCCTGATCGCCAGGACCGCCCTGCGCTCCCGTGAGGCCGGGCTGACCATGCTGAGCCTCTCCGGTACGCCGCTCGCCGCGCACGACCCGACGGCGCGCGGGGTGCTCGACCGGGGTTCGCTGCTCGTCTCGCGGGTCCTCGAGCCGGTGTACGGGTTCCGCTCGCTCCAGCGCTTCAAGGAGAAGTTCGGCGCAGCGCACGAGCCCCTGTGGCTGGTCGTCCCCACGCCCCTGCACGTCCCGCGGGTGGCACGGGCGCTCGCGAGTGCGTACGTCCCCGGGTTCCGCCCGCGGCACCTGCTCGAACTCGGCAGGGCACACCGCGCGGCGGCCGGAGCACGCTCGTGACGGACCCGTTCCACTGGGTGATGGGCACGCGGCTGCAGGTACCGACGAAGCTCGTGCCGGCCGACGTCGTGTTCGTCGTGCTCGTCCTGCTCGTGACGCTGCCGGCGTTCCGGTCGACCGGACGCGACGGAGGTTCCCGGAGCCGGTGGCCGGACCGCGCTGCATGGCGCCGGACCGGGATCCGTGCGCTCGGCGCCGTCGGCGGTGGGCTCGTCGGGCTCCTCGCCTGCTGGGTGGTCGGCGACCTGCTCAACGCCTTCGACGTGCTGTTGACCGACGTGACGCGGATGTGGGTGGCGTTCGCGTTCGCCGGGCTCGGGCTGGCCGCCGTCGGTCTCGTGCAGGGCGGACGGGTCCGACGCGTCCTCGCGGTGGTGCTCGTCCCCCTCGCACTCCTCGTGCCCGCGCTCGGCGTGAACGTCGACTACGCCGCGTACCCGACGCTGAACGCGCTCGTCCAGACCGATCCGTTCCCGGCGCTCGACCTGGGTGCCGAGACCGGCGCTGTCGGGGCGGCGGCCGGCGCCAGCACGTCCGGGTCCGGCGCGGCCGCCGGCTCCGGCACGTCCGGGTCCGGCGGCGCGGCCGGTGCGACCGGTGCGTGGGCTCCGCCCGCGACGATGCCCGCCACCGGCCTGGTCGGTACCGTGCGGATCCCCGGCCGGGAGTCCGGCTTCCCCGCCCGCCCCGCAGTCGTGTACCTGCCGCCGGCGGCCCGCTCGGCCGACCCGCCGCCACTGCCCGTCATCGTGTCCCTGTCCGGCCAGCCGGGCTCACCGAGCGACATGTTCACCGTCGGCGGCCTCGCGACCACACTGGACGCCTACGCCGCCGCTCACCACGGGATCGCGCCGATCGTCGTGTCGGCCGACCAGCTCGCCGTTCCCGGGCACAACACGATGTGCGTGGACTCGACCATCGGGAACGCCGCGACCTACATCACGCGGGACGTCCCCGACTGGATCACGTCGCACCTCCGCGTCACGACCGACCGCCGCGGGTGGGGGCTCGTCGGGTTCTCGCAGGGGGCGACCTGTGCCATGCAGTTCCTCGCCGGGCACCCCGACCGGTTCAGCGCGGCGCTCGCGATCTCCAGCGAACCGCAGCCGATCGACCGGTCACCGCAGAACAGCGCGGACGAGGCGTTCGGCGGTTCCCTGAGCCGCTGGCGAGCCGCCGCACCGGGTGCGCTGATGGCTGCGAACCGGCCGTACCGGGACACGTCGGTGTGGCTGACCGCAGGGTCCACGGACGGCGAGTTCGTCCGGTCCGCCCAGCACCTCGGGTCGGCGGCGCGGGCGGCCGGGATCCGCACGACGGTGGCATCGGCACCGGGCAGCGGCCACGACTGGAACACCGTGCAGTGGTCCGTGTCGAACGAGCTCCCGCACGAGGCGGACGTCCTGCTCACCGCTCCCGGCGTGGTGCACGGATGAACGACCGCTCGGCGATCACGGCGATGCGCGTGGCCGTGTTGGGGATCGCGGTGTTCGTCGCGGTCGTCGTGCTGACGTGCTGTTCGGCGGAGTGGGCCCTCGGCAGCGTGCTGCTCGTGCTCGCCACCGTCGCCGGCGCGTTCGTCGTCACGCTCGGCGCCGGCCGGCACTGACGGCGCCGGGGCCGGGGCCGGGGCCGGCGCCGCAACGATCGAGTGCGCAGACAACGGGTCCAGTCCGCCCGGCATCGGCCCACTTCCGCGCACTCGATCACTGGACCGACGAACGATTCCGCCGGGCGACGCTGACGCGGGCCGTCAGGCGTTCGCGACGAGCCAGTCGTACTGGGCGTCGGTCAGCGCACGATCGGCCCAGACCTGCCGTTCGACACCGCTCGGCGTCGGCGCGGCGGTGGAGCCCTGCCACACGAGGGACAACCCGGCGCGGGCGAGCACCGTCGCGGAGGCGGGGTTGTTCGTCAGCACCCGTCCGGTGATCGGCGTTCCCGGGGCGGTCTCGAGCGCAGCACTGACGGCCGCCCGAGCGATCTCGGTCGCGTAGCCGTGGCCCCACGCGCTCGGTGCGAGGCGGTACCCGAGGTTCCACACCCCACCCGCGGTCATGTCCACGCCGCCCACCCCGATCACGACGCCGTCGTGCCGGATCGTCCACGACCCGAGCCCGTGCCGGACCCGCCCGCCGATCTTCCGCTGGACGAGGTCCTGCGTCTGCTCACGCGACACGTGTCGACCGGAGGGCAGGTGGGTCCAGGTCCGGGCATCGGCGTAGATCGCGTGCACGGCGTCGATGTCGGCCGGTGTCACGGGGGTCAGGACGAGGCGATCCGTTCGGATCTCCTGCGGGGCGCTCAGGAGCTGGTGGACCATGTGATGATCATCTCTCCGACCACCGACATCCGCGTGAACACCACGCGACGATCCGTCGGACCGGCCGAAGTCGACCGAGGGGTTTTTCATTCGGGGATGCTTTTTCACTGTACAGTGAAAACGTGCCGATCACTGAAGAGATGCTGCTGCGCGAGTTCCGGCGCACGCTGCCGCCCGGCGCTCTCGACATCACCGCAACGCAGGACGGGCAGCCGTCGGCGCTGCTCCCGGACGGCTCGCGCGTGCGGCTGGACCTCAGATGGGCAGGGCTCGGGTACCCGCGCGACGTCGCCGCCGCTCTCGGTCGGGGCCCTGCAGCTGACCAGGGCGGTGACACGGTGCTGATCGTGTGCGCACAGGCGATGTCCGACGGCTCGCGGCGACTGCTCGCCGAACTGGGCGTCTCCTGGTTCACGCTCGACGGTGCGGCCTCCATGCACATCGGCACGATCTGGGTCGAACGGAGCGCGCGAGCAGATACCTCGCCACGCATCCGGGAGTTCCGATGGTCCAACGCACGTGCGGAGATCACGGAGGTCCTGCTCGACATCGTCGCGAACGGTGCCGCGTGGGAGGACGGGCGGCCGCGGGTCGCCGACGTCGAGACGTTGTCGAGCCTCTCGGGCCGATCACTCGGGTCGGTGGCGGGGACCCTCGCCGGGCTCGACTCGTCGGCGTGGACGGAGCCCGGGCCGGAACCGCGGAGCCGCGCGGTCGCCGATGCGGCCGGACTGCTGGACTCGTGGAGCCGATGGGAGAGCACACGTGCCGCGACGTGGGTGTCGTTCCACACCCTCGACCGTGACCCGTCGCGCATCGAACAGCGACTCGCGTCGGCCTTCGGCACCGGCTTGATCCTCACCGGCAGCACGGCCTCAGAGCTCGTCCGTCCGATGCTGACGGGCGCGAGGCCCGTGACCGCGTACGTCGAGACGGACCAGGAGACACTCGGCGCCGCGGCCGCCGGAGCCCAGATGCTCCCGGCCGACGGTGGCCGGATCCGTCTCAGCCCCGCTCCGTACCAGGTCGCCCGGACGAGCCGATTCGTCGATGGCCGTCGGACGGCGTCGGCGGTCCGTGTCTACGCTGATCTGCTCGCTGGTTCGGAGCGCGAACGAGAGGCCGCGGAGGTGTACCGATCGACGGAACTGGCGGTGTTCGGGTGAGCGGCCCGGAGCGTGCACGTGACAGCGGGGCACGGCGGCTCGCGGAGTCCGCGCTCGCAGCCTTGCTCCACGCAGCCGGAGACCGCTCGACCGAGCTCGTGCTCATCGGCGGGCTCGTCCCCGAGTACCTCGTCGAAGCCGACGAGCCGCACCAGGGCACCAACGACGTCGATCTCCTCCTCGACATCGGCCTCCAGTACGACCGCGAAGACGACGACTACGCGTGGCTCGAACGGGCCCTCGCGCGGGCCGGGTTCGTGCCGGTCTCCCCGAACGTGGGCTGGCGCTGGATGGTCGACGTCGACGGTTTCCCGGTGGTGGTCGAGTTCCTCACCGACGTCGCCGACAACCTCGACCAGGAGATCGCACTGCCGGGGGTCGCGACGCTCAGCGTGAAGAACCTCCGCGGTCCCGGCCCGGCACTCCGTGACGCCTCCGTCGCGAGCGTCCTCGGCGAGCAGGTCCGGATGACCGATCTCGGCGGATACCTCGCAGCGAAGGGGGCGGCCGCGTACTGGCGACGGGCGGACAAGGACCTCTACGACTTCGCCTGGGTGCTCGTCAACGCATCGCGCGCCGATGCGACCCGCGCCGCGATCGCCGTCTCCGCGGTCCTCGACCCGGGCGTCGACCGAGACCGGTGGGGTGCCGTCCTCGGCGTGTGCGCGCTCTTCGAAGCGGTCACCAGCGAGGGAACGGAGGTCTTCGTGTCGACTGCGCTCGCAGCGGGGAGCGAACAGGACGCGAACTCATTGGCCCTCGACGCCGTCCTCGCGGTACGCCTCTTCCGCGCGGGGCTCCGGGGGCATGCCCCGGGAGACGTCGCGCTCGCGCAGCCCTAGTCGAGCAGGAGCGCCGGCTCCTCGAGCACCGAGGCCACGTCGTGCACGAACCGCGACGCGACGTCGCCGTCCACCACGCGGTGGTCGAACGAGGCACCGATCGTGGTCACCATGCGCGAGCGGACCTCGCCGTCGACGACCCACGGCTTCGGCTTGATCGTGCCCATCGCGACGATGGCGACCTGCCCCGGGTTGAGGATCGGCGTGCCGGTGTCCATGCCGAACACCCCGATGTTCGTCACGGTGATCGTCCCGTCGGCCATCTCGGCAGGGCTGGTCTTGCCGTCACGCGCGGTGAGCGTCATCTGCTCGAGCGCCTTCGCGAGCTCGAGGAGCGACATGTCCTGCGCGTCCTTGATGTTCGGCACGATGAGCCCGCGGGGGGTCGCCGCCGCGATGCCGAGGTTCACGAAGTGGTGCACGATGATCTCGCGGTCGGTCCACGACGAGTTGACCGAGCGGTTGCGGCGCACGGCCCAGATCACGGCCTTCGCCATGATGAGCAGCGGCGACACCTTGACCCCGGCGAACGTCGGCGAGGACTTCAGCCGCTTCACGAACTCCATGGCGCGGGTCGCGTCGACGTCGACGAACAGGGAGACGTGCGGCGCCGTGAAGGCCGACGTGGTCATCGCGGTCGCGATCGCCTTGCGGACGCCCTTGACCGGGATGGTCTCCTGGCGGACGTCGCCCCACTCGGGCGTCTCGATGTTGCGGAAGACGGTGGCCTGCGTCGCGTGGCGGATGACGTCGTCACGGGTCACCTCGCCGGCGAGCCCGGTCGCGACGACCGTGGTCAGGTCGACCCCGAGGTCCTTCGCGAGCTTCCGGATCGGCGGCTTCGCGATGACCGGCAGCGCGTGGGA
This sequence comes from Curtobacterium sp. NPDC090217, assembly GCF_044746705.1. Lineage (NCBI taxonomy): Bacteria > Bacillati > Actinomycetota > Actinomycetes > Micrococcales > Microbacteriaceae > Curtobacterium > Curtobacterium sp. NPDC090217. The sequence goes on along the minus strand of NZ_JBIVCR010000001.1, from coordinate 1,095,439 downwards.
AGCGGGCACGGACGACGGGCGCGCTGGACGCTTGCCCTGCTCGGCGACGGCATCGGCGGTGCTCGCCTCGCCGTCGTCGGTGACCAGGTCGAGGTCGGCTTCCCGACTGGAGGCACGGCTCGCCTCTGCGGCGACGGCTGCGGCCCGGCGGGCGCCCGGCTTCCGGCGGGACGGTGCGCTGGTCGCGGAGCCGTAGCCGACGAGGACGGCGCCGGAGGACTCGTCGGTGCCGATGACCGAGGCGCCGTCGGCGGCCTGGATCGGGGAGGCGGGGGCTGCAGCGGCGGGTGCCGGGGCGGGAGCGGGCGCGGCGGGTGCCGGAGCCGGTGCTGCGGGCGTCGAGGCCGCAGGCGGCGCCGGAGGCGTCGGGATGGCGGGCGTGACATCGGGTGAGACCGGAGCAGCGTCGGCGACCGGAACCGAGCCTCCCGGCTGTGCCGACGGGCCGGACGCCGACGGGACGTGCGCGTCGGACTCGACCCGGATGATCGGCTTGCCGACCTCGACCGTGTCGCCCTCGCTGACCAGCAGCCCGGTGACCTTGCCGGCGAAGGGCGACGGCAGCTCGACGAGGGACTTGGCGGTCTCGATCTCGACGAGGACCTGGTCCACCGCGATGTCGTCGCCGATCGCCACGCGCCACTGCACGATCTCGGCCTCGGTCAGGCCTTCACCCACGTCGGGGAGGGGGAATTCGGCGACGGCCACGTCGGCTCCTTCGTCGGTCGGTCGTGCGGGGATGGTCCGGGTCAGTAGGCGAGGGCGCGGTCGACGGCCTCGAGGACGCGGTCGGCGTCCGGCAGGTGCAGGTGTTCGAGCTTCGAGACCGGGAACGGGATGTCGAACCCGGACACCCGGAGCGGCGGGGCCTGCAGGGTGTAGAAGGTCCGCTCGGCGACCGTCGCGGCGATCTCGCTGCCCACGCTCACGAAGCCCGAGGCTTCCTGCGCGATGACGAGCCGGCCCGTCTTGCGGACCGATGCCAGCAGCGGCTCCCAGTCGATCGGCGAGATCGAGCGGAGGTCGACGACCTCGCAGCTCGTCCCTTCGCCCTCGGCGATGTCCGCGGCCTGCATGAGCGTCGCGACCATTGCGCCGTGGCCCACGAGCGTGACCTCGGTGCCGGTGCGGGCGACGCGGGTGGTGTGCATGGGCACGTGCCCGTCGACCAGGTCGACCTGCCCCTTCGGCCAGTACCGCGACTTGGGCTCCATGAAGATCACGGGGTCCTTCGACGCGATCGCCTCCTGGATCATCCAGTAGGCGTCGTTCGGGGTGCTCGGGCTCACCACGCGCAGGCCGGGGGTGTGCGCGAAGTACGTCTCCGGGGACTCCTGGTGGTGCTCCACCGCGCCGATGTGCCCGCCGTAGGGGATGCGGATGACGATCGGCAGCGACATGTGCTCGGGGAGACGGTTCGCCATCTTCGCGAGCTGCGACGTGATCTGGTCGAAGCCGGGCCAGACGAACCCGTCGAACTGGATCTCGATGACGGGTCGGTAGCCGCGGAGCGCCAGGCCGATCGCGGTGCCGATGATGCCGGACTCCGCGAGCGGGGTGTCCATCACGCGGGTGTCGCCGAAGCGTTCCTGCAGGCCCTCGGTGATGCGGAAGACACCGCCGAGGCGGCCGATGTCCTCGCCCATCAGCAGGACCTTGTCGTCCGCCTGCATCGCGGCGGCCAGTCCGGCGTTGAGCGCCTTGGCCATCGGGAGCGTCGGGGTCGGGTCGGTCGGGACCTCGCCGGCGCCCGGGTGCGAGCGCAGCGTGTAGTCGAAGAGCTGCTCGGTGGTGCTCATGCGTGCGATGCTCCGTCCTGGTCGGCTTCGTACGCTTCGAGCCACCCGCGCTGCTCGTCGATCCTGGGGTGGGGCTCGCGGTAGACGTGGTCGAACATCACCTGCATCGGCGGCGCGACGAGCTGCGGCGTGCGCGTGCGGATGTCGGCCGCGACGGCTTCGCCCTCTGCGTCGAACTCGGCGAGCTGCGCGTCGGTGACGCCACGGCTGCGGAGGTAGCCCTCTGAACGAGCGATCGGGTCCCGCTCGACCCAGCTCGCGAGCTCGTCGTCGCCGCGGTAGCGCGTCGGGTCGTCGGAGCTGGTGTGCGCACCGATGCGGTACGTCTCGGCCTCGACGAACGCCGGGCCCTGTCCGCTGCGGGCGTGGTCGGTCGCGACGACGCTCGCCGTGTAGGACGCCAGGATGTCGTTGCCGTCGACCTTGATCGCGGGGATGCCGAAGCCGCGGGGCCGGTCGACCAGCGGTGTCGGCGACTGCACCGACACCGGGACCGAGATCGCCCAGTGGTTGTTCTGCAGGAAGAAGACGACCGGTGCCTTGTAGGACGCGGCGAAGACGTACGCCTCGTTCACGTCGCCCTGGCTGGTGGCGCCGTCGCCGAAGTACACGATCGAGCAGGCGTCGCGGTCCGGGTCGCCCGTGCCGACGTCGCCGTCGAGCCGCATGCCCATCGCGTAGCCGGTCGCGTGCAGGGTCTGCGAGCCGATCACGAGCGTCGAGATGTGGGTGTTGCCGCGCTCGTCCGGGTCCCAGCCGCCGTGGGTCAGCCCGCGGTACAGACTGATGATCTCCATCGGCTCGACACCACGGGTCATCGTGACGGCGTGCTCGCGGTACGACGGGAACACGTGGTCCTGCGGGCGGAGCGCGAACACCGAGCCGACCTGCGCCGCTTCCTGTCCGTGGCTCGGCACCCAGAGGCCGAGCTGGCCCGTGCGCTGGAGGTTGTGGGCGGCGTGGTCGAACCGACGGGTGATGACCATGCGACGGTGCATCGCCAGCAGGGTCTCGTCCGGGATCGCCCGCGCGGCGGCGGCGAACTCGGCGTTCTCGTCGGTCTCCACGAACCGGCCCTCTGAGTCGAGGAGCCGGATGGTGGTCGTCGCGGGAGCCGCGGCGTGGAAGGACATGCGGGTCAGCGTAGCGGCCGGGCTTCGGCCACCCTTGTGAGTCCCCCGACAAGCGAACGGGCCGTTTCGAGGAGCTTCCCGACAGCCTCGTGCTCGCCGATCGAGATGCGGACGCCTTCGTCGGCGAACGCCCGGACGATGATCCCGGCCTGCTCGAACCGCTCGGCGGCGACCCCCGTGTGCTCCCCCGTCGCGAGCCACACGAAGTTGCCCTGGGCGTCCGGGACGTCCCAGCCCTGGGCACGCAGCTCCGTAACGATGGTGTCCCGGCGCTCGGCCAGCTCGGCGACGCGCGCCAGGAGCTCGTCCTCGCGCTCCAGGCTGGCGAGCGCGGCCGCCTGGCCCTGCGCCGTCACGCTGAGCGGGATGGCACACGCGCGGACGGCGTCGAGGACGTATGCCGGTCCGAGCGCGTACCCGACGCGGAGGCCGGCCAGGCCGTACGCCTTCGAGAAGGTGCGGAGCACGACGAGGTTCGGGTGGCGCTCCAGCAGCGGGACACCGTGCACGGCGTCGGGGTCGGTGACGAACTCCGCGTAGGCCTCGTCCAGGACGACCAGCACGGACTCCGGAACTGCGCCCATGAACGCCTGGAACTCGGCCGCGGTCACGATCGGCCCGGTCGGGTTGTTGGGCGTGCAGACGATCACCATGCGGGTGCGATCGGTCACCGCGGCAGCCATGGCGTCGAGGTCGTGCCCGCCGTCTGCGCGGTTCGGGACCTGCACGCTCGTGGCACCGGCGACCGTGACGACGCCCGGGTACGCCTCGAAGGAGCGCCAGGCGTAGACGATCTCGTCACCGGGGCCGGACGTGGCCTTGGCGAGCTCGTGCAGGATCGCGACGCTCCCAGGGGCGATGTGGACCTCGTCGACGGTGGTCCCGAAACGGTTCGCGAGCTCGGCCCGCAGCGCGAGCGCCGAGGCGTCCGGGTAGCGGTTGTACGCCGTCTGCGCCTGCACGGCCTCGATCACGCCGGGCAGCGGCGGGAACGGGTTCTCGTTGCTGGAGAGCTTGAAGGCGTCCGCCGCGGCCTGTCGGCCCTGCTTGTACGCGGGCAGCGATGCGATCTCGGGGCGGATGTGCACAGTCACCTTGCAAGCGTAACCGGCCGGTCCCGGGCATCATGGGTGCATGCGATTCCTCGTCCGCCTCGTCATCAACGCCGTCGCGCTGTGGCTCACCACGCTCATCGTCAGCGGTGTCTCCGTCATCGCCTTCGGGGACGGCGGCGCGATCGCGACCGTCCTCACCTACCTGCTCGTCGCGTTCGTCTTCGGACTCGTCAACGCGGTGATCGGCACGCTCATCCGGATCGTGGCGTTCCCGATCTACATCCTGACCCTCGGTCTCATCTCCCTCGTCGTGAACGCCATCCTGCTGCTCATCGTCGCCGGGATCTCGTCCGCGATCGGCTTCGGCCTGCAGGTCGACTCGTTCGGCTGGGGTGTCGTCGGCGCCCTCGTGCTCGCCGTCTTCGCGTGGCTCATCGGGCTCTTCGTCCGCCCGGTCCTCAACCGTCAGCGCGCGTGACCGGACCGTCGTTCCGCGTCTCGTTCGTCTGCAGCGGGAACATCTGCCGGTCGCCGATGGCCGAGATCGTCTTCGCGAAGATCGTCGAGGACGCTGGTCTGACCGAGCAGTTCCAGGTCGAGTCGGCCGGCACGGGTGACTGGCACGTGGGTGAACCCGCCGACGAGCGCACGATCGCAGCACTCGCGGCGCGCGGATACGATGGCAGCAGGCATCGCGCCCGTCAGTTCGACCCGGACCGGTTCCCGGAACTCGACCTGGTGGTCGCACTCGACCGCTCCCACGAACGCATCCTGCGCTCGTGGGCACCCACGATGGACGACGCCGCGAAGGTGACGCTGTTGCTGCGGTACGACGACGCCTGGCCCGAGCAGGCCGACGTTCCGGATCCGTACTACGCGGACCGGCACGAGTTCGACCGGGTCCTCAGCACGGTCGAACGGGCCTGCCGAGCACTCTTCCACCAGATCGAACCGGCCGTCCGCCAGGGAGCACCATGACCCCCCTTCCCCCGCAGCCGATCAGCCCCCTCGACGGGCGGTACTACCCGGTCGTGCACACGGTGGGCGAGCACCTCTCCGAGGCCGGCCTGAACCGTGCCCGCATCACCGTCGAGGTGGAGTGGCTCGTGTTCCTCACCGATCACGCGATGTTCACCACGTCGCCGCTGTCCGTCGACGACAAGGCCGCCCTCCGCGCCGTCGTCACCGACTTCGGCCAGGCGCAGATCGCCGAGCTCGCGGAGATCGAGGCGACGACCCGGCACGACGTCAAGGCGGTCGAGTACTTCGTGCGCCGTCGGCTCTCCGACCTCGGCCTCGACGCCATCGCCGAGCTGACGCACTTCGCCTGCACGAGCGAGGACATCAACAACCTCTCCTACGCGCTGACGATCAAGGACGCCGTCGAACAGGTCTGGCTGCCCGCGTTCAAGGCCGTCGTCGCCCGACTGACCGAGATCGCCACGGAGCTCCGCGCCGTCCCGATGCTGTCCCACACGCACGGGCAGCCCGCGACCCCGACGACGCTCGGCAAGGAGCTCGCGGTGGTCGTGTACCGCCTGGAGCGTGTCCTCGCCCAGATCGAGGGCGGCGAGTACCTCGGCAAGTTCTCCGGCGCCACCGGCACGTTCTCGGCCCACGTCGCCGCGGATCCCGAGGCCGACTGGCCCGCGCTCAGCCGCGAGTTCGTCGAGGGCCTCGGCCTGACGTGGAACCCGCTGACCACGCAGATCGAGTCGCACGACTGGCAGGCGGAGCTCTACGACCGGATCCGCCACGCGAACCGGATCCTGCACAACCTGGCGACCGACGTGTGGACCTACATCTCGATGGGGTACTTCACGCAGATCCCCGTCGCCGGTGCCACGGGCTCGTCGACGATGCCGCACAAGATCAACCCGATCCGCTTCGAGAACGCGGAGGCGAACCTCGAGATCTCGTCGGCGCTCTTCTCGACCCTGTCGGAGACCCTCGTCACGAGCCGCCTGCAGCGCGACTTGACGGACTCCACCACGCAGCGCAACGTCGGTGTCGCGGTCGGGCACTCGCTGCTCGCGCTCGACAACCTCCGTCGCGGGCTCGGCGAGATCGCCGTGAACGAGCAGCGCCTGGCCGAGGACCTCGACGGCAACTGGGAGGTGCTCGGCGAGGCCATCCAGACGGTCATCCGCGCCGAGGTCACCGCCGGGCAGTCCGACATCGAGGACCCCTACGCGATGCTCAAGGAGCTGACCCGCGGCAAGCGCATCGGCCAGCAGGACCTGATCGCGTTCGTGAACGGACTCGACATCTCGGACGGCGCGAAGGCCCGGCTGACGAACCTCACTCCGGCGACCTACACGGGTCTCGCGGACGAGCTCGTCGACCACCTCGAGGTCTGAGCACCCGCACACCCGCACGCCCGTCCCAACACACCCGGCAGGGTCACCTGCCGGGTGTGTTGCCTTTTCGGAAGAATGTGTGTGCAACGACTCAGCCAACTGCTAGGTTCGTTCCGCTGAGTACCGCTCAGCACTCGGGGGCGCAGGGCCTCCGCGCTCTCGACCCGAATGGACCAGCCTCCGTGCTTCGTTCCCGCATCGCCGCGGCCGCCGTCGGCGCCACCGTGCTCGGCATCACCGCCGCACTCGTCCCGACCGTCTCGAACGCCGCAGACCCCGCCGTCGCCACCGCCACGCCCGTCGTGCAGTGGGCCGACAGCGCTGCCGACTTCACCCAGCTGTCCGAGGACGCCGACACCGTGAGCTCGGCCGGCTGGTCGTACATCGCGATCTCCGAGACCTCCGGCGTCAAGGGCACCTCGATCGACGACGTCGCCACGTTCGGTGCGAACGGCATCGAGCTCAAGCAGGACAGCCTCCTGCTGCTCGCGCGCGGCCTCCCGACCGCCGTGACGCCGACCGACCTGCCCGCCGTGGTCGCCGCAGCCGACGCGAACATCGGCGGTGCCGGGCGCGTCGGCGTGCTGACCGCGAAGGCCGACAGCCCCGACACGATCGACGGCTCGGTCTACTCCACGAGCGGCTTCGCCGGCGCGGACACCACCTGGGCCTCCGCGAGCGGCGACGAGGACACCGCGGCGTTCGCCGCCGAACTCACCGCGAACGACGAGGTCGTCGTGGGCTACACCGCCATCATCGGCCAGCAGGCCGCGGCGCGGCAGCAGCAGCGCCTCCAGGAGGTCGCTCCGGAGATCGCCCCGTCCGCCGCGACCTCGACCGGTTCCGTGGCCCTCGCGGCAGTCGTGACCCCGACGGACTCCGGCATCGCGAGCTTCGCGTTCGGCGACACCACGACGTACTTCACCCCGCAGCCCACCGCGGCGGCGACGGTGGGCGCGGCGTCCTACACCGTGACGCAGGCGACGACCGCGGGTGTCCAGGTCACCGGTTCCGGCTTCGCCCCGAACGAGGTCATCAGCTTCGGGCTCTCGCTCGACGGCAACGGCGGCGAACTCGAGGGACTCACGCTCGTCGCGGACGCCGACGGCAACGTCTCCGGCACCATCGTCCTCCCGGCGTCGTTCGTCCCCGGACCGGGCACCTACTCGCTCGCCGTGGTCGGCAACTCCTCCGGCCAGAGCCTGTTCACGCCGCTCGTGATCACCGCAGACCCGGCTCCGGTCGCCACCCCGATCAGCGGCCGCGCCACCTTCACCGGCTGAGCACCACCCATCTGAAGCACGTCGACGGGCCACGTCGGCACGACCCGAGGTCGTCGCCGCCGTGGCCCGTGGCGTGCAGCACCGAACGGACCCCCTGGTGAAGCGGATCATCCCCGAGGACCCGAAGTGGCGAGCCACCCTCGCCGCCGTCGCGGTCGCCGTCGTCGTCGCGCTCGTGGTCGTCGTCGTCTCGCTGACGACGGACCACGCGACCGTCCCGGAAGCGACCCGGTCCGCGACGAGCACCCCGCGCGTCACACCCACCCCGACGGCGACCGACACGCCCACCCCGACCCCGACACCGACGGGTCCGGTCGACGCGATCGACGCCCCGGCCAGCACGACCGTGGCCGCGGCGACCGGCGCCGACGTCCCCGTGAGCGCGACGGCCGGCGGCGCCGTGACGTCGACGCTCGCGAACCCGCAGGCATCGGGTGCGCCGCTCGTCTTCCGGGTCGTGGAGCAGCAGTCCGGGTGGGTCCGGGTGCAGCTCGCCAAGCGGCCGAACGGCAGCACGGGTTGGGTCCCGACGAGCGCCGTGACGCTCACCTCGGATCCGTACGCGATCGTGGTCTCGGTGGCCGACAACACGCTCGACCTGTACCAGGGCGGCAAGGTCCTGCACAGCTACCCGGTGGCGACGGGGACGGGAGGCACCCCGACCCCGACCGGCCGGTACGCGCTCACCGAGCTGCTCGCGCCGACGAACGAGGGCTACGGCCCGTACGCCTACGGCACGACCGCGTTCTCGGACGTCCTCAACTCGTTCGGTGGCGGCCCCGGTCAGATCGGGCTGCACGGCACCAACGACTCGTCGAGCATCGGGTCGGGCGCCTCGCACGGGTGCGTCCGCATGCACAACGCCGACATCACCGCGCTGGCGAAGCTCCTGCCGCTCGGCACGCCCTTCCAGGTCCGCTGACGGTCCGTCCCACAACGGCCGCGATGGGATGTCGGATCGCGCGTGGGTGGTCGAAAGAACCGACCGCCTACGCGCGATTCGACCCCCTACGGGCGATTCGCCCCCCCCCGACGCGCGAGTCCGCCTCGTGGTGCGATCTGGCTGACGGGAGGCTCGGGCGGGTCCGGTGGGAACCGCACCGTCTCAGGCGGTGACGTCCAGGGCGGTGGCGACCAGTGCCTCCAGGACGGTACGGACCACGGGACGGACCGCACGGTCCTGCCGGACCAGCGCCTCGATCCGGCGGCCGGCGCGGACGTCTGCCAGCTCCGCCAGGTGGAAGCGCCCCGGCGCTCGCGTACCGGAGGTGTAGCGCGGGACGAGTGCCACGCCGTGTCCCGCTGCCACCAGGTTCTCGATCACGGGCAGGTGGATCGTGCGGAACGCGACCTCCGGCGGGGTGTCCGTGGCCGCCGCCATCGCGGTGAGCACCCGGTCGATCGGGTAGTCCTCCGGCACGCCGATCCAGGTCTCGTCGACGACCTCGTCGATGTGTACGCGATCGTGGCCCGCCAGCCGGTGTCCGGGCGGCAACGCGACGTCGAGCGGTTCCCGGAGCAGCGGCACGGTCTCGAGCGCCGCCCGGCCGGCGGGAGCGGCACCGTCGGGCCGGTGCCCGACGACGACGTCGTGGTCGGCGGTGAGCGGGGCGAACTCCCCCTCGCTGACGTCCACGTCCGACAGGGTCAGCCGGATGCCGGGGTGGGCGCGCATCCGGGTCAGGAGCCCCGGCAGCAACAGCTCGGCCGCTGACGGGAAGATCGCCAGGTCGACGGTCCCCGATCCGCCGCCGAGGTGTTCCTGCCAGGCCGCGTCGACGGTCGCGATCGCGGTGGCGACGCCGTTCGCGAGGCCGGCGAGCACCCGGCCGTGCTCGGTGAGCCGGACGCCGCGGCCGATACGTTCGACGAGCGGAACGCCGACCTGGCGCTGCAGCGTCTGGAGCTGCTGCGAGACCGCGCTCGGCGTCCGGTGGGTGGCCGCGGCGACCGCCGTCACCGAGCCGCGCTCGCCGAGTTCGCGGAGCACCGGCAACAGCGTGACGTCGAACATGTAGTGACCCTACAACGTCAGTGCAGAAACGTTCGCTGGTGCTACCACGTTCTCCGCGCCACCATCGTGGTGTGCTCGTTCGTGACCGTCTCCTCGCCCTCGTCGTCGCCGTCGTCTGGGGACTGAACTTCCCCGCGACGGCGCTCGCCCTGGAGCACTTCCCGCCGTTCCTGCTCGCCGCCCTGCGGTTCACGCTGCTCGCGATCCCGACACTGCTGTTCGTCCCGCGCCCGAAGATCCCGTTCGGGCGGCTGCTGCTGGTCGGGTTCGGGCTCGGGGTCCTGCAGTTCGCCTTCCTGTACCTCAGCATGGCGTCGGGCATGCCGTCGGGGCTCGCGTCGCTCGTGCTGCAGGCCTCTGCGCCGTTCACGGTCGTGCTCGCCGGGGTGTTCCTCCGCGAGCGACTCACCGGTCGGCAGGTCGCCGGCGTGACGATCGCCGTGTGCGCGCTCGCCGCCATCGCCGTGCACCGGTCGCAGACGGCGGCGCTGCTGCCCGTAGTCCTCGCGCTGTGCGGTGCGATGGGGTGGGCGATCGGCAACGTCGCGACCCGTCGTGCGGGGGCCGCGAACCCGCTGCACCTGACGCTCTGGTGGTCGGTCGTGCCGCCGATCCCGATGGCCGTGCTGTCGCTGACGGTCGAGGGGCCGGCGCGCATCGGTCACGCGCTCGGCACGGCCTTCACGCCGACAGCACTGCCCGCAGACCTCGGACTGCTCTACATCGTGCTCGTGGCGACGCTTGTCGGGTACGGCATCTGGTCGCGGCTGTTGGCGACGTACCCGTCGAGTACCGTCGCACCGTTCTCGATGCTCGTCCCCGTCGTCGGGGTGCTCGCATCGTGGGCGGCCTTCGGCGAGGTGCCCGACCTGGTCGAGGTGCTGGCGGGCGCGGTCGTCGTCGGCGGGGTGCTGTGGGCGTCCAGGCCGCCGCGGGCCGCGGTTCCGGTGGCGTTGCCGGTGCTCAGCCCCGGTGCTGTCGACGCTCGGCGATGATGTTCGCGAGGGCGCCGCGCAGCAGTGGGTACCGGAACTCGTAGCCCGCCTCGACCAGACGTGTCGGGACGACCCACCGGCTCTTCAGCACGAGCTCGGTCTCGGTCCGGATCGCGAACGACCCGATCTCGAGCATCCACCGCGACGTGGGCAGGCCGAACCGTCGCCCGACGGCGTCCCGGATCGTCGCCATCACCGTGCGGTTGTCCGACGGGTTCGGGCTCGTGACGTTCACGACGCCGTCGATCGCGTCGTGGTCGCGGATGAACCGGATCGAACCGAGGACGTCCGCGATGTGCACCCAGCTGAACCGCTGCCGGCCCCGGGTGTGCCGGTCGTGGTGGTAGGTGCCCGCGGCCAGGCGCGCCGGCGTCGGGAACCAGGCGCCGTCGTACTGCGGGCCGCCGAGCCCGGCCTGCGCGAGCCGGATCAGCGGGACCAGGGCGCTGCCGTCACCGAGGACGATCGCCATCCGGAGCGCCACACGGCGGGTACCGGGCAGGTCCGTCCCGAAGAAGGCGTCCTCCCACGCGCGGGCGACCCCGACCGAGAAGCCCTCGCCGAGCTCCCCCGTCGCCTCGTCCTGCGGCCGGTCGTCGGCGTGCCGGTAGATCGTCGCGGTCGAGGCGTTCACCCACAGCGGCGGCGGGTGCTCCGACGTGCGGATCGCCTCGGCGAGTTCGAGCGTGGTGTCCACCCGGGAACGGATGATCTCGGCGCGGTTCCGGCGTCCGTAGCGGCAGTTGACGCTCTTGCCGGCCATGTTCACGACGATCGCGGCACCGTCCACGAGCTCGCGGATGCGAAGGGTGTTGCCCCACACGGCATCGCCCGTCCGGCCGATCGTGACGACGTCGTAGCCCTCCTCGCGGAAGGCGTCCTGCAGGTACCTGCCCACGAAGCCGCTCGCCCCCGCGATCACCGCGCGGCCCCTGCGCGCGTCGGCGCTGTCGTCGTTCATCTCGTCCCCGTCTCCTCGTCCGGCGCGATCACGTACCGGAACGCCCCCTCGTACCGGTACAGCGTGCCGACGATCGGCGCCGTCAGCACCAGGGACACGCACTGCAGGTCGGCTTCGTCATCGAATCGTTCCGTGAGCGTCACACGCGGTGCGATCAGGGCCGGGAGGCTCCACCCGCGTCCGAGCGCACGGAACGCCACACGAGTGGAGACCAGGCGCAGGGCACCCGCGTCCGGCCCGTCGGCGTCGACCTCCACGCGCAGACGGGCGCTGACGCGCCCGTGGCGACCGAGGTGGTCGACCAGGCCGTCCGGTTCAGCGGCGATGGCGTCCACCATCGTGCGGTCTCCGGAGCGGAGGTGGAAGGTGCGGTGCGCGCGAACCGCGACACGAGCCTCCAGGCTGCTGCCCCGACCGACGCGCGCCGCGCGGTTCTCGACGGTGAAGGGGACCTGCCGTTCCCAGACCGGGAACATCACCGCGTCGCGCGCGAACAGCGCGAGGACCGGCCAGAGCCACCGGCGCGGTGTCCCGACGACATCGAAGACGCCGTCGCCGCGGCCGACGTGCCCCGGTGGGATCGCCCCGAAGTACGTCCGGAGACGGGGGTGCAGCCGTTCGACGACGTCGGGCGTGGTGCTCAGCTCGTAGGGCGACCGGGTCACGCCTCGATCCTGGCATGTCGGCGGTGCGGATCCGTACGATCGTGTGCATGGGACACGACCACGGACACGCGCACGGGGGTGCGAACGAACGCGCCCTGTGGGTGGCCTTCTGCATCTCCGCGACGATCCTGCTGGCCGAGGTCGTCGGCGCCGTCGTGACCGGGTCCCTCGCGCTCCTCGTCGACGCCGGACACATGGTCGTCGACACCGGCGGCATCGGGATCGGACTCGTCGCGACGCGGCTGGCCCGACGCTCCCCGACCTCGCAGCGCACCTGGGGGTTCCAGCGGGCCGAGGTGCTCGGTGCCACCGCGCAGGCGGCGATCCTGCTCGCGGTCGGCGTGTACGTGATCATCTCGGCGATCCAGCGACTGTTCGTCCCCGCCGAGATCCACTCCGGGCCGTTGCTCGTGTTCGGGGCGATCGGGCTCGTCGGGAACCTGGTCGCCTACGCCGTGCTGCTGCGGGCCTCCGGCGAGAACTTCACGTCGCGGGCTGCGCGGCTCGAGGTCCTCAACGACACGCTCGGCTCCGTCGCGGTCATCGCCGCGGCCGTCGTGTTGGCGCTGACGGGGTGGGAGCGAGCGGACTCGGTCGCTGCGCTCGTCATCGGTGGGCTGATCCTGCCGCGGGCGATCCGGTTGCTGCGGGAGACCGCGAACGTGCTGCTCGAGGCCACGCCGCCGGGGCTCGACCTGGAGGACGTGCGCGGCCACATCCTGGAGCTCGACCACGTGATCGCGGTGCACGACCTGCACGCGACACTCGTCGCGACCGGGGTGCCGAACCTGACTGCGCACGTGGTGGTGGACGACCACTGCTTCACGACGGCGCACGCCCCGGCGATCCTCGACGAGTTGCAGCAGTGCGTGGCGGAGCACTTCGACGTGCCGGTCGAGCACTCCACGTTCCAGCTCGAGCCCGCGTCGCACCGTCGGCACGAGCACGACGTGCACGCGTAGGGCGGGCACGGGCGCGGCTGGGTCGTCTGGCTGGGTCGTGACGCCGTTGCCGACTCGGAACGACAACGTCGCTGTCGTACGACAACGACGCTGTCGCACCCACGCGCGTGCAATTGCCCGCGCCCGCAACGGACGACACAGCCGCTGTCGTACGACAACGACGCTGTCGTTCTGAGTCGGGACCAGGCAGGCGCGGGCGCACGGGAACAAGGCGCACGGATCGAGCGGCGCGACCCGTCAGCAGTCGTCGTCGTTCGTGGGGTACGCGGTGATCACGCGATCGGTCGTCGCGGAGACGATGACCTTCACGAAACCGTCGGGACTCGGCGCGGTCCCGTCGTCGAACCGGACGGCAGCGGCGTAGCAGACCTTGCCGTCGCCGGCGTCGACCGGGAACTCGTCCCGCGGGCTGGTGAGCGCCGTCTGCACCGCGGTGAGCATCGCGTCGTCCCAGTCCCGGTCGCCGTGGCCCGCGAGGACGTCCTCCCAGTCAGCGGTGTGCCGCACGCGGATGTGCTCGTACCCCTGACTCGAGTTCCCGCACTGCAGTACGACGTCGCCGAGCGCGGCCGTGTCGTAGCGAGCGACGGTCGCGCGGGAGTCCCGGTCGCAGGACGCGAGCACGGAGCCACCCGGCAGGTCCGGACCGGTCCGGTCGATGACGACGGTTCCGTCACTCGTCGCGACGGCGGTCGGCGCGGTCGTCGGCCCGGAGAGCACCGGGTCGTCCGCGCCCTGCTGCGCGGTGAGGAAGAGCCCACCGGCCACGAGACCGGCGGCCACGACCGCGGCGACACCGGTGACGACGGAACGGTTGCGTCTCGACGGCATGCGGCCAGTATGCCGGAGGTGGGGCGAGCCTCCCGTCCGGTGGAGCCGACCAGGGTTCCGGACGGGAGGCTCGGGGTGCGTCAGGCGCGCGCGGCCAGTCGCGTCCCGGCGACGGCGGCGAGCGCGGCGACGAGCACCACGTACCCGAGGAGCACGGGGAGCGTCGGGAGCACGAGGAGCGCCGCGCCGACCGCCACGACGGGCACCGTCAGCCCGGCGTACGCGACGAGGAACGTCGCCGCGAGCACCCCGCCGCGTTGCTCGGGGCCGACCAGGGCACCCGCGCTCGCGATCGCCGCCCGGAAGAGCAGCCCCACGCCCGCGCCGGCGACGACGCCCCCGCCGATGAACCCGGCGACCTGCAGCAGGACCGCCGCGGCACCGAGCACGACGAGCCCGCCGACGAGCAGGACGACACCGAGCCGGATCTGGGCGCGCTGCGAGAGCCGGGCGAACACGAGCTGGGAGACGGAACTCGCGGCGAACACCCCGAAGGTCGTGGCTCCTGCGGCCAGACGGTCGGTCACGTGGAACGTCGAACCGAGGAACGACGGCGCGACCGACGTGAAGAGCCCCTGCACCCCGAAGGCCGCGAACGCCGCGATGCCCGCGGTCCAGAACGCGCCGCCCTTGCCCGCAGGGGCCTGCACGCGCTGCGGTCGGTAGGGCACACGCTCCTCGGGACGGCCGACGGTCTCCGGGGCGGCGAGGACCGCCACGAAGGCGACCACGAGCGCGACGACGAACACGACGTACGGCGTCATCAGCGGCTGTCCGACGAACTCCGCCAGCGCTCCGCCGACGAGGGCGCCGAGGGAGAGACCGCCGAGGTTCACGACGCCGGCCGCGACGCTGGCACCCTTCGCGGACGCCTCGCTGCCGGTGGCGCGGACCCGGAGTTCCCCGAGGTGCGCCGTCGCCGTTGCCGTCAACGTCCCGACGCCGAAGCCCGTGACGAGCCGCGCGACGATCAGTCCGCTGACGTCGTTCCAGACGAGGAACAGCACCGCCGCGACGAGCTCGAGGGCGATCGACACGAGGATGAGCGGCTTCCGCCCGAGGACGTCGCTCAGGTGCCCGGCGAAGTACAGCGACCCGACGACGCCGAGGCCGTACGCGGCGAAGATGATCGTCGTGGTGAACGTGGGGAAGCCGTCGCGCGCCTGGTAGATCACGTACAGCGGCGCTGGGACCGTCGCGAACGCCATGACCGCGAGGAACGCGAACGCCACGGCCCAGAACCCCGCACCGTGACGGCGACGACTGTGCGCGCGCCGACCGCGCGGCACCGGAGGGGCGGTGACGGATCCGGTGGAGGGCTCTTCGAGGACGGTTGCCATGCTCTGATGCTCCCGCCACCGAGTCATCGGGTCAAACGGATCATCTTGATGGTTTCCATCGATCTGGTCGATGATGGGGTGCATGGAGACCCGACTGCTCGAACAGTTCGTCACCGTCGCCGCCGAGGGCAGCGTCACCCGCGCTGCGGAACGGTTGTGGGCAGCGCAGTCGACCGTCTCGGCGGGGATCGCGAGCCTCGAGCGCTCGTTCGGTGTCCGGTTGTTCGAGCGCACCGGCCGGCAGCTCGTCCTCACCACGGCCGGCGAGGACCTCCTCCCGCACGCCAGGGCCGTGCTCGACTCGCTCGTCCGGATGCACGACCTCGCCACCGCGTCGGACGCCGAACTCCGCGGGCGGGTGCGGCTCGGGATCTTCACGAGCATGGACATCGTCGACCTGACCGGGGTGCTCAGCACGTTCCGGCAGCGCCACCCGTTCGTCGCCGTGGAGCTCATGACGTCGCCGTCCGGGACCACCGGACTCGTGCAGGACCTGGCAGCTGGACGGCTCGACCTGGCGTACTGCGGGCTGCCGTCCGTGCCCGCCGGCATCGTCGTCGAGCCCCTCCGCGAGATGCGGTTCCGGGTGTTCGTCGCCGCGGACCACCCGATCGCACGGAGCGGACGCACCTCGGTGTCACTGACGGAACTCGCCGACGAGTCGTTCATCGACACGGCGCACGGGTTCGGCAACCGGATCATCCTCGACCAGGCGCTCGAGCGACTCGGCATCCGGCGGCGCATCGTCGCGGAGATGAACGACATGCCCGCGGTGATCCGGTTCGCGGCCGCTGGACTCGGGGTCGGCGTGGTGCCGGACTCCGGGGTCCCGCACGACGGCGTGGTCCTCGAGCTCGAGGACCCGGTCGAGCCGCTCCGGGTGGGTCTGGCGATGCGGACGGCACCAGAACCGAACCGAGCGGTGCGGGCGCTCGCGCAGGACATCGTCGCCGCGCGGCGGTGATGCAGTTCAGCCCTCGAGCAGGTGGGCGATGCCCGACACCGACCGTCGCGCCGCAGCCGATGACGACACGAACCCGACGACGACGATGCCCGCACCGATGCCGACGACGATCCACCACATCGCGTGCGTGGCGACCGCGAACCCTGCACCGACGCTGGCGACCGCACTCGCGCCGGTGACGGTCCCCGCGAGGGCGACACCGAGCGACACCCCGGTCTGGCGGCTCGTCGAGGCGACGGCGGCCGCGGAGCCCGACTGCGCCCGTGGCATGCCCGAGACCGCGGTGTTCGTGATCGGGGCGTTCACCATGCCGAACCCGAGTCCGAAGAGCACGAACGCGGAGACGAGCACCCACATCGGAGTGTGTGCGTCGATCGTCGTGAGCACCACACCGGCGCCACCGATGCCGATCCCGGCGAGCACGAGCGGGACACGGGTGCCCACCGATCCCACGAGTCGGCCGGACAGGGGCGAGGCGAGCATCGTCGCGACCGCCGCCGGCAGCGTCCACAGTCCGGCCTCGAACGGGGACATGCCCCTGACCTCCTGCAGGTAGAGCGCATTCAGGAAGAGGAACGCGCCGTTCGCGCCGAACGCGGCGATCGCGGTCAGCACCGCGGACGAGAACGGGATGCTCCGGAAGAACCGGACGTCGATGAGGGGTTCGGCGGTGCGCCGTTCGACCCCGACGAGTGCGACCAGGGCTGCAGCCGCGACGACGAAGAGCCCGAGGGTCGCCGGCGACGTCCACCCCAGCCGCGGGCCCTCGATGAGTCCGCCCACCAGCGTCGCCAGGAGCACGATGACGAGCCCCTGCCCGAGCGGGTCGAGTCGACGCGGACGCGGGGCGCGGGACTCCGGGACGAACAGGAACGTCAGGACGATCGCGGCGATGCCGATCGGCACGTTGATCCAGAAGATCGCCCGCCACCCGACCGTGTCCGTCAGTGCTCCGCCGACGAGCGGCCCGACGCCCATCGAGACCCCGACGACGGCGCCCCACACACCGACCGCCCGCGCACGTTCCTTGGCGTCGTCGAACGTGGCCGTGATGATCGACATCGCCACCGGGTTCATCATCGATCCGCCGACCGCCTGGACCATGCGGAACACCACGAGCCACCCGACCGTGGGGGCGAGCGAGCAGAGCAGCGACCCGACGCTGAAGAGAGCGAGCCCGATCTGGAAGGTCCGGCGCCGCCCGATCCGGTCGGCGGTCGAGCCGGACAGCATGAGCAGGCTCGCGAGCACGAGTGTGTAGGCGTCGATCGTCCACTGCAGTCCGGAGATCGTGCTGTGGAGCTCGCGGCCGATCGACGGCAGCGCGACGTTCACCACGGTGGCGTCCATCGAGACGATGAACAGGCTCATGCAGCAGACCGCGAGGATCAGGTACCGGTGGCGGTACCGGCCGGGCAGGTCAGGAGCACCCTGCTCGGGTCGTCGGACCTCAGTGGAAGCCGTCGCCGTCTCCTTCGCCCGGGGTCTTGTGCCCGCCGAGCATGTCGTTGTCGTCCTGGTCGCTCGTCGACGCGAGCTGGAGCATCGCGAGGACCACCACGACCACGATGAACGCGATACCGAGGAAGATCAGCGCGAGCGTGACCTCCCTCGTCGAGATGAGCACGACGAGCCCGGTGAACACCGCGATGATCGCGGAGATCCCGAGGAGCTCGACCGGGCGCAGGCGGTCACGACGGCTGGGGGTGGTCATGCGTGTGGAGCTCCGTTCGGGGACGCCGCTGGTGCAGTCGTCCCCCACTTGTGCGAGAGGCCGGCGATCACGTGGAAGACCGCCGTGATGGCGAGGTACGCGCCGAGCAGGCCGACGAGGACGATCGACGCGTCGAGGACGCCGCTGACCTGCTCGATGCCGCCGAGCTGCTGCGAGTAGTCCGGCGGGGTCACGAGGAATCCGATCGCCAGCAGCAGGGTCAGCCCGCCGATCGTCATCCAGTCCCTGGCGAACGGCGAGGTGCGGCGAGCGCGGATGCCCTGGGTGAGCTCGAGTGCGCCGGTCAGGACGGCGAACGCCACGACGATCGTGATGAAGGCCGGCAGCCCGAGGCCGTTGCACGCGATCCCGGCGACGCCCGCGAGGACCGTGACGACGGCTTGGGCGACGGCGGTGCGCCGCGACCGGTCGTCATCGCGGAGTCGCGTGAGGCTGCCGACGCCGAGGACGACGCCCTCGACGACCGCGAACGCGCCGAACAGCAGCAGGCCGTACCCGGCCGCGTGGTTGGACGAGAAGGTGATGACGATGGCGACGATCGCAGCGGGGACGGCCCGGAGGATGGGGATCGGCCAGTACCGCGCGCGCTGGTGTGCGTCGGCGACGGAGTCGGACACGAGACCTCTTTCGGGCATGTGGATCGTTCGAACGATCCTACCGCCGACCGGGATGTGCCCCGTCCGTGTGGGCCGCACCCGAGCTGAGGATGCTCCGACCTGCGACGGGTCGGAGCACCCTCGGTTGCTCGATCAGTCGCCGGCGAAGTCCTCGTGGCGGTCGGCACGGAGGCGACGTCGTGCCACCCACCAGCAGCCCGCTCCTGCCGCCACCAGCACGCCCCCGATCGCCGCGACGATCCCGAGGTCGTCGGTGCCGGTGTAGGCCAGCGCACCGCCGCGTGGGTTCGAGGTCCCACCCCGGTCGGCGGCGGGAGCGGTCGAGCGCTCCGGCACGCTCGCGGCGGGAGCGCTCGGCCCCGGCGGCACCGTGGCGTCGCCCGGAGCGTCGGGATCCACCACCTCGATCGCGACACCGGGCGAGGGATCTCCGCCGTCGGGGTCGGTCGGCGAGGCGGCGGTCGCCACGTTCACGACGTCCGAGCCGTCACCGCGGTAGTCCTCGCCGAGCAACGCCCGGAACCGGAAGGCCCGTTCCTCGCCCGGCGCGAGGTCCGTCCCGTCGCCACAGGTCACCCGATGCCCGGCCGCGGCGCAGGCGTCCCCGGAATCGACGAACACGAGCGCCGCCGGCAGGTCGTCGATGACGGAGACGTCCCTGGCGGTCGCCGGCCCCCGGTTCCGTGCGACGACCTGGTACTCGACGTGGTCACCAGGACGGACCCCGGTCGCGGGTTCGACGGACTTGTCCGTCTCGAGCTGCGCCGACGCGGTCACGACCGCGGTCGCTCGCGAGGTGTTGTCGGTCTCGTCCGCGTCCGCCAGGTGCGGCGCCGGCGCGATCGTCGCGACGCTCACCAGCTCACCCGTGGCACCGGGATCGAGGGCGCCCTCGATTGTCACCGTCGCCGATGCTCCGCGGTCGAGCGCGAGGTCCACGCCGACGTCGCCGGTCCCGTCGGCCGCGGAGCACGCGCCACCGTCCGAGGCCGCACACGCCCACGTCACGTCGTGCAGTGCGTCCGGGACGTCCACCGTGAACGGACTCGGGTCCGATGCGTTCCGGCCGACGTTCGACGCGGTGACCGAGTACCGGACGTGTTCCCCGGCGGCCACGGGCGGGAGGTCGTGCTCGACGCGGAGGTCCGCCGGCTGCCGGACGCTGAGCGAGTCGATCTCGTGCACGTTGACGTGGGCACCGGTCGCCCCCGCGAAGCCCAGCCGCAGCGTGGGCGGGAGCGCCGCCTGGCCTGCGCCGTGCAGCGGGACGCCGTCGAGGACCGTCCGCATGCCCCCGCCGGCTTCGAGCTGCACGCTGACGGCGAGCTCGCCGTCGTCGCCCGGCAGCAGCAGCACCCGGACGGTGCGCGTCGTCGGACCGTCGGTCTCGACCCGGCCGGGCGCGACGGCGTTGGCGACGAACCGGTAGCCGTCCGTCCCGTCACCGGAGCCGCGGACCACGACGGCGTCCGGTGTGACCCCCGGACCACTGTCGTTGATCGGCAGCGAGAAGTTGCCGTACCGGTCGAGCGCGATCGCCGCGAACCCACCCGGGATGCCCGCGGTGTCGCACGGCCCCTGGCCCTGCGTGCTCTCGGGACGGCAGGCGTACCCGAGCGCTGCCCCGGTCCCGCCGATGCCCGGCTCGGCCGCACCGTCGGCGAGGTACAGGAGCAGGCCGTCCGCACCGGCGCGCGGGTCATCCGAGTACATCGCGTACTCGAACTCGATGTCGAGCCCGAGCGTCGAGGGGAACGTGTCGGTGGTCGACCACGAGCCGGCCTGTCCGCGGGAGTCGTCCGTCAGGCGGAGTCGCCCGTCGACGATCCGCGCATCGCCGCTCAGGACACCGCCCTGGCCGGTGTCGAACGCGTTGTCGTAGGGGAACGAGAGGTCATCGGCGGATGCGGACGGGGTCTGCAGCGCGGGGATCGCCAGGACCGCGAGGGCGGCCAGCGACACGGCGACGGCGAGCACCCGGCGGGCTGCTCGCGGCGGTGTGTGGATGCGTTCTGTCATGCCCCGATCGTCGCGATCGGGGCGCGACCGAGCGGCGGTGGTGCGACGATCCGTGGATCGCAGCCACGAGCCTCCCGGGTGTGGAGGAGCCGCTGCCTACGAGAGCCAGACCGTCGTCTCGCCCGGCAGCACGCCGTCACCCAGCGATCCCGACGCCACCTCCACGTGCCCGGCCGGGAGCGGCACCGGGTCGGTGCCGAAGTTCGTCACCGAGCGCCACCCGTCGTGCCGCGCGAACGCGACGACCGCGGCTGGCGCGTCCAGCCACGTGAGCGACTCACCCGACTGCAGTCGGCGCCGGGCAACGAGCGCCGCCCGGTAGAGCGACAGCGTCGAGGTCGGGTCGCCGTCCTCCGCCGAGACCGAGCACGCGCCGAAGTCCGCCGGCTGGGGCAGGAAGGGTGCCACGTCGCCGAACCCGAACGACGGCCCCGACTCGGTCCACGGGATCGGCACGCGGCAGCCGTCCCGGCCCTTGACGGTGTGCCCAGACCGGACCCACTTCGGGTCCTGCAGCAGGTCGCGGGGGATCGCCGCGGCCTCGTGCAGCCCGAGCTCCTCGCCCTGGTAGACGTACGACGATCCCGGGAGCGCGAACTGCAGCAACGACGCCGCCCGGGCACGTCGGAGCCCCCGGTCACGGTCAGGAGCCGGCGAGACCCCGTCGGTCATCAGCCAGGCGTCCGTGTCGGTGCCGGCAGGGAGTGCGTACCGCGTCGCATGCCGCACCACGTCGTGGTTCGACAGCACCCACGTGCTCGACGCCCCCGACTGCTCGGACATGGCGAGGTTCCGCTCGATGACCTGCCGGAACGCCGACGCGTCGAACGGCGACTCGAGCAGGTCGAAGTTGAACGCTTGCCCGAGCTCCGTCGGCCGGGCGTACAGGACCCGTCGAGGTGCAGGGGCCCAGGCCTCGGCGACGGCGGCGCGCGGTGGGTCGTACTCGTCGAGGACGTGCCGCCAGGCGGTGAAGATCTCGTGCACCTCGTCGCGGTCGTACAGCGGGTCGGACCCGTCGAGCGGCAGGTCGTGCTCGTTCGAGGGGCGGTACGGCGTCGACAGGTCCTTCGCGAGCCCGTGCGCGACGTCCACGCGGAACCCGTCGACCCCGCGGTCGGACCAGAAGCGGAGCGTGTCCTCGAAGTCCGCACGCACCTCCGGATTCGACCAGTCGAGGTCGGGCTGCTCCGGGGCGAACAGGTGCAGGTACCACTGGCCGTCGGGCACACGGGTCCATGCACTGCCGCCGAAGTTCGACACCCAGTCGCTCGGCGGGAGCTCCCCGGCGTCACCGGTGCCGTCCCGGAACACGTACCGCGCCCGTTCCGGTGACCCCGGTGCGGCGGCGAGCGCGGCCTCGAACCACTCGTGTCCGGACGACGTGTGGTTCGGAACCACGTCCACGATCACCCGGATGTCGTGCGCGTGTGCCGCACGGACCAGGGCGTCGAAGTCGTCGAGCGTGCCGAGCCGCGGATCGACGTCGCGGTAGTCGGCGACGTCGTACCCGCCGTCGGCGAGCGGGGACGGGAAGAACGGCGACAGCCAGATCGCGTCGACACCGAGTCCCGCCAGGTACGGCACCCGGCTCGTGATGCCGGCGACGTCCCCGAGGCCGTCGGCGTCCGAGTCGGCGAAGCTCCGTGGGTAGACCTGGTAGACGACGGCGTCGCGCCACCAGTCCGCGTCGGGGGTCGCAGGGGTGCTGGCGGGCGTCCTGAGGTCGGTCACCCCGCCACCGTACCGACGACGCACAGTTCGGGAATAGCGCTGCGTGCGAACGTATTGGTTGTCTCTGACACCTTTCCGTCCCAGAACCACGAGCACAGAAGGATCACCATGACGAACGTCGTCGTCCTCGTCGGCAGCCTCCGCGCCGACTCCATCAACCGCAAGCTCGCCGAAGCAGCGATCCACCACGCACCGGAGGGCATCACCCCCACCGTCTACGAGGGCATCGTCGACCTGCCGTTCTACAACGAGGACATCGACGGGGACACGCCGCCCGCTTCCGCCGTCGCCTTCCGCAAGGCCCTCGCCGACGCCGACGGCGTGCTGCTCGTGACGCCCGAGTACAACGGCACGCTGCCCGCGGTGCTGAAGAACGCGATCGACTGGGCATCGCGTCCGTTCGGCGCCTCCCCCATCTCCGGCAAGCCCGTGGCGGTCATCGGTTCCGCCTTCGGCCAGTACGGCGGCGTCTGGGCGCACGACGACGCCCGCAAGGCCGCCGGCATCGCCGGTGCCAAGGTCCTCGAGGACGTCAAGGTCGCCATCCCGCAGTCGGTCGTCCGCTTCGCGGAGACCCACCCGCGCGAGGACGACGAGGTCACCCAGCTCGTCCAGGGTGCGCTGACCGCGCTCGCCGAGGCGACCGCGGAGCCCGCCGCCGCGTAGGGACCGCACCCCCAGGACGGACGGGAGGCTCGTGGCGGATCCGCCACGAGCCTCCCGTCCGTTCCGGGGTACGGAAGCCGCTAGACCGTCTAGCAACGAGACGGGTTACCCTGAACCCCATGTCCACGCAGGAGATCACGGAAGCATCCGGATACTGGTTCCCGGATGACGACGCGACCCAACGCGGCGTCGCGGTCCTCAACGCCCTGCGTCGCTACCGGGCCGCCGAGACCGCGATGCGACGGCGCACCCGCGACTCGATGGGCATGGGCGAGACGGACCTGCTCGCCGTCCGCTACCTCCTGCAGGCGCAGCGGTCCGGCCGCAAGGTCAGTCCGAAGGACCTCGCCGCCTACCTGAAGATCTCCTCGGCGTCGACGACGATCCTCATCGACCGCCTGGTGCGGAGCAACCACGTCCGGCGCGAGCCGCACCCCACCGATCGACGCGCGCTCGTGATCACCCCCACGACCGAGACCGACGACGAGGTCCGCGCGACGCTCGGCGTGATGCACCGTCGGATGATGTCCATCGCCGAGGGCCTGCCGCCAGCCGACGCCCGTGTCGTGGCGGTGTTCCTCGAGCAGATGCGCGACGCCGTCGACCAGATCGACCCCGCTGCGACGACTCCTGGACACTGACCGGGGCGTCCGGCCTGTCCGCTGAGCGCGGCGGGGGGACACGACCCTCCCCGTGCACTGTGAAACGACTCCGACGCACCGCGTAGACCGGAACGGTCACCAACCGCGAACACTGCTGAAGGAGCCGATCATGCACGCATCGGAAAAGATGGCCGCCAACCTGCAGGCCGTCCTCGTCGACCTCATCGACCTGCACGTCCAGGGCAAGCAGGCCCACTGGAACATCCTCGGCACGAACTTCCGCGACCTGCACCTGCAGCTCGACGAGATCGTCGACGCCGCACGCGAGTTCGCCGACGACACCGCGGAGCGCATGCGTGCGCTCTACGCCGTGCCGGACGGCCGCTCGAGCACCGTCGCGGCGACGAGCCACCTCGACCAGTTCCCCGAGGGCGAGATCACCACGCACGACGCGATCGACCAGGTCACGCTGCGCCTCTACCAGGCCACCGGGACCATGCGCGACGTGCACGACGAGGTCGACGACGAGGACCCGACGACCGCGGACCTGCTGCACGGCTTCATCGAGCGCCTCGAGCAGCTCGCGTGGATGGTCAGCGCCGAGAACCGCGCGCCGAGCACCCCGCTCGCGAGCGCGACCACGCCCGCGGTCGCCGACGCCTCGGCCCACGCGTAGCGCGGACCACCACGTGGACCTCGGGATCCAGGGCAAGACCGCGCTCGTCTTCGGCGCGGACTCCGGCATCGGCTGGAACACCGCTCGCATCCTCCTCGCCGAGGGTGCGACGGTGGTCGTCAGCGACCTCGACCAGTCGCAGCTGGACAACTCGGCCGACCAGCTCGAAGCGCCGTACGGCAAGCTCCACGCGTTCGCCGCCGACGTGACCAGCGCGTCGAGCCTCGCGGACCTGCACACCAGGGTCCGCGAGGCCGTCGGCGAGATCGACATCCTCGTGCAGTCCTCCGGCGTCACCGGCGCCCAGGGGCTCTTCCACGAGATCGACGAGGACGGCTGGACGTCGACGCTCGACGTCGACCTGATGGGGCCGGTGCGGATCACCCGCGAGTTCATCGGAGACCTGCGGAACGGCGGGTGGGGTCGCATCGTCTACCTCGTGTCCGAGGACGCGTCGCAGCCGTACGACGACGAACTGCCGTACTGCGCCGCCAAGGCCGGGGTGCTCTCGTTCGCGAAGGGGCTCTCGCGCAGCTACGCGAAAGAGGGCCTGCTCGTGAACACCGTCTCCCCGGCCTTCATCCACACGCCGATGACCGACGCGATGATGAAACGGCGCGCCGAACAGCTCGGAACCACCTTCGACGAGGCGATCACGAGCTTCCTCGACGAGGAGCGTCCGTACATGGAACTGCAGCGCCGCGGGGAGCCGGAAGAGGTCGCCAACGTGATCGCGTTCCTGTGCTCCGACCTCGCGAGCTTCGTCAACGGCGCCAACTACCGGGTCGACTCCGGCTCGGTCGCCACCATCTAGGAGGACGCACACATGACCGACTACCGCTACCTCATCGTCGGCGGCGGGATGGTCGCCGACTCGGCGGCACGGGGCATCCGGGAGATCGATGCCGACGGCTCGATCGGCATCATCAGCGAGGACGTCGACCGCCCGTACGCCCGGCCTGCCTTGTCGAAGAAGCTCTGGACCGACCCGGACTTCAGCTGGGACGACAAGGTCGACCTGCACACGGAGGAGACGGGCGCGGAGTTCGTGCTCGGGACCGTGGTGACGTCGATCGACCGAGACGGCAAGACCGTGACGACCGCCGACGGCGGCACGTTCGGCTACGAGCAGCTGCTCATCGCCACCGGTGGACACCCCCGCGGGCTCCCCGGACTCGAGCCGTCCGACCGCGTCCTCGACTACCGCAGTGCCGCCGACTACCGGAAGCTCCGCGGGTTCGCCGATGCGGGAGCCCACGTGGTCGTCGTCGGCGGCGGCTACATCGGCACCGAGATCGCGTCGGGCGTCGTGCAGAACGGCGCCCGCGTCACGCTCGTCGACCCGGACGAGGTGGTCGGTGGGAACATGTTCCCCGACGGGCTCGCCGCCGCGTTCCAGCAGCGGTTCGTGGACCACGGCGTGGAACTCCGGCTCGGCCGACGTGTCGCATCCGGCGCCGAACACGACGACGGCGTGACGCTCACCCTCGACGACGGCTCGGTCATCGAGGCGGACGCGGTCGTCGCCGGTCTCGGCATCGAGCCCGCGACCGAACTCGCCGCAGCAGCCGGTCTCACCGTGAACGACGGCATCGTGGTGTCCTCGACGCTCGTCACGGACGACCCGGCGGTGTTCGCCGCCGGTGACGTCGCCGAGTACCCGGACCGGATCCTCGGCACCCGCCGCGTCGAGCACGTCGACAACGCGCAGCAGCAGGGACGACAGGCGGGGCGGAACCTCGCCGACGCGGACGAGACCTACGACCACACGCCGATGTTCTACTCCGACGTCTTCGACGTCGGGTACGAAGCCGTCGGTCAGGTCACGACGTCCCTCCGGACCGTCGAGGACTGGCAGGAACCGAACACCACCGGCGTCGTCTACTACCTCGACGACGACGAGCTCGTCCGCGGCGTCCTGCTCTGGAACGTGTGGGACAAGACCGACGAGGCCCGGAAGGTCCTCGCCGACGCGCACGCGCTCACGCCCGACATGCTGCCGGGCCGCATCACGCCCTGATCGCGGCCGGTTGGGCCCACGCGAGCCCGTTCCGGCGCACCGCGGAGCTTGCGGAGCGGTGTGACGGCCGAGCTCGCGGGGAGAGGCCCGGTGCCGGTCCGTCGGACCGGCACCGGGCCTCCAGTGCGTCGCGTCGCTAGCCGGCCTTGCGGTGGCTGTGCTCGTCCAGCTCCGGGGCAGCCGCGTCGACGACCGCTGCGCGGTCCTCCGGCGCCACCGGGGCGTCTCCCTCGTCCGCCATCGCGACGGCGTGGGCCGACTTGCCGGCCTCGAGGACCTCGTCGTCGCCCTTCGCCATCCCGAACAGCTCCAGGAACCGCGCCTTCAGGACGAGCCAGGCGTCCCCAGGGCTGAGCCGAGCGAGGTCCGACGCGGTCGAGTCGTCCCGCACGCGCTGCAACGACGACACCCCGCGATCGGGCAGGTCCCCGCGGACGTGCGCCACTGCGAGCGCCGCGACGGCGTCGGCCTGCGCGTGCATCACCGAGTGCGCGCCGTCGACGACCTCGCGGAGGACGGCGTACGGGAACACCCTGGCCAGCCGGCGGATCCAGTCGCGGGGCACGAGGGCGTCGTGCTCGCCGCGGACGATGAGCGTGCGCGCCCGCACCTGCGGGGCGCGGTCCTCGATCCGGAACGCGACCATCTTCGGCAGCACCTTCCGGAACCAGTGCCAGCCGCAGAGCGCGTACGCGGTGACGGCGTGCCAGCGGACCGCCGCCGGCTCGTGCACGGCGGACCGCACGAAGCGGACCGCCGATTCGCTGATGGTCCTGGCGTTCGAGTCCATCACCGGGCTGATGAGGACCAGGTCGCTGATCTGCGGGCGGCGCGCGGCGACCTCGGTGACGATCTGCGTGCCCATCGAGTGGCCGACGAGGACCGGGTCCTCGAGCCCGAGTTCGTCGAGGACGCGCTCGACGGCGTCGGCGTACCGCTCGATCGACACCGCGCCGCGGAACTTCGGGACGCCGGCGAACCCGGGCAGGTCGAGGGCGTGCACGGGTCCGAACTCGTTGAGGTTCGGGGCGAGCCGTTCGTAGTAGGTCGACGCGATGCCGAGGCCGGCGACGAGCACGAAGGGACGGACCCCGGTGTCGCCGATGGAGCTGACGCGGACGTTCGTGCCGTCGACCTCGATCCGGTCGACCTTGACCACGACGTCGGCGTTCTCCGCGTGCTCCAGCTGGTCGGCGTGGCGCGGGGTCTCGTCGTTCACTGGTCTCTCCTCGTGGGTCGGGCAGTCGCCCAGGCTACCCCGGCAGATCCCCGTTCGCGGGACATCGGTGTCTGAGGATCCTCGTTGCTCCCGTGGGCGCGGTGCGGCACACTGCCGTCATGTCGCCAGACGAGCAGCACTCACGCCGGGCGTTCCTCCGCCGCGCCGGGATCGGCGCCGCCGGTGCCGCCGTCGGCGCGGGCGCGGTCGGCGCGGCGGCGGCGTACGACCGACACGTCCAGGACGAACGCTACGGGTTCACCCCACTGCCGGAACGTCGTGAACCCGGCTTCGACCACGTCGTCGTCCTGATGTTCGAGAACCGCAGCTTCGACCACGTGCTCGGCCGGCTGTACACCGACGACGAGCTCGGCGACGGGCAGTCGTTCGAGGGGCTGCAGTCCGGGACGTACGCGAACACCGCCCCGGACGGCACCGTCGTCCCCGCACACGTCTACGAGGGGTCGACCGACGACGTCATGTCGCAGCCGGACCCCGACCCCGGCGAGTTCTACCCGCACGTCAACACGCAGTGGTTCGGTGTGGTCGACCCGGCGTCCAACGAGCGACCCGAGCAGCACGGGTACGTGGCGCCGTACAACGCGCCGTCGGACACGAGTGCGCCGCCGATGTCGGGCTTCGTCCAGGACTACGTCGTCAACTACCGCATCGAACGGGGACGGGAGCCCACCGTCGCCGAGTACTCGCGCGTGATGGGCGGCTTCTCCCCCGAGATGCTGCCGGTGTTCTCGACGCTCGCGAAGTCGTTCGCGGTGTACGACCACTGGCACTGCGCAGTCCCCTCCCAGACGTTCTGCAACCGGTCGTTCTTCCACGCCAGCACGTCGCACGGCTTCGTCACGAACACCCGGGACGGCGGCCCGCAGAAGTGGCTCGACGCCCCGGACGTGCCGACGATCTTCAACCGGCTCGAGGACGCGGGCAAGAGCTGGCGCGTGTACTTCGACGCCGAGCAGGTCGTCTCCCTGACCGGGTTCCTGCACGCCCCGTCGATCGAGCGGTACTGGAAGACGAACTTCCGCAGCATGGATCAGTTCCACGCGGACGCGGCGAACGGCGACCTGCCCGACTACGCGTTCGTCGAGCCTCGGATGGTGTTCGACCACAACGACATGCACCCGCCGCAGAACCGGCCGAAGGTCGTCGAGGTCCCGGGCGAGGAGCCGTTCGACAGCGCGATGTCCGACGTCCGTGCGGCGGAGGCCCTGCTCGCCGAGGTCTACGGTGCGGTTCGCGGCGGCCGTTCGACGCGGGGCTCGAACGCGGTCAACACCGCACTCGTCGTGACGTTCGACGAGCACGGCGGCATCTACGACCACGTCCCGCCGCCCGGGGCCGTCCCGCCGTCGGGGAAGCCGGACCCCGGTGAGATGGGGTTCACCTTCGACCGGCTCGGTGGCCGCGTGCCGACGTTCGTCGTGTCCGCGTACACGGAGCCCGGCACGATCGTGAACGACCCGATGCACCACGCCGCGATCGTGCACACACTGACGCAGCAGCACGGGCTCGAGCCGGTCACGCACCGGGACGCCGGTGCCCGCGGCATCCAGAACGTCCTGAACCGGAAGGTCCCCCGGCAGCCGCAGCTCTGGCCGGACGTCGCGAAGCCGTACGTCCCGCGGAACCCGGAGGGTTCGCGGACGGGGCCGGGCGACCGGGAGCGCCGACGGCCGTTGACGGCGCCGGGCAAGGGGTTGCTCGGGCTGCTGCTGGCGAAGTACGAGCCGGACGCGCCGGAGCCGCAGACGTTCGGCGACGCCTACGACGTGCTGACGAAGCACGGCATGGGCTTGTTCGGCGACCGCGACTGACGATCAGAGCTTCGCGTACTTCGCGCGGAAGAAGCTGTAGACGCCGAACGCCAGGAACCCGATCCCGATCGCGATCAGGACGAACACCCCGCCGGGCATCCGGTGCAGGGCGTCGAAGGCCCCGTCGAGCCCTGTTGCCTGGTCGGGGTCGCTCCGGAAGGCGGCGACGGCGACGAGCACGCCGACGATGACGACCGCGACGCCCTTCGCGACGTAACCGACCACGGCGACGACGGTCAGTGGCCGCTCGACGGACTTCGGCGGGGTGACGAGCTGCTTCCGGTACGAGCGGCGGATGCCGATGACGACGAGGCCGATCCCGATCGCGATGGCGATCGCGGCGACGAGCAGCAGCAGGAACACCCCGCCGGGTGTCGCCAACGCCTGCGCGGCGGCGCTCTTCGTCGACCCGGACGAGCTCTTGCCGGCACCGAGCGCGTACGACCCGGCCGAGTACCCGATGACGCCGTAGACGACGGCCTTGCCGATGTTCTTCGCCCGGTTCAGCCAGGCCCGGGTGCTGTCCGTGCGGCCGCCGATGACCGCTTCGAGCACGAGGCGCAGACACAGGGCCGCGGTGCCGACCGCGACGATCCAGAGCAGCACGACGCCCCCGGGGACCGCGGCGAGCTGCGCCAGTGCTCCCGACTGGTCGGTCTCGCCGGACTGCGATCCCTGCGAGCCGCTCCCCGCCGCGGCGTCGCCGATCCCGAGCAGGATCGCCAGGTACCCGATGAGCAGGTGCACGACACCGCTCCCGACGAACCCGCCGCGCGCCAGCAGCTCGAACCAGCGGCTGTCGGCGGCGCGTCTCGCCTGTCGTCCGGTCTCACGGGCAGCGTGCTCGGCGGTGTCGCTCATGCCAACGACACTGCCCGTCGGCGCTGGACGTGTCCGGCAGACGAGCGGGCACGTCGCCGCGTCGTCGTCGGCGGACGACATGCGACGACTAGCGTGGCGGGCGTGCAGAGACGACGGGTGTCGAGCAACGCGGCGTCGACCGCCGACGGCACGGTCGTGGTCGTCCGCGCCGATCCACGCCGCCGGCCGCGTCGCGCTGATGTCCCGTGGCGACGTGTCCTGACCGGCGTCGTCGTCGCCGCGGTGGTCGGCGGGCTGCTCGTCGCGACGGCCGGGACCCTGGTCTCGCAGCGGATCGCCGAGTGGCTCGCGGTGCGGAACGCGACCACGGACACCGCGACGCTCGCTCGCGCGGTCATCGAACCGGCACTGGACGACGCGATCGCCGACGAGACGGCGGATGCCGCCGAACGGACGGCCGCGCGGGACCGGATGGCCAACGCGGTGGACCACGCGCTCCCCGGTGACACGGCGGTGCGGGTGAAGGTCTGGGACCGGGACGGCACGATCCTCTGGTCGGACGAGCCGCGCTTGGTCGGCGAGCGCTTCACGCTGTCGGGCGACGACCTCGACGCGCTGCTCACCGACGAGTCGGACGCCGAGGTGTCCGACCTCGACGAGCCCGAGAACCGGTACGAACGCGGCGATGGACCGTTGCTGGAGGCCTACCAGGCGGTGCACACCCCGTCGGGCCGTCCGCTGCTGTTCGAGGTCTACTACCGCTACGACGACGTCCTGGCCAGCGCCACTCGTCTGCGCTCCGCCTTCGCGGGGCTGGCGTTCGGGACGGTCGGAGTCGTCCTGGTGCTGCTCGTGCCGGTGCTGCTCTGGCTGCTCGTCCGGATCCGGGACGGCCAGCGCGAACGGGAGCGGTTGCTCGTCCGTGCCCTCGACGCCCAGGCCGAGGAACGCCGGCGGATCGCCGCGGAACTGCACGACGGCGCCGTGCAGGACGTCGCCGGTCTGGCCATGTCCCTCGGAGCGGCCGGGGACCCAGCTCTCCGCGAGGCCGCCGGCACCCTGCGAGGGGCCGTCTCCTCGCTGCGCTCGTCGCTCTCCGCGATCCGACCGGCAGCGCCGGAGCAGGACGGCCTCGGCAGGGCGCTCGACGATGCCTGCGCCCGAGCCAGGAGCGCCGGGCTCGAGACCGTCCTCCGGGTTCCGGACCCGGTCACGGCGAGCCCGGCCGCGCTGCACACGGTCGTGCGGTTCGTGCGCGAAGCCGTCGCGAACACGGTCGTGCACGCCCGGGCGACGACGGTCAGGGTGACGATCACGACGACCCCCGTCGAGTTGGTCGTCGCGGTCTCGGACGACGGCGTCGGGTTCGAGGCGGACGGCATCCTCGCGCAGCAGCGGGACGGCCACCTCGGCACGACGATCCTGCGGCAGCACGCGATCGACGTCGGCGGATCGCTGACCCTCCGGACCGCCCCGGGTGCGGGCACGACATGGGAGCTCCGCGTGCCGACGGACACCGAGGCGATCGCATGAGGGTCATGGTCGTCGACGACCACGCGCTCGTCCGCAGTGGTCTCCGCGCAGTGCTCGGCACGACGGACGACTGCACGGTCGTCGGCGAGGCCGGAACGGGCGAGGAGGCGCTCGACGTCGCCGCCGAGGTCGCGCCGGACGTCGTCGTGATGGACCTGTCGATGCCGGGCATCGGCGGGGTCGCCGCGACCGCGGAACTCCGCGCGCGGTTCCCGGGGCTCCGGGTGCTCGTGCTGACGACCTTCGCCGACGACGATCGCGTCCGCGCTGCGCTGTCGGCGGGTGCGACGGGGTACCTGCTGAAGGACGCGACCCCCGACGACGTCGTGCGAGCGGTCCGTGCGGCAGGGCGCGACGAGGTGCCGATCGATCCGCGGGTGGCCCGCTCGCTCCTCCCGCGCATGCGCGACGCCGACACGAGCGACGTCGGCCGCAGCGACGGGAACACCAGCACGAGCGACCCGCGCAGGAGCGCGTCGGGCCCCGACATCCCGCCACGGGAACGCGACGTCCTCGTCCTCGTCGCCCGTGGCATGTCGAACAAGCAGATCGGGACGGCCCTCGGCATCGCGGAACGCACCGTCAAGGCCCACCTCGGCAACGTGTTCCGACGGATCGGCGTCACCGACCGGACGAGCGCCGCGCTCTGGGCCCGCGACCACGGGTACTAGCCCGAAGGTCCGATGGCGCCGCGGAGAGGCGCACCGGAGGATCGACAGCGCGGGCGACGGTCGCCCGCACGGCCCCCTGGAGGTCCCCATGTCCACCGCACCCACCCGTCGTGTCGCCGGCATCGCCGCCGCCGTCGCAGCGGTCACGATCGCGGCCGTCGCCCTGGTGGGCGTCGCGCCCGCCAGCGCGTCCGGCAAGACGTCGACCGGCGGCGACTACGCCGTCACGATCAACGGCACCACCACGAACCCGGCGAGCGGCAAGGACTTCAAGGCGAAGGACCTCGCGGTCTCCGGCACGATCAAGGTCCGCGGGATCCACAACGGGTTCGACATCCGCGTCGCCGACCTCGGCGTGTACGACTACACGCTCACCGGCGCCCCGGACACGCAGCGCATGGTGACGAAGCCGACCGTGGTGTTCGCCTCGAAGATCCCCTCGCTGACCGCAGCCCAGCTGTCCGGCACGAAGCTGTCCCAGCTCGAGGTGCGCGACGACACCCTCACCGCGATCTTCGCCACGGGTGCCGGGAAGTTCAAGATCCAGGCGAAGGACGGCGCACAGGGCGGCATCTTCCAGATGGAGACCGAGTTCGCCGGCCCCGTCACCTTCACGCACACGCTCGGCGCCGGCCTGTTCTACTTCACGAACCCGTACACCGGCAAGGTCAACTTCGGTGACGGCACCCCGGCCGTCACCTCGGGCTCGGGCACGCACCAGATGCTCCTGGGCAAGGACTCGCCGCAGGTCGCGACGAAGACCTCGCAGACCGCGACGACGACCACGTGGACGGTCCAGCCCGGTGGTCGCCTCGGTGGCGTCCTGGGCGAGGACGCGGTCGAACTGAGCGCCGGTGCGACGAACTGCACCAGCCAGTGCCAGGCACAGAACCAGATCCGCGGATCGCTGCCGGTCCCGCCGGACCCGGTGGACCCGACCCCGCTCGGCTGAGCGGACACGTCCGGTCTCGACCCGGCGACGGACGGGAGGCTCGGTGCCAGCTGGCACCGAGCCTCCCGTCGTCCTGGCCGCTGCGCGCAGCCGGGGTACGGCCGGAGCGGCTCGCCTCAGGCACCGCGGGCAGCATGGGTGCATGTCGCAACGCACCCGAGACACCCCCGACGTCGACCAGACCGCGGAGCGGACCGACGGGTACGCCCCGCTCCGGTCCTACGCGGCGATCGGGGACGGCCGCACCGTGGCGCTCATCGCCCGGGACGGCCGGATCGACTGGCTGCCGATCCCGTCGATGGACTCGCCGCCCGTGTTCGCGAGCATCCTCGACGCCGAGGACGGCGGCCACGTGGCGCTCCGGCCGGTGGACCACGAAGCACGGGTCGACCGCGAGTACATCCCCGGGACGAACGTGCTGGTCACGACGTGGACGACCGACACCGGTCGCTGCACCGTGACCGACGCGATGGTCACCGGTGTCGCTGGCCGCCTGCCGTGGGCCGAGATCGGGCGCTGCGTGCAGGGCGTCGAGGGGACGGTGGAGCTCGAGTGGGCCGTGGTCCCCGGCACGCTGCTGAACACCGCGGAACCGAAGCGCCTGGACACCGTCAACGGCTCGGTGATCGGCGTCGACGGCGTGACGATCGCGATCGTCGAGAAGGGGTTCGACCCGGTGCACGAGGACGGCCCGCGCTTCTCCGGTCGGTTCAGCACCGCCGAGGGCTCGAAGCACATCCTGACGATCGTCGGGACCCTCGACGAACCGATCTTCCTGCCGGAACCCGAGCTGACCATGCAGGGCATCGACCGGACCATCGAGAACTGGGCGACCTGGTCGAGGGAGTTCAACTACGACGGCCCGTGGGCGGACGCCGTGCAGCGGAGCGCCCTGGCGTTGAAGCTCCTGATCTTCTCCCCGACCGGAGCGATCGCCGCTGCGCCGACGACGAGCCTCCCCGAGGACCGGACCGGCGGGAAGAACTGGGACTACCGGTTCGCCTGGGTCCGCGACCTGTCGTACACCGTGCACGCGCTGGACCGCTTCGGGCTGCGGGAGGAGACGCACGCCGCGGTGTCGTGGGTGATGCGCACGATCGCGAAGCACGACGACGGCATGCCGATCTTCTACACGCTCGAGGGCGAGGTCAGCGACGAGGTCGAAGAGCGCGACGTCCCGGGGTGGAACGGCATCGGACCGGTGACCGAGGGCAACCGGGCATCTGGCCAGATGCAGCTCGGCGTCTGGGGCGACGTCTTCGAGATCATGCGGCAGTACGTCCGGCAGGGCAACGTCCTCGACCGCAAGACCGCTGCGGTGCTCGAGGGCCTCGCCGACGACGCGTGCAAGCAGTGGGAGAAGCCGGACGCGGGCATGTGGGAGCTCGAGGACACCCAGCACTACACGACGAGCAAGATCGGGTGCTGGCAGGCGCTCGATGCGGCCATCGAACTGCACGGGAAGGGGCAGATCGACGGGTCTCGCGACATGTGGGAGAAGAACCGGGCGCTGATCGCGGACTGGGTCGCCGAGCACGGGTGGAACGAGGAACTGGGCCACTACGTGATGCACCCGGACACCGACGCCCTCGACGCCTCGATCCTCATCCATGCGATGTCGGGGTTCGACCGCGGTCCCCGGATGGCCGCGACGATCGACGCGATC
Source organism: Curtobacterium sp. NPDC090217 (assembly GCF_044746705.1). Classification (NCBI taxonomy): domain Bacteria; kingdom Bacillati; phylum Actinomycetota; class Actinomycetes; order Micrococcales; family Microbacteriaceae; genus Curtobacterium; species Curtobacterium sp. NPDC090217. The sequence goes on along the minus strand of NZ_JBIVCR010000001.1, from coordinate 1,060,313 downwards.
CAGGCGCAGCTGCAGCACGGACCGCTCGTGTACCGGTACTCCGGGCTGGAGGACGAGGAGTCCCCGTTCGTCGCGTGCTCGTTCTGGCTCGCCGCGGCGCTCGCGTGCACCGGCCGGGTCGACGACGCGACCGCGCTCATGGACGAGATGGTCGACCAGGCGAACGACGTCGGACTGTTCAGCGAGATGCTCAGCGCGGTGGACGGCGACTTCATGGGCAACCTGCCGCAGGGCCTGTCCCACCTCGCGCTCATCCAGGCGGCCTTGACGATCGAGGAGTTGTCAGGCGCATGATGGTCTGACGATGAACGACGTCGACGCACGGATGGACCGGCTCAGGAGGGCCGCTCGCTACCGGTACCAGCAGCTCGTGCAGAGCGAGATCGAGCGGGGTTCCCTCGATCCGGACGAGGTGCGTGAGGAACGGCGGCTGCTCAAGGCGGCCGACGTCGCCGCGCACGCGAGAGCCCAGATCGAGGAGGCCGAACGCCGCGGGGTGTTCGAGGGCAACCCGTACCACGGCAAGCCCCTGCCGGGGAACGACGGGCAGCACGATCCGGACTGGTGGATCAAGTCGAAGATCGAACGCGAGGACATCCGTGGGATCGCCCCGCCCGCCCTCGCGCTCCGCACCGAGGACGCCGAGCTCGACGACGCCCTCGACGCGCTCTCGGTGGAGTCCGACGTGCGCGATGTCCTCGTGGACTTCAACGCCCGCGTGAAGGAGGCCCGTCGACAGCTCCTCGGCGGGCCACCGGTCGTGACGCCGCTCCGGGACGTGGACGCCGAGATCCAGCGGTGGGCGGAGCGACGGGAGGCCCGTCTCGCGTCCGCAGCGCAGGCTGCGGAACAGCTGCGGCTCGAGTCCCGGCCACGGCGCTGGTGGCGCCGGCGCGGCTGACCCGGCGCCGCCCGGCGCCGCCGGAACGCCGAAACACCGCTTCGACGACGAAACGCCTCCGTTTCCGGAGGCGTTTCGCGTCGAGAACGGTGTCTCGAGTAGGGCGGCGTGCTTACTTGATCTTGGCCGTGATCGTGGCGGTGCCGACGAGGAGGCCGCTCTTGACGGCGTCGGTCTTGAAGGTGCTGTTGAGCAGCTTCGCGGCGTCCGCGGAGACGTGGACGGTGGTGCCGGTGAGGATCGCGTTGTCACCCTCGAGCTGCAGCGGCTTCAGCGTCCCACCGTGCAGGCTGAACAGGTACGCGTTCGCTGCGGCGACCTGCCCGTTGACCAGGACGTCACCGTAGAGCTTGGACGAGCCCGGGTTCACCACGAAGTTCTCCAGCGTCACCGTCGTGTCGCCGGCCTTCAGGGTCAGACCCGAGTCGTCGTGGTTCAGCAGGCCCTGCACGTACGGACGGTAGTTCCCGTCCGGGGACCAGTAGGTGACCGAGCCGGAGGTGATCGGGAACGACACGGCGCCGTCGGCGAGCTTGGCGTTGCCGGACACACCCGGGGTCAGCCCCAGCGAGCTCAACGCGTCGGTGAAGCCGGAGTCCAGCGCGACGGAGGTGTCGCCACCGAGGACCTCGGGAACCGACGCGACCGGTGCGGGGATCTTCGACGAGGACGATGCGACGGTGTGGATCGCGGGGGTCGACGCGTTCGCGGCGGAGACACCGAACGCGGCACCGCCGAGGACGAGGGCACCCGTGGTGGCGAGGGTGATGGTGGTCTTGAGGGACTTGCGCATGAGGGTTGATCCTTTGCTGTGGTGGGCTCCTCCGGCACGCTCCTGTGCGTACGCCGGCTGTGTGTTTGCAGATCGCCGGCCGAACTCGACCGGAGAGCGCCCTGGGCATTTGCCCTGTGCAGATGATTCGGCACCCCTCCGGGATCGGATTGGACGAGTTTCTTGGTCCCTTCCGGTGGGGCGGTCCGTACCGTGGAGGAATGGCGACAGAGCAGCTGCAGAGCACCGAACGCATCCGGGCGATCGACGCGTGGTGGCGGGCCGCGAACTACCTGACCGTCGGGCAGATCTACCTGATGGACAACCCGCTGCTGTCCCGTCCGATCGAGCCGGAGGACGTCAAGCCACGCCTGCTCGGGCACTGGGGAACCTCGCCGGCGCTCAACCTCGTCTACGCGCACTGCAACGCGCTCATCGCATCGTCGGACCGGCAGATGCTCTACGTGTGCGGCCCTGGGCACGGCGGGCCGGCGATGAACGCGAACGCCTGGCTCGACGGCACCTGGCAGGAGCTGTACCCGGGCACGACGCTGCAGCAGTTCTTCCGGCAGTTCTCGTTCCCCGGCGGCATCCCGTCGCACGCCGCGCCGGAGACCCCCGGGTCGATCAACGAGGGCGGCGAGCTCGGCTACTCCCTGGCGCACGCGTACGGAGCGGCCCTCGACAACCCGGACCTCGTCGTCACGTGCGTGGTCGGTGACGGCGAGGCGGAGACCGGTCCGCTCGCCGGGTCCTGGCAGGCGCACACGTTCATCGACCCGGTCGCGGACGGTGCCGTGCTGCCGATCCTCAACCTCAACGGGTGGAAGATCGCGAACCCGACGGTCCTCGCCCGCATCCCCGGCGAAGACCTGACGGCGTACTTCCGCGGGCTCGGGTACGACCCGATCGTCGTGGACTCCGCCCGCGTCGACGACGACCCCTTCGCGGTGCACGCCCTGTTCGACGGGGCACTGCGCCGGGCACTCGCGACGATCGACGACATCCAGGCCGCTGCGCGTGGACAGGCGGCACGCGCGGCGGCCGGTGAGATGGCCGGTGCAGCGGACCTCCGACCGCGCTGGCCGATGATCATCCTCCGGACGCCGAAGGGGTGGACCGGGCCGAAGGAGGTCGACGGACAGAAGGTCGAGGGCACGTTCCGCGCGCACCAGGTCCCGCTGTCAGCCGTCCGCACCGACGACGGGCACCGGGCGCAGCTCCAGGAGTGGATGGAGTCCTACCGTCCCGACGAGCTGCTCTCCGCGGACGGGGAGGGCATCGGACTGCTCGAGGCGATCCGTCCGTCCGGCGACCTGCGGATGAGCGCGACCCCGCACGCCAACGGCGGACGCATCCGGACCGCACTCGACCGGCCGTCCGTGACCGACTTCGGGGTGCCGGCCGGGTCCCCGGCGTCCTCCACCAGCACCCTCGGCCCGTGGGTCGCGGACCTGACGGCACGGAACCCGTCGTCGTTCCGCCTGTTCGGGCCGGACGAGACGATCTCGAACAAGCTCGACGCGGTCTTCGACGTGACGAACCGCGTCTGGCGTGCCGGCAACGGTCCGGACGACGAACACCTCGCGCCGACCGGCCGAGTGATCGAGATCCTGTCCGAGCACCTGCTCGAGGGGATGCTCGAGGGCTACGTCCTGTCCGGGCGGCACGGCATCCTGAACACGTACGAGGCGTTCGCGCACATCATCGACTCGATGGCCGGGCAGTACACGAAGTGGCTGGAGTCCTCTGCGGAGATCGACTGGCGCGCGCCGGTGTCGAACCTCACGATCCTGCTGTCGTCGCACGTCTGGCGCCAGGACCACAACGGGTTCTCGCACCAGGACCCCGGGTTCCTCGACGTCGTCGCGTCGAAGCAGCAGGACCTGGTCCGGATCAAGCTCCCCGCCGACGCCAACACCCTGCTCGCCGTCGCCTCGCACGCGATGGAGACGACCGACCGCATCGAGGTCATCGTCGCGGGGAAGCACCAGGAGCCGGTGTTCCTGGCGATCGACGACGCCGTCGCGCACGCCGCCGCCGGGTCGGGCGTCTGGGACTGGGCCGGGACCGAGGAGGCGATCGGGCACGCGGACGTCGTGCTCGTCTCGGCCGGTGACGTCCCGACCGTGGAGACCGTCGCCGCAGCCGACCTCATCCGCCAGCACGCTCCAGACGTCGGGGTGCGGGTCGTGAACGTCGTCGACCTGCTGTCGCTCGGCGATCCGCGGAAGCACACGCACGCCCTGTCGGACGAACGGTACGACGAGCTCTTCCTGCCCGGCACACCGGCGGTGTTCGCGTTCCACGGGTACCCGGCGCTCGTGCACCAGCTCACCTACCGCCGACACGGGCACGACGACCTGCACGTGCACGGCTTCCTGGAGCAGGGCACCACGACGTCCCCGTTCGACATGCTGATCCGGAACGAGATGGACCGGTTCGCGCTCGCGCACGACGCGCTGACGCGGGTGGCGGACGGGTCCGACCGGTTCGCGCCGCTGCTGGCGCGGCTGACCGAGGCCCGGGACGCGGCACGCTCGTACGCCTACACGAACGGCGAGGACCACCCGTCCGTCGCCGACTGGCACTTCTCGGGGTGGCCGCAGGACGACGACTGACCGTCGAGCGCCTCCTCCACAGGCCGGGAGGCACGGCTCGCCCTCCACGGGCCGGCTGACGGTCCGGCGGTCATCGCGTCCAGGGCACCACGCTGTCCCACATGCACGGCACCTGGATCACGTGGACGAGCGCACTCGTCGCGGTGGTGAGCGCCTGCGGGGCGCTCGCTTCGCTGGCCGTCACCATGCGCGAAGGTCGAGCGCTCCGGCGAAATACGGAGTTCTTGGCACACCGCGACCAGTGGTGGAAGCGTTGGTCGTGGGTCGTCGACCGGGCGTTCTCGATGACGGCACGTGATCGAGCCGCGGCGTCGATCATGGCGGAAGCGCTCGCAACGCGCGACTGGACGACCGACGACGACACCTACATGTTCGATGTGGTCCGCGGGCGCAGCCCCGGCCCGAACCCGGAGGAAGACGATGATCTCCAAGCTCAGCGACCGTGAGTTCAAGCGCCGCCTCGACGACGCCGAACTCTGCATCCCGCGACTCCTCGAGAGCGAGTACTACCGCCCGATCATGATCGCGAAGGGCAGGGACGTCGAACTCGCGGAACTCCGGGCCGAGTGGCGGGAGCGACAGGAGCGCGCTCGGGCGCGCAAGCTCAAGTACGAGGCGTCGTTCGCCGACTGACTACCGGGCGCCGTGCCACGCTGGACGGGTGTCCGACCTCGTGATCCCGGCCCCGCCCGTCCCCACCGTCCCGACGTCCACCGGCGAGCGCTTCCCGGTGCGGCGGGTGTTCTGCGTCGGGAGGAACTACGCCGCACACGCCCGCGAGATGGGCCACGACCCGGACCGCGAGCCGCCGTTCTTCTTCACGAAGCCGGCCGACGCGATCGTGGTCGACGGCGCCGACACCCCGTACCCGACGATGACCGGGCAGCTGGAGCACGAGGTCGAACTCGTGGCGGCCATCGGCATCGGCGGGGCGGACATCCCCGTCGAGTCCGCGCTCGACCACGTGTGGGGCTACGCCGTCGGGCTCGACCTGACCCGGCGCGACCTCCAGGCCGAGGCGAAACGACTCGGGCGCCCGTGGGACCTCGCGAAGGGGTTCGACGCATCCGCACCGATCGGCGTGCTCGTCCCGGCAGCGACGGCGGACCCGACCCGCGGCTCGATCGCACTCGACGTCGACGGCGCACCGCGGCAGCACGGCGACCTCGCCGACCAGACCTGGTCCGTCGCCGAGGTCATCGCGACACTCTCCCGGTTCGTGGCACTCGCGCCGGGCGACCTCGTGATGACGGGCACCCCGGACGGCGTCGGGGCGATCGACCGCGGCGCCGTGCTCCGGGGGACGATCGACGGCATCGGGACGGTGTCGACCCGCATCGTCTGACGACGACGGTCGCGTTTCGTGCACGTCACGGCGACCTGGGAGCACTCCGAGCCGCGGAGCGTATCACTGTCGTTGACGCCGTGTCGGGAACCGGCGTCGTGGTTCTCATCGACAGGGACAGCGGGACCGAGCACGGTCAGGACGGACACCGCGCGCCCGGAGACGGAAGGTGGCGACGTGATCGAACACGACCTGCTCGCGACGTCCTGGACGTGGGACGGCGACGAGCCCATCGACGAACGGGTCCGTGCGGTCGGTGACGCCGGGTTCGCCGGCATCTCCCTCGCGCTGGACGACCTGCACGAGGTCCGCGCAACCATCGGCTTCGCCACGCTCCGACGCATGCTCGACGACGCCGGCATCGTGTGGATCCAGCTCGGTACGCTCGGCAACTGGTGGACCTGCACGAGCCGCACCACCGGCGAGGACGCCGACCGCGGGGTCCTCCTCGAGGCGGCGGCATCCCTCCGCGCGTGGCAGGTGGTGGCGCGCGCCGACGTCACGCTCCCCGGCGTCTCCCCCGCGGCGATGCTCGACGACTGGGTGGTGCTCGCGACCCAGGCCGAGAGCGTCGGCGCGCAGCTCGTGCTCGAACCGGAACCGTGGTCGAACCTGCCGACGGTCGAGCGGGCATCCCGCTTCGTCGCGGCCGCCGGACACCAGAACAGCGGCCTGCTGCTCGACGCGATGCACGCGCTGCGCGGTGGCTCCACGCTCGCGTCGATCCGGCAGGGCATCGCCCCGTCGACCCTGGCCGCGGTCGAGCTCAGCGACGGACTGCTCTCCACCCCGAGCGGGATGACGCTCGCGGACGAGTCGCGCGATGGCCGGTACCTCCCGGGCGCTGGCGCCTGGGACATCCCCGGGTTCATCCGCGTCGCTCGGGAACTCGGGTACGACGACCCGTGGGGTGTCGAGGTCCGGACCCCTGCGCACCGAGCGCTCCCCATCGCCGACGCGCTGCGGACGGCTGCCGCAGCGACCCGCGCGGTGCTGGACGCCGCCGATGCGTACGGCGCTCCAGCAGCGCCCGCGATGCCGACGTCTCCTGCCCCGACCTCGGCGGTCGACTACGAGCCGCAGCACCGTCCGCGTCGGGAGACCGGTTCAGGGACGCCCGCGTAGCGTCGCCGGCATGAGCGATCAGGCACCCCACGCGGACGAAGCACTCCTGCGCGAGTCGCAGCAGGCGATCGACGACGCCAAGGCCGCAGCGGCCGACGTCGTCGAGCCGGACGAGGACGAACTCGTCGACGAGGGTCTGCCGGTCGCGGACGACGCCGAGCCGTCCGACGGCCCCGCTCCGGCGTCCTGAACGACCCCGGCGACCCGGGCGTCAGACGATCTCGACCACGCGGACGGTGACGTCAGTGGGTCGACGACCGGCGACGTCCTCGACGCGTCGGACCACGACATCGCGGACGGCCTTGGCGCGCCCGATCGCCGACGTCCCCGCATCGACGGCGATCACGACGCGCACCCGGAGCCCTTCGCCCTGCTCGTCGACGAAGACCGCACCGCCGTCCCGCGGCAGGTCGAGCACCGACCGGACGTCGCGGACGAGCACGGCGAGACTCGGCCCCGGCGGGATCACCGACCGCACCCCGGGAACCCCGAGCACGGCTTCGGTCGCTGCGCGGGAGAGCGCGCGGGTGTCAGCGGTCACTGGTTCCTCCCGGGGGCGAGCAGGTCCGCGACCCGGACGGTGAGGGAGCGCACCTCGAACGGCGCGTGCTCCGCGAGGGCGGCGGCCACGATCGTGCGGAGCTCGTCGGCACGGCTGCGGATCGGGGCGGCGGGATCGACCACGATCGCGACCTCGACGTCGACTGCTCCGCCGGGGACCGACAGGTCGCCCGTGAACCGGGTCCGACGGACGAGGACGCCCGGGAGCGTGTCACCGAGCGCACGGACCAAGCCCCGGATCGCCCCCTCGGTCACGACGAGCGTGCTGGACGGGTCGTCGTCGGGCACCGGGATGTCCCGACCGGCGTGCGCGGTGGTGCGGATCGAGGCCAGGACACCGGCGATCCATCCCTCGTCGGCGCCGTCGGCAGCGCGGACGTCCGCGTCGAGCAGCTCCGACGACGCCGCTCGCAACTCGCCGAGACGCACGAGCGCCGCGCGGGCAGCCGCGTCCGACTCGATGTCGTCCCGCACGGGATCCCGGCCGGAGTCGAGGTAGTCCGAGAGGTCGTCGAGCGTGAAGGCGCCGAAACGGTCGTCGTCGTCGTTCATCGCCACCCCTCCATCTGCTCGAGCACGGTCCGGCGCGCACGTGCGAGCAGGCCGCGCACGCTCGCCGCCGACAGGCCGGTCTGCTCGGCGATCTCGGCGTAGGACGCGCCACCGATCTCGCGCAGCACCCACACTGCTCGCTGCGCATCCGGGAGGTTCTGGACGACCACGGCCAGCGCGTCGACCTGCATGCGTGTCGCCACGACCTCGTCGACCGGGCGGTCCTCCGAGGCCTCTGGCAATGCCTCGAGGTCGAGGTGCGGGTGGCGGCGGCGGAGTCGGTCGAGCGCTTTGTTCGCCGCGATGCGGAACAGCCACGTCCGCACCCGGTCCGGCTCCTCGACGGTGTCGATCCGTTGCCAGGCCAGCAACGACGCCTCCTGCACGGCATCGTCCGCTTCGCCGTCGCCGTGCCCGAGGATGCGCGCGGCGTAGGCGCGCATGAGCGGCCCGTACCGGTGGATCAGCACGCCGAACGCGGCGGCGTCACCGTCCGCGGAACGTTCGACGAGCGACCCGTCCGACAGGGACGACAGCTGCGTGTCCTCGGTCAGGGTCGGGCCTCTCGGATCGGGTTTCGGTTCTCGCGTGACGAATTCGTGGTTCGGCACGTCTTCAGTACGTGCCTACCATCGGCGCCTGCGTGCTGATGGTCTCGAGCGCGCCGTGGCCGGTCATCCCTGAACGACCGGTCACGGCGCTTCTGCGGCGGCCCGTGCGTTCCCTGATCCGGCGCACGGGCCGTCTTCTCCCAGAACGGGGTGGCGTCAGTCGTCGACCTCGTCGCCGAGGAAGTCCGCGTAGGTCGCCTCCGGGTCCGTCACCGCCGCTGCCGGGTCCACCGGCTTCCGCAGCGACTGGTCCCCCGACATGGCGACGCGCTCCTCCGTGGTGAACGGTGGCAGGTAGTTGGACGCGCTCATCGCCGCTCCCTTCGTCCCGAGGAAGGTAACAGCCCGGCACGTTCATCCCAGCGATCGTGATGATTTCGTCCCCCACAACGGGGGCCGACGGGGGACGGAAGTTCGCCCGCAGCGGACCCCATGCACACGCATCCGATCGCGTGCGCGCTCACTCTCGGACGACGTCACCCGCCGACTTGTCGATCCGCCAGCCACGCCACGACGGCTGCCGGAGTCGACCGTCTCCGGTCCACTCCGCGAACTCGACCTCGCCGACGCGCTCGGGGGTCACCCAGTGCGCGTCGCGGGCATCCGGACGAGGGACGTCCGTGAACGGGGGCGTCTTTCGTTCCAGCAGGCCGAGCACCACGGCGATCTCGTCGAGGTCACGATCGCTGAACCCCGTCCCGACCTTGCCGACGTACTCCAGGCCGTCCGTGCCGGGGATCCCGAGCAGCAGCGAGCCCACGCCGCCGGCGCGCCGACCGTTCCCGGGCTTCCACCCGCCGACGACGACCTCCTGTGTGGCGTGGTGCTTCAGCTTGAGCCAGGCCTCTGACCGACGACCCTCGGCGTACTTCGACGCGCGCTTCTTCGCCACGACCCCCTCGAGCCCGGCCTTCCGGGAATCGCGCATCGCCTGGTCGAGGTCACCGTCGTGGGCGGGCGGCACCTCGATGACACCGCCGGCATCGACGACCGTCGACAGCGCCTCTCGTCGGTTGGTGTACGCCAGTCGCGTCAGCTCGTGACCGTCTGCCTCGAGCACGTCGAACAGCAGGAAGCGCACCGGGGTGGCCTTCCGTGCGGCCTCGACCTCGCGCGGCTTCGTCAGGCCCATCCGGTTCTGCAGGAGTTGGAAGGACGGCCGCCCGCGCTCGTCGAGCGCCACGATCTCCCCGTCGAACACCCCGTCCACGCCCGCCCGCTCGCCGAGTTCCCGCAGTTCCGGGTACTGCGCCGTGAGGTCGTTGCCGTTGCGGCTCCGCAGCGTGACCTCGCCGTCACGGACGGTGGCCAGGGCGCGCACGCCGTCCCACTTCAGCTCGAACGCCCACTCGGTCGGATCGAGCCGGGGTTCGCCCTTCGCCAGGGTCGCCTGCATCGTCCGCCGTTCCACCGGCTCGGTCTCCGACGCGGCGGCCCCGTCGATCCGCTCACGGCCGTCGTCGTGCCTGTGAGGCCGGGAGGCTCGGCTCGCCTCCGCCCCGCCGGTCCCGTCCGCCGTCGGGTCGGGCTGGTCCTTGGTGCGGTGGATGAGCCAGTTCTTCTCGTCGCCCTCGCGGCCGCGCCCGCGTCCCCGGGTGTGCAGGATCGCGAGGCGTCGGTTGCCGTTCGTCCGGCCGTGCAGCGTGACGATCACCTCCTCGCCCTCGCGCCACTTCTCGAGGTCGTACGTGCCCTCGTCCCAGATCGTGACCGTCCCGCCGCCGTACTCGTCCTTCGGGATCGTCCCCTCGAAGCCGCCGTACTCGAGCGGGTGGTCCTCGGTCATCACGGCGAGGTGGTTCTTCCCCGGATCGGTCGGCTCCCCCTTCGGCAGCGCCCAGCTGACGAGCACGCCGTCGTGCTCCAGCCGGAAGTCGTAGTGGTCCCTGGTGGCGTGGTGCTCCTGGATGACGAACGTCGGGGTGCCGTCCTGCCGGACCGTCGGCGCTCCTTCCGGAACCGGCTCCGGCGTCTTGGACGCGTCCCGCTTCGCACGGTAGGCCGACAGGCGGTCGTTCCCCGAGCCTCCCTTCCGTTCCGCGTCGTTCGCCTGCTGGGTCCGGTCGCTGTCCCAGTGACCGTGGTCGGCGCGACCGACCGCCAAGGAGGCGGCGGCGACCGGGTGCAGGGGGTCGCCACGGTCCTCCAGTCGTTCGAGCACCTGGTCCAGCGTCAGCTGGGCCAGCCCCTTCTCGGCGAGTTCCTTCCACGTCCGCGGCGCGGCGACGGTCGGCTGCGACCGGCCGCGCAACGAGTACGGGGCGATCGTCGTCTTGTTGCCGTTGTTCTGTGACCAGTCGACGAAGACCTTGCCCTTCCGCTCCGCACGGCTCATCGAGGACAGCACCAGGTCGGGGAGGTCCTGTTCGAGGGCCTTGGCGAGTTCGTGGGCGACCTCGGAGACGTGCTTGGTGGCGGCCTTCCCGTCGAGTGCCGCGTACAGGTGGATGCCCTTCGACCCGGACGTCACCGGGTACGGCTCGAGCCCCATGCCCTGCAGGATCTCCCGTGCCGCGACCGCGACCTCGACGCACTCCGGCAGCCCGACGCCATCGCCGGGGTCGAGGTCGAGCACCAGCCGGTCGGGGTTCTGCTGCCCGCCGCGGGGACCGAACCGCCACTGCGGCACGTGCAGCTCGAGCGCGGCCTGCTGCGCCATCCAGACGAGCGTCGGCAGGTCGTCCACGATCGGGTACTCGTTGTCGTGCTCGGTGTGCTCGATGGTGTGGTGGCGGACCCAGTCGGGCGCGGAGTCCGGCAGGTTCTTCTCGAAGAACACCTTGCCGTCGACGCCGTTCGCCCAGCGCTTCCTGGTCACCGGCCGGTCCTTGACGTGCGGGATCATCCACGGCGCGACGCGCGTGTAGTACTCGATCACGCGACCCTTCGTGGTGCCGGTCTCCGGGTACATCACCTTGTCGAGGTTCGTGAGGGCGATGCGGCGGTCCCCGACGAGGACCGTGGTCTTCCGGGAAACCGGACTCACAACGCGACCCCGGTTGCTCCGGCCACCGTGAGCGTGGACCCGGACGTGTAGGACGACTCCGGCCCGGCCAGGTACACGTAGGCGCTGCCGAGCTCGACGGGCTGCGCCGGCCGTCCGAACGGCGTGCCCTCGCCGTAGTGCGCGATCTCGTCGCCCGGGTAGCTGATCGGTTGGAGCGGCGTCCACACCGGCCCGGGCACCACGGTGTTCGCGCGGATGCCCTTCGCCGCGAGCTGCCGCGCGAGCCCGTTCGTGTACGCGATGATCGCCGCCTTCGTCGCCGCGTAGTCGATCATCCGGTCCTGCGGCTGGTACGCCGACACCGAGCTCGTCGTGACGATCGCGCTCCCCGGTGCCATGTGCGGGACCGCCGCACGGACGAGCCAGAACATCGCGTAGACGTTGACCTTCATCGTGCGGTCGAAGTCCTCGGTGGGCTGCTCGGTGACGTCCTCGTGCACGCGCTGGTGCCCGGCGACGAGGACGAGTGCGTCGAGGCCGCCGAGCTCGCTGACGGCGGTCCGCACGAGCTGGTCGCAGAACGCCTCGTCGGTGAGGTCCCCCGGGAGCATCACGGCGTTCCGACCGAGGTCGGCGATCAGGTCGCGGACCTCGGTGAGGTCGTCGAGCTCCTCGGGCAGGGCGTTCAGCGCGACGTCGGCACCCTCCTTCGCCATGGCGATCGCGGCAGCGCGGCCGATGCCCGAGTCCGCCCCCGTCACGAGCACCCGGTAGCCGGGCATCCGCCCCGTGCCGAGGTAGCTCGTCTCCCCGTTGTCGGGCTGCGGGTCCATCGCACTCGTGCTCCCTGACCCCTGCTGGGTCTGCGCGGGGAACGGCGGCCGCGCGTACTTCGTCCGCGGGTCGTCCTTGTCCAGCTGGCTCATCAGCCCATCGTGCTCCCTGCGAACTCCGGGCGCTCCAGCCTCGGCACGGGCATCATGAGCGCATGAGGTCGATCTGGAAGGGCTCCATCGCGTTCGGGCTCGTCAACGTGCCCATCAAGGTCTACGCCGCCACCGAGACCCACGACGTGTCCCTGCACCAGGTCCACGACGAGGACAAGGCCCGCATCCGGTACAAGCGCGTGTGCGAGCTGGGGCACGAGGTCGAGTTCGCCGACATCGAGCGCGCCTACGACGACGGCGAGAAGACCGTCGTGCTCACCGCCGACGACTTCAAGAAGCTCCCCCAGGAGCAGTCGCACGAGATCGAGGTCCTCGAGTTCGTGCCCGTCGACCAGGTGGACCCGATGATGTTCGAGAAGACGTACTACCTCGAACCGGACTCCCGCTCCCCCAAGGCCTACGTGCTGCTCCGCCGGACGCTCGAGGAGACCGATCGCCTGGCGATCGTGCAGTTCACGCTCCGCCAGAAGACCCGGCTCGGTGTCCTGCGCGTGCACGACGACGTCCTGCTCCTGCAGGGGCTCCTCTGGGGCGACGAGGTCCGTGCAGCTGACTTCAAGGCACTCGACACCTCGGTGAAGGTCAGCGCCAACGAGCTGAAGATGTCGTCGTCGCTCGTGGAGAGCATGTCGACCGACTTCGATCCGGAGCGCTACACCGACGAGTACCAGGCCGAGCTGCAACAGCTCATCGACGCGAAGCTCGAGTCGGGCGACGACGTCGACACGTCCGAGACGTTCGGCGAGCAGGAGTCGTCCGACGACGAGGGCGGTGACGTCATCGACCTGATGGCCGCCCTCCGTGCGTCCGTGGACAAGAAGCGGACGGGAGGCTCGGGGTCGCGCTCGTCGTCCGGGTCGCGCTCCTCGTCCGGCAGCTCCACCGCCGACGAGACACCTGAGAAGAAGGCGCCGGCGAAGAAGGCCCCGGCGAAGCGCGCACCGGCGAAAAAGGCCCCGGCGAAGAAGCCCGCGGCGAAGAAGAAGGCCAGCTAGCCCGGAGATCGCGCCCGCGCGCGGACATCGCGCCCTGCCGCGACGGGGCGCGATGTCCGTGTGGGGGTGCAACGCGGGCGGCGGTCAGGTGCGGTCGACGATCTCCCGCATCGCGGCCGCAGCGAGGTCGGCGCCGCCGGCGGCGACCGCGTCCGCGAGCGTCCGGTGCAGCGCTACGTCGTGGGCGTCCGGCTCGACGTCCGCGCGCTCCTCGAGCGCTCGCTCGACCACACGCTGCAGGCGCGCGAACATCGCGTTGCCCGACAGTGCCAGCAACCGTCCGTGGAACGCGCGGTCGGCCGGGAGGATCGGGGCCGGGTCCGCCGCACCGGCGGCGGAGGCGAGGCGTTCGGCGGAGGCGAGCAGGGCCGCCAGGTCGGATCGGTCGTGCGTTCCGGACGCGACCGCGCGGGCGGCTGCCGCAGCAGCCGCGGGCTCGACGGCACGACGGAGGGCACGGAGTTCGGCCAGCGCGACCGCTCGGTCGGGGCCGTCGAGGCGCCACCGGACCACGTGCGGGTCGATCACGTCCCACTGCTCGGCGGGCAGGACCCGGAGCCCCACGCGTCGGCCAGCACTGAGCATGCCCAGGGAGACGAGGACACGGGTGGCCTCGCGGACGATGCTCCTCGAGGCGCCCGTGCGGGCGACGAAACCCTCGACGCTGTCGGCGTGCCCGACGGGCAGGTCGCCGCGGACGATCGCGGTGCCGAGCTCGTCGAGCACCCGGTCGAAGATCACCGCTGCGACACCGGGGAGATGACGAGTTCGTCGATGCGGACGTGCGCGGGGGCGTCGAGCACGAAGGCGACGCTGCGGCCGATGTCCTCCGGGGTGAGCATGACGGCACGGGCAGCTTCGTCGGGGACCTGTGGGCGCTGTGCGAGGAAGTCCGTCGCGACGTCACCGGGGCAGAGGTGCGTCGCCCGGACGCCGTGCTGCGCTTCCTGCTGGTTGAGCGACCTCGTGAGGGAGCCGAGCGCGGTCTTGCTCGCGGAGTAGGCGACCCCGGCACCGGGCTGGAACGACCACCCGGCGTACGAGGAGATCACCACGACGACGCCGCCGGTCTCCCGCAGGGCGGGGAGGGCCGCGTCCGTGACGGTCGCCACGGCGGTGAGGTTCGTGTCGATGATGCTCTGGAACGAGCCCATCGTCTGGTCGTCCCACCGTCGGGCGGGTGCGTTGAGCCCGGCTGCGAGCACGAGTCCGTCGAGCCGACCGTGCTCGGCGACGACGGTGTCCCTTGCGGCTCGCACTGCGTCCGGATCGGTCACGTCGAGCGGGAGCACGTGCGCGGTTCCGCCGTCGGCGCGGATGCCGTCCGCCACTGCGTCGAGCTGTTCGGCGCGGCGGCCGCTCAACACGACGGTCCAGCCGGCGCGGGCGGCGGCGGCGGCGCTGGCGGCCCCCAAGCCGCTGCCGCCGCCGGTGATCCAGAGCACACGTCCCGTCGTCATGGCCCAATAGTATGCTCATTGCATGGAACTCGACATCACCGGCCGCGTGGTCGTCATCACCGGAGCCGGTCGCGGGATCGGTCGCACCATCGCCGAGCGGTTCGCCGCCGACGGAGCGCGGGTCGTCGCGCTCGACCTGGCGTTCCCGGACGGAGCGCCGACGGACTCGGCCGACACCGTGACCTGCAACGTCGCCGATCCGGACTCCGTCCGCACCGCCGTCGACGCCGTCGTCGAGCGGCACGGCACGATCGACGTCCTCGTCAACAACGCCGGGATCAACGTCGACGGACCGGTCGCCGAGCTCCAGTGGGCCGACTGGCAGCGGTGCATGGACGTCAACCTGGGCGGGGTGTTCCTCATGAGCCAGGCCGTGGCACCGGTGATGCAGCGCGCCGGCCGCGGGCGGATCATCAACGCGGCGTCGTTCGCGGCGATCATCCCGAGCGTCGGCAGCGCGGCCTACGCGGCATCGAAGGCCGCCGTCGTGTCCTTCACCCGCGTGCTCGCGTCGGAGCTCGGCCCGTGGGGCATCACCGTGAACGCCTACGCGCCGGGGATGGTGCCGACGGCGATGAACGGCTTCGCGACGCGCCCGCAGGAGGAGCAGGACGTGCTGCTCGACACGCTGTCGCTGCGCCGGTGGGAGACGGCGGACGACGTGTCGAACCTGCTGCTGTTCCTGGCGAGCGACCAGGCCGGGTACATCACGGGGACGCTGCACGACGTGTCGGGCGGCAAGCTGGCGACGCAGATCCCGTCGAGGGCGTACCCGACACGAGCGTGAAACACGGGTCGGGGACACTGGGCACATGACTCCACAAGAGCCAGGGAGCCTGCAGTCGTCACCCGAGACCGCCGGCCCGCCCGTCACCGTGTCCATCACCCGTCTCGTCGAACCCGAGCGCATCCCCGAGGTCACCCGCTGGGTGCAGTCCGGCGTGAACCTCGCCAACCGGTACCCGGGGTTCCTCGGCTCCGGGTGGGTCCGCTCCCGGGCGCAGTCCCGCGAGTGGCACATGCTCTACCGCTTCGCCGACCACGACTCCCTGGCGACGTGGGAGAACTCCGACGACCGGCTGCGGTGGCTCGACCTCGGCCGCGACCTCGTGGTGGAGTCCCGCGTCGAGAAGCGCACCGGGATCGAGGGCTGGTTCGACGCCCCGTCCGACACCCCAGCGTCGAGTGCTCCCCCGCGGTGGAAGCAGGCGGTGAGCATCTGGCTCGGGTTCTTCCCGGTGAACCTGGCGTTCACGATCCTCGTCGGCGTGCTCGTGCCGTCCTTCGCCGGGCTCGCAGCACTGCCCCGGGTCCTCATCACGACGCTGGTGCTCACACCGATCATGACGTTCTGGGTGCTGCCGTTCGTGACGAAGTTGATCCGTCCGTGGTTGCTCGCCCCGCCGCGAAGTCGGTAGGGCGCCCTACGCGCCGAGCACCGAGAGCTGGTCGAGCCGCTCGAGGATCACGCCCTCACGGAGTGCCCACGGGCAGATCTCGAGTGCTGGCAGGTCGAAGATGTCCAGGCACGCCTCGGCGACGAGCGCTCCCGGGACGACCTGGTGCGCCCGGCTCGCGGAGACCCCCGGAAGCGTGGCGAGTTCGGCGACGGACATCTGCAGCAGGGACGGCAGCTTCGCCCGCAGGGTCGCACCGTCGAGCGAGCGCGGCACGAGCGGACCGGCCCCGGACGGTGCGGCCCCGCAGATCCGTGCGATCGAGCGGAACGTCTTCGAGGTCGCCACGGCACGATCCGGCGCACCCGAGCGGAGCAGCTTGCCGGCGTCCCGGGCGATCTCGACGCGGATCTCGTGCCGGATCCGGCGGACGTCGTCCTCGGTCGGGGTGCCCGCCGCGAAGAACGACCGCGCGAGCCGGGCGGCGCCGATCGGCATCGACCACGCGACGTCCGGTGCCTCGTCCGCACCGCCGGCGATCTCGAGCGAGCCGCCGCCGATGTCGAACACCGCGAGCCGCCCGGCGGACCAGCCGAACCAGCGGCGGACGGCGAGGAAGGTGAGTCGCGCCTCGTCGGAGCCGGACAGCACGGCGAGCTCGACGCCGGTGCGCTCCTCGACGTGGGCGAGGACGGCCTCGGAGTTCACGGCGTCACGGACCGCCGACGTGGCGAACCCGAGCATGTCCTCGCAGCCGCGCTCCTCGGCCACGCGCACCGAGTCCGCGACGAAGCCGGTCAGCGCGTCGATGCCGACCTGCGTGACAGCGCCCCGGTCGTCGAGGTGCTCGGCGAGCCGCAGCGGCTGCTTGAACGACGAGGCCGGCAGCGGCGCAGCGCCGCCGTGGGCGTCGACCACCAGCAGGTGACCGGTGTTGGACCCGATGTCGAGGACTCCCACGCGCATGTATGCAAGATACCGGCTCACGTCGGCCCGGTCGGACGGGAGGCTCGGATCACGCCCGCAGGAACGCCTCCAGCTGCTCCGTGGTCGGGTAGGACGCCTGTGCCCCGGCTCCGGTCGCGGCGTACGCCCCGACCCCGGCGGCGAACCGCGCGGCGTCCGCGAGGTCGTCGCCTGCGGCGAGTCGGAGCGCCACAGCACCCATGAACGCGTCGCCGCAGCCCGTGGTGTCGACGGCCTCGACGGGGATCGCGGGGACCTCGACGGGCGCGGCGTCGCCGTCGTGCACGATCGACCCGTCGCCACCCCGCGTGACGATCGACCGGGCGACGCCGTGGTCGCCGAGCAGTTCCGCCTCGTGCTCGTTCACCAGCAGCACGTCGGTGAGGTCGAGGAGCTCGCGTGGCACGTCGCCGAACGGGGACAGGTTCGTGAGGACGGTCACGCCGGCCTCGTGTGCGGCACGGGCGGCGGCGAGGACGACGTCGATCGAGACCTCGAGGCAGAGCCCGAGCACCGCGGCCCCGTCGAGGGCATCGGCGGGGACGTCGTCCGGTGTCAGCGTGGCGTTCGCGCCGCCGGAGATCACGATGGTGTTTTCACCCTGCGCGTCGACCGTGATGACGGCGGTGCCTGTCGCAACGCCCTCGCGGACGGCGACGTGCGTCGTGTCCACACCCGCGGCCGCGACGGAGTCGCGGAGCAGCGCACCGTTCCCGTCGTCGCCGACCGCACCGATCATGCGCACCGTGCCCCCGAGCCTCCCGGCTGCCACCGCCTGGTTGGCGGACTTGCCGCCTGGCAGGATCGCGAGGTCGGAACCGTGCAGGGTCTCCCCCGGCTTCGGGAAGCGCTCCGTGCGGACCACCAGGTCCGCGTTCAGCGACCCGACGACGACGATGGTGTTCAACGGACGGTCTCCTTCTGCGGGGCGACGGACGTCGTCTCGGCGCTCGACGGGCGCGGGATGAGGAACGACGTCGCGAGGGCGGCGATCGTGATGACGGCACCGAGCAGCATCCCACCGGAGTACCCGGCGGTGCCCGCGGACCCGCCGACCCCGAGGGCGATCTGCAGTGCGGGCAGGACGGCGAAGCTCACACCGGCGCCGAGGTTGAACGCCCCGGCGTTGAGGCCGGGCAGGAACCCGGGGTTCGAGTCCGGCGAGAGCACGATGCCGAGCCCGTTCAGGATGATGTTCGCGATGCCGGCGTAGGTGATGCCGATGAGCACGGTCGCGGCGATGAGCACCGGCAGGGAGTGCACGCCGACGAAGGCCATCAGGAGCGTCGCGACGATGCTGCCGACGAGCCCGACGCGCAGGATCGCCCGGTAGCCGAGGGTCGGGGCGAGGCGCCCGGCGAACGGTCCGACGATCCATCCGACGAGCGCGTACGGCGTGAGGAACACGAGGGAGGCGAGGTCCGCCTCCATCCCGAATCCGGCGTCGTGGTTCTGCGCGAGGCTCGTGACGAGTCCGTTGACGACGGCGAAGACGCCCGTCATGGTGAGGAACGTCGTGGCGAGGAGCGCCCACGTCGCACGGCGCTTCAGGAACCGCGTCTCGACGAGCGGTTCCTGCACGCGGGACTCGACCGCCCAGAACACGGCGAAGGCAGCGAGCGCGACGACGATCCCGCCGATGACGAGGACCGGGTTCGCGGCTCCGAGCTTGCCGGCCTCGTTGAAGGCGGTCAGCAGGGCACCGACGCTCACCACGAGGGGCACGACACCGATCCAGTCCATGCGGGTGCCCTTGGACGGGTGGGACTCCACGCCCCACACGGCGACCAGCGCGAGCGCGACCACGGTGACGACGGCGATGACCCAGAAGATCCCGCGGAACCCGAAGTTCGTGGCGATCCACCCGCCGGCGAGGGAGTCGATCCCGGCGATGCCGCCGTTCACCGCGGTGAGGAGGCCGAGCGCGGCGCCGTAGCGCTTCGGGTCGGCGATCTCGTTGCGGAGCACGAGCAGGCAGATCGGGACGACGGGGCCGGTGACGCCCTGGATGATGCGGCCGGCGAAGAGCATCGGCACGTTCACCGCGAGGGCGGCGACGACACTGCCGATGAGCATCACGGCGAGCATGCCGATCAGCACGCGCTTGCGGCCGACGATGTCGGACAGGCGGGGCAGGAACAGCGAGAACAGCGCGGCGAGGGTGAAGTACAGCGTCTGCGAGAGGCCGATCGTCGCGTCGTCGGTGTGCAGCTCCCGTGCCATGGTGACGAGGGCCGGGCTGAGCATGCTCGCGTTCAGCTGGAACGCGATGCATGCTGCGAGGAGCGCCGCGGTGAGGGCGCCGATGGACTTCTTCGACATCGTCGTCGGTGTGGAGGTCATGGGGGTCAGGCCTTCTGGGTCTCGGTTCGCGGGGTCCAGCCGGTGTCCGGTGTCTCGCCGATGCGCTCGAGGGCGTCGACGACGAGGTCCCAGAAGCGGCCGTGGTCGAGCTCCATCGCGGCGCTCGTGCGGCAGTCCTCCGGCGCGGGGGCGCGGAAGTCGGCGACGGTCATGCCGAGGGTCAGCGCGCCCTGGGTCTCGACGTGGATCGGGACCTTCACGGCCCGCACGATCGTCGGGTCGATGACGTACGCGACGGCGCAGGGGTCGTGGACCGGCGGGGAGTCGAAGCCCTGCGCGTCCTTGTAGGTCTGGCCGAAGAAGTCGAGCAGCTCCCCGACGAACGCGGCGGGTCCGGTGCCGACCTCGCTGATCCGGGCAGCGACCTCGGGCGTCGCCAGGGCCTGGTGGGTGAGGTCGAGACCGACCATCACGACGTCCCAGCCGGCGTCGAAGACGATCGACGCGGCCTCGGGGTCGATGACGATGTTGAACTCGGCGACCGGGCTCCAGTTGCCGACGTGCACGCCGCCGCCCATCAGCACGACCTGCTTGACGCGATCGACGATGCGGGGCTCCTTGCGGGCTGCCAGCGCGATGTTCGTCAGGCCGCCGGTCGGCACGAGGGTGACGGTGCCCGGCTCGTGCGCCATGACGGTCTCGATGATGAGGTCGACCGCGTGCCGCTCGTCCAGGTCGAACGAGGGCTCGGGCAGCATCGGCCCGTCGAGGCCGCTCTCGCCGTGGATGTCCTGCGCGACCTCGATCTCGCGGAGGATCGGCCGGTCGGCGCCCGCGGCGAACGGCACGCCGGTGATCCCCGCGATGCGGGCGACGGCGAGGGCGTTGCGGGTGACCTTCGGCAGCGTCTGGTTGCCCACGACGGTCGTCACGGCGAGCAGCTCGATGTCGGGGTTGCCGTGTGCCAGCAGGATGGCGACGGCGTCGTCGTGGCCGGGGTCGCAGTCGAGGATGATCTTCTGCTTGGTCGCGTTCGGCACGTGTGCGCTCCACTTCGTCGGGGATGCCGGGCTCGCCGGCGGTGGCTGTGGCTCAACGCGGCCATGCACTCCGCGTCAAGCGTTTGACATCACACCTCATCAAACGCTTGACGTCAAGTCGAGCAGGGCTCAGTCGGTAGCATCGACGGGTGCCAGCATCCTCCGGGACCCCTCGTCGCGTCACCGCCGCGATGGTCGCCGAACGCGCCGGCACCAGCATCGCCACGGTGTCGCTCGTCGTGAACGGCAAGGACCGCGGCCGCGTCTCGGTGCCGATCGCCACCCGGGTCCGCGATGTCGTCGAGGAGCTCGGGTACGTCGTCGACCACGCCGCCAGCTCCCTCGCCCGAGGCAGCGGCGACCTCGTCGTGCTCATCGCCCCCGACCTGTCGAACCCGTTCTTCGCCGAGGTCATCCGCGGCGTCCGGGACACCATCGGCGACCGGTTCCAGTTCGTGCTCTCCGTCACGGAACGCGGCGAGCAACCCGTCGACGCCGACGTCCGGCGCTTCGAGCGACTCCGGCCAGCTGGGATCCTCGTCGACGCCCCGGCAGCCGGCGAGTCGATGTCTGCCGGTGTGCCCGTCGTGCTCCTCGACGCGCCGGGAGGCCCAGGAGCCGTCAACTACGACCTGTCCCCCGGGGTCTCGGCGCTCGTCACGCACCTCGCCGACGCGGGGCACCGGCGTGTCGGCTACCTCGACGGCACCTCTCGCGCGACGACCTTCGCCGTGCGCCGCACCCTGTTCGAGGACGCGTGCGCCGCCGCGGGCATCACCGTGTCGGACCTCCCCGCGAGCGCCGACCTGACGATCGAGGCCGCCACGACCGCGGTGTCCGGCGTGCTCGACGCATGGCTCGACTCCGGCGTGACGGCCGTCGTGGCCGCAGCCGACACGCTGGCGTACGGGGTGCTGCGGGTCGCTGCCGCCCGAGGCGTCGGGATCCCGGGAACCCTCGCCGTCGCGGGCTTCGACGACCTGCCGTCGTCCTCGGTCACCGCACCCGCGCTCACGAGCGTGGCACTGCCGGGAGCGGAACTCGGACGTGCCGCAGCACTCCGGCTGCTCGCGACGCTCGACGGCACGGAGGCGCCGGCCCCGTCACTCCCGACGCGCCTGGTCCCGCGCGCGAGCACGGGCGGCTGACGCGGGCGGGTGCACGGCGGGCGGCGGCGGGCGAGCAGCGGTTGCCGACTCGGAACGACATGCTCGCTGTCGTACGACAACGATCCTGTCGCCCCTTGCACGCGCAACAGTTGCACGCGCCCGGGAGCGACAGCGTCGCTGTCGTACGACATCGACAGTGTCGCTCCTTGCACACGCAACAAGTGCGGGAACCAGGGCTCCTTGCCCACGCAACGAGCGACCGGACCGGCGCACGGCCCGCACCCCACGACGGACGGGAGGCACGGTGCCAGCTGGCACCGTGCCTCCCGTCCGTCGTGGGGTGAGCCTCTACTCGTCGTGCCGCGCCGTCGGGACCGACCCCGTTCCGGATCCGACCGACTCGGCCGGACGCTCCGCGCCCGAACCGCGCTGCGCGCGCTCGAGTTCGTCCGCCTCGGCGCCGCCGACCGCCTCGCCGCGGGCGACCATGCCGGCCACGTCCGCGAGCTTCATCTGCGGGATGAACAGGGCCAGCACGAGGGCCACCGCGATGAACGGGAGCAGGTACCAGAACACCGGCGACAGCGAGTCGGCGTAGGCGTTCACGATGCCGTCCTGCACCGCTTCGGGCAGCTTCGCGAGCTGCGTCGGGTCGATGCTCGCGCTCGCACTCGCCGCCTGCGAGGCACTTCCGCCGGCGCTCGTGAAGACGTCCGTCAGCGACTCCGTGAGGCGGGACGTGAAGATCGCACCGAACACGGCGACACCGAGGGAGGCGCCGACCTCACGGAAGTAGTTGTTCGTCGAGGTCGCCGTGCCGACGTGCTCCGGCGGGACGGCGTTCTGCGCGACGAGCACGACGACCTGCATGATGAGGCCGAGGCCGGCACCGAACACGAACAGGTAGACGCAGATCAGCCAGATCGGGGTCGCCGCAGCGAGGGTCGTCATGCCGAGCATCGCGATGCCGACGATGATCGTGCCGATGATCGGGAACGCGCGGTACCGGCCCGTCTTGGTGATGAGCGTGCCGGAGAGGATCGACGTCCCCATGAGCCCGACCATCATCGGGAGCATCAGCAGACCGGAGACGGCGGCCGACGTGCCGGACGCCATCTGCAGGAACGTCGGGACGAAGCCGATCGCGGCGAACATCCCGAGGCCGAGCACGAAGCCGATCGCCGTCGCGGTGACGAACGTGCGGTTCCGGAAGAACGACAGCGGGATGATCGGGTCGTCGGCCCTGGACTCGGTGAGGACGAACAGCGCGGCAGCGACGATGAACCCGGCGCCCCAGGCCCAGGTCTCGAGCGCACCCCACCCGTGCTGCTTGTTGCCGCCGAACTCGGTGAAGAACACCAGGCAGGCGGTGGTCGCGGAGAGCAGCGCGACGCCGAGGACGTCGATGCGCTTCGTCGCCTTCTTGCTCGGCAGGGTCAACGCGAACCAGGCCACGAAGAACGCCGCGATGCCGACGGGGATGTTGATCCAGAACGCCCAGTGCCAGGTCATGTGGTCGACGAAGAACCCGCCGAGCAGCGGGCCTCCGACGGCGGAGAGGCCGAAGATGGCGCCGAGCGGCCCGAGGTACTTACCGCGCTCGGACGCCGGGACGATGTCCGCGATGATCGCCTGCGACAGGATCATGAGGCCACCGCCGCCGAGGCCCTGGAGGGCACGGAAGACCACGAACTGCCAGAAGTCGGTCGACATCGCACACCCCAGCGATGCCAGCGTGAACAGCGCGATCGCGATGAGGAACAGGTTGCGGCGGCCGATGACGTCACCGAACTTGCCGTAGATCGGCATCACGATGGTCGATGCCAGCAGGTAGCCGGTCGTGATCCACGCCTGGTGGGCGACGCCGCCGAGGTCGCCGACGATGGTCGGCATCGCGGTCGAGACGATCGTCTGGTCGAGACTCGACAGCAGCATGCCGGCGATCAGCGCGGAGAAGATGATCCAGATCCGACGCTGGGTGAGGAGCAGCGGCCCGTCGCTCCCGGGCCGTGCGCGCTTGGCGGTGCGCGGCGCTGAGGTGCTCATTCGGTGTCTTCCTGTCCGGTGGTGATGGCCGCCCGCATGAGGCGGAGGTTCGTGGTGAGCAGGTCGTCGAAGGACGGGCCCGTCGACTCGTCGAAGTCGTCGTCGAAGTAGTCGGCGGCGGTGACCTTGAGCAGCCCTGCCGCCGACTCGGTCACGAGCCGAGCGCGAGGGTCGTCCGGGACGGTCCACCCGAAGCGTTCCCGCACGGCGTCGGCGACCTTCGCGAGTTGCACGTCCGTCGCCGAGAGGAACCGTGCGACGAGTGCGGGTTCTCGGTCGAAGACCTTGCGCACGAGCGCTTCATCGGAACGGTCGAGCCCCACGACGTGGACCTGCTCGATCGCGAGCGCGACGATCGAGCTCAGGGGGTCGAGCGTCGCCGGGACGACCTGCCCGCGGGCGTACGCCACGAGCAGGTTCTCGTCCGCGTTGAGCTCGATGCCGAGGACGACGTCTTCCTTCGACGCGAAGTGGTTGAAGAACGTGCGTCGGGACACCCCGACCGTCTCGCAGAGTTGCTCGATCGTGAAGCCGTGCAGACCGCTCTCCACGGTCGACCGACGCGCCTCGACGATCATGCGTCGACGCAGCGTGCGGGTGCGTTCGGCCGTGCTCACCGGACAAGAATTGCACTCGTGGCACGAAAGTGCAATACGGGAGGTGCTACAGCGCCTTGTCGAAGCAGAACGACCACGGCATCGTCGCCGCGTACGGCTCGTACACGGGGATCGAGCGCCATCCGGTCTTCTCGTACAGGGCGACGGCGTCGGGCTGCCGATCGCCGGTCTGCAGGATCAACCGCCGTGCGCCCTGTTCGCGACCGATGCGCTCACATTCGTCGAGCAGCGCCGTCGCCGCACCCTTGCCGCGAGCGGACGACAGCACGATGAGGCGCTTGAGCTCGACCTCGTCACGGAGCCGACGGACCGCGATGTGCCCGACGGCCTCGCCGTCCTCGTCGATCGCGAGCACCGAGGTGATGACCGTGGCCGGATCGACGGCGAGCGACCGGTCGCGCTCGGCGGTGACGGCGGGGTCCTCGTCGGCGGCTGCCGACCCGTAGCGCTCGTGCATCTCCTCGTCCATGCGGGCGCGGAGGACGACTCCGCGGGGGTCTTCCCAGGCGACGCGTTCGATCGTGATCACGATCGACCATCCTGACACGCACGGACGACACCGCCGAACGCGGGTCCGGGGTCAGGGGTGCCAGCGACGACGGTCCGTGTGCGCCTCGTACGGCTGGGGGTCCGGGTACGTCAGCAGCTCGACGGTGCTCCCCCACGGTGTCCGGACGTAGACGAACCGGTTCCGGGCACCGGCCTCGGGCCCCGGGAGCGGGCGGGGTGCACCGAGCGCGACGGCGCCGGCACGCACGACCCGGTCGAGTGTCGCGTCGAGGTCGTCGACGTACAGCGCGACGTGCTGCCATCCGAGGTCCGTCGGCACCGCTGGGGCCCCTTGCGCAGCACCGTCGAACGCGAACAGCTCGATGCCGGGCCCGCCGGGCAGGGCGAGCATCCGGACGCGGACCTCGCGGGCACCGTCCGGCACGCCGAGCCGCTCGTCCGTCTCGTGGCCGCTCTTCGGCGGCGCGTCGGCGGGGAGGGTGTCGTAGAGCACGACCGCGTCGAAGGCCTCGACGAGGAAGGTCGTCGCCGCGTCGACGTCCGGCACGGTGAGCCCGACGTGGTCGACGCCGCGCACCGTCACGAGCGCCCCCCGACCGACCCGGGCGCCCCGAGCGCACCGATCGGGCCGCCGTCGAGATCCGCCAGGACCGCAGCCGCGTCGTCGTACACGGCAGCGGCTCCGGCCTGCCGCAGTTCGTCGCCACCGATGCCGCCCGTCATCACGGAGACGCACGGCACGCCGACCCTCGCCGACGCCTCGACGTCCCACATCGCGTCCCCGACCATGACCGCCCGCTCCGCGACGACCCCGACCCGGTCGAGCGCGACCTGGACGATCCCGGGCGCCGGCTTCGCCTCGTCGACGTCCTCGGAGCTGGTCACCGCGGTGATCCACTCCTCGGCGTCGAGGACTTCCCGCAGCCGGACGAGCTCGGAAGCGGGAGCACTCGTGGCGAGCACCACCGCATGCCCCAGGGAGGCGACGGCGCGCAACAGGTCGCGGGCTCCGGGCAGTGTGCGCAACCGTGGCATCTGCTCGGCGTAGTACGCGGAGTGGTACTGCTTCGCGGTCGCGCGGACGTCGTCG
Source organism: Curtobacterium sp. NPDC090217 (assembly GCF_044746705.1). Taxonomy (NCBI): domain Bacteria; kingdom Bacillati; phylum Actinomycetota; class Actinomycetes; order Micrococcales; family Microbacteriaceae; genus Curtobacterium; species Curtobacterium sp. NPDC090217. The sequence goes on along the minus strand of NZ_JBIVCR010000001.1, from coordinate 1,034,397 downwards.
GGCGCGTCGGGGAGCAACGCCCCGAGCAGGCGGGAGGAGTCCATGCCGATCGCGCGGTGGATGCGCCAGGCGTCAACGGACTCGTCGACGGCGCGGAACGCCCGCCACCACGCGTCGACATGGGCGTAGTTCGAGTCGACGAGCGTCCCGTCGATGTCGAACAGGACAGCGGTACTGGGGTCGGCAGGCATCACCCCAGGCAACTCTGCCCGCCTCTGCTCCGGCTCAGTCCGCGACGACGTGTCACGGGTGCGCCGTGGTCGTCACTCCTCGACGCGCCGGGCGATCCGGTGGAGCAACGGCGGCATCCGGGCGAGCATCTCCCGTTCGTCGGCCGACAGGTCCTCCGCGATCCCCGTGGCGAGCCAGTCCGCCCGCGCCCGTCGGTCCCGCAGCACCACGTCGCGTCCGGTCGGGGTGATGCCGATCACCGACACCCGGCGGTCCTCGGCCGAGGTCTCCCGTACGACCAGCCCGCGTTCCTCGAGCTCGCCGATCGTGCGGGACTGCCCCTGGTGCTTCACCCCGCGCTTGCGGGCGAGGTCGGCGATCGTCATGGCACCCTGCCGGTCGAGCAGCCCGAGCGTCGCCGAGTGCGCCGGCGGGATCGTGTCGACCTTGCCGCGGGTCGCACGGACGATCCGCCCGATCGACTCCCGGAGTTCGTCGGCGAGGTCATCGGGCGAGTCCATGCCCCGACCGTATCGTCTGGCGCCGAACACCCTCCGGGGCGTCGCGCCGGCGACCATGACGTCGAGGACCGCATCGTGATGGAACAGCAACCGCACACCAGGCGCGACGTCCGTAGATTCGGAGAGCGGAGGGGAGCACACCATGGGGAACGCACGACGACGCGCCGCGGGGATCGCGGTCGCGCTGGCAGCAACCGCGACGCTGCTCAGCGGCTGCACCGGGAACACCACCCCGGACCCGACGCCGAGCGCGAGTACGACACCGAGCACGACACCGGCTCCCAGCACCAGCACGACCCCGGGTCCGAGCACGAGCACCACCCCGCGCTCGAACTCGACGATCACGCCGGTCCCGGGGGTCGACTACGACGGCGGCACGGTCCCCGACACGTGCGACGGGCTCATCACCACGAGCAAGTGGAAGGACTCGTTCCTCCGCGCGCCGCTCAACGACCCCGCGATCGTCGGCGATCCCGTCGAGATCCCGAAGTCGGTGTTCACACCGGTGCTGCAGCCCGACGGCAAGCGCCTCTACTGCGTCTGGCGCGACCCCCGAGCGGACATCACGAACGTGACGATCGCCGTGCAGGTGGTCGACTCGTCGAAGGCGTTCGCGGTGCTGCAGGGCCTGCAGGGCTTCCAGTGCGAGCACCTCGCCGAGGGCTACCGGTGCCAACGGATCAGCACCGACAACCAGTACGGCGTCGAGACGGGTGTGACCTACTTCACCCGTGGTGACATCGCGATCCACATCAGCCAGGCGAACGTCCCGACCTCCGGCCTGCTGGACGACGTCATGGCCCACGTGTTCTGAGCACGCCGCGTCCCATCACCCTGCCGGCCGCGACCGCACGTGCGCCCGCTCGCCCTGCGGCCCGTACAGGCAGAGCACCTCGGTCACGTGGTCCGTCACGTTCCCGATCCAGTGCGGCGTGTGCGTGTCAAACTCGACGACCTCACCCGGCCCGAGGTCGAAGTCGTGTTCGCCGAGCACCAGCCGCAGCCGACCGGACAGCACGTAGAGCCACTCGTAGCCCTCGTGCGTCTTCGGGGACGGTTCACCACCGGGCGAGTGCGGCGGGAAGAGCTGTTTGAACGACCGCACTCCGCCGGTCCGCCGGGTGAGCGGCACGACGACCCGCCCACCGTGCATCTCGGGCTTCATGTGCACGCGCGGATCGCCGGTCTGCGGCGCCCCCACGAGGTCGTCGAGCGGCACCTGGTACGCCCGGGCCAGCGGCAGCAGCAGCTCCAGCGTCGGCTTGCGCTGCCCCGACTCCAGTCGCGAGAGCGTGCTCACCGAGATCCCGGTCTCCGTCGCCAGTGCAGCCAACGTGACGTCACGTCGCTGACGCAACGCGCGCAGCCGAGGCCCGACCCCGTCAACGACCTCAGCCGTCGTCCGCGAGGTGGGCCGAGCCTCCTGTCCGTGGTCCATGCCGACCATGTTGCCAGAGCGGCAAGGTTTGTTGCCAGGTCATGGGCGGTGCCGCACGATGTCGGCATGCGTGACACCTACGACGTGATCGTCATCGGCGGCGGAGCCGCCGGACTCGCCGCCGCTCTCATCCTCGGCCGCTCTCGCCGTTCCGTGCTGGTGGTGGACGCGGGCGACCCCCGCAACGCCCCGGCGGCGGGCGTCCACAACTACCTCGGGCAGGAGGGCACGCCACCGTTGGAGCTCACACGGATCGGTCGCGCGGAGGCCGCCCGGTACGGGGTCGACATCACGGCCGGGAGGCTCGTGGCCGCGTCCCCCGCGCCGGCGAGCGATGCCGACGAGGTCGCCTTCACCGCCACCCTCGACTCCGGCGCGCAGGTGACGGGCCGTCGCGTGGTCGTCGCCTCCGGCGCCGTGGACGTCCTGCCGGACGTGCCGGGTCTCGCGGAACAGTGGGGCCGCGGAGTGATCCACTGCCCGTTCTGCCACGGGTGGGAGGTCCGGGATCGACGGATCGGCGTGCTCGTGACGGGGCCGTTCGGGGCGCACCAGGCGCTGCTCTGGCGCGCGCTGAGTGAGCACGTGACGGTGTTCGCGACCGACCCCGCGCTCGTCGACGACACCGCTCGAGCAGGTTTCGCCGCCCACGGGATCACGGTGTACGACGGCCCGGTGACCCGAGTCGTGTCGGACGGTGACGTGCTCACCGGCGTTGAACTCGGCGACGGAACGACGGTGTCGCTCGACGCACTCGCCGCGGCGAGCTCCGCAGAGGCGCGCATCGACGGCCTCGAGGGACTCGGGATCGTGGCCGAGGACGTCCTGATGGGCGACGTCCGGATCGCCGGTGCGGTCACCGTCGACGGCATGGGGAAGACGTCCGTGCGCGGGGTCTACGCCGCGGGCAACGTGGCGTCGCCGATGGCCACCGTCATCGCCTCGTCGGCGGCGGGGACCCAGGCGGGCGCCGCGGTGCACGGCGACCTCGTGCAGGCCGACCTCGCCGCGGCCCTGGCCGCTGCCGGCTCGCTCGCGCGCGGCTGATCCATCGAGTGCGGGGCTCGCTCCGCCCGGCACCGTGCGTTGTGCCGCCAAAACGACAGTCTCCGTCCGAATCCCGGGCGGAGACTGTCGCTCTCGCAGTACCGACGTGCGCACGCCACAGGCCCCCAACCCCGTGTGCCTACATGCCAGACCGTCGCACGCCGGTCACCCGCCTCGATTGTGATGATAGCTCCGAGGTGCTCGGTGATCTTCTGGCGCCGCTCGCAAGGTTCTCGAATAGTTGCGAATCGATAGTCAAAGATCGTCGCTTCCTGCATGGTTCAAACGTTTGTTTCCGTGGGTAACCCCAAACGCGCCTCGATGCAGCACCCTCTACTTGAGAACGAATCGGCGCCTCGCGCGCGATCTCTCAAGGGAGAGTGCGTCTTCCAGCGAGCTTGGAACGGGCGGCTGCCTTCTCAACCGAGGCGACCGAATGCCGTATTCGATTATCCTCGACGCGAGATCAATGGCCCATCCTCTCGTATCGGCAACACCCTGTTTCGTTTCCTCAGAATTGAATGTCCAGCTGGCGGCCTCAACTGATATGTCGGAATGGAATCCGTACAGCCGGATTGTCGAATTTCCCCTGCTGATCAAAAGCGACTCCGGATTCGGGGTACTTGCAGGCTCTCGGTAGAAAATCACAGCCTCCGAAATCCTACTGGAAATTCCTTCAGTGATCTCATCCCAGTTCAGTATCATCGCCACCCCAGCCGCCAGGCCTGTGTCGGTTGCGGAGCGGCTGCACAGCATGCTCGAAGTAGAAAGCCGTTACGGGCAGCACGCTTGCTCACGGGCGCCCGGGTGCGGAATCGTATTCCTCGTGGAAAACGATGTCGAGAACGTTAGCTCCGTGGATTTCCTGGTCATCGAGCTCGGCACTGAAAGAGGATTATCGATAGATCCAATGCAATACGTTCCGTCTCGGTTGTCCGTGCTTCCTGACTCGGCTCATCGGCGTTCGCGAAGTCGTCGCTGTAGTCGCTCACGACGTCGATCCGGTGCCTGCTGCGGCTCGATGCGTTGAAGCCCAGGACGGACCGCGTACCGAACGGTTTGGAGACATCTGTGAACGGTCTGTTCAGTGAGAATCATTCAAGTCAAGGAAATCTCGCAGTTCTTCTTGAATCAGATAACGCAGCGTGCCATCGTTATCGTTAATTGTCGCTCGTTCCACCAGTTCGAGCAGTTGCGTCGCACTTTCCCTATCCAAGATTAACTGCAGCAGGTTCTGGCTCGAGACCAGTTGTGGATTCACATTCAGTCGAAGGATTCGCGCAATTGCCACGATTATCCTCCCTGACGTCCTTTCGAGAAATGGGAAAACGATGAACCAATCCTCGCGGCTCTTGTCCGCCATATCAATCTCCAATCCTGTGGTGAAGGCTCTTACTGTAGGTTCCCATTCTCGTGTGCCTATGCGCCAAACCTTCGAGCGACTTCGCCATCTTCCAGTATCCACCATTATGAGAGGTGTGATCATGAGAAATCCACCGCTTCCCGTTCGTCCAGACAGCCTGGCCGTGCGATAGCGCACCGTTCACTCTTCTGAAGCGCAGCGCCCGAGCAGTTGCTGCAACTCCCCTGGCAGCTTCGGCCTCACGAGCCATTTGCGCTGCTTTGATTGATCGAGCCGCCCAGCCTGCTCCTGTGACAACTGCTCCTTCCTCCGGAATACCAGGGGCATAGTTGTGCCAGAGGCTGTGCCAGGTACGTTTCCAGGTTCGTGCCCAGAAGTGCCGCATGTAGCGATTGTGCTGCCCCTTCATGCAGTAACCGTTCCAGCTTCCGCACGTGCGGTAGTTACCGGTCAGGTCGCTGTCGTTGATGGGGTCATTCACGTACGCGTAGGCGTTGTCGGTGCCCCCTTCGACGGGGTCGACTTGCAGGAACCGGCCGAGCGCTGCGACGTACTGGCGTGCACCCATCTCGATCGTGGCGATGGACCCCAGGTGCTCGGTGAGCTTCTGATGCTGCCCGACCCAGCCGTAGTCCGCGTTGCCTTGCTGCGTGTCGGGTCCGGTCTGGTTCGCCGGCACGGTCCCGAAGAGCCCGGTGGTCTGGTCCATGTTCTGACCGAACGGGTCGTATGCGGGCAGGGTGGGCGTCGTGATCTGTCCCGCGGCGTCAGTGGTGGTGATGATGTCGCCGTGGATGTTCGGGTACGACCACACCGCCGCACTGCCCCGGTACTCCACCGTCACGCCGCCGGCCACCGGCAGGTCCCACTCGGTCAGCGTGCTCGAGCCGTCGTAAACGAAGTCGGGAGTGTCCGCGTCACCGGTGAACCCGTACCGGGTCACCGTCTTCGTCCCGTCAGCCGCCTGCTCCGTGCGCTGCACGATCCGGTCCGTCGCGTCGCGGATGTACGACACCTTCGACCCGTCGTCCAACGTGGTCTGCACGTGCCGGTCCTGCCCGTCGTACGCAAGGGCCTCGTCAGCGAGTCGGGTGGTGTTCCCGTGCGCGTCGTAGACCAACTGTGACGATGTCAGGGACTGGTTCACCAGAGTCGCTCCCGGGACCGGATTCGTCACCGTCGTCCCCAGGAGCCGGTCGGCGGCGTCGTAGCAGGACGCGACCTGCGTCGCCGCACCCGCCGGGTTGCCGGAGGCGTCGAGGAGCTGGTCCGACGAGGATGTCCGGTTCCCGTTCTTCCCAGCCGCAGTGACCGCACCGGGCTGGGTGCACGTCGATGGGCCGAACCCGTAGGTAAGCGTGTGCCGCGGGATCGACGCGGCCACGAGCCTCCCGGCCGTGTCGTAGGAGTACGACGCGACGTTCGTGACGGACCCGTTCGACGTGGTGTCCTGCAGGATGTCACCGGACTGAGACCGGACGACCTGGTCGGTGACCTGCGGCTGGTTGTTCGGGAACGACCACGCCAACCCGGTCAGGGCACCGGTTCCGTCCTTCGTCACCGTCGCCGAGGTGCCGTTGCCGCCGTTGCCGTCCCCGGACGGGTACGCCACCGAGGTGACCTCGCCCTGCTGGTAGGTCGGGACCGCGACGACCTTGCCGTCAGCGGTGAACTGCGTCACCTTCGAGTCGATGTCGTAGCTCTGACCGGTCGTGTGGTGAATACCGTCTGCGGTGACCGCGAGGGAAGACGTGACACGGCCGGCCTGGTCGTAGGTCGTCGTCGAGGTGGTCCCCCACACGTCGACGTACTTGACGACCTGCCCGAGCAGGTTCGAGGTCGTGGTGATCTTCGACCCGTTGTTGGACCCTGCAACAGCATCATCCGTGACGACGGTGGTGAGACCGTCGTCTGACACCGACGCCGTCTCTGTAGTACCGGGCTGCCCGTTGAACGCGGGCGTCGTGCTCTTTACGGCACGACCGCGCGCGTCGTAGAAAGTGCAGGACCACTCGTTGTCACCGGATTGCTTTGTCCCAACCGTCCGGCCGAACACGTCATAGATGAACGACGTGGTAACCGCGTCACCGATGGCGGGCTTAGCGCCGGCGGCGGTCTCCACCTGCCCGTACTGGGGGGTTGACACGTCAACGCCGCAGATCTGCCCATCGGTGGTGCCGAAGGCGTCCTTGATCGTCTGCGTGTCGCCGAAGTAGGTGTCCGTCGAAGCGGCCGCAGCCTGGGCAGGCAGCGTGTGAGTCAGCAGTCGGAGATACCCGGAGTCCTGCGGCTCGTAGGTAGCAGTATCCTTTAGCGCCAGCCCCGCCGGATCAGTGATGGTCGCTGTCGACATGCCGAGCCACGGCTTGTCGAATACCGTCGCTGTGGTCGACGCGCTGATCTGCGATGCGCTCACGCCGACGACGCCGGTGGGCGCCTGGTCATCGGTCTTCAACGACGTCGCCAGGCCGTAGTCCGGCGAGAGCGCGGTACCCGGGATCACCGCCGTGGCGCCGCCGTTGACTTTCCACTCGAGTACCAGGGACGCGTCGACTGTCACCTCGCGGTACTGCAGGCGGATCTTGACCGCCTGTCCCTTCTTCAGGGTCACCGTCTGCGTCGCCGCTGTCTCGGTTGCCGAGTGCGGACCCCAGTCGTCGATCAAGGGCAGGTCGTCGACCCAGAGCTGGGCACCGTCGTCGGACTTGGTGAGGAACGTGTAGGTCCCGTCCTGGGGTGCGGTGACAAGACCGGTGAGGCGGACGGAGAAGTTGTCCGTCGTGAACCCGGCGCCGGCTGCGGGTGGGCTGCCCTTCGCCCACGTCTGGTTGATCGACCCGTCGCTGTTGCCCACGCCGAGCCCGTATGACTTGGGCGCTCCGGCGAGCCGGTCGTTGTCGTACCAGGTCGCGTTCAGGCCGCGCAGTGGGTTGCCGGAAGCGTCTTGGTCGTACCCGGTGGAGCTGTGCGCGGTGGTCGCTGCGCAGGCTGCGGTCGGGGTCCGGTCCGCTTGGAAGCAGGCCGTGGGCGCGGGGCCGTAGGTGTCGGTCGGGCGGTCCTGCGCGTTGTAGATCGTCGTCGACATCCGACCCTGCGGGTCCGTGGAGGACAGCAGCTTGTCGCGCTCGCCCCAAGTCTGCGAGGCAGTCAGCCCCGAGGGGCTGGTGGTCGTCAGCTGTCGCCAGGCGTCGTCGTACGTGACGGTCTCGGCGTGGGTCCCGTCGGGCAGACCGAGCGCGGGCACGTCGACCGTCGTCGACTTGTCGCCGTACCCGAACGTCTTCACCGGCCGGGAGGCACTGGTCACCCCGTCCGGGGCGGGGAGCGTGACCGAGACGGCGCGGCCGCCGTCGTAGGCGATCGTCGACGCGGTGTTCGTGTCGACAGTGCGGCTGCTGTCCGCGGCGAGCCAATCATTGGCGGTCGCGTCGCGGAGCAGCGTCAGCTTGCCGGCGTCGTAGCCGAAGTCGGTCTGCTCGTTGCCCGGGTCGAGGATCCGGGCCAGGTTGCCGTTCGCGTCGTAGAACAGCTGCGTGGTGTCCTGCTTACCGGGGACGTGGTCGGGGTAGACGATGCGGCAGAGCATGTTCGCCGGCACTGCGCTGAACCCGCTCGGCACGGGGCACGCAGCACCACTTGAGTCGGTGTCCGCGGCGCTGAGGCCCACATCGGTGGCTTTGTCGCCGGCGTACGCGAAGCGGATCTGCCGGCTGTAGGACTTGCCGTCGCTCGACTTGGACAGCGGATCGGTGAGGCGATCGACCATGCCGGTCGCACCTCGGTAGGTCGAGAACGGGGTCGCGCGCTTGATGGCGTCTCCGGCACTCGTGACGGTCGCGACACGGCCTGCCGCGCTGAACACCGTGACAGTCCCATCGTCGTCGGTGAAGGTCACCTGACCGGACTGGTCGAGCGCCACCTGGCCGTACTCCCCCGCCGGCGCCTTGTAACCCGTCGACGAACCGCTGCCGCCGGTCCTCGTGTACGTGTACGCGGTGCCGGTCGTGTCCGTGAGCACGACGCTGTTGTCCGCCACGCGGACGCTTGCCCAATCGCCGGCGTCCCCTTCGAGGGCTGTGGAGGACGACCACCCGGCGGGCAACGACTCGACCTGACGAGAGAACCAGTCCGCGGGGACCGTCCGCTTGACCCCGTCCGCTGCCGTGTACGACAGGAGGACGTTCGCGGTACCGGTGTGGTCGAAGAACTCGAGCTGGAACGGCACGGCAGTCGCGCCGAGCGTGACCGCCGTGGCGTCGTCCTCACCCTTCTGCGGGGCCCACTTGTCGAGGATCTTCGCGTTGTTCACGTACAGCCGCGTTCCGTCGTCATGCACGACACTGAACGTCAGCTTCTGCCCGACGAGCGCCTTCGGGACCGTCAGGTACCCGCTCCACCGGACGAGGAAGTCGTTCGCCGGGACCGCCGGGGCGGGTGATCCGGTGCCCCAGTCGAACGACACGGACGGATCCGTGCGAACGAGCACCGGCGTCTTGCCGGTGAAGGAGTAGTCGGGCGCCGCGCCGGACGCAGGAGTGTCGTCGTAGTACGAGCCGGTGAGCCCGCCGAGCGACGCCTGCTGCGAGTTGTAGCTGAACGCCATGCCCATGTCGCCACCGAGCGTGGAGATCGTCGGGGACGAGAAGCGCATGCCGACGTTGCCGTTGGCGAGGTTCACCGTGACCGGTCCGGCGGTGTCCGTCGGCGCAGGACCGGCTTCACCGATCCGCTGGTTGACGGTGAGCGCGCTCGTCCAGGTCGCCGGCGGCTTGTCGTACGTGTCGTCGGTGCGGACGGTCCAGGTGTATGATCCACCGTCCTGCAGGCTGTTCGCCGGCGCCGTCCATGACGTACCGGTCTGCCAACCCGAGGAGACGACCGTGCCCGTGCTCGCGTCAGACCCAGTCGCGACCGTGAAGTCAACCTTGACCGGGTCACCGTCGGCATCGGTGATCGCAGGCACAGAGAAGGTCGGTGTGGTCGTGGTGACGACCGTGCCGTCGGCCGGGGTCGCCCCGGACTGCTTCGACACCGCGGCGTTGTTCGAAGTGAATGAGTACACCGCCGACTCGGACTTCGTGGACGTTCCGTGCACGCCGTCGTAGCCGTCGCGGATGAAGCCCTTCCAGTAGTACTTCGTGCCGGGCTTCAGCTTCCCCCACGGCACCTGGACGGTCTGCGCGCCCCACCCCGAATCCCATACCGTGCCCACGTCGGGGTTGCTGTTGGTGCTGACGTGGTAGGCGTAGTCCAAGCCGGTCTTCTCCGGGTCCGTCCCGGAGATCGCGAGCTTGGGCGCGAGCGGACCACGTTTGGCGTTCGCTGGCGACGGAGCGATCGCTGCGCCTGCCGTGGGCAGGTCCTTGTAGTCCACGATCAGTGCCGCGTCGAGGGTCTTGTAGGTGTAGACGCCGGCGGTCTCCTGCCCGCGGAGGGTCAGGTAGTTGCCGCTGGACCGAGCCCGAACCCACGACGCGATCTGGTCGGCGACCCCGGTTCCGTGCGCGGACCCCGAGTCGGTGATCGTCCACGCGCTGAGGTTCGTGCCGTACCCGCCGTAGTTGAACGCCGTGCCGACGTGCACGGAGCCGGTGAAGGAGTTCGCTGTTCCGGAATCGCGCAGGTACCCGTCGACGCGGGCATCGATGACCTGCTTGCCGAACACCTGCTCGTAGTCGAACTTCGCGACGGTTCGCCAGTACTTGTCGCCGCCGTCACGCGAGTTACCGATGCGGATCACGCCGTCCGTGATCGACGCTCCGTCGGACTTGTAGGCGTGCTGGTCCTTCGACCACGCAACCGAGGATGTCGGGTCCACGTGCACCGGGTACACCCGCGCCGGGTCGGCCAACCATGCCCGGTCCGGTGTCATGGTGATCGTCCACCCGTCGGCTTCTGCCGCGAGGACCGTGTCGACGGCGGTCTCCGCTGGCTCCTGCACGCCCTTGATCCCGGACGAGTCGAACATCTGCGGCTGTGGGATCGCGAACTCGACCTTGCCCTCGTCGCTCCCGAACACCATCGTCCCGTCGGCTTCGGTTGTGGCGGCGAGCCCCTTGCCCGTTACGTGCCACGTCCACGAATCCCGTGACTTCGTCGGGAGCTCCGCGAGGACGAGCTCCTCCTTCACGGTGCCGTTCGTGACGGTGTAGTGCAGGTCGGTGTCCGGGAAGACGTCGCGGTACATGACCTCGTCGCCGGCACCGCCCTTGTTCGTGTGCGAGAGCGGACTGTCTGCCGCACCGTCGAGTGTGTAGCTGAGGGTGTAGCCGTCGTGCCGCATCGACAGCACGTCGGGGTCAGAGGCGTTGTCGCCGAACACCGGGTCCAGCGGGTGGTCGTCCACGACGCCGGTGCCCTTCGACGTCACATCGACGTCGGTGTTCACCGGCACCCAATTGCCTGCAGTGTTCTTGACGTTCTGGGGCGTCTGGGAGATCACCGCCGTCTTCGAACCGTCCGTGTTGAGGTACGTGTCGTTGAACGTCGATCGTCTGACGAGCTTCGACGTGTCCGGATCGAAGGGTGATTCCGGAGCAGCTGGCTGCAGCGCATCGTCAGTCAGTGCGGCGGTGCGGTCATCCGCGACCGCCTTCGGCGCCTGCTCGTACGAGACGCCCGGAGCGTCGGCGCCACCGTCGGGGACGGTCGGCGTCGCGGCCGGCACCGCGTTCGACGACACGGCGGGCAAGGTCGTCACCGGTCGGTCTTCTACCGCCGCGGCTTGCGCCGGAACAGCAACGAGGACCTCAGCGGTCAACGCGACCGACAGCACGATCGAGGCGAGCACACCGGCTCGCCGAAGGCGTCCCAACACGTGGGGCTCCACTCTGCTCACGCGGACCCGTGTCCGCTCCCCGCTCCCCCCTCGGGAGCACGGAGCTGACATTAGGCACAGCGGGCCAGCGGCATCGTGACACCTGTTCGAGGGGTGCTGCCGAAACGGGGTACCGGGCGCCCGCGCAGCTCCGTGAATTCACACAGAAATGATTCCGCTATGGAATTGCTTCGGGGGACATACCAGCTTCGTGAAGCTCCACTCAGGAACGCCGGGGAGCCGTGCGAACGGCGGATCAGTCGACGCGGTACCCCGCCTGCGCCGCCAGCAGCGGTGCGAGCGTGTAGAGGTGGTCCGCCGCGATGGTCGCACCGCGGAAACCCTCGAGCCGCTCGACCCGGTCGAGGTCGGCGCCGCGCAGGTCCACGTGCTCGATCCGGGTGTTCGAGCCCTCGGCAGCACGGATGCGGGTCCCCTCGAAGGACACCCGCAGGAGCTTGGCGTCGGCGATGTCGAGCTCGTCGATGACGCAGTCGCGGAACACCACGTCGGTGACCGTCGCCCCGCGGAGGTTCACGAACCCGAGCTTCATCCCGACGAACTCGACGCCGTTCAGCCCCGCGTCGTAGAGCTCCGCGGAGCCGACCCGGCCGCCGCCGATCCGGACCTCGCGCCAGGAGCTGCTCGATGCCCGCAGGACCGGGGCGTCGAGGGCATCGATCACGGTGTCGTGCACGCGCACCCCGCGGAGGTCGGCGCCGTCGGCACGGAGATCCTCGATGACGCACTCCTCGATCTCGAGGTCGGGGAGACGCTCGCCCGCGATGTCGAGCGACGCGATGCGCTTGCCGTCGATGCGGTCACCGGAGAGCACGTCGCCTGGTGCCGGGGCCCAGTCATCGAGGTCGGCGGGTTCGGTCAGGGTGATCCGAGGGGCGTCGGTGCCGGAGGACTTGCCGGAGGTGCGGGCCATGCACCCAGTCTGCCGCGCCCCGCCGACGCTCACACGAGCGGGAGGCCGAGCGGGAGATCGAGCCGCAGGTCGAGCGGGGTCAGGACGCTGTCGAGCCGGTAGTCCTTCGCCGGACCGACCGCGTCCCACCGCACGGTCCAGCGCGATGCGTCGCCGTCGAGCTCGCCGGTGTACTCGTCCGGCGCACAGTCATGCACCACGGACACACCCCAGACCCAGTCGTGGAACAGGCGACCGTCGGCGAAGCACACCGTCCAGGCGCCGTCGTCGTCCCGCCGCACGATGAGCGTCCGGGACACCGGTGTCGAGCGGCCCGCGAGCTCCATCGTGCCGGACTCTTCCCACCGCACGAGCCCGGCGTGTTCGAGCGTCAGCGTCGTGGTCCCTCGGACGGTGCCCCGCACGCCTGCACGACGATCGACCACGGCACGCTCGAGCGCCCACTCCCCGAGCAGCTGGTCCGGCATCACGGGGCGAGCGTACCCGCCCGAACTTTCCCACCACGCCCACCCTGGGATGCGGTTTCGCGCGTAGGAGTCACGGAAACTCGACCGCCTACGCGCGATTCGACCCCCTACGCACGAAACGACCCGCCCGACCACACTCAGCGCCGCCGACCAACTCGCTCCCCGCGGAGGGGACCCGACCCCTCGACGTTCGCACCGTCCGCGAACCCGGACACGAGCGCACGCAACGCGTCTTCGGAGGTGTGCCGAGCCTCCCACCCGAGTTCCGTGCGCGCACGGTCCGTCCGCATGATCGGGACGGACGCGGCGATGTCGATCCACCCGGCGTCCGTCGGCTGGATCCGGAGCCGCCAGGTCAGGGTGACCAGCCCGCGGAGCAGTCGGAGCGGGATCCGGACGGCCCCACGCATCCCGAGCACCGCCGCGATCCGGGGCGGGGTGAGCACGGGCGCCGCGGCGATGTTGAACGCTCCTGCCGCCCGCCGGTCCACCGCACGCCAGTACGCGTCGGCGACGTCATCGGCGTGCACGGCCTGGAACACGAACGGGTACGGCAGCGGCAGCACCGCCCACTGCACCCAGCGCACGATCTGCATCGGCACCAGTGGACCGAGGAACAGCCCACGGATCTCGGCAGCAGCCGCCCGTTGGAAGATCAGCCCCGGTCGGAGTCGCGTCACCACGACGTCCGGGTTCGCCTGCGCGAAGGCGTCCATCGCCCGCTCGTTCTCGGCCTTGTGGATCGAGTAGGTCGCGGTCGGGATGCCGTCCACCGGCCACGACTCGTCGATGCGCAAGCGCTTGCCCGCTGCATCGACCCCGCGGTAGGTCCCGACCGACGACGCCACGACGACATGCGGGACCGACACCCGGGCCACGGCGGCGAGCACGTTCGCCGTCCCGGTCACGTTCGTGCGGTACTGCACCGGGATGTCGTGCGTCGGCTGCAGTGCCCACGCCAGGTGGATCACGGCGTCCGCGCCGCGGAACACGGCGGCGAGCTGATCAACGGCGTCGGAGGCACCGACGTCCACCGCGTGCCACACGGCATCGCCGTACGGCGCGGTGTGCACGTCGGGCAGCCGCCGGGCGACCCCGACGACCTGCACGTCGGGCTCGGCGGCGAGCCGGCGGACGACGGCGGTGCCGACGTTGCCGGTCGCGCCGACGACCACGATGCGGGTCACGCCGTGGCCGGTTCCAGGACGACCTTGACGCAGCCGTCCTGCTTCTTCTGGAAGACCTCGTACATGTGCGGGGCGTCCTCGAGCGGGACCCGGTGCGTGACCAGGTCGAGTGTGCCGAGCGGGTCGGCCGGGTCGGACACGAGCGGCATGATGTCGTCGATCCAGCGCTTCACGTTGCACTGGCCTTCGCGGACGGTGATCTGCTTGTCGAACAGCGTCATCATCGGCATCGGATCCGCCATGCCCCCGTAGACCCCGCTCAGCGAGACGGTGCCGCCGCGGCGGACCAGGTCGATCGCGGCGTGCACGGCAGCGAGCCGGTCGACCCCGGCGGTCCCGATCGCCTTCTGCGCGAGGGCGTCTGGCAGCAGTCCGGCCGCGCGTTGGGCGAAGCCGGCGAGGGGGTTGCCGTGCGCCTCCATGCCGACCGCGTCCACGACGCCGTCCGGCCCGCGACCGTCGGTCAGGTCGACCAGCTGGGCGACGAGGTCCTTCGTCAGGTCGAACGTCTCCACGTCGTGGCGCGACCCGAGGTCGCGGCGGACCTGCTCCGGGTCGACCGCGAGGACGCGGTAGCCGAGGTGTCTGCCGATCCGAGCGGCGAACTGCCCGACCGGTCCGAGACCGAGGACCGCGAGGGTCCCGCCCTCCGGCACGTCGGCGTACTGCACGGCCTGCCACGCCGTCGGGAGGATGTCGCTGAGGAACAGCCAGCGGTCGTCGGGGGTGCCGTCGTCGGGGATGACGATGGGTCCGTAGTCGGCGTGCGGGACGCGGAGGTACTCGGCCTGGCCACCGGGGACCTGGCCGTACATCTTCGTGTAGCCGAACAGCGCCGCTCCGCTGCCGTACTCGGTGACCTGGGTGGTCTCGCACTGCGACTGCAGGCCTCGCTGGCACATCCAGCAGTGGCCGCAGGAGATGTTGAAGGGCACGACGACGCGGTCGCCGACCTTCAGGTTCGTGACGGCGCTGCCGACCGCCTCGACGATGCCCATCGGCTCGTGACCGAGCACGTCGCCCCTGTCGATGTAGGGGCCGAGCACGCGGTACAGGTGCAGGTCGGAGCCGCAGATCGCGGTGGAGGTGATCCGCACGATCGCGTCTGTGGGCTCGTGGATGGTCGGGTCCGGGACTGTCTCGACCGAGACCTTCTCCGTGCCCTGCCAGGTGAGTGCGCGCATGAACGCTCCTATCGTCGGTACGTCCCGTGTACCCGGACGCACCGGCGCGCCTTCTCAGCGCGGGTCGGACGGGAGGCTCGTGGCGGCGCCGCCACGAGCCTCCAGTCAAGCGACCGCGTCGTCCAGGGCGGCGGCCAGGACCGCCTGGTGGCCTGCGCGGTCGCCGGGGCCGGCACTGCCGGCCAGCATGATGAGGGACTTCCAGAGGACCCAACCACGGCCCCTGGCCCAGGTCGCGTCGTCCAGCCCGACCGCATCGCGGAACACCTGCCGCGCCGCCGGGTCGAGGAACGTCCACGCCAGCACCAGGTCGCACGCCGGATCGCCGACGCCGCACGTGCCGAAGTCGATGAGTGCCGTGAGCCGGCCGTCGTCGCCCACGAGCAGGTTCGTCGGGGCGACGTCGCCGTGGAACCACACGGCGGGTCGCTCCCAGGCCGTGGCGCACGCCCTGTCCCAGACCGCCTCGCAGACCGCCCGGTCGACGTCGTCGCCGAGCCGGTCGAGTGCGTCGCGGACCTCGTGGTCGTAGAACGACGGGTGCGCGCCACGGTGGAACGAGTGCGCCCCGGCGGCCGGACCGCCGTCGGCCGGGACGGCCCGGAGCTGCCGGAGGACCCGGCCGACGTCCGCGGCGAGCGCCGATCGGTCCGGATCGGCGCGTGCTGCCACCGTGCCGTCGAGCCAGCGACGCACCGACCAGGGGAACGGGTAGCCGCAGCCAGGGCGTCCGAGTCCGACGGGCTCGGGAACCGGGACATCGAGGGACGGCGCCAGGTACGGCAGGACGCGCTGCTCCTTCTCGACGGCTGCGACGTAGCCCTCCGCGCTCGGCAGCCGGACCGACAGTGCGTCGCCGAGCCGGTAGGTGCGGTTGTCCCAGCCCTGCGGGTCGACCTCGGCGACGGGCAGGTCCGACCATGCGGGGAACTGCTCGGCGACGAGGCGTCGGACGAGATCGGCGTCGATGACGGGCACCTCGGTGTGCGGCATGGGGTCATCGTGCCGCATCGGTGGCCGATCGGCCATCGGGGATCGTCCTGGTGACCGATGCGCGGCATTGCACCGCGCGGGGACGCTGGATGGCGATGAACCACCGCGCTCCTTTCCGTCCGTCCCGTCGCGCGCTGTTGGCCGGGGTCGGTGGGACCGTGCTGACGGGGGCGCTCGCCGCGTGTTCGGCCGGGCCGTCGTCACGGCCGACGGGTTCGCCGACCTCTCCGGCTTCCGCGTCGCCGTCCCCTTCGGCTTCGTCATCCGCGACTGCGACGGCGACCGCGACCGCGACTGTTCCGCCGGTCGCCCTGCAGCGACAGCCGCTCCCCGCTGGGACGATCACCGGGCTGCCGGAGGGGACGCCCGGGATCGCCTGGACCGTCGACGACGGAGCGTCGAGCGAGGTGGTCGAGGCCTACGCCCGGTTCGCCGCCGAGACCGGGACACGCCTGACGTTCTTCGTGAACGGGGTGCGCCCCGCGTGGACCGAGCACGCCGACCTGCTGCGACCGTTGGTGACCTCCGGGCAGGTGCAGCTCGGGAACCACACGTGGGACCACCCGGCGCTCACGAAGCTCTCCGACCAGGGCATCATCGACCAGCTCACCCGGAACCACGACTTCATCCGGGACACCTACGGCGTGGACGCGAAGCCGTACTTCCGGCCGCCGTTCGGGTACCACGACGCCCGGGTCGACGCCGCAGCCGCCCGCGCCGGGTACACGACGCCGCTGCTCTGGTACGGGTCGCTGGCCGACTCCGGTGACATCACGTCGGACCAGATCGTCGGGTTCGCGGAGCAGTGGTTCCAGCCGGCGCACATCGTGATCGGGCACGCGAACTTCCGGGGGACCATCGGGGCGCTGCCGCGGTTGCACGCGCTGTTGCAGGAGCGGAAGTTGTCGACGTTCACGTTGGACGACGTGTTCGCACGGTAGCGCGCTCAGCTGGTCTGGCGGAGACGGTCGCGCTCGGCCGCCGGCAGGTGCTCGGTCGCGGTCTCGAGCGCGCTCCGGCTGAGGAACCGCCCCTGTCGCTCGAGGAACGCGACGAGGGCCGGCTCGGACGCCCGCTTGCCGACCTCTCGAAGCACCCAGCCGAGGGCAGACTGCACGGTGTCCCCACGCTCCCGAACGAGTCGGCCGACCAATGCGAGCGGTACGTCCGCGTCGCCCTGCTTGGCGAACGCCAGCGTCGCGACCACCGCGATGCGCCTGACCCACGCGACGTCCGACTTCGCGAGCGCGAACAGTGGACCGGTCGAGCCGTCGAGCATCGGCGCGCCGACGAGCTCCTCGGCAGCGATGTCGACGAGTTCCACGCGGTCGATCCGCTCGGCGCGTGCCGCCGACAGGTACTCCTCGGTGAGTTCGGGATCGGCGCGCTCCCGCATCGCCTGCACGAGCAGCACGACGGCGACGAGCCGTGCGCCGGGGTCCTCGCTCCACAACAGCGCGGACCGTTCGCCCTCGTCGAGGTCCCGGTGCGCCCGAGCCACCCGCCGGGCACCCGCGACGTCGCCCGGCGTCTTCGCGAACGCGGCGAGGACGTCCTCGGCGGTGACCGTCACGCGACCTCTCCGACCTGCGGATCGGGCTTGCTCGCCTTCCTGAGTCCGCGTCGCAGCACGATCACCGCCACCACGACCAAGAACCCGGCGAACATCCACGTCCCGACCTGCGGGTCGACGACCCCTGCGATGAACGCCCCGATCGGCGAGCAGACCGCCGCCGTGATGCCCACCGTCAGTCCCACGCGGATGTCCACGACGCCACGGCGGAGGTTCGCCACCGTGCCGGAGACCGACGTCGGCACCATCGTGAGCAGCGACGTCCCCTTCGCGAGCAGGTCACCCGCGCCCAGTGCGAGTTCCATCCCGGGCACGATCACCACCCCGCCGCCGACACCGATCAGGCCGGAGAGGACGCCGGCCAGCAGCCCGATCCCGAGCAGCACGACCGCCTCGATCGGGCCGAAGTGCACGTCACCCTCACGGGTGGGCACGTTGGTGAACAGGGAGACGAGGACGACGACGATGAATCCGACGAAGATCCACGGGAGCCCCCGGAGCGGGATCGCCCGCAGGAGCCTGGAGCCGATGGGCGCTCCGACGACACTGCCGATCGCCAGGGTGAGTGCCGCGAGCCAGTGCACCTCGCCCTGCACGGCGTAGGTGATCGCACCGACGACCGCCGCGGGAGCGATCGCCACGAGGGAGCTCGCGGAGGCGCTGCGCTGATCCATGTGCAGGAAGGCCATGAGTGCGGGGACGACGATCACGCCGCCGCCGACACCGAACAGGCCGGAGAGCACCCCGGCGACGATCCCGATCGCGACGAGCACGGTCAGTTGCGCGGCGCGGGATCTCATCCCGTCCAGGGTACGGCCCGAGTCGGCGGCGGAGCTCTCAGTCGATGGGCCCGATCTGCGTCGCTAAGTCGATGCTCATCGCGCGCCGGCCTCAGCCCGCGTAGCGGTGTGTGGCCTCGCGGATCGTGGCGGCGTGGAGGTAGATGTCGTCGAGGTTCTCGATCGCGTGCTTCGTCTCGACCTTGTCCTCGTCGAACAGCCCGAGGTACTTCTGCTTCTTACCGTTGAACCAGAGGCGCGCGATCGGCTTGCGGTTGTTGTCGTCGAGCAGGATCGCGAAGTACGACTTCTGATCGCGGTGCGCGATCCGGTCGGGCTTGACCTCGCTGCAGGCGATCGCCTTGACGATCTGGTAGCCCTCGAGTTCTTCGAGGGTGGTCTCGATCTCGGTGTCCCGGTCGATGTCGTCTCGAGCGACGGACTCACTCGAAACCGCTTCTTCCGAAGCCTCGACGCTGACCGGTGCCGAGTAGGAAGCACCGAGCGCAGTCTTCAGACGATCGTTCACCTGCTCGTTGAGGTACTGCTTCGAGGCCTTCGCGACGAGTGCCGTGAACTGCACCTTCGCATCCTGCGTGAAGCGACCGTCGTAGACGCGGCTCGTGAACAGTCGGACGAAATCCTCTTCCGGCTCACGGAACTGTGCGGCGATCGCACGCTTGATCGAGCCGACGTACTTCAGCTCCTCGGCCGCGCTGATCACCGAGTCGAGGTCGAACACGTCCTTCGTGAGCTTCCGGAGCTCCGGCAGCAGCGTCTCGTCGATGTCCGCTAGGTCGAGGACGAGGAACGGACGGTCATCCATCTTGTTCGGCGCGTCGAGGTCCGTGTAGAAGTTGTAGACCTCGCCGTTGGTGAGGACGGCGATCCGAGCGTTCGTGACCGAGAAGTACCGGAAGAGCTGGGACGCGTGCTCGATCTTGAGTGGCTCCGTCGACTTCTTGCACTCGATGAGGATCTGCACCTCCCCGTCTCGCATGATCGCATAGTCGACCTTCTCGCCACGCTTGACGCCGACGTCGGCCGTGAACTCCGGCACCACCTCGAGCGGGTTGAACACGTCGTAGCCGAGGATCGTCGAGATGAACGGCATCACGAACGCGTTCTTGGTGGCTTCTTCGGTCTGGATCGCGTCTCGCTGGTTCTGCACCTTTGCGGCCAGCGCTGCGAGTCGTTCTTCGAACTCCATCGTCTCTCCCCTACATCAATGCGACCGTAGTTGAAGGACAGTCGACATCGAGAATCGCTCAGGACCCCAATTCGTGGGTCACGGCACCGACCGTAGCGTATGTGAAGTTCCAGTTGCATCGGGCGCTCGTGTCCACGTAGGCTGAGGTCACCCCCCGGGGTGCCACGTCAACGGCTAACCGGCCAGAAGCCCCTCTCCATCGAGAGGGGCTTCTGCATCTCCCAAGCGCTCGGCCGCCCGAAGGTGCCCAACTCGTCGACCACCCGCGCCGGGAACTGACTTCCGCGGAGCGCGCTCTGCTTGATGTACCGGATGTGGTCCGGCCTGACCTCGCGCAGACTCCGAGCTGGCGCAGACTCATTCGGCACGATGAGCCCGATCTCCTTCCGCGCGCGCTCCCGCACGATGCGGAGTGCGTCGACGAAGTCGGAGTCGTTCGACAACAAGAAGGACACGTCGAAGGTCCCTGCCATCGCGTCCGCGACCATGTGTGCAGCGAGCGACACGTCCGTCCCCTTCTCCTCGATCTTCCGCACCCGGACGCGCCGCGGCTCACCGGCATCGTCGAGCACGAGCGGCGAGACCGCCATCCATCGTTTGTCCGCCCGGAACGTCCCGAAGTGCAGCGACACCGACGGCAGCGTGGCGAGTGCCCTGAGGTACCGCTCCTGGTTCTGCGGAACGCGAGGGTCCTTCCCCTCGACGTGCCGGACCCGTGCCGTGAAGTACCGGATCTGTCCGACGTCGAACGTCGGGAGCAGCCGCGCACACAACAGCTCCAGGTCGAGCCACTTCAACTCGTCGCGACCCTGGAGAGCCCGTCGGAACAGGTTGAAGCCGTCGACGTAGACGGCGGCGGTCGGTCGCGAGCGAGAAGGGCGCATCTCGCCAGACTTGCGCGACCTCCGCCGCAGCAGACCACGCAGACGACACCGGTGGACAGCTGGTCGTTTTACACAATCGAAACGAAATGTATACAAGCGACGGCCAACACGTGTGATTGTATGCAATCAACCCCGATCCTGAGCGCGACCCCACAAGGGACGCCACGCACCTCCCCAGCATCAGGAACCGCATGTCCCCGATCAGCCCCCGACGACGACGCACGCTCATCGCGTTGCCCGCCGTCCTCATCGCCGCGACGCTCGCACTCACCGCCTGCGTCCCCGTCCAACGCTCGAAGGCCGGCGGCACCACCGCCGGCACCGTCACCACCGCCCCGATCGGCGACCAGCAGATCAAGGAGGGCGGTGACCTGGTGATGGCGCTCTCGGCAGAGCCCGACCGCCTCGACCCGACCACCTCGTCGTCGCTGTACACCCGGTACGTCATGGAGACGATGTGCCAGAAGCTCTACGACATCGACGCCGAGGGCACCCTCGTCCCGATGCTCGCGACGGAGCTCCCGACGGTGAGCGACGGCGGCAAGACCGTCACGTTCCCGGTGAAGACCGGCGTGCGGTTCGCCGACGGCACGCCGTTCGACGCCGACGCGGTCGTGACGACGCTCGAGCGGAACCTGACGAAGGCTGACTCCAGCCGGAAGAGCGAGCTCGGCCCGGTGTCCGATGTTGAGGCGGTCGACGACCACACCGTGCGGCTGCACTACGGGACCCCGTTCGCCCCGCTCACCGCGGCGCTCGCGGACCGCGCGGGCATGATCATGTCGCCGACGGCGCTCGCGGAGAAGGGCGACGACTTCGGCGACTCCCCGGTGTGCGTCGGCCCGTACAAGTTCGTGAAGCGCGTCCCGCAGACCTCGATCCAGGTCGAGAAGGACCCGGAGTACTACGACCCGTCGTCGGCGCACTTCGACACGATCACCTACCGGATCATCACCGACGCCAGCATCCGGGCGGCGAACCTCCGCTCCGGCGACGTCCAGGTGGCGGACACGATCTCCACGCAGGACGTCGACGACCTGCGGAAGCGCAAGGACCTGTCCATCCTGCGGACGGGTTCCCTCGGCTACCAGGGCATCACCGTGAACATCGGCAACCAGGACGGCGTCGGCACGGACCCGAAGCAGATCGACACCCCGCTGGCGAAGCGCGCGGACGTCCGCCGGGCCCTGTCGATGTCGATCAACCGCGCGGAGCTCGTGCAGAGCGTGTTCCACGGTTGGGCCGACGTCGCGTGCTCCCCCGTGCCGGACACGAGCGTGTTCGCCAGCACGGCGAGCAAGGCGTGCCCGGAGTACGACCCGGCCGCCGCGAAGAAGATCCTCGAGAAGGCGGGCGTCCAGCAGCCGTTCCCGATCGAGATGGAGGTGACGAACACCCCCGACACCGTGCGGTTCGCCCAGGCACTGCAGGCGCAGGCCCGCAGTGGCGGCTTCGCGATCACGATCACCCCGGTCGAGTACACGACACTGCTCGACGACCAGACCCGCGGCGACTTCCAGGCGCTGCAGCTCGGCTGGTCCGGCCGCGTCGACCCGCACGGCAACATCGGCGGCTTCCTGACGACGGGTGGCGGCAACAACTACGCCGGCTACAGCAACGCCGAGGTCGACGACCTCATCACCCGCGCCGCGCAGTCGACCGACGAGCAGGAGCGAGCCGACCTGTACGGCGAGATGACGAAGATCGTCCAACTCGACGACCCGATCATCTACCTCTACCGGACCCGGAGCATCACCGGCGTCGGGAACACGATCGCGGGCGTCTCGACGTACGCGGACGGCGTCGTGCGGCTGAGCAAGGCCGCGTTCGTGGAAGGAGCGACGAAGTGATCCGCTACGTCAGCACCCGCATCTGGCAGTCGGCGATCACGCTGGTGCTCGCGTCGATCGTCGTGTTCTTCGGGGTCCGACAGCTCCCGGGCGACCCGGCGCTCGCGCTCGCCGGCGAGGAAGCGAGCCCTGCGCGGCTCGCCGCGGTCCGGGCCCAGCTCGGCCTCGACGACTCGATCGTCGTGCAGTACTGGCGCTTCCTGGTGAACGCGTTCCAGGGCGACTTCGGCCGCTCGACCCGCACGGGCACCCCGGTGACCGAGCTCATCGGTTCGACGCTCCCGGTCACACTGTGGCTCGCGCTCTACGCCATCGTCGTCGCCGTGCTCGTCGGGGTCGCCCTCGGCACCCTGGCCGAGCGCTACCGCGGGCAGTGGCCGGAGTGGATGGCGAACGCCGCTGCGCTCGTCGGCCTCAGCGTCCCGAACTTCTGGCTCGGCATCCTGGCGATCGTGTGGCTCGCGGCAGGGCTCGGCTGGTTCCCGGCGTCCGGGTACGTCCCGATGACGTCGAACCCGCTCAGTGCGCTCTACCACCTGACCCTGCCGGCACTCATCCTCGGCACCTCGCTCGCGGCCGTGATCATGCGGCAGACCCGTGCGTCGATGATCGAGACGATGAAGACCGACTTCGTCCGGACCGCACGGGCGAAGGGGCTCGGCCGCGGCCGGGTGCTGTTCCGCTACGGCCTCCGCAACTCGATGATCGTGGTCGTCACGATCGTCGGGCTGCAGCTCGGCGGGCTCATCTCGGGCGCCGTCGTCACCGAGCGCATCTTCGCGCTCCCCGGGTTCGGCAAGCTGACGCTCGACTCGGTGTTCACCCGCGACTACCCGGTGATCCAGGCGGTCGTGCTCGTCATCACGGTCGGCTACGTCGTGATCAACCTGGCCGTGGACGTCCTGTACTCGGTCATCAACCCGAAGATCCGCGTGGGAGGCACCCGATGACCACCGTGACACCCACGTTCGACCTCGGCTCCAGCCGCGGCCGCGTCTGGAAGCAGGTCAGGGCGAACCGCCTCGGGCTCACCGGCGGCGTCATGCTCGCGGTCGTCGTGCTCGCCGCGCTGACCGCTCCGCTCGTCGCGCCGCACGACCCCACGCAGACGCACTTCGACCTGCCGTTCCAGGTGCCGTTCACCGTCGGCTTCGGCCTCGGCACCGACGACCTCGGTCGCGACATCCTGTCCCGCACGCTCTACGGCGTGCAGGTCTCACTCGTCGTCGGCGCACTCTCCGTGCTCGTCGCCGTCGTCGTCGGGACCCCGCTCGGGCTCCTCGCCGGCTACTGGAAGTGGCTCGACGCGATCATCTCGCGACTGACCGACGTCGCCCTGGCGTTCCCGTTCCTCATCATCGCGGTCGGACTCGCCGCGATCAGCGGCCCCAGCCTGTCGAACGCCGTCATCGCCATCGGCGTCTCGCACGTCCCGGCGATGATCCGCATCGTGCGCGGTGAGACGCTGCGCATCACGAGCGCCGACTTCGTGACGAGCGCGAAGACCCTCGACGCCGGTGGGGCCCGGATCATCGCGCAGCACGTCCTGCCGAACTGCGTCTCCGCGATCATCGTGCAGGCGACGGTGATCATGCCGGTCGCGGTGATCGGCGAAGCGCTGCTGTCGTTCCTCGGTCTGGGCATCCAGCCGCCGACCCCGAGCCTCGGCATCATGCTCTCGGACGCGCAGCAGTACCTCGGTCAGGCACCGTGGGCCGCAGTGGTCCCCGGCATCGCCATCGCCGTGATCTGCCTCGGCTTCAACCTGTTCGGGGACGCCCTGCGCGACGCCCTCGACCCGACCGCATCGGACCGCAAGTGAGCACCATGAGCACCAACCCCGCCTTCGTCCAGCCGACCGCCCACACCACACGTCCCGACCTGCAGGGCACGTTCGGCATGGCCGCCGCCACGCACTGGATCGCCACCGCGAGCGCGCAGGCCGTCCTGGAACGCGGCGGCAACGCCTTCGACGCCGCCGTCGCCGGCGCATTCGTCCTGCACGTCGTCGAACCGCACCTCAACGGTCCGGGCGGCGACATGACCGCCGTCTTCGCCACCGCCGACGACAAGACACCGACGGTGCTGGTCGGCCAGGGTCCGGCACCGGCGGGCGCCACCCCGGAACACTTCCGCGCGGAGGGCCTCGACCTGGTCCCCGGCGCCGGCGCACTCGCCGCCGCCGTCCCCGGCGCCGTCGACGCCTGGCTCATGCTCCTCCGAGACCACGGCACGTGGGAACTCGCCGACGTCCTCGCCTTCGCCATCGGCTACGCGCGCGACGGTCACCCGGTCGCGCCCCGCGTGGTCGCCACGATCGCGACGGTCCAGGACCTGTTCCGCGACCACTGGCCGTCCTCCGCTGCTCGGTGGCTGCCGGGAGGCTCGGTGCCGGTCCCCGGGACCGTCATCCGCAACGAGACGTGGGCTGCGGTGCTCGACCGGCTCGTCGACGCCGGCTCCGCCCACACGGGCGGCAGCGTGGACGACCGGGTCGCCCGCATCGACGCTGCGCGCGATGCGTGGTCGAGCGGGTTCGTCGCGGAGGCGATCGACCGGTTCGTGCGCGCCCCGCACCGGCACGCCTCGGGCACCGACCACGCCGGCGTCATCCGCGCGAGCGACATGAGCGCGTTCCGGGCGTCCTACGAGCCCGCGACGACCGCCGAGTTCCGCGGGTACACGGTCGCGAAGACCGGCCCGTGGGGGCAGGGGCCCGCACTGCTGCAGACCCTGCGCTTGCTCGAGCCCTTCGACGACGCCCAGCTCGACCCGTCGACGGTCGACGGCGCACACACCATCGTCGAGGCGCAGAAGCTCGCCATGGCCGACCGCGAGGCGTACTACGGCGACCACGACGTCCCGATGGACGCACTGCTGAGCGACGCGTACACCGACGCCCGTCGCGCGCTGATCGGCGACCACGCGTCCCACGAGTTCCGCCCGGGGACGACCGCCGACGGCCCGAGCACGCTGCCGCCGCTCCGCGAGACGTACACACCGGGCGGCGAACCGATCGCCGGCATCGGCGAACCGACCGTCCCGGCACCCGTCGAAGACCGAGGTGAGCCGATCGTGATGGCGACCGGCGAGACCCGCGGCGACACGGTCCACATCGACGTCGTCGACCGCTGGGGCAACATCATCAGCGCGACACCGTCCGGCGGCTGGCTGCAGTCCTCCCCGACGATCCCCGAGCTCGGGTTCTGCCTCGGCACCCGCATGCAGATGACCTGGCTCGAGGAGGGCACCGCGTCGACGCTCCGCCCCGGCGAGCGCCCTCGCACGACACTGACCCCGACGCTCGTGCTCCGTGACGGCGAGCCCGTCGTGGCGCTCGGCTCCCCGGGCGGCGACCAGCAGGACCAGTGGCAGCTGCTCTTCCTGCTCCGCACGATCGTCGGGGGTTACTCCCCGCAGCAGGCCATCGACGCGCCCGCGCTGCACACGACCTCGTTCCCCGGGTCGTTCTGGCCGCGGACCTGGACCCCGGGCGGCCTCGTCGTCGAGGACCGGCTCGGCGAGGACGTGATCGCCGGCCTCGAGGAACTCGGCCACGTCGTCACCCGAGCCGGCGAGTGGGCGCTCGGCCGCCTGTCGTGCGTGACGCGCGACCCCGAAACCGGCGTCATGGGCGCCGCAGCCAACCCGAGAGGAGCACAGGGACATGCCGCAGGACGCTGAGGACCGCACGATGCCCACCGGAGCCGACCCGAGCCTCCCGTCCGCCCCCTTGCTGACCATCCGCGACCTGCGCGTCGCGTTCGGCGGCACCGAGGTGCTGCACGGCGTCGACCTCGACGTCCGTCGCGGTGAGCGCGTCGCGATCGTCGGCCAGTCCGGATCCGGCAAGTCGACGTTGATCGCGGCGGTGCTCCGGCTGTTGCCCGGAGCCGGACGGATCACGGGGGGATCGATCCGCCTCGGCGACCTCGACGTCTCCGGCGCGGACGAGGCCACCATGCGCCCGGTCCGCGGCGGACGCATCGGACTCGTGCCGCAGGACCCGTCGACCAACCTCAACCCAGCGATGAAGGTCGGCGCGCAGATCGCCGACTCGCTCCGCGCCGGGGGGCTCCGCGGCCGCGCGGCGGTCCGGCAGCGCGTCGTGGAGCTCATGACCGAGGCCGGGATCCCGGAAGCCGCGCGACGGGCGGACCAGTACCCGCACGAGTTCTCCGGCGGCATGCGGCAGCGCATCCTCATCGCCATCGCGCTCGCCCGCCAGCCGGAACTGCTCATCGCCGACGAGCCGACCAGCGCGCTCGACGTGACGGTGCAGCGGCAGATCCTCGACCACCTGCAGACGCTGGTGGACCAGCACGGCACCACGCTGCTCTTCGTGACGCACGACCTCGGGGTCGCGGCGGACCGGACCGATCGCGTCGTCGTGATGCTCGACGGTGCGATCGTCGAGCAGGGCGCGCCGGAGGACATCCTCCGGAACCCGCAGCACGAGTACACGAAGCGGCTCATCGCGGCGGCACCCGCGCTGACGGGCGTCGCCCCGGAGCCGGTGGCCGCCGGTGAACCGATCCTCGTCGTGTCGGACCTGGTGAAGGAGTACAAGCTGCGCGGGCGCGGGGCCGGGACCCTCCGCGCGTCCGACGGCGTCTCGTTCACCGTCCGACGCGGCACCACCACCGCGGTCGTCGGGGAGTCCGGGTCGGGCAAGACGACGGTCGCCAGGATCGTCCTGGGGCTCGAGACACCGACGTCGGGCAGTGCGCTCGTCGACGGGCTCTCGATCGGGACCGCGCGCGGTGCCGAACGGCGGAGCGTCCGTCGTCGGGTGCAGCCGGTGTTCCAGGACCCGTACGGTTCCCTCGACCCGACGTCGACGATCGAGCGGATCATCGACGAGCCCCTGCGCGTGTTCGGAATCGGCGACCGGGCGTCCCGCACCGAGCGGGTCGCGACGCTGCTCGACCAGGTCGCCCTGCCGCGCACGGTCGCGCAGCTCCGCCCGAACGAGTTGTCCGGCGGCCAGCGGCAGCGCGTCGCGATCGCCCGTGCGCTCGCACTCGAGCCGGAGCTGCTCATCCTCGACGAGGCGGTCTCCGCGCTCGACGTCCTCGTGCAGGAGCAGATCCTGGCGCTGCTCGACGATCTGCAGGACCGTCTTGGTCTGAGCTACCTGTTCATCACCCACGACCTCGGAGTGGTCAGGCGCATCGCGGACGACGTCGTGGTGATGCGCCGTGGGAAGGTCGTGGAGCACGGGTCGGTCGCGCAGGTGTTCGACGCCCCCGCCGAGCAGTACACGCGGGACCTGCTCGACGCGATCCCCGGTCGGGCACTGGCGGAGCACGCCGCGTGACACGCCCGCCGTGGGCGGTCGTCCGCGTGAGACGATCGTGACCGTGCTGAACGGTACCGGCGTCCTCGACGCGATCCGCCGCGACATCGTCGCCGGCGCGCTCCTGCCCGGGACCCGGGTGACGGAGGCGTTCCTCGCGGAGCGGTACGGCGTCTCCCGGGTCCCGGTGCGCGAGGCGTTGCGCGGCCTCGAGGGCGAGGGCTTCGTCGTGTCGCAGCCGAACGTGGGCTCCAGGATCGCGGCGATCCCGTTCGACGAGGCCGACGACCTGTTCGCCGTGCGGGAGTCGCTCGAGATCGCCACCGCCAGGCGTGCGGCCACCCGGGCGCGCACGCTCTTCGACGGTGACGCCCCGCCCGAGGACTGGTGGCGGATCCGGCGCGAGCTCGGCGCGATCCTGGACGCCGGTGACGACGCGGTCGAGCGGGACGAACTCGACCTGCTCGTCGACCTCAACGACCGCTTCCACTTCCTGGTCGCCGAACTCTCCGGCAGCGCGACGCTCGCGACGCTGCTCCGGCAGTTGTCCCGGAAGATCGAGTGGTTGTACGCAACGGACACGTTCTCCCGTGGCAAGCGGCTGTGGCCCGAGCACCGACGCATCCTCGCGGCGATCGACGCCGGCGACGTGGACGCGGCGGCGGAGCGGATGGGGTGGCACGTCCGCGAGAGCCGGATCGGGTACGCGGCGCGGTCGTCGCCCGACCGCGCCGAGGCCCTGCGGTCAGCAGGCCCGGCGATCTGAATGTGATACTGCAGTTGCGGGCGGCGACCAGTCGGGTTACGCTCGTCCCGCAACCCGGGGTGCCGCAAACGGCTAACCGGCGCGGGGCCCTGTTCTACGGAACGGGGCCCCTGCTTCTCTCCAGGCCTTCGGGCGCGAGAACCCGCCGAGCTCGTCGACGATCCGGTCGGGGAACTGACTTTCCCGCAGATTTCCTTCCCGAACGACACGGATCTCGTCCGGTTCGAGCCGGAGCAGCTCCCGCGCCGCCGCCCCCGCCGGAACGATGAGCCCGACCTGTCGACGGGCGCGTGATCGCACGAGCCGCAGTGCCTCCGCGAAATCGGAGTCGTTCGAGAGCAGGAAGTACGCGTCGACCAGGTCGTGCATCGCGTCGCACACCATGTGCGACGCGAGACTCACGTCCGTCCCCTTCTCCTCGATCTTCCGCACGCGGACCCGCCTCGGCTCTCCGGCGGCGTCGCGCTCGAGCGGGGACAGCGTCATCCAGCGCTTGTCCGCACGGAACGTCCCGAAGTGCAGTGAGACGGACGGCAGGGTGGCGAGGGCTCGGAGGTACGCCTCCTGGTTCTGCGGCCCGCTCGGGTTCCTCCCCTCGACATGACGCACCCTCGCCGTGAAGTAGCGGATCTGACCGATGTCGTAGGTCGGCAGCAGGTGGCCGCAGAGCAGTTCGAGGTCGAGCCACTTGAGGTCACCACGGCCATGGAGGGCACGGCGGAAGAGGTTGAAGCCGTCGACGTACACGGCAGCCGTGGGCTTGCCGGCAGCGGAGGTCAGAGTGGGCATCCGCCGATGATCGGGGATCGAGCGCGCAGCCGCCGAACATCTCACATGTGCAGAGCTCGCGCGACCTACCGGAAGCGCAGCACCGTCAGCGGGTCCTGCAGCGTCCCGCTCACCCGTGTCTCGACGTGCACGTGCGGCCCCGTC
Source organism: Curtobacterium sp. NPDC090217 (assembly GCF_044746705.1). Taxonomy (NCBI): domain Bacteria; kingdom Bacillati; phylum Actinomycetota; class Actinomycetes; order Micrococcales; family Microbacteriaceae; genus Curtobacterium; species Curtobacterium sp. NPDC090217. The sequence continues at coordinate 1,004,981 of NZ_JBIVCR010000001.1, read as the reverse complement.
GACTGCCCGGTGTTCCCCGACTTCGCGATCTCCTGCTCGGCGCCGACGACCTGCCCCGTGGAGACCTCGATCACGCTGAGGTGCGCCGTGAGCACCGTGGTCACGCCGTAGGTCACCACGACGTAGTTGCCGTAGGACGGGTCGTTCGCGACGGTCTTCGTCACCGTCCCCGGTCCGGACGAGTACACCGGCGTCCCGGTCTTCACCGCGGCGTCGGTCCCCTGGTGGTAGCGCGGCACGTGCCCGGCGCCCCGGTCGTCACCGTAGCGGCCGCTGATGGTGCTGCTCACGACGGGCCACAGCAGCGTGGTGACCGGCTTCGACGACCACGACCGGGTGCCCGCCTTGCCGTAGAGCACGACGTTGCCGTCGACCTGCACGAGCAGCTGTCCGCCTCCGGCACGGTAGGTGCGTGTCGACCAGATGGCCCGCCCGTCCGCGCGGTAGACGACGAGGTTGCCGTCGGTCTGCACCGCTGTCCACGCGCCCGGGTTCCGGTAGGTCTTCGTCGACCACGCAGCACGGCCGTTGACGTAGAGCACGAGGTTGCCGTCCGCCTGCATGGTCAGCACGCGGGCGGTGCTGGCGTCGGAGCGGAGCGTCGTGCCGGCCTTCAGGACGGTCCCGGCGGGGACGCGGTTCTGGAAGGCGGTGAGCTGCCAGCGGACGACGCCCGCGGTGTCGGTGGTGCGCATGGACCCGTCCGGCTCGACGGAGAACCCCTTCGACGCGTACCCGTTCGGCCCCCACTTGGCGAAGATGCCGCCGTTCATGGTCAGCACGAGGTACCCGTCCATCCGGGCGACCGCGACGGCGCCTGGCTTGTTCGCGGTGTTGGACGCCCAGAGGACCACGTTGCCGATGCCGTACTCGACGAGGTTGCCGTCGCCCTGCATCACCAGGCGGTACTGCCCGTTCGCCGAGGTCAGCGAGTCACCCGGGTAGAGCTTCGAGCCGGCCGGAAGCAGTCCCGTGTAGGTCGCCGCCTGCGCCGGTGCCGCCGTCACGACGATCCCGGCGAGGGCGATCGCCATCACGGTGACGGCCGTGACGGTCCTGGTCCAGATCCTGGTGCTGCGCATCGTTCCCCTGCTCCCGCGGAGGACGGCGCGGACCGCCGGTCCGGTGCGGACCGTTCGGCGACGCGCCCTGAACACGCCGCCGAACGATGCTCACAAGCGACGGGGTGCGCACACAGCCCCAGTACCGGGGGTGGTCCGGACCGGTTCCGTGTGCAGCAACCGTCAGGAGGGCAGCTGGAAGGACTCCTTCGGGGTCGCCAGCAGCGCCCAGCCATGCGCTGAGCCCGTCGACGGCGCCGGGACGGAGGCGGCACGTCCGCCACTGCCCCTGCCGTTCACGGGTGATGAGTCCGGCGCGTTCGAGCGCCCGCGAGCAGCATTCGTCAAGGCCTCAGCGGAACCGCGACGGCGGCACCCCGAACGCACGGGTGAACGCCGCGGTGAACGCGGCGGGTGTGGCGTAGCCGAGTCGGCCCGCGACGTCCGTCACGGACGTCGTGCGGAGGGCCGGGAGGCTCGCCAGCAGTCGCGCACGCACGCGCCACACCGCGGGCCCCACCCCCGTGGCCGCCCGGAACCGCCGGTCGAGCGTCCGACCACTCACGGAGGCCCGGCTCGCCCAGTCCGCGTTCGTCACGTGCACGTCGGGGTCGGCCAGGTACGCGCGGCACAGGTCGCGGAGGACGCCCTCCGCCGGCAGCCGGATGGACAGCGGGACGGGCGCCACGCGCTCGAGTTCGTGCAGCGCGAGGTCGAGCACCACGCCGTCACGGCCGTGCACGTCGAGGTCGAGCGGCAGGTCGAACGCCGCGCGGAGGAGTTCACGCAGGAGCGGCCCGACCTCGACGACCGTGCACGAGGTCGGCCACCACGGCACCGCGTCCGGCTCGATGTAGAGGCTCCACGTGGTGACGTCGAGCATCCTGACCTCGTGCTCGACCCCCGGAGGGATCAGCACGGCACGGTCGGTCGGCACCGTCCACGACCCCTCGTCCGTCTCGACGAGCATCGTCCCGCTGGCCCCGTAGAGCACCTGAGCACGTCGGTGCGCGTGCCGGGCGAGCAGGAAGTCGGGCGGGTACTCGGTCCCGATCGGCAGGACGTTGAGCGGCAGGTGGTCGTGGTCCTCGACCCGGACGTTGCGCACTCCGCAAGGCTAACCCTCGAAGGTCTGCGACGGACCATCGATTGCTCGCCGCGACGGTCGGCGCTGGACTGGATGCCATGACGTTCTTCGTGCTCGCGCTCATCGGGGTCCTCGTCGGGCTGACAACCGTGTTGTTCGGCTTCGGCGGCGGATTCGTGACGGTCCCGATCATCACCGTCGCCGATGCCGCACTCGGAGGCGATGCGGTCCGCGTGGCGACGGCGACCTCCGCGCTCGTGATGCTCGTGAACGCCGCAGTGGCGACGGCATCCACGAAGCGCGTCGTCCTCCGGGGACTCCGCGGACGCACCGAACTCTTCGCGCTGCTCGTCCTCGGGGGTGCGGTCGGCGCGGCAGCCGCTCGGTTCGCGCCCGATGCGCTCCTGCGGTGGGGCTTCGTCGCGTACGTCGGGGCCACCGTGGTCGACCTGCTCGTCCGCCCCGGGTTCTTCCGACGCAAGCGGGGTCCCCGGTCCCGACGTGAGCCGACCCTCGGGACGCGCCCCACGGCCGTGGTGTCCGGCAGCACGCCCGGCGGGAACGGCATGCGGACGGTGCTCGGCCTCCCGGTCGGCGCGGTCGCGGCGTTCCTGGGTGTCGGCGGCAGCGTCATGACCGTCCCGGTGATGCGCCGGGCCGGTGCGTCCATGCCGGTGGCGACCGCCCTGGCGAACCCACTGACGCTCGCGATCGCCGCACCGGCGGTCCTCGTCACCCTGCTCGTACATGGGCAGGCACCCGACGCGACCGGCATGGTCGGCGCGGTCGACGTCCCGGCCGCCGTCGCGCTGCTGCTCGGCGCGATGCCGGTGATCGTGCTGCTCCGCCGACGTCCGCCGCGCATCCCCGAAGCGGTGCACGCGTGGGGCTACGTCGTGCTGCTCGGTGCCGCGGGCGTCGCCGTCGCCGTGTCCTGAGACTCGGGCGGCAACGTGGCGCTCGGCTTGTACGCGTCCCACAGGGTCCGGTCGAACCGCACACCAGCCGCACGAGGCCGACGCACGACCATCGCACTCACCACGAGCCACCCGATCGGCCCGGTGAACGCGAGCAGCAGCACCCACAGCCCGGTGTGGTCCCGATCATGCAGCCGCCGCACCAGCAGGGTCCAGCGCGGGATCGCCGTCACCGCGACCCAGGCGATCACCGGGAGGTCCCACGCCCTCGGTGGGACGTCCGCCCCGTCGCCGTAGCCCCACCACCAGTTCCCACTCCCCCAGAGGTGGAAGTACACGGCAGGGGACGGCATGATCCCGAACGGGTCGGCGTACCAGGTCCAGCGCCACGGCGTCCCCGACCACACCGGGATCCCGACCGCGAGCACCACGACGATCAGCTCGAACACCATCGGCCAGGCGAACTCGGACCGGCTCGCCCGACCGGAGAACCGCCAGCCCTGTGTCCAGAACCGGGCCCAGGCGACGAGCGGTCCCACGTCACGCTGCGGACCGCGGGCGAGCGCCTGCTGCCGGAACGTCCCTCGATCCCCCATGCGCTCGACCCTACCGACCTGCGTCTTCGCCGGGAACCCCTTGCGAGAACGTGCGTTCTCCGATTGACTCGGCTCCGTGGCTCCCGCTCGGGACCGCACCCCACACGAAAGGAGCGGCCATGCCCACGCGCACCGCACGCACCGCCTGGAACGGCGCACTCGAGGACGGCTCCGGCCAGGTCGAACTCTCCAGCTCGAAGGTCGGCACGTACGACGTCTCGTTCCCGAAGCGCGCCGCCGAGGACGCCGACGGCACGACCAGCCCCGAGGAACTCATCGCCGCAGCGCACTCCGCCTGCTACGCGATGCAGTTCTCCGCCGTGCTCGGCGAGGCCGGCGGCACCGTCGAGGCCCTCGACGTCAAGGCCGACGTCTCGCTCGGCCCGGACTCGGCCGGCGGGTTCAAGCTCACCGGCATCGCCCTCACGGTGAGCGGCGAGGTGTCCGGCATCGACGAGGCGACCTTCCTCAAGGCGGCAGAGGACGCCAAGGCGACCTGCCCCGTCAGCAAGGCGCTCACCGGAGTCGACATCACCCTGAACGCGACGTTCGAGCAGTAGTCGGCACCACCTGACGGACTGGCGCGCCCCGCTCAGCGGCAACGCGAAGCGTTGCGCGGGGCGCGCCGACCGCGCCTGCGAGGGAGGGGTGGCGAACCCGCCACGGGCCTCCCGTCCGTCTCCTGGCTACGCTCGGAGCCGTGATCAGACGGACCTGGACCCACCTGACCCTGTGGCTCGGCCTGCTGGCCGTCATCGGCGGTGCCCTGCTCGTCGCCACCACGCCGAGGGCGTCCTTCGGCTGGTTCGCCTACGCACCGCTGAGTGACTACGCCTTCGTCGCCGGACCGCCGAGCTGGCAGACGCTGCTCGGGTACGCACTGGTGGTCCTCGGGCTCGTCTCGGCGGCCTTCGCCGCCGGACGACTCAGCGTGCGCCGCCGCTGACCGAGCGACTCACCGCCCGTCCGCGACGCGGAGCCGGGCATCGGCTGCGGCGAGCCCGGCGCGCATGCGCTCGGCCTCGCCGTCCGGCCAGCCGCCCGAGCTCGCGAGCGGCAGCTCGGTCATGTACCGGCGACGCTCCTCGGGGAACGCGCGGACGACGCGATCGGGGTCCTCGAGCACGGTGCGGTACAGGTTCGGCCCGTCGGCGTAGTAGAGGTCGGTGACCACCAGCCGACCGTCAGCACCGCGCATCACGTTCGCCGGGTTGTCGTCGAGCGGGCCCCACCACGGCTGCTCGTCTGCTCCCTGCGCGTGCACAGCCCGGATGTGCCCGACGAGCGCCGCGACCTCGGGATCCCCGGCTGCGAGCGATCGGTGGAACGCCGCGGCCTCGGGTTCCGCGACCGGCTCCAGGGCTTCCATCAGGGTGAGGTCCCCACCGCCGTCGAGGACCCGGTGCCCGAACAACGCGGGCACCTGCCGGGTGTCCCACGCCACCCGGTAGAGCGCTGCCGAGTACGGCGCGGCGGGGTCGAACGGACTGATCCGTGCGACGGACCGGCCGTCGGGCGCGCGGAGGGCCCAAGCCCAGTCACCGGTGCCGCAGCCGGTCCAGCCAGAGGCTCGGAGGACCCGATCGGCGTCGTGGTGCGTGGCACCGTCGGGCAGCACGTCGAGGACCGTCGCCCAGGGATCTCCGTCGGTGGTCGCCATGGGCAGCCCGGTAGTCGTGGCGTTCAGCAGACGTCCGGACTCGGGTGGACGTGGCAGGCACAATGGACCGATGGCCGAACCGCTCCTCCCCGGCGCGCGGCCTGGTCGTCCGCACCGCCCGCGTGCCCGCAGCGTCGCCCAGCACGACCTCCGCGACATCCGCGCCCGGCTCCGCGGCACCATCTACGAGCACGTCGCGCCGGACACCCGGTCGCGGCGCGAGCAGTACTCCGCGCAGCAGATCGTCGACTTCTGTCTCGACCTCGCCGAGGTGATGCTGGCCTCGGGCGCCGACACCCGCAGCGTCGAGATCGCCCTGGTGGCCGTCGCGACCAAGTGGAACCTCGCACCCCTCGAACTCGACTTCACGGGCAGCTCGGTGACGATCCAGTACGCGCCGTCGGACGCGCCGATGCTCGTCAAGATGCGGACGGTGAGCTCGGACGGCTCCGACCTGAACCGGCTCGCGTGGGCGAACCAGATCGTCGACGACGTCATCCACGACGAGCGGGACATGTCGTCGGCGGTGAGCGCGCTCGTCGCCGTGCTGCGGATGCCCTCCCGGTGGCCGATGTGGACCGCCGACGTCGGCCTGTCCATCCTGGGCACGTCGATCGCGATGCAGGCCGGCGGGGGCTGGCGCGCGGGCATCGGGGCGTTCGTGCTCATGCTCGGCATCATCGTCTCCGGGCGCTGGCTGACGGGCAGGGGCTACCCCCAGTTCTTCGTCTCCGGTGCGCAGGGGGCGGTGGTGTCCGTGATCGGCACCCTGGCGATCGGCATCGGGATCCTGCACCCGGCCGGCGCCGCGACGATGGTGGCGGCCCTCGTGGTGCTGCTCCTGCCCCACGTGTCGCTCGTCACTTGGGCGCAGGACGCGATCTCCGGTTTCCGGGCGATGGCCGTCGCCCGCGCGTTCTACATCGGGCTGGTCATCGCGGCGATCGTGGTCGGGGTCCCGGCGGGCATCGCGCTGACGAAGTGGCTCCACCTCGAGGTCGACCCGTCCGGCATCGTCACCCAGGCGCTGCCGCTGTGGGCCTCGCTCGCGCTGACGGTCGTGTCGGCGGGTGCGAACTGCTTCGTGCAGCAGGCCAGCGCCCGGGTGATCCCGGTCGCGGTGGTGTTCTCGGTCGCGGCCGCGGCGTCGCTGTGGGGGCTGCGCCAGCTCGGGCTCCCGCTGCTCGGCGCGACGTTCATCGCCGCCGTGCTCCTCGGCGTCCTCTCCACGTACGCCGCCGTCCGGATGCGCACCGCGGTCGCGGCGATCGCGGTCCCGGCGTTCTGCGGCGCGCTCCTGCCCGGTGTCGCAGTGTCGAACGCGCTCCTGAACTTCATGTCGGGGTCGTCGAGCGCCGCGCTCGACTTCGTCGCCGCGGTCTCGGTCGCACTCGGGATCGGCGCGGGGCTCGTGCTCGGCGGCCTGTTCGCGACCCCGGGGGCTCGACGTGCGCTCCGGCGGACCCGGCGCGTGGTGGTGCACTCGGTGCACAACGACACGACGGCGATCCCGGTGCTGCGCGACACGGGCTACGACCCGGGCAACGGCTCGGTCCCCCGCGGTTCCCGCACGCGGTGACCCAGGTGACCGCGGCGGGCTAGATGTCCCAGCCGCCGTCCGACCACGTGGACAGCCGGCGCTGCGCCTGCGGCTCGTAGCGTTCCATCCAGCCGCGCTCCATCCGTGCGACCGCACGGTCGAACGCGGGCACCAGGTCGAGGTCGCTGCGCAGCAGGGCCTGCAGCTGGAGCCCCTCGTAGAGCGCGATGAGCTGCTCGGCGCCGCGGCGCGGGTCCATCGTGTGCGGGGCACGGCCGACGGCGACGTCGTGCTCCAGCCCGCGCCGGATCTGCGAGTAGAAGAGCTGGTAGCGCGAGCGGAGGTACGTCGACATCGGGTGCGCCGGGTTGCCCGCGACGGACAACAGGGCGACGAGGAGCCGCATCAGGGCCGGGTCCTCGGCGTTCGAGGCGACGATCGCACGGAGCAGCTCGACCGTGCTGCCGTCACCGACCTCGCGCGTGACCTCGTCCATGCGGCCGCCGTTCCAGCGGTCGAGTGCGGCGAGCACGAGACCGTCCCACGACGGGAAGTGTTGACGGAGCTCGGCGACACTGATGTCCAGGCGCTCGGCGACGGCCTCGGGACGGGCCTCGTGGAACGGGACGTCGCGGAGCAGGTCCACGGTCGCGCCGACGATGGTGATCCGCAGGTGCAGGGTCGCTGCTGCGGCTGCAGCTGCCTGGGTGTCCGCGCTGGTGTCCTCGAGCATCGTGCCCTCCGTCTGCGGACGTCCTGTCCGCACGTCCATCCAAACGGATTCCGGGGTGCGACAGAATCCCCGTTCCGGGGGTCGGCATGATGGGGGACAGAACGTCCAGGTGCTGGCGGTCACGGACTCCTGGCGGGTTCCCGGCGAGCTGTGTGACGATGCCGGGATGACCCCGAACGACCCCACCGCACAGGGCTTGGCGACCATGGCCTCCGCCGGCTTCGAGTTCGGCGGCGACGCCGATCAGGTCGCCCACGACGTCCGGGCGATGTGGGAGCAGGTCGGTCGGCCGGACGGCGCGTTCGAGGCGGCGGCTCAGGCGATCGCGGTGCTGCCGCAGCGTCCGGAGGTGCCCGTGGCCGACCAGGCCCGTCGTCGCAGGCTCGAGCGGGCGTTCGGCATCAACCCGGTCGAGGTCGAACTCGCGGCCGCACTGTCCGCGCGTGAGCTCCTCGAGCGCATGGCGAGGTCCTGCGGCGTCGCGAGCTGACCGGCTGGTAACTCGCCGGCTCGCCGCTCTGCGCACAACCGAAAGCACCCCGCGCCACGCGAACACGTGGTGCGGGGTGCTTCTGGTTGTGCGGGCGGCGGGCTCCTGGCCGGCCGAGCGCTGGCGCGAGCGCGGGCGCGCTACGGCGTCGGCATGCCGCCGTCGACGTGCAGCGTCTCGCCGACCACGTAGGACGACTCCCCGCTCGCGAGGAACACGTACGCCGGCGCGAGCTCGGCCGGCTGCCCCCAGCGCCCGAGGTACGTCTGCTCACCCGCGGTCGGCAGGGCCTCTGGCGGCTGCCCACCGGCGGGCTGCAGCGGCGTCCAGATCGGACCCGGCGCGACCGCGTTCACGCGGATGCCCTTGGGCGCGAGCTGCGCCGCGAGGCCCTTCGCCAGGTTGTTCACGGTCGACTTGGTCGCCGCGTAGTGCACCAGGTGCGGCGACGGCGCGTAGGCCTGGATCGAGGTCGTGTTGATGATCGTCGACCCCGGCTGCAGGTGCGGCACGGCGGCCTTCGTGATCCGGAACGTGGCGTAGACGTTCGTCTTGAAGGTTTCGTCGAACTCCTCGTCCGAGATGTCCTCGATCGAGGACACGTTCTGCTGCTTGCCGGCGTTGTTCACGAGGATGTCGAGCCCACCGAGCTCCTGCACGGCGGTCGCGACGAGCTCCTCGCAGAACGCGAGCGACGTGATGTCACCCGGGATAGCGACGGCCTTGCGGCCGGCGGCCTCGATGAGCGAGACGATCCGGTCGGCGTCCTCCTGCTCCTCCGGCAGGTAGCCGATCGCGACGTCGGCACCCTCGCGGGCGTAGGCGATCGCGACCGCCGCGCCGATCCCGGAGTCGCCGCCGGTGACGAGCGCCTTCCGGCCCTGCAGGCGTCCGGAGCCGCGGTACGTCTCCTCGCCGTGGTCGGCCGGGACGTTCTTCGCCATCTCCTCGTCGGTGCCAGCACCCTCGAGGTACTGCTCGTCGGGCTGCTTGTCGGCGTAGAGCTTCGTCGGGTCCTGCATCGTGTACTGGTCGATCTGCTGGTCCGTCATGCCGCCGACGGTACGCAGGCCGCCGTCAGGACCGCTCCAGGAGGCTGTCCCCCGATGCGCGCAGCGGCCAGGCCGGCGGGTGCTCGCCGGACGGGAGGCCCGGTGCGGCCCCGGCGGTCGGCCTACGCCGGGTGGGCGGCGAGGAACGCGTCGGTCTCGCCCCGGGTGGGCGCGGTCGCGGGACCGAGGCGCGAGACGGCGATCGCCGCCGCGGCGTTGGCACGCCGCACGGCGTCGAGGAGCGGCGCACCACGGGACAGCGCCGCGACCAGGACGCCACCGTGGGCGTCGCCGGCTCCGTTCGTGTCCACGGCTGCGACCGTGAACCCCGGCACCAGGACGGGCCCGTCGGGCAGCGAATCGTCCGCGATCCAGCACCCGGCCCCGCCGTCACGCACCAGCACCGCGCCCCGCGCGACCGCGGCCATGGCGGTGACCGCCTGCCGGAGGTCGGCCGATCCCGGGGACATGAGCCGGGCCTCCCGGGCGTTCGTGGACAGGACGTCGGTACGCGCCGTCACGGGCGCGACCACCTGCGGGTCCAGCGTCGCGACGAGTGGCGACGGGTCGAACACGACCCGTACCGATGCCGGGATCGTCGTGATCCAGGACGCGATCGCACGCCCGTTCACCGGGTGGGCGAGCCCGTACCCGGACACGAACAGGGTGTCGTCGTCTCGGAGTTCGACGCGGTCCAGCTCGGCGGTCCCGAGACGCCCCTCCGCGCCGACGCTCGTGACGAAGGTGCGCTCGGTCGAGGCGTCCACCAGCGCGACGCAGTACCCGCTGTCCTGGTCGGGAACCCCGGGCTGCAGGACCTCGACGTCGGCGGCGGCGAGCGCGGCGCGGACCACGTCGCCGAACGGGCCGGTGCCGTACTGCCCGGCGAACACGACCTCGAGGCCGTCACGCCGAGCGGCGACCATCGTGTTCAGGCCGCCACCGGCGGTGATGTCCGACGACGACGCGATCACGTCGCCACCGGGCTCCGGCAGTTCTCCGATGCGCATCACGATGTCGACGACGACGTTGCCGACGGAGACGAGCCGAGGCATCAGGCGTGCTCCGTCACGTGCATCGGCGCGGACTCGTCGACAGGCTCGTGGAGCACGCCCTTCGGGCCGCCCGTGAGCACGTACACGGCTGCGGCGACGAAGAAGGTGACGATCCAGCCGAGTCCGTTGGCGCCGATCCAGGTGCTCGAGAACGCGCCGACGAACACCGGGTCCGCGTCGCCGACCTGCACGCTCGTGAACAGGAAGCCGACGACGATCGCGACGGCCCACGCGATGACGGCACGCCATGCGATGCCGCCCGAGTACCAGTACCGGCCGCCGGCGCGGAGGTCGAGCAGGGCCACCGGGTCGTACCAGGTGCGACGGAGGATGTCGGCGATGAAGACGCCGAGCCAGGCGGTGATCGGCACGGCGAGCACCGAGATGAAGGTGATGAACGGCGCGTAGAAGCCGTCAGCGACGAGCATGAAGTACATCGCCCCGAGGAACGTGACCACGACGTCCACGGTGACCGCCCAGACCCGGGGGACCTTGATGCCGAGCGTGAGCGTCGTGAGGCTCGCCGAGTACACGGACAGGTGGTTCGAGAGGAGCAGCCCGCCGAACGCCGCGATGAGGTACGGCACCGCCATCCAGCCGGGCAGCAGGTCGCGGATCGCGGCGACGGGGTCGCCCGCCTGCGCCAGGGTCGGATCGCCGGCGGAGACCAGCGCGCCCAGGCCGACGAGCACGACGAGCGGGATGCCGGCACCGGCTGCGCTCGCGCTGACCAGCTTGGCGGCGCGGACGCTCGTCTTCGAGTAGCGGGCGATGTCGGCACCGGCGGTCGCCCACCCGATGCCGGTGCCGGCGGCGATGGTCCCGATGCCGATCACCATCGCGGCGACGGGCCCGGCGGGGGCGCTGCCGACGACGTGCCAGTCGACGCGGACGACCAGGAACACGGCGACGAAGACGTTCAGCGCGCCGAAGACCCATGTGGCCCACTTCTGCACGGCGACGATGAAGGCGTGTCCAAGGCCGGAGATGAGCACGGTCGCGACGACGAAGACCAGGATCGCGACGATCGTCAGGACCGGGTTGTGCTTCGCGTCCCCGTCCGTGCCGAAGAGGATCGTGAACAGCGACAGCAGCACGAAGGCCGCGGTCGTGGTGTTCACCGTCTCCCAGCCCAGGCGGGACAGCAGCGAGACGAACGTCGGGCCGATGTTGCCGCGGACGCCGAAGACCGCGCGGCTCAGGGTCAGGCCGGGTGCGCCACCACGGCGCCCGGCGATCGAGATCACACCGACCACGGCGAACGACCCCGCGGCGCCGATCACGGCGACGAGGAGCGCCTGCCAGATGTTCAGGTGCTGGAACGCCACCAGGGTCGCGCCGAGGGGCAGACCGAGGATGGAGATGTTGGCGGCGAACCACACCCAGAACAGCGCGCCGGCGTTCCCGGTGCGCTCGGCGGCGGGCACCGGTTCGATGCCGCGCTGCTCGATGCTGGTGAGGGTTCCCGAGCTCGGGGTGTCTGCCATGGTTCCTCTTACGTCGTCGGAAGGGCTTGGGGTGGGACCGGGCGGTGGCTCGTGGGGGATGCCACCGACCGGGGGCTAGGAGGTGCTGCTCGCGGTGCGGGCGCGGTCCACGCGCTCCACGCGGCTCGCGCGGAGCTGCAGCAGGGGGGTCACGACGTCGGCGAAGCGGATGTCGTTCACGGACTCGACCTGGTCGACGGTCTCGGGCGACCACGCGCCGGCACCGTGCACGGCGCCGAGCACCGCGCCGGCCATCGCGGCGATCGTGTCGGTGTCGCCACCGATGCTCGCCGCGGTGCAGAGCGTCTCCCACGGGTCGAGGTCGAGCGACACGAGGGCGAGCGCGGCGACGACGGACTCCTGACTGGCGACGCTCGTGCCGATCACGCCGTCGATGGCGGCGATCCGGTCGGACGACGGCACGGTCGGGAGCCACTCCCGGGCCCATGCGGTCTTGTCGGCGATCGACGCCCCGGCGATCCAGTGGCCCCGTCGCTCCCCGATCCGGGCGGCGGCGACCGCGACGTCCAGCGCCTCGGCGCGCGACGCTCCGTCGATCCCGGCGCTGACGGCAGCGGCGATCGCGGCCGCCCCGCCGATGCCGAGTCCGGTGTCGTGCGTGACCCTGGAGGCGTCTTGCACGGCGTCGACGAGCGCACCGAGGTCCTCAGCGGTCGTGGCGATGCCGACCGGTGTGATCCGCATCGCTGCACCGTTGGTGGTGCCCGTGGAACCGGCTTCGGACGCGGGGACACCGTCGAGGATGCGCTGCACCGCGGTCTTCGTGCTCGGGCCCAGCAGGTCGAGGGACCCCTTCGCCGCCATCCCGCGCTCCCAGTCGATGAGCGCCTCGGCGAACCGGGTCGGGTCGAGCCGGCCGTCGCCCTCGACGAGCAGCCGTGCGACGAGCACTGCCTGCTCGGTGTCGTCGGTGATGCTCGCGGCGGGCATGCCGTGCGCGATGCGCTGCCGGGGGCCGGCGTCGACGAACCCGGTGATGCGTCCGTGGTCCTCGCGGATCTCCCCGAGGGACATCGACTGCGTCGGCATGCCGAGGGCGTCACCGATCGCGAGGCCCCGGAAGGCAGCGAGCGCGTGGTCGGAGGTGGTCGTGCGGGTCATCGGGGGTCTCCTTGTCCGAAGCGCATGTGGATGCGGAAGCGCTCGGGGTCGAGCAGGCTGTCGACGGCCTCGACGAAGGCACCGCCCGCGGTGCGGGAGACCCGACGGCTGTGCAGGAAGGGGGTACCAGGGGTGCGGTCGAGCACCGCGGCCTCGGCGTCGTCGAGCGGGCGGACGTCGATCCACTGCTCCGCTCGCGCGGGGACGAGGCCGGCCGCCTCGATCGTCGCGCTCAACGACCCGTCCACGAGTCCGTCCTCGACCGCACGGTCGAGCCGGCCGATGCGCGGCACGACGCTGCGCTCGTAGGAGACGTGCGGCCCGTCGACCACGGAGCGCACCCGGTCCACGGCGACGAAGGCCGGTTCGGCGTCGACCAGGCTCGCGAGTTCGGCGTCCTCGATGCGTTCGATCCGCAGCGTCGACGCCCGGACCTCGGTGCCGCTCCCGGCGATGGACCGTGCCCACCCGGCACGCGGGTCGAGCGCCGCACCGTCGAAGGTGACGACCGAACCGATGCCGCCGTGGGTGGCGATGTACTCGTCGTCGGCGAGGTCGGCGAGCGCTGCACGGACGGTGCCGCGGCTGACCGCGAAGCGCTCGGCGAGGTCGTGCTCCCCCGGGAGTCGTTCGCCGGAGACGTACCGGCCCGTCGCGATCGCGTCGCGGAGGGCGTCGGCGACGAGGCGTCGCTTCGATGAGACGGGCATGACGGCGATGGTACATGTACAAGACCTGTCCAGTCCATCAGAAGGTCACGGTCCGGTTTCGGCCAGGCCCCGATTCGGTAACACACGTCGTGCAACGAGCTCGTCGGCCCTACCGTCGAATGGTGACCGCACGGACCCTGCTCGCGACCGGCGCCGTCGTGCTCGCCCTCGTGGCCGGCACCACGAGCGTCGATCTGACGACCGGTGCGGCCGCTGACGACCGGGCCGCAGCAGCAGAGGTGACACCGGCGACCACGCCGTCCCCGGTCTCGAACGCCAAGCTGAAGCGGGTCGACGGACTCGAGCTGGGCGCCGAGTCCATCACGCTCCGCCGTGGAGACCGCACCGTCGCCGTCGCGTCGATGCGGAACGGCTCCGCGACCGTCGAGCTCTTCGACCGCCTGTTCGGGACCCCGTCCCGCACCCTCACCGCCGAGGGTGACGGGGGACGATGCCTGCCGGCGGGGACGACCTACACGTGGGGTGGGTCGCTTCGCGTCGCCGCACTGTCCGAGCCGTCCGATCTCGGCAACTCGCTCGAGGTCCGCGTGCTCCGCGACGAGGTCCGTTCGCGCACGGGCGGCATCGTCGAGCTGAGCGGACCGGACGGCGTCCAGGTCGGCGACGACGTGTCGGACCTGATCGACGACGCCCCGAAGCGCGACCGCGAGTCCCTGGGGTCCGGGGACTCCGAAGCCTGGCAGCTGCTCCTCGCCGAGGGATGGGCTTCCGACCATCCGGGCGCGGGGACGAACGGCGTCTCGGCGTTGACCGACGGCACCACCGTGACCGTGATCGGGTCGCCGATGCCGGTCAACGCGACGAGGAGCTGCTGACCCGCCGGGTCACATCCGGATCGTCGCGACCACCGGGAAGTGGTCACTCGCGAACCAGGTCTCCGGACCATCGTGGTCGATCACGACGCGGTCCACCCCGGCCACGTCCTTCGTCAGGACCCAGTCGATCCGCTCCCCCGACTCCACCGGTGGCAGCCAGTCGTTGAACGTCGCGGTCCGGTCGTCCGGGTCGCCTGCGACCGTCCACGTGTCGACGTACCCACCGCCGGCGAAGACGCGCGACGCCGTCCCCGCACCGGCCGGTTCGTTGCAGTCCCCCGCCACGACGACGGGGCCGTCCACACCCGCGAGCCGCTCGACGATGAGCGCAGCACTCTTGCCGCGGACCTCGTCCCCGTGCTCGTTCGCCTCGTGGTCCAGGTGCGTGGTCAACAGGGTGAACGCTGCCCCGTCGACGTCCAGGAAGCGGACGTGGTTCGCGATGCGGGGGAACAGGCTGCCCCACGTGTTCGACACCGGCTCGTCCGGGGTGTCCGACAGCCAGAACGATCCGTCCTCGATCGGGCGGAGGCGGTCCTGTCGGAAGAAGACCGCGGCGTGCTCCCCAGCGCTGCCGCCCTCGCGCCCCTGTCCGACGGCCGTGTAGCCGCCGAGCCCCTGCCGGAGGTCGTCCATCTGGTGGTCGAAGGCCTCTTGCACGCACAGGACGTCCGGGTCGTGGCGCCGCACGATGTCGAGCAGGACGGGGAGCCTGGCCGGCCAGTCGTGCGCCGGATCCGGGTTCTTGATGTTGTAGGTCATCAGGGTGATCGGACGCGATGCGTTGTCCACACCCTCGAACCTAGTAGATGCAGGCGTCCGCCGAGCCGTAGTTGTGCACGGCGGTGGACGTCGGGCTCGGCTCGGACGACGATCCCGAGTCCGCCGAGCCGGAGTCCGACGACGCCTGGTCCGACGGGGACGCCGCGTCCGACGGCGCCGCCGGGTCGGCCGGCTGCTCGGCCGCGACCGCCGTCTTGCCGTCCGTGCCGAGGACGAGCGTCACGCCCTGCACCGAGGAGGTCTGCACGGCGACCGCGCCGGGGACCGCGGCGGCGACGGCCTTGGCCTGCGCTTCCATGCCCGCGGGGTACTGCACCATCGTCGTCGCGGTGGTGTCCGACGATCCCGGTGCGCCGACCTGGAACGACCGTCCGGCGAGCACCGTGGCGGCGGCACCTGCAGCGCCCGTCACGCCGCTGCCGTTGAGCACGGTCACCGCGACGCTCGCCGGGTCAGCCGCCGTGGCCTTCGTGTACGCCTCCGGCTGTCCGACGAGGCTCTGGACGAACGCGGGCATGCCGGCGGTGTCGACCTCCACGATCGACAGGGCGGAGCCGCCGACGTAGATCGTGGGGGTGCCGAGGATCGGGATCGTCGCCGACTTGATGTTCGCCGGCCGCAGGTTCCGCAGCTGGGTGGCGAGCGAGAGCATGTCGAGCCCCTGGTCGGTCTCGATGGACCCGCCGATGGCATCGATGATGTTCGTCGTCTTCACGGGGTTGAGCAGGGTGCCCGCCGACAGGATCTTCCGCGCTTCCTGCGACAGGAAGTACTGCTGACGGACCTGGCGGTCGAGGTCGCCGTTCGGCAGTCCGTGCCGCTGCCGCACGAACGACAGCGCCTGCTTGGCGTCGAGCTCGGACGTGCCGGCCGGCAGGTCGACGCCCGAGTAGCTGTCCTTGGCCGGCTCCTTGAGGCAGACCGAGACCGGTCCCAGTTGCTTGACGATCTCGTAGAACCCGAGCAGGGAGACGCGCACGTAGTGGTCGATCGACAGCCCGCTGAGCCCCTCGATCGTCTTGATGAGCAGCTGTGCACCGCCGGCGGCACCACCGCCGTTGAGGGTGCCGTAGTAGAAGGCACTGTTGAGCTTGCCCTTGCCGACGCCGGGGATCGCGACGTAGGAGTCGCGCGGGAACGAGATCATCGTCGCGTCCTTGCCGTCCGCGGAGATGTGCAACACGATCATCGTGTCGGTGTTCGTCGCACCGCCGTCCGACTCGGTGCTGAGTTCCGCCATCTGCTCGGGTGTGGCGTTGTCCGGCCGGTGGTCGTCCCCGACCAGCAGGATGTTCATCGCCTTGCCGTCGACGTCGTCCTTCTTGTCCGTCGAACCGGTGATCGCGTCGACCTTGGTGACGCTGGACGCCAGACGGTTGTACGCGTACGCCG
This sequence comes from Curtobacterium sp. NPDC090217, assembly GCF_044746705.1. Taxonomy (NCBI): domain Bacteria; kingdom Bacillati; phylum Actinomycetota; class Actinomycetes; order Micrococcales; family Microbacteriaceae; genus Curtobacterium; species Curtobacterium sp. NPDC090217. Next base: position 988,460 of record NZ_JBIVCR010000001.1, on the reverse strand, counting down.
CGTAGCCGCCGCCGAGCAGCAGGGCCATCGTGAGCACGCCGGCGACGGCGGGCAGCACCACGCCGAAACCGCGCTTCTGGCGGCCGTGCCGGGGCGGCACGGCGCCGCGTCCGCGGCGCACAGTCGTCTCATCGGGTTGCGAACTCACGTGAGCACGATAGCGGCGGACCGTGAGTCGAGCATGAAACCGCCCTGCAAAACGGCCTGGAGGCCCGTGGCACCCCCGCCACGGACCTCCAGACCGGCTCCGGGTCGCCGCCTCACTCCGGACGCAACGAGGCCTTGTTGGTCTCGCGGGCCCGCAGGACCGCGATACCGCTGATCAGCGCGGCGGCCATCACGTAGAAGGCCGGTGCGAACGTGTTGCCAGTGGAGGCGATCAGCCAGGTGGCGAAGTACGGGGTGATCCCACCGAAGACCGCCACGCTGATGTTGTAGGCGATGCCCATCGAGCCGTAGCGGATGTTCGTCGGGAAGAGCTCGGCCATCGCGGCACTCACGGCGCCGTCGAACGCGGCCATGAACAACCCGAGGAGCATCATCGCCCCGGCCGCCGCCCAGAAGTTGCCGACGTTCATGAGCATGAGCGTCGGGTAGGTCAACACGACGAACCCCGCGCAACCGGCCAGCATGACGGGCTTCCGGCCGATCTTGTCCGACAGCAGCCCGAAGAACGGCACCAGGGCGGCGATCACGATGAACCCGAGGACGACGGCACCGTAGGACACCAGCGGGGAGTACCCGAGGTCGGTCTGCAGGTAGGACGGCATGAACGTCTGCAGGATCCAGTGCCCGACGGCCTTGATCACGACGAACCCGACGCAGAACAGCAGCGCCTTCCACGAGCTGCGGATCGAGCGGCGCAGCGGGTTCGCCGCGACCTCGCCCTTCGCCTTGAGCGCCCGGAACTCCGGGGTGTCCTCGAGCTTCGTGCGGAGGTAGAGCCCGACGAGACCGAGCGGCACGGCGATCAGGAAGAGGACTCGCCAACCCCACGACCCGAGTGCGTCCCCGCCGGCGATCGCGGTGAAGAGGAACACCAGGCCGCCGCCGACGATGAAGGCGACGAACCCGAAGACGTCGATGAAGCTCGTGACGAACCCGCGCCGGTTCGACGGGGCGTACTCCGCCAGCAGCGTCGTCGCCCCCGCTCCCTCGCCACCGGCCGCGAAGCCCTGCACGAGTCGCACGACGACGAGCAGCAGCGGTGCCCACAGTCCGACGTTCTCGTACGTCGGCAGGATGCCCATCAGCGCGGTCGCGCCGCTCGTGATGAGGATGACCGTGGCGAGCGTCGTCTTGCGGCCGACCCGGTCGCCGAGCGATCCCCAGAAGAGCCCGCCGAGCGGACGCATCACGAACCCGGCGCCGAACACGGCGAACGCCGACAGCAGTGCGACCTGCGGATCACCCTGCTTGAAGAAGTGCACGGAGATGACCGTCGCGAGCGTGCCGTAGAGGCCGAAGTCGAACCACTCGACGAAGTGGCCGACACCGGCGGCGACGATGACCTTCCGCATGCCGGTGCGACGAGCGTCGTCACCCAGCGCGGCGTTCAGGTCTGGGGTGGTGGCAGCGTCCGGCGCTGCGGGCGCTCGGGTTACGTCGCTCATGTGGGAACCTCACACTTCGTTGTCGAGAGTTGCTTGACCATAGCATCGGCCGGGCATATTTTGCCACACAGTGGGAAAGAAACGCCAATGGGTGATACGTTCGCTGCCATGCAGTCCCGGAAACAGCACCACGACGTCGTGGTCGTCGGCGGCGGTCTCGCCGGTGTGAGCGCCGCCGTCGCCGCCGCCCGCCTCGGCTCCAGCGTCGCCCTCGTCACCAACCGTCCCGTCCTCGGCGGGAACTCATCGAGCGAGATCCGCGTGTGGGTCGTCGGCGCCACCGCCCACGGCACGCAGCGGTTCGCCCGCGAGACCGGGATCATGGGTGAGCTGTTCCTCGAGAACCAGTACCGGAACCCGCAGGGCAACGCGATCTACTGGGACCAGGTCGTGCTCGACCTCGTCCGCGCCGAGCCGAACGTGCACCTGCACCTCAACACCGACGTCCGCACGGTCACGACGTCCGACGACGAGGGGGCGCACCGGATCACGAGCGTCACCGGGTGGACCATGGGCAGCGAGATCGAGACGACCTTCACCGCGCCGGTGTTCCTCGACTGCACGGGCGACGGGCTCGTCGGCGCCCTCGCCGGCGCCGAGTACCGCATCGGCCGCGAAGGGCGCGACGAGTACGGCGAGGACTGGGGACCGGAGCAGGCCGACGACGAGCTCCTCGGCAGCTCGATCTTCTTCTCCACGCACGACACCGGGAAGCCCGAGAAGTTCGTCGCACCGTCCATCGCCGTCGACCTGTCGACGACCCCGATCCTCGTGAACCGCGCCATCAAGACGGGCGACAACGGCTGCAACTACTGGTGGATCGAGTGGGGCGGCGAGCTCGACACCGTGACCGACAACGAACACATCCGCGACGAACTCTGGGGTGTCGTCTACGGCATCTGGGACCACATCAAGAACTCCGGGCAGTTCGACGCCGACACCCTGACGCTCGACTGGGTCGGCGCGATCCCCGGCAAGCGCGAGTACCGGCGGTTCGTGGGCGACCACACCCTCACGCAGCACGACCTGCTGTCGCAGCGGACCTTCCCCGACACCGTCGCGTTCGGCGGCTGGTCGATCGACCTGCACCCCGTTGAGGGTGTCTACGCGGAGACGGCCGGCGCCCAGCAGCGCTACACCGACGGCACGTACGACATCCCGTTCCGCTCCCTCTACTCGGCGAACGTCGCGAACCTGCTCTTCGCCGGCCGGAACATCTCCGCGTCGCACATCGCCTTCGGGTCGACGCGGGTGATGGCCACGTGCTCCGCCCAGGGACAGGCCGCCGGGACCGCCGCACACCTCGTGGCGCGGCACGGGACGACGCCGCGGGAGCTCGGCACCGACCACGTCGCGATGCTCCAGCAGACGCTCCTCCGCGAGGACGCCCCGCTCATCGGCGTCCGGGCGATCGACGGCGCCGACCTGGCACGCAGCGCTCGCGTCTCGGCGAGCTCGGAGCTGACCACGATCGACACCACGCCCTGGCTCAGCAAGGAGACCTTCGCCCTCGACCGGGACGCCGCGATCGTCCTCCCGGTGGACCCGACGCTCGGCACGATCGCCATCCGCACCGCAGCCGACCACGCCACCGACCTGACCGTCGAGCTCTGGACCACCGGCAAGCCACAGAACTACGCCCCGATCGTCCACGTCGCCACGCACGCGGCGAACGTGCCCGCCGGTGTCGGCGACGCGGTGGTCGACCTCGCGTTCACGCCGGACGAGCCGTGCAACGCGGTCGTCGTCGTCCGGGCAGCCCCCGGCGTCCGCCTCTTCCGGACGACCGCCCACCCGTACGGCGTGATGGCGCTCCGAGCCCGATCCGCCGAGGACGAGGCGTTCGACGACCACATCCCCGAGGAGGCCGACCAACCGGTCACCGACTGGGAGGCCCGCGCCCTGCGCGGAACCGGCTTCGCGTTCAGCGTGAGCGGCGAGACGGACGCGTGGCGAGCCTCCAGGGTGGTGGACGGCTACCAGCGTCCCTTCGGCGGCCCGCACATGTGGTCGTCCGACGCGGTCGGTACGGCAGCGCTGACGCTCGACTGGGCGGAGCCAGTCGACATCCACCAGGTCCGCATCGTCTGGAACGACGACGTCGACGCGGACCTCATCAACCTGCACCACCACCGCACGCACTGGGACGCCGTCCCGGATCTCGCTCGCGACTACCGGATCGAGGCGTGCGTCGACGGCGACTGGCGCACGGTGGCGGAGGTGGAGGCCAACCGCCACCGGCACCGCGTCCACGACGTCGAGCCGGTCCGCACGTCGTCGCTGCGCGTCGTCGTGACCGCGACCAACGGCTCGCCGTTCGTGACGGCGAGCGCCATGAAGGTGTCCTGACCACCAGCTCCACCGCATGTGGAATACGCGGATCCGGCTGCGGCGAGGACGTACGCTGACGCCGGGTCCGCGTCACCGCCGGGGCGCGGCCCGGGCAGAGTTGAAGCCCATCACCGCGCCAACGATGATGGGCTTCGGTCGGCCCTCCGAGTGGATGGCCAAGGGACAACCAGCGTCCCGAGCTCACAAACTCGGACCATTGTAGCCCGCCCCACCCGGCGAGCTGCGAACCCCTTGGCCTGCGCTTCTCATGTCCGCCGGCGGCTTGCTCGTGAACCTCACCAGACTCCTCGTCGACCTGTGGCGCAAGGGCTGAGAACCCAGGGCACCCCGCGTCGGGATCGACGCGGGGTGCCCGTCCGACCAGCAGAATGGGCACATGGCCACCACCCCTCCGAACCAGAGCATCGAACGCGCCGCGGCGGTCCTCGGTGCGCTCGGCGCCTCCGAGAACGGGAGCGTCCGCGCGTCGGACATCGCCAGGGCCATCGGGCTCGGGACGTCGACGACCGGTCGGCTCCTCGCGACGCTGGAGTCGCTCGAGTACGTGCGCCGCGACCCGGAGACGCAGGGCTACTCCGTCGGGCGGGCCGTGCTCGAGCTCGCGAGCCAGGGCCTGAACCACAACCCGGTCCACCGCGAGTCCCGTGCAGCGGCACAGGAGCTCGCGCACCGCATCGGCCTGACCGCCAATGTCGGCGTCCTCGACGACGCGTGGGCGATCTACCTCTGTCACTTCGAGGGATCGCTCGCGCCCAAGTCGCACACGATGATCGGCATGCGGCAACCCCTGCACGCGTCGGCGCTCGGCAAGGCCCTGATGCTCGACCTGACCGAGGCGCGGCGACGGGCGCTGCTCCCGGAACTCCCCCGCTACACCGACCACACCATCACGACGCACGACGCCCTGACCACGGACCTCGCGGCGTCGGCATCGCGTGGGTGGTGCGTCGAGAACCAGGAGCTCGCGCTCGGTCGGTTCTGCATCGCGGCGCCGATCCGGAACGCCTCCGGTCGGATCGCCGCAGCGCTGTCGATCTCCGGCCGGGTCACGCAGCTCCGCGACCGCGACATGGACTCCCTCGCCGAGGACCTCATCGAGGTGGCCGACCGGATCAGTGTCGGGCTGGGGATGATCAGCGCCGTCGCACACTGACCGCGACCGCGTTCGTCCCGGCATGGACACGGCGTCGCGCCTCCGCACGAACATCGCGCCCCGTCGTGACCGGGTGCAGTGTTCGTGACGGGGTGCGGTCCGCCGGCCACCACCCCGGCACGGAGGCACAGCGCCCCGTGGGTCAGGAACGGGGCTGCATGAAGGACGGGTTGCCCGCGGCGGCGACGGTGAACCGGACGACGTCGCTCCGGTAGCGGTCGTCGGAGCACTCGAACGCGCGTCCGTCGTCACCGACGGTGGTGCGCCGGACGCGGAGGATCGGGGACCCGAGCTGGACCTCCATGAGCCGTGCGTCGAGGTCGTCCGCCGCGACGGCGTCGATCTCGTGCGTGACGTCCGCGAACCGGTGGCCCTTCGTCGCGAGGAACGCCGTGATCGACTCCTCGTCGATCTCCTGGAACTCGAACAGCAGCCGGCCGACGGGCTCGATGAACGTGGAGCGCTCGACCATCGCAGGACGCCCGTCGAGCGTGCGCATCCGGATGACGTCGACGACCCGGTCCCCGACCTCGATCCCGAGCGCGGCGGCCTGGTGCTCGTCGGCACGCCGCACCGCGAGCTCCTCGGTCCGCCCGCCCGGTGTCCGGTGGAACGACCGCGCCCAGGCGGTGAACGGCGTGTACACGTCGGCGCGCTGCTGCACCTGCCGCGTCCGCACGCGTGAGGGACGTCCACGCGTCGACTCGATCAGCCCCTCGTTCCGCAGCTCGGCGAGCGCGTTGCGGACCGGGCCGCGTGACGTGTTCCACTGCACCGCGAGGTCACCCTCGGTCGGGACGTCGTCCCCCGGTGCGAGGTCTCCGTCGAGGATCCTGGCACGCAGGGAGTCCGCGATCTGCTGGTACACGAAGTCGGCCACGTGTCGATCGTAGAGACGCCAACCCGCGAGGATCGCTCGGCGCACCGCCCCGGACGGCGAGAGTTGTATTGCGAACTGGTGAACAGAGCATGACGATCCCGTAGTTGTATACCCATGTGGCGTGATCGTGTGGAATCGTCCTAGACATGTCCACCACGTCCCACCACGACGTCGCGATCGTCGGCGCCGGCATCGTCGGGCTCGCCCACGCCTGGGAAGCCCACCGCCGGGGCCTCCGTGTCGTCGTCGTCGACGCCGCAGCCGGCCCGCACGGCGCCTCCGTCCGGAACTTCGGCCACGCCTGCATCACCCCGCAGACCGGGGCGGCCGCGGTGTTCGCGAACGAGGCGCGCGGCCGCTGGCTCGAGCTCGCGGTCCGCGCCGGCTTCACGGCCCGCGAGACCGGCACGCTGGTCGTCGCCCGCCGGCCGGAAGAGCTGGCGGTCGTCGAGGAGTTCGCGGCCGCCACCCGCGGTCCGGTCGAGCTGCTCACCGCCACCGCTGCCACCGCCCGCATCCCGGTCGCCCCGGACGAGGTCGTCGGCGGGGCGTTCCTCCCGGCCGACCTGCAGGTGGACCCGCGCACCGCGACGCCCGCGATCGCCGCGTTCCTGGCGGCCGAGGGCGTCGACTTCCGCTGGCGCACCAGCGCGACCGGCGTGACCAGCGGGACCCTCGCCACCACCCGCGGCGACATCGCCGCAGCGACCGTCGTCGTCGCCACGAACCACGACCTCGACCGCCTGTTCCCGGAGATCGCCGAGCGCGCCCGCCTGGTGCGCTGCCGACTGCACATGCTCCGGGCGACGCCGGCGCTCCGGGCACCCCTCGTCGCCCCGCTCTTCACCGGCTGGTCGCTGCTCCGCTACTCGGGCTTCGCGACCCAGCCGAGCGCCGACGCACTGCGTGATCGGCTGCAGCGGGAGATGCCGGAGGGGGTCGCGCTCGACCTCAACCAGATGGTCACGCAGCACGTCGACGGGTCGCTCATCCTCGGCGACACCCACGAGCGCGGGATCGATGCGACGCCGTTCGAGTCCGAAGCCGGGTTCGACCTGGTCATCCGCGAGACGAAGCGGCTGTTCGGCGTCGAGGACGTCCCGGTCGTCGAGCGCTGGCAGGGCGTCTACGCCTCGTCGCCCGACCGCGAGTTCGTCATCGAGCAGCCGGAGCCGGGTGTGCACGTCGTCACCGTCGCGAGCGGGATCGGCATGACGACCGGACTCGGCATCGCCCCCTTCACCTTCGACGGCACCGCCGCCGACATCGCGGCGGGGACCCTGCCGTCGAGCCCCGTCACGACCACCCTCCAGGAGACCCGATGACCATCGACACCCCCATCACGCTCGTCGTCCTCGACATGGCCGGCACGACCGTCAGCGACGACGGCACCGTCGAGCGCGCCTTCCTCGCCGCTGACGCCGCCGTCGGGCTCGCCGCCGACGACGCCGGCCGCCGGGACATGCTGCAGTACGTCCGCGACACCATGGGCTACTCGAAGATCGTGGTGTTCCGGCACCTGGCGAACGGTGACGAGGACCTCGCCCGGCGCGCGAACGCCGCGTTCGAGTCCGCGTACCGCGAGATCGTCGCGTCCGGCGGGTGCGAGCCGATCCTCGGCGCGGCCGACACGATCCACGCGCTGCGCGCCGCCGGTGTCCGAACGGCCTTCACCACCGGGTTCTCCGCCGAGACGCAGGAGGCACTGCTCGCGTCGCTCGGCTGGACCGACATCGTCGACGTGGTGCTGACGCCGGCGGACGCCGGTCGCGGCCGCCCGTTCCCGGACATGCCCCTCACCGCGCTGATCCGCACGGAGACCGAGTCCGTGCAGCAGATGGTGGTCGTCGGTGACACCGCGAACGACGTCCTGTCGGGCGTCCGGTCCGGCGCAGCAGCCTCCGTCGGGGTCCTGACGGGCGCGCACGACGAGGCAGCCCTCCGCGCCGCGGGGGCCACGCACGTGCTCGCGTCGATCGCGGACCTCCCGTCCCTGCTCGGCTTGGCCGTCCCGGCCGTCCTGGAGGCACGGTGAGCGCCGACCGCCCGGCTCGCCTCGCCGAGACGGACGGGTCCACCGCCCACGGCATCGAGTTCCGGGACGTCACGGTCCGCGGCGACGACGGCCGGGTGATCCTCGACTCGCTGACGATGGCCGTCCCGCGCGGCGAGATCGTCGCCCTGCTCGGCCCGTCCGGTGCCGGCAAGACCACCGCGCTGCGCGCCGTCGCGGGGTTCCAGGCGCCGGCGTCGGGGCAGGTGCTCCTCGGCGGCCGGGACGTCACGTCGGTCGCACCCCGCGACCGCGGCATCGGGATGGTCGTGCAGAGCTACGCCCTGTTCCCGCACATGTCCGTCGCGCAGAACGTCGCGTACGGGCTCCGGTCACGAGGGGTCCGTCGCCGCGACACCACCGAGCGCGTCCGCGAGGCGCTGGCGATGGTCGGGATGGCGTCGTTCGCGGACCGTCGTCCCTCGTCGCTCTCCGGCGGGCAGCAGCAGCGCGTGGCCATCGCCCGCGCGCTCGCGCCCCGGCCAGCGGTCCTGCTGCTCGACGAACCGCTCTCGGCCCTCGACGCGCAGCTCCGCTCGGGGATGCTCGCCGAACTCGCACGGCTGCACCGGGAGCTCCCGGACGTCACGATGCTCTACGTCACGCACGGGCAGAACGAGGCGCTCGCGCTGGCTGACCGCATCGCCGTGATGGCCGACGCCCGGCTCGTCGAGTACGGCGCGTCGGAGAGCCTCTACCGCGACCCGGAGTACGCATTCACCGCCCGGTTCCTCGGGGCGTCGAACGTCCTCGAGGGCACGGTCGCCGGGGACCACGAGGTCCTCGTCCACGGGGCCCCGTCCGCGCTCCGGCTCGTCGAGCCCGTCCGCGGCGGCTCCACCGTCCGCCTGTCGGTCCGCCCCCACCGCGTCCGGCTGCTGTGCGGCGACGAACACGGCACGAACGAGCTCGCGGTGACGGTGACTGACGTGCAGTGGCGCGGGGCGACCCACCACGTCACCGGGACGATCGGCACGCAGTCGTTCGCCGCCGAGCTCCTCGAGCTCAGCGTGCCGCCGACCGTCGGTTCGACGGTGCGGTTCGGCTTCGAGCCGCACGACGTGGTGGTCGTCCGCGACCCGGCCACGGCCATGCGACCCGACCACGGGACTGCGGAAGCGGCCGTGCCCGGGTCGAGCCGAGCCTCCCGGCACACCCTCGCCAGGAGCATGCCGTGACCGCCGTCATCGGCGCACCACCCGCCATGCCACGGCCCCGCAACCGGGTCGCCGGTCCGGCCGTGGCAGCGCTCCTTCCGCTCGCCGTCCTGCTGGTCCTGGGCGTGTACCCACTCGTCCTGCTGCTGTCGAACGCGGTGCACGACGACCTCGGGACCGTCGACCTGGCGAGGTGGAGCGAGCTCTTCGGCAACCCGGTGTTCCTCGACGTGATCTGGACCACCGTCCGGATCGGCGTACTGACGACCATCGGCTGCGTCGCCCTCGGCACGTTCCTGGCACTCGTCATCGCCTTCGTGCCGTTCCCCGGGACCGGCTTCGTCGTCGGGGCGCTCAACGTCGCGGTGTCGTTCCCCTCGTTCCTCATCACGCTCGCGCTGGTGTTCGTCTGGGGCGACGTCGGCGTCGTCAACGGCGGCCTCGCGGCGATCGGCCTCGGACCGGTGCACCTGCTCGACGGACAGTGGGGCGTCGTCCTCGCCGAGGTCGTGTACTTCACGCCCTTCGTGCTCCGCCCGGTGCTCGGCGCACTCGAGAACGTCGACCGTCGCCAGGTGGAGGTCGCCGAGTCGCTCGGGGCCGGGCCGTGGCGGATCATGAGGACCGTCGTGCTGCCCGAGGTGCTGCCGGCGATCGCCGCGGGCGGGGCGCTCGTGCTCATGTACTCGCTCAACGAGTTCGGGATCGTCCTGTTCACGGGGGCGAAGGACGTGCAGACCCTGCCGACCCTGGTGTACAGCCAGGCGATCGGCCGCGGCGAGTACCAGACCGCCGCCATCGCCGCGGTCGTCAACGTCGCCGTCTCGATCGGGCTGTACCTGGTCGCACGGCGCGTGACGCGGGCGGGGGTGCGCTGATGCTGGTCCGCAGCGCTGCCGTCCGCCGCACCGTACAGGCCATCGCGATCGCCCTGCTGCTCACCGTGTTCGCGCTGCCGTTCGGCGCCGTGCTGCTCGGTTCGCTCGCGTCGTCGTGGTCGGGGGCGCTCCCGTCCGGGATCACGCTCGGCAACTTCGTGGCGGTCTTCGGGGAGTCCGGCACGCTCGGCGCGGTCGGGGCGTCGCTCGCCACCGCCGTGGTCGCCACCCTGGTCGCGATCGCGCTCGCCACCTCGGCCGCGCTCGGTGCCCGTGCACTCCCCCGACTCCGCCCGGTCGTCGACGCCGCGTTCCTGCTGCCCGTCGCCGTGCCGTCGGTGGCGATCGGGCTCGCGATCCTCATCGCGTTCTCGACCGGCCCCGTCCCGCTGAACGGCACCGTGTGGATCGTCCTCGTCGCCCACGTGGTGCTCGTCAGCGCCATCGCCCACCAGCCGATCGCCGCGGCGGTCGCACGGCTCGACCGACGCTACGAGGAGTCGGCCGCGGCACTCGGGGCATCCGGGATCCGGGTGCTCGTGACCGTGGTGCTCCCGCAGCTCCGCCCGGCGCTCATCGCCGCCGCCGCGCTCTGCACGGCGCTGTCGATGGGTGAACTGACCGCCGTGATGATGGTCGCGCCGCCGACCTGGCGCACGCTGCCGCTGCAGGTCTTCTCGATGACGAGCCGCGGCATCCACCTGTACGAGGGCGCGGCCCTGGCCGTCGTGCTCATGGGCATCACGCTCGTCGTGCTGCTCGGCCTCGGCCGCCTCGCGCGCCGGGCCGCCTGACCCCCGCCCGACCCACCGCATCCGCCATCGCATCCGCCCCACATCCGCCTCAGGGAGAACCATGTCCATGCACCGATCCCCCCGCCACCGCGTCGCCGCCGGCATCGCCGCCGTCGCCACCGTCGCCGTCCTCGCGGGCTGCTCCGCGACCGGCGCCGCCAGCACCGGCTCCGACTCGAAGACCGTCACGCTCTACACCGCCGACGGGCTGAACGACGGGGACTCGTCGTTCTACAAGACCGTGTTCGCCGACTTCCGGAAAGACACCGGCATCACCGTGAACGTCGTCGAAGCGGGTTCAGGGGAGGTCGTGCAGCGCGCCGCCAAGGAGAAGACGAACACCCAGGCCGACGTCCTCGTGACGCTGCCACCGTTCATCCAGCAGGCCGACCAGCAGGGGCTCCTGGCGAAGTACACGCCGGCCGGGTCCGAGCACGTCGCGGACGACAACAAGGCCGCTGACGGCACGTACACGACCATGGTCGACAACGTGATCGGGTTCATCCGCAACACCTCGTCCGTGCCGTCGGCCCCGACGACCTGGAAGGACCTGCTCGACGCCGACTACAGGGGCAAGCTGCAGTACTCGACCCCGGGTGTCGCCGGCGACGGCACGGCGATGCTGTTGCTCGCGCAGCAGGTCCTCGGCAAGCAGGCCGTCGACGGCTACATGCGGGACCTGCAGGAGAACAACGTCGGCCCGTCCGACTCGACCGGCGCCCTCGCGGCGAAGGTCGACAAGGGCGAGCTGTCGATCGCGAACGGTGACGTGCAGATGAACCTCGCGCAGCAGGCGTCGATGCCGAACCTCGGGATCTTCTTCCTCGACGGCGAGGACGGCAAGCCGACCACCATGTCGGTGCCGTACGTCGCGGGCCTCGTCAAGGACGCCCCGCATGCTGCCGCCGGCAAGAAGCTGCTCGACTACCTCTACTCGGAGAAGGTGCAGGAGGAAGCGACCACCGTCGCCGGCGGGCTGCCGGCACGCGATGACGTCACGCCGACCGGTCCGGAGGCGGAGAAGGTCACGAAGCTGCTCGACGGCGTCACCGTCGTCCGTCCCGACTGGGACGCGGTCCTGAAGGACCTGGACGACACCGTCGACCGCTGGAACACCGCCACCGGGACGCTCTGACCCACACGTGTCCCACCGCCCCCGCGACGCTCGGCGCGGGGGCTCGACGGTGTCGTCAGCCGCGCGACGGCAGCAGGTGCACGGCCTCCATCGCGAGCTCGGCGGCGATCGGGTCCTTCGCCACGACCGCTTCCTGCAGCTTCGCGAGCTCCGGCAGGATGACGTCAGCCGGCACGAGTTCGGCGAGCTCGGGAACGCGGAGCTTGAACGCGAGCCCGTCGGTCGTCGACTTGCAGAGCTGCTCGAGCGAGGGGTTCCCACACGCATCCGCCCACATCGAGTAGATGTCGGCTCCGTCGTGCGCGACCTCGGACTGCTCGTCCTTGCCGACGCGAGCGACGACGTCGTCGAGCATCTTCACGATCTTCTTGCGCTCGGCGTCGGTGAACCGCGGGACCGCGAGCCGGACGACACCGCCGTAGATCACGCCGAGCGTCCGGTAGGCGTCGAGGAGCTCGTCCTTGGCCGGAGCGGCGACCCGGGTGTACCGGTTCGGCGCCATCTCGATCAGGCCGGAGCGGGCGAGCTCCGCGAGGGCCTCGCGGATCGGGGTGCGCGAGACGCCGAGCCACGCGATGAGGTCGTCGTCGTTCAGGCGCTCCCCCGGCTCGAGCGTGCCGTCCATGATCGCGTCGCGGATCTTGTCCTGCACGGTGTCACGGAGGAGCTTGCGCTCTGCTGCGGGCTGCGTCGAGGGAACTGGCATGCGCTCAGCGTGTCACATGTCGGCTCGTCGCCGCGACAGGATCGTCGGCAGTTCGACGCGACAGCCGCGACGGCCACCACGCGTGCCGCCCGAGGTCGTACGCCAGCGCCGGGACGAGCAGCGAACGGACCACGATCGTGTCGAGCAGCACCCCGAACGCGACCACGAACGCGATCTGCACGAGGAACAGGATGGGGATCACCCCGAGGGCTGCGAACGTCGCCGCGAGGACCACGCCGGCGGACGTGATCACGCCGCCGGTGACGCCGAGCCCGCGGAGCACGCCCTCGTGCGGACCGGACCGGATCGTCTCCTCGCGCACCCGGGTCATGAGGAAGATGTTGTAGTCGACCCCGAGCGCCACGAGGAACACGAACGAGTACAGCGGCACGGACGGGTCGGCCCCGGGGAAGTGGAACACGTGGTCGAACACGAGCGCCCCGACGCCGAGCGCCGCCGCGAACGACACGATCACGCTGCCGATCAGCACGAGCGGCGCGACGATGCTCCTGAGCAGCAGCATCAGGATCAGCAGGATGACGACGAGCACGACCGGGATGATCACCGACCGGTCCCGGATGCCGGTGTCGTTCGTGTCGACGGCGGTCGCGGTCACACCGCCGACGATCGCGGACGGGTCGACGCGTTCCACCGCGGTCCGCATGTCCCTGATCGTCTGCTCCGCGGCGTCCGAGTCGGCCGCGGAGGTGAGCGTGGCCTGCAGCAGGACGTCACCGTCCGACACCGTCGGCGAGTCCGACGACCCGATCGACACGGTGCCGGACGGGGAGTCCTTCGACACCGCGACGACCTCGCCGACACCGTCGACACCGCGGATCGCCGACGCCAACCGATCGATCCGGTCCGCCGAGCCGATCACCTGCGCCGGGCTTCCCGACCCCGCCGGGAAGTGATCGGCGAGCACGTCCTGACCGTCCCTGGCCTGCGACTGCCCGATCACGAGGTCGCTCTGCGGGACCCCGTCCGCCTTGAGTCCGATGAGCCCGGTCCCCATGGCGAGCAGCCCGACGGTGCAGACGATCCAGACGACCCGTGAGCGCCGCGCGACGAGCCGGCCGACGCGCGCCCAGAGCCCGGTGGCGTCCGGCCCGGTGACGACGGGGTGTGCGCTGCCGTGGACGGGGCGGAGCGGCCAGAACGCCGCACGCCGGAAGGCGAGGAGCAGCGCGGGCAGCAGCGTGAGTGCGGCGAGGAGGCTGAACGCGATGCCGATGGCCGCGACGGGACCCAGCGCCTTGTTCGAGTTGAGGTCGGACAGCAGCAGGCAGAGCACGCCCACGATGACCGTGCCGCCGGAGGCCAGGATCGGCTCGAGACTCCCACGCAGCGCGGCCTTCGTCGCTTCCCAGCCGGTGCGGTGGTCGCGCAGGGCCTCGCGGTACCGGGACACGTACAGCAGCGCGTAGTCGGTGGCCGCACCGATGACGAGGATCGACAGGATGCCCTGCACCTGCCCGTTGACGGTGACGACGCCCGCCTTCGCCAAGGCCCACACGACGAGGATCGACGCGGTCAGCGCGAACGTCGCGGTCCCGAGCACCAGGAACGGCAGCAGGGGTGAGCGGTAGACGACGATGAGGATGACGAGGACGGCTGCGAGCGCGACGCCGAGCAGGATGCCGTCGATCCCGGCGAAGGCCTCCGTGAGGTCAGCCGTGAACCCGGCCGGCCCCGTGACGTACCCGCGCATCCCCGTGGGCACCGCGTCGTCGACGTCCGCGCGGATCGCCTCGACCGCGTCCCCGGTGTCCGCCGCGGTCGTCAGCGTGGCGACGATCTCCACGGCGTCACCGTCGTCGCTCGGGATCGCGGGGCTGACCGACTGGACGTCGGAGCGGTCGCCGAGCCGTCCGACGAGGGCAGCGGCCACAGCGGTGTCGGCGGCCGAGAACCCGCCCGAGCGCTCGAGCACGATCACGGCAGGCGCTCCGGACGGGTCCCGGAAGTCCGCAGTGCGCTCCTGCACCTTGGTCGCGTCGGCGGACGCCGGCAGGAACGAGGTCTGGTCGTTGGTCGAGACCTCGGAGATCTTCCCGAAGAAGGGACCGCCGATCGACGCGATGACGAGCCAGGCGACGATGACGACCGCGGGGATGGTGATGCGGAGGAAGCGGGGCACGTCGATGAGCGTACTCCGATCTTCAGCATGCTGATTACTAGACGGATCAGCAGTGGCGACGACCGTAGACTCCGACCATGGACGACGCCCCCGCCGAGTGGCCTCTGGGCCGGTTGCTCGCCGCCGCGGCCCGCTCGGTCGAACGTGACTGGGACGAGCGACTCCGCGCGATCGGGCTGCCGCACGCCGCACTGATCGCACTCGACATCGTCATCCGCACGGGGCCGACGGGGGCGGACACCCTCGCCCGCACGGCCAGGGTCCAACCGCAGACGATGTCGCGGACGCTCGAGCGCCTCGAGCGCGACGGCATGATCGAGCGCGGCCCACACCCCGCCGACCGTCGCCGCCGGGTCGTCACCGTCACGGAGCACGGGCGCACGATGTGGGACACCGCACGGCACATCGAGCGTGAGATCCTGCCGGACGATCCCGATCTGCGCGCAGCGCTGGGGCGGATCCTCCACAGATCCTGACCACATCACACGTGACATACCACATGCCGTAGCATCGGTGGCATGCCTCGTCGCCGCACTGCCCGTCGTCGTCGCCCCTTCCTCGTCGCCCTCATCGCGACCGTCGGCGCACTCGTCGGCATCGCGGCGGTCATCGCCGTGGTCGCCAGCGTCTTCATCGGCGGCCTCGCGCGCAGCTACGACCGCAACTCGGACGTCATCGCGGACGCGTTCCCGAAGGCGGACCGTCCGGCGGCGACCGGCGGCGCGGAGAACATCCTGCTGATCGGCTCCGACTCCCGGAAGGGGCTCGACCGGGACGGCGACCATGCCGCGGGCGGCCGGTCGGACACCCTGATGCTCGCCCACGTCCCGGCCGACCGGAAGGCCGTGTACCTGATGTCGATCATGCGGGACTCGTGGGTCGACGTCCCCGGCCACGGCACCGCGAAGATCAACGCCGCCTCCTCGTGGGGTGGCGTCCCGCTGACGGTGCAGACGGTGGAGCAGCTCCTCGACGTCCGCATCGACCACGTCGCCGAGATCGACTTCGCCGGCTTCGAGGGGATGACCGACGCGCTCGGCGGCGTCACGGTGCAGTCACCGAAGGACTTCACCGTCCGCGGGCAGCACTTCGTCGCCGGAGCCAACCGACTCGACGGCGCCCAGGCGCTGACGTTCGTCCGCGAACGGCACGCATTTGCCGATGCCGACCACACCCGCGTGGAGAACCAGCAGGCGTTCATGCGCGGCGTCATCGACGGGGTGCTCTCGAAGGGCACGATCACGAACCCCGGACGCGTCCAGGACTTCGTCACGGCGACGAGCAAGTACCTGTCGGTGGATGCCGGCCTGGACTTCCAGACCCTCGTGGGGCTCGGCTGGTCCCTCCGCGACGTCCGTCCGAGCGACCTGCAGACGTTCACGTTGCCCACCGCCGGCGGTGGGACGTCGGCTGACGGCCAGTCCTACGTCGCGGTCAACGCCGGCGCGGTGCAGTCACTCTCGTCGGCGCTCCGCTCCGACGACCTCGGCCGCTGGCTGCAGGACAACCCGCACTGACCGGAGCACCGAACGCCCCCGCGACAAGCGTCACGGGGGCGTTCGCGTGGTGATCGGTCGACCGGGATCAGGCCGGGAGCTGCAGCGTCTGACCCGCGTAGATCAGGTTCGCGTTGTCGATCGTGGTCGTGTTGGCGGCCCACAGCTTGTTGTAGCCGCCGTCGATGCCCAGCTTCGTGGCGATCGAGTCGAGCGTGTCACCGGAGACGACCTGGTAGGTCTTGCCGCTGGTGGGCACGGCGGCCGGCTTCGACGGCGCGGCAGGGGCCGTGACCTTCGGAGCAGTACTCGTGGTCGACGGAGCGGCCTTCTGCGCCGGGGCCGCAGGAGCGGACGCAGCCGGTGCCGGGGCAGCCTGCTGCTGCGGGATCGCGCCCGGGGCGGCTCCGGTCGTGCCGCTCAGCCCGAGCTTCGCGGAGCAGGCGGGCCATGCGCCCCAACCCTGCGAGGCGAGGACGTGCTCGGCGACGGCGATCTGCGTCTCGCGGCTGGCGTTCGCCGGGCTGCCGGTGCCGCCGTTCGCGGCCCAGGTGCCCTGCGTGAACTGCAGGCCGCCGTAGTAGCCGTTGCCGGTGTTGATGGCCCAGTTGCCGCCGGACTCGCACTGCGCGAGGGCGTCCCACGTGGATCCGTCGGCCGCGTTGGCCGGGGCCGAGAGCCCGACGCCTGCCGCGGCGATGCCGGCGAAGGCGAGTCCGCCGAGGACGGCGCGGGTACGAGTGGTCTTCTTCATGTTGTTGCTCCACCGGGGCCGCCCGCCGTTTCCGGCGTAGTCGCTGCCCACCCCGACCGATCGCGGTCTGTTGAGGTGTCGCCGGGGGCAGCGGTTCGCGCCGGCGTCACGGTCGGCCACCATAGGAAACTCCGCGTCGTTATCAAACTGAGACAAATGGTTCTACCCATCGGCGGTCGTCCCCCTCCGCCGAACCTGTACGCGCCGATCGCCGCGGACGCGGCGATCCGCCGTACCCGGGTACACGAACATCCGAATCCCCTGGCAAGGCCGGACTGGAGGCTCGTGGCGGCGCCGACCCGTGCCTCCCGTCCGGCCGTGGTCCGGACCGGATCCGGTCAGACGCGGGAGAGGAGGGTGACCGCCTCGAGGTGGCCGGTCTGCGGGAACATGTCGAGGACCCGCGCGCGGCGCAGCCGCAGTGACGGCATCCGCGCGAGGTCCTTCGCGAGGGTCACCGGGTTGCAGCTGGAGTACACGACGTGTTCGACGTCGGACGTCTCGATCCACTCCGACAGCGCCTGACCGATGCCCCGTCGTGGCGGGTTGACCACGACCAGCTCGGGCACCAGGTCGGGTCGGGACCGGAGCGCGTGCTCGGTCGCGTCGTCCGCTGCGAACCGGACGTCCACCAGCCCGGCTTCTCGTGCCGACTGCTTCGCGGACCGGACGGCCTCGACGCTGGTCTCGATGCCGGTCACGGCACGACCAGGGCGGGCGGCGTGCAGGGCGAAGCCACCGACGCCGCAGTAGAGGTCCCACATCGACGCCGGGGCGACCTCGTCGATCCATGCCGACGCCTGCATGTACAGCGCGGACGCGACGTGCGCGTTGGTCTGGAAGAAGCTCTGCGGGCGCAGGTGCATCGTCACGTCGCCGAAGCGCATGGGCAGTGTCTCCTGCTCGGTGAGGACGATCTCGCGGTCCCCCTCGGTGACGGCCTTGTGCTCCGGCAGCAGGTTGGCGGTGACGACCACCGCGTCCGGCAGTGCCAGCAGCAGGTCGCCGAGCCGCGAGCGGAGTCGGGCGAGCTGCCCCTCGGAGCGCAGCACGAACCGGACCATGAGCTCGCCGTCCGGCGACTCGGTGACGAGGACGTACTTGAGCTCACCCCGCCGTGCAGTGACGTCGTACGGGATCAGCCCGGCGGACGTGACGAACTCCGCGAGGACGGGGAGCGCCTGCCGGATCCCAGGCGTGCAGATCCCGCAATGCCGGATGTCGACCCCGCGCTGCCGGTGGTCGAGGATCCCGATCGTGGGGTGCTCGGTCGACCCGCCGACGACCATCTTCGCCTTGTTCCGGTACCCGGATTCCGGACTGGTGACCGCGGGGAGCCACTCGACACTGCCGGGACCCCCGGCGGCCTCGACCGCGTCGTGCAGGAGCTCGCGCGTCCGGAGCTCCTTGTCGAGGACCTGCTCGGCGTACGGCTGCCCCATGAGCGTGCACGAGCGGCACACCCCGCGGTCGAAGTAGTCGCACTGCATGGCCCGGTCAGGATACGGCAGCAGCGTCCCTCGCCCGTGTGGCGATGCGGTAGATCGAGGTGGTCGCCGCGATGAAGAGTGTCGTCCCGTCGTCGCCGCCGAAGCAGAGGTTCGCGACGACCTCGGGGACAGGGACCTCGCCGATGCGGGTTCCGTCGGGGGCGTACACGACGACGCCATCGTGCGACGACGACCACACGTTGCCGTCGGTGTCCACGCGGATGCCGTCCGGTGCGCCTTCACCTGGCGCGAGTGCGGCGAAGACCCGGCCGTTCTTCACGCGGTGTCCGTCGACGTCGTACGCGCGGATGACCGGGCGCTCGCCGGACGAGCTCGCGAGGTAGAGCACACGCTCGGACGGGTCGAACGCCAGCCCGTTCGGCTCGTCGGCGTCGAGCACCACCGGACGCAGGTCAGCGCCGTCGGGGCCGAAGCGGAACACCCAGTGGTCGCCGTACTCGCGCTCGCCCGGGTGCCCCTCGCGCGGCTGGGTGATGCCGTACGCCGGGTCGGTGAACCAGACGGCACCGTCCCGCGAGACGACGACGTCGTTCGGGGAGTTCAGCCGGACGCCGTTCCAGCCGTCAGCGATGACCTCGACGACACCGTCCCGGTCGCGCTCGACGCGGCGGTTCCCGTGCGAGCACTGCACGACGCTGCCGTCGCGGTCGAGTGTCCGGCCGTTCGTGAACTCGACGGCGGCGGCGTACTCGTCGGTCGTACCGGTGTCCGCGTGCCACTGCAGGATCCGGTCGCCCGGGATGTCCGACCACCGCAGCGTCCGGGTGGCGGGGATCCAGCACGGCCCCTCGGCCCAGGTGCTGCCGGTCGCGATGCGCTCGAGCGCGGCGGGGTCCGGGACGAGGTCGGTGATCGACGTCATGGGTTCTCCTTCGAACACCACGAGCCTACGACCCCGTCCCGGCGCCACTCGCGGTCACGCCGTGGTGTCCTCCAGCGCGTCGAGGGTCGCGACGTCCTCCGGCGCCAGGACGAAGTCGACGTCGGCGTTCTCCGCGATGCGGGACGGGGTCGTGGACTTCGGCAGCGGCAGGACGTCCTTCTCGAGCAGGTAGCGGATGGCGACCTGTGCCACGGACTTGTCGTACTTCCGGGCGATGTCCTCGATCGCGGTGTTCGACAGCAGGCCGCCGGTGGCGAGCGGCGAGTACCCCTCGACGAGGATCTCGTGCTCGGCGCAGAAGGCCGTCGTGTCGTCCTGGGTGTTGCCGATGAACCAGCGGATCTGGTCGGCGTGCGGGGTGACGTCGGTGTTCGCGAGGAGGTGCTCGAGGTCCGCGACGACGAAGTTCGAGACACCGATCGACTTCGTCTTGCCGGCGTCGTAGAGCTCCTCGAAGACCTTCCACACCTCGACGTTGCCCGCGCGGTGGTCGCTGCCCATGTCGCTCCAGGGCCACGGCGCGTGGATCAGGTACAGGTCGACCACACCGAGGTCGAGCGCCGCCGTCGAGGCCGCGAAGGCCTCACGGGCGCCTGCCGCGGTCTTGATCTCGGCCGGGAGCTTCGTGGTGATGAAGACCTCGTCACGCGGGACGCCGCTGTCGCGGACGGCCTCGCCGACGCTGGCCTCGTTGCCGTAGGCGGCCGCGGTGTCGATGTGGCGGTAGCCGGCGTCGAGCGCGACGCGGGTGGCGTCGTAGGCCTCGGAGCCCGGTGGGATCTGCCAGGTGCCGAACCCGATCTTCGGGATGTGGAGGCCGTTGGACATGACGAACGTGTCGGTGAGAGCAGGCATGGCCCCGACGGTACGCGCGCGCCGTGCGTCGGTCCGCCAGCCGGTCAGTCGGTCAGTGCGACCGACAGGATCCGGTCGTCGCCGGTCCCGGTGCTGCCGCGGCCGTCGGTGTTGTTCGTCACGAACCAGAGCGTGTCGCCGGGGCCGGCGAGCACCGTGCGCAGCCGCCCGTACGTCCCGGCGAACCACTCCCGCGACGTCGACGGGTCGGACACGGGCACCGACCGCAGCACCTCGCCGCGGAGGTTCGCGACGAACACGGTGTCATCGACCACCGCGAGGCCGGACGGGCTGGCGTCGGAGGTCCGCCACTGCTGCACCGGATCGACGAAACCCTGATCGACACCACCGGTGCCCTCGACCTCGGGCCAGCCGTAGTCGGCACCGGGTTCGATGACGTTGAGCTCGTCCCAGGTGTTCTCGCCGAACTCGGACGCGAACATCGTGCCGTCGGAGGCCCACCCGAGCCCCTGCACGTTCCGGTGCCCGAGCGACCACACCGGGGAGCCGTCGAACGGGTTGTCGGCAGGGACCTCCCCGGTCGGCGTGAGCCGCAGGATCTTGCCGGCGAGGGAGTCCCGGTCCTGCGCCTCCGACCGGTTGCCGGCGTCGCCGACGGTCACGTAGAGCATGTCGTCGGGGCCGAACGCGATGCGCCCGCCGTTGTGGAAGCTGTTCGCGGGCAGGTCGTCGATGACCGTCGTCGCGTCGCCGAGGGCGTACGACCCCGCGCTGCCGGTGAGGGGGTAGCGCTCGACGCGGTTGCCGTCGTCGCCCGTCGAGTAGACGTACAGGTCGTCGTCGTGCAGCGCGAGGCCGAGCAGCCCACCCTCGCCGCCGTGCCGGACACCCTCGATCGTGCCGACCGTGCGGGTGTCGCCGTCGTCCCCGACTTCGAGCACGTCCCCGGAGTCGCGCAGGCTGACGAGCGGGACGTCGTCGTCGGTGAGCACCACCGACCACGGGGCGTCGAGGTCCAGCACGACGTCCGAGACGGCTCCGGTGGGTGCGACCTCGCCGGTGGCCAGGTCGGTCGGCGCCGGCCCCGCGGTGGCGCTGCGGCGCGTGGTCGACTCGTCGGCGTCCGACCCGGCGGTGCACCCGGCGAGCGCCAGGACGAGCAGGGCGAACGACGCGATCGGTGCTGCGGTCCGGGTGCGCATGGCGCGCACAGTACGCGCCGCGGTTGCGAGCCCGCGTGCGCCGCCCCCTCCCGCACCCCCGCACCCGCCCCCGCACCCGCCCCCGCACCCGCGTTCCCTCCACCCGACTCGGAACGACAGCGTCGGTGTCGTACGACATCGGTCTTGTCGTCCCCACGCGTCCGCAACAGTTGCAGGCGCGTGGGAGCGACAGGGTCGCTGTCGTACGACAGCGACCCTGTCGCTCCTTGCAGACGCAACGACACGTGCGCGCGTCCCACGGCGATCGACGCGGCCGGCCACCGGACGGGAGGCTCGTGGCGGCCCCGGCACGAGCCTCCCGTCCGGCGCTGGCGCGACCAGAGCACCTGCCGGACCCTCGCACGTCAGCGCAGCATGCGCTCCAGCAGCTCGCGGAGCCGACGGCGGTCCGCCGACGGCAGCCGCTCGGTGAGCGGCAGGAGCGCGTCACGCATGGCCGCCTCGAGCGCGGCGGCCACCTCGTGCCCGCGGTCGGTGAGCACCACGTCGACCGCGCGCGCGTCGTCCGCGTTCGGGACGCGCGCGAGCAGTTCCTTCTTCTCGGCACGGGCGACGAGGCCGGTCATCGTGGACTTCTCGAGCCCGAGGTACTCGGCCAGGTCGCCGATCCGCAGGCGTCGGTCACGCAGGATCGCGAGCACCCGGAGCTGCGTCAGGGACAACCCGGCGTCGGCCGCCAGCCCGGTCAGCGATCCCATGGTCGTGAACGCCGCGTGGCCGAGGGCGTCGACGAGGCGGTCCTGCTCGGTGGTGTCCATGGACCGAGCCTACTTGACGAACTTCGTTGTGCGAACTAATTTGATTCGCAACACGAACCAATTGGAGACAGTCATGCACGCATCGGTCGTCACGCACTTCGACTCGGCACCCACGTGGACCGAGTTCCCGGAACCCGAACCCCGCGGTGCGGAGGTCGTGGTCGACGTCGTCGCCGCCGGCCTGCACCCCCGCGTCCGGTCGCAGGCGGACGGGTCGCACTACACGAGCGAGGGCGCGCTCCCCCTCGTGCCGGGCGTGGACGGCGTCGGGCGCTTCCCGGACGGCACGCTCCGCTACTTCGCCGTGCAGTCCGACACCAGGGGCTCGATGGCCGAACGCACCGCGGTGGACCCCCGCGCGAGCGTCGTGCTGCCCGACGGCGCCGACCCCGCCCGGGTCGCAGCCGGCGTCAACCCGGTGATGTCGTCGTGGGTGGCGCTCCGTCGCCGCATCGCGTTCCCGGACGGGGCGCGGGTGCTCGTGCTCGGCGCGACCGGGGCATCCGGCCGTGCCGCCGTGCAGGTCGCGAAGCACCTCGGGGCGTCCCACGTCGTCGCGAGCGGCCGCAGTGCGGAGCGGCTCGCCGGACTCCCCGCGCTCGGCGCGGACGTCGTCGTCCCGCTCGACGACGTCGAGGCGATCGGCCGCGCGGCGTCCGACGTGGACGTCGTCATCGACTACGTCTGGGGTGCGCCCGCCGCCGCGGTCATGCGGACGCTCGTCACCGCCCGCGAGGCCCGCGGCGAGCGCCTCGACTGGATCGCGATCGGGTCGACGGCCGGCCAGGAGGCTCCGATCCCGTCCGCAGCGCTCCGGGCGTCCGGCCTCACCATCGTCGGCAGCGGGCAGGGATCGGTGGGGACGTCCGGGTTCGTCGCCGAGCTCCCGGGCATCGTCGGCGCCATCGCGGACGGCACCATCACGGTCGATGCGACCGCGCTGCCGATGCGGACCGTCGCGGACGCATGGGCCGGACAGGTCGACACCGGGACGAGCAGAGTGGTGCTCGAAGTCTGATCCTCGGTGGGTCATCCTGTCCGGTCGTTCAGGTTCTCCCCATCCGGCTCTCGGTAGCCTGAGAGCCACCCAGAGCCGGACTTGCACGCCCGACCCCGAGGAGGCGCCCCATGGTCACCGTCCTCGTCGCGTTCGGGGTCGTCGCGCTCCTCGTCCCCGCGCTGACGCCCCTGCTCGGGCGCCGTGTGTTCTACGTCGCCGCCCTCGCGCCGGCGGCTGCTGCGGTCCTGACCATCGCGCAGACCGACCGGGCCCTGCACGGGGGCGTCCGTTCGTCGGTGCAGTGGATCCCGCAACTCGACCTGTCGATCGCGCTCCGGGTCGACGCACTGTCGTGGGTCCTCGCGCTCGTGGTGACGGTCGTCGGCGCGCTCGTGCTCGTGTACTGCGCGTCGTACTTCGGCCCGGAGGAACCCGGGCTCGGCCGGTTCGCCGGGGTCCTCACCGCGTTCGCCGGGTCGATGTACGGCCTGGTGATCGCCGACGACGTCATCGTGCTGTTCGTCCTGTGGGAAGCGACCACCGTCTTCTCCTACCTGCTCATCGGGCACGACGCCGTCAAGCGGGCGAGCCGCGCCGCTGCGATGCAGGCGCTCGTCGTCACCACGGCCGGCGGCCTGGCGATGCTCGCCGGCCTCGTCATCCTGTCCGTCACGGCCGGCACGACGCAGCTGTCCGCCATCGTCGCGCAGGCCCCGACCGGCACGGTCGTCACGGTGTCGGTGGTGCTGATCCTCGCCGGTGCCCTGACGAAGTCCGCGATCGTCCCCTTCCACTTCTGGCTCCCGGCCGCGATGGCCGCGCCGACCCCGGTGAGCGCGTACCTGCACGCCGCGGCGATGGTCAAGGCCGGCATCTACCTCGTCGCCCGGCTCGCCCCGGCGTTCGCGCTGCTCGAGGGCTGGCGCGAGACGATCACCCTGCTCGGCGTGCTCGGCATGGTGATCGGCGGGTACCGGGCCCTCCGCCAGACCGACCTCAAGCTGCTGCTCGCGTACGGCACGGTCGCCCAGCTCGGGTTCCTCGTGCTCGCCGCCGGCTGGGGCACGCCCGCGATCGCCCTCGGCGGGGTCGCGCTGCTCGTCGCCCACGCCGCGTTCAAGTCGACGCTGTTCCTGGTCGTCGGGACGATCGACCACGTCACGGGCACCCGGGACCTCGGCAATCTGTCCGGGCTCGGGCGGAAGCTCCCATGGCTCGCGACCGTCGCCGTCCTGGCGCTCCTGTCGATGGCCGGCATCCCGCCGATGATCGGGTTCGTGGCGAAGGAAGCCGTCCTCACCGGACTCGTCGAAGCGCTGCACGGCCCGGGGTCCGGGTGGGCGTGGTTCGCACTCGTCGGTGTCACCGTCGGGTCCGTCCTCACCGTCGCCTACTCGCTGCGCTTCCTCTGGGGCGCCTTCGCCCGCAAGCCCGGCGTGGAGCAGACCGAGCCGCATGCACTGCACGGTCTCGGGGTGGTCCCGTCGATCCTCGGGCTCACGGGCCTCGCGCTCGGACTCCTCACGCCGGTCGTGGCGCACGGGCTCGAACCGGCCGCGGCCGCCGCGTCGATGTCCGGGGAAGCCGTGCCGCACCTGGCGCTCTGGCACGGACTCGAGCCGGCGCTCGGCATCTCCGCGATCACGCTCATCGGCGGCCTGGCGCTCTTCGCCGCTCGCACGCAGGTCGAGGCGCTCCAGCACCGCCTCGCCGGGTTCCCGAGCGCCGCGAACACCTACCGACACCTCATGCGCGGACTCGATCGCGCCGCCACCGGTGTCACCGCCGCGCTCCAGCGGGGCTCGCTCCCCTACTACCTGACGGTCATCCTGTCGGTGTTCGTCGCCGGTGCCCTCGTCAACCTGGCGTTGGGCGGGCCGTGGGAGTTCCACGTGCGCTTCGCCGACTCGTGGGGCCAGATCCCGGTCGTGATCGTGATGTCGATCGCCGCGATCGCCGTCCTCACCGCGAAGACCCGGTTCGCCGCAGCCGTGCTCGTCGGCGTCACGGGCTACGGCATGTCCGTGCTGTTCGTCCTGCACGGCGCCGTGGACCTCGCCCTCACGCAGCTCGTCGTCGAGACGGTGACGCTCATCGCCTTCGTCCTGGTGCTCCGCCGCCTCCCCCCGCGGATCGCGACGGCGAACCCCTCGCGCTTCCGGGTGCTCCGCGCCCTGTTCGCAGCACTCGCGGGCGCCACCCTGGCGGTCGTCGTCATCGTCGCCGCCTCTGCTCGGTCGGCCAAGCCGATCTGGCCGGACCTCCCCGCGCTGACGAGCTCGTTCGGACACGGCCTGAACGTGGTGAACGTCGCGCTCGTCGACCTCCGTGGCTGGGACACGCTCGGTGAACTCACCGTGGTCGTCGCCGCGGCCACCGGTGTCGCGAGCCTGATCTTCGTGAACTCGCGAGAGGACACGCTCCCCCGACTCCGCGACCTGCCGAGTGTCATCGCGAGCGACAAGCACCGCCCGGACGGCGAGCCCCGCGCCTGGCTGCCGACGAGCGCCGCGCTCCCGACCGGTCGCTCCGCGCTGCTGGACGTCGTCGTCCGACTGCTGTTCCACGGGCTCATCGTCCTGTCCGTGTACCTGCTGT
Organism: Curtobacterium sp. NPDC090217; assembly: GCF_044746705.1. Lineage (NCBI taxonomy): Bacteria > Bacillati > Actinomycetota > Actinomycetes > Micrococcales > Microbacteriaceae > Curtobacterium > Curtobacterium sp. NPDC090217. Next base: position 962,560 of record NZ_JBIVCR010000001.1, on the reverse strand, counting down.
TCGCCGGGCACAACGCCGCCGGCGGCGGGTTCGCCGGCGGCCTCGTCGCGGGCATCGCGCTCGCGGCCCGCTACCTGGCCGGTGGCCCAGCCGAGCTCGGCGCCGCCGCTCCGATCCGTGCCGGCCGGCTGCTCGGCCTGGGGGTCGCGACGGCCGCGATCACCGCGATCGTGCCGCTGTTCTTCGGCCGCGAAGCCCTGTACTCGGAGTTCTTCGAGGCCACGGTCCCGATCCTCGGGCACGTCGAGTTCGTCACGGCGACGTTCTTCGACATCGGTGTGTACCTCGTCGTCGTCGGCCTGGTGCTCGACGTCCTGCGGAGCCTCGGCGCAGAGGTCGACCGGCAGCGGCTCGAGGACTCCAGTACCCCGACGTCCGACTCGATCGAGGGCAACCCCGACGACCGCGAACAGCAAGAGGTGACCGCATGACCATCACCCTCGTCCTCGTCATCGCGATGGCCGTCCTCTTCGCCTGCGGGGTCTACCTGCTGCTCGAACGCTCGCTGACGCGGATGCTGCTCGGGTTCCTGCTCGTCGGCAACGCCCTCAACCTGCTGCTGCTCGTGATGTCCGGCGCCGCCGGGAACCCGCCGATCGGCAAGTCGTCGGACGGCATCACCGACCCGCTGCCCCAGGCGTTCGCCCTGACCGCCATCGTGATCACCTTCGCCGTCAGCGCGTTCCTGCTCGCCCTCATCCACCGCTCCTGGACGCTGTCCCGCGCCGACGAGGTCGAGGTGGACGAGGCCGACGTCGCGATCCGACACGAACGGGACGCCCCGGCCGAGGACGACCCGGAGACCGACACGGACCCGGAAGCCGACACCGCCCACGAACGGCACCACGAAGACCAGACACAGGACGAGGCCCACCGATGACCTTCCTCGTCCCGCTCCTCGTCCTCGTCCCGCTCCTCGGTGCGGCCGTCGCCCTCGGGCTGCTCCGGCACCAGCGCATCCAGCGCGCGATCACCGTGGCCGTGCTCGTCATCGCGCTGGCCGTCGCCGCGACGCTGATGGTGCTCGTCGACCACCACGGCACCATCGTCGTGCAGGTCGGTGGCTGGGACGCCCCCTACGGCATCTCGCTCGTCGTCGACCGGTTGAGCGCGTTGCTCCTCACGGTGTCCGCGAGCGTGCTGCTCATCGTCCTGCTGTTCTCGATCGGGCAGGGTCTGGCCGCGGACGACGGCGAGGCCCCGGTCACGATCTTCTACCCGACGTACCTCGTCCTCGCGGCGGGCGTCCTCGACTCCTTCATCGCCGGCGACCTCTTCAACCTCTACGTGGCGTTCGAGATGCTGCTCGTCGCGAGCTACGTGCTGATCACCCTCGGCGGCAGCGAGCAGCGCGTGCGGGCCGGCACGACGTACATCGTGACGAGCCTCATCGCGTCGGCGATCTTCCTCTCCGCGATCGGGCTGGTCTACGGCGCGACGGGCACGGTCAACATCGCCCAGATCAGCGAGCGGATGGCAGCGCTGCCTGATCACGTGCAGCTGCTCATCCACACGATGCTGCTCATCGGCTTCGGCATCAAGGCGGCCGTGTTCCCGCTGGCGTTCTGGCTCCCTGACTCGTACCCGACCGCACCCGCACCGGTCACGGCGGTGTTCGCCGGCCTGCTGACCAAGGTGGGCATCTACGCGATCATCCGCCTCGAGACGATCATGTTCCCGCGTCCACAGCTCAACACCGTCCTGCTCGTGGTCGCCGCACTGACGATGATCGTCGGCGTGCTCGGCGCCGTGTCGCAGACCGACGTGAAGCGACTGCTGTCGTTCACGCTGATCAGCCACATCGGGTTCATGGTGATGGGCATCGGGCTCGGATCGGTCGTCGGCACGGCCGCTGCGGTGTTCTACACGGTGCACCACATCGTCGTGCAGACGACCCTGTTCCTGGTGTCTGGCCTGATGGAACGCGTCGGCGGGACCACGTCGACCAGGTCGCTCGGCGGCCTGCTCAAGGCCGCACCGTTCCTGGCCGCCCTGTACCTGATCCCGGCGTTCAACCTCGGCGGGATCCCACCCTTCTCCGGCTTCATCGGCAAGCTCGGACTCTTCCGCGCCGCGGCGATCGACGGCAGTCCACTGGCGTACATGACCATCGCCGCCGGGGTCGTGACCTCGCTCCTCACCCTCTACGCGCTGATGCGCGTGTGGGATGCCGCCTTCTGGCGGCCGAAGCCCGCCGCCGAGGCAGCGGCCCCGCACGTCGCGGTGGCGGAGCCGCACGAGTCGCTGCGGGCGCCGGAGCCGGCACCCGTCACCCGATCCGAGGCGGACGGCTCGGTCCTGTCGGGAGGCTCGGTGACGGTCACGGATCCGGTCACGGGGAGCATGCAGCACGTCTCCGGCCGCACCCGCCTGCCGCGCATGCTGGTCGGCGTCACCACGGTCGCCGTGCTCGGCTCCGTGGCGCTGACCGTCGTCGCCGGCCCGCTGTACGGGTACGCCACCAGGGCGGCCGAGTCGCTCGAGTCCCCCCAGCAGTACGTCGAGGCAGTCCTGGGGGCACGACCGTGACCGACGCCAGGACCCGACGCATCGCGAACGCCCGACGGATCGCCGTCGCGTGGCGCTACGACGTGCCGCTCGTGCTCGGACTCACGGTGCTGTGGGCGCTGTTGTGGGGATCGTGGACGCCACTGACCCTGCTGTGCGGGATCGTCGTCGCGCTCCTCGTGACGCAGGCCCTCCCCCTGCCGGCCGTCCCGCTGTCCTCCCGGTTCTCCCCGCTGCACTTCGTCTGGTTCCTCGTCGTCTGGTCCGGTCTCGTCGTCGCCGCGTCGTTCCGGGTCGCGTGGGTGGCGTTCCGGCCGCGGGGTGTCCGACGCAGCTCGATCGTGCTCGTGCAGATGCACACGACGTCCGAGATGACGTTCACCCTCGCGACCCTCGCGGTGTCGCTCGTGCCGGGCTCGTACGTCGCGGACGTCGACCTCCGCCGCCGTCGGCTCCTGCTCCACGTGCTCGACACCGAACGGGGTGAACAGGTCGAGCACGCCAAGCGCGAGGCACTCGGCATCGAGACGATGGTGATCCGGGCGCTCGGGTCGAAGCAGGACCTCTCCGAACTGTCCGAACCCCTGCCGGAGGTGACCCGATGAGTGCCGGAGTCGTCGTGATGGGGATCCTCATCGCCGTGGTCCTCGCCCTGCTCGGGGCCACCCTGCTCCTCGCCGTGTTCCGCATCGTCCGCGGCCCGACCATCCTCGACCGGATGATCGGCTCCGACATGGTGCTCACCACCGTCCTCGTGGTGATCGCCGCGGCCATGGTGATCCGGCAGGACCTCGCAGGGATCCCGGTGCTGGTGGTGATCGCCGCGACGAGCGTCTTCGCGACCATCGCCGTGGCCCGTGCCGTGACCCCGTCCTCCGACCCCTCCGACGACGGTGCCGACGTCACCACACCGGAGCGACGACGAGGAGGCGAGTCGTGATCGAACTCATCGAGTCCTTCATCGACGGCGCGGGCATCCGGGCATGGATCGCCGTCGGGCTGCTGCTCGTCGGGTCGCTGCTCTCACTCGGCGCCGGCGTCGGCATCGTGCGCTTCCCCGACCCGCTCGTCCGGCTGCACGCGATGGCGAAGCCGCAGGTCCTCGGGCTGGCGTTCGGGCTCGCGGCGATCGTCGTCGCGGTGTGGACGTGGACCGCGCTCTGGGTCGTCCTGCCGATCATGGTGTTCCAGCTCTTCCTGGTGCCGGTGTCGACGCACATGATCGCCCGGGCCGGGGTCCGGTCGGGCGACTACGACCACCAGGCGCTCCTCGTCGACGACACCGAGTCCTAGACGACGTAGGCGGTCCCCAGGCCGGAGGCCGCACGCACCGACTCCCACGTGCGGGCGAGACCGTCCTCGAGCGACACCTGCGGTGCCCACCCGGTGAGCGACCGGACGAGCGTGTTGTCCGACAGCAGTCGATCGACCTCACTGGCCTCCGGGCGCAGGCGCGACTCGTCCACCACGATCCGCGCCCGCCGGCCGCTCACCCGCACGAGCATCGCCGCGAGGTCCCCGATGGACACCTCGCTCCCGGTCCCGAGGTTGCACGTGCGTCCGACCGCCGCGTCCGAGGCCCCGATCGCCAGGAACCCCGCGACCGTGTCGGTCACGTACGTGAAGTCCCGCGTGGGTGTCGTCGAGCCGAGTCGGATGACGTCGGACCCCGCGGCGAGCTGCCCGAGGACCGCCGGGATCACTGCGCGGGCACTCTGCCGGGGTCCGTACGTGTTGAACGGGCGGCAGACCGCGACCGGCGTGCCGAAGGCCGCGTGGTACGACAGCACCATCGCGTCCGCGGCGATCTTCGACGCGGAGTACGGCGACTGCGGCTGCGCCGGGTGCGTCTCGTCCATCGGCACCCGCAACGCGCTGCCGTAGGTCTCCGACGTCGAGGTGTGCACCATCCGGGAACCGTGGCGTCGGCACGCGGCGACGACGTTGTGCGAGCCGACGACGTTCGTCTGCACGTACGACTCCGGCGCGACGTAGGAGTACGGGATCCCGATGAGGGCCGCCAGGTGGAACACGGTGTCCGTGCCCGCGACCGCGGAGTCGACGAGGAACGGGTCGCGCACGTCGCCCGCGAGGACCTCGACGCGGTCGTCCTCGGCGTACCGGGCGAGCCACCCAGCCGATCCGTACGGCTTGTAGTGGCAGAGCGCGCGGACACGGGCGCCCCGTTCGACGAGAGCGTCGACGAGCGTCGAGCCGATGAAGCCCTCGGCTCCGGTCACGAGGACGCTGCGGCCCTCCCAGGACGTGTCGTTCATCGTGCGGTCCTTTCCGAGGAGGTACGGGCGAGTTCGATCGCCCAGTCGGCGACGGCGTCGGCCGCCGCCGCATGGGGTGAGGTCGCGTGGTGCGCGTGGCTGATCGGTGCGACCGGGAGGCCCGGTCCGGCTCCGACGGGCCCGGCGAGTTCCGAGACGGCCCGGTCCAGGGCACGGGCGTCCAGTTCCGAGTCGGCCAGCACCACGACACGGGCGCCGGACGCCGCGAGGGCTCGGGCGTTCGCGGTCTGGTGGTCGGCGGTGGCACCGGGCAGCGGCACGAGGACGGCGGGGACACCGAGGTGCTCGACCTCGGCGACGGTCGAGGCTCCGGCCCGGACGACCACGACGTCGGCTGCGGCGTACGCGGCGGCCATGTCGTCGATGTGCGGCACGAGCGTGGCGACCGCGTCTCCCCCGCCGTCGCGGAGTCGCTGTCCGAGCTCCTCGGCGTGCGAGCCGCTCGCCTTGACCAGCATGCGGAGCCGACCGTCCCACGACCGGGCACACGCCAGGTCGACGGCGGCCCGGTCGAGCGACACCGCGCCGAGGCTCCCGCCGGACACGACCACGAAGCGCTCCTCGGCGGCGATGCCGAACACCGCCCTGGCACGTTCCCGCATCACCTTGCGGTCGCAGGACGCCAGCCCCGGGAGGATCGGGATGCCGACCCGCCGGACCTCGGCGCTCGACGCGAACCCGGCACGCTCGGGGTCGAACGCGCACGCGACCTTCCCGGCCAGCCGCGCGGCGAGGACGTTGGCGAGCCCCGGCGTCGCGTTCGACTCGTGCACGAGCACCGGGATCCGGAGCGTCCACGCGGCGACGATCGCCGGCACGCTCGGGTACCCGCCGACGCCGACGACGACGTCCGCCCGTCGGTCGCGGAGTTGCCGGCGGGCGCGCAGGACGCACCGGATGAACCGTGCGGGGAAGCCGAACGCGCGCCGGTCCACGCGACGCGGGAACGGCACCATCCGTGTGGTGTCGAGACGGTACCCGGCGGCGGGGACGAGCCGGGCCTCCAGGCGGTCCGGCGTTCCCGAGAACGTGACGGACGCGCCGGGCACGAGTCGTTCGATCGCGGCGGCGACCGCGAGGCCGGGGAAGACGTGTCCGCCGGTGCCGCCGGCGGCGATGACGACGCGGAGCGGTGCACCGTCGGCGACGGGGCGCGACGTGCGGTTCGAGTGCAGCATGACCATGCCGCAAGGGTGCGACGCGGTCGTGAGCCGAACGTGAGGTCAGTCGGTCGCGGCTCCATCGTCGGCAGCGTCGTCGAGGTCGTCATGGTGGCGGTCCACGTAGGCGGCCATCCCGGGGACGGTGAAGGCGATCTGACCGTGTTCGGGTGCGTACACGAGACCCTTGTTGATCAGGGCCGCGCGGTAGGGGCCGAGGCTGCTGGGCTGCAGCGCCATGCGTTGTGCGACGCGCGCGGTGGGCGACGGTCCCTCGCCGTCCACCGCCATCGCGCGGAGCATCCGTCGCTCGGACGGCGTGGCCCGATGCCACCTTGATCGGAAGAACCCACTGTCGAGCTGCTCGGTGCCGTACTGCACTGCAGCGACTGCGTCCGCGCCGGACACCAGCCGGTCGCCCGCGAGGTTCCATGCCGCTTGCCCGTACTCCTGGATGAAGTAGGGGTAGCCGCCTGCCGCGTCGAGGAGGATCTCCAACGCATCGGGGGAGTACTCCGCGCCGAGTCGTTCCGCGGGTTCCCGAAGCGCCTGCGTCGCGTCCTCGCGGCTGAACTTGCCGATCTGGCGGTAGTTGAACAGGCGCTCGGCGTACGAGCGGGTCTCGGTGAGGACCCGCGGGAGGTTCGGCAGACCGGCGGCGATGACGTAGAACGGCCAGTCACGCTGGTTCGCCGCGTGCTGCGCGGCGATGAGCGCCCCCATCGTCTCCGAGTCGAGATCCTGCATCTCGTCGACGAACACGCCGAACGCTCGTCGGCCCTCGCCGAGCGCGAGCGCGACGTCCTCCACCAACTCGAGCAGATCGACCTCTGCATCGCCGGAGTCCGCGCGTCCCAGACTCAGATCGACACCGAGCTCGATCCCGGTTGCACCGACCTTGGCGTTGAAGGACGAGATCGTGCCGAGCGCCTCGCGCATCCGCGCTGTCATCCTTGTTCGCGTGAGCTTCCGAGCCGAAACGACGAGTTCTCGGGCCAGCGCGCGTCGGACTGCACGAGCTCCGGTCTCATCGCGGCGCGCTTCGATACGCACGGTGAGCCACTCGGATCTGTCCGCCATCCGGTGCATCTCGTTGAGGAGGACGGTCTTCCCGACGCCCCGGAGTCCCGTGAGGACGACACCACGGTCGCCGAGCCCGTTGGCAACCCGAGCCCGGAGCGTGTCGAACGCTTCCAGTTCGCCGGTTCGACCGACCAGTTCAGGCGGCCGGCGGCCCGATCCCGGGCTGTACGGGTTCTGTTCCGGCAGCATGTACAGAACGATAGTGGATGATTATGAAAACCCAATTGCTGGCAATCGCTCGCAATACCTGCCCGCCGATGGGTCGGCCACTCATCGTGCGACGCTGCCTCCGCACGAATCCGGTCAGGTCGCCGGCAGGGTGATGACGATCTCGGTACCGGGGCCGTCGCCGCGAGCGGCAGCCGTGATCGTCCCGCCGGACGCGGCGACGATCTGCGCCGCGATCGCCAGCCCGAGACCGGACCCGGGGAGCCCGCGCGCGGACGCGGCCCGGTGGAAGCGGTCGAAGACGTGTGCGCGGTCCTCCGGTGGGATGCCGATCCCTCGGTCCCGGATCGACACGAGGACCGGCCGCCCGTCGAGGACCTCGATGTCGACCGCTTCGCCTGCGCCGTACTTGCCGGCGTTGTCGAGCACGACGTCCAGCAGGCGCGGGAGCCGTCCGTCGGCGACGCGGACCGGGACGTCCGACGACGGGAACTGCACCCGGAACGACACGCCCCAACGACGGGCCGCCGTGGCCGCCGACGACCGGACGACACTGACCAGGTTCACCGTCGTCAGGGTGTCGGCGCCGGGACGGTCCCCGCGCGCGAGTTCTGCGAGGTCGTCGATCGTCGCCTGCATCGCGGTGATCTCCTCGGTGACCGCTGCGCGCAGGGCGGCGCGGGTGGCCTCGTCGAGCGGCCGGTCGTCGGTGAGGAGCTGGAGGTTCGTGCGCAGGGTCGTCAGCGGGGTCCGGAGTTCGTGCGACGCGTCGGCGACGAAGTCCCGCTGTGCGTCGCTGGCGGCCGCGAGCTCGGCGAGCATCTCGTCGAAGGCGCCGGCGAGCCGCCCGAGTTCGTCGTTGCGGTGCACGTCGACGCGCTCGTGCGGATCGGCCGTGTCTCGGACCCGTCGCACCGCGGTGTCGAGCGCGCGCACGGGCCGGAGCCCCACGGTGGCGACGACGTACCCGAGGACCGCGGCGAGCACGATCCCGATCGCACCGGCGACGGCGAGCGCGATCGCCGTGCGCGTGAGCGCCGTCTCGGTCTGGCGGGTGGGGACGCCGACCATCACGGCCTCGTCCGTACGGGTCGGGACCACAGCGACCCGGACCCCGTCGGCCGTGTACCGCGCGCGTGCCGATTCCCGGGTGGCGACCGCGTGCGCCTGCTCGGTGACGGTGAGCGGCCCGCTCCCAGCCCCCACCGGCTCGCTCGTGTCGATGCGCCGGACGCACGCGGGCTCCACGGCGTACGCGCACCCGCCACTCCCCTCGCCGGTCCAGTCGGCGTTCGCCTGGATCAGACGTTGGACGCGGGTGGCCTCGCGGTCGAGGGAGGTGTCGAGCGCGCTGTGCAGTTGCGAGGCGACGACGAACCACGTCAGGACGGCCACCAGGACGACGGCGACCGCGACGGCTCCGGCCACGACGGCGGCCAGGCGACGGCGGAGCGATCCGGTCCGCGTCCTCACGGCTCGAGCCGGTAGCCGAGACCGCGGACGGCCGTGATCGCGGGGCCGTCGGTCGCGGCGACGAGCTTCCGTCGCAGGGAGCTCACCGCGACGTCGAGGGCGTTCGACGTGGGCACGGATCCGTCGGGCCACACCGCCTCGCCGAGCTCGTCGCGGGTGCGCACGCGGGCAGGGTCCCGGAAGAGCAGCTCGGCGACGACGGTCTCGGTGCGTGTGAGGTCGACGGGGCCGGCTGCCGTCAGGAGTCGCTGCTGCTCGGCGTCGAGACCGTTCCCGCGCCAGGTGGGCTGGTCCGTCCCCGTGCTCTGGCCACCTCGTCGGACGAGCGCACGCACCCGCGCCCGGAGCTCGTCGACGTCGAACGGCTTGCCGAGGTAGTCGTCCGCACCGGCGTCGAGTCCGTCCACGCGTTCGCGGGGTCGGTCGTGCGCGGTGAGCATCATCACCGGGACGGCGTCGCCGGCGGCACGCAGGGCCCGGCACACGCCGAGGCCGTCGAGGAAGGGCATCGCCAGGTCGAGCACGACGGCGTCGGGGTCGTCCGACACGACCGCGGCGAGTGCCTGCCGACCGTCGGGAGCGGTGACGACCGTGTGGCCGTCGGTCTCGAGGGCGACACGGATGCCGAGCAGCACGTTCGGGTCGTCGTCCACCACGAGGACCGTCGTCTGCCGTGCCATGCCCGTCATGCTGGCACGGAACCGCTTCACCTTCGCCTCATGCGGCGCCGAACCGGCTCTGCGCTTCCTGGATAGGCTCGCGCTCGACGCGCCGGACAGGGGCCGGGGCGCTGACACGGAGGGGTCCGGCATGGACGTCGTGCTGTTCATCGTGGAACTGCTGGTCGTGCTCGGGTGCATCGTCATGGGCACCCGGTCGAGCGGCGTCGGGCTGGGGCTCTGGGGCGGCTTCGGTGTCGCGATCCTGGTGTTCGTCTTCCGGTTGCCGCCGGGGTCGCCGCCGATCGACGCGCTGCTCATCGTGATCTCGGTCGTCGTGGCCTCGTCGATCATGCAGGTCGCCGGCGGCATCGACTGGATGGTGTCGGTCGCGGCGAAGATCATCTCGCGCTTCCCGAAGCAGATCACCCTGATCGCCCCGCTCGTCGCGTTCCTGTTCTCCGTCGGCGCGGGGACCTCGAACATCCTCTACCCGCTGCTGCCCGTCATCCAGGACCTGTCCTACCGGAACGGCATCCGACCCTCGCGGCCCCTGTCACTCTCGGTGGTGGCCACCGGCGTCGCCCTCGCCTGCAGCCCGGTCTCGGCAGCCATGGCGGCGATGGTGACACTGACCGAGGTGCCGCCGTACGGGTACGAGCTCGTCGACATCCTCAAGGTGACGATCCCGGCGGCGATCGCGGGCATCGTCGTGTCGTCGTTCGTGGTCGGGCGGCTCGGCAAGGACATCGCGCACGACCCCGACATCCAGGCGCGCATCGCCGCCGGGACCATCCCCGCGCCGGGGTCCGCGGCGGCCGACGCGGCGAAGGCCGAGGTCACCGTGACCTCCGGCGGACGCAACGCGGCGATCGTGTTCCTGCTCGGCGTCGTCGCGATCGTGGTGTTCGGGCTCTTCCGGGGCCTCCGCCCGCTCGACGCCGAGGGGGTGCCGGTGAGCATGACGCCGATCATCGAGATCGTGATGTTCGTCGTCGGCACGCTCATCATCCTGATCAGCCGACCGAAGGCGTCCGAGGTCCCGACGGCGACGGTGTTCCGCGCCGGCATGGTCTCCGCCGTGGCCCTCTTCGGGCTCGCCTGGCTGACCGACACGTTCCTGTCGCACTACACCGAGGAGATCTCGACGTCGATCGGCGGACTCGTGACCGCTGCGCCGTGGATCTTCGCCCTCGGTGTCTTCCTGGTCTGTGTGCTCACCACGAGCCAGTCGACGGCGACCAGGACGATCGTGCCGATCGGGCTCGCTGCGGGCATCCCGCTCGGGCTGCTCAGCGGCATGTGGGCGGGCGCGTTCGCGGGCATCTACCTGTTGCCGACGAACGGGTCGCAGATCGCGGCGGCGAACTTCGACCCGACGGGCAGCACGAAGCTCGGCACGAAGCTCGTCGACCACTCGTTCTTCGTCCCGACGCTCGTGCTCGCGGCGACGACGATCGTGTTCGGCGCGGTGTTCGGCCTGCTCTGGGGCTGACCCCGCGACCGCCGCCCGCGAGCGCGATCGGCGGCGTGATCGCACCCCCGCACGAACATCACGCCCCGTCACGCCCGGGTGCGATGTTCGTACAGGGGTGCGATCGGGAAGGCGGCCGCCCGCGCGAGCACGGGTCAGCCAGCCCGGTACGCGTCCCAGGCGTCTCGGCACGCGTGCGCGATGCGGTCCACGTGCGCGGCATCCGGCGTGACCCACCCGGTCCCCGGCGCACGGAGCACCGCCGTGTTCGCGTCGCCGAGCAGGAACTCCCGCAGGAACTCGGCCTGCACCGCGTCGAACGTCGCCCCGTGCACGGCGGCGTCGTTCGCCAGCTGCGCGAACCGGGCTCCGGCGCGGATGATCTCCTGGCTGCCGAGGTACGGCTGGTTGCACTGCACGGCGCCGTCCGGCACCCCGAACGCCATCCGGTGCGCCGCCGCCAGAGACCGCAGTCGCGCCGGGTCCATCGTCACGGCGTCGTCCCCACGCCGGTCACCGTTCGCGTCGCCGCGGTTCGAGAGCGCCACCACGTCCGGGAGCCGGTCCGCCGGCTCCCGGGGAACGTCGACCGCGCCGTCGATCCTCGTGGTGGTGTTCATCGTGTCGTGGAAGGAGAGCGTGGTGAACGTGCCGCCGCCGGCCATGGTGCGCGTCACGAAACGCTCGATGAGTTCGTCGCGGGTCCGTTCGTACACGCCGAGCCCGCGGTCGGCGACGTCTTCGAACGCCGCGGCCAGGTCCACGAGCGCCGCGTCCGAGGTCGGCGGCTCGATGAGCGGGAAGAACGAGAACGTCACCGGGCGGATCGCGTCGACACCGCCGAGGTCCACGCGGTTCCCGCGGCCGGCCGTGCGGACGCGGTCGAACGCCTCGCGCAGGTCGTCGACGAGGCTCGCCGGACGTGCACGGTTCGGGTCGCGCACCATGCGGGGGTGCGGGTTCTCGACGACGACGACGCGGGGATCGATCTCGGCCCAGCGACGCACGACGGCGCTCGTCGACACGTCGGTGTAGTCGTACTGCAGCCGCCGCGTGAACTCCGGCGCGAGGAACCGGTCGAGCTCCTCCGGGATCGCTGCTCCGGCATGCGGAGCACTGACGAGGACGTCGGCCTCGGCGATCGCCTGGTCGAGGGACCGCTCGCCCTTCCCGGCCCACCAGGTGACGTCGTCGGCCGTGAACGTGGTGCCGGCGGGGATGAGGTCGCGACTCGCTTCGTCCATGGACCGAACGTATCCGCAGGACGCGACCGGGGGACGGACGGGAGGCTCGGTGCGGGCTGGCACCTGGGCCCACACCGGCCGGTTCCGGACCGACGCGCCAGCGGCGGGTCGGCCGTGACCGGTGGGGAGCCTCCCGTCCGTCCCGTGGTCGCGTCAGCCCCGCTGGTTGCGACGCGACAGGACCAGGTTGACGACGGCTGCGAGCACCACGAGGGCGGCGGACAGGGCCGGGAAGAGCATCGCGGCTTCGGTGCCGGATCGTTCCGCGACCTCGCCGACGACCGCCGAGGTGAGCGACTGGCCGACGATCACGGCGGAGCCGAGGATCGTCATGGTCGTCGCCGAGCGCCCGACGGGCGACCGGTCCGAGCCGAGGCTGTACTGCGCGACCAGCGTCGGGCCGATGCCGACACCCATGATCGCGAGGACGATCCCGACCGCGAGCACCGAGTCCGCGGAGGCGAACGCGACGGCCCCGCCGAGGAGCACGAGACCGAAGACGAGCCACCGCCAGCCGATGCCGAACGTCTTCGGGAACGCCGCCGAACCGAGCGCGAGTCCCGCGGAGCCGATCCCCATCAGGCCGTAGAGGAGCCCTGCCTGCGAGGACTCGCCGTGGACCTCCATGAACGCGGTCAGCGAGGTCAGGGTCGAGCCGAAGAAGAAGCCGATGCCGAGGATCCCGGCGATCACGACGACGAGCCGCGGGCGCAGGAGCTCCCGAGCCGGCGCCTGGGCGACCACGGCGTGCTGCCCGGCGGACAGCTTGCCGGTCGGGTGCAGCGCGAAGGCCGTCACGAACACGAACGTCAGCACGGACGCGCCAGCGACGGCCACCCACGGGGCGATCGCACTCGCGAGCAGCCCGACCAGGAACGGGCCGATGATGAACACCGTCTCGTCGGCGGCGGACTCGTACGCCATCGTGCCGCTGAGCACCCGCTCGCGACGGTCCCCCGACATGCGCTGCCGGATGATCGCGACGAGCCGCGTGCGGGACATCGGGGCGACCTGGGGTGCTGTCGCGCCGATGAGGAACGACATCGCCAGCACGGCGAGGTCGGGAGCGGCGCTCTGCACGACGAACGGCAGGACGCCGAGCAGCACGCCGTTCGCCAGGCCGACGGGGACCAGCACCTTCCGTTGGCCGAGCCGGTCGGCCGCTGCGCCCACCATCGGGCCGAAGACCGCCGAGCCGATGCCGACGAAGGCGGAGTTGATCCCACCGAGGGCGACAGAGTCACGGGACGCGACGACGAGGGTCAGGACGCCGACGACCATCATCGCGAAGGGGAGCCGGGCGATGAACGCGATCGGGAAGTAGGACCGTCCGGCGTGGGCGATCAGCGATGCGTCGGAAGAACGCGGTTGGAGCATGTCGAGGTGTGCCTTCTCGGCCCGCGTCTGTCCGGCGGACCCATCGGGTGCCGCCGTTGTCCGTCGAGGTGCGACGGCCGGTAGATACACACTGCGTTCGCTGATGGTACCAAAGGGCTTGATCTCCACCTTGGTTGAGGTCGTTCACTGGATGCCATGACCGTCTGGACCTGCGCCACGTGCGCCATCGAGCACGCCGACACCGACGAACCACCCGTCCGCTGCGAGATCTGCTCGGACGAACGGCAGTTCGTCCCGGCGGGCGGACAGCGGTGGACGACCCGGGACGCCCTCGCCGACGAGGGCCTCCGGATCGTCGTCACCGAGATCGAACCGGGCCTGCACGCGATCACGACCGAGCCCGCGCTCGGCATCAACCAGCGTGGACTCCTCGTGCAGACCGAGGGCGGGAACCTGCTGTTCGAGCCGCCGGGGTTCATCGACGCGGCCGGGGTCGCAGCCGTGCGTGCCCTCGGCGGCGTCGCGGTGATCGCCTCGAGCCACCCGCACCTGACCGGGTCGTCGATCCAGTGGAGCCATGCCTTCGACCGGGTCCCCGTCCTGGTCAACGAGAAGGACGGGCACTGGGTCCGTCGGCCGGACCCGGTGATCGCGCTGTGGCGGGACCGGGTCGAGCTGCTGCCCGGGCTCGTCATGGTCGAGGCCGGCGGGCACTTCGCGGGGAGCAGCGTCGTGCACTGGGCAGCCGGTTCCGACGGACGCGGCGTGCTGCTCACGGGCGACACGATCGCGGTCGGTGGGGACCGGCAATCGGCGAACGTGATGCGGAGCTTCGTGAACAACATCCCGCTGCCCGAGCGCGCGGTTCGTCGAGTGCAGGACGTGGCGCGGGGGTTCGCGTTCGATCGGCTCTACAGCGCCTTCGGCGAGCTCCCCGCCGATGCATCGGGGATCGTCGAGTCGTCGCTCGAGCGGTACGTCGGCTGGCTGCGGGGCGACTTCCCCGAGTGACGCCCGAGTCGGTTCAGCCGCGACGACCGGAGCGCCGGGCGAAGGCATCGAGCGCGCGCAGGACGTCGTCGTTCCGCCACACGGTCGTCCTGAGCTTGTACTCGGACTTCGACACGAGCACTCCCGCGGCGACGAGCGTGTCGAGCAGCCGGTAGACGTTGACCGATCCGCCGAGCTGCGCCGAGAGCGATGCTGCTGTGAGGACGGGCTGGCGTGCCACGACCTCGAGGACCCGCCACACCGCCGAGTCTGCGCGCGCCGTGACGCCCTCCCGCCACCGAGCCTGGGCGGCGTGGACGTCGTCGACGAGCTCGCGCGCGTTGTTGACGGCTCGGAACGACGCCTCCGCCGCGGCGACGACGATCGGCTCGATGTCGCCGGATCGATAGGCGTCGAGAGCCGCGTGGTAGCCGACGGTGTCGGTGAGAAGCCCCGCAGACACCGGGATCGTCACGTTCCGGGTGAGCCCCGTTCCGCGGAACATCGCCTGCATCAGAGCGCGGCCCGTCCGACCGTTGCCGTCCGTGAACGGGTGGATGGTCTCGAACTGGGCGTGCGCGACGGCGATCTGCACGAGCCGCGGCAGGTCGGTGCGGCGAGCGAACGCCATGACGTCGTCGACGAGGACGGGAACCCGCTCGAACCCGGGAGCGACGAAGTCCGCACCGGCAGGGCTGTCTGCACTCCGGCCGATCCAGACCGGTTCCTCACGCCAAGACCCGGCGTCGTGATGCGGATCACCGTCGAGCAGGACGCCGTGCATGGCGAGCACGGATTCGGGCGTGAGCTCGTCAGCGAGGTCGAGCGCGCTCTGCATCGCACGGGTGTTCGCGACGATCTGCGCGGCGTTCTGCCGTGAGTCGTCGCCGAGCTCGGCCGTGAAGACGGCCCGAGCGCTCGCAGTGAGGTTCTCGATCTGCGACGATGCCGCCGCTTCGGACCGCAAGAGCAACGAGGCGAACGGTGCGATCTCCCCACCGAGCTGCGCATCGAACCGCACGAGGGCCTCGACCGCGTCGTCGACGAGCGCGGCAGTCGACGACGACACCACGGGGTCGAGATCTGCGATGAGCGGCGGAACGGCCGCGCGGTACGCGTGCCCGAGGGTGCTCCGCCGACTGGCGGCGACACCGAACCCGGCGTACTTCGATTCGAACCAGAGTTCCTCAGAATCGATCGATGGCCAGTTCATGACGCTCCGATCTGTCACCACGACGCGAAGGTTTTGACACTTATCGCGCTAAGTGTAACTCGTCGGTGTGGCGAGTGACAGATCGTCGTCGGTCAGCGGGTCTCCCCCGTCGCCCAGAAGTAGGTCAGGGGAGCGCTGTTCACCAGGTGGTCGCCGATCACCCGCTGCTGGAACACGACGGGGTTGTGCGACGACAGCGTCCGGGCGTTCCGCCAGTGCCGGTCGAGTGCGCGGTCGCGGTCGGTCGCGCTCGCACCGCCGACCTCGAACAGGGTCGTCGTCGCACGCAGGACGACCTCGACGACGGCCCCCTGCACGGCGATCGTCCGGAGCTCGGCGGCGTCGATGACCGCGTCGAGCCCGGGGCCGTCCTCGCCGTCCACGATCGCGTCGTGCGCGGCGTCGATGGCGGCGGCGGCGTTGAGCACGAGGGCCTCTGCGGCGACGGCGTCCGATGCGATCCGGCCGACGACGGACTGCACGAGCGGGTCGGACGCCGCGGTCCGGCCGACCCCGTGCTGGTAGTGCCGGGTCCGGGACCGCACGAACGCGGCGGCGTCGCGGGCTGCGGCCGCGCCGACACCCGCGAGCGAGGCGAGCAGCACGGTCTGCAGGAACGCCGGCAGCACCGTGCGTCGCTCGGCACG
The DNA here is from genome assembly GCF_044746705.1 of Curtobacterium sp. NPDC090217. Classification (NCBI taxonomy): domain Bacteria; kingdom Bacillati; phylum Actinomycetota; class Actinomycetes; order Micrococcales; family Microbacteriaceae; genus Curtobacterium; species Curtobacterium sp. NPDC090217. The sequence continues at coordinate 946,306 of NZ_JBIVCR010000001.1, read as the reverse complement.
CTCGGGTCGGAGCTGCCAGAGCTCGACGCGGACCCCGTCGAACGTCGTGGTGCCGCTGCCGGTCAGGCGCTGCCCGAAGCCGTTCCAGTCGTCGTGGACCTCGACGTCCGGATCGTCCACCCGCACGGTGACGCCGACGGTGTGGCCGTCCGGCGTCTGCGCGGTGACGGTGGTCCAGTCCGCGAAGATCGTCCCCGTGCTGTAGTGCTTCTCGCCGTGCAGCCGCCAGCCGTCGCCGTCCGGCACGATGTGCGTCGCGAGCTGGCCGACCGCGGCCGAGCTCCGCTCGTGGCTGGCGTTCCCGAAGACCTCTCCGGCTGCGATCCGGGTGAACCACTCGTCGCGGCGCACGACGTCGGGGCCGAGCAGGAGCTCCTCGACGAAGGCGAAGTGCGCGCGGAGCAGCTGCGGGATGTTCGAGTCGGCCTCGGCGAGCCGGATGAGCAGGGTGAACAGGTCGGTCGCCGACGCACCGCTGCCCCCGGCTGACACGGGAACGGTGACGGCGGTGAACCCCGCGGCGGCGAGCCATCGGACCTGCTCGTGGGGCAGGGTGCGGGTCTGCTCGCGCTCCACGGCTCCGGTGGCGATCCGGTCGAACACCGGGGCGAAGCGATCGAGCAGCGAGGTCCGGGTGGGCTGGGTCGTGACGGTCATGGTTCCTCCTGCGGGTTCCGGTGGATGCTGACGCCGGGGACCGCGTCGAGCAGCCCCTGCGTGTACGGGTCGCGCGGGGAGCGGAAGACCTGGTCGGCCGGCCCCTCCTCGACGACACGACCGTCGCGCAGCACGAGCACGCGGTCGCTGACGTGGTGGATCACCCCGAGGTCGTGCGAGATGAAGAGCGCGGCGGTGCCGTACTCCTGGCGGATGTCCGCGAGGAGGTCGAGCACCTGCGCCTGGACGGAGACGTCGAGCGCGCTGACGGCCTCGTCGAGGACGAGCACGTCGGGGTCGGTGGCGAGCGCTCGGGCGATGGCCACGCGCTGGCGCTGCCCGCCGGACAGCGTCGAGGGGTGCCGGCGGGCGATCCCCACGTCGAGCCCGACGCCCGTGAGGAGATCCTCCACGCGACCGGAGTCGGAACGACCGTCGTCGGATGACCTTCGGGCGGCGCGCGCACCCGTCAGGGCGGAGCGGATGAGCTCGCCGACCGTGCGGCGGGGGTCGAACGAGGACAGCGGGTCCTGCGACACCGTGGCGATGCGCGGACGATCGCCGCGACGAGCCCGCTCGGACAGGTCCGACCACGGGCGGCCCTCGAACGTGACCGTCCCCCACGAGGGCGGGGTCAGTGCGAGGGCGATCGCCGCGGTCGTGGACTTCCCGGAGCCGGACTCCCCCACGATGCCGAGCGTCTCGCCCGCGCGGAGCTCGAACGACACGTCGTCGACCACGGTCCGCGTGACCCGGTCGGGCCCCCGGTACCGCTTGGTCACGTGCGACACCGACAGCACGACGGAGCCGGCGACGGGCACCGGACGTGATGCCGGCCGCGGGGCGAGGGTCGCACGGGGAGCGTCCGACAGCCGGGCTCCCGGTGCGTGTGCGGACGGGATCGCCGCGAGCAGACGCTTCGTGTACGGGTGCTGCGGGTCGCCGAGCACGGCGCCGACGGGCCCCTGCTCGACGACGACCCCGTGCTGCATCACGACGACGTCGTCCGCGAGCTGCTCGACGACGCCGAGGTCGTGACTGATGAGCACGAGCCCGGTCCCGCCCGCACGAAGCTCGTCGAGGAGCGCCAGGATCTGCGCCTGCACGGTGGTGTCGAGCGCGGTCGTCGGCTCGTCGGCGATGAGCACGGCCGGGTCGAGGGCGATCGCGGCGGCGATGAGCGCACGCTGCCGGAGCCCGCCGGACAGCTCCGACGGCAGCTGACGAGCACGGAGCGCGGGTGACGGCACACCGACGCGCGAGAGCAGCGAGAGCACCTGCTGCTCCCGGACGGAGCGGGGCCCGACGCCGTGCTCACGCAGGGCATCGGCGACGGACGCCCCGACCTTCTGGAGCGGGTCGAGCGAGACCAGTGCGTCCTGCAGCACGTAGCCGACCTGCTTCCCGCGGACCTTCCGCCATGCGCCGTCGGACAGGTCGCGGAGGTCCTGACCGCCGAGCGACAGGGCCGAGGCCGTGGTCGTCGCGGTGGTCCCGTTCAGCCCGAGCAACGACCGGGCGGTGACGCTCTTGCCGGAGCCGGACTCGCCGACGATCGCCACGCAGCGGCCGGCGTCGAGCGTGAAGGAGACGTCCTGCACGACGGTGCGGTCGCCGAAGGCGACGGACAGGTTCCGGACGTCGACGACCGGGGCTGGGCCCTGGACGACTGACGTGGCGGACGTGAGCGAGTCTGCGGTGGTCACCGGGGGCCTCCAGGCTGGGTCAGGGTCTGCACGGCGCGACCGACGGCAGTCAGCGACAGGGCGAGCAGCACGATCACGACGCCGGGCCAGAAGTCGAGCCACCAGGCCTGTTGCAGGTAGTTGCGGCCGGCGTTGAGCATCGCGCCCCACTCCGGTGCCGGCGGTTGCACGCCCATGCCGAGGAACCCGAGCGCCGACGCCCAGACGATCGCCTGCCCGATGCCGAGCGTGACCAGGACGGTGAGCGGCCGGAACGCGTTCGGCAGCAGCGTCCGGAACAGCACGTGCGCCGACGAGTGGCCGAGCGCCCGCTCCGCCTGCACGTACGGTGCACCGCGGACGGCGAGCACCTGCCCACGGACCATCCGGGCGTACCCGGGGATGGTCGCGATGCCGACGGCGAGGATCTGCGTCCCCGCACTCGACCCGAACACGGCGATCAGGATGAGCGCGAGCAGGATGCCCGGGAACGCGTAGAGCACCTCGATCACGCGGGTCACGACGGCGTCCACGGCACGCCCGCCGAGTCCGCCGAGGACCCCGAGCAGCACGGCCCCCGCGAGCCCGAGCGCGGTCGCGCCGACCCCGATCAGGACCGACTGGCCGGCTCCGTGCACGACGCGCGAGTAGACGTCGCGGCCGGACTGGTCGGTCCCGAACACGTGCTGCGCACTGGGTGCGTCGAAGCTCTTGCCGAGGTCGATGGCGAGCGGGTCCTGCGGCGCGAGCAGGGACGGCCAGAGGGCCGCCACCGCGACGAGCGCGATGAACGCCGCGGCCACCCAGAACGAGACGCGGCGCAACGGGTGGGAGGCTTTGCGCACCTTGCGGACGCCGGCCGCGGCGGATGCCGGGGCCGGGTCCAGGACGTCGGGTTCGCCGGGTGCGATCGTTGCGGTGGTCATGCTGCGGCTCCCGTCGTGCGGCGCAGTCGTGGGTCGATGACGACGTACGCGATGTCGGTGAGGATGTTCGCCACGACGTAGACGAGCGCCACGACGAAGGTGATGCCGATCACGAGCGGCAGGTCCTGCGCGCTCACGGCCGTGACCAGGACCTGACCGATGCCCTGGCGGGCGAAGACGACCTCGGCGATGACGGCGCCGGAGACGAGCGAGCCGAGGCCCCAGCCGGACAGCGTGACGCCGGGGAGCGCGGCGTGCCGGAGCACGTACTTCCCGCGGATGGCGCGCTCGGAGAGGCCCCGACTGCGGGCGGAGAGGACGAACGGCTGCTGCTGCTTGTCCTCGAACTCGTCGCGGGTGACCTGCCCGAGGAACCCGGCGAGCGGGATCGCCAGCGTCAGGGCGGGCAGGACGATGCCGAGCGGACCGGAGCCGATGACCGGGAACCAGTGCAGCTGCACGGCGAAGACCAGGAGCAGCACGAGGCCGAGCCAGAACTGCGGGAGCCCGGCGGCGACGGTCTCGACGACGGAGCCGAGGCGTCCGACGATGCCCGGGCGACCGGCGGTGAGGAGGGTCGACGCGATCGAGAGCAGCCACGCGATGACGAGCGCGGACACCGTCAGCGCCAGGGTCGGGCCGATCTGCCCCGCGATGACGCTCGTGACGGACTGCTTCAGCGTGTAGGACTCCCCGAAGTCGAGCCGGAACAGCCCGCCGAGGAAGTCGCCGTACTGCGCGATGAGGGGTCGGTCGAAGCCGTACTGCGCGGTGACCGCCGCGACCGCTTCCTTCGTGGGGTGTGCAGCGGCGCCGCCGAGGATCGCGACGGCGGGGTCACCAGGCACGGCGTGCTCGAGGAAGAACACGATCGTGCCGACGGCGAGGAGCAGGACCACCGCCTCGACGATGCGTCGTGTGACTCGGATGACCATCACTTGCCTCCGTCGATCAGGTAGGCGTCGGAGAGGACGGGTTCGCCCTCGCTGGGCTCGATCCACACGCCGCCGACGCGGTCGGAGATGCCGAGTCGGGTCTGGATCGGGTAGAGCGGCAGCGTCCAGGCCTGCGACGACAGCCGCTCCTGGGCCTTGTCGTAGAAGACCTCCTGCTGCGCCGGATCGGTGGTCGCCGTGCCCGCGATGAGCAGGCGGTCGAGCTCGTCGTCGTACTCGAACGCCGAGTTCTGGCCGTTGTCGACGTCGTAGGTCGCCTTCGAGTACTTGATGTACATCACGTGCGGGGTCGGGCTGTTCCAGTAGTTCCCGAGCAGGTCGTACGCCTTCGGGTTGCCCCACACCGCGTTCATCGAGGACGAGTCGAGCGCCCGCAGCACGACCTTGATCCCGACGCGCTTCTCCATCGCCTGGATGTCCTGCAGGATCGTGACGTCGGCCGGCGGGGTCTCCGCGGAGTCGGCGTTGTACGGCAGGTTCACGGTCAGCGTCTCGCCGTCCCTGGTCCGGTAGCCATCCGCGTCGCGTCCGGTCCAGCCGGCCTCGTCGAGGAGCCGCTTCGCCTCGGCCGGGTCGTACGGGAAGGGCTCGTGGTACGCCGCGTCGTAGTGCGGCGTCCCCGAGGAGACGTTGTTGCCCTCGTACGGGAACACCCCGTTGTAGGCGCTCTCCACCGCTTCCTTCGCGTCAGAGGCGTGCACGAACGCCTTCCGCACCCGGATGTCGCTGAAGACCGCGCTCTTCGTGTTGATGTCGAGGCTGAAGGGCGCTCCCGAGTGCACGAACGACTGCAGTTCGATCGAGGGATCCGACTTCGCCAGGCCCTCGCTCTCCGGCGGGACGTTGAAGATGACGTCCGCTTCGCCCGAGCTGAGCGCGCCGTACCGCGTGGTGTTGTCCTTGAGGAACTTCCACGTGATGCCGTCGAGGTACGCGGGGCCCTGGTGCTTCGCATCAGCCGGGGCGCTGTTGTACGCATCGTTCCGGACGAGCTCGACGTCCCGCTCGTGGTTCCACGCCGCGACCTTGAACGGCCCCGTCCCGACCGGCGACTCGCAGTTCGCGGCGAGCCCCCGTGCCATGGCCTTCGGCGACTCCATGCCGAAGAACGCCTGTGACAGTGCGGCGAGGAGCGGCGAGTACGGGCGCTTCAGGGTGATCCGCACGACGTGGTCGCTGACGGCAGTGGCCTTGTCGAAGTACCCCGTCAGGTAGAGCAGGTCGGTCGAGGACTGCGTCGCCGGGTCGAGGATCTGCGTGAAGTTGTCCACGACGGCCTGAGCGTCGAACGGGGTGCCGTCGGTGAACTCCACGCCCTGCTTCAGCGTGAAGTCGTACTCCGTGCCGTCGTCCGAGATCGTCCAGCTCGACGCGAGCCACGGCTTGACCGAGCCGTCCTTCTGCAGCGACACGAGCGAGTCGAGGTACTGCCGGGCGATGTACGTCTGCGGCATGTCCCCGGAGTTGTGGGGATCGAGGCACGTCGGCTCACGGTCCGTCGCGTACACGAGGTTCCCGCCGCGCACCGGCCCGGTGTCGCGGGTCGCCGAGGCAGCACCGGCGGAGCAGCCGGCGAGGAGCACCACGGTCGCGGCGGCTGCGGCGAGCGCCGCGGTCACGCGGCGGTGGAACACGCGCCGTGCAGTGTCGGATCGGGTCATGTCGAGGACCGTAGGCAGCCGGGCGGGGTCGGGTCGAGCCTCCCGTCTTCCGTCGCAACGGACCGTCACACGGCGTCGCGGACCGCGGGAGCGCGTGTCACGGAACGTCACGTGCGCGGGACCCGGAGGGGAGGCTCGTCACGGTTCGTCACCCGCGTCACGTCGGGACGTGGTCACCCATATCGTGTCGGCCATGGAGCAGCGGACCATGGGGCGGACGGGTGCGCCCGTCAGCGCGCTGACGCTCGGCACGCGGGCCATCGCGGGCGTCGCGGAGCGCGACGTGGACGACGCGGTGGACCTGGTGGTCGAGTCCCTCGGCCGTGGCGTCACCGCGATCGACGTGTCGGACGCACACGGATCGGGGCTCGCGGAGTCCGTCGTCGGTGCCGCGCTCGCCGGACGTCGCGACGACGTCTTCGTGTCGGTGCGGTTCGGCGACCCCGTCGACGATGACTCCGCGCACCGGGGATCCGGGCGCCGGTGGATGTTCCGCGCGGTCGAGCGGAGCCTCGAACGGCTCGGCACCGACGTCATCGACCTGTACCAGCCCGCGCGGCCCGACCCGACGACGTCCCTCGACGAGACCCTCGACGCGCTCGCCGACCTCGTCACGCAGGGCAAGATCCGCAGCTTCGGCATCCCCGGGTTCCCCGCAGAGGAACTCGTCGAGGCGCAGTGGCTCCGCTCCGGCGCGAAGAGTGCGACCGCGACGCACGTGCCCTACTCGATCCTGACCAGGACGGCGGAGCGCACCGTGTTCCCCGTCGCCAGGCGCTTCGGGCTCGGGGTGCTCGCGGGGGCGCCGCTCGCCGGCGGGTGGCTCGCCGGCGCCTACCGGGACGGCACCGTGCAACCCCGGTCGCCGCACGCCGTCGAACAGCCCGACGTGTACGACATCGGGTCGCCGCAGAACCGGCGGAAGCTCGCGGTCGCCGATCGGCTCGGGACCCTGGCGGACGAGGCCGGGTTGACGCTCCTCGAGCTGTCGATCGGGTTCGCGCTGACGCACCCGGACGTGGCGTCGGTGGTGGTCGGGCCGCGGACCGTGTCGCACGTGGACGCCTACGCGCAGGCGGCCGAGGTCGTGCTCGATGACGACGTGCTCGACGCGGTGGACGCCATCGTGCCGCCGGGGACGCACGTGCTCGAGCGGGACACGGGGTTCCCGCTGCCGGCACTCACGCGCGAGCGGCTCCGTGGCCGCGTGGTCTCGCGGTCGATTCGCGCGTAGGGGGTCGATTCGCGCGTAGGGGGTCGATCCGCGCGTAGGTGGCCACTTTTTCGGACCTCCTACGCGCGATTCGACTTCCCATCGCAGGCGTTGTGGGCAGGGACGCCCGCCGGGTCAGCGGTAGGCGACGGTCGACAGTGCGGCATGCGCCACCATGACCGGCAGTGCCACTGCGTGCGGCAGACGCGCTGCGGCACGCTCGAGTCCGCCGAGGAGCGCGTCGAGCGGCATCCCTGCAGCGGTGGCGGCGGCGGGTCGGGTGGTCGCGGTGACTGCGGTCATGGGGGTCTCCTCGTGGTGCGGGCTCCCTGGCGAGCCCGAATACACACAACATATTGGATACTGCATAGCCGGTCAAGTGTTATGCGAAATGGGTCCGAGCAACGAGGAGGACCTCGGTCACGAGCGTCGGTACCCTCGACCGCATGACCTCGTCGCCCTGCTCGGCCGCAGCGTGCTGACCATCGGAGCCGCTCCGGTCTTCGCCGCGCTGTTCCTCTTCCTGCGGCGTTCTTCGCGCTGGTCACGGTGGTGTCCGTGCTGAGCGCGGTCGTCCCGGGGTTCGGCGTGGCCGTGGGCCTGGCACTGCTGTTGATCCCGGTGGCGGTGGTGGCGCTGGGCATCGCACTGATCGCGAACGGCGTGCAGATGCTGCGCGCCGAGGGGCACAGCCTCGGCAACCTGCTCTCGCTCATCGCCGGCGTGCTGGTCTTCGTGCTCCCTGCGGTCGCGATCACACTGTTCGTGCTGTCGACCGGACCCCGGACGACGAGTTGGAACGTCGTCGGCGTGGCGGTCGCCGTCCTCATGGTCTTCGTCTGCGGCTACTTCGCGGTGGCCTTCGTCGCGTTCGCGGTCTACTCGATCGTGTACGGACGGATACGTCACCGGATGGAACCGGCCGCCGTCGTCGTGCTCGGGTCGGGGCTCATCCACGGCGAGGTCCCTCCACTCCTCCGCAGCCGTCTCGACCGGAGCCTTGCCCTGTACCTCGCGGAACGAGCAGCGGGGAGGCGCCCGGCGCTGATCCCGTCCGGCGGGCAGGGAGCGGACGAACCGCGTCCGGAAGGGACGGCGATGGCCGAGTACCTGGTCGCGAACGGAGCCGATCCCGCTGACGTCCTGCCCGAGACCGATTCGCGGAGCACCCTCGAGAACCTGCGGTTCTCCCGGGACGTGCAGACCGGAGCTGGCCGCGACGGACCGATCGTCATCGTGACGAACAACTACCACGTCCTCCGCGCCGCGGTGCTCGCGCGGCAGCTCGACCTCCCCGCACAGGTGGTGGGGTCTCCGACCGCCACCTACTACGTCCCGAGCGCTTTCCTCAGGGAGTTCGTCGCCGTCATCGTCGAGCACCGGTGGTTGAACCTCATCGCCTGCGCACCGTTCGTCCTCTTCACCGCCTTCCTGCTCTGGGAGTCGTTCCAACAGCGCTGACCGCACCCGTAGGATCTCGACCATGGTCGAGATCGCGCATCCAAAGCCCACCGACCTGCTGACGATCGGCGAGGTCGTCGCGCGCACCGGGGTCGCGGCGTCCGCGCTGCACTTCTACGAACGCAAGGGCCTGATCCACCCGGAGCGGACCGACGGCGGGACCCGGCTGTACCCGCGACACGTGGAACGACGGATCGCGATCATCCAGGTGGCGAAACGGCTCGGCATCCCGCTGCGCGAGGTCGCCGAGCAGTTCGCGACCCTGCCGGAGGACCGGATGCCGTCGCTCCGGGACTGGAACCGGCTGAACGAACGGTGGCGTGCACGACTCCGGGCCCGCCAGCTGGAGCTCGAACGCCTGCAGCAGGAGATGACGCAGTGCATCGGGTGCGGCTGCGTCTCGCTGAACGCCTGCCTGGTGATGAACCCGGGCGACGCGCTCGCTGCCGAGGGCCACGGCGCCCGTCGGCTCCTGCCGATCGAGGACGAGGAGCCGTCAGCCCCGTAGCCCGCCGTCGAGCCGGGTGAGCAGGGCGAGGGCATCCCGCACGCCCTCGTCGTCGCCATCGAGGGCGTTCCGCAGCTTGGCGGCCCAGTGGCCGCGCAGGATCGCGATGTTCTCCGCCGCCCGCTCGGTCGGGAACAGCTGGACCAGACGTGCGTCGGCCGGGTCAGCGCGACGATCGACCATGCCCTTCGCGACGAGGGATCGCAGGGCCGCGCTGAGGTTGCTCCGGTGGAGTGCGGTCGCCTCGGCGGTCGCGCTCGGTGAGGTACCCGGGTGCATGTCGACCCAGCGCATCACGAGCGCCTCGGTCCCGGTGAGCGGCACGATGTCGAGCGCCGGCGTGCCGTGCGGGTCGATCTCGCGGGAGATCCGGAGCACAGCCTCGGCCAGCTCCGCGAGCACGTCGTCGGTCACCGGTCGTCCCATGGGGAGCACTGTAGCGCCGACCGCCCAGGGTTATACATTCACAACCATTGGGTTATGATTTCATAATCATGACGACGGACACCGGATCCATCCGCGCGCACGACGCGACACCCACGACGGCAGCGGCCGCGCCCCGACAGCAGGGCATCACCACGGCGCTGCTGCTCGTGCTCGGACTGCTCAGCGCGGTGGCCCCGTTCGCCACCGACCTGTACCTGCCTGCCTTCCCCGAGATGACGGTCGAGCTGCAGACCTCCGCCACGACCGTCCAGCTCACCCTCACGGCCTTCCTGGTCGGGGTCACCGCGGGCCAGCTCGTCTTCGGGCCGCTCTCCGACCGGTTCGGCCGGGTGCCGCCGCTGATCGCCGGGGCGGTGCTCTGCGTGCTCGCCAGTGCGGCAGCCGTGCTCGCGCCGAACGTCGGCGCGCTCATCGTCGCCCGACTCCTGCAGGGCCTCGGCGGTGCGGCCGGCATGGTGATCGGCCGTGCGGTCATCTCCGACCTGGCCACCGGCAAGCCCGCGGCGAAGGCGTTCTCGCTCATGATGATCGTCGGCGGCGTCGCCCCGGTCGTCGCGCCCCTGCTCGGTGGGCTGCTCACCGGGCCGATCGGATGGCGCGGGCTGCTCACCGTCGTGCTCGGCCTGTCGGTCGTCATGCTCGTGGCGGTGCTCGTCGTGATCCGCGAGACCCACCTCCGCTCGCACCGTGCTGCGCTGCGTGCGGCACGGACGTCGTCTGGTTCGCCTGTCCGGGCACTGCGCTCGCGGACGTTCCTCGGCTACACCGCGGTGTTCGGCTTCGCGTTCGCGGTGATGATGGCGTACATCTCGGCGTCACCGTTCCTGTACCAGGACATGATCGGCTTCGGCACGGTCGGCTACGGCATCGCGTTCGGCATCAACGCGTTCGCACTGATGGGCGTCAGCATCCTGTCCGCCAAGCTCACCGAGACGCGTTCGGTCGTCGGCGTGCTGTCGCTCGGCATCGTGCTGGTGCTCGCCTCGACGGTGGCGTTCGCGGTGCTGGTCGTCACGTCCGCGCCGGTGGTCTTCCTCGCCGTGCCGCTCTTCACCGCGGTCGGCAGCCTCGGGCTCGTGCTCGGGAACGCGACGGCCCTGGCGCTCGGTGCGGTCCCGTCAGCGGCCGGGAGTGCGTCCGCGGTGCTCGGCGCGCTGCAGTTCGGGCTCGCCGCGCTGGTGTCCCCGCTCGTGAGCGTCGGCGGCTCGACCACCGCGGTACCCCTCGCGATCGTGATGCTCGCCGCCGCGGTCGTTGCGGTGCTCGCGCTGCTCGTCGCACGCGGGCGGCGCGCGGCCTGACGCTGGGCCGAGACTCGGCCTGAGCGACAGTGCTCGCGCTCCCGGGCGCGAGAGGCGTCGCTCAGCGCGAGACTCGGCCTCCGCCCGCGCCCGCACCCGTCGCGCCGCCGACAGCAGGGCGCGCGGGGCGCAGGTACGGGATGCGCGGCATCAGCCAGTCCACCCACACCAGGCGTGCCGCCGGCGCCACGGCGAGCGCCCACGCGACCGAGGCCAGCGCGTCCGTCGGGTAGTGCACGGCGTCGATCGTCACCGAGAACCACACGACGACGACCGCGATCGTCCCGAGCACCACCGCGAGCCGGTGCCACCTGGTGTCCCGCAGCACCCAGCACAGCGCGATCGTGAACGCCACCATGAACACCGTGTGCCCGCTCGGGTACCCGGGGTCCGGCTGCACGGGGAACGGGTGCGGGAGCACGTCGACCGACGGCCGCGCGCGGTGCACGATCTCCTTCGCCAGGTCCGACGGGATCCAGGTGATCGCGACGACCCCCGCGAACGCCGCCGCCGGCCGGATGTTCCGCTGGAGCGCCCAGATCAGCCCGGTGACGATCGCGGTCACGACGATCGCGGGGCCGGGGCTGATCGCGTGGTAGACCCCGTCCGTGATCGCGCCGAGGAACCCGACGTGCAACGAGTTGAGCGCGCGGGCGATCCCGATGTCGACGGTGCCGAGGAAGAACCCGATGACGGTGATGACGACCACGGCGCCGACGGCGATCGCGAGGGTCGTCAGCGGGTACGGGGACCGCACGAGGATGCCGTTCGCGTCGGGCTCCCGGCGTCGTGGGCGGAGCGGCGGCGCATCGTCGATCATCCGTCCATCGTGACATCCCTCGTTGCCGAGCAGCCACCAACACCATCAGAAAGCGTTCAGCGCACGGAAAGGCGGAGGCTGGGAGGACTACACAGGAGGCATGCCAACCGTTGCCGAGAACATCGTCGCCACCCTCCGCAAGAACGACGTCGAGCGGGTCTACGGCCTCCCCGGCGACTCCCTCAACGGGTTCACCGACGCGCTCCGCAAGGACGGCTCCATCCGGTGGGAGCACGTCCGGCACGAGGAGGCGGCCGCGTTCGCCGCGAGCGCCGAAGCCGCACTCACGGGGAACATCGCCGTGTGTGCCGGCAGCTGCGGCCCCGGCAACCTGCACCTCGTCAACGGCCTGTACGACGCGAACCGGTCCCGCGTGCCCGTCCTCGCGATCGCCGCACACATCCCGACCGCCGAGATCGGCTCCGGCTACTTCCAGGAGACGCACCCGCAGGAACTCTTCCGCGAGTGCTCCGTCTACGTCGAGTACGTCGCCGACCCGACGCAGATGCCCCGTCTGCTCGAGATCGCGATGCGCGAGGCGATCGAGAAGCGCGGCGTGGCCGTCCTCGTCATCCCGGGCGATGTGCTCCTCGCCGAGGCGGTCGGCACGCGCGAGACCCGCATCGAGGCCACCACGCCGCGGATCATCCCGAGCGAGGCGGAGCTCCAGCGCACCGCCGAGCTCCTCAACGGCGCCGACAAGGTCACGATCCTGGCCGGCGCGGGCGTCGCCGGTGCCCACGACGAGGTCGTCGCCCTCGCCGAGCGCCTGCAGGCACCGATCGTGCACGCGCTCCGCGGCAAGGAGCACATCGAGTACGACAACCCCTACGACGTCGGGATGACCGGACTGCTCGGCTTCGCGTCCGGGTACCGCGCGATGGAGGACGCCGACGTCGTGCTGATGCTCGGCACCGACTTCCCGTACCAGCAGTTCTTCCCCGCCAAGGCGAAGCACGTGCAGGTCGACGTCCGCGGATCGCAGCTCGGCCGCCGGCACCCCGTCGACATCGGGCTCGTGGGGACGGTCAAGGACACGGCGCTCGCACTCATCCCGATGCTCGACGGCTCGAAGCCGACGAAGCACCTGCAGGACGCGCTGAAGCACTACCGCAAGACCCGCGAGCGACTCGACGACCTCGCGGTCCCGGCCGGGAAGAACAAGCCCCTGCACCCGCAGTACGTCGCGAGGGTGCTCGACCAGCTCGCGGCCGACGATGCCGTGTTCATCCCCGACGTCGGGTCCCCCGTCGTGTGGGCGTCGCGCTACCTCACGATGAACGGCGGTCGCCGGCTGATCGGCTCGTTCGTGCACGGCACGATGGCGAACGCCGTCCCGCAGGCGATCGGCGCGCAGGCGGCGTTCCCCGACCGGCAGGTGATCGCGCTCGCGGGCGACGGCGGCCTGGCGATGCTCCTCGGCGAGCTCATCACGATCGTGCAGAACAAGCTGCCGGTGAAGGTCGTCGTGTTCGACAACTCGTCGCTGAACTTCGTCGAGCTCGAGATGAAGGCCGCCGGGTTCGTCACGTACGGCACCGAGCTGCAGAACCCGGACTTCGCGGCGGTCGCAGAAGCGGTCGGCATCAAGGGCTTCCGCGTGGACACGTCCGACGAGTTCGAGGACGCGATGGCAGCAGCACTCGCCCACGACGGTCCGGCGCTGGTCAGCGTGAAGGTGGACCGGCAGGAGCTGTCGATGCCGCCGGCGGTGACGATGGAGCAGGCGAAGGGCTTCACGCTCTACGCGATCCGGACCGTCATGTCGGGTCGCGGAGACGAGTTGCTGGACCTGGCCTCCACGAACTTCCGACAGCTGCTCTAGTCGCGACCACAGGGCGGACGGGAGGCTCGGTGCCAGCTGGCACCGAGCCTCCCGTCCGCCATCGGGTCACCAACCGAGCGGGCGGCCGTCCTCCAGCAGGACGCCGGTCGGGCCCTCCGGGCCCGCGCTGGCGGCTGCCACCACCGTGGCGGCGCTGACCTCGACGGGTCGACCGTGCGGGTTCGGCATCCCGCCGAGTTCCGTCGCGGTGTAGCCGGGCTCGAGCGCGACGAAGTGCACCTCAGGTGCCATCCGGGCGTACTGGACGGTGAGCATCGTCACGGCGGACTTGCTCGCGCCGTAGACCGCTGCCTGCACGGTCGACGCGGCGCTCTCGGGGTCGTGCACCGCGGTGAACGAGCCGAGGGCGCTCGAGATGTTCACCACGAGCGGGTTGGCCGAGCGGCGGAGGATCGGGAGCGCTGCCTCGGTGGTGCGGACGATGCCGACGGCGTTCGTGTCGAACACCCGGAGTGCATCGGGACCGTTCAACCCCCACATCGCGATGCCGGCGTTGTTCACCAGCACGTCGAGCCCGCCGTCGGCGTCGACCTGCGCGAACGCCGCGGCGACCGAGGCGTCGTCGGTCACGTCGAGCTGGACGGACCGGGCGCCGATCTCGGCGGCGACGGCCTCCCCCTGCTCGGCGTTCCTGGCGCCGATCCAGACGGTGTGTCCGGCTTCGACGAGCTGGCGGGCGGTTTCCTTGCCGAGGCCACGGGTGGCTCCGGTCACGAGTGTCGTTGTCATGCCCCCAGCGTCGGTCGGCGCGTCCTTCCGAGGGAGTCGTCCGGTTGTCGTAGGACTGCCAGGACCAGGACTCGCGGGCGCGTCACGCGCAGACTGGTGGCGTGGACGAGACCGACTTCGGGAGCACGCTCCGACGATTGCGGGACCACGTCGCGCCCGATGCGGTCGGCGTGACCGTGGGACCGCGGCGTCGTGCGGTGGGGCTCCGGCGCGAGGAGCTCGCCGGCCTCGCCGGGATCTCCGCCGACTACCTGACCCGACTCGAGCAGGGGCGTGCGACCTCCCCGTCCGCGCAGGTCGTCGAGGCGCTGGTCCGCGCGCTGCGGGTGGCCGACGCCGACCGGGAGTTGCTCTACCGCCTCGCCGGGCACGCCGCGCCCGGAGCGGACGTCGTCCCGACCCGGATCCCGCCGAGCGTGCAACGGCTGCTCGACCGGCTCGCCGACACCCCGGTCGCGGTCCTCGACGCCGCGGGCAACCTGCTCGTCGCGAACGCCCCGCACGACGCGTTGATGGGGTCGATCTCGGCGTACACCGGGCACGAGCGGAACACCACGTGGCGGCACCTCGTCGGACCGGGCAGCCGCGCGGTGCACACCGATGCCGAACAGGCGGCGTTCGAGGAGTCGCTCGTGGCCGGGCTCCGGATGACGGTGGCTCGGTACCCGCTCGACCGGCAGCTGCAGCAGCTCGTGCGGGACCTGCGGGCGGCGAGCCCGCGGTTCGTGGAGCTGTGGGCGTCGGTGTCGGGGACCCCGGCCGCGCAGGGACGGCGGAAGGTGATCGAGCACCCGCTCGTCGGCCGGATCACGCTCGACTGCGATGCGCTCGTCGTCGCTCCAGAGGACCTCTGCATCCTGGCGTACACGGCCGAACCGGGGACGGTCGACGCCGAGCGGCTCGCGCTGGCCGTCGTGCTCGGGACGCAGTCGCTCGTCGAGTGACGCGGGGGAATCCCGTCGTCAGCGCTTGCACCCCGAGGCAAACATCGCACCCCGCCGTGACGGGGCGCGATGTTCGTGACGGGGTGCGAGGTGCTCGCGGGTCAGAACGCGGGCGTGCCCCCTGCGATCGTGATCGTGGAACCCGACTGGTAGCTCGACTCCGGGCTGACGAGGTGCACGTAGGCGGCACCGAGCTCCGCGGGCTGCCCCGGGCGGCCGAACGGCGAGTCCTCGCCGAAGTGCGACACGGTCTCGGCGTCGTCCGATCCGGGCTGCAGCGGCGTCCACACCGGTCCCGGTGCGACGGAGTTCACGCGGATGCCCTTCGGCGCGAGCTGCTGCGCGACGGCCTCGGTGAAGAGCTTGATCGCGCCCTTCGACACCGCGTAGTCGATCTTGTCGGCCGACGGCGTCGATGCCTGGATCGACCCGGTCGTGACGATCGTCGACCCCGGCTCGAGGTGCGGCACAGCGGCCTTGGTCAGCCAGAACAGCGAGTAGATGTTCGTCTTGAACGTCGAGTCGAACATCGACGTGTCGAGCGTCAGGATGTCGTCGTTGCTGTCCATGCGGCCGGCGACCATCACGAGGGTGTCGAGGCCGCCGAACTCGTCGACGCCCTTCTGGACGAGGTCGATGCAGTACTGCTCGTCGGCGATGTCGCCGGGGAAGAGCACGGCACGACGTCCCTCGCCCTCGAGCAGGTCGCGGACCTCCTCGGCGTCCTCCTGCTCGTCGGGGAGGTACGACAGCACGAGGTCGGCGCCCTCACGCGAGAGCGCGATCGCCGCGGCACGGCCGATCCCGGAGTCCGCGCCGGTGACGATGCCGCGGTACCCGGTCAGGCGTTCCCGCCCGACGTAGCTCTCCTCGCCGTGGTCGGGCTTCGGGTCCATCTTCCACGCGGCACCGGGCAGGGACTGTTCCTGCTTCGGGTACGGCGGTGCGGGGTAGAGGGTGTTCGGGTCGCGCTTGTCGTACTGGCTCATGAGTCCAGCGTGCTCATCCCGGCCCGGACGGCCACTCAGGTCAGCGCTTCGCCTCGGCCCGCTGCTGGATCACGACCATGACGAGGAACAGGATGCCGACGGCGAGGAGGATCGACGCGGTGACGAACCCGCCACCGCCGATCAGCGACGTGACGAGCGCCGCGGCGCCGATCGCGGTGAACATGCCGCCGAGCAGCCACCCGGCCTTGACGCTGACGAACCAGCGCGGTCGGCCGGCAGCGTCGGCCTCGCGCTGCTGCCGGTCCTGGTCCTCGCGCCAGGCGCTGCCGGGACCGCGCTTCCGGAGCACGAGGGCCCAGAAGACGACCGCCCCCACGCCGAAGACGAGGAAGAACGCGGTCAGCCCCGCGGCCGCGCCGGTCTTCCCCTCCGCCCAGAACGGGATCGTGATAGCGAGCCCCACGACCGCCAGCCCGACGACCAACCACGGTGCGATGCTGCGCGCGTACGACTGGTTCGCGCGCCCGACGGCCCGGTCCGCCCGCATGAAGCGACGTTCTCGGTCGCTCCGCTCGGACTCGGGCTTGTGCATGATGCGGCCTTCGACGGCGATGAGCACGACGGACACGAGCAGCACGGCTCCGACGACGATCCACACGACCATGGCGAGAACCTACTCCCGAGGTCTCCTCACGCCACTGGAGGCCTGGGGTACGTCGGAGGGGCGGCGCGGCCCGTTCATTTCGCACCTCCGCACGAACATCGCGCCCCGCGGTGACGGGGCGCGGCGTTCGCAGGCGGGCGCAATCCAGTGGACAACGAAAGACGACCACGGACGACCATGGACGACGACGCCTGGCGGCCCGGTCCCTACGCGAGCTCCGCATCGCGGACGAGCGCCCGCACCTGCGCCGCCGCGCCGAGGGCGACGGCGTCGGACCCGAGCGTGGACTGCTCCACGCGGATGGCCGCCCCGGACACCGGGGGCTCGGCAGCGATCGCGGCGGAGATCGTCGGCGCGAGCAGGTCCCACGATCGTGCGACCCCGCCCCCGATGACGACCGTCGTCACGTCGAGGATGCCCGCCGTCAGCAGGATCCCCCTGGCGATCCCCCACCCGGCGTCGTCGAACACCGCGCGGGCATCGACGTCGCCGGCGCGGGCAGCGTCCGCGATGGCGTGCACGGGCAGGCCCCGCCCGGTCCGGGCTTCGTAGCGCGATGCCATCCCGCGCGCCGCCGCGATCGTCTCGAGGTGTCCGTGCTGGCCGCACGTGCAGAGCTCGTCGCCGAACCCCGGCACGTGCCCGATCTCGCCAGCGGCACCCCGCGGGCCGCCGAACAGGGACCCGTCGAGCACGAGGGCGCCGCCGACCCCGGTCCCGAGGGTCATCCCGAGCACGTCGCGCTCCCCCACGACGGCACCGGCCGCGATCTCGCCGAGCAGGAACGCGTTCACGTCGTTGTCGAGCGTCGCGGGGACACCGAGCGCCGCAGACACCGCGTTGGTCACGCCGTAACCGGCCCAGCCGGTGAACGAGTTCCCGGTCACGAGCACGGTCCCCGTGGCCGGGTCCACGACACCGGCAGCGCCGACGCCGACACCCGCAAGGGAGGCTCGGTGCCGGTCGAGCAGGTCCGTCACCGCGCCGAGCGCCGCCGCCACGATCGCCGCCCCACCCGCGTGCGCGGGCGTCGGCAGGTCGACGCGGTCGATCACCTCGAGGGACGGCGTCGCGATGAGCACCTTGGTGTTCGTCCCACCGACGTCGACGCCGGCGAAGACCGCGCTCACGACTCCACCGCCGCGAGGGTCGCGAGCCGCTCGGTCCGACGCTGCCGTTGCAGCACCGGGTCCGGGACCGGGACCGCCGCGAGCAGCCGACGCGTGTAGTCCGTCGTCGGGTGCAGGAGCGTGGTGCCCGTCGTGCCCTGCTCCTCGATCACGCCGCGGCGCATCACGACGACGCGCTCGGCGAAGTGCTGCACGACGGCGAGGTCGTGCGACACGAACAGACACGCGAACCCGAGCTCGCCCTGCAGTTCGGTCAGGACCTCGAGCACTGCCTCCTGCACGCTGACGTCCAGCGCGGATGTCGGTTCGTCGGCGACGAGCAGCCGCGGGTCGAGCACGAGCGCACGGGCAAGGCTGACTCGCTGCCGCTGACCACCCGAGAGTTCCCGCGGGGCACGGTTCGCCAGGGCACGGGGCAGCCGGACGGCGTCGAGCACCTCGTCGACGCGCTTCCGCCGCTCCCCGGTCGACATCCCGCGACGGTGCACCGCGAGCGGTTCCGCGATGCATTCCCCGACGGACATGCGGGCGTCGAGCGAGGCGACGGGGTCCTGCAGGACGACGCCGATCCCCGACCGCAGCGCACGCCGGTCCCGCCCACGCGTGCGCCGGAGGTCCTCGCCGAACAGGTGCACGGCACCAGCGGTCGGCTTGATGAGGCCGAGCGCGACCCGCGCTGCCGTCGACTTCCCGGAGCCGGACTCGCCGACCAGGCCGACGGTCTCACCCGCGTGCACCGCGATGTCGATGCCGCTCAGGGCATGGACCGCCCGCGCCCCGCGCCCGAACGTCACCGAGACGTCCCGCAGGTCGACCACCGGAGCCGAACCGAGCCTCCCGTCCGTGTCCTCGACCACCTGGACGACCGGGGCCGCTGCTCGGTCCCGGGCCGCGACCGACTCAGGCGTGTCGAGCCGCGGCACAGCGGCGAGCAGCCGCTTCGTGTACTCGTGCTGCGGGCGGAGCAGGACGTCCTCGACCGGGCCCGTCTCGACGATCTCGCCCTGCAGCATCACGGCCACGCGGTCCGCGAAGTCCGCGACGACGCCCATGTTGTGCGTGACGAGGAGCACACCGGTACCGCTGTCCACCGCGAGCGCTCGGAGCAGCTCGAGGATCTCGGCCTGCACGGTGACGTCCAGCGCCGTGGTGGGCTCGTCGGCGATGAGGAGCGCCGGGCTGTTCGCGATCGCCATCGCGATGACGACACGCTGCCGCTGCCCGCCGGAGAGCTGGAACGGGAAGGCACGGGCCCGCGTGGACGGGTCGGGGATGCCGACCTTGCCGAGGAGCTCGACGGCCTCGGACCGTGCGGCAGCGGCGGGGACGGAGCGGTGGTTCCTGATGACCTCGGCGATCTGCTCCCCCACGCGGGTCAGCGGGTCGAGGGCGGTCGCCGGCTCCTGGAAGACCATCGACACGGTCTTCCCACGGAGCCCACGGAGCGCCGGCTCGGTGGCACCGATCACCTCGTGCCCGGCGACGACCGCGCTACCCGACGCCGTCGCGTTGCCGGAGAGGAGCCCCATCGCGGCGAGCGCGACGGTGGACTTGCCCGAGCCGGACTCCCCGACGAGCGCCAGGGTCTCCCCGGGCGCGACCGACAGGGAGACCCCGCGGACGGCGTCGACCGTGCCCGACTCGGTGCTGAACGAGACCCCGAGGTCGGTGGTCTGCAGAATGGTGTCGGTCATCCCCGGCCCCTCACGTCGAAAGCGTCCCGGAGCCCGTCGCCCACGGCGTTGAACGCGCAGACGACCAGGATCACGGCGAGACCCGGCGGCACGATCAGCCACCACCGTCCCGAGTACGCGGCGGTGAGTCCCGCTGAGAGCATCCCACCCCAGTCCGTCGCCGGCGCCTGGACCCCGAGGCCGAGGTACGAGACGTACGCGACGAGGAGGATCGCGTCGGCGACCTGGAACGTGGCGGCGACGACGATCGTGGACACCGAGTTCGGCAGCAGGTGCTTCCCGATGGCGCGGGCGTGCGAGCCGCCGATGGCGCGGAGGGTGAGGACGTAGTCGCGGTTCTTCAGCGTGAGCGTCTCGGCGCGGATCAGGCGGGAGGGGACCAGCCACGACACCAGGCCGAGGATCACGATGAGCCCGCCGACCCCCGGCGTGGTGATCGCGGAGATGACGAGCAGGATGAACAGTGCGGGGATCGCGATGCCCGCGTCGACGATGCGCATCATCACCGCGTCCACCCAGCCGCCGACGTACCCGGCGACCGAGCCCCACAGCGTGCCGACGACCGTGGCGAGGATGCCGGCCGCGATGCCGACCATGAGCGACACCTTGCCGCCGTACATCAGGCGGCCGAGGACGTCGTGCCCGACGGCGTCCGTGCCGAGCCAGTGTGCGGCGCTCGGGCCGAGGTTGGCCTGTGACAGCTGCGTGTGGGTCTGGTCGGTCGGGTACAGGAACGGGCCGACGAAGCAGAACAGCACGATGACGACGATCACGGCGAGGCCGATCACGGCGAGGGTGTTGTGCGAGAACCGGCGCGCGGCCAGCTTCCACCCAGTGGACGCGACGGAGACGGTTCCACCCGGGGCTTCCGGGGCGATCTGGACGGTGGTCATGCGCGGTCCGCCTTCACAGTGCGGTAGCGGTACGTATCGATGAGGGACGGGTCGGTCATGCGCGGTCCGCCTTCACACGAGGATCGATCAAAGACTGGGCGACGTCCGCGAGCAGCGTGCCGATCACCGTCGCGACCGAGATGACGAGGACGCAGCCGAGGAGCGTCGGGTAGTCCGAGGACTGCGCCGCGTTCCAGAACAGCAGCCCCATGCCCGGGTAGTTGAACAGCTGCTCGGTGACGAGCGCGCCGCCGAACAGCACCGGCAGGTAGTACCCGAGCATCGCGACGACCGGCGTCAGCGAGTTCCGGAACACGTGCCGCCGCAGGATCGTCATCGTCGACGATCCGCCGGCGCGGGCGGTGCGCACGTAGTCCTCCTGCAGGTTCTCGAGCGTCGATGCCCGCATGTACCGGCTGAACACCGCGATCATCGCGAGCGCCCCGGTCAGCACCGGCAACACGAGCCCGGCCGGGTCCTGGAAGACCTCGGCGAGGGTGTTGCCGCTGGGCGCCTGCGACGGCAGCCACGGCAGCTGCTGGCTGAACACCACGATCAGGACGAGTCCGAGGAAGAACGCGGGCGTCGAGTAGAAGACGAACGCGAGTGCCGTGACCGTGTAGTCCACCGCGCCGTTGCGGCGGGCGGCCTGCCACATGCCGATCGGGATCGCGACGACGAGGCCGAGGACCGCGGAGAGCCCGGTCAGCACCAGGGTCTTCGGCAGGCGCTCCTGGATGAGCTGGGAAACCGGCTCGTTGAGCGTGTACGAGGTGCCGAGGTCGCCGGTGAGCAGCCGCCCGAGGAACCGGAGGTACTGCACGGGCAGCGGCTGGTCGAGCCCCTGCGCCTGGTTGAAGGCGGCGATCTGGACGGGTGTCGCGGAGACGCCGAGCACGCCTCTCGCGGGGCCGCCGGGCAGCGCGTGCAGCAGGCAGAACACGACGATCGTGACGATGAGGATCACCGCGAGCGCCTGGAGCACCCGCCGGGTGAGGTAGAGGACTGTGGTCATGCGGCTTCCGTTGGTCGGTTGGTACGTGAGCCGGACGGGAGGCGCGGTGCGGGTCGGACCTGCACCGCGCCTCCCGTCCGTGGTCGCGTCAGCGACCTACTTGCTCCACTTCCACTGGGCCGGGTGGAAGTTCGCCAGGGAGTCCTGGTCGAACCCGGTCAGGCCCTGCTTGACGACCGAGATCTGGTAGTCCGGGCTCGGCAGCCAGATCACCGGCAGGTCCTTCGCGACCGCCGCGCTGTACTCCTGCACCGCGCTGGAGTCGGTCGAGGTGGTCGTCGCGTTGATGAGGTCGTCGACCTGCTTGTTCGAGTAGCTGCCGAAGTTCGCCGAGCCGCCCGTGGAGAACAGCGCCTCACCGGTCGGGTAGGCCGGGAAGTACCAGCTGCCGGCGGTGCCGAAGAACGACAGGTCCCAGTCGCAGCTGGCTTCGTCCGAGGTGCACGTCGGGGTCTGCGACAGGACGCTCGACACCGGGGCCGTCTTGATGGTGAAGCCGATGCCGGTCTTCGCGAGCGAGGACTGGATCGCGCTCATCATGTTGTCGGTCACGGACGAGCCGGACTGGGACAGCACCTGCATGGTGAACTTCGTGCCCGCCGCGACGCCCTCGCCGCACTGGCTGGCGCCGGAACCCGCGTCGGTGCAGACCATCGTGCCGCCCTGCTCGGTCCAGCCGTGGCTCGTGAGCAGGGCCTTGGCCTTGGACGTGCTGAACGGGTACGGGTTGTCCTGCTGCGTGCTCGACACGTAGTCGGACTCCTGCGCCTGCGGTACGGGGCCGTAGGTCGGGGTCGCGGTGCCGTTGAAGACCACCTTCGACAGGCTCTTCTGGTCGATCGACATCTGCACGGCCTGGCGCGCGTAGTCCTGCTTGAAGACGGCGCCCATCTTCGGGTTGTTGAAGTTGTACGGCATGTACGTGATCGCCCAGCCGGTCCACGGCTCCACGTCGTAGCCCTTCGACGTGAAGGAGTCCTTCTGGTCGAGGTCGGTCGCCTGGATGTAGCCGTAGTCGACCTCGCCGGAGCGGACCGCGTTCGCCTCGGCGTCGGCGGTGGTGAACGGCAGCAGGTTGACCGTCTTGATCTGAGCCTTCTGGCCGCCGTCGTACTTGCTGTTGGCGACCAGCTGGACCTTGCCCGCGGTGGTGAACGACTTCACGCCGTACGGGCCGGAGATCGTCTTCCAGAGCGGGTCGGAGTCGTAGTCGGCGATCTTGCCCGCGGCGGTGTTGATGGTCTTCCAGACCGCCTTCGCACCATCGGTCGTGCGGTCGGCGTCCGACACCGAGGCCGAGGCGCTCGTCTTGTCCCACGCGTGCTGCGGCAGCGGGACGACGAGGCTCAGCTGGTTGGCGAGCATCCAGTCGGAGTTGTACGCCTTGTCGAACGTGATCGTGAAGTGCGTGTCGTCGTCGGCGGTGAACGAGGTCCAGTTGTCCGGGACCTTGCCCTCGGAGTAGGACCCCCACTGGGCCTTGTTCGCCTTGATCAGGTTGTACCAGAACTCGACGTCGCGGCTCGTGATCGGCTTGCCGTCCGACCAGTGCCGGTCGCCCAGCGTGACCGTGACGCTCTTGCCGTCGCTCGCGAAGTCCGCGGCCGTCGCGACCGAGCCCTTCTTGTTCCAGGCGATCTTGCCGGTGGAGCCGTCGTACGCGATGAGGGGCTCGTACAGCGACTGGGCGATCGAGCCGTTGTTCGTGTTGAGGTGCGCTGCGGTGCCGATCGGCAGGATCCAGTTCGGCGTGAAGTTCGCCGGCAGCGCGTAGTTGATCTCGTCCGAGTTGGTGTTCGTGGCAGCGGTGCCGCCTCCGGAACAGCCGGCGAGCAGCGCGCTCACCGCGATCGCCGCCCCGGTGAGGAGGGCCCAGCGACGGGGCTTGGTCATGCGGATCTCCTAGTGCGTGGGATTCGGGAGTGGAGCGTGGGGACAGTCAACGACCAAAGCCGTTGGAAAAACAAACATTTGTTTGTAAATACTTCGTTTCTGCGGTTCGGTCGAAAGGGTCGACCTTGCTGTCTGCCCGTTAGAGTCGGCGATGCGTCGTTGTTGCCAGGTGTTCCCGTTGTATTGGAGAAAGTCGTGCCGGACCTCAGCTCCCGAGTGCTGGAGCTCGTCGCATCCGGTCAGGCGACCAGCCGGACCGAGATCGCCGGGCTGCTCGCCGCCGCTCCCTCGACCGTGTCGCACGTCGTGTCGCAGCTCCTGTCACACGGGTTGCTCGCCGAGGAGGGCACCGATGCCTCGACCGGCGGTCGTCCCCGCAAGGTGCTCCGGATCGGTGGGGTGGACGAGTATTCGGTCGCCGCCGATGTCGGCGGCGGTCATGCGCGGGTCGGCATCGTGCTGCCAGGAGGCTCGCTCGAGTCGGTCGCGAACGTCCCGTTCGCGCTCTCCGACGGCCCCACCGCCGGGCTCCAGCGACTGGCGTCGCTGCTGGAGGAGCTGATCGAGTCGCGCGGAGCCGCTGGGCTCCGCGGCGTCGGGCTGAGCCTCCCCGGTCCGGTCGACGTCGAGGCCGGTGTCGTCGACCTGCCGAGCCGGATGCCCGGGTGGAACGGGTTCCCCGTCGCGTCGTGGCTCACCGAGCGGTTCGGGGTGCCGGCGGCGGTCGACAACGACGCGAACTGCATGGCCGCCGGTGAGCAGATCGTGCAACCCGCATCGCGGCGACAGGCGATCACGATCAAGGCCGGCTCGGCGATCGGTGCCGGGATCGTCATCGACGGCCGGCTCTACCGGGGCGCCACCGGCTCCGCAGGGGACATCACGCACGTGCGGATCGACGCGGCCGGGGACACCCCGTGCTCGTGCGGCAACACCGGGTGCCTCGAGACCGTGGCGTCCGGCGCGGCGCTCGTCCGGATCCTCAGCGCCGCAGGGGTGCCGGTCACCTCGACGGCCGACGTCGTGCGACTCGCATCCGACGCCGACCCCGAGGCGACCCGTGCCGTGCGGCTCGCCGGTCGGTACCTCGGCGAGGTGCTCGCCGCCAACGTGAACTTCTTCAACCCGGATGCGGTGTACCTCGGCGGCATCCTGTCCACCCTCGACCCGTTCGTCGCGGCTGTGCGCAGCCAGCTCTACGAGAGCTGCCACCCCCTCATGACGCAGCACCTCGTCATCGAGCGCGCCTCGCTCGGCGCGGACGCGGGTCTCGTCGGTGCCGGACAGTTCGCCCTGCAGCGCGGTCTCGCCGCGTCACTGCAGGACCTGTCGACGCCGATCCCCCAGTCGACCACCAGGAACAGGAGCGTCCGTGTCTGACACGACCAGCACCACGACCGCCGGCAACCGTCCCGTCATCGCCATCGCCGGGCTCGCCATCGAGACGTCGACGTTCACGCCGACGCGGACCCTCGCGCCGGCGTTCCACCCGGATCGCGGGGACGAGGTCGTGGCGCGGTACCCGTTCCTCGCCTCGTTGGACGCCGACTTCCGTGGGGCGCTCATCGGGCACGCGCTGCCGGGCGGCATCGTCGACCGTGCGTCCTACGAGGAACTCGCGTCCGAGATCGTGGCGCGCCTGACCGCGATCGTGGCGTCGACGTCCGTCGACGGGCTCTGGTACGACATCCACGGGGCGATGGTCGTCGAGGGGCTGGACGACGCCGAGGCCGACCTGCTCGGACGCATCCGCGCGGTGATCGGCCCCGACGTGGTCGTCTCGGCATCGATGGACCTGCACGGCAACGTCACCGCGGAGCTCGCGCACCAGGTCGACCTCGTCACCTGCTACCGGATGGCTCCGCACGAGGACGCCATGGAGACGAAGGAGCGCGCCGTCCGGAACCTCGTCGACGTGCTCACCACCCGCCCCGTCGGTGCCCGTCGTCCGGTGAAGGCGTGGATCCCGATCCCCGTGCTCCTCCCCGGCGAGCAGACCTCGACGCGCATCGAGCCCGCGGCGTCGCTCTACGCGCAAGTGCCGGAGGTCGAGGCGACCGACGGTGTCCTCGACGCCGCGATCTGGGTCGGGTACGCCTGGGCCGACCAACCCCGAGACCGTGCCGTCACCGTCGTCACCGGGTGGTCGAGGGACGCGGTCGCCGCGGGCGCCGAACGGCTGGCGCAGGCCTTCTGGGACGTCCGCGAGGACTTCGTGTTCGTCGCGCCGACGGGCTCCTTCGACGAGTGCATCGCCGCTGCACTGGCTCCCGGCGCCGCACGGCCGTACTTCATCTCGGACTCCGGCGACAACCCGACCGCGGGCGGTTCCGGCGACATGACGTGGGGGCTGACCCAGGTGCTCGCGCATCCCGCGTTCACCGACCCGTCCGGCCCGGTGGTCATCTACGCGAGCGTTCCCGGCGCCGATGCCGTCGCCACCGCCGTCGACGCAGGTGTCGGTGCGACCGTCACCGTGACCGCCGGCGCAACCGTCGACGCTGTGCACGCGGGCCCGATCACGATCACCGGCCGGGTGCACGCGATCAAGCACGGCGACCGCGACGCCGAGATCGAGGTCGTGCTGCAGGTCGGCAGCGTCTTCGCGATCCTGACGAAGACCAGGAAGCCGTACCACCACGAGCACGACTTCACCGACCTCGACCTCGACCCGCGCAGCGCCGACGTCGTCATCGTGAAGATCGGCTACCTCGAACCAGAGCTCTTCGACATGTCCGCCGACTGGATGCTCGCGCTCACCCCGGGGGGCGTCGACCAGGACCTCGAGCGGCTCGGGCACCACAGGATCGAGCGGCCGATGTTCCCCTACGATCGAGTGTTCCCGTCGGAGCCCGACCTGACCGCGCGGATCATCCCCTCGTCGAACGAACCCCTCGGAGCCGTGCTGTGACCGTTGCCCTCGAGATCGCCGTCACCTCGCCGGCCGGTGCCGCGACCGCCCGCGACGGCGGTGCCGACCGTGTCGAGCTCTGCGTCGGGCTGGAGCTCGGCGGGCTCACCCCGTCGCAGGCGCTCGTCGAGGCCGTGCACGAGACCGGCATCCCGGCGCACGCGCTCATCCGCAGCCGGCCGGGCGGGTTCGTGTTCGACGCTGCCGAGATCGACCTCATGGAACGGGAACTCCGGGCCGTGCTGCGCTCCGGCGCCGCCGGTGTCGTGGTCGGGGCGCTGCGTCCGGACCACTCGCTCGACGTGGACGTCCTCCGGCGCTTCGTGGCGACCGCGAAGGAGGTCCGCGACACGGCAGAGGTCACCCTGCACCGCGCGATCGACCACGCCGCCGATCCCGTCGCAGCTGTCGCGCTCCTCGCCGACATCGGGTTCACCCGCGTGCTGACGTCCGGCGGCAAGCCCACCGCGGTCGCCGGTGCCACGACGATCGCCCGCATGGTCGACGCGGCCGGGCCCGTGCAGGTCATGGCGGGCGCAGGGGTCACTCCCGCTGACGTCCCGGCCCTCCTCGCGACGGGGGCCGCAGCCGTGCACCTCTCCGCGAAGCGCGCAGCCGCGGGGAGCGCCCATGACGGCGTCCCGATGGGCGGCTCCGACGACGGTTCCGCGCACTTCGTGACCGACGCCGACGTCGTGCGGGCCGCTCGCGCCGCGGTCGACGCGGCCTAGCGCCGCGCCGCCCGACAGCGCCGCGGGAGCGACAGTTCCCGCCCGGAGTTCACCGGCAGACTGTCGCCCTCGCGATCCGATCCCGGCACGATGGACCCATGGGGAACGGGCAATCGGCGACCGGGGCAACGATCGGTGCCGTGCTGCTCGTCGCGGCGCTCGGCGGGTGCGCGGCGTTCCCCACGACCTGCCCGGCGATCGGCTGGACGAACGCCGTCGAGGTGCGCGTCCCCGACGGGACCTCCGTCCACGAAGTCGCCTTCTGCCGCGGTGCCGACTGCACGCCAGGGCAGCCGCCGCGATCGGCGCCGGTCCCGACGGGGAACGCGACGCCAGCAGCTCCGGGCCCACTGACCGCGAAACCGGAGCCGACGGACACCGTCACCCTGGACCCGACGCCGTGGCGCACGACCGACCACGACGGCGAGGTCTGGACCGTCTCGACGGACATGGACACACCCGAGCGCGGCCGGGTGGCACTCCGCGACGACACCGGCGCGACGATCGTCGAACGTGCCGTCGACCTGACGTGGACCCGCCACGGCGGCTCTGCACAGTGCGGCGGTCCGAGCACCGCCACGGTCACCGTCCGGCAGTGACCTGCGGCCGTCGGACGGCAACCCTCGGTCGCCCGAGGAACGCCCCGATCGCGACCGCGGCCGCCGCGCAGAGGCCGGCGTTGACCCAGATCGCGCTCGTCACCCCGTGTAGCACCGCCGCGGTGGACAAGGGAGCGGCACTCCCCACGACCACTGCCGTCACGACGGCGCTCATGACGGGCGTCCCCATCGTGATCCCGATCTGCTGGCTCATCGTCGTCAACCCCGTCGCGAGCCCCTGCTCGCGTTCCGGGAGCCCGGACGTCGCGGTGACCATGAACCCCACGATCACGACCAGGTTCGCCACACCGCCGACGAAGGTTGCGACGAGGACGAGCGCGATCGACTCCGGCGCCCCCGAGACCAGCACGAGCGGCAGCGTGGCGACTGCCTGCACGGCGAACCCACCGACGACGGCGACCCGGCTGCCGAACCGGCCGACGACCCTCGGGCCCAGCACGCCGCCGAGCACCGTTCCGACACCGAGTACGGCGAACGACAGGCCAGCGGCCAGCGGTGAGTACCCGAGCACCCGCTGCAGGTACAGCGTCAGGAGGAACACGAGCGACGTCTCGGTGACGAAGGCGAGCACCCCGGCGACGTTGCCCCAGGCGATCTCGGCGCGTCCGAGGATGCCGAGTGGCACGAGGGGGAACCGCGACCGTCGCTCCACTGCGACGAACACGACGAGCAACGCGCCCGCGACGGCGAATGATCCGAGCGTCAGCACATCGGTCCAGCCGTCCTCGGCGGCGTTCGTCAGCCCGAACACCAGGGCGAGCAGTGCGGCCGTGACCGTGATCGCGCCGGGGACGTCGAGCCGGGACCGCTCGGCACCACGGCTCTCCCGCAACACCAGCGGTCCGAGCACGAGGACGACCGCTGCGACCGGCACGTTCAGGAAGAACGCCCACCGCCAGGACAGGACGTCGGTGAGCAGTCCCCCGAGGATCGCACCGGTCGTGAAGCCGGCCGCCATCAGCGAGCCGTTCAGCCCGAGTGCGCGCTCCCGTTCCCGGCCTTCGGGGAACGTGCTGAGCAGGAGCGCCAGGGCGGCGGGGACCACCATAGCGGTCGCCAGACCCTGCAGGACCCGAGCCGCGAGGAGGACGGCGGGGACCGTCGCGAGTCCGCCGGCGAGCGATCCGACCCCGAGCAGGACCATCCCGACGAGGAACACGCGACGACGACCGACGACGTCGGCGACCCGTCCCATCAACAGGGTGAAGCCGGCCGAGCACAGCGCGAACGCCGTCACGATCCACTGCAGGTCCTCGATGCCGAAGCCGACGTCGGCGCCGATCGCCGGGAGTGCGACGGTCAGGATGGAGAAGTCCACGGCGAGGGTGAAGCTCGCGGTGAGCAGGAGGATCAGGGCGATGCGGGGTCTCATGTCCGCCAGCCTCCTGTGACGGCGCTCGGTCACCCACACCCGGTCGTGCCTGTCACCGCCAGGGACAGGCACCCCGCGCACCAATCGGACAGACTGTCTCCGTGACCGGATCGAACGAACTGGGCGAGTTCCTGCGGACCCGTCGAGCTGGCCTGCAACCAGACGACGTCGGGGTGCAGGGCTACGGGCTCCGTCGTGTGCCCGGGCTCCGTCGTGAGGAACTCGCGATGCTCGCGGGGGTCAGCCCCACGTACTACTCCCGGCTCGAACAGGGGCTCAGCGCGAACGCCTCGCTCTCGGTGATCACGTCGATCGCTCGTGCCCTCCGGCTCAGCGACGACGAGCAGGCGCACCTCGTGAACCTCGCTCGACACACCCCGGCGACCCTCCGTCCGCCTCGCCCGGAGCCGGACCACATCCGCCCGGGCACACTCCGACTCCTCCGTTCGCTGACCACGACCCCGGCGATCGTGATCGGGAAGCGCAGCGAGGTCCTGGGGTGGAACGAGCTCGGGCACCGGCTCGTCGCCGGGCACCTCGACGTCGACAGCCCCGCGGATCCGCTCGACCGGCCCACCATGACGCGGATGCTGTTCCTCGACGCGCACACCAGGGAGCTCTACGTCGACTGGGGCGGCGAAGCGTCGCGAGCGGTCTCGTCCCTCCGCGTCCTCGGCGGCAAGAACCCCGACGACCCCGAGCTCGCCGCACTCGTCGGCGAGCTCACCGTGAAGAGCACCGAGTTCAGCGAGATGTGGGCGGACCACCGCGTCGAGAACTGCGTCTCCGGTGTCAAGCGGTTCCGGCACCCGGACCTCGGTGAGTTCGAGCTCGCATTCGAGGTGCTGACCCCGCCGGACGACTCCGGGCACCGGGTCATCATGTACTCGGCCACGGACGACGGCCCCACGGCCGAATCCCTCGCGTTGCTCGGCCGGATCAATTCGAGAGTTGACAGTTAGAACTCAAACACTTAGAGTTCTGAGCATGACACAACGCGCACCACACTTCGACACCCCGCTCCAGCTCATGCGCTGGATCGGGTGGGCCCAGCGCAAGGCCGCAGAAGAGTGGGTACGCGAGCGCGAGCTCACCCACGAACAGAGCTTCGTGCTCGGCTACCTGCAGCAGAACCCCGGGGCCATCCAGCGTGACATCGCCGAGATGACCCGGACCAGCGCCGCGAGTGTCTCGAGTCTCCTGCAGGGCCTCGAGAAGCGCGGGCTGATCGAACGACGAGCAGAGGCCGGCAACGCCCGGACGAAGCTCGTGTACGCCACACCGACCGGCATCGACCTGATCGCCGGGTTCGAGGACGCGATGCTCGCACTCGACGACACCCTGCTCGCACCGCTCACCCCGGACGAGCGCGCCACCCTCCGCACCCTGCTGCTGAAGGTCACCGCAGAGCTCGACGAGCCCACCCGGTAGACCACGCCCGCCAGGGCGCTCCCACTTCCACTCACACCACGCCGTGCCGGCGTCCGTCGGCGCGCGCTCGACCCTGCCCGGAACCGGGAGGGAAGGAGCACACCATGAGCACCGAAACCGCACCCGCGACCGCCGTGGAACGGACCGCAGCGGAGAAGAACCGCTGGTACCTCTCCGCCGCCCCCATCGCCCGCGCCCTCGTCCACCTCTGCGTGCCGATGGCCGCCGCGATGGTCGTCAGCGCCCTCTACAACGTCATCAACGCGGGCTTCATCGGCTCGCAGCACGACACCTCGCTCCTCGCCGCGATCACCTTCGGCACCCCGCTCCTCGGCCTGATCATGGCGATCGGCGGCGTGTTCGGCGTCGGCGGCAGCTCGCTGATGTCCCGCCTGCTCGGGGCGTCCGAGAACGACCCCGCGAAGGCCGGCGAGATCAAGCACGTCGCGTCCTTCGCCGTGTGGGGCTCGGTCATCACGGGCATCGTCCTCGGCGGCATCGGACTGCTCCTCCTGCAGCCCCTCGTCGGCGTGCTCGGCGCGGACGCGGCAGCCGTGCCCGCCACGAGCGCCTACGTCGCCGTCATGCTCGCGTTCGTCCCCGTGCTCGCCGCCGCGTTCTGCCTCGAGCAGATGGTCCGGGCAGAAGGTGCGGCGCGCCAGGCCATGATCGGCCTCATCCTGTCGACGATCGGGAACCTCGTCTTCGACGTGCTGTTCATCCTGGTCCTGCACTGGGGCGTCGCCGGCGCCGCACTCGCGGTCGGTCTCGCCAACGCCGTCAGCATCGTGTACTGGGTGATGTGGCTCGGCAAGCACAGCGAGAACGTCTCCCTGTCGCTCCGCTGGTTCACGCTCCGCCCCGCCGTCCTGGGGCCGGTGTTCGGCATCGGTGTCAGCGAGCTGCTGCAGGCCGGGTTCCTCATCGTGACGACCCTCGTCCTCAACAACCTCGCCGCGCAGTACGGCGACGACCCACTCGCCGCGATGGGTGTCGCGGTCCGCATCGCACAGGTGCCGGAGTTCCTGGTGATGGGCGTCACGATCGGTGTCCTGCCGCTCCTCGCGTACGCCTACGGCAAGGGCGACCGGGCCCGCCTGAACTCGGCACTCAAGGCATCGGCACTCACCGTCGGCGCGATCGTGCTGATCTTCTCGGGCACGGTGTTCGTCTTCCGCGAGCAGGTCTTCACGATCTTCTCCTCCGACCACTCCGTCCTGGCGATCGGGCTGACGATCCTGGTCGCCCAGCTCGTCGCCACGATCGTGAACGGCTTCACCGGCCTGTTCACCTCGTTGTTCCAGGCAGCAGGCCTCGCCACCCCGGCGATCGCGATGTCGATGGCGCAGGGCATCCTGTTTATCCCGATCGTCCTGCTCGGCAACCTGTGGTTCGGCCTCGCCGGCATCATCTGGGCGCTGACGATCACGGAGATCCTGGTGTTCCTCGCGGGCATCGTCATCTGGCTGGCTTCGCGCGGTCGGATCGACCGCGGCCTCGCCGAGGGCAGCGCAGAGCGGGCGGAAGCCGTCCTGGAAGAAGCGGCCGCCTGATCACGTGCCCCGGGGCGGACGGGAGGTGGGCCCCACCAGCCGGTACCGGCACGACGCGCCAGCGGCGTGACGGCCGTGCCTGGAGGGACGGTGCCAGCTGGCACCGAGCCTCCCGTCCTGCGATCCCACGTAGGGTCGGAGCGTGACCGGCAGCGACGCGTACGCGATCTTCCTCAACGGCTCGTACGGCGTCGGGAAGACCGCGACGCTCGACCACGTCGGGGACCTCCTCGCAGCGGCCGGGCGCCCGTTCGCCCTGATGGACGTCGACTGGTTCCACCGCTCGTGGCCGACGGCGGACCACGACCCCGACAACACCGTGATCGAGGCGCAGAACATCGCCGCCGTGTGGGCGGCCTACCGCGCTGCCGGTCCGCGGCAGCTCGTCCTGAGCGGTGTGATCGCGAGCCGGACGGACCGCCACCGCTACGAGGACGCGGTCGGGATGCCGGTCCGGGCGATCCGGCTCGTCGCGGAGCCCCAGACCGTCGAGACCCGGTTGCGCCGACGGTACGACGCTGATCAGGACCACGTACTGTCCTGGCACCTCGAGCGGTACGCCGAGCTCCAGGAACGACAGGCTCGGGCAGACCTCGACGAGGTGGTGCTCGCGACGGACAGCACGACCCCGGCCGAGGTCGCTCGGGCCGTCGTCGCGCACTTCGACTCGACGGTGCACGATGTCGTCTGACGTGGAGGCGTCGTACGCGGGCAGGGCGGCCGAGTACATCAGGCTGCTCGGGTCGATGTCGTCGGTGCACCCCGCCGACGAGCACCTCGTGACGACGTGGGCGCGCGGTGTCGACGGCCCGATCATCGACGCCGGGTGCGGCCCTGGACACTGGACCGCCCACCTCGCCGAGCGTGGCTGCGACGTGCACGGGGTCGACCAGGTCTGCGGGTTCATCGAGCACGCCCGGGCAGCACATCCGGGACCGATGTTCGGCCTCGGCAGCATCGACGCGCTCCCCGATACCGAGGGCAGCCACGCCGGTGTGCTCGCCTGGTACTCGCTCATCCACCACGAACCGGCCACGATCCGCCGACCGCTCGGCGAGTTCGCCCGCGTCCTCCGCCCCGGCGGCGGGCTGCTCGTCGGGTTCTTCGTCGGCCAGCGGGTGGAGGCCTTCGACCACGCGGTCGTCACCGCCTACCGCTGGTCTCCCGAGGCCCTGTCGGCAGCACTGCGCTCCGCCGGGTTCGACGTGCTCGAGACCCACACGCGCACCGGGCCAGCGGATGGTCCGCGGCCGCACGGGGCGATCGTCGCTCGGCGCCGGGACGACGCACTGTCACCCACTTGATGGTGAGCCCGAGTCGCTCATCCCGATCCGAGGACAGCGTCCATCCTGTCGATGAGACGTTCGAGAGCCTTGATGAGCGCTCGCGTGTTCGCCTGCGTCGGTCGCGATGACGAGTACTGGTAGTTCGTCTTCTCGTCCGTCAGACGCTTGAAGTTGGCACCGGGACTGGTGTCGGGCGATGTTGCCTTGTCGAGTTGCTTCTTCGCCTCGCCGTGTTGCTCACCGTTGTAGCGCTCGCCGAGCACCCTCCCGCAGATCGCATCGGACGCCGCGATACCCCCGAGGACCGCGCTCGAGCCGGCGATCTTCCAATACGTGGGGTCGTTGGACTCGATGTTCAGCTGCGCGTCTTCGAGGTACGCCTTCGCTTCTGCCGCGCGCGCTCGAACATCGGCGGGCGCCATCGCACGCATCCTGCCCGCCATCAGAGCAACCCTCGCAAGTCCTCGCCGACGATGGTCCTGGCTTCCTTCCGCCAGGACTCCACGAGCGGATCACCATCGGCGACCATCTTCCGCAGATCCTCACGAGACACGTCGAACACCTGAGTTTCGTTGCCGGTCCATCGTTCGACGGCCGACCCCAGCGCGACCGACAGGTCGACCACGAGCTCGTCTGGGTAGACCACGACGAGGTCGACGTCAGAGTCATCGGTGGCCTCTCCGCGGGCGACCGACCCGAAGACCGCCACCGAGGTGACCGGCACGCCGGATCCATTCACGAAGTGCGCGATCCGTTCGTCGAGCACACGAGATGCATCCAGAGCGAGGCGAAGCGCCGGCCAGAGCACGTGGTCTTCGTTCACTCGGTAGCTCGAACTGTGGAGTCCGCGGTTCACGGTCACGAGACCTGCGTGTTCGAGTTTGTCCAGGGCTCGCTTGATGGCGGTGTTCCCGGTCTGAGCGACGCGTGCGACCTGCCGGCCGGTCATGCCCACATCGGTGCGCGCGAGTACCCGCAGAGCCGCCGCCTGCTGGCCACCGACGAGAGTCGCGAGGGGGGATGCGAGTTGCATATCGGAAGTCCTCCTCAGACCAATGTACACGAAAACGGGTCAAGTGACCCGCTTTTGAGGTCAATCCAACGACGACGTCGTTAACCTGACCGTCGCATGCGCATGGCATGGTGGGTCCGGGCGTCGCCGCCCGCAGCCCAGCCAGCCGCGAGCGGAGACCGATGCCAGCACCCGACCTGATGGTCGTCACCGACCTCGACGGCACGTTCCTCGACCACCACGACTACTCGTTCGCGGCGGCGCTCCCCGTGCTCGATCGTCTGCGGTCCGACGGCGTCCCGGTGGTGTTCTGCAGCAGCAAGACGACGGCCGAGATCGCGGCACTGCAGGAGCGCACCGGGCTGACCGGCGAGGCGTTCGTCGCGGAGAACGGCGCGGTCGTCGTCGGCCGTGGCGGTACCGTCCTCGCCGGACCGGCGGACGGCAGCCTCGGGCGGCTGCAGGACGTGCTCGACGACCTGCGCGACGCACTCGACCTGCACTTCGCGACGTTCTCGTCCGTCTCCGACGAGATCGTCGCGACGTGGACCGGGCTCGATGTCGACGCCGCGTCCGCTGCGCGTCGACGTGCCGCGTCCGAGGTCCTGCTCTGGCGCACCGAGGACGACGACCGCGCCGACGACTTCCGCATTGGGCTCACAGCGTCGGGCCTCGACCTGGTGCGCGGTGGCCGGTTCTGGCACGTCCTGCCGACCGGGTGCGGCAAGGGCGCTGCGGTGCGGATGCTCCTCGCCGACCACGAGCGCCGGACCGGCCGGACGCCGTGCACGATCGGCCTCGGCGACGGCCCGAACGACACCGACCTGCTCGATGCCGTCGACCTCGCCGTCGTCGTCCGTGGCCACGGCCCGGCGCCGGGACCGTTCGTCGACGACCGACGCGAACGCGTGTACCGAACGACCGCCCCCGGCCCGCACGGCTGGGCCGAGGGCCTGACCCACTTCCTGAGGAGCGACCGATGAGCGACTTCCACCAGAACGGCGTCATCACGACGTTCCACGACCTCAGCCGCCGCAGCACCGCGAGCATCGAGGACGACCTGCGCGGGTTCGCCGAGAAGCGCCCGATGAGCCTGATCCTGCCGGCGCTGTACTCGGAGCTCGAACGGCCGGCGCTGACCCGCATCGTCGACGAGCTCGCCGAGGCCGACTGGCTCAGCGAGATCGTGATCGGGCTCGACCGTGCCGACCGGTCGCAGTTCGAGCACGCCCGTGAGTTCTTCGCGCGTCTGCCGCAGCGCCACCGGATCCTGTGGAACGACGGCCCGCGCCTCAGGGCACTCGACGCCGACCTCGACGCCGCGGGGCTGGCACCGGGTGAACCCGGCAAGGGACGCAACGTCTGGTACTGCACCGGGTACGCCCTGGCGTCCGAGCGAGCCGAGTGCATCGCGCTGCACGACAGCGACATCACCACGTACGAGCGGGGCATGCTCGCGCGGATGCTCTACCCGCTGGCGAACCCTGCGTTCGACTACGAGTTCTCGAAGGGCTACTACGCCCGCGTCGCCGACGGCCGGATCAACGGCAGGGTCGGACGCCTGCTCGTCGGTCCTCTGCTCCGGTCGCTCCGCCAGGTCTACGGGGAGTCCGAGTACCTGGAGTACCTCAGCAGCTTCCGCTACCCGCTGTCCGGCGAGTTCGCGATGCGCGCCCACGTCCTGAACGGGTTGAAGATCCCGGGCGACTGGGGCCTGGAGATCGGGATGCTGTCCGAGGTGTACCGCGACTACGCCACCCGCCAGGTCTGCCAGGTGGAGATCGCCGACGCGTACGACCACAAGCACCAGCCCCTCGCCGAGGCCGACGGCACCGGCGGGCTGGCGCGCATGGGGAACGACATCGTGCAGTCGCTGTTCCGGAAGCTCGCGACGATGGGCGTCCCGCTCACCTCGGACTCGTTCCGGGTCCTCAAGGCGACGTACTACCGGAACGCACTCGACATCGTGGAGATCTACCGGCACGAGGCCCAGATGAACGGGCTCGGGTTCGACCAGCACGCAGAGGAAGCGGCGGTCGAGCTCTTCACGAAGGCGATCCTCGACGCCGGCGGCGCCTTCACCGCCCGCCCGAACGACCGGGCGTTCATCCCGAGCTGGAGCCGCGTGCGCTCTGCGGTCCCCGACGTCCTGGACCGGCTGAGCGCCGCGGTCGAGGCGGACCAGCAGGACTGAGCACCGGCTGGATAGGCTGACGGCGACCGGCGTCACCGTCGAACCGGCCGGCAGTCAAGGAGTTCGAGATGCCCGCGACCCCGCTCCGCATCGGCCTCGTCGGGGCCGGTGGGATCGCGCACGCCCACATGCCCGGGTTGCTGCGGCTCGGATCCGTGACCGTGTACGCGAAGGACGGTGCGCCGGAGTTCGCGGCCGCGTGGGCATCGGCAGCGGCCGCAGCTGGATCGTCCGTCACGGTCGTGGACTCGCTCGACGCCCTGCTCGAAGCGGTCGACGTGGTGGACGTGGTCACCCCGACGTTCGCCCACGCCGAGGTGGTCCGGGCGGCCCTCGCGGCGGGCAAGGACGTCGTCTCGGAGAAGCCCCTGGCGCGGACCGACGCCGACGCGTCGGACCTGGTGCAGTGCGCACGGGACGCGGGCCGACGGCTCTTCCCGGCCCACGTGGTGCGCTTCTTCCCTGCGTACGTGCGCCTACAGGAGGCCGTGACCACGGGCCTCCTGGGCGACCTGGCGGTCCTGCGGTTCGTCCGCTCCGGCGCCTTCCCGATCCGCACCCCGTGGTTCGCGGACCGTGCCCTGTCCGGCGGGATCGTGATGGACCAGATGATCCACGACCTCGACATCGCGCGCTGGGTGGCCGGCGAGGTGACGACGGTGTCGGCGGTCGGTGTGCGCTCCGGGACCGACGCCGAGCCGGTCGAGGCGGCGCACGTCCTGCTGACCCACGCGTCGGGGGCGATCAGCCACGTGGCGGGGATCTGGGGACCGCAGCACCTGCCGTTCACGACCGAGTACTCGGTGACCGGCACGCTCGGCAGTCTGTCGCACCGATCGCGCGACGAGGTCGACTACGTCGCGGACCTGGCGGTGCCGGAGGCCGTCGACGGGTTCCTGCCCGCGGTCGATCCGGCCGACGATCCGTACGGGCTGGAGCTCGCGGAGTTCTTCGGGGCCGTGCTGGACCCGGCGAAGCCCGAGCCCCGCGTCACGGCGGCGGACGGAGCAGCAGCGGTCCGCATCGCGAACGCCGCGCTCGAGTCGATCGAGACCGGGCAGCCCGTGACGCTGGGAGGTGGCGCGTGACCATCAGGATCGGCGTGATGTCGTTCGCGCACACGCACGCGATCGGGTACCTCAGCGCCCTGCAGGCGATGGACGGCGTCGAGGTCATGGGCTCGGATCCGGACGGCGTGAGCACCGGGCCGTCCGTCGGTGCGCTGCGCGGCCGCGACCTCGCCGAGGCGCTCGGGGTCGCCTACGCCGACACCCACGACGAGCTGCTGGCGTGGCAGCCGGACGCCGTCGTCGTCACGAGCGAGAACGCGCGGCACCGCGAGCTCGTCGAACTCGCCGCAGCGGCCGGTGCGCACGTGCTGTGCGAGAAGCCGCTCGCCACGACGTGGGAGGACGGCCTCGCCATCCGGGACGCCGTCGAACGCGCCGGGGTGCTGCTCATGGTGGCGTTCCCGGTGCGGTTCTCGTCGGCGTTCGCGAAGCTCCGGGCCGCTCACGACGCCGGTGCGCTCGGGCAGCTGTTCTCGATCCGTGGGACGAACAACGGCATGCTGCCACGCACCCGCGACTGGTTCACCGACCCGGCACTGTCCGGCGGCGGCGCGATCGTCGACCACGTCGTGCACATCGCCGACATGCTCGAGGGGCTCATGGGTGCAGCGCCGGGGACCGTCACGGCCGTGGCGAACCGCACGCTGCACGCCGGGCGCGCGCGGGCCGAGACCGCAGGGCTCGTGACGATCACGTACGACAACGGGGTGATCGCCGCGATCGACTGCTCGTGGAGCAAGGCGGACACGTCCGCGGTGTGGGGTGGGCTGACGCTCGACGTCGCGGGGACCGGCGGGACCGTGTCGCTCGACTTCTTCGGCCAGGCCGCGCGGGGGATCGCCGCGGAGACGGGCTTGCCGATCGAGGCCAGGTACGGCGCCGACCTCGACGAGGCGATGCTCGCCACCTTCGTCGACGCCGTCCGGACAAGGGTGCAGCCCCAGCCCGACGTGCGGGTGGGGCTGCGGACGCTGTCGATCGTGCTGGCAGCACAGGAGTCCGTGCGGACCGGGCGGACGGTGGCGGTCGACTCCGTGACCGCCACCGCCGGCCCGGACGACGTCAGCGCTGCAGCGCCTCCGTCAGCTTGACCCGTCCACCGGTGCGGAGCAGGGCGTTCTCGTAGACCCGGGCACCGATCACGACGACGAGCGCGGCGGACGCGATGACCACGAGGAGCGACACGATCGGCTCCCACCACTCGGCGGTCCCGAGGAAGATCCGCATCGGCATCCCGATCGGGGCGCTGAACGGCACGTAGGACATGATCCCGAGCACGGTGGGGTTGTCCGCGGCGAAGATGATCAGGAAGTACGGGATCATCACGAGCATCATCACCGGGGTGGTGACGCTGCCGACGTCCTCCTGTCGGGACACGAGGGCCGCCGACGCCGCGAACAGCGCCGCGATGAGCACGAACCCGAACGCGAAGAACACGACGAACCAGAGCATGCTCGGCCCGAGCAGCGTGAACAGGTTGTCCTGCCCGGTCACGGCGAGCGTCACCGCCGCTGCGATCGCGATCGCCACGATCTGCCCGAGGGCCATCACGCTGTTCCCGATCACCTTGCCCGCGAGCAGGGCCCTGGCCGGGATCGCGGCCATCAGGATCTCGACCACGCGGGTCGCCTTCTCCTCGACGACGCTCTGCGCGATCGACTGCCCGAACGTGACCGCCGCGGCGAAGAACACGATGCCGAACGCGATCCCGACGAGGGAGATGAGCCCCGGCGCCATCGCGTCCGGGTCGAGCAGCTCCACCTTCGGCGAGACGCTGAGCGCCTGGACGACGTCGGTCGGCGCGCTGTCGAGCCCGACGACACCGAACCCGATCGGGCCGGAATCCGGCACGATCGCGGCGTCGACGTCACCGCTCCGGACGAGTCGCTCGGCCGCGGCACGGTCGTCGACCCGGGTGACGTCGAGCCCACCGGTCGACGGCAGGCTGACACCGTCCACGACCGCGACGGGCGTGGTGCTGTCGCCGCTCGACTTGCCGACGATGCCGCCGACCACGATCGACGCGACGACCATCAGGAGCAGGATCAGCGCCGAGATGACGAAGGCCTTGCTGCGGAGCCGCGCCTGGATCTCACGGATGGAGACGAGACGGACGGCCTGACCGAACGAGTTCATCGGACGACCTCCCGGAAGACCTCGCTGAGCCGGGCGACCCGGGGCCCGAACGACCCCACCGTCCCCGTGGTGACCGCCCGCTGCAGGACGCGCTGCGCCACGGGCTCGGACGCCTCGAAGACCGCGTAGCCACCGTCGAACTCGCGGACGTGCACGTCCGGCTCCTCGCGGAGCCAGGCGACGTCCCCGTCGACCAGCAGCTCCCACGCCGCCGGACCTGCCGCACGGCGGAGTTCCTCCTGCGGGCCCGCAGCACGGATCCGGCCGTCGGCGATGACCACGACGTCGTCGCAGAGCCGCTCGACCACGTCGAGCTGGTGGCTGGAGAACAGGACGGGGGCCCCGTCGGCCGCGGCCTCGCGCAGGACGCCGAGCACGGTGTCGACGGCCATCGGGTCGAGGCCGGAGAACGGCTCGTCGAGCACGAGCACCTCCGGCCGGTGGGCGAGCGCCGCGGCGACCTGCACGCGCTGCTGGTTGCCGAGGGAGAGCTTCTCGACCGGGTCGTCGGCGTGCTGCGTCAGTTCGAGGCGCTCGAGCAGTTCGGCGGTGCGAGCGGCGGCCGCGCGACGGTCGACCCCGTGCAGCCGCGCCAGGTAGGTGACCTGCTCGGCGACGGGCATCTTCGGGTACAGGCCGCGTTCCTCGGGCATGTACCCGAAGCGGCGGCGGTCGGCGGGCCCGATGGCCTGGCCGTCGATCGACACCGATCCGCTGTCGGCGTCGAGCACGCCGAGCATGATGCGCATGGTGGTGGTCTTGCCGGCGCCGTTGCCGCCGACGAACCCGGTGAGCCGACCCCGGCCGACCGTGAACGCCACGTCGTCGAGCACCAGGCGGTCTCCGAAGTGCTTCGTCACTCCCTCGACACTGAGCATCGTGTCCCCTCTCGTGCGGTGGTGGATCCACCGCACCACCGACGCTACGGAGGAACCGCGGACCGCACCTCCCACGCCGGACGGGTTCCGAGCCTCCGTCCCGAGACGGAGGAGGGGACCTCCCTGCCGGACCGGACCGGACCGGGCGGGGCGGGACGGGAGCTACCCGCCGGACCGGGCCACCCCGTGCTCGTACGCCCAGACCACCGCCTGCACGCGGTCCCGGAGCTGCAGCTTCTGCAGCACGTTCGACACGTGCGTCTTCACGGTCGCCTCCCCCACGTACAGCCGCTCCGCGATCTCACCGTTGCTCATGCCCTGCGCGAGCAGCCGGAGGACCTCGGCCTCGCGCTCGGTGAGTCCGGGGACGGCGCCGTCCGAGACTCCAGCTGGTGCCGATCCCGTCGCGCGGCTGATCACCCGGCGGGTGACGTCCGGCGCCAGCAGCGCGTCGCCGGACGCGACCGTGAGCACCGCGTCGATGAGCTTCTCCGGCGAGGCGTTCTTCAGCAGGAACCCGCTCGCTCCCGCGTCCAACGCGGCGAACAGGGTGTCGTCGTTGTCGAAGGTGGTCAGGATCAGGACGGCGGGCGGATCGTCCAGGGCTGTGATGCGCCGGGCCGCTTCGAGCCCGTCCACGCCCGGCATCTGCACGTCGAGGCAGACCACGTCCGGCCGGAGCGTCGTGACGGCGTCGACCGCCGTCGCTCCGTCGGCCGCCTCGCCGACGACCGTGATGCCCGGCTCCGACTCGAGGATGACCCGGAACCCGGCGCGCACCAGGTCCTGGTCATCGGCCAGCACCACCCGCACGGTCACGTCGTCGGCAGCCATGCGCGCACCAGGTACCCTCCCCGGGCGCGTGGCCCGATCTCGATGCGGCCGCCGACGGCGGCGACCCGTTCACGCATCCCGACGTGGCCGAGCCCGCCCCGCCCGGTGCCGTCCGCCTCGGCCCTCGCCGCCGGACTGGAGGCTCGACTCC
The DNA here is from genome assembly GCF_044746705.1 of Curtobacterium sp. NPDC090217. Taxonomy (NCBI): domain Bacteria; kingdom Bacillati; phylum Actinomycetota; class Actinomycetes; order Micrococcales; family Microbacteriaceae; genus Curtobacterium; species Curtobacterium sp. NPDC090217. Next base: position 904,734 of record NZ_JBIVCR010000001.1, on the reverse strand, counting down.
CGATCCCGGTGTCCGTCACCTCGATCTCCACCGCGTCCGGCAGGTACCGGAGTCGGAGGTCCGCGCGCGCGTCCGGTCCGGCGTGCTTCAGGACGTTGGTCACGGCCTCTTGCGCGATGCGGAAGGCGACGACGGCGACCGTCGGCGGCACCGCGCGCTCGTCGCCGACCACGGTGTACTGCGTGGGGTGTCCCGCAGTCCTGGCCGCCTCGGCGAGTTCACCGAGCCGTGCCATCCCCTCGGTGCTGGGGGCATCGGGCACGGTGTCGCGGTCGTCGCGATCCGTCTCCCGCAGGGTTCCGAGCATCTTCCGGAGTTCCTCCACCGCGGTCCGCGCGCTGTCCTCGACGACGCCGAGCGACGTCGCCGCCTGGTCCGGGTCGCGGTCGAGCACCCGTCGGGCAGCGCCCGCCTGGACACCCATGAGCGAGACGTGGTGGGCCACGACGTCGTGCAGTTCCCGCGCGATCCGGACGCGTTCGAGCGTGACGGCCTGTGCCGCGGTCCGCTCGCGCTCGACCGCGAGCTCGGCGGTGCGTTCGGCGAGCTCGTGCTTCGCGACCGCCGACGCCCATGCACGGTTGCCGGAGTACCAGGCGGCGCCGAAGTAGACGAGGTTGATGATGATCGACATCAGCGAGTTCGCGATGAACGGCGAGACCGGTCCGTCGCCCGTCTTCGGCAGGGCGCTCGGCACCGACCAGCTGAACGACAGGGCGATGAACAGCCAGGCGAACATGCCGACGATGACGATCCAGCGCACCACCTCGGCGCGGACACGGTCGGAACACCACGCCCCCACGGTGTACAGCGCGATGAAGAGTGTGAAGTTGTTGAAGAACAGCTCGGGCACGTGCAGGATCTGCATCGCCGCGAACGTCGCCGCCACGACCACCGCGACGGTCATCGGGAAGCGGCGGCGGAACGCGAGGGGTCCGGCGTTCGCCACGACGAGCAGGACGGACAGCCACCACGGTGCGAGCTCGTCGTAGAAGCCGGTCGAGCCGTAGAGGATCGTCGAGACGCCCATCGCGACGGCGAGCACCGCCGCGAGGATCGTGTCCTGCCGGTACTCCGCACGTCCGACGGGCAGCCGCGACCATTCGCTCGTCGTCACCCCCGTTGCGTCCATGCCGTCAACGCTAGCGGCCCGGGTGCGCTCCGGGGGGTCGCGGCGGAGAGGGTCGATTCGTGCGTAGGAGGTCGAATCGCGCGTAGGAGGTCGGTTCTTCCGACCTCCTACGCGCGATCCCGCTTTCCATTGCGGGCGTTGTGGGTGCTCTGGGCGGTCGCGCAGCAGGACGGGAGGCACGGTGCGGGCTGGCACCGCGCCTCCCGTCCGTCGGGGTGACCGTCCACCGCACGGTCGTTGCGTCCGCAACGTGCGACAGCTGCGCTGTCGTACGACAGCGACTTCGTCGCTACCCAGCGCGGGCAACGGTTGCACGCGCGCGGTGACGACATCGTCGTTGTCGTACGACAGCGGCTTCGTCGTTCCGAGTCGGCACGTGGAGCGGAGCGACCGGTCCGAGTCGGTGCCCGTGCTCGTGTCCGGCCCGGCGGCGCTAGTGCTCCGTGCGGCGCGACCACCGGACCAGCAGGAACAACCCGAGCACGACGGCCACGGCCACGAACCCGCCGATCCCCGCCGCTCCGGCCGACACGGCCACACCGGCGAGCACCGCCAGGACCGGGGCGTCCATCGCCCAGAGGACCCGGATGACCGGCATCGGGTCGCCGACCGCGGAGGGCGCCGGCGTCATCAGGAAGAGCGGTGCAGGCCCGCGGAGGGCGTTGCTGAGGTGCGCTGCGACCACGACGATCGGCAGCGCGATGCCACCCCAGACGAGCACGGGTACCGATGCCGGCGCGACGACGGCACCGAGCACGATCGCGGTCCCGCCGGTCAGGAGCAGCGTCGCTCCGGTCGGCACGATGCTGTGGACGAGGAGCAGCCGCCCGTCACCGACGCCGTACAGCGGGAGGTCCGTCGTGACCTGCGCGGCGTGGTGCAGCCCGCGGCTGAACGCGCCGACGCCGGTGTACAGCAGGACCGCGGCGAGGGCTCCGAGGAGGAAGCCGCCAGCGGGTGCGACCGCTGCGAGCACCAGGAACGCTCCGGCCCCGGCGACCGTCACGACCCCGGTCGCGAGCCGTGCCGGCGTCCGGACCGCCCCGACCAGGTCGCGGACGACGAAGACCAGCCCGAGGCGTGCGCTGCGGCGCACCCCGTCGATCCGCCGCCCGACCGTCGGGAGCGCCTGGTACGACTCGGCGACGGAGGTGAAGTCGAGACTGACCGCGTGGGCGATCGCCACGTCCCAGTTCGCCGCCTGCGCCGTGAGCGTCGCGTCGTCGATCCGGTCGAGCAGCCACGGCACCGCCGCGAGTCCGGCGACGGCGAGGACGAGCAGCACCACGTCGGCGGCGACGACCGGACCTCCGCTGCTCACCCATGCCCATCGACCGAACGGCTCAGCGGACACGACCTGCGCGGCCACGGCGAGGAGGAGCAGGACCACGGCGAGCGCCCCGGCGACACGGGGGAACGACTCACCGATGAGCCAGCACACCACCGCGACCACGCCGACGAGCGCCCCGCGCAGCGCGAAGTCCAGCACGGCGGGCGCGGACACCAACCCGAGCGAGCCGAGCGCGAGTCCGATGAACACCGCGATCCCGCCACCGACGACCACCACGACGGCCGCCGCGGTGAGGACCCGCGACCGGAACACGGTCCGTCGGCGGAGATCGCTCCCGGTCAGCGCGTGGACGAGGAACGGCGGGGCGACCGCCGGCCCACGGCTCCTGCCGATCAGGAGTGCCGCCGCCCAGATGCCGAGCACGACGGTCCCGGCGATCGTCCCTGCGGCCGACGACGCCAGCGCGGACGAGCTGGTCTCCGTGGTGATCCGCAGCCACACGGTCCGGCCGATCGGGGCCCCGACGACGAGCGCGGCGAGCACGAGCGTGTACGCGAGGTAGGCCCGGTCCCCCAGGTCCCGGGCCTGACGGTGGCGCCACACGCCGGTGGCGGCAGCGAGGCGTGCGCTCACCGGTGGGCGCCCAGGTCGACGACGCGGTCGGCGAGCTGCTCGGTGAGGAGGTCGCTGTGCGTCGCGACGACGAGGGACGCGCCGGCGTCTCGCCGACGGCCGAGCACGGCGCTCACCATCTCGAGGCGTTCCTGGTCGAGTCGTTGTTCGGGCTCGTCGAGCAGGAGCACGTCGAACGGCCGCGCGAGCACGAGCGCCAGTCCGACCAGCTGTTGCTGCCCGGTCGACAGCTCGTGCGGGAACCGCCGCACCAGCGTGTCCAGTCCGAGCGCACCGAGTGTCTCCGTGGCCAGCGTCTCGGCGGTGTCGCGGGCGTCGAACCAGGTCGCGGCGACGAGTCGGACGTGGTCCTGGACGGTCAGGTCGCTCGCCATCGGTGGCAGTCCGATCATCGCGGCGACCCGGCGCCGGAAGGCCGGGTCGCGACGGGAGATCCGCGCCCCCGCGATGGTCGCGGTCCCAGTCGTCGGCGACCGCATCCCGGCGAGCACGCGGAGCAGTGTCGACTTGCCGGCGCCGTTGTGTCCGCGCACGATGAGGGCCTGCCCCGCGTCGCACCGGACGGTCGTCGCGGGCAACAGGGTCACGTCGTCGGCCGCGACCACGAGGTCGTCCACGGAGATCATCACGGGCCCAGCCTGCCCTGTCGTCGCACCGTGACGCGAGCACGAGTCCTCGGTAGCATCACTCCACCGTGGTCAGGGGTGACCGCGCCAGGGATCAGGGGCCCACCATGACCGCACGACGATGGACGACGGTCGGCATCACGGCCGCGATGACAATGATCGGCGTGCTGGTCGCACCGGTCACCGCCAGCGCTGCGGTCCCGGACGGCGACGGGACGCTCACCGTGATGCTGACCGACCCGGACAAGCAGCCGATCGCCATGGGTGGTGTGGCCGTGGACCTGCGCGCCGCGGACGGCGGCACCGCCGCGTCGGCGACGAGTGACCAGCGCGGACGCCTCACGTTCGGGGACGTCCCTGCCGGGACCTGGACGCTCCACGGCGAGCGCGAGGGATCGTACGGCTTCGACGACACGATCCCGGCGACGCGGACCGAGGTCGTCGTCACACCGGGTGGCCACGACACCGTCGTGCTCGTGATGCGGAGGGGTGCGTCCATCGGCGGTACGGCGCACAACCCGTACGGCGCGGACCTCTCCGGCGCGTCGGTCGTCGTGCGCGGCTGGAACACCGGCACCGTGAAGCGCACGGTGACCTCGCCGGACGGGCACTACTGGGTGCACGGGCTGCCGAGCGACGACTACAGCGTGCAGGTCAACGCGCACGACGAGACCCTCGACTCGTGGCCGGCACTCCGGAACGAGTCGTGGGGATTCCACCGCGACCCGGGCTCCACGGCGGCGCGCACGTACGTCCGGGTGTCGCACGAAGCGGTCGGCCGCGATGAGACGGTGCTCGACGGGATCGACGGCAGTGCGACCGAGGGCGTCACGCTCACCGGCATCCTCAACCCGCAGCTCGACACCGACTTCACCAACGCCACCGTGTACGTGTACGGCGAGTCCATCGGCAGTACGTTCGACACCCGCTTGAGCTACTGGTCCCCGGGCCGCGGCGGGACGTTCGGCGCGGTGTTGAGCGCCGGGCGGTACAAGGTCGAGGTCGTCGGGTGGTCGCCGAGCCAACGTCGGTGGATCTCGTACTGGTACGGCGGCGAGGGCAACCGGCCGGTCGCGGACCGGGCGTCGTCGCACACGATCGTGATGAGCGGAGACCAGAGCCGCTCGATCTCCTTCTGGAGCACGCGCTGACGGACTGCGCCCGACCGCCGCGTCCGCAATGAGAAAACCCGGCCCCAGAGGGGCCGGGCGGTATGTCACCCATCATACACGAGGATCACCAGCCAGGTGGTCGCCGCGCTCGGCCGCACACCGACGGAAGTTGCGCCGAGCGTGTCTCCGCAGCAGTCAGCTGATGCCACCAGTGGGCTCCTACGCCATCCGTGGCGTCTCCGTTCAGCTTGCCAGCCGGGTACCCGGGCGTCGGGTTGACGAGCCCGACCGGGACGACTGTGCGCACGTACCGGATCGGGAACTCGAGGTCGCTGTCGTTGCTGATCACGATCGCCGCGTCGATCCGGGCGGTGAGGACGTCGATGAGCAGGTGGGACGCTACGTTGACGTCCGAGCCCTTCTCCTCTCGGCGTGCGACGGAGGCCATGAACGTGGCATCGGGGACATCTGATCCGAACTGGTCGCGCACCTGCAGTGGCCAGTCCGCTCGGGTCAGCTGGGGGCGACCACGACGTCCCGGGGTCGCGAGTGGTGCCGTCGCGACGCGTGAGACGTAGTTCCCGAGGGCGAGCACGTCGATCGAACCGTTCTGGTCGAGAGCACGGAGGTACGTGTCCTGGTCGTGCTGCCCTGCGGTGTTGTCGGCTCCGTTGACCCTCGCGGTGCAGTAGACGACCCGGGACACGTGCGCACTCCTCCACGCACTGCCCGGTCCGTCGAGCAGGTTCGTCGCGAGCGTGCGGAGATCGAGCCAGCGCCATCCCGGCGTCGAACGCCCGCAGAGCACGCGGGCACCGTAGTAGAGGTCGAACCCGTCGATGTACACGCCGACCCGCATGCGGTCACGGTAGGGAGACGCAGCTGCGCGGCGGAGCCGGTGCGCGTGATCTGTGGACAACACCTCGTTGCGGGCTACGCTGCGATCCACCGGGCAAGGCCGACGAGGAGGTCGCGCATGCACAAGGTCACGTACTCGATGACGGCGTCCCTCGACGGGTTCACGATGGACACCGACGGACGCTTCGACTGGAGCGAGCCGGACGACGAGGTCTTCCGGGTCTTCCTCGACCAGCTCCGCGGCGTCGACGTGCACCTCATGGGCGGAAGCTCTACGAGACGATGCTGTTCTGGGAGACCGCGGACGACGTGCCAGGTCTGAGCGACGCCGAACGCGAGTGGACGACGATCTGGAAGGCGCTGCCGAAGGTGGTGTTCTCGCGCACCTTGACGTCGGTGGAGGGCAACGCACGCCTGGCGACGGACGGCATCGAGGAAGAGGTCGCCCGGCTGCGCGCGGCCCCCGGCGACGGCGACATCGCGATCGGTGGCCCCGAGCTCGCAGCCCAGATCGCCGGCCTCGACCTGATCGACGAGTACCAGCTCGTGGTCGCACCGGTGCTCGTCGGCGGCGGGACGCCGTACTTCGCGCACGCCGGCGCGCACCGGCAGCTCGAACTCGTCGAGGCCCGCGTCTTCGAGGCCGGGTCGGTCTTCCTCCGCCACCGCGTCACGCGTTGAGCGGACGCGGTCCGGACCGCGTTCAGAGCGCGAGCAGCAGGACCACCAGGGTCGCGACCGACAGCACGAGGAGTGCAGCTGCGCCCTGCAGGCCCTTGTCGTGCGCCCGCACGTGCGCGACGATCGCGCCGACGAAGTACACGATCGAGCCGATGGCGGCAGCGATGCCGAGCGCCGGGATCCACAGCCCCGCGACGAGGCCGATCGTGGCGAGGACCTCGAGCACCCCGAGCACGCGCATCTGCGACGGGGTCACGTGCACCGACGCCATGTTCGCTCGCATGGGCGCCGCGCCGACGAGCTTCATGACACCGGACCCGAGCATGGCGGCGGCGAGGACGAGGGACAGGATGACGGCGGCGATGTGCACGGGGTGCTCCAAGTGATGAAACGGACAGTGGTGTCCGATTCAATCCGGACACCACTGTCCGTATTCCCGGATCGCCGTCGTACACTCCGACCGTGAGCGAGACCCCCGCGAGAGCACCTCGGAAGGACGCCCTCCGCAACCGAGCAGCGATCGTCGAGTCGGCGTGCACGGCCTTCGCGGAGCGGGGACTCGACGCCCCGCTCGAACCGATCGCCGCGGCCGCAGGAGTCGGCAACGCGACGCTCTACCGGCACTTCCCCGAGCGCGCCGCCCTGTGGGAGGAGGTCCTCCTGGCACCGTTGCAGGAGGTCCTCGACCTGGTGCACGAGTGCGTCGCCCTGTCCGAGGGGGATCCGTGGAGCGGCTTCGCCACCTTCATCCGCCGGACCGCCGAGATCGAGGCGCGGCGCGAGGGCTTCAGCGACCTGATGACCACCCGGTTCACGGGCGCGCCGACGCTCCTCGCCATGCGTGCGGAGATCCAGACCGGCCTCGAGTCGCTGTTCCGTCGCGCGCAGGACTCCGGCTCGATCCGGCCCGACGCGGCGCTCGAGGACGTGGCCGTCCTGCAACTCTCGATGTCGAGCACGATCGCGGCCTTCGGCGAGGTGGCCCCACAGCTCCACAGACGATGGGTCGACCTGCTCCTCGATGCCCTCCGAGCACCGGGAGCGGAACGAGAGCCACTCGGTGGGTCACCCCTCCGGCCGAACCAGATCTGGCGTGCGGTGATGCGACGGCGGTGAGCCCCGGTCAGGCCAGGTGCCGGAGCAGCGCAGCGGCGGGACGACGCCCGTCGGCGACGACCCCACGGAGCGAGCGGACGAAGGGGTCATCCGGCGAGACGGTGACGGGCTGCTCCCACGCGACCGCGGTACCGATCCCCGGGTAGTCGGTTGCCCGGACGAACCACGGGTCAGGCGCCGAGGACGTCAGCAGGATCGTCGCCGGCCCGATCGCACCCGGGGTCCCGGCGAAGTCCGCCGCCCATCTGACCCACGGTGCCCGGGTGCCGAGCACGGCGTCCTCCCCGTCGGCGTCGGCCGTGGAGACCTCGACGCCCGAGCACGGCGGGAAGCGCCAGAACCACCCGCCGTACCCGGCGCGCACCCGACCGTTCGACCCGGGGCTGCCGAGCGTCACCGGCAGGTCCTCCACGGGTTCGAGCGACGTGGAGAGCTCCAGCAGCCAGCAGTCACCGTCGAGCGATCGGGACCGCATCGTGCGGACCTCGCGGAGCTGGTCGGCGCCGTCGCGATCGACCCACGTCAGGGACGCCGTGATCGAGTCGGCGTCCCCCTCGAGGTCGTCCAACCGCTGCCGCCCGTGGTCGTCCTGGTCGACGTACCCGCGCCCGTGCACGTACGTCCCGCCACCCCAGGTGTTCGTCCCGTCGACATCGGCGACGGTGAACCCCAGCCCGAGGTGCCAGTCGTGGTCAGCCGGTCGACGGGCGGTGAGTTCGACGCCGCCGAGTGTCCGGACAGGGTGCAGGAACGGGCGAGGGGACGAGGACGGCGTGGTCCCGGCGCCGTCCTGCAGCACGAGGAGCGGTCCTGCACCGGCGGTGGCCACCACGGCGTCCCGAGCGGCTGACGCCCACGGGGCGCCGGCATCGACGAACGTCCCGTCGAGGTCCGCGGCCGCCCGGACCCAGCGCTCGACGTCCTGCACGACCGGGTGCGCGTCGTCGCCGGTCCCGACGACCTCGACGAAACGGGGTTCGATCCTGGTGGGCTCCGGCGCGGTGCGCATCGCCTCGACGACCCGCATGAACGCTCCGGTCGAGTCGAGGGGCACCAGCAGCGGGACGCCGTCGGCACGGTGGGCCAGGAGGTTCTCGAGCAGGTCGGTCCTCGTACCCGAGGTCACCGCGCCGTCCGGACCGACGACCTCGTCCGTCGTGTACCGGAAGGAGACGGTACCGCGGTCGCCGACGACCTCGACGACCGGTGCCGTATCTGCCGGGCCCGACGCCGCCAGGGTCAGGGCAGCGGAGACGGTCGGTCGGTCGGCGTCGAGCGGAGCGGGCACGATCCGGAGCGCCGTGGTGTCGTCCGCGTCGATCGCGTTCGCCCGGTAGGCATCGACGTCGACACGCTCCACGTCCTCGACACGCTGGACCCCGGCGATGCGGAGCGCCGTCGCCACCGCGTGGGCGAGCGGGTTCGTGACGACCCCGTCCACGACGTCGACGCCGTCGAGCGAGCGTCTGCCTGCCCAGGGCGAGCGCTTCCAGTACGCCGCGCGACGCACCCACGTGCCCATCGCCCGCACGTGCCGGACCGGACCGATGCCGAACCGGTCGACATCGAGGTCGTCGAGCACGTGCGACCCGAGGCTCTGGAACCCCACCTGCACGACCCGGCCGGTCTCGCGCTGCACGGCGAGCAGGGTCTCGAAGTCCGCCATCCGGGCGAAGGGCGGCTTCTCGAGCAGGACGTCGGCACCGGCACGGAGCGCCTCGGCAGCGGCGGTCGCGTGCACGGGGATGGGTACCGCGGCGATCACGATGTCCGGCACGCCGACACCCGCGAAGGCGTCGCCGAGTGATGGGAAGAGGGGAGCGCCGACAGCATCGACATCAACCACGAGCGGGTCGACGAGCCCCGTCAACCGGACCGCGCCCGCCGCCTGCAGCCGCCGGACGTTCGCCAGGTGCACGGCACCGAAGCCGCGCACCCCGACGAGCACGACCGACGCGCCGGTCATCGGCGAGCCACGGGAACGCACGCGTCGAACGCCGCGACCACCCGTTCGGCGACGACGTCGGCCGGTGTGTCCCAGACCTCCTGGTTGAACACCTCGACCTCGACGTCCCCGGTGTACCCGGCCGCGTCGACGGCCTCGGAGACCGGGCCGAAGTCGATGTGCCCGTCCCCCATCAAGCCGCGCGACAGCAGCGGGTCCGCGGCGATCGGCGTGACCCAGTCGCTCACCTGGTAGGACGCGATCCGGCGCTCCCTCCCGGCTCGCGCGACCGATCCGGGCAGAGCAGGGTCCCACCAGACGTGGAAGGTGTCCACCACGACCCCGACGACGGCCGGGTCGAACGGCGCGGCGAGGTCGAGGGCCTGCGCGAGCGTCGACACGACGGCCCGATCGGCCGCGTACATCGGGTGGAGCGGCTCGATCGCGAGCTGCACGCCCGCTGCGGCCGCCGTCGGTTCGAGTTCGGCGAGCGCGTCGGCGACCCTGCCCCGCGCCCCGACCAGGTCCGTCGATCCCGACGGGAGTCCCCCGGCGACGAGCACCAGCACCGCTCGCGATCCCGGGGCTCCCGCAGCCGCCAGTGCCGCCGTCTCCTCGATCGCCCGCCGGTTGTCGTCGATCGCCGCCCGGCGGACCGTGCCCTCGACGGGCGTGAAGAACCCGCCGCGGCAGTGCGACGACACCCGGAGCCCGGAGTCAGCGAGCATCCGCGCGGCGTCGTCAAGTCCGACGTCCTGCACCGGCTCACGCCACGTCCCGATCGCACCGATGCCGGCGGACCGCGTGGCGGCGATCGCCTCGGCGAGCGACGCGGACTTCACCGTCGCCTGGTTGAGCGACAAGCGCGGGTGCGCCTCGGCGCGCCCACCCACACGCGCGCCCGCGCGCCCCGCCACGGTGCTCACGCGACCACCGCGTTCCTGGAGCCGCCGCGCGGACCGACACCGAGCCTCCCGGCCGACCCGACCGGCACCCCAGCCAACGTGAGCAGGCCGTGCCAGCGCGACGCGGCGAGGTCCGGGTCCTCGAGCGCGCCGCAGGCGTTCGCGAGGCGGACGGTCTCGGACAGCTGCGGCAGACTGCGCGCCGCGTGCATGCCACCGACCATCGTGAAGGCGGGCTGGTGGCCGTTCAGCCAGGACAGGAAGGCGATCCCGGTCTTGTAGTGCCAGGTCGGCGCGGCGAAGACCTGCCGAGCGAGCGCCTCCGTCGGACCGAGGACGCTGCGGAACCCGTCCGCGTCGCCGCGGTCGAGCGCCTGCACCGCCGACGACGCGATCGGCGCGATCGCGGCGAACGCCCCGAGCAGCGCGTCGGAGTGCCGACCGGCCTGCTCGGACATCAGGTCGACGTAGTGGAAGTCGTCCCCCGTGAACATCCTGGCGGTCACGAGGAGCCGCGAGCGGAGCGCGACCTCGGCGTCCGCGTCGAGCAGGCTCATCTTGATGCCGGCAACCCGTTCGCCGGCATCCGCGATGATCCGGAGGACGGTGTTCGTGGCTTCCGGTACTGACCTGGACCCGAAGTACTCCTCGAGCACCGGGTCGAACGCGGCACCGAGCCAGTGCAGCACCACCGGCTGCGTCGCGGCGGCGATCACCCGCTCGTACACGTGTCGGTAGTCGTCGGCCGTCCGGGCCGCGCGCGCCAGGTGCCGACTCGCCATCAGGACGGCCACCGCACCGTGCTCCTCGGCGTGCCGGAGCTGCGCGACGTACGCGTCGACGATCTCGTCGAGGGTGGCACCGTCGGACGCGATGTCGTCGGTGTTCACGCCGACCGCGATGCGTCCGCCGACGGAACGGGCCTCTGCCGCACTGCGGCGGACGAGTTCCCGCATCGCGACCGGGTCGAGGCCCGCATTGCGCTGCGCGGTGTCCATCGCGTCCGCCACGCCGAGCCCCCACGACCACAGGTGGTGCCGGAACGCGAGGGTCGCGTCCCAGTCGACGTCCGCTGCGGCACCGGGGGTGTTGTCGCCCGCGACGCGCGGGACGACGTGGGCCGCCGCGTAGACGACCCGACTGGTGAGCGGCCGGCGCGGCTTCGTCCACGTCGGGGCCTCGCGGAGCGGGACGCCGGCCGTGGTGCCGTCCGGCGCGAGGAGCGTCAGGTCCGTCATGCGGTCACCCGTGTGTCGTCGGCCTGGAGGCTCGGTGCGGCTCCGTCGCCGAGCCGCAGGTCCGGCAGGTCGATCCGTCGCCCCTCGCGGTTCGACCGCAGACCGGCTTCCGCCAGCGCCACCCCGCGCGCACCGGAGAGCAGGTCGTACGGGTGCGGCGCGTCCTCGACGACGTGGCGCACGAACTGCTCCCACTGGACCTTGAAGCCGTTCTCGAAGACCTCGTTGTCGGGGACCTCCTGCCAGCCGGCGCGGTAGTCGTTCTCGTCGCGGATGTCGGGGTTCCAGACCGGCTTCGGCGTGGTGCTCCGGTGCTGGACCCGGCAGCCGAAGAGCCCGGCGACGGCGCTGCCCTCGGTGCCGTCGACCTGGAACTCGACGAGCTCGTCGCGGTCGACACGCACCGCCCAGCTCGAGTTGATCTGCGCCGTGATCCCGCCGGCGAGGTCGAAGATGCCGTACGCCGCGTCGTCCGCGGTGGCCCGGTACCGGTCCCCGTGCTCGTCCACCCGCTCCGGGATGTGGGTGACCGCACGGGCGGAGACGGACTCGACCCGGCCGAACAGGTCCTCCATGACGTAGTTCCAGTGCGGGAACATGTCGACGACGATGCCACCGCCGTCCTCGGCGCGGTAGTTCCAGCTCGGGCGCTGCGCGGCCTGCCAGTCGCCCTCGAAGACCCAGTAGCCGAACTCCCCGCGGACGCTGAGGACCCGTCCGAGGGCGCCGGACGCCAGCACCCGGCGGAGCTTCCGGAGCCCCGGGAGGAACAGCTTGTCGTGCACGACGCCGTTCTTGACCCCGGCGTCGCGGGCCGCGCGGGCGAGGTCGAGGGCGTCGTCGAGGGTCTCCGCGGTGGGCTTCTCGGTGTAGACCGCCTTGCCGGCGGCGATCGCGCGGCGGAGTGCGGGGACGCGGGCACTCGTCACGAGGAAGTCGGCGTAGACGTCCCAACGCGGGTCGGACAGCGCGGCGTCGAAGTCGGTCGTCCAGTGCTCGATGCCGTGCCGGTGCGCGATCTCGGCGAGCTTCGGTTCGGAGCGCCCGACGAGCAGCGGCTCGACCTGCACGCGGGAGCCGTCGGACAGCAGCACGCCGCCCTGCTCCCGGATGGCGAGGATCGAGCGGACGAGGTGCTGCCGGTACCCCATCCGGCCGGAGACGCCGTTCATGATGATGCCGAGTGGTGGTCGTGACACGGAGTCCTCCGGTGATCGTCGGTGATCTCGCACGGATTCGGTGCGGAAAGCGCTTACCGCACGCTACACCGATGCACACGCCGAGGGAAGGCCCGTCGTCAGGCGAGTCTGGTGCTCGCCCGGAGGACGACCTCGCCGGCGACCACCGCGGGCACGTCCTCGCCGAGGGCCGCCTGGACGGCGAACTCCCCGATCGTCTCGAGCGGCAGGTGCACGGTCGACAGCGCGGGGACCACGTCAGCCAGCGTGCCGACGTCGTCGAAGCCCGCGACCGCGATGTCCCGCCCCGGTTCGAGCCCGTGGTCGCGGATCGCGGCGAGCGCCCCGACCGCGCTGACGTCGTTGACCGCGAAGACACACCCGGGGCGGACCCCGGCCTCGAGCAGCTGCGTCATCGCGGCGTGGCCACCGTCGCGCGTGAACACCCCGGCGACCACCCGGTCGTCCGCCAGACGGATCCCCCGGCCCGCGAGCCCGTCGACGAAGCCCGTCGCCCGTGCCCTGGCGGTGACGACGTCCGGCTCCCCGGCGAGCACCGCGAAGTCCCGGTGCCCCTCGTCGACGAGCGCCTCGGCGAGCGCAGCCGCTCCCGCGCGGTTCCCGACCACGAGCGGGATGACGGCGGTCGACGACGCGGCACCGTCGTCCGACACCAGGGCGACGACCGAGGCGCCACCGCCACGCAGGAGCTCCACGCCCGCTCCGGCCGCGCTGCTCGTCCCGCGACTCACAGCGAGGACGACCGCGCGCGGCCGGAGTCCCGCGACACTCCGCAACACCGACGCCTCGCGCTCGGCGTCCCCCGCGGTGGAGGTGATCACGAGCACGAGGCCGGCCCGGTCGGCCGCCCGCATCGCGCCCGCGGCGATCTGTGCGAAGTACGGGTCCGTGATCTCACCGACGACGAGCGACACCACCGTCGTCGCCCCACGCGCGACGGCCTGCGCCTGCACGTTGGGCATGTACCGGAGCTCCCGCGCCGCCGCCTCCACCCGCTCGACGTACTCGGGACGCACGCGGCGGGTGCTGCCGTTGAGCGCTCGGGACGCCGTCGCGAGCGAGACGCCGGCCGCGCGGGCGACGTCCTCCAGGGTCGCACTGCTGCGCTCGACCACCTCGACGCTCCGTCCCGGCCGCGCGTTCGCGGACACGGTCACAGCATGCCAGGCATTGCCGTCCACACCGGCCCCGGTAGGCCACCGGCACAATTGCGGAAAGCGCTTGCCAAGGTCCGTTACAACGATTACGGTGGCGCCCAGTCACCGACACCACCATCAAAGGAGATGGGAATCGTGCAACGCAGCAACTCCATGACGGCGAGCTCCCGGTGAGTGCGCTCGGCGAACTCCGTGCACTCCGCGCACGGGACGCCCAGGGGAAACGCATCCCCGCTTCCCGGCGGGACGACAAGGCCGCGGCCGTCTTCCTCGCCCCGTGGCTGATCGGCATGGTCGGGATCACCCTCGGCCCGATCCTCGCCTCGCTCTACCTGTCCTTCACCAACTACAACCTCCTGCAGAACCCGACGTTCACCGGCCTGACCAACATCCAGCGGATGGTCGAGGACACCAACCTCGGCAGCTCGCTCGTGGTGACGCTCGTCTACACGGTGGTCTCCGTCCCGCTGCAGCTCGCGGCCGCCCTCCTCGTCGCCGTGCTGCTCGACCGCGGGATGCGGGGGCTGTCGTTCTACCGGTCGGTCCTCTACCTGCCGTCCCTGCTCGGCGGCAGTGTCGCGATCGCGGTGCTCTGGCGTCTGGTGTTCGGCGGCGACGGACTGCTCAACGCGCTCCTGGCGGTCTTCGGCATCCAGGGACAGTCCTGGATCGGGTCCCCGAACACGGCCCTCGGGACGCTGATCATCCTGCACGTCTGGACCTTCGGGGCGCCGATGGTGATCTTCCTCGCCGGGCTCCGGCAGATCCCCCGGCAGTACTACGAGGCGGCCTCCACCGACGGGGCGACCCGCTGGCGGCAGTTCCGGTCGATCACGCTGCCGCTGCTCAGCCCGATCGTGTTCTTCAACCTGGTGCTCGGGATCATCGGGGCCTTCCAGTCGTTCACGCAGGCCTACGTGATCTCGAACGGCACGGGAGGGCCGACGAACTCGACCCTCTTCATCACGCTCTACCTCTACCAGAAGGCGTTCGGCAGCCTGCAGATGGGATACGCCTCCGCGATCGCGTGGCTCCTCCTGCTCATCGTCGGCGCCGCCACCGCGCTCAACTTCTGGGCCTCGAAGTACTGGGTCTTCTACGATGACTGATCACTCGACCGCGCTGCGTCCAGCACCGGCGACGCCCCCGGCGGACCGCCGACCCGATCCCCGACCCGAGACCGTCCGCGTCGCGAAGGCCCGCGGCTCACGCGCCGGCAGCATCGCCAAGCACACCGTCCTCATCCTGCTGAGCCTCGTGATGCTCTACCCGGTGCTCTGGATGGTGGTGAGTTCGCTCCGCCCCGACGGGCACATCTTCGACGACCCGAGCCTCGTGCTCAACACCTTCGACACCGAGAACTACACGACGGGCTGGAGCGCACTGCAACGCCCGTTCGGCGTGTACCTGGCGAACTCGGCGATCATCGTGATCGGCGCCATCATCGGCAACCTCGTGAGCTGCTCCCTCGCGGCCTACGCGTTCGCCCGGCTGAGCTTCCGGTACAAGCGGCTCGCGTTCGGCGCGATGCTCGTGACGATGATGCTGCCCATCCAGGTGCTCATCATCCCGCAGTACGTCATCTACTCGCAGCTCGGCTGGATCAACACGTTCCTGCCGCTCATCGTGCCGAAGTTCCTCGCCACGGACGGCTTCTTCGTCTTCCTGATGGTCCAGTTCATCCGCGGGATCCCGCGGGAGCTCGACGAGGCCGCGCGCATCGACGGCGCAGGGCACGCACGGATCTTCTTCCAGGTGATCCTGCCGCTCATGAAGCCAGCGCTGGCGACGGCGGCGATCTTCACCTTCATCTGGACGTGGAACGACTTCTTCAGCCAGCTCGTGTTCGTCACCGCACCGGACAAGTACACGGCGTCCGTCGCCCTCCGCCAGTTCATCGACCCGACCGGGCAGTCCGACTTCGGTGCCCTCTTCGCGATGAGCGTCGTCACGCTCGTCCCCGTGTTCCTCGCGTTCCTCTTCGGCCAGCGGTTCCTCCTCAGGGGCATCGCGACCACCGGCGGCAAGTGAACCGCCCCCACCCGATCGATCCACTCACCAGAGCAAGGAAGACCATGCACCTGAGATCCCGCGTCATCGGCGCCGTCGCGATCGCCACCGCCTCCGTCCTCGCCGTCGGCGGCTGCGCCGTCGGCAACTCGAACGACGGTGGAGCCGAGCTGAGCAAGGACCCCGTCACCATCTCCCTGAACTGGTGGGGCGCCGGGGCCCGCGTCACCGCCACCGAAGAGGCGGTGAAGGCCTTCGAGAAGGAGCACCCCAACATCACCGTGAAGACCCAGTCCACCGACTGGGGCAGCTACTGGGACAAGCTCGCCACCACCGTCGCCGGCGGCAGCGCGCCGGACGTCATGCAGTTCGACCAGATCTACGTCGCCTCGTACGCCCAGCGCGGCGCGATCGCCGACCTCGGGCAGTACAGCAAGTACCTCGACACCTCGGACCTCACGAAGAACGTCCGCGACACGGGCCAGTACGACGGCAAGCTCTACGCCGTCCCGATCGGGCTGAACTCGATCGGCGTCGCCGTGAACCGGACCGTCCTCGACGAGTACGGCATCGACATGCCCTCCTCGAAGGGGTGGACGTGGGACGAGATGAACACGGTCGCGAAGGAGGTCACCGAGAAGTCCGGCGGCAAGGTCAAGGGTCTCGACCCGTTCGGCGGCGACACCCCGTCGCTGACGCTCTGGGCCCGCCAGCACGGCGGCGCGGTCTTCGATGACAAGGGCAAGGTCGTCCTGAAGCCGTCCATGCTCGCCGACTACTGGCAGTACGCGCTCGACCAGATCGACGCCGGGGTCACGCCGAGTCCGTCGCAGCTCGCCGAGGGCACGAACGCCGCGCTCGACCAGTCCGACATCGCCACCGGCAAGGTCGCGATGACGTTCATCCCCTCCAACCTGAGCGCGTACCAGGTCGCAGCGCCGTCGCAGAAGCTCGACATGCTCCCGATGCCGGCAGCCGCCGATGCGAAGAAGGGCTGGCAGTACCTCAAGTCCTCGATGTACTGGTCGATCTCGAGCAAGTCGAAGCACCCGGCGGAAGCGGCGGAGCTCATCGACTTCCTGACGACCAGCCCGAAGGTCGGCAAGATCTTCGGCGCCGAGCGCGGCATGCCCGCGAACCCCGCGTTCCAGAAGCAGATCACGCCGGACCTCAGCGGCTCCGACAAGATCGTCATGGACTACGTGAAGCAGGTCACCGCAGAGTCCGGTCCGCCCGCACCGATCACGCCGGTCGGCGCACAGGACGCGGACACGCTGCTGGCCCAGATCTGGCAGAACGTCCAGTTCGGCAAGACCACGCCGAAGGCGGGGGCCGAGCAGTACGTGACGCAGCTGAAGAAGGCCATCCAGGACGCGCAGTAGTCGCGACCGCAGACCGGACGGGAGGCACGGTGCCAGCTGGCACCGTGCCTCCCGTCCGTCACACTGCCGCTGTGGCGTCGCCACTCCCCGCTGCGCGTTTGCCGCTCAGTCGATGCTCGGCCAGTCAGTGGTCATGTACGCCTCGACTGCGCGGTGCTGGAAGCTGTACTTGGACCCACGCTTGATGATCCGCCGGATGGTATCGAGCCGTTGCGCTGTCGGCCCCGCGTCAGTCGCCTTCGCGAAGCCCGCCTCCGCGGCGATGATGCTGAACCGCCGTCGTTCCGCAGGCAGGTCCGCCATCGCCTGGAGGAAGTCCCGCTCGCGCTGCGGGAGCCGCGAGACGATGCGCTCGACGTGTGCTCCTGCCTCACTCTCGGCCCCTCGCCAACCGGCGCGGACTTGCTCCAGGGTGATCGTCTCGCCCGATCCCGCATACCATGCCTTCTCGCCGGCGAGTTGGAAGAGGAACGGCTCTCCTCGACAGAGGTCGACGACGGTGTCGGCCGCGTTCTGTTCCATCCGGACCCTCGCCGTTCCACCTTCCTCGGTGGGGACCTCCCAGCCGTCGAAGACGAACTGGCGAAGGGCTGCGTTCAAGTCCTCGTCGTCGATTCCGGTGAGCGTGGTCGTCTGGAACCGCCGGGCGAACGTCGCGCCCTTGTGCGCTCCTGCTCTGTCCTCGAAATCGGGGAGACCAGTCAGGTACACAGCGAGCGGCAGCGTTCGCTTTGCCACGAGACCGCCGGGCAGCTCGACGTCGTCTTCATGACCGATCGCGTCACCGAGTGCGATGAGGAGCTGCGACAGCACGTTCTCGTTGGTGATGTTCTGCACTTCGTCGATGTGGATCAGCGCGACGCGGTTCTGATGCCGTGCGGTGCGGCCGACCTCCACGAGGATGTCCGCGAGCACGCGGTACGGTTCGGGGCCTTCCCGGTCGCGGAGCGTGAGCGCGAACCCGGACGCTTCGACGGACTCCACTCGTGCGAGCAACTCCCTGATCCGCTTCTCGCGCCGCGCCGCGAGGCCGGCTTGATCGGCGAGGTCGAGGACAGCCGAGGCCACCAGTTTGAGCGGGTCTGCGCCGGACGGAATGCGCAACTGCGGCGTCACCCAGTCGCCGCGCGCTCGAGCGTCGTCCGCGATGCGTCGAACCAGGGAGGATTTCCCCAGTCCAGGCTCTCCGAGGATCGTGCGTCCTCGTTCGGGTAGCCCCGCCATGCGGCGAGGGCGAAGGACGTCCCGCCAGTCGTTGAGCTGCTGCGTGCGTCCCGCCCACACCTCCGGGACGATGTCCGAGCCCGGGCTGAAGGGATTGTCGAGAGCGTTGCGCACGCGATAACTTTATCACCCGTAAGTTTGGCGATAAATTTATCAGCGCGAATCTCGACCGAAGCGACATGCGGGGAATGGAAGTCGGCCTGGGCGCTTTGACCCCTCCATGACATCGTCAGCCCAGCGCCGTGGGTGGCTCAGCGTCCTCTCCGTCGCACTCGGTTCCTTCGTGCTCGTCCTCTCCGAGTTCCTGCCCATCGGGCTCCTCCCCGCGATCGCCGCCGACCTCGACGTCCCGGTCGGGACCGCCGGCCTGATGGTCGTCGCGACCGGACTCGTCGGTGCCGTCGCCGCCCCCGTCGTGACGGTCGCGACCTCGCGCCTCGACCGTCGTGTGGTCCTCGTCGCCCTGACGGTGCTGCTGGTCGTCGCCGACGGCCTGGCGGCCGTCGCGCCCACGTTCGCGGTCCTCCTCGCCGCACGCATGCTGCTCGGGGTCGGGATCGGTGGCTTCTGGGCGATCGGTGCCGGGATCGCCGGGAGGCTCGTCCCGGCCCCGTCGGTCATCCGCGCGACCTCCTTCATCACCGCGGGCGTCTCGGTCGCCACCGTGGTCAGCCTGCCGCTCGGCGCGTTCGTCTCCGCGCTCGGCAGCTGGCGCCTCGGGTTCGTGATCGGCGGCGCGCTCGGGCTGGTCGCGCTGGTGCTCCAGCTGGCGATGCTGCCGAGCATCCCGGCGGTGCAGCGGGTGCGGTTCGCCACGCTCGGCGCACTGCTCCGCGTGCCGAGGGCCCGGGTCGGGCTCATCGGCGCCGCGTTCGTCTTCGCGGCGCAGTTCGCGGCGTACACCTACGTCGCGCCGTACCTGCAGGAGCTCGTCGGCGTCGGGCCGGAGACGATCACCCTCGCGCTCCTGGTGTTCGGCGTGGCCGGCATCGTCGGCAACTTCGTGGCGGGGGTCACGCTGAGCCGGAACGTGCTCGGCACGATCGGGGCGTCCAAGATCGTCCTGGCCGCGGCCGTGATCGCGCTGCCGTTGCTCGCGCACTCGGTCGTCGGGGTGTTCGCCCTGCTCGTCGTCTGGGGCCTCGTGTGGGGCGCACTCCCCCTCGGGATGCAGACATGGATGTCCACCGCGTCACCCGGCGGTTCGGAGACCGGTCTCGCGCTCTTCGTCACCACGATCCAGCTCGCGATCGCCGCGGGATCGGTCCTCGGCGGCGTCGCCGTGACGTCGTTCGGGATCGCCGCGGACTTCTGGTTCGCCGGTGGCATCGCGGTCGTCGGGGCCGTCGTGCTGGTCGGCCTCGGGCTGCGCCGTGGGAACGCGGTGCCGGTGGCGTCCACCGACGACGTCGTCCCCGCGTCGACCGGCCCCGTCCAGACCGTCTGCCCGACCGGGGCCTGACCCGGCCGCACCCGTCGCGCGCGGTCGCCGCCCTCCGCCCGCCGCCCGCCGCCCACCGCCCTCCGCCCGCCGCATCGAGTGCGCGGAAACGGCGAGCAGATCGCCCTCGAGAACCCATCGTCTGCGCACTCGCTCTGCGCGAGCGGGGTGACGACGGACGGGAGGGTCGTGGCGGCGCCGCGACGAGCCTCCAGTCGGCCGTCTGCCTACAGGCTCGCCGCGCGCCGCAGGCGCAGCGCCGAGACGAGGAAGAAGATGCCGCCGAGCACGGCGTAGCCGGCGAGGCTCGTGAGTCCCGTCCCGCCACTCAGGCCCTGCGAGACGAACCCGGCACCGGCGAGCACCGAGATCCCTCCGCTGAGGATCATCGGCCACTGTCCTCCCATGCGGCGACGCGCGACGGCGAGGACGAGCTGGACCGCGCCGGCGGTGATCGCCCACGCGCCCCAGACGACGAGGACCGCCGGCGCGCCCGACACTGCGGCGATGCCGAGGCCGATCGCCGCGAGCAGGCTCAGCACCATGTTCACGACGAGTGCCCGAGCGGGTTTGGTGTCCCGGGACGATCGGTGGTCCCACACCGCAGCGGCGAGGTCGACGACCGGGTAGAGGACGAGCAGCACCACGACGGCCGGGGCGACCACCGGAAGAGCCGCGGCTGTGGCCGCGAGGGCGATCGCCCACAGGACGGCGAAGCCGAAACGGAAGAAGTACAGCCGTCGGAGGGAGGAGGCGACGGTCGAGGTCGCGCGCTCGGTGGTGGTCATGGTGGTCCGTTCGTCGGGGTTCGATGTAGAGTTACTAGTACGTCTACATCGAGGACTCTAGAGTTGGGTCCATCGAGAACGCAAGCCCCGAGGGAGAAGTCGTGACCGCCGGTTCGCCACCAGTCGACGGACGTCGCAGCGCCGTCGCGACGCGGGCGCGGATCCTCGACGCGGCGACCGAGCTCTTCGCCGCCGCGGGCATCCGCGCCACGAGTGCCGATCGGGTCATCGATCGGGTGGGGATCACGAAGGTCACGTTCTACCGGCACTTCCGCACGAAGACGGACCTGGCGGTGGCGTACCTCGAGGCCCAGGCAGACGGCGAGCGCGGGGCCTTCTCGCACGTGACGGACGGGCGTCACGGTCTGGATGCGGCCCGAGCGATCGCATCCCTCATCGGGGAGGCGAGCTGCCTGCCGGGGTTCCGGGGCTGCCCCTTCATCAACGCCGCGGCGGAGACCCCCGACCCCGACGATCCCGTCCGCGCCGTCGTCCGTCGGCACCGGGAGTGGATGCACGGGTTCTTCGCCACGATCGCCGCCGACGCGGGCGCTCCCGACCCGGACGTCACGGCCGGGCAGCTGGTGATGCTCCGCGACGGGGCGATGGTCGGCGGATACCTGGCCGAACCCGACGCGATCGCGGGCGAACTCGACGCTGCGTTCACCGCCGTCCTGGACCGCTCCCGGCAGCCCGCCGCCGCAGAGGAGGAGCGATACAAGTAATCCAGGCAGGAACCTGTTTTGCTTGTACGACAACGCCATGGAACTCGTTCGGGAGCACATCGCCCCGATCTGACCATCGGGCGCCCCGTCCGGTGGTCGGACCGTCAGCCCGGCCAGCGCTCCGAGGTCCACGTGCCGTCCCCGTCCCGTTCGAACGCGAGCCGGTTGCTCGGCGCGTCCGTCGCACCACGCCAGAACAGCATCCGTACCGGCGTGATCGCGTACCCGACCCAGGTGTCGGGCGGACCGAGGACCACGTCCCGGTGCTCCGCGATGAACGCCGCCCAGGTCGCGCGCCGCACGTCGTCCTCCGCAGCGGCGAGCGGGTGGTCGTTGACCCAGGCGAGCACCTGCAGGTAGTGGGTCCGCGCGGCGTAGGCGGCCCGAGCTTCCTGGTCGGTGACCGGCGCGACGTCCCCGGTGACGACGAGCTGCCGCGCGGTCTCCGGCCAGACGATCGTGGCGGTCGCCCTCGGGACCGCCGCGACCTCTGCGGCCTTCCGACTCCTGGAGTCCGTGTGGAAGTGCAGGCGCTCCCCGTCGAACGCGGAGAGCAGCACGGTCCTGGCCGACGGGTAGCCGTCGAGACCGATCGTCGACAGCGTCATCGTCACCGGCGCACCCGTGCCGGTGAGCCACGACGCGGCGAGCGCCAGGGGGTCCGCCGGCGCCGCAGAAGCGGAACCGGAACCGGAACCGGAACCGTCCGCGGTGACCTCGCCCGGCAGCACCGACGTCACCGCCGGACGGCGGGGTCGAACCGTGCGATCTCGTGGAGCGACGCGACCGCCTCGTCGAGCGAGACGTCCCACAGCGCCTTGCCGTACTCCGCCGTCGCGCGGCTCGCGTCCCCGATGACACCCGGCGTCCCGAAGTCGTTCGACAGCCACCCGAAGCTGACCGGGCCGCCGTTGAACCGGATGCGCTCGAACTCGGCGAGGTGGTCCGGCACCCACCGTTCGGCCTTCGTCATGTCGACGAGGTCCGGACGCAGGTGCAGGATCATCGAGGTCTCCGCCGCACCGCCGTGGATCCCGAGCCCGCGCTCGTCGGCGTCCTCGCCACCGGGCCCAGGCACGCGCGCCAGGGTCGGCATCAGGAACGTCTTCAGCCCGAACCGCTTCCGGATCTCGCGCAGGGCGACCTGCAGCAGGGCGACGTTCCCGCCGTGTCCGTTGGCGAACACCAGCGTGCCGGCACCGGTGAGGGCGACGGCGCGGCCGACCTGCACGACGGTGTCGAACATCGTCGCCTCGTCGAGCCACACGGTGCCCGGCGCCCAGCTGTGCTCGTCCGACTTCGTGAACGCCAGGGTCGGGAGCCGCCACACGTCGAGCCCCTCGGTCGCCGCGCGCTCGACGGCCGCGCCGCCGATGTGGTCCGCGAGCAGGAAGTCGGTCAGGAGCGGCAGGTGCGGTCCGTGGTGCTCGACGGCGCCGGTGGGCTGGACGACGATCGTGTCGGGCGTGAACCGTGCCGCGACCTCGGGGCCGGACAGCTCGGCGAGGTTCCTCGTCCCGCTCACTTGCCGAACCCCGGGATGCTCGGCTGCGCCGACGCCGTGGACCCGCCGGACTCGACCAGCGCGGGGTCGATCACGTGCCCGGGGTTCAGCAGTCCGGCGGGGTCGGTGCGCTGCTTGAGCGCGACGAGTTCCTCGACGCCGTGGTCGACGTAGTACTGGTGGGGGCTGTGCACGCGGACGCCGAGGTCGCGGAGTGCCGGGTAGCCGGCGTAGACGTCCTCGGCGCCGGTGTACGGCGCGGTCAGCATGCCGATCGGCCCGATGTGCGCCGCCTCGATGTGCAGCATGGCGCCCGGGTACACCGCCTCGACCTCGGCGATGCGGTCGATCAGCGCCTCGCCGCCGACCTCGACGTGGAACCAGACGGTGTCCGGCGAGTTCCGCTTGAGCCACCAGATCGGGTGGTTGTAGGACAGCATCGAGACCTTGGTGGTCTGCTGGAGGCCCTCGCGGACGTCCTCGACGGTGCCACCCGCTGCCTCGATCAGGTCCCGCGACTCCTCGAGCACGACGGCGTCGATGATCCCGCGCAGGCTCGCCCGGTCGACGGCGATGGCGGGGTCCTTCGGCAGCTTCGCCGCGATCTCGGCTCGGTCGGCACTCACGAGGCGTGGTGCCGGGGTCGTCCCACGGAGCGTGCGGACCGCGGTGAGCGCCTGCTCGAAGGTGGGGAACGTCGCGTACACGGCCCGCCAGTCCTGCAGGGGCTCGAGCCGCACGGTGGCGCGCGCGATGACCCCTGCGGTGCCGTAGGTGTGCACGAACGTCTGCGCTTCGGCACCTTCGACGTGCAGCAGTCCGTCCTCGCCGGGGAGCGCGATGTCGAGCGCGGTGACGAAGCCCTCCCAGTTCGATCCGTGCGAGATCGATCCTGTGCCGCCGGAGCCGCCGGACAGGAAGCCGCCGATCGTCGACTGCGCGGTGGACGGGTACATCCAGAGCTGCTGCCCGGCGGCCGCTGCGGCCTGTTCGAGCGAGACCATCGAGGCGCCGGCCTCTGCCGTGACGTACCCGTCGCCGACCTCGACGACGGCGCGGGCCCGCGAGGTGTCGAGCACCACACCGCCGTGCAGCGGGATGCCCTGGCCGTAGTTGCCGGTTCCCTTGCCCCGCGTGGTGACGGGGACGCCGTGCCGCGCCGCGAGCTGCAGCGCGGCGGCGATCTCGTCGGCGCTCGCGGGGTACGCGACCAGGTCGGCGAGGCCGAGGGGGAGCTGTTCGGTGAGGATCGGGCTCATCGTCGCCTCGTCCACGGACGCGCGTTCGCGCGTCCGCTGGTCGGTGCTGACGCCGCGGTCGCCGAGCAGGTCGACGAGCGCGACCCGCAGGGTGTCGAGGGATTCCTGGGTGGCGGGCATTGGGGGCTCCTGTGGGGTGGTCGGACGGGAGGCTCGGTGACGGTCCGGCACCGAGCCTCCAGAACGGTGGTTGGGGCCGACGGCCGCGATGGCGGCCGGCCCCGTGGCCGGCTAGAAGCCGAAGCCGATCTTGTCGTCGAGGAACTTGTTCGTGGAGAGGTCGTCGGCCGTGAGGTCGGCCTTCACGTGTCCGCCGGATGCGTCGAAGATCGGCTTCGCCTTCGCGATGAAGTCCGTCATCCGGTCGGCGTCCATGTCGCCGACGTAGGCGTTGTCGCCGTCGGTCGCGACCTTCAGCTTCTTCATCTGCTTGACGGCGAACGCGCCGACCTGGGCGTCGTAGGTCCAGCCGTTGTTGTACTGCTGGACGAGCTGGTCGATCAGGTCGTTCGTCGGCGTCGGGTCCTTGAAGTAGTCGACGTCGGCCTGCTGCATCACCGGCACGAGCTTCTCGAGGCACGGGCTCAGCTTCTCGAGGTCACCGCTGCGGACCGACATGGTCTCGGGGTACGGGTTCCACCCGGTGCTGGAGATGAGCGAGTAGTCCACCTTCTTGCCCCAGGCGGCGACCTCGTTCTGGTAGATGTACGGCTCGGCGGTGGCGAAGCCCTGCTGGGCGTCCTTGCCGCCGGCCGAGACGAACTTCGACGGCGTGCCGTCGTAGCTGCCGTCGAGGACGCTCTTCGGCAGGTTGCCCGACTGCTCGAGGTAGGTCATGTACGCGGCGCCGCTGAAGTAGCGCACGACGCCGTCGTTCTTCTCGAGCGCCTTGCCGAGCGACTTGATCGAGTCGACGTCCTTGTACTTCGACGGGTCCCACATGAGCACCATCGGCGACTGGTCGTTCTCGGCGAACACCGCGGTGGTCGGCAGGTTGTCGGAGAACTGCACGGCCTCGTCGGTGGAGACGTAGCCGAGGGTGATGTCCTTGTCCTGGTACATCTGCGAACTGACGGTCGAGTAGCCGATCGCCGGGCCGCCTGCACGGACCTCGAGCTGCACGCCGGTCGACTTGCCGTTGGCGTACAGGTCGCCGGTGACGGACTTGCCGCTCGCGTCGATCTTCGGGTTCGGTCCGAGCATCTGGTACACGTGGCCGTGGTCGGCCTCGGGGTTCCAGTCGGTCTGGACGACGACGGTCGCCGGGCAGACGTCCGACAGGTCGACGGCAGGGCCGCTCGCCGTGGATGCGGTCGACGTGCTGTCGCCGGTCGCGGCGCCGGATCCGCTCGCACAGCCGGTGAGGGCGATCGCGGTGACGCCGAGGGCGGCGGTCGCGATGCCGAGGCGGGTCTTGATGCGCATGGGTGCTCCGTTCGTGGTGCTGTTCACGTGGTGCGTCGGGATGATGGGAGGGATGGTCGGGGGGGGGCTCAGCCGAAGTCGTGCCAGCGCCCGACGGCGAGGCGACCGATCAGGCCGAAGAGCAGGAAGACGGCGACGCCGTAGAGCGAGGCGATGATGATGGTCGCGTAGAGCTCCGGGCCCATCAAGCGTGAGGCGGTGACCTGGATGAGGACGCCGAGCCCGGGGTTGCCGCGCTGGAAGAACTGGTCGCCGACGATCGCGCCGATGACGGACAGCCCAGCGGAGGTCCGCAGGCCGACGAAGATCGACGGCAGCGCGGCGGGGACCTGGAGCTTCACGAGCTGCGCACCGCGCCCGGCCCGCTGCAGCTGGAAGAGCTCGCGTTGCGCCCGGTCGGCGGACTGCAGTCCGAAGAGCGTGTTGGAGACCATCGGGAACAGGGCGATCATCACCGTGACGATGACCCGGCTGGTGAACTCGTAGCCGAACAGGGCGCCGATGAGCGGCACCAGCGCCAGGATCGGCACGCACTGCAGGACGACGGCGTACGGGTAGAGCGAGTTCTCGAGCCACTTCGCCTGCGCCATCAGCATCGCCCAGACGACACCGATCACGATCGCGAACGCGAGGCCGGTCAGCGACACGACCGACGTGCGACCGAGCGCCTTCCACAGGTCGCTGTCGAACGTCGTGGGGGCACCGTTCACGCCGGTGTCCCAGACGATCGCCTTGAGCACGAGGTGCGGGTACGGCACCAGGAACGCGAGGTTCCTGACGTGGTCGTAGTAGGCGGCTGCCGCGTACCAGACGCCGATCAGGACGGCGAAGACCACGACCGGCTGCCACCACGTGACGGCGCGACGCGGTCGGGAGCGGCGGGTGGCGAGTCTCGCCGCCCTGGCCTCGGTGGCCTGCTGCAGGGTCGTCATCAGCGGTGCCCCTCTCGGAGTGCGTGGGAGACCTCGCCGACCAGTTCGGCGAACTCGGGGGTGAACCGGATGTCGGGGTCGCGTGGCATCGGGAACGGGACGTCGAAGCGGCCGACGATGCTGCCCGGGCGACCGGACATCACGATGACCTTGGTGGACAGGTACACGGCCTCGGACACCGAGTGCGTGATGAACAACCCCGCGAAGCGCTGCGCGACGAAGAGCCGGAGGAGCTCGTCGTTGAGGCGCTCGCGGGTGATCTCGTCGAGGGCGCCGAACGGCTCGTCGAACAGGAACAGCTGCGGGTCGAGGGTGAGCGACCTGGCGAGCGAGACGCGCATCCGCATGCCGCCGGAGAGCTGCTTCGGCAGGTTCGACTCGAAGCCGTTGAGCCCGACGAGGTCGATCGCCCGTCGTGCCTTCTCGGCCCGGTCGGCCTTCGGTGCGTGCTGCAGCTCGGCGAGCAGCTCGACGTTGCCCTGCACCGAACGCCACGGCAGCAGCGTGGCGTCCTGGAAGACGTAGCCGATCCGGTCCGCGGTGACCTGGGCGGTCCCGTCCGAGGCGGTCTCGAGGCCGGAGGCGATGCGGAGCAGGGTCGACTTGCCGCAGCCGGAGGGGCCGACGACGGAGACGAACTCGCCGCGGTCCACGGTGAGGTCGACTCCCTGCAGGGCGACGGTGCCGTTCGGGAACGTCATCTCGACGTCGCCGAAGTCGAGCAGCGTGTCCGTCGACGTGACGGGCGCTGGTGCGGTGGTGGTCACGTGTACCTCGTTTCGGTGGGGTGGGGCGGGCGGGTCGTGCCGGGGAGCCCGGTCAGGGGACGAGTTCGGGGGCGACGGGCGCTGCGAGCGCGGGTGCAGCGACGCTGCGGCGGACCTCGGTGACGGCGACGAGTCGGCCGTGCGCGACGACCACCCGGTCGGCGGGGGCGTTCGCCACGGCGTCGACGACGCTCGTCGCGTCCACCGCGACGAGGTCCGCGCGTGCTCCTGGCGCGACGCCGGCGACCGGCAGGCCCATCACGCTGCGAGCGCCGTCGCTGACGAGCGCGTACGCCTCGTCCGGCGTCAGGTGCCCGGCAGTGACCAGGAGCGATGCCGTCTCGAACGCGTCGGACCGGCCGACGGGGTTGAACGGGTCGCGGACGTTGTCCGCGCCGGCGGCGACGCGGACGCCGGCGTCGAGCAGGGCGCGCAGGGCGGTGAGTCCGCGGGGCGTCGACACCGGGTGCTGCCAGCCCTGCAGGTACAGGTTCGTGATCGGGAGGGAGATCACCCCGATGTCGGCGGCGAGCACGTCCGCGACGACCTCGGCGAGACGGCCGGGTTCGAGCGTGCCGAGCCGGACGCAGTGCCCAGCGGAGTACTGCCGGTCGCGGGGCCAGTCGCGCACGATCTGCGCGTACCGGTCGAGGGTGACGGGGCCGTCCAGGCTCTCGTCCGCGTGCAGGTCGACGCCGAGGCCCCGCCGCTCGGCGATGGCGAGGAGCCGCACGAGGTCGGCCTCCGGGTCGTCGGCGAGGTGCGGGGCGCCACCGACCAGGTCGACGCCGAGGTCGAGGACCGCCTCGACGTGCTCGTCCGGCGCGTGGTGTCCGGCGAGCGCGACGAGCTCCAGGTCGACGAGCCCGGCGAGCTCGCGGCGGACCTGCACGAGCGCGCGCGCACCACGGGTGGCCGCCTGCACGTCGGCGGTCCCGCGGGCGCTCAACACGTCGACGTGGGTCCGGATGGAGGTCGTCCCGGCAGCGAGCATCGCGAGGGCCTGCGTCCGTGCCCGATCCGCGATGTCGGCCACGGTCATGTCGTCGGCGTGGTCGACCCACGCCTCGATCGCGGACCCGAGGTCGCCGAGCGGCGGCTGGATGCGGTCGAAGCTCAGGGCCTTGTCGAGGTGCGCGTGCGGTTCGGCGGGCGCGGTGAGCAGGAGCCGGCCCTGCAGGTCGAACGTCGCCGCTGCGTCGGCGGTGAGGGAGCCGGGCGCAGCGACCTCGACGACGGTCTCGCCGTCGATCCGGACGTCGACGGTGCGCCCGTCCGGCAGTGTCGCTCCGCGCAGCAGGGCAAGTGCGTTCGGCAGGGATGACCGCATCGGAACGCCCTCTCGATCGTGTGTCAGAATGTTGATCGCATCAACATTGGTGATGCTATGAGGACCACGTTTCCCACGTATTTCGCGGCGGTTGCCATGTGTGACGGTCGTGCCCCGGTGAAACCCCGCCCGTGACCGACCGACGGAGGAACAGTGCCCACCGACCTCATCGAGCCCGGCTCGACGAACACCCGCGTCGTCGACGAGCAGGCGCTCCGCACCGGCGAGCACATCCGCGCGCTGCGCCGGTCGCACGGCCAGACCCTCGTCCAGCTCGCCAAACGCACCGGACTGTCGCACCCGTTCCTCAGCCAGCTCGAACGCGGGCACTCCCGCGCCAGCATGGTCTCGCTCGAGAAGATCGCGATCGCGTTGGGCACGAGCCAGGTCGAGCTGCTCGCGGCCGGGGACGCGCAGCACCGCGAACCCGACGACCGCTCCCCCGACGTCCTGCGTGCCGCCGACGGTGCCCGCGGTCCGTTCTCGAAGGGCGAGGCGCGCCTGCTCGTGCACGGTGGCCGGCACGCGTTCGAACCGCTCGAGTTCACCGGCATGAACACCGACCCCGGCGAGTACTACGAGCACCGCGAGGACGAGTTCCTCTACGTGCTGTCCGGCTCGCTGCTCCTCGACCTCGGCAGCTCCGGCGTGCAGCACCTGGAACCGGGCGACTCCGCGTACTACCGCGGCGGCACACCGCACCGGTGGTGCAGCCCGGACGGCGGCCGGTTCCAGCTCGTCGTGGTCAAGCAGAGCCCGTTCGGCGGGGAGGGCGGCGCATGAGCGCTCGGTTCCCCCTCCGGATCGCCGCCCGCCGGACCGTCGCGGCGGACGTCGTCGCGATCGACCTCGCCGCTGTCGGCCCCGAGCCGCTCCCCACCTGGCAGCCGGGCGCACACCTCGACGTCGAGGTCGCACCCGGCGTCGAGCGGCAGTACTCGCTCGTCACCACCACGGACGACGGGCACTGGCGGGTGGCCGTCCTCCGCGAGCACGGCGGCCGCGGTGGCTCGGTGGCCGTCCACGACACGCTCGAGGTCGGGAGCACCGTGACGGTCGGCGGCCCGCGCAACCACTTCGCCTTCGATCCCGATCGACCCGCGGTGTTCGTCGCCGGCGGCATCGGCATCACCCCGATCGCCGCGATGATCGCCGAGGCCGAGCTCCGTGGGACCCCGTGGGAGCTGCACTACGCGGGTCGCCGGCGGGACGCGATGGCCTTCGCCGAGGACCTCGTGGCCGACCACCCGGGCCGGGTGTCGCTCGCCGTCGCCGACGAGGGCACACGACTCGACGTCGAGGCACTGCTCGCCGCGCCACGTGACGCGGTCGTGTACTGCTGCGGCCCGAAGCGCCTGATGGACGCGGTCGAGGCGGCGGCGGCGCACTGGCCGGACGGCAGCGTCCGGGTCGAACGGTTCGAGGCCTCCGACGCCGCCACGCTCCCCGGCACGGAGTTCGAGACCGAGCTGGCCGTGTCCGGGATGACCCTGACCGTGCCGGCGGACCGCACGCTGCTCGAGGTCGCCGAGGACGCCGGGGTGTTCGTCCTGTCGTCCTGCCGCGAGGGCACGTGCGGCACCTGCGAGACGCCGGTGCTCGAGGGCTCGGTCGACCACCGCGACGCCGTGCTGAGCGCCGCGGAACAGGCCGGCGACCACACCATGATGATCTGCGTGTCCCGCGCGGCACGGGGCTGCCCGCGCCTGGTCCTCGACCTCTAGCCCGAAACCGCCCCGAAACGCACCGCTGCTAGAACCGGTCCATGCTCACCGTCTCCGGCGCACTCCGCGTCCTCGTCGACCCCAGGACCGAGCGGCACGGGGACGTCCTCGTCGACGACGGCTCGCCGGACCGCGCGACCCTCGACGCCTCCGGCTGCGTCGTCACCCCCGGCCTCGTCAACGCCCACCACCACCTGCTGCAGACGGCCTTCCGGACCCTCCCGGGCACGCGTGGCGTGCCCATGTCGGCGTGGCTGCCGACGATGGCCGATGCGTACGGCCGGGTCGGCCACGATCCCGAGCTCTACGGACTCGCCGCGACCGTCGGAGCCGCGGAGGGCCTCCTGTCCGGGGTCACCACGATCGCCGACCACCACCTGAACTGGCCGGCCGCGGCGTCCGCGGACGACACGGTCGCGCTGGCGGCCGCGACGGCCGGGGCGGTCCGAGCGCTCGGTGGCCGCCTGGCGTTCGTCCGCGGCTCCGCGCGGGACGACCCGGACCGCGCGGCCGCGTCGGCCGAGGCGATCGTGACCGGTCTGCTCCACCCCGACGCCGTCGGCGGTGTCGACCCCGACGGTCTGCTCCAGGTCGCGGTCGGACCGGCGGGCGTGCACTCCGACGGCGAGGCGACGTTCCGGG
Organism: Curtobacterium sp. NPDC090217; assembly: GCF_044746705.1. Lineage (NCBI taxonomy): Bacteria > Bacillati > Actinomycetota > Actinomycetes > Micrococcales > Microbacteriaceae > Curtobacterium > Curtobacterium sp. NPDC090217. Next base: position 873,688 of record NZ_JBIVCR010000001.1, on the reverse strand, counting down.
CGCTCGGCGACGTGGCCGCACGCCACGGGCTCCGCCGCCGGACGCAGGCGAACGAGCAGGTCGACACCGCCATCGCACTCGAGCGGTACGGCCGACGGCCGATCGACCTGCTCGAGGACTGGGGCTGGCTCGCGCCGGACGTGACCATCGCGCACCTGTGCGACGTGACCGACGACGAGATCGCCCGGCTCGCCGCCGCCGGCGTGACCGCGACGCACGCGCCGGGGTGCGACGTGCCGATGGGGTGGGGCATCGCCCCGGTCGCACGGCTCACGGACGCCGGGATCATGGTCGGACTCGGGACGAGCGGTGGCGGCAGCAACGACGCCGGGCACCTGCTCGCGGACGCCCGGCTCGCGATGCAGGTGTCGGCACTGGTCGGACCGCAGCTTCCGGCCCGGCAGGTGCTCGGGATGGCGACGGAGGGCTCCGCCGTCGGCCTCGGACGACCGGAACTCGGCCACCTCGGTGCCGGTTCCGCCGGGGACCTGTGCGTGTGGGACGTGTCCGGGGTCGCCGACGCCGGTGTCGACGACCCGGTGGCCGGCCTGCTATGGGCGTCACCGGGGCGCCGGCCCCGGCACGTCGTCGTCGGTGGGCGCGTGGTGGTCAGGGACTTCGCGCTCGTGGCCGCCGACGAGCGCGAGCTCGCGACCCGGCTGCGGGACCGGTTGGCACGGACGCCGGTCACGACGTGACGGACGGGAGGCTCGTGGCGGTGCCGCCACGAGCCTCCCGTCCGGTGATGGGTCAGTCCGCGCGGTCGGCTCAGTCCGCGAACCGCTTCTGCAGCCGGAGGAAGACCGCCGAGACGCCGACCACGATGACGAACCCGACGACGGCGAGCGCCGTCGCGAGCCCCATCGACTGCGCCGTCGTCCCGAACCCACCGAAGCCGGTCCGGTAGAACAGCGTGCCGAGGACGTCCGTCGAGCCACTCGGCCCGGCCTGGCTCCCCTGCATGATGTAGATCAGGTCGAACGTCCCGAAGGCGCCGATGAAGTTCATCGTCGTGATGAGCAGGATCGTCGGCCGGATCGCCGGGATGAGGACCGACCACAGGATCCGGAACCGCCCGGCACCGTCGAGCGCTGCGGCGTCCATCGTGTCCTGCGGCACCTCGGTCAGCGACGCGAGGAACACCAGCACCGGGAAGCCCATGCCGACCCACGCCGTGATGACGGCGATCGTCGGGAGCGCGAGCGTCGTCGATCCGAGGAACGGCAGCGCGAGGGCGTCGAGGTGCAGCGCGTGCAGCACGGAGTACAGCACGCCGCTGTTCGGTTCGAGGTAGATCGTCCAGATGTACGCGATCGCGACCGGGGGCAGCGTGAACGGCAGCATCATGATGATCGAGTAGCGCTGCGACGCCCGCTCGTTGACGATCATCATCATGTACGCGAGCCCGATGCCGAACACGAGCGTCAGGACCATCGAGATGGCGAAGAAGTACAGGTTGTGGCCGACCGCCCGCCAGAACTCCGGGGCGAACGAGGGGTCGAAGAGCGTGAACGTGTAGTTCCCGAGGCCGATGAAGTTCGACAGCGGGCCGGTGCCGTTCCAGTTGTAGAAGCTGTACCGGACGCCGTCGAGCAGCGGGAACACCACGAAGACCGCGAAGAGCAGGAACGCCGGTGCCACGAAGGCGGCGAGGATCGCGACCTGGCGCTTCGGCATCCCGCGGGGAACCCGCGGTGCTGGCTGGTCCGAGGGAGCCGCGGGAGACGGGGCCGGCGTGCCGCCCCGCCTCCCGGAATCGGTGATGGTGGCCATGGTCACTTGGCCCCGAAGTACCAGTCGAGCTTGCCGTTGATGTGCTCGGCGGCTTCCTGCGGGGTCGTCTTGCCCTCGAGGAGCGGCACGACGACGTCCTGCTCGGCCGTGTACACGCCAGAGGTCGTCGACACCGTCTTCTTCTTCGAGAGCGACGTCGGGTCGGGGTCCGGCGTGTCCATCGGCGAGCGGATCCCGATGATCGGGTTCGCCGCCTGGGTGTCGAACCACTCCGCGGCCTGTCGGCTGAGCGGGTACTTCTTCGGGATCGTCACGCCGGCGATCGGGGAGATCTCACCCGCGACGTCCGAGAACGCGTTGCCGAACTTCTTCGTCGCCGTGTAGGCGATGACCTTCTCGGATGCCTTCTCGACGGCCGAGTCGCCGATCTTGGCGTTCATCGAGATGTTGCCGTCGACGTACCAGGTGATCTTCGGCTTCTGGCCGTTCGGCGACGGGACCAGCATCTGCCCGTAGTCGAGGTCGGGGTTCACCTGGTCGATCGTCGCCGTGTCGAAGATGCCGTCGATGATGAACGCCGCCTTGCCGAGCGCGAAGGCCGTCTCCTGCTCGTTGCCTGCCGAGCCCGTCGCCTGCCAGTTGTCCTGCAGGTACGGCGCGAGGTCCTGGAACGCGGCGAGCGACTGCACGAACTCCGGGTCCGTGTAGTCCGACTTCTTGTCCGTGATCGCCTGCGCGGTGGTGTTGCTCACCGTGGACGCGCCGACCGCCTGCAGCTGGAGCGACATCAGCCACTGCTGGACGCCCATCGTGTACATCGGGGTCGTCCCCTTGGACTTGAGCTTCTTCATCGCGGCGATGAACTGCTTCCACGTGGTCGGCTTCTCGATGCCGGCGTCCTTGAGGATCTTCTTGTTGTAGAACATCGACATCGTCTGGACCGCGAAGGGGACGCCGTACGTCTTGCCCTCGTACTGCGCGGCCGCGAGCGACGCCGGCTTCATGCCGGAGGTGTCGGCGACGTCGTCGATCGGCTTGACGAGCCCCGCCGCCGCGTACGTCTGGGTGCCGTTGCCGGCGCGGTCGTAGAAGATGTCCGGCCCGCTCCCACCGTTCATCGCGGTCTTCAGCACGGAGTCGTAGGACGTCGCGGAGATGGACCGGAACTTGATCGTGAGGTCGGTGCCCTCGGCGCGCAGGTTCTTCTGGACGCTCTCCCACAGGGGCTTGTCCTGGGAGCGCCACGACCAGACGGACACGGTCGGCCCGCTTGAGCTCCCGCCGTCCGCGCCAGCGGCGGACCCGCCCGCTGAACACCCGGCGAGGGCGATGGCGGCTGCGGCGACGGCGCCGACGACCGCGAGGGTCCTGCCGCGACGGTGTCGGGTGGTGTGCGTTCGTTGCATGGCTCCGGACGTCCTTTCGGGGTCGGTCGGCTTTCGGGGTCGGTCGGCTTTCGGGGTCGGTCGGGGAAGCGGTCAGGCCTTGACGCCGCCGCCGACGAGGTTCCGTCGGAACTGTTTCGCGACGAGCAGGAACCCGATGAGGGTCGGCAGGCTGATGATGACGAGCCCGGCGAGGAGGAGTTGCCACTCCGTGGAGTGCTCGCCGACGAAGGAGAGGATGCCGACGGGCACGGTCATGCTCGACGGGTCCTGCACGAGGAGCAGCGGGAGGAAGAACTCCTTCCACGCCGACAGGAACTGGAAGATCGCGACGATGCCGAGCGCCGGGCGGATCAGCGGCAGCACGATGTGCCAGTAGATCCGCAGCGGGCCGGCACCGTCCATCACCGCGGCCTCCTGCAGCTCGAAGGGGATCGTCCGCATGAAGTTGACGAGGATGAACACGCTGTACGAGATCCCACCGGACGCGAACACGATGACGAGCGACGTGAGCGTGTTCAGCAGGTGCAGGTTCTTGATGAGGATGAAGATCGGCAGCGCGATGATCTGGATCGGCAGCGCGAGGCCGGACACGAAGAACAGGTACAGCAGCTGGTTGCCCGTGAAGCGGTAGCGCGCGATCACGAACGCGGCGAGCGACGAGAACGCGAGGATCGCGGCGACGGTGACGCACGCGACGATGATCGTGTTGGCCAGGAAGCGCCCGATGTCGCCCTCGTTCCAGGCGTTCGGGTAGTTCTCGACGTGGAAGACGTCCGGCCACGACAGCGGGGTGCCGAGGATGCCGGGGATGTCCTTGAACGACAGGAACACGACGAACAGCAGCGGCAGCAGCACGACGATCGACGCGATGACGAGGACGACGTGGCTCACGACCGGAGCGGCGCCGGCCCGCCGGCCGCGGTGCCGCGTCGGTGCTGCTCCTGCGGGGCGAGCGGGCCGAGTGGGGATGGCGGTCATGAGCGGCATCCTTTCCGTGGTTCTTCGTCTCGGGAGCGAAGTTGTCGGAAGGTTACCTAGCGCGACGCAATTGCGTCAATGGTTTACGTGATCAGGAAACACGATCGCAACACGCTCCCCACGGACCGGATGACCGCATCGCCCTGCGCCTCGTCGAAGCCGCGCGTGCAGACCGCCAGGACGGACGCATCGTCGGCGTCCGCAGTGGTCGCGAACGCGGCGACGTCGTGCACGACCCCCGGGACCCACCCGCTCTTCGACCCCCACCACCGACCGGGTGGCAGCTCGCGCGCGATGTGCGGAAAACGCTGTCGTGCGAGCACCGCACGCGCGAACGCGGCGCTCGACGCGGAGAGCACGCGACCGGACACGAGCAGGTGCATCGTGCGGGCGAGGTCGGACGCGGACGACCGGTTCTCGAGCCCCGCACGCTGCGCCGGCACGTCGCCGAGCTTGCGGGCGAGGATCGTCCGGCCGAGCTCCGCCGCACGGATAGTCTCCGCGATCCGTCCGGGACCGAGCAGGTCCAGGAGCACGTTGGTCGCCTCGTTCGAGGACCGTTCGATCATCATCCCGGCGAGCGCCGCGACGGTCGCCTCCGCACCGTCCGGCGGGAACTCCGGGTCGGCGTCCTCGGGATCCGGTCGGACGACGATGCCGCCGCCCGCCGCCGACGTCGTGGTCGAGGACACCGTGACCGACCGGTCCAGCGCGATCGTGCCGTCGTCGACCGCCAGGAGCAGGGCGAGGAGCACGACGAGCTTGATGGTGGAGGCCGCTGGCAGCACCACGTCGGCGTCCCGTTCGGACACCGTGCCACCGATCGGGTCGAGGAGCACCCAGGTGACGAGCGGTCCGCCGTCACCGGCCACGCTCACCGGCACGCGAACGCCAGTTCGGCGACGTCGCGACGCAGCGCCGTGACCCCCGACCCGTGCCGTGTGGGGTGCACCCGGTTCGTCAGCAGCACGATCGTCAGTCCGGCATACCGGTCGACCTGGACCGACGTGCCCGTGAACCCGGTGTGCCCGCGCGAGGCCGTGCCGGAGGTGCCCATCCACGACGTCTCGCCGACGCGGAGCCCGAGACTGGCTCCCGTCCCGTCGCCGCGTGGATCCGGCCGTCCGGTCACCGTGGGCAACTGGTCGTCCCACATCCACCGCGCGGTGACCTCGGTCTCGCCACGACGGAGCACCTCGCCGAAGCGCGCGACGTCGTCGACGTCGGCGAAGAGCCCCGCGTTCGCGGTCGCGCCGCCGAGTGACCACGACGACTCGTCGTGCACGTCGCCACGCACGACGCCGCGGTGCAGCTCCGGCTGGTACTCGGTCGCGACGACGTCGTCCCGCAGCCCGGCATCGGTCGGTCGGTAGCGCGTGTCCGCGAGCCCGAGCGGGACGAGCGTCTCGCGCGCGACGAGGTCGGCCCACGGCTCGCCGGTCGCTGCCTCCGCCACGAGCATGGCCGTGTTGAACCCGGTGCACGCGTACTCCCAGTGCCGGCCGGGAGGCTCGGTGAGCGTCGTGCGCGCCAGGTCCGCCCGCAGAGCGGCCCGGTCCGACAGCGGCGACGCCCGGAAGGTCGGGGCACCGTCCGGCAGCGCGGCGAGCGCCGCGTCGAAGGGAGCCCGCCAGCCGGCCCAGGTCGCCGGGAGCCCGGAGGTGTGGGTCAGCAGGTGACGGAGGGTGACGGCACGTCGGTCCGGGTCGTTCCGGTAGTCGGGCAGGTGTTCCGCGATCGGGTCGTCGAGGCCGAGCACACCGGACTCCACGAGCCGGAGGAGCGTGTACGCCGAGTACGTCTTCGTCACGGACGCCAGGTCGAAGCGCGCTCCGTCGGCGACCGCGGTGCGCGCCTCGGCGGGGATCGCGGCACCGTCGTCGTCGACCGTCGCGACCGTGCCACGGACGCTCCGCGCCGCGACGCTCCCGTCGACGACCACGACGGCGGCCGCTGCGGAGGCGACCCCTCCGGCCACCGCGACGTCGAGGAGCGTGGTGAGCCGAGCCTCCAGGCTCATGCGGTCACCCGGTCGTCCGTCGTGTCCGCGAACCCGACCACGTCGTCACCCGCGGTGAGCGCGAGTCGGAGTCGGTCGGATCCCCAGAGGCGGTCGAGCGGGCAGCCGGGCTCCGGCGGGGCGTCCGCGGGCTGTGACCGCACGGCGAAGGCGTCCGGGTGCAGCCGCGCGGCGGTCCCGATGATCGCGAGGCCGGTCCGGACCGGCCGGAATCGCTCGCGGTCCGTGACGTGGAGGACGACCCCGCGCACGACCTCCCCCGCGTACTTGTGGAAGGTCGGCCGGAAGCGGGTCTCGCGGAAGCGGACGCCGGGGAGCTCGAGTTCGCGGAGTGCCGGCACGAACCGGTCGTCGAGCCACGGAGCGCCGACGGTCTCGAACGGTCGGGTCGTCCCGCGCCCCTCGCTGAGGTTGGTGCCCTCGACGAGCCCGGTACCGGGGTAGACGAACGCGGTGTCCGGTGTCGGCAGGTTCGGCGACGGCGTGACCCAGGGCCCACCGTCGAGCGGCCACGGTGCGCGGTCGTCCCACTCCGCGACCTCGACGACGTCGAGCGCCGTCGTCCGGAGGCCGCCGGTGCCGGTGGCGACCGCCGTCCTGGCGAGCTCGCCGAGGGTCAGCCCGTGCCGGATCGGGACGTCCACCCGGCCGACGAAGCTCGCGAACGCCGGATCGAGGCCCGGCCCCTCGACGAGGGTCCCGCCGATCGGGTTCGGGCGGTCGAGCACGACCACCGGGACGCCGGCGCGGTCCGCGGCGACGAGGCAGTCGATCATCGTCCACGGGTACGTCCAGAACCGCGTCCCGATGTCCGGCAGGTCGACGAGCAGGAGATCGATGCCCGACGCGGCCATCCGCTCGGCCAGTCGATCGGCGTCGAGCTCGTACGTGTCGACGACGGGCAGGCCGGTTGCGCGGTCGTGCTCGAGGGCCTCGGACTCCCCCGCCTGCCCCGTGCCGTGCATGCCGTGCTCCGGTCCGAACAACAGGGCGAGACGCACACCGATGCGCTGCAGGGCGTCGGCGGTGCGCTCGAAGCCCGCGGTGACGGCGGTGTCGTTCGTGACCAGGCCGACGCGGGCGTCCCCGATCACGGACGCGCGGAGCCCGGGGTCGGTGAGCAGTCGGTCGATCGCGGCGACCGCCACGTCACGCACCGTCGCGGAGCGGTCGGACGGCCGAGTGGGTGCGCCGGATGGCGGCGACGCTCCGATCGTGGTCGGCGCGGGCGACCCCGACGAAGAGGTAGTCGACGACGGTGAGCTGCGCGATCCGGCTCGCCATCGCACCGGAGCGGAAGGCGGTCTCACGGACTGCGGTCCGGAGCACGGCGTCCGCGACACCGCCGAGTGGCGAGTCCGCGGCGTTCGTGATCGCCACCGTCGCGGCGCCGCTGTCGTGTGCGGCGCGGAGGAACTCGATCGCCTCGCGCGTCCGGCCGCTGTGCGAGAACGCGATCGCGACGCCGTTCGGGCCGAGCAGCGTCGCCGGGACCAGCGCGTCGTGCGCGTCCGCGAACGACAGCGCCGTCCGACCGACGCGGAGGAGTTTCTGCGCGAGGTCGCGGGCGCCGGCGTTGCTCGCGGACACACCGAACACGATGACGGTGTCCGCGGCGGCGACCCGGTCGATGACGGACTGCAGCACGTCGAGGTCGAGCGACGCCGCGGTCTCCTGGATCCCGACGATCTCGGACCGGCTGATCTTCGCGATCATCTCGGCGAGGGAGTCCGCGTCGGTGATGTCGGAGCCGTACTCGCCGACCTGGCCGAACTGGGCGGACTCGGTCGCGAGCTCGGTGGCCATCTGCAACCGCATCGGGGCGTAGCCGGTGAAGCCGATCGTGCGGCAGAACCGGACGACGCTCGTCTCGCTCGTGGAACAGTTGCGGGCCAGCTCGGTGATCGTCTGCTCGAGCACGATCTGCGGACGCTCGAGGATCGCCTCGGCCACACGCCTCGTCGAGGGAGGGTAGGTGTCGAGTCGCGACTGGATCGAGGTCCGGATGCTCACCCTGATGACACTATTGGGCGATTCCAGCACGGTCATGGACAACCTCTCCGAACGCGTTCCGATTGGTCGTCATGCTACGGAGCGGGATGTCATCGCGTCAATGCTTTTCATCCGGCATGACGATCAGGTAAATTACCCACCATGGCACCAGCCGAGCCCGCTGCCCTCGTCGACCTGGGGAAGACGACGTGCCGTGTGCGCGTCGGCGACCGGTCCGCCTCGGGGCACGGGAGCGCCGGCCTCGCGGAGCACGACGGGCTCGAGGACGCGATCGCCGCGATCACCGACGCCCTGACCGTGCTGAGACCCGGACCCGGACCCCGGCCCGGACCCGCGCCCGCGTCGCTCGCCGCGTTCGTCGGCGGTGTCGCCATCGGCGCTGCCGGAGCCGCGACCGTGCCCGATCGCGCCCGCGAACTGGCGGACCGTGTCGCCACGGCCTCCGGCGGGCGCGCCGTCGTCACGAGCGACGTCGTGACCGCGCACGCCGGTGCCCTCGGCGGCGCACCCGGGACCGTGCTGGTCGCCGGCACCGGAGCCGTCGCGATCGGGATCGACCCCACCGGACGGATCCGACGCGCGGACGGCTCCGGCATCTGGCTCGGCGACGACGGGTCCGGCCGCTGGATCGGACAGCAGGGCCTGCGTGCTGCCCTCCGCGCGCACGACGGACGCGGACGCGACACCGCCCTCCGCGATGCCGCGATGTCGCTGGCGCCGTCGCTCGACGCACTGCCCGCCGTCGTCGGCGGGTCCGCGACCCCCGAGCGCACCCTGGCCGCCTTCGCGCCCGTCGTCCTGTCGCACGCGGCCGACGGCGACGCCGTCGCGTCGGACATCGTCGAGCGGGCGATCGGGCACCTCGTCACGACGGCCCGCGCGGCGGCTCCAGCCGACCCTGCGGCGCACGTGGTCACGATCACCGGTGGACTCGTCGCGCACGACGGGTTCGCGGCGCGGCTCCGGCAGGCGCTCGTCGACAGCGACCTCGACGTCGTCGAGCCGCTCGGTGACGCCCTCGACGGCGCCGCACTCATCCTCGACAACCCCGATCTCCCCCATGAGAGGCAGGTGTCCCGTGTCGATGCCCCGTGACCCAGACGACGCGCTCCTCGACGCCATCGGCGACGAGCTCAGCACGCTCGCCACCGAGTCCGTCGACGAGCGCCGCAGCTCAGTCGACCTCCTCGACACCGCCGACCTCGTCGCCGCCATGCACGACGGGAACCGCGCCGCGTTCGACGCCGTCGGCACCGCGCTCCCCTCGATCGCCAGCGCCGTCGACGCGATCAGCTCGCGGATGGCAGGCGGCGGCCGGCTCATCTACATCGGCGCGGGGACGTCCGGCCGCCTCGGTGTCCTCGACGCGAGCGAGTGCCCACCGACGTTCGGGACGGATCCGTCGCTCGTCGTCGGGATCATCGCCGGCGGGGAGCGCGCGATCCGCTCTGCCGTCGAACGCTCCGAGGACGACGAGGCATCAGGAGCAGCCGACCTCGCCGCCGTCGGGCTCACCGCGCAGGACACCGTCGTCGGACTCTCCGCCTCCGGCCGCACCCCGTACGTGCTGGGCGCGCTCCGTGCCGCGAACGAGGTCGGTGCGCTCACCGTCTCGGTCGCCAGCAACGAGCACTCCAGGACAGGCCAGACGGCGGCGATCGCGATCGAGGCCCCGGTCGGCCCCGAGTTCATCGCCGGCTCGACCCGGCTCAACGCCGGGACCGCCCAGAAGCTCGTGGTCAACATGCTCTCGACCCTGACGATGGTGCGGCTCGGCAAGACCTACGGCAACGTCATGGTCGACCTCCGCGCGACGAACGCCAAGCTCGTCGCCCGCAGCCGCCGCACCGTCGTCTCGGTCACCGGCGTCGACACCGCAACGGCGGCCACCGCACTCGACGCGGCGCACGGCTCGGTCAAGGAGGCGGTCTTCGCGCTCCTGACCGGCAGCAGCCCCGCCACCGCGACGTCCGCGCTCGCCGCTGCCGACGGGCACCTGCGGATCGCACTCGACCGGGCGTCCTCCTCGACGGGCCTCGCACGATGACGCGCATGCTCGACCTGCTGGCCACCCCGACGGTCGTCGGGGTCCCCGCGACGGTGCTCTGGAACGCCCCGACCGCTCCACGGCCGATCGACGCCGCCGCCGTTGCCGACACGCCGGACCTCGTCGCGTGGGCAGCCGGCCTCGACGACGACGCACGGCTCGGTCTGCTCGACCGCGCCGACACCCACGCCGTCCTCGGCGAGCCGGTCGTCGTCGTCGCCGGATCGGACGGATGGGCAGAGGTCCGCCTGCCGCTCCAACCGTCGTCGAAGCACCCGGACGGCTACCCCGGGTTCCTGCCGACCGCGCACCTCCTGCCGCTCGACGCACCGCGGACCGACCCGGTCGTCGTGCGAAGCGGGCCGCTCCTCGGTGCGATCCTCGACCGCCGTGCCTCGGGCGGGTACCTCGGCCCCGACGGCGTCGTGCACGACCTCGCAGCGACCGCGGTCACGTCGCTGCGCTCGCCTTCGCCGGGGGCCGTCGACCCCGCCGATGCGCTCGCGGTCGCCCGCACCTTCACGGGGATGCCGTACCTCTGGGCCGGGTCATCGGCCGCCGGTGTCGACTGCTCGGGCCTCGTCCACGTGTCCTACCGCGCCCTCGGGATCGTCGTCCCGCGTGACGCCGACGACCAGGCCGAGGCCCTCGAGCCGGTCGCGCCGGAGGACGCCCGACCCGGCGACCCGGTGTTCTTCGCGAACGAGCACGGCATCCACCACGTCGCCCTGGCGACCGGTGGCGGCGCGACCTTCCATGCACCACGGACGGGGCAGCTCGTCGGCGCGGGGCGCTTCGACACGGTCGCGGCGACCGAGACGGTGACCGCGGCGCGCGTCCGCTGAGCGAGCGTCGTCAGGACGGACGGGAGGCTCGTGGCGGGGCCGCCACGAGCCTCCCGTCAGCCGTGGGTCACCGGGACGCGCGCCGGACGCGGACCGTGGAGACGGACAGGGCGCGGCATCGCGACTCGTCCTCAGACGGGACGGCGCTCGGTCTGCCGCGTCGTCGACCGGGACGACAGGAGGAGCCCGACGGCGATGACGAGCAGCCCGACGCCACTCCCGAGCACAGAGAGGTGGATCGACATCGACGCGACGTCGATGCCGGATCTCGCGGTGAGGAGCAGGCGATCGGCGAGGACCGCCGTGCCGTTCGTGACCAGGGCCGAGATCGCGATGAGGCCGAGGCCGACGAAGACCGCGGCGGGGACGACGCGCCTCCCGCGGTGCAGCGCGAGCAGGATGCACGCGACAGCCACCGCCGTGCCACCGACGACACCGATCCCCGGGACGACCAGCCGGAGGAACGGCTCGGAGAAGACGTCGGGTACCCGGACCCGCAGGGCCGTCGTCTGGACCACCCCCGCGACCGCGGCCACCAGGAGCAGCACCTGCGCGGCCGGGACCGCCCGCAACGGACGTTCGTCCGACGCACCGAACCCCAGGATGAGCAGGCCGGCGAGCGTCAGGGGGCCGGCGAACAGCGACGCCGTGGACGCGACCTCGTGACTGACGTCGATCAGGAGCGTGGCGCAGGTGCACAGGCCGGCTGCGGTGAACACCATCGCTCCGACCGAGACGGCATCGATGCCCCGGAGCCGAGTCGACCGACCGTCGCTCACGATGCCTCGCGTGCCGGCCAGCGGAACTGCTGGACGACTCCGTAGACCGACTGCGAGCGCGTCACGAGGACGAACAAGCCGTAGCCGATGACGCCGCCCAGGATGTTGGTCATCCAGTCGTTGATGTCCGCGATGTGTCCGCCGTACGCGAGCCCCGCCGTGGCCATCTGCGTGAGTTCGATCGCGAGACTCGCACCGGCGACGATCGCCGTCACCCGCCACCAGCTCGGCCGCGCGAGGAGCAGGGGGATGAGCACACCGAGCGGGACGAACACCGCGATGTTGACGAGCGCGTCCTCGAGCCCGTAGTCCACGAACGGGACGAGCCAGAGCGCCAGTGGGCGCGGCCCGCGGTCCGGCCAGGTCCCGACGTGGATGAAGATCGGGAAGACCGTGTTCGCGATCACGCCCCCGGCGTAGAGCGCGAGGACGGCGGCGACGCTCGCCCGGGGAAGTGTGACGCGGCCACGGGCGCGGAGGGTCCAGAGCAGGACGAGGAAGATCACGACCCCGAGCGGGATCACGATCGGGAGCATGGGGACTTCGATGGACCTCATCCACGGGCTCCGCTCGATCGATGCACGCCGCGCTGCATCTCTGCGGCTTCTTGCTCGGTCACCATCGTCGAACCTCCGGAACCGAGTCTGTCATCCCGCGGGCGCGCTACGAGACCGCGCCGGAGCGCGCGCCCGACCAGAGGTCGACGTCGAGAACGCCCACCGAGTGTTCGTCGATCGCGGCGAGTTCCTCGTCCGTGAAGGACAGGTCGTCGAGCGCGGCCACGTTCTGCTCCAGCTGCTCCACCCGCGAAGCGCCGATCACCAGCGACGTCACGCGTTCGTCCCGCAGCGCCCAGGCGAGCGCCAGCTGCGCCAGGCTCTGCCCCCGGCGCTCCGCGATGCCGTGCAACGCCCGCAGGTGGTCGACGACCTCCGGCGTCAGCGACCCGGCGTCGAGCGACTTGCCCGCCGCCGCGCGCGAGTCCTCCGGGACGCCGTCGAGGTACCGCCCGGTCAGGAGCCCCTGGGCCAGCGCCGTGAACCCGATCACCCCGAAGCCGAGGTCGTCGGCTGCCTCGAGGAGTCCCTCGTCCTCGATCCAGCGGTTGAGCATCGAGTAGGACGGCTGGTGGATCAGCAGCGGGGTGCCGAGGTCGCGCAGGATCGCGGCGGCCTGCCGGGAGCGTTCTGCGTCGTAGGACGAGATCCCGACGTAGAGCGCCTTGCCCTGTTGGACGGCGGTGTGCAGCGCCCCCATGGTCTCCTCGAGCGGGGTCGAGGCGTCGAGCCGGTGCGAGTAGAAGACGTCGACGTAGTCCAGGCCCATCCGCTGGAGCGACTGATCGAGGGACGCGAGGACGTACTTCCGCGAGCCACCACCCTGCCCGTACGGTCCGGGCCACATGTCCCAGCCGGCCTTCGTCGAGATGACCATCTCGTCGCGGTACGGCCGGAAGTCCTCTCGCATGAGCCGGCCGAAGTTCACCTCGGCGGCGCCGTAGGGCGGGCCGTAGTTGTTCGCCAGGTCGTGGTGGGTGATGCCGAGGTCGAAGGCGCGTCGGCTGATCGCCCGCTGCGTCTCGAACGGCCGGTCGTCGCCGAAGTTGTGCCAGTACCCGAGCGAGAGCAGCGGCAGGTCAAGACCGGAGCGGCCGGTCCGGCGGTAGCGCATGCTGTCGTAGCGGGTCTCTGCTGCGGTGTAGTCCATGCGTCGAGGATGGCACCGTGTCATCTGAGACCCGAACTGGGGTGGAGATCGCGCCGTAACGAGGCGAATCGCGCTCATATGATCGGCCTGCTCCCTGCAGGAGGGAGCCTCTCCCGAAGGAACGCTCTTGCGCGCACGCACCGCTCCGTCTCCAACCCGAACCGTCCGGCCGATGCGGACGGCCATCGCGAGCGCCGCAGTCCTCGCGGCCGCACTCGCACCGGCACTGCTCTCCGTGGGCTCCGCCCAGGCTGCCCAGCAGGGCACGCTCGACCAGGCGAGTGAGACGCACAGCCTCGGCCCGTGGTCGAACGGCGACAACGGCCAGACGTTCACGCCGGCGATCAGCGGGCTCGTGTCAGGCATCGACCTGTACGAGGCGCAGGTCTCCGGGTCTGCCACGTACAACCTGACCATCCGAGCAGCGCAGAACGGGCTCCCCACCGGCCCGGTCCTCGGTACCGGCTCGGCGACCGTCTCCAGTGTCGGATGGTTCTCGGTCCCGATCACGTCCACCGCCCCCGTCACCGCCGGGGGTTCGTACGCGATCTCGTTCCGGGGCCCGTCGAACGCGTACGTGGGGTGCGACACCAACGTCTACCCCGGCGGCGGCGCGATCTACGAGGGTCAGAACTACGCCTCCAGCTACGACCTCGCCTTCCGCGAGTACGTCGTCGCCGGTGGCACGATCTCCGGCACCCCGACGTCGAACACCCCCGTCGGCCACCCCTACTCCTACGACTACGCGGTGAACGGCTACCCGGCTCCGACGCTCTCGGTCGTCGACGGCGCGCTCCCCGACGGCCTCACCCTCTCGCAGTCCGGCCGGCTCTCCGGCACGCCGACCACGGTCGGGTCATCGACGTTCACGATCCGCGCCGCGAACGACAAGGGACAGCAGGACGTCACCTCCACCATCGTCGTCCGAGCCGCAGTGGCGCCCGCTGCTCCCAGCGGTGTCACCGCGGCGGCCGGCGCCGGTTCCGCGACGGTGTCGTGGTCGGCACCCACGAACACCGGCGACGACCCCGTCACCGGGTACACCGTCACGTCCACCCCGGGCAACGTGACCGCGACGACCTCCGCCACCAGCGCGACGATCAACGGCCTGACCCCTGGCACCGCCTACACCTTCCAGGTCGCCGCCACGAGTGCCTCCGGAACCGGTGCCGCCTCCGAGCCGAGCGCCGCAGTGACCCCCTACACGACGCCGTCCGCTCCGGTCGGTTTCCGCGTGACCCCCGGTGACGGATCGGTCGAGCTGAACTGGTCCGCTCCCGCGAGCGACGGCTCCAGCCCGCTGACCGGCTACACGATCTCGCAGCGCGTCGACGGCGGGCCGTGGGCCGACGTCGCCACCCCGGCCGCAACCGACGACAACGCCGTCATCGACGGCCTGCGCAACGGCTCCACCTACGAGTACCGGATCGTCGCGTCCAACGCCGCAGGCTCCGGGCCCGCCGCGTCGAGCAACCCGGCCGCTCCGTTCGGCGTGGCCGGTTCGCCGCAGGCGGTCGAGGCGGTCGGCGGCGACGAGTCCGCGTCGCTCACCTGGTTGGCACCCGCCGACGCGAACGGCTCCCCGGTCACCGGGTACCAGGTCGAGTACAGCAGCGACGGCTCCACGTGGAGCGAGCCCATCACCGCCGCCACCACGTCCGCCGACGTCACCGGGCTCGCCAACGGCACCGAGTACTCCTTCCGTGTCGCTGCCGTGAACGCCGCCGGCGCCGGACCGTGGAGCGAACTCGCCACCGCGACGCCCGTCACCGTCGCGAGCGCACCGAGCGACCTGACCGTGACCCCCGCCGACGGCGCGGCAGTCCTCGCGTGGACCGCACCCACGGACGACGGCGGTGCGGCCGTCACCGGCTACCGCGTCGAGTACCGTGCCGGCGGCGCTGACTGGACCGGCGTCGACGCGTCGACCTCCCCGGCCACGATCAGTGGTCTGGACAACGGGTCCCGCTACGAGTTCCGCGTGCGCGCCGTCACGTCGGTCGCACCGGGCACCGCGAGCGACAGCGTCTCGACCACGCCGTTCGTGTTCGACCCCACCGCGCGCAGCGACGGAGACTCGATCGACGGCACCACGCTGTCCGTCGGCGACCGTGTCCACCTCGGCGCGACCGACCTGCCCGTGGGCTCCATCGTGACGGTCGACCTGCACTCGACGCCGGTCCGCCTGGCGACGGTGACGATCGGCGACGATGGCGTCCTCGACACCGACGTGATCATCCCGGCCGGAACCGCCGCAGGTGCCCACGAGCTGGTGCTGACGCTGGACGGCACCGGGGCGGACCCCGTCACCGTGTCGCACGCATTCACGGTCGCGCCGGCCACCGTGGCCGCCACGACCACCGCGGTGGCTCGTCAGGCCGCCGCGGAGCTCGCCTTCACCGGGTCGACGATCTCGCCGCTCCTCGTCGGCGGTGCCGCACTCGCGGTCCTGCTCGGTGTCGGCCTGATCGTGGTACGGCGCCGCCGCGCCTGAGTGCTGACCTGACGGCCTGGCGACGACGTGCGCGGAACGCTGCACGCCGTCGCCAGGCCATCGACGCACCGCTGCTCGACACCGGCGCAAACTCGTCGTCAGTGAAGGTCAGGTTGCCGAGCGCGGCGACGTTTCGAACTCGCGCGAGCGCTCCGGCAGACCGACGCAACACCTCGCCGTCACCGTCGTTCGTCGTGGAGCGGCGGCAGGTCGCGCTCGGTCTGTGCGACCTGGGTCAGCTTCGCCGCGAGTGGGCGGAAGGGCCGGGAGAGCAGGACCTTGTCCGCGACCCCGCGCACTGCGAGACCGACGCGCGTCTGGGGGTACGCGAAGGCCGTGATGCCGCGCGGCAGGTGCTGGACGTCGTCGACCAGTGGGCGCATCCACCTCTCGTACGCGATGAGCGCGCCGGGTTGGTCGTCGGGTGCTGCGGCGAGTTCGGCGGCGAGCACGTACCCGGCGGTGAGGGCGAGGGATGCACCACCACCGCCCATCGGTGTCACGCACCACGCTGCGTCGCCGGCCATCACGACCCGGCCGCGGTGCCAGGTCCGCATGCGCACCTGCTGCAGCTGGTCGACGTAGACGTCGTCGGACGTCTCGAGCGCCTCGAGGATGCGCGGTGCCTCCCACCCCGCCCCGTCGTACCGCTCCCGCACGGCGGTGAGCATCTCGGCCCGCGTCAGGCCGAGGAGGTCGCCGCCCGGCGAGTACGCGAGGATCGCACGGATCGTTCCGTACGGGTCGGGCCGGAGGTGGACCTGCCGGCCGCCGACGGAGTTGTGCCAACGCCAGCGGTCGTCGTCGCCATCGGTCCTGGGGATCGTCCCGAAGACCATCGTGACGTCGAGATCGCGCTCCTCGACGTCGTCGCCAGGGAAGAGCAGCGGACGTGTGGACGACCGAACACCCTCGGCGACGACGAGCAGGTCCGCGTCGAGCGCCCGACCGTCCGCGAGGCGCACCGTGACCGCGTCACCGCGGTCCTCGACCGCGGTGATGGTCTGTCCGTACACGAAGTCGACGCCGTCCGGCAGGTGGTCGAGCACCACCCGGGCGAGGTCGCCGCGGAGCACCTCGAGCTCCGCCGTCGCACCGTCCGTCCCATCCGAGGGCAGTTCGGCCGTCACCTTCCCGTCGGCGTCGACGAGGACCGTGCCTGTCTCGGTGGTGTTCTTCGCCTTCACGGCATCGAAGAGGCCCATGCGACGGAGGACGTCCCGCGCGACGCCGCGGACATCGACGTTCTGGCCGCCGTCCCGGAAGGAGTCGGCGCGTTCGACGACCGTGACCTGCCAGCCCGTGCGCCGCAGCCAGTAGGCCACCGAGAGTCCGGCGATACTGGCTCCCGAGACGATCGCGGTGCGTTGTTCCATAGGCTCCTCCTCGATACTGTCTTTACAGTAAAGCGACTGCACATTGAAGGAGTCTGATGGAGAACGTCTTCGACACGACCTGGTCCGTCCCCCAGGTCGACGTGATGCAGGCGCTCCGCGACTGGGCCGTGGCCTTCACGGAGCTGAACCAGCAGATGGCGGTCTGGCTCGACCTGCCGACCAACGACGCGCACGCGCTCGGACAGGTGCTCTGGGCCGCCTCTGCCGGGGAACCACTGTCCCCCGCACGGCTCGGGCAACTGATCGGCATGACCTCCGGGTCGGTCACGGTGTTGGTCGACCGCCTCGAGGGAGCGGGCTTGATCGTCCGGAGCCGGGAGCACACCGACCGACGGCGCGTGACGCTCCGCCCGACCGCGGCGGCGGAGGACCGGGCGCGCGCGTTCGCGGAACGGTCGAGCGAGGAGATCGCCACGGTCCTCCGACGCACAGGCGCCGACGACCTCCGCCAGGTCACCACGTTCCTCCACACCATCACCGACGCCGCGACCACGGCGGCTGGTCGCCTGCGGGAGACGCCGGCGCCGCCGCGCACCGGCGCCGAGCCCGCACGGCGCCGGTGACACTCGGGCCCCGCCGAGGTCAATTACCGAACGACGTCCGTTTCGGCGAAGCACCGTGTATGCCGTGTACGTGAGACCGCACGAGCGGTGGACGACCGAAGGAGACAACGATGCAGTACCTCGTCAACGTCCTCGACGGCAGCCCGACCACGGGCGGGCAGACATCCGGGCGCGCCACCGACGCCGAGATGGCCGCCATCGATGCGTTCAACGACCGACTCCGCGCCGACGGGCACTGGGTGTTCGCCGCCGGCTTGGCGGCGCCCGAGCTCGCGACGGTCGTCGACAACCGGGATGACGCCGGCTTGGTCACGGACGGCCCGTACGTCGCGACGACCGAGTTCGTCGCCGGTGTGTGGATCTGGGACGTTGCCGACGCCGACGTCGCCCTCAGGTTGGCAACAGAGGCGTCGAAGGCGTGCAACCGGAGGCTCGAGATCCGTCCGGTCCTCTGAGGGCTTGCGGATCAGTGCCGACGGCACCGTGTGCGGGGCGTCTCGCGCGAGATCCACAACGCCGCACGCGTGCTCCGAGACTCAGTCGTTGGTGGTCAGCCAACTCGGTAGCAGCTGCGCGACCGTGTCGACGATATCGTCGTCACTGCGTCCGCGCGGGCTCTCGAGCCATCCGAGGAGGACGCTGAGGACCCCGCCGGCGATGTACTCTCCCGCCGTGTCGAGGAACTCGTCCGATGCGTCCGGGCGTTCGGTGAGGATCGTCCTCCGCAGGCTCGCAGACATCTCCTCGACGAGATGCTCACGGACACGTTCGGTTGCCGGCGCCGACACCGCGTACAGGAGGTAGCGGCGGTGGAGGCGGAACGCGGCCAGGAGCTCCTCGAGACCCGTCCGTGTGATGGCGGCCCTGGCCATGACCTGACCGGTTCGCCGCGAGACGTCTCGCGGTCCGATCTCGTCGAACATCGTGTCGACCACGTACACGACGACGTCTCCGACGGTCGCGAAGTGCGTGTAGAAGGTGCTCCGGCCGACCCCGGCTCGCGTGCAGACGGCGGCGACCGACACGGCTTCGCCGGCTTCGAGCAGCGCGTCGAGCGCGGCGACGAGCCGGTCACGCGTCCTCGCCGCTCGGGGATCGTCCGTCGCAGCGAGTTCCCGTCGCCGATCCCCCTGCGCTGCACTGGTCATGTGTCGATCATCTCGCATGCCACAGTTCATAGACACCTGTCCAGAAAAATGACGTAGGGTCCGATCAGGCGCGCAAGGAAGCCACGCCGCACATCGATGAAGGAGTCGACATGAGGGCCTGGGTACTCGGGCAAGTCCACGGAGCGGTCACCGAGACGGAAGTGGACACCCCGACACCGGGTCCCGGTCAGGTCCTACTGAAGATCGTCGCGTCCGGCCTGTGCCACAGCGACGTCGGCTACATGGGGGCGTCATCCCGTTGACGATTCCGCTGCCCGTGATCCTCGGGCACGAAGCCTCTGGCACCATCGCCGCGGTCGGCGAGGGCGTCACAGGATGGGCAGTGGGCGACGCGGTGGCCAGTGCCATCTCCCCCGACGACGCCCCCGGCGTCTCCCGCGACGGCGCGTACGCGGAGTACACGATCGTGAGCGCCGCGAAGCTCGTCCGGCTCCCGGAGGGCATGGATTGGTCCCAGGCCGCGGCCGCCACGGATGCCGGCTTGACCTCGTACACGGGCGTCGTCGTCTACGGGCAGGTCGGCGCCGGTGACCGCGTCGGCATCGTCGGACTCGGCGGGCTCGGGATGACCGGCGCGCAGATCGCGATCGCGCAGGGCGCCACCGTGGTCGCCGCCGAGCCCCGCGAAGCGCTGTGGGAGACCGCGAAGGCGCACGGCGTCAGCGAGGTCGTCGCGGACGTCGAAGAGCTCGAGGGACGCGACCTCGACGTCGTCATCGACTTCGCCGGCTTCGGCACGACGACCTCCGGAGCGATCCGCGCCGTGAAGACCCGTGGTCGCGTGGTCCTGGTCGGTCTCGGCCGGTCCGAGTGGACGATCAACTCCATCGACCTCGTCAGCCGCGCGATCGACCTGCAGGGAGCCACCGTCGCCGGCGTCCCGGAACACCTGGAGGCTGTTCTCGCCCTGATGGGCGACGGTCGCGTCACGGTCGCAGCGGAGGAGATCGGGTTCGCTGACATCGCCGAGGGCCTCGGCCGGTTGCAGCGCGGCGAGGTCAACGGCCGGCTCGTCGCCCGACTCGACCGCTGACCGGCATCGCCCCGCACGAACACACGCTCGAACCCGATCGAAGGAGATCACCAATGACCCGCACCTCCGTCGTCACCGGAGCCGCATCCGGCATCGGCAAGGCCACCACCGAGAAGCCCCGCACCGACGGTCACACCGTCGTCGGGGTCGACATCAGGGACGCCGACGTCGTCGTCGACCTGAGCACCGACGAGGGCCGCACCGCCCTGGTCCACGAGGTCTCCCAACGCGCCGGCGGACGCATCGACTCCGTCATCGCCGTCGCAGGACTCGTCGCCGCGAGCCCGGTCACGGTCGGAGTGAACTACTTCGGCGCGAAGGCCACCCTCGAGGGGCTCCGACCACTCCTCGCCGGCTCGGACGCACCCCGCGCGGTCGTCGTCGCGAGCCTCGCCGCCCTCGAGGACGTCGACGACGGCCTGTACGCGAAGCTCCTCGCCGACGACGAGCCCGGTGCTCGTGCCGAAGCCGAGCGGATCGGGACCGCGACGAACGCAGCAGGGTCGAGTGCGATCTACTCGACGACGAAGAAGGCCATCGCGCACTGGGTGCGCACCCACGCGAAGGACCCGGAGTGGGCCGGCGCCGGCATCGCCCTCAACGCGATCGCGCCCGGAGTCATCGAGACGCCCATGACCGCGCCGGCACTGCAGACGGCGGAAGGACGCGCGGCGCTCGACGCCGGCGCACCCTCGCCCCTCAACGGCCCAGCAGCGCCACCGGCGGCCCCAGCGGCGCTCCTCGCCTGGCTCGCCAGCTCGGAGAACACGCACGTCACCGGTCAGGTCGTCTTCATCGACGGCGGGGCCGAGAGCATCAGACGGCCCGAACTCGTCTGACACCCCAGTCATCTCGACGAAGAGAAAGCGAGAAACACGATGAAAGCAGCAGTGGTCCGCGAGTTCGGCGGAGGATTCCAGACGGAAGAAGTCACGATCGCAGACCCCGTCGGTCGCGAGGTCCTCGTGGAGGTCAAGGCGTCCGGCCTCTGCCACAGCGACGAACTCGCCGCGAGCACGAACCTCGGCTACGACGTCCCGATGGTCCTCGGGCACGAGGTCGCCGGCGTCGTCACGGCAGTCGGTGACCAGGTCCGCGACGTCGCCATCGGCGACCACGTCGTCGGCTGCCTCGTCCAGTACTGCGGCGCTTGCACGAAGTGTCTGACCGGCCGCGTCGGCCTCTGCGAGCACCCCGAGGCCACCGTCCGCGACGGCCGACTCACCGACACCGACGGCCACGAGCTGGCGCAGGGCATGGGGCTCGGCGGCTTCGCCGAGTACGCGATCATCCACGAGAACCAGGTCGCCAAGGTCCCGGACGCAGTGCCCTTCCCGCAGGCCGCATTGCTCGGCTGCGGCGTCGTGACGGGTGCGGGAGCGGTGATGAACACGGCGAACGTGCAGCCAGGGCAGACCGTCGCGATCATCGGCACCGGCGGCGTCGGCACCAACGCCATCAGCGGCGCGGTCATCGCTGGCGCCGGTCGGATCATCGCGATCGACGTCGCTGACGACAAGCTCGAGAACGCACGGCACTTCGGTGCGACGGACACGGTCAACTCGACGACGACGGACGCAGTCGCCGCCGTGAAGGGGCTGACGGGTGGGTTCGGCGCGGACTTCGTGTTCGACTTCGTCGGCCTGCCGGCAGTCACGAGGTCCGGATTCGACATGCTCGCGCAAGGTGGCGGCCTGTACCTGATCGGCGTGCTCGACCCGTCGAACCACCTCGACCTCACGTCGCTCGAACTGCTCAACGGACGCAAGCGGGTCGAGGGCGTCTACATGGGCTCGACGAATCCGAAGCGCGACATCCCGATGATCGCCGAGCTGTACCTCCAGGGCCGGTACAAGCTCGACGAGCTCGTGTCGAAGACCATCTCCATTGACGAGGTACAGGCGGGCTACGAGTCGCTGCACGACCCGAAGATCAACCGGGTGGTCATCACCTCGTTCTGACTCATCGCGCCCCGGGGCCTATTGCTCGGTACAGAGAGAGGCCACGGGGTGCGGTCGTCGAAGGCAAGCCGACTCGTGCGGTCGGCCAACAACGAGCGCCGTCGCCGAGACGCTGACAAGCCCCGACTGCCCCGATCCGGCGGGGCGTTGGTCAAGCAGCAGATCAAAGAAAGATGTCCCAATGTGGGCGACGCGACCGAGGCAGGACCCAGACCGGCTCGTACAGGAGGCTGTGCGCGGACCTCCGAACGAGAATACCCCCGCGTAAACGGGGGATTTTCCTTGGCGGTGCCGGTGGCATTTGAACCCATATGCCGACGCCCCAGGAGATGGGCCAGGGGGCGAGATTCCCATTCTGGCTGAGATGTTGGTCGCGGTTGCTCCCATCACCGCACGTCTCGAGACCAGTGCTCCGTTACTGCTTGGTTACCGGAACGCCTGCGGCGAGGCCAAGGGGTGGGTGACACGAGTGCTCGAGGGTTAAGCGATCGATCGGCCGCCCGCAACACCGGATCAAGAACGGTCTACGCGCGGGCGTGTACCGGCCCAGCGCAGAGCGATGCGCAACGCATCACTGCCATTTTCACGCAAGACCACCGCTGCCATCACTTGCACCTCCGCTGGTCGTCACAGGAGCTCGCTGCCGAACGTTCGGCCAACGCTCGCTGTCGATGCGCATGAACACTGAACGAACGGACCTCATCGATGCAGACGTGCCGCAGATTGCTTCGTCGGCGGCACTGTGCAGCATCCCAGCATTTGTGCACCGCAGCCTTGACCAACCGATAAAGCGGATTTATGTCAGGTCCCAGACGGACTGACCATCGATGGAGCTTAGCCGCCATCCCTCGCACCTAGTCCGGATGGATGGGCCCAGTCGAGCGCTCCCCATTGCACCGCGGCCCAAAGTTCGCGGAACTGCTTCTCGTCGGCCGGAGTGGAGATGCCACGAAGCTCGAGCAACTTCATCGCGACCCAATGAGCATCTTCAAGCATCGAGCGCGCCCCGCCGATCTGTGCCAGCCGACGAGTAGCGTCACCACCGTGTGCGATCGCAGAACGGACCTGATACACCGCTTCGTAGCGTTCAAACCGACCGCCTCGAGCGGCAGGGTCCCGTTCGAGCAAGGCGAATCGACTTTTGCTGACCGCTCCGGGTACTGCATCCTTGCCCGTCAACATCGAATCAAGGGCGACGCTCACTGCCAACGCTGAATCATCCTGAGCCTCCGCCCAAAACGCGCGCGCATACCAGCGTGCAGCAACTCGGAGCCTCTGCGCGATCGCGTCTGGCGCAGTCATCAAATCATCGATGACCACGCGCAGGTCGGCACCGAGTATGCGATCAAGAGGCAACGGGTCCGCGCTGTACCAACGGAAATTGTTCCCGGAACTCCACCCAGTGATGGTGAGCACACTAGCGCCGAGTTCAGCAGAGCCGTGGTCTGCTAACAACTCGACAATAGCGGATCTGTCCAGGTCGACGCCGCGGATTCCGGGTCGATTAGTCGCTCCACGCAGGGAGTAGACACCGTGAGTTCCCAGGTCATCCGCGAGCATCAATGTGAGCCCAATCAAGTCCTCAAAGGTCCGCTCGAAGTCCTGTGTCGCTAGCTCGCCTTGACGATCGGTCGTCGAGGTCGCCACAACATACCCATTGAACTCTCGGAGCAGTTGTTGGGCATGCTCGATGAGCGACTCCTCCGCGCGCGCGTCAAGCTTGAGAGTATCGGCCAACTCTCGGACATCCGTTTCCTCATTAACTTTGGCTAGCGTCAGCGCGCCGATCGACGCGGGCTCGGAGTCCCAGGTGATATTGGCCACCGCAGCGGCGACGCGTACCGGCTTGGGTTTAAGGAGGCGATCGACGGCCGCGTGGAGATCGGCCACCTGACCAGCTGATGCCGCTGCCACGAGCGACAAAACCATTGTCCATAGGTCTTCGTCCCGCCAACGCGACGTCACCCGTTGGTCTCGGAGGAGTGCCTGCATCGCGCGCTCAAGCGACGGCATGCCCTCCTCCGCGATGGTAAGCGGCCCGCGACCCCCGCGGAACGCGCGGGCGGGGGACGCGCGAAACGCGGGATCGACCCAAGCCCACCCTATGTATGGGACGTCTTCTGACTCACGCACAGCGGCCGCAGCATTCTCGAGTTCGGTCGCAACAGCTGCCACATCAACCCCCTGGAGCGGACCCACGTAGCCAAGGTCCGATGTACCGGTTCAGCACCCTGGTCAGAGCACTCCCCCTCCGATCATACGACAACGACTTAGCGGAAAATCGCCGACTTCCCCACATCGCGTCCATGGACACTCGGGGCCACGCGGGATCCCCACCATGTCAGCTGAAACGGCTGCGGTTGACCGCGCCGATAGCGCGCTCTTCTGTCAGTCACGTGACTGCGGATTTGATTCACCACTCCTAGTGAAGACCAGCGTTCGTCTGCTCCGCTACGCCGCTGCGCGCTCATCGAGCGCGCGATGCACGTTGAGGCCCTTGCTTGGTACCAGCAGTTCACTGCCGACACGTTTGGTCGCGGCGCTGTAGTTGATGCCGAATTGGTGCCGTTCGAATCCGTCGTAGAGGCCGCGAATCTCGTCGGTCCAGTCGTAGGTGAGAACCCATGGGTCGTCAAGCTTCTTGATCGTTTCAGCAAGGGTTCGGTGATCGGCGTCGGTGAAGAAGTTGGCGTACAGGCCCGATCCCTTGTGATAATAGGGCGGGTCGATGAAGAAGAACTGCCGGTCGCGCGCCCCGTCCAGGTCAGTAAGGAACTGTTCACCGTCAAGGTTGTGCAGTTCGATACTGTTACTGTACCGGCCGATACGCTCGATCTTGTCCGCAAGGTCCTCGCGATTGAATCGGCAGTCGAGCTTGTAGACGCCGTTCTGCTGTTTTCCACCGATAACGCCGCCGGTGATTACGCCGGATCGGTTGGTTCGGTTGAGAAAGAGCGTTGCATAGGCCAGATCGAGGGAGCCTGCGTCGGCAGTGCTGTACACCTCGCGTTGCTGGTACCACGTGTCCATGGTCACGTTTGCGGTACGGACACGACCCGCAAGTGCTGCCGTGTCATGAAGGACCGCGTTCCAGAACGACCAGATCGCGGGGTCGAGGTCGTTGAGCACGATCCGACGTACGTCGCCGTCGAACAGCAGCGCCAGTGCCAGTCCTCCACCTCCAGCGAACGGTTCGGTGTAGGTGCCTCGGCGGAGCTTGTTGTCGCGGAGAATCTGGCTCGTCAGCGCGCGGAGCGTTGACTTCCCTCCTGGGTAGCGGAGGGGTGAATAGGTACTGCCCACGTGGTCCTCTTTCGCGCTTGGTGACACCGACGCTAACGAAGCGTGGACACCGTGGCCACTCCCCACGCGGCACGCGGCAGCTATCCGAGCTTCGCCACGACCGCGACCACGACCGCTTCGATCTCATCCCACCTGCTCGTCAGCTCTCGCCATTCGGGGAAGGCCTGTCCATGTGCAACGGCGCCGAGATAGAAGCCGCTGAACACCCAGGTCTGGTTGGTGACGAGGTTCCGGAACAACTCGAGCGCGGATCGCTCGTCACGGGAGAGTCTCGGCCCGCCTGCGGCTCGTTGTCCGCGGAAGTGCTCAAGCGCCTCCTTGATGATTACATGCTGCTTGTCGCGGTCCGAAATGGTGCGCTCTTGCACGTGCTCCGCATACCGGAAGAACACTGACTCTAGAAACACCCGAGCAAGCAGCGCTGCGGCGAGGGGGTGCTGACGGTCGGTTCGGCCCAGCTCGTCGATGATGCGCTGGACCTTCGAGTTTGACGTGGCGAACCGGGAACTGTCGGCCAGGAAGTACTTTCGTGCACCGTGTGGGCCAGCTTTCGTGGTCCCTCCGGAGGCAGATCCGGCCGTCGAGTCTGGCTCGCCGGGCGGATCAGATGCAGCTCCGGATGAATCAGTCGTCGCCCCGGATGTATCAGCACGGTCGTTGCTCGTCGGGGGAGGAGACGCCGCAGAGTCATCGCCTGATGTCGTTGCGCTGGTGTCGACTGCGATCTTGGGATCGAGGGGTAGCAGGACAGCCCGGGCATAGTTAGCACGTTCAGATGCTGTGGATCGGGACGTGACGGGGCCACGCTCGGCGTAGAGATCTTCGAAGAACCGAGCCAGCCGCGCTCGGAAGAGCTTTACGGTTCCGGCGTGACGGAAGTCGGGTTCAGATCTCGACGTCGTGATGCCGAGGCCTTCGACTCGAAAGACGGTGTTACCGACGTAACGGGTGACTGTCGTGATGACGCGCTGTGCACGTTGCTCCGGTGTAATGATGCGGTGCTCGAGAGCATAGTCGAGCAGTCGGAGCGCAAGAGCGTTATTCGAACGGCTGCCCATGAAACGGGCGTTCTGAACGGCATTCCAGTCGCGCATGCCGAGCCCGTTGTTGAACCCCTGATGTTTACGTTCGATCCAGACGTTGGCTTCGTCGCGGGTCGGGAACACTGCCACCTCAACGGCGACGTTGCCCTCGAAGGACTCAGACAGTGCTTTGAACGCAGGCCGCTCTTTGGCGGGCGCGAGACTTGGGTCGTGAAGGAGCAGCAAGGCGGTGAGTCGACGGTTCCCGTCGAGCACGATGATGTGGTCGCCCTCCCGTATGCCAGCGAACACGTCGAGAGGACTAATGCCATCGACCCGGACGATGTCACGTGCGAGCGGCAGCACGCTTTCCTTCTCCACCATTTGGCGGATGATCGCGTTGCGGTCGGTGGTGGGTTCGTGCCGAGGGTTGCTCTCGTCGAGGACGAGATCCAGCAAGTTTTCCCACTCGACAATGACCTTTTCCGGCATCCGATCCCTCTCTGACGGTTCCTCAGGAGGATACGGTTCTTGGTGGTCGCGGCGCGACCGCCACTCCACGCGGACTGGATCAGCTCGTCCACACGCACCGGGCCGACCGGATAGGTTACGGTGTCCAGATGCGGGTGGGCGTGTATGTCGATGGGTTCAACCTCTACTATGGCGGCCTCAGCCAGCTGGGCAGCACACCGGGGTGGAAGTGGATCGATCTTCGAGCGCTAGCCTCCCGTTTCGCTGGCTGGTCCGGGTCACACATCGACCGTGTTGTCTACTGCACCGCTCGCGTGAACGACCCGGCCGATCCGCTCCAAACGCAACGGCAGGACTTCTACTTGAAGGCACTGCAGCTGCACGGCTCCGTCGACCTCATTGAGGAGGGCTACTACTCCTCATGGGCGAAGGAGTCCGTCCTCACCAACGAGGCTGCAGGGGCGAAGGCACCAACAAGCTTCTCGGATCCGACATCCGCTGAATTTTGGACATCCGGCCTTCGGCTTCGACGGAACGGTGCGGGCACGGTCTTCGCCACCGTGCGCAAGCGCGAGGAAAAGGGTTCCGACGTCAACGTAGCAACGCATCTGCTCGCCGACGTACTGCAGGGCAGCGTTGACGCCGCAATCGTCATCTCCAACGACTCGGACCTGGCACTTCCGATCCGTATGGTGCGCTCGCACGTACCGACCGGAGTTCTGAACCCGAACGCGCGTCCGCTAAGCAACGCGTTGAAGGGCAGCCCGAACGACGGTGTCGGCAGTCACTGGTGGCGGCGCATATCCGCGCACGACTTCCGCAGCAGCCAGCTCCCCTCAACGGTTGGGTCAATATCCAAGCCGTCCAGCTGGTGAGTCCCGCGAGCACCTAGACGTTTCCGCCTCGATCAGGTACCGTAGGGATCACCAACCCGCCCTCCATGTGAGGGCGGGTCTTTTCTCTCTCGGGCACCTCGCGAGCAGGACGTGGCGAGACGGCACGGCAGCAACGTTCCTCGGATCCAGGAAGCTGCGAAGGTTCGCCACTGCTAGCAGCCGCTAGCTGCGGGCCGCGCCTTGCGATCGGTTGCTATCTGTTGCATGCTCAGGCGAGCCGCACGCTCGAGCTCGCTGCCGAGTACGGGACTGCTGCAGGTTCTGTTGACTCCTGACAGGTAGGGGCATGGGCTCCTGCTGGAAGGATGTGCGCCATGGTGAAGGCGTATCCGGAGGAGTTCCGCCGTGATGTGGTCGCGGTCGCACGGAAGGGCGAGCCGTCGGTGCGACGGGTCGCGAAGGACTTCGGTGTGTCCGAGTCCTGCCTGGCCCGCTGGTTGCGCCTCGCGGACCGCGACGACGGTATCGGGGTCGCAGGGCCGCCGTCGGCGAAAGCGGTGGAGCAAGCCGAGCTGCGGGAGGCGCAGAAACGGATCCGGCTGCTCGAGCAGGAGAACGAGATCCAAGAGCTCCGGCTGGCGATCATCACCTGGATCGAGGCCACCTACCACCGGAAACGACGGCAACGTGGTCTGGAGAAGTTGACCCCGATCGGGTACGAGACGATCATCAACCCACAGGTCGCACTCGCGCCCTAAACCAACGAGTCAACCAAACCTGCAGCAGTCCCGTCAGATCGAAACGACCCGCCGCACGGGCCTAGGATTGCGCCCCTGCAGTTGGCCCCGTGCCCTTTCCCTCGGGCGCGACCATGGTGGCCGAACTCGAACACCAGCTAGGCGGTGTGTAGGCCGGCGCCGGACCGGTCGCTCCTCGCGATCAGCTGAGCTCTGGAGCGCCAGGACTTGCGGTTGCTCACAACTGCTGCGAGAAGATCCGTTACCGCCTGATTACTGGCAGAGCTACCGGAGTGAAACAAGAGAGCCCCAGATCCCCGTCATTACGGGGATCTGGGGCTCTTTGCGCTGGCGGTACCGGTGGGATTTGAACCCACGGTGGAGTTGCCCCCACACATGTTTTCGAGACATGATCCTTCGGCCGCTCGGACACGGTACCGGGGAAGAGTTTACACGATCCGGGAGGCCCCTCGCGACACCGCGGGCCGGCCCGCCCTCCACAGGTGGTCACGTCCAGGGCACGTCCCACGACCACAGATCCCGCCCTGATCCGTCATGGCCAGCGGGCGTACCGTCAGCGGCATGAAGTCCCGCACACTCATCGCACTGATCAGCTCGATCGCCGGCGGCCTCGCGGTCGCCGGCGGCGCGGCATTCGGCGCCCGGGCCGGCGTCAAGGGACAGCGCGCGGCAGCCCAACGCGTGGTCGAGATGCTCCCCACACACGCGGACTGGTGGCGCGAACGGCTCCACCACGAAGGGCAGATCACGTACCTGGCGATCGGCGACTCCGCGGCGCAGGGCGTCGGTGCGACGGTCCCGTCCCGTGGCTACGTCGGCCTCCTCGCCCGACGGATCAAGCACCGATCACGCAGCACCGTCCGCGTGGTGAACCTGAGCATCTCGGGCGCGACGACGTGGGGAGCGAAGAAGGACCAACTCCCGAAGCTCCGGAACTTCACTCCCGACATCTGCACGGTCTCGATCGGCGCGAACGACATCGCCGACTTCAACCCCGACAAGTTCGAGCGGAACCTCCGCGAGATTTACGCCGCGGTGCCGTCGCACACGATCGTGGCGGAGCTGCCGTGCATGTTCGTCCCCGACCGTGAGCGCAAGGTCGCCGTGGCGAACGAGATCGTGCACCGGGTCGCGGACGAGCTCGGGCTGACGGTGGCGCCGCTGCACGCGATCACGAAGCGGGTCGGGCTGCGCCGGACCTTCTTCAACACGTACGGGGACCTGTTCCACCCGAACGACCGCGGGTACGAGATCTGGGCGAGCGCATTCGAGCCGGCGATCGATGCCAGGGTCGACACCGTCGCGGCGATCCGGCACTACCTGTCGGTGCGGGAAGCCGAGGACCTGGGGCGAGAAGCCGGGGCGGTCGCGAACGCGCGTGCGGAGCAGGACACCGGCGGGGCGGACGATCTGGACCACGCGCACCGGCCGGGCCGCATCGACCGCCTCCGGCAGCGCATGACCGGGTCCGTCCCATTACCCGGCGAGTACGCCGGCGGCGCGCACGACGAGCGCGGCGAGGACGACTGGCCGAACGCACCGGACGCACCGGACCGCCACCCGGGGGATGTCGGCGGCGCGGCCTAACCTCGTCCCATGGCCCGCCCCCAGTCTTCCTACCGCTGTACCGAGTGCGGCTGGACCACCATCAAGTGGGTCGGGCGCTGCGGCGAATGCCAGTCGTGGGGCACCGTCGAGGACACCACCGCCACGACGGCCAGCGTCCGCGGCACGAGCGCGGTCGCCGTGACGGGCACCCGTGTCGCGCAGCCCATCACGCAAGCTCGGGTCGGCGCAGTGCCACGCTGGCGGTCCGGCATCGGCGAGTTCGACCGTGTCCTCGGCGGCGGGATCGTCCCCGGTGCCGCGGTACTGCTGAGCGGCGAACCGGGCGTGGGGAAGTCGACGCTCTTGCTCGAGGTCGCCTCGCGCGCTGCCGCGTCCGGCAAGCGGGTGCTCTACGTCAGCGCGGAAGAGTCCGTCGACCAGGTCCGGCTCCGTGCCGAGCGTACCGGGGCGATGCACGACGACCTGTACCTCGCGAGTGAAGTCGACCTCGGCGTCATCCTCGGTCAGATCGACCAGGTCCAGCCAGACCTGCTCATCGCCGACTCCGTGCAGACGATCTCCTCCGCCACGGTCGACGGCATCGCGGGTGGCACGTCCCAGGTTCGAGAGGTCGCATCGACCCTCATCCGCGAAGCCAAGCAGCGCAACCTGCCCGTGCTGATCGTCGGCCACGTGACGAAGGACGGATCGATCGCCGGTCCGCGGCTGCTCGAACACCTCGTCGACGTCGTCTGCCACTTCGAGGGCGACCGTCAGACCGCGCTCCGGTTCGTCCGCGCTCTGAAGAACCGCTTCGGCCCGACCGACGAGGTCGGTTGCTTCGACATGGCGGGCGACGGCATCCACGAGGTCCCCGATCCCAGCGGACTGTTCATGTCCCGCAACGGCGCCCCCGTCTCCGGCACGTGCATCACCGTCGCGATGGAAGGCCGCCGCGCCCTGCCGGTCGAGGTCCAGGCGCTGGTCGTACCGAGTTCCGCTCCGCAGCCCCGTCGCGTCGTGAACGGCGTCGACTCCTCACGGGTGGCGATGCTGCTCGCGGTGCTCGAACGCCGTGCGGGCATCAAGCTCTCCGATGCCGACGTCTACGTCTCCACCGTCGGTGGGATGAAGCTCACCGAGCCCGGCGCCGACCTGGCGATCGTCCTCGCCCTGGCCAGTGCCGCTCGCGACCGTCCGTACCCGCACACGCTCGCGGCCATCGGCGAGATCAGCCTCGCTGGCGAGATCCGACCGGCGACCGGAGCCAAGCAGCGCGCGAACGAAGCGAAGCGTCTCGGCTTCACGACCGTCCTCGGCGCGGACGCAGAGCACCTGCGCGAAGCACTCCGCGTCGCGTTCTCCCTGACGAAGTCGGTGCGCGAACGCGAGCTCGACGCAGCGTTCTGAATCACGGCCTTGGAGCATCACCGCGCTGACCGGACCAGCGCGCCCGGGGTGAGCCGAGCCTCCTGTGTGGAGTGGGCGCAACGCGTCTTCAGCACCCGGCCACGCGGGGCTGTCCGCTGAGCGCACTCCCTCCGAGATGAGGACGGTCAGGCGCGAAGGGCATCCAACAGGTCAGCGGGCTCCGCCTGCATCGTGTTCGGGCCGGCGATGTCGAAGAAGACGCCCTCGAGCGAGTCCAGGTGCGCGGCGAGGAACTCCTCCAAACGAGCCGCGTCGTAGACCATGACCTGCCGGATCTTCTCGTCCGGCACCATCGCCGTGTACGCGTCGGCCGACGAGAACAGCAGCAGGATGCGCTTTTCCGACCCCTCACGCCCGAAGACGCGGACCTGCATGTCCTTCTTGCCCGTGACGAGTCGGGGCACGATCACGATGTCGTTCCGCAGCGCGAACGCCACCGCCGCCACGTCCTGCTTCGCGAGGGCTTCCTCGAGCTGTTCGCTCCGGAAGCGCTGTTCCTTGTCTGCCATCACCATCAAGTTCATCAGATTTCGCCCCAAGGAGGCGAACTGTCTGGTCGTGGGGCCAAAGACCCTGTAGGTTGAGGGAACCGCTTCTGCGGCGCCCAACGTCCGGGCGGGGTGGTGACACTCCCCCGACCGGACTGCACAGGGTCACTGGCTCAGGCCTGACCCCGAACCCGTCCCGCCGGCACCTGCCCGCGTGGCGCATCATCCTCGTCGACATACGACGAGGCTCCGTCTGCGTGTCATACCGCGATGGAAAGCAAGAACAGTTAAGGAAACGCCATCATGGCAACTGGAACCGTCAAGTGGTTTAACAACGAAAAGGGCTTCGGGTTCATCGCCCCGGACGACAACAGCGCGGACGTCTTCGCGCACTTCTCGGCGATCTCGGGCAGCGGCTACCGCGGTCTCGAAGAGAACCAGAAGGTGGAGTTCGAGATCACTGAGGGCCGCAAGGGCCCGCAGGCGGAGAACATCACCGTCATCGGCTGAACCCCAGGGGAACGCTGACCGTCATCCGGTCGGCTGACCCCGAACACGACCGCGGTCGGACTCGATCGAACCTTCGTCATGACGAAGTTCGATCGGTCGGCCGCGATTGTGTTTGTATGACGAAAACCCGGACAACAGCAGCCCTCTCCGCCGCCGCCCTCGTCGCAGTCGCCCTGACGGGATGTGCGCAGATCCAGCAGCAGGTCGGCGACGCATGGTCCGTCACGTACGAGGTCACCGTCGACTCTCCGGACGCGACTCCGCTCCACGACGTCAGCTACGTGGGCGCCGAGAGCCGTGGCGACGACCCCGAGACCCACACCGCCGGGTCGACGTCGACCAAGGCGACCGAGGGCGAGAACACCAGTTGGACGCACGACTCGATCGTGCTCGCTGAGGACGACGCATCCGTGCGGGCCACTCCCCCGGCCGACCGGACGGCGAGCTGCCGGATCCTGCTCGACGGCAAGAAGGTCATCGCCGAAGAGCACGGCGGCGTCGGTCAGATCGTGCGCTGCAAGGCGACGACCCCGAAGTTCGACTGACGCCCGGGCCGGTCCGCCTCAGTTCAGGATGAACTGCGCCGAGTCCTTCGCCGTGATGTTCCCCACCGCGACCTGCAGGTGGTAGCTCGCTCCCCCACCGGTCACCGACGGGCGAGAGGCATCACACGTCGAGGTCGACGACCGCGTCCGATCCCATGCGATCGCCGGCGTGGTCAGGGTCTGCCCCGCCTTGATCGTGACGTCCTGGTTCGTCCCACCGGTCTGGCAGTCCTTCGACGACCAGTACTGCTCCTCGCCGGAGCTGATCGTCAGGACCTGCTGCGACGACCCGAGGTCCATGTGGCAGGAGTTCGACCCGGTGTTCTCGATCGACATCGCGATCTTGGGGTCCTCGGTGGGCCCGTACGCGCTCTTGTCGAGGACGGGCTTGAGCGTGATCTGGTCCTTCGAGCACGTTGACCCGTCGGCAGCGGAAGCAGGCGCCGAAGCGGACGCGGACGCTGACGGCGACGACGCACTGGCAGACGACGAAGACGACGACGAAGACGAAGACGATGCGGCAGGAGACGAAGACGGCGACGCCGACGGGGCAGCGGCGGACGACGCCCCGTTCCCGCGCCCCACGACGATGAGCACGATGACGACCACGATGAGCAGGATCACTCCGGCCACGGTCGCACGGCGGCGCCAGTAGACGCCCGGCTTCTGCGGGCCGACGGGGTGACGGAACGAGGACATGCGCACAGGGTAGACAACGCCCGGCACAGCGCGGCGGAACCCCGCCGAGGAGGACCCGAAAGCGTCAGAGGATCTTCAGCATGCGGGTGTTGCCGAGGGTGTTCGGCTTGACCCTGGCGAGGTCGAGGAACTCCGCCACGCCCTCGTCCGACGACCGCACGAGTTCGGCGTAGACATCCGGCGACACGACGCTCTCGCCGATCTCGAGGTACCCGTGCTTCGTGAAGAAGTCGACCTCGAACGTCAGGCAGAAGATCCGCGCGACACCGAGCTCGCGGGCGTCGTGCTCGAGTGCTTCGAGCATCCGGTGTCCGACGCGCTTGTGGATCCAGTCCGCGTCGAGGGCGAGCGTGCGCACCTCGGCGATGTCGTCCCAGAACACCGCGAGCGCTCCGCAGCCGATCGGCACACCGTCGGGACCCTCGGCGATCCGGAACTGCTGGATCGAGCCGTAGAGCGCGACGTTCTCCTTGCCGAGCAGGATGCGCCGGTCGACGTAGGGGGCGATGAGGCGCTGGATGTGCGGCACGTCCGACGCCAGCGCCGGTCGCACGAGGATGCCGTGGTCGTCCCGTTCGTGGAACGCGTGCTTCCCGTGCTCAGTCATCTCCCCAACCATAGTGCTCACGGGGTACGGCTCCCTGGGCCGTGCACATGCGCCGCCGCCTACCGTCCAGGACATGCCCCAGATCATCGAGACCATCGACGTCAACGTCCCCGTCAGCGCTGCCTACGGGCAGTGGACCCGCTTCGAGGAGTTCCCCGAGTTCCTCAGCGAGGTGGAGAAGATCGTCCAGGTCGACGACACCACCACCGACTGGACCGTGAAGGTCGCGGGCCAGGAGCGCGAGTTCCGCGCGAAGATCACCGAGCAGCACCCCGACGAGCGGGTCGCCTGGGCGGTCAAGAACGGCGAGACCGACCACGCCGGCGTCGTCACGTTCCACAAGCTGTCCGACACCGAGACGCGCGTGACCGCGCAGATCGACTGGCAGCCCTCCGGCTTCCTCGAGAAGCTCGGCTCCGCGGTCGGCGTCGGCGGCCACGCCGTCAAGAAGGACCTCGAGAACTACAAGGAGCGCGTCGAGTCCGCGCCGACCGACGCCGGATGGCGCGGTGACGTCCAGGCCTGAGCCTGACCACGATCGACGGAGCCCCCGTGCTGGGAACGGCACGGGGGCTCCGGCGTACCGTCCGGCTCATGGACAAGGAAACCAACCCGGAACAGCACGAGGGCAACGGCTCCCTCGCGGACCTCAACGACGAGTCCATCGGGCGTCCCTTCGACCAGACCAACGGTCTGGCCGACGGGCTGGCCGGTGACTCCGACGGCACCGCCGACAGCGACGTCGCAAGCGACGCCGAACGGGGCGACCAGCTCTGACCCACCCGACACAGGACAGACGGGAGGCCCGGTGCCAGCTGGCACCGGGCCTCCAGTCTGTCTGTGGCTGGGTTCTAGGACTCGATCTCGCCCTGCGGAGCGGCTTCCGTTCCGGACTCCACGGCGGCTGCGCCGGCGAGGACCTCTTCGCGGCCCGGCTGACGCCCGGTCTCGAACTCGAACTTGCCGTCGATGAAGTCGACCTTGACGTGGTCGCCAGCGGTGAGCTCACCCTGCAGGATGTGCTCGGACAGCTGGTCCTCGACCTCGTGCTGCATGGCACGACGGAGCGGGCGGGCACCGAGGGCGGGGTCGAACCCGACCTTGATGAGCTGCTCCTTCGCCGGCAGCGTGAGCTCGACGGTCATGTCGCGGTCGAGCATGCGGTCGGACAGACGCTTCACGAACAGGTCCACGATCTGCAGGAGCTCGGACTGCGAGAGCTGCGGGAACACGATCGTGTCGTCGACGCGGTTGAGGAACTCGGGCTTGAAGTGCTTCTTGAGCTCCTCGTTCACCTTCGAGCGCATGCGGTCGTAGCCGACGCCCGAGTCACCCTCGACCTGGAAGCCCACCGGGCCACCGGCGATGCCCTGCGAACCGAGGTTCGTGGTCATGATGATGACGGTGTTCTTGAAGTCGACCACGCGGCCCTGACCATCGGTCAGTCGACCCTCTTCGAGGACCTGCAGCAGCGAGTTGAAGATGTCCGGGTGGGCCTTCTCGATCTCGTCGAAGAGGACCACGGAGAACGGCTTGCGGCGCACCTTCTCGGTGAGCTGGCCGCCCTCTTCGAACCCGACGAACCCGGGAGGGGCACCGAACAGGCGCGAGACGGTGTGCTTCTCGCCGAACTCCGACATGTCGAGGGAGATCAGTGCGCCCTCGTCGTCGAACAGGAACTCCGCGAGCGCCTTGGCGAGCTCGGTCTTCCCGACGCCGGTGGGGCCGGCGAAGATGAACGAGCCGGAGGGGCGGTTCGGGTCCTTGAGGCCGGCGCGGGTGCGGCGGATCGTCTTGGACAGGGCCGAGATGGCCTCTTCCTGACCGATGACGCGCTGGTGCAGGGCCTTCTCCATGAAGACGAGGCGCGAGGTCTCCTCTTCGGTGAGCTTGAACACCGGGATACCGGTGGCCTGCGCCAGGACCTCGGCGATGATGCCCTCGTCGACGGTGCCGGACGCGGCGACGTCACCGGCACGCCACTGCTTCTCGAGGCGGAGCCGCTCGCCGAGGAGCTTCTTCTCCTCGTCGCGCAGGCTCGCTGCCTTCTCGAAGTCCTGCTCCTCGATGGCGGCTTCCTTCGACCCGCGGACCGTCGAGATCTTCTCGTCGAACTCGCGGAGCTCCGGCGGCGCCGACAGGATCGACAGACGCAGGCGGGCGCCGGCCTCGTCGATCAGGTCGATGGCCTTGTCGGGCAGGAAGCGGTCCTGCACGTAGCGGTCCGCGAGGTTCGCCGCGGCGACGATGGCGCCGTCGGTGATGGACACCTTGTGGAACGCCTCGTACTTGTCGCGGAGGCCCTTGAGGATGTTGATCGCGTGCGGGAGGGACGGCTCGTTGACCTGCACCGGCTGGAAGCGACGCTCGAGTGCTGCGTCCTTCTCGAAGTGCTTGCGGTACTCGTCGAGCGTGGTGGCACCGATGGTCTGGAGCTCACCGCGGGCGAGGAGCGGCTTGAGGATCGACGCGGCGTCGATCGCGCCCTCGGCTGCACCGGCACCGACGAGGGTGTGGATCTCGTCGATGAAGACGATGATGTCGCCGCGGGTGCGGATCTCCTTCGTGACCTTCTTGAGGCGCTCCTCGAAGTCACCGCGGTAGCGGGACCCGGCGATGAGCGAGCCGAGGTCGAGCGAGTAGAGCTGCTTGTCCTTGAGCGTCTCGGGCACGTCGCCCTTGACGATCGCCTGGGCGAGGCCCTCGACGACGGCGGTCTTGCCGACGCCGGGCTCACCGATCAGGACGGGATTGTTCTTGGAGCGG
This sequence comes from Curtobacterium sp. NPDC090217, assembly GCF_044746705.1. Lineage (NCBI taxonomy): Bacteria > Bacillati > Actinomycetota > Actinomycetes > Micrococcales > Microbacteriaceae > Curtobacterium > Curtobacterium sp. NPDC090217. The sequence continues at coordinate 836,576 of NZ_JBIVCR010000001.1, read as the reverse complement.
CGGGAGAGGATCTGCATGACCCGCTCCATCTCCTTCTCGCGCCCGATGACCGGGTCGAGCTTGCCGTCGCGCGCGGCCTGGGTGAGGTTCCGACCGAACTGGTCGAGGACCTGCGAACCCTGCTGGGCGTTCTGCTGCTGCTCGCCGCCGACGGCGACCGCTTCCTTGCCCTGGTAGCCGGACAGGAGCTGGATGACCTGCTGGCGGACGCGGTTGAGGTCGGCCCCGAGCTTGACGAGCACCTGGGCTGCGACACCCTCGCCCTCACGGATGAGGCCGAGGAGGATGTGCTCCGTGCCGATGTAGTTGTGACCGAGCTGCAGCGCCTCGCGCAGGGACAGCTCGAGCACCTTCTTGGCGCGCGGCGTGAACGGGATGTGCCCGGTCGGCTGCTGCTGGCCCTGCCCGATGATGTCCTGGACCTGCTCGCGGACGGCATCGAGCGAGATGCCGAGCGACTCCAGCGCCTTGGCGGCGACGCCCTCGCCCTCGTGGATGAGGCCGAGGAGGATGTGCTCGGTGCCGATGTAGTTGTGGTTGAGCATCTTCGCTTCTTCTTGAGCGAGGACGACAACACGACGGGCTCGGTCGGTGAATCTCTCGAACATGTGCTCTCCCTTGGCCCCTGCGATCGGAGCCGACAGCTGTGCCGGTCTCGTGTGAGTCCGGCCAAGTACTTCGAGAGTAACGAGCACATCGGGGCTGGTCTGCCCCTGTTCGCCGTGGGCGTGACCTTGCTGTCCTGGGTGCGCCCAGCGGCTGGGCCGGCGTCGTCAGCTGCGGCGGGCAGCGCGGCGGAGGGCACGCCGGAAGCGACGGGGGTCGGCGCCGACCTGGTCGAGGACGTCGTGTGCAGCACCCATGAACGGGTCGTCCATGCCGTCGAGCACGGCGAGCAGCACGTGATGCGGACGGACGCGCTCGTGCGGGCCGGCGATCTGCGACGCATGCGCCAGGAGCCGCGCTCCGGCAGGGGTGCACGTGATGCGGCCGGCCGCGGACGGGTACGGCTCGGTCCCGGCACCGACGAACACACGGATGGCGTCGCGGAGGACATCGGGCGTGACGCCGTGACGCCGCAGGACGTCGCTGAACCGCGGCATGCCCGAGCAGAGCACGACCGAGGCGACGAGCAGGTGCTCGGCGTCGACGAAGCCGAAGCCGGACTGGCGGGACTCGTGCTCGGCGAGCAGGACGATCTCGCGACCGTGACGGAGGTCGGCGACGGCGACGGAGAGCGCGGCGGGCTGTATGTATGCAGAATATCTCATTGGGGTTGTCTTGAGAAGACCTCGAACCAGGTCCGCCCGGTACGATCCGGCACATGGAGCAGCCCGTCGTCGGCCTCGTCGTCCACCCGACCAAGAACGTGCAGGAGTCCGTCACGACCCTGCAGCGCTGGAACTCCTCCGGCGCCGGCCGCCTCGTCGCACGGCGCATCGACGCAGCCCGCATCGGCGGCACGATCGACGTGGTGGAGGACGACGACTTCACCGCGACGGTGGACCTCGTCGTCGCACTCGGCGGGGACGGCACGATGCTCGGCGCCATGCGGCTCGTCGCGAAGCGCCCGGTGCCGGTGCTCGGGGTGAACTACGGCAACGTCGGGTTCCTCGTGGAGATCGAGCCGCCGGAGCTCGAAGCGGCGCTCGAGCGGCTGTCGAACGGCGACTACCAGCTGGAGCCGCACCACGCGCTCGAGGCCCGGCTGTCGTGGAGCGGCGCACGGACCGAGTACCTGGCGTTCAACGACCTCACCATCGTGCGGCGTCCGGGAGCCGGGCAGGTGTCCGCGGATCTCAGTGTCGGCGGGCTCGGGTACGGGTACTACCGAGCGGACGCCATCGTGGCGGCGACGCCAGCCGGGTCCACCGCCTACAACTACGCGGCCGGCGGACCCGTCCTCTCCCCAGCGCTCTCCGGCTCCGTCGTGACCCCGGTCGCCCCCATGGCGGGCATCGACCGCGCGGTGGTCCTGGCCGCGCGGGAGCGCTACCGGTTCGAGATCGCGGAGGGCACCAGGAGCGCGGCGCTCGAGGTCGACGGACTCGTCGTCGGTGAGGTCGCCACCGGGGCGCAGATCGACATGCGCCTCCGGAAGGACGCCGGGAGCGTCGTCCGGCTCGATGCCGAGCGACACGGGCGCACCGGGCGCCTGAAGCTCAGCCTGCTCGACCTGCCCGTCCGCCCCGACCAGCTCGTCGAGCTGATCCCGAGCGACCTCCGGCAGAAGCTGCGTCGCGAGGCCGAGGACTGAGCACACCCGCTGACATGAGTGTGGCCCGTCCGAGCAGTGCTCGAACGGGCCGTCCCATCACCCCACCGGATCGCCTTCCCACAGAACGACCCGGTTCCCCGAGCCGACGCCGTTGCGGGCGTCGGCCGAAGTGCTGCTGACCTACTCGGTCAGGTAGAGCTGCATGTCCTGCGAGACCGCCTTGGCGAACAGGCGCAGCTTGGCTCGCGACTCCACGCGGCTGACCGCCTGGCGCGTCGTGTGCACGATCTTCGAGATCTCGTCGAGCGTCATCGGCTTGTCGTCGTCGAGGCCGTAGCGCATGCGGATCACGTTCGCCTCGTCGCTCGGCAGCTCCGCGACGATCGAGCGGATGTCGCGGTGCAGGAGCGTCGTCTCGGTGAGCTCGTTCGGGGACGCAGCGTCCTCGTCCTCGATGAAGTCGCCGAGTTCACTGTCGTCGGAGTCGCCGACGACGGTGTGGATCGAGACCGGCTCGTGCGAGCGGCCCTTGAGGTCCACGAGTTCCTCGACGGACATGCTCAGCTCGGCTGCGACCTCTTCCGGCATCGGCGCGCGGCCGAGGTCGACGGTGAGGTCACGCTCGGTGCGCGAGATCTTGTTGATCAGCTCGACGGTGTGCACCGGGATGCGGATCGTACGGGCCTTGTCGGCGAGACCACGCGAGATCGCCTGACGGATCCACCAGGTGGCGTACGTGGAGAACTTGTAGCCCTGCGTGAAGTCGAACTTCTCGACTGCGCGGACGAGGCCGAGGTTGCCTTCCTGGATCACGTCCATGAAGGGCAGGCCACGCTGCGAGTAGCGCTTCGCGATGCTCACGACGAGGCGGAGGTTCGAGGTGATCATGCGCTCCTTGGCGCGCTCACCGTCGCGGACCAGCCACTTGAGCTCACGCTGCAGGGACTTCGCGAGGCCCTGCTCCGTGGCGAGCTTCTCGCCGGCGAACAGGCCGACCTCGATCCGGCGGGCGATCTGTGCTTCTTCCTCGGCCGTGAGGAGCGCGAGACGCCCGATGTGGCGGAGGTAGTCGCCGACCTGGTCGACCGATGCGCCGCGGACGCCAGCGAGCTGCTCGTCCGCCTCGACCTCTGCCGCGGCGGTGTCGAGCGTGGTGCTCTCGACCTTGGCCGACTCGGTCTTCGCGGTTGCCTTCTTCGTCCGGCGCGAGGTGGTGCTCGGTGCTGCCGTTGCGATCGTCATCTGACTCTCCCTGCATTCGACGGTGATGGCCTTCGTGGGGTGATCACGAGTAAAGCGGGCGGGAGGTGTACCCCACAAACCAAACGGAATGATTCCCAGGGTTCTCCGTGCTTCACCATCGGAACCGCACCCCACGGGGTACAGCGCACGACCAGTCTCGTCCCCCGACCGCCCGGATGGCAAGGGGTCGACCCCGTGGTTCCGGCGTTGCAGGGGTGTTTCTGGCGCATTGCAGAGGATGCACCTCGCCAGCAGGACGCCGCCGGGCATGCGAAAGGGGTACGTCGTCACGGATCGATGCGATCCGGACTCCGTACCCCGAAAGACGAACAGATGGGGTCACCAGGAGGGTTCGAGCCAGCCCTCTCGGCGCTTGGAGACCTCGATGTCGGCGTCGCGGTCGTACTCGTCGTACTCGCTCTCGATGTCGCCGACCAGGCTACGAGTGCGGAACAGCTGCGTGATGGACATGCGGACGATGCTCACACCGTGCGGCAACGCCCACGTGAACGAACGGTGACGCTGGGCGTCGAAGGAGTGAACGCTGCTGCTACTCCGCGGACGCCGGTGCGGACGCGGGGACGCCGTGCTCGCGCTCGAAGCGGGCGCGCTCCTCGGCTTCGACCTTGGCGTAGGCGGCGCGCTCGGTGCGGTCGGCCCGCATGATGGCGCGCATGACGAACCAGAACACGAGGCCGACGACGACGGTCGGCGTCAGGGCGAAGATGATCCCGGTCACGACTCCATGCGGCACCCGAGCATCCTAACCCGCCCGCTCGTGAGCAACCGACGGGCTACTTGACCAGCGGGAAGAGGATCGTCTCGCGGATGCCGAGGCCCGTGATCGCCATGAGCAGGCGGTCGACGCCCATGCCCATGCCGCCCGAGGGGGGCATCGCGTGCTCGAGCGCCCGCAGGAACTCCTCGTCGACGCGCATCGCCTCGGGGTCGCCGCCCGCCGCGAGCTTCGCCTGCTCGACGAAGCGCTCGCGCTGCACGACCGGGTCGACCAGCTCCGAGTACGCCGTCGCGAGCTCGAACCCGCGCACGTACAGGTCCCACTTCTCGACGATGCCGGGGCGGGTGCGGTGCTCACGCGTCAGCGGTGAGGTGTCCACCGGGAAGTTCATGACGAACGTCGGGCGGTCGAGCGAGTCGATCACGAAGTGCTCCCAGAGCTCCTCGACGTACTTGCCGTGGGTGGCGTGCGCGACCTCGACGCCCTCGGCCGCGGCGAGCGCCTGCAGCTCTCCGAGCGGGGTCGACGGCGTGATCTCACGCCCGGCCGCCGACGAGAGCGAGCCGTACATGTCGATGCGCGGCCACTCGCCGCCGAGGTCGTACGTCGTCCCCTCGGGCAGCGTGACCTCGAGGGAGCCACCGGTGACGGCGCGCGTCGCGTTCTGCACGAGCTCCTGCGTGAGGTCGGCCATCTGCTCGTAGTTGCCGTACGCCTGGTACGCCTCGACCATCGCGAACTCGGGCGAGTGCGACGAGTCGGCGCCCTCGTTCCGGAAGTTGCGGTTGATCTCGAAGACCCGGTCGATGCCGCCGACGACGGCGCGCTTCAGGAAGAGCTCCGGTGCGATGCGGAGGAACAGCTCGGTGTCGAACGCGTTCGAGTGCGTGACGAACGGACGGGCCGAGGCGCCACCGTGCTGGGTCTGCAGCATCGGCGTCTCGACCTCGAGGTACTCGTGGCCGGTGAAGGTCTGGCGGAGCGACGCCATCACGGCGGCACGGGCACGGACGGTCTCGCGGGCCTGGTCGCGGACGATGAGGTCGAGGTACCGCTGGCGGACCCGGGTCTCCTCGTTCAGCTCGTTGTGCAGGTTCGGGAGCGGCAGGATCGCCTTGGCCGCGATCGCCCACTCGTCGACCATGATCGACAGCTCGCCACGACGGGACGAGATCACCCGACCGTGCACGAACACGTGGTCGCCGAGGTCCACGAACTCCTTCCAGCGCGCCAGCGACTCCTCGCCCACCTCGGCGAGGGACACCATCGCCTGGATCCGGGCACCGTCGCCGGACTGCAGCGTCGCGAAGCAGAGCTTGCCGGTGTTGCGGGAGAACACGATGCGGCCGGCGACACCGACGACGTCATCCGTCTCGACCCCGGTCTCCAGCTCGCCGTACTGCGCACGCACCGCGGGGATCGTCGTCGTGATCGGGAGCTCGGCGGGGTACGCCTCGATCCCGGACTCCAGCAGACGTGCCCGCTTGTCCAGCCGGACCTGTCGCTGCTCACTCGTCTCCTGCTCGGCGAGCGCGACGGCGTCGGCGAGCGCGACGGCGTCGGCGAGCGCGACGGCGTCGGCGGGTGCAGCGGCGGTCTCGGGGGTGACGGTCTCGTCGGTCATACGGGTGCGGCTCCGGAGGTCGTGGGGGTGCAGGGGAATGCTACCCGCGGGGCGCGGCATCCCCGGAATCGACGGACCCGTGGCCCGCCCCGGGCGCGAACGCACCGACGGGCGGCCGCCCCTGCGCGCGCAACACGAGCATCGTCACCGACGACCCGACGTACGCAGCGGCCACGAGCAGCATCACCGTGGTGCCGAGGACGTCGAACGCCCCGACCGTGGACGCCCGTGCGAACAGCGCGTCCGCGACGAAGTACGCCGCCAGCAGGAAGCCGGCGAACGGCCGACCGGTCATGCGCCACCACGCACGAGGCGGTTCGACGGGCTCGCCCTCGTTCCGGAACAACCGGACGCCCACGACGACGATCGCCACGAGTCCGAGGGCCGACAGGAACGGCACGGCATCGTCCGGCAGCCCGATCGCCCAGAGCAGGAGCGCGAGCAGCACCTCGACGATCACGGCGCCGACGAGGTACCCGACCTTGGCCTGGGCGGTGGTGATGCGGATGGTCCCCATGGTCACAGTCTGGACTGCCCGTCGGCCGCGGCGAGCGCGTTGTCCACGGCGGACCGGACGAGCGCCCCGAGCACGCGCCCGGGGTGGTCGACGCCGATGCCGGTCAGCGTGCCCGCCGACTGGTCCACGATCGCGGTCGAGAAGCTCACGGCGGCGCGCACGGCATCGGCGTACGCGGGCCGGTCCTGTTCGGTCACGACGAACGGCTCGGCCCCCATCTCGACGACGAGCGCCTGGGCGATGGGGAGCACCGGCGCGGGCGCCGTGACGGCACAGTACGCGTCGCGGAGTCGCGCGAGGTCCACGCTCGTGCCGGTGAACGCCATGGCCGGGTGGATCGCGAGCGGGATCGCCCCGGCGGCGAGGGCTGGACCGAGGATCCCGACGCCGTGGTCGGGGCTGGTGTGCACGACGAGCTGCCCCGCCTGCCAGATACCCGCGTCGGCGAGGCCCTGCACGAGTCCGGCGAGCTGGTCGTCCGGCACCGCAAGGATCACGAGTTCGCTGCGCTCGACGAGGTCGGGCGTCTCGAGCAACGGCACACCGGGGAGCAGTGCCTCCGCGCGGTCCACGCTCTCCGCGGACACCGCGGTGATGCCGACGATCGCGTGCTCCGCGTTCGCCAGGGCGGCGCCGAGCACCGGCCCGACACGGCCGGCGCCGACGACGCCGACTCCCAGCCGTCCCGCCCTCATCGTGCGGCTCCTGCTGGTGGGACCTCGCCCCAACCGACGGGAGGCTCGTGGGGCCATGGTGCCGCCGCCTGCGGTTCCGCAGGGGGCGGGGCGGGCGCGGGGCGAGCCTCCAGGTCGGGTGTACCGGACGTGCCGGAGCCGCGGGAACGCCAGCGGTGCGACGTGTCGGTGACCGCCGCCTCGACGGCCAGCCGCGCGGTCTCGGCCCACAGGCCCTGCGCGTCCTCCGCGTCGATCGCACCGACCGTCGCGTTCACCGGACCCGACACGGTCTGCACGTGCACCGTCGCGAGCCGCAGTGCCCGCTCGAGCGGCCCCTGCGACACCTTCACGCTCTGCACCCGCGGCAGGGGGACGACGACGAGCGACCGCCACACCGCACCGAGCCGGAGCAGCACGGCACCCTGCACGAACCGGTACCCGTTGCGGCGGGCCGAGAACGGTCGGAGCCACCGGCCGCGGCGGGGCGAGTGCGTGAACCCGCCCTGGTCGCCGGTCGTGGTGAGGCTGTCGTCGACGACGCTGACGGCTTCGGCTGACCCCTCGCGGAGCCGGTCCATCGAGGCGGCGGGACCGACGACCGCGGAGCCGACGAGTGTCGGCAGGATGATCTCGAGCACCTGCCGGACGTCGGCCGCGTCGCCGACGGGCAGCACGATCGAGGACACCTGCTGGTTGTTCGAGGCTCCGTTGCCGGCGTTCGTCGCCCGGTTGATGCGGACGTCCCACCAGCCGAACGGCCGCCAGAGGAGCGGCTGCGCGACGCTCACGGCGTGGATGCGACCGGGGGGCAGGGTCTCGTTCGTCGTGGACACCAGGCCGAAGCCGATCCGGATGCCGTCCCGGGTGTCGGCGATCGTGTACTGCAGCGACCGCGAGAACTTCCGGATGTAGTACCCACCGGCACCGATCACCGCGGGGAACAGCGACACGAGCAGGAAGTACCGGCCGGTGACGGTGATGCTGACGATGATCGCGACGATGACGAGCACGAGGAACACCGTCGTGCCCGAGAGCACCATCGACGCGATGAGCCGCCCCGGCTTGACCTTGACGATGCGCGTGGCGTGCACGGCGGACGGGTCGAGCTCGGGCGACAGGAACTCGTTCACGCGGTCCTGCACCACGCCGTTGCTGTGGCGCTCGCCGGACTCCGCTTCCTCTTCCTGCGCACCGGAGGCGAGCACGAGGATGCGCTGCCGGAGGTCGTCCGCGGCCGTCGCCCCGAGGTACGCGAGCTGCACGTTGGCGTCGTTGCCGGCCTGCGCGATCTCGAGCTTCGCGGTCCCGAAGATCCGCGGGACGAGCGGCCGGGTGATGTTGATGCCCTGGATCCGGTCGAGCCTGGCCTTGCGGTGGTTCCGGAAGAGGACACCGGAGCGCACCTCGACGATCTCGCCGGTGACGCGGAACTCGTGCATCCGCCAGGACAGGTAGAACAGGCCGATCAGCACCACCAGGAAGCCCGCGATGCCGAGGAGCACCCACCCGACGGCGCCGTGCTCGTAGACGTAGCGGACGGGATCGCCCTCTTCCTGGGGCCCGTCGGCACCCGGGATGAACATGTTCACCAGGGTGTCGCGGAGGTTGTTCACCACGATGCCGAGCACCACGATGAGGAAGATCCCACCGCGAAGCAGCGGAGTCAGCGGGTGCAGGCGGTGCCACTCGCCATCGGTCAGTGGAGCGGCCGCTGCGGCGTTCCCGCTGCGTGGCGGTGCCGGCGCGGGCGGACCTGGTCGGAACGTCACGGGTCCCCCTACAGCCCGGCGCGACGGGCCTCGGCGAGCTCCACGAGCCGGTCGCGGAGCTCGTCAGCGTCCTCGGCGGGGATGCCCGGCACGCGCACGTTGGTCGACGCTGCGGCCGTCACGAACTTCAGCTCGCTCATGCCGAGCGCGCGGTCGAGTGGGCCGCGGGCGACGTCGACGAGCTGCAGCCGGCCGTACGGCACCGCCGTGAAGCGCTGCCACATCAGCCCGCGACGCAGGACGAAGTCGTCCTCGCGCAGGGCGTAGCCGATCGCACGGACCCGACGAGGGGTCAGCGCCGCGGTGACCAGGGTGACGACCGCGACCACGATGCCGATCAGGATCCAGACGACGCCCGCGGTGCGTTCGAACCCGCCGCTGACGACGCCGATGATCACGCACCCGGCGGTCACGACGACGCCGGCCAGCACCGTCTGTACGAGTTCCGTCCAGAGGAGCTTCGGCGACACCCTGGTCCAGGTGATGCCGGTCAGCCCGAGTCCCGGCTCGTCGAGTCGTTCGCGCGGCATCTGGGCCCCTCCTGGTGTCTCAGTTCGCCGTGGTGCCGCCCTGCTGGTCGTCACGATCGTCGTCCGGCGGGACGATGCACATGCGCTCGGCGACGAGCGCGCACACGGTGAGCACGATTCCGCCACCGACCGCCACGGCGTTCGGCAGAGTCGAGCCTAGCGAAGGCGTCACCGAACGGGTCAGGAGGTACGCGATGAGCCCGAGCGCGAACGCGCCGAGCAGGGCCCCGATGATGCTCGAGGCCTTGGCGAGCACCACCACCCTGGTCGCGTAGAGCGGGTCCACGCGGCGCTCCGCCCTGCCCTTCACGTGCCGCCGGACGGGGACGGCCATGATCACGAGGGCGATGCCGATGAACGCGAGCGTCAGCCCGAGGGGCGACAACAGGATGAGCGTCGGGGCCTGCCGGGACGCCAGTGCGGCGTCGAGGGCGAAGCCGGCGATCACCGCGACGACGGCGACGCTGATCAGGGTGGAGGCGCGGGTGGGCTTCACGGGGTCCTCTCGCTCGTGGTCGGCCGGGAGGCTCGGGTCGGCTCCGCGAACAGGCGCGGCCCGTCGACACGGTCGGTGTCGTCGCCGAGTGCGGCGAGCAGGTCGGCGACCGGCCCGGCACCCGGTCCGCTACCGGGCAGCACCGCGTCCGGGTCCGCGTCGAGCCACGGAGCGAGCACGAACGCCCGCTCGTGCGCTCGAGGGTGCGGCACCGTGAGGGTTTCGGTGTCGATGCGCTGGTGCACACCGGCGTCGTCCGTGATCGCGACGACGTCGAGGTCGAGGGTGCGATCACCCCAGCGGACCGCTCGGGTCCGGCCGTGGGTGTCCTCGACGACGTGCAGGGCGTCGAGGAGCTCCTGGGGCGTCAGCGTGGTGTCCACCACCACGACCGCGTTCCGGTACCGGGGCTTCGTCCGGTCGAGTCCGTCGAGCGTCAGGGCGACCGACTCGACCTCGTGGCTGGAGGACACCGGTGCGACACCGGGGATCGCCGCGATCTCGGCGGCGGCGGCGCGCAGCGTGCTCCCCCGGTCGCCGAGGTTCGCGCCGAGGGCGATGACGGCGCGGATCACGCGGCGCCCGTCCGCTCGTCTGCCGACTCAGTGGGCGGCTCGGCGGATTGCTCGCGGCGGATGGTGATCGAGACGTCGGTGAACGGCACCGTGATGGGCGCCTGCGGCTTGTGCACGGTGACCTCGGTCGCCAGGGCAGCCCGGTGCGTCAGCACGGCGGCGGCGATCCGCTCCGCCAGGGTCTCGATGAGGTCGACCGGGTCGCGCTCGATCTCGGCGACGACCTGCTCGGCCAGCACGCCGTAGTGCACGGTGCGGTCGAGGTCGTCGGAGCCGGCGGCAGCGCGGGCATCGACCTCCACCGCGACGTCGACGACGAAGTCCTGTCCGTCGGCGCGCTCGTGGTCGAAGACGCCGTGGTGGCCGCGGGCGCGGACCCCGACGAGGCGGATGGTGTCGTTCACGATCGAGCTGCCCTCCAGGCTTCCCAGACGTCGAGCACCGCGCGGGTCGGTGCGGGGTCGTGCACGCGGACGCCCCATGCCCCGCGTTCGGCGGAGAGCAGGCTGATGGCGGCTGTCGCGAGGTCACGGTCCTTCGGCGGAGCGCCCACCGGGCTGCCGACGCCGTCCAGGAAGCGCTTGCGGGACGCGGCGACGAGCACGGGGAGCCCGATCGACGCGAAGCGCTCGTACCCGGCCAGGATCTCCCAGTTCTGCACGCCCTGCTTCGCGAACCCGAGCCCCGGGTCGATGACGACCTGCTCCTGCCGGACCCCGAGCACGATGAGCTCCGCGACGCGCATCTCGACCTCGCGACGGACCTCGTCCACCGCGTGCTCGTACACGGCGTCGCGGTACATCCGGTCGCTGTGGCCACGCCAGTGCATCACCACGAAGCCCGTCCCCGTGGATGCGACGACGCGCGCCATGTCCGGGTCGGCCAGACCGCCGGAGACGTCGTTGACGATCGCGGCGCCGAGCTCCACCGAACGCTCGGCGGTGTCGGCGTTCATGGTGTCGACGCTCACCACGATCCCCTCGGCGACGAGCTGGCGCACGACGGGCAGCACGCGCTCCTGCTCGACGGCCAGCGGGACCCGGTCGGCGCCGGGGCGGGTGGACTCCCCGCCGACGTCGATGATGTCGGCTCCGGCGGCGACGAGCTCGCGCGCGTGCGCCAGGGCGGCGTCGATCCCGAGGTGCAGCCCGCCGTCGGAGAACGAGTCGGGCGTCACGTTGAGGATGCCCATCACCCGGGTGCGCTCGGGCGTCGGGGCACCGCGGTCACGGCGACGGCGCACGACGACCTCCGGCACCGGTTCCGGTGCTCGGAGGTCGGTCGCAGCGAGTCGGCGCGAGCGTCGCGTCGGCAGGTCGGACATCCGGCCTACGCGGGGGCGATACCCGGGTTGCCGAACGGACGGTGACGACGGGTCTTCGAGGGCTCGTCGGTCGTCTCGGCCGCGGTGTTCGCCGCCTTGCCGGGGACCTCGATCGCGGGCAGGTCGCTGACCGGGCGCTTGTCGCTCGACAGCCACTGCGGGCGCTCCGGCAACTTCCGGACGTCCTTGAAGATCTCGACGAGCTCCGGCGCGTCCAGCGTCTCCTTCTCGAGGAGCTCGCCGGCCAGACGGTCGAGGATGTCGCGGTTGTCGTTGAGCACCTGGTATGCCTCGTCGTGCGCGGACTCGAGCAGGGCACGCGTCTCGGCGTCGACCATCTCGGCGATGTTCTCCGAGTAGTCGCGTCCGGTGCCGCCGCTCATGTCACGACCGACGAACGGTTCGCTCGACCCGGAGCCGAGCTTGACGGAACCGACGGCCTGGCTCATGCCGTACTCGGTGACCATCTTGCGTGCGGTGCCAGTGGCCTTCTCGATGTCGTTCGACGCACCCGTGGTCGGGTCGTGGAACACGATCTCCTCGGCGACGCGACCACCCATGGCGTAGGTGAGCTGGTCGAGGAGCTCGTTACGGGTGACGGAGTACTTGTCCTCCAGCGGGAGCACCATCGTGTAGCCGAGGGCGCGGCCGCGCGGCAGGATCGTGATCTTCGTGACCGGGTCGGTGTGGCGCATCGCCGCTGCCGCCAGGGCGTGTCCGCCCTCGTGGTACGCGGTGATGAGGCGTTCCTGGTCGGACATGATCCGGGTCCGGCGCTGCGGGCCGGCCATCACGCGGTCGACCGCTTCGTCGAGGGCACGGTTGTCGATGAGCTGCGCGTTCGAGCGGGCGGTGAGCAGTGCGGCCTCGTTGAGCACGTTCGCCAGGTCGGCACCGGTGAACCCCGGCGTCTTGCGGGCGAGGAGCTCGAGGTCGACGCTCGCGGCGAGCGGCTTGCCCTTCGCGTGCACCTCGAGGATCTGCTTGCGGCCCTGCAGGCTCGGCGCGTCGACGCCGATCTGGCGATCGAAGCGGCCGGGGCGGAGGAGCGCGGGGTCGAGGACGTCCGGACGGTTCGTCGCGGCGATGAGGATGACGTTCGTCTTGCCGTCGAAGCCGTCCATCTCGACGAGGAGCTGGTTGAGCGTCTGCTCGCGCTCGTCGTTGCCGCCGCCGATGCCGGCACCGCGGTGACGACCGACGGCGTCGATCTCGTCGATGAAGACGATGGCCGGCGAGTTCGCCTTGGCCTGCTCGAAGAGGTCACGGACACGGCTCGCACCGACACCGACGAACATCTCGACGAAGTCCGAACCGGAGATCGAGTAGAACGGCACACCCGCTTCGCCGGCGACGGCTCGAGCGAGCAGCGTCTTGCCGGTTCCGGGAGGGCCGTACAGCAGCACGCCCTTCGGGATCTTGGCGCCGACGGCCTGGAACTTCGCCGGCTCCTTGAGGAACTCCTTGATCTCGTGGAGTTCCTCGATCGCCTCGTCGGAGCCCGCGACGTCGGCGAACGACACTTGCGGGTTCTCCTTGTTGTTCATCTTCGCCCGGGACTTGCCGAACTGCATGACCTTCGAACCGCCGCCCTGGGCGCTCGAGAGCAGGAACCAGAACAGGGCACCGATGAGCAGGAACGGCAGCAGCGTCAGGATGAGGGTGAAGAACCAGTTCGACTGCTGGACGGTGTCGTTGTAGCCCTTCGGCAGGTCGGCCTTGGCGACCGCCTCGACGACCTCGGTGCCGCGCGGCGTCGAGTAGTAGAACTGCTCGGTGGCGCCGCCGTCCTTGAGGACGAGGTCGACGCGCTGGTCGGTCGAGTTAACGACCGCGGAGGAGACCTTGCCGTCGGCGAGCTGTTCGAGGCCCTTCTGGGTGTCGATCTGCTGGGTGCCGGACTGGGAGATGAACGCCCAGCCGATCCAGATCCCCACGATCGCAATGAGCACGTAGATGTACGGCCCGCGGAGGATGCGCTTGAAGTCCATGTGATCCGGGCGCCAGGGCCCGACACCTTTCTCTGCCGAAGTTGCGTGCTGATCAGCATACGGCCGCGATTCTGTGGCGAGAATGGGTGTCCTCTGCGGGCGAACTCCCCGTTCGCCGACGATCCGTCTAGGAGTAGACGTGCGGGGCGAGGACCCCGATGCCGCGCAGGTTGCGGTACCGCTCGTCGTAGTCGAGACCGAATCCCACCACGAAGGCATCGGGGATGTCGAAGCCGACGTACTTGACGTCCACCTCGACCTTCGCCGCCTCGGGCTTGCGGAGGAGCGCGACGATCTCGACGCTCGCGGCTCCACGGGACTCGAGGTTCTGCTTGAGCCAGGACAGCGTCAGACCGGAGTCGATGATGTCCTCGACGATGATGACGTCGCGACCGTGCAGGTCGGTGTCGAGGTCCTTGAGGATCCGCACCACACCGGACGACTTCGTGCCGGAGCCGTAGGACGACACGGCCATCCAGTCCATCTTCGCCTGGAGCGTCAGGTGGCGGGAGAAGTCGGCCATGACCATGACCGCGCCCTTCAGCACGCCGACGAGCAGCGGGTCCTTGTCCCCGTAGTCACGGTCCACCGCCGCGGCGAGCTCAGCGATCTTGTCGTCGATCTGCTCGGGGGTGAAGAGCACTTCGGAGAGGTCGTCCTGCACGTCGGAGAGTTCCACCGGGACAGCCTAACTCGCTGCGAAGAGCAGACGATCCCCGCTCCGCGACACCTGCACGCCGGGGAGGTCGATCGGCCCCTGCCCGCCCCACTCGGTGACGAGTCGGCAGACCTCGAGCGTCTGCACCCTGGACAGCGTCACGCCGAACTCGCTCTCCACCGCGAGCCGGACGAGCCGCTGCCGGAGGGCAGGTGGGTTCGCGTGCAGCTGCCGCACGGACAGGGAGATGCCGGCCTCGGAGTGCTCGGCGAGGTCCTCGGCCATCTCCTCCGCGAAGTGGTCGAGCGCCGCGGAGTCCTCCCGCAACTGGTCGGCCGTGCGGGCCAGTGCCTCGTGCACGTCGGCGCCGAGTTCGCGCTCGAGCACCGGCATCAGGGCGTTCCGGACGCGCACCCTGGTGAACGCCGGGTCGTCGTTCTGCGGGTCGTGCCACGGCGCGAGCCCGGCAGCGGCGCACGCCTGCCTGGTGGTGTGCCGCCGCACCGTCAGCAGCGGCCGGCCGTAGGCAGGCCCGGCGTCGCGGACCGCCAGCGGGCGCATGCCGGACAGGCTGTCCGGCCCGCTGCCGCGCAGCAGGCCGAGCAGCACCGTCTCGGCCTGGTCGTCCAGGGTGTGGCCCAGCAGCACGAGCGGCGACCCGACGGCGGACGCGACGTCCGCGATCGACGCATGCCGGGCCTCCCGTGCGGCGCCCTCCGGACCACCTGCGGTGCCGACCGCGACCCTGCGGACCTCCACCGGGTCCAGACCCAGCTCGGATGCCTGCCTGGAGGCTCGGCTCGCCACCGCCTCGGAGCCCGCCTGGAGCGCGTGGTCGACGACGACCGCGCCGGCCAGGAGTCCCTGCTTGGGTGCCTCGAACGCGGTGGCCGCGGCGAGCGCGAGCGAGTCGGGTCCGCCGCTCAGCGCGACGAGGACCAGGTCGCCGGCGTGGACGAGGTCCTGGTCGATCGCCTGCGCGAGGAGGTCGCGGACCGCGCGACGGGTGTCGGCGACTGCGGGATCCAGCCGGGGACGCGGAGAGTTCACCCGGTAACGTTAGCCGCGCTTTCGGAACCTCCGACAGACCCATCGACAAACCAGGAGTGCACACATGGCCGCGTACGACGTCGTCGTCGAGATCCCCAAGGGCAGCCGCAACAAGTACGAGGTGGACCACGAGACCGGTCGCGTGTACCTCGACCGCGTGCTGTTCACGTCGTTCGTCTACCCGACCGACTACGGCTTCTTCGAGAAGACGCTCGCGGACGACGGTGACCCCGTGGACGCGCTGCTGCTGCTCGAGTACCCGACCTTCCCCGGCGTCGGCGTGAAGGTCCGCCCGGTCGGCGTCTTCAAGATGAGCGACGAGGCCGGCAACGACGCGAAGGTCCTCGTGGTCCCCGCCAAGGACCCGCGCTGGGCGCACATCCAGGACATCTCGGACGTCGACGAGCAGACGAAGGCCGAGATCGCGCACTTCTTCGAGCGCTACAAGGACCTCGAGCCGAACAAGTGGGTCAAGGCCGAGGGCTGGGGCGACGCCGCCGAGGCCGAGGCGATCGTGACGGCCGGCCAGGCCGCGTACGTGCCCGCCGGTCACTGACGGTCCGTCCCGGCTCGCGCAGCTTGCCGGTCACGGGATCGCACCCCCGTACGAACATCGCGCCCTGTCCTGACGGGGCGCGATGTTCGTACGGGGGTGCGTTGCGTTGCTACAGGGAGCCGGACGGGCGTGCCACGTAGGGCAGCAGCTGGCTCGGGGTCCAGATCGCGCGCTCGACGACGCCGACACCGGGGCGCGCGGCCTCGACCATCATTCCGCCGCCGGTGTAGATCGAGTCGTGGTACCCACCGGACGCGGTGCCGTTCGACGAGTAGAAGAGGATGTCGCCCGGCTGCCGCTGCGAGAGCGGCACGAGGCGACCGATCGACGCGAAGTGGTTGTACTGCCAGACCACGTTGTGGCCGCCCGTGGTGATGCCCTGCGAGTTGTAGGCCATCATCACCAGGCCGGAGCAGTCCCACGTGTTGGGGCCGGCGCCGCCGAGGACGTACGGCTTGCCGAGCTGTCCGCGGGCGTAGGCGATCGCTCCGGCGGCCTTCGACGGTGACGGTGCGGGGTTGCTCGGGGCGGGGTTGCTGGGCGCCGGGTTGCTCGGTGCCGGGTTGCTCGGCTTCGACGGCGCGGGGTTGTTCGGCTGGGACGGCGCGGGGTTCGACGGGCGGCTCGGCGTCACGGGGTTCGAGGTGCCGGGGTTCGTCGCGCCGGAGTTCGTGCCGGTGTTCGATCCGGTGTTCGAGCTCGGCTTCGCGGCGCTCTTCGACGGGGTGGTGGTGGTCGTGGTCTGTGACGCCAGCTGCGCCTCGGCCTGCTTCGCGCGCTGCTCGGTGTAGTACGCGCTCTCGGTCGCGACGGTCGTGCCCTTGAGGAACGCGAGCTGCTCGAGCACCTCGTTCTGCTGGCTCTGCGCCTCGTCGAGCTTCGCGTTCGCGGACGCGGCCGTGTCGTTGGCCGCGTCGAGCGCGGACTTCGTGGCGTCGGTCGCCTTCGCGAGCGCCTTCGTCGCCTGGGACTTCTGCGCGGCGAGGGAGTCGACCGTCCGCTGGTCGGCCTTCGCCTGCGCCAGCACCGTCGCCGAGCGCTCGGACAGGTGCGACATCGTGCCGACCTGGTAGAGCAGGTCCTTCGCGTCCGAGGAGTCGACGAGCATGCTCGTGGACAGGTCACCGCCACCGGTACGCGAGAGCTCGACCACGAGTGCTGCGACCTGCGACGCGGAGTCGTCCGCCTTCGTCTTCGCCCGCTTGGCCTGCGCGCTGAGGTCGTCGAGCGTCGACTGCGCCTCCTGCTGCTCCGACGCCGCGAGCGCGTACGTCTGGCCCGCCTGCTGCACCACGATCCCGGCCTGGTCCGCCGAGTCCTGCAGCGAGGACAGGCGCGAGGCGAGCTCGTCGACGGTCTGCTGCGTCTCGGCCTGGTCGGCCTTCGCCGCCTGCACGTCCGCCCACGACGGGGCCTTGGGTGCTGCCTCGGCCGGTCCGGCGATCGTGACCGAGAGCCCGATGCCGAGCAACGAGACGGTCGCGATCCCGCAGGCGAGGGAACGTGCAGGCTTCTTCATGTGGTGTCAGGGCCTCTCGGGCGCGCACACGGTCATACCGAGATCCCCCGCGCTGCCATGAAGGGGACCGGGTCGACGGCGGCGCCGTTCACCCGGGTCTCGAAGTGGAGGTGGCACCCGGTCGACCAGCCGGTCGAACCGACCTGGGCGATCTGCTGCCCGGCGGAGACGTGCTGGCCGCTCGCGACCATGATCCCGCCGTTGACGATGTGCCCGTAGGCGGTGGAGATGCCGCCGCCGTTGTCGAGCACGACCTCGTTGCCGTAGCCGCCGCCGTTGCCCGCGAAGGTCACGGTGCCGTCGTGGGCCGCGTAGATCGGGGAGTAGCAGGCGGGGGCCAGGTCGACGCCGGCGTGCAGCGCGTGCGCTCCGGTGTACGGGTCGATGCGGTAGCCGTACGGGCTCGTCTGGTACCCGGCGCTCGGGCGGACCCAGCCGGACGCGTTCGCTGCGCCGCCGCCGGTCCCACCGCTCGCCGCAGGCGCCTGGGCAGCCGCCTTCGCCGCGGCCTCCGCGCGAGCCTTCGCCAGTGCCGCCTGACGGGCCTTCTCGGCGGCGACGCCCTTGTTGTACTTCGCCTCGACGTCGGACGCGTTCGACGTCAGCAGGGTGAGCTGCGCCTCGAGCCGTGCCTGGTTGCTGTTCTGCGCGTCGACGGCCTTCTCGGCCGCATCCGCTGCGGACTGTGCGGCCTGCATCTTCTGCTGCGCGGCGTCTGCGAGGTCACCGAGCGCCTTCTTCGCGACGTCCGACTTGTCCGCGAGGGCCTGTGCGGTCCCCCGGTCTTGCGTTGCCTGGGAGTAGATGCCGTCGGCCTGCTCGCTGAGCTTCGACATGGCGCCGAGCTCGTAGAGGTAGTCCTTCGAGTCGGTCGGGTGCGTCAGGAGGTCCGTCGTGACGTCGTTCGCGCTGGCCCGGCCGAGCTGTGCCGCGAGCTGACCCGCCTGCTGCTCCGACTGGGCCGCGGTCTTCTCGGCCTCGTCTGCCTGGGTCTGCAGCTTCTGCTGCTGGAGCGTGGCCTCGTCGTACTTCGTCTGCGCCGTCTGGTACGCCGTCCCGGCAGCGTCCGCCGACTTCTGCTTCGCCGCGGCGTCGGCCTTGAGGTTCGAGATCAGGCCCTTGATCTCGGTGACCTTCTCCTGCTGTGCGGCCTGCGACGCCTTGGCCGCCTGCACGTCGTTCCAGCTCGGGTAGCTCGCCGCCGTGGCCTGCTCGACCGGGGCGATCGCGGCGATGGTCCCGGCGGTGAGCACGACGGCGACCGCTGCCGCGATGAGGCGGCGACGGTAGCTGAGGGACTGCGAAGGTGAGGTCGACATGTATCTCGATTTCGTAACAGCGCGGCAAGGCTCACGCACGTAACACTGTTAACAAACGCAACAGTAACAACAGGTGCCGGCCCGCTCCAGCCCCTCGGATGAGGGGCACGGGCCGACGACGATGGCCGCACTCAGCCATCGACGGCACAGGATCGCCAGGAGTCTCTCCCACGATCGGAGCAGTTTGCTCCACGGTGAGTGAAGCTGCGGCATGTGTACGGAGACCCGCGACACGCCGGAAGGACGCACGTCCGGGGCCCCGATTTGTCATCGGGGCGGGGCATCCGTATGCTTGTCCATCGGTAGCGCGATGCACTGCTTGCGGCCCTATCGTTTAGTGGCCTAGGACACCGCCCTTTCACGGCGGCAGCACGGGTTCGAATCCCGTTGGGGTCACTCTCCGGAGTGAGCAAGTAACGTAGTGCAGAGCAACACCAGAACGACAGCAAGACACAACACAACATGGCCCTGTAGCGCAGCTGGTTAGCGTGCCGCCCTGTCACGGCGGAGGTCGCGGGTTCAAGTCCCGTCAGGGTCGCCACGGCTGGATAGCTCAGTTGGTAGAGCGTTCGACTGAAAATCGAAAGGTCCACGGATCGATGCCGTGTCCAGCCACGGTGAAAGGCCCCTCACGCGAGTGAGGGGCCTTTCGCCGTTCAGGCCTCTCGGGCCCCTCAGGCCTCTCGGGTCATTCAGGCCTCTCGGGTCTTCGGCGAGCTGTCGTTCGTCTTCGCCGGGTCCCGCTCGACGACGCCGCCCAGGACATCGTCGATCCGCGAGAGCAGCCCGGCCGGGATCGTGACCCCCGCGGCGCCGGCGTTGTCCTGCACCTGCTCCGGACGCGATGCGCCGATGATCGCCGACGCGACGTTCTCGTTCTGCAGCACCCACGCGACCGCGAGCTGCGCCATGGACAGGTCGAGCTCCTTCGCGATGGGCTCGAGCTCCTGCACCGACGACAGCACCTCGTCGCGCATGAACCGCTTGATCATGTCCGCGCCGCCCTTGTCGTCGGTGGCACGCGAGCCCTCGGGCAGCGGCTGGCCCGGCTTGTACTTGCCCGTGAGCACGCCCTGCGCGATCGGCGACCAGACGATCTGCGAGATGCCGAGTTCCTTCGAGGTCGGGACGACCTCGCCCTCGATGACCCGCCAGAGCGCCGAGTACTGCGGCTGGTTCGAGATGAGCTGGAAGCCGAGCTCCTTCGCCAGCGCCGCACCCGCGCGCAGCTGCTCGGCGGTCCACTCGGAGACACCGACGTAGAGCACCTTGCCCTGCCGGACGACGTCGGCGAACGCCTGCATCGTCTCCTCGAGCGGGGTCTCGTAGTCGAAGCGGTGCGCCTGGTACAAGTCGACGTAGTCCGTCTGCAGGCGACCGAGCGAGCCGTCGATCGACTCGAGGATGTGCTTCCGCGACAACCCCGTGTCGTTGTGCTGCTTGGGTCCGGTCGGCCCGAAGACCTTCGTGGCGATCTCGAGCGACTGCCGGCGCTCGCCCTTGAGTGCTTCGCCGAGGACGGTCTCGGCACCGGTGTTGGCGTACACGTCGGCGGTGTCGAATGTCGAGATGCCGACGTCGAGCGCTGCCCGGACGCAGGCGATCGCGGCGTCGTTCTCGACCTGGGACGCGTGGGTCAGCCAGTTGCCGTAGGTGATCTCGGAGACCTTGAGGCCCGAGTTGCCGAGGTAGCGGTACTCCATGTGCGTGTCACTCCTGTCGTGGCCGCGTCGGTGCGGCTCGGTCGTGACGCTAGTCCCCAGGTCTCGTGCGCTCATGGATGCGCCGCCAAGCGACGAGTGACAAGACGAAACCCCGGCGATGTGGCCTGAGCCAGTGATCGTTCCGGGGTCTTCACGTCGATGGTAGCAACGCAGTTTCGTCCCGGCCACACCTCCGCAACGACGATGAGGCGCTCCGCGGCCGAAACTGCGCGACCCCGTCCGCACGACGTGGTTTCGTGGACCCATGACCAGCAACGGAGCGAGTGTCCTGTTCATCGGCGGAAGCGGCGTCATCAGCGCGGCCTGCGTGCACGAGGCGGTGTCGCAGGGCATCGACGTCACGGTGCTGAACCGCGGCACCACCGACGCGCGGCAACTGCCCGACGCCGTCACCCGGCTCCGGGCCGACGTCTCCGATCGAGCGGCGCTGGCGGACGCCCTCGGCGATCGACACTTCGACGCCGTCGTCAACTGGATCGCCTTCACACCGGACCAGGTGCAGGCCGACATCGACTTCTTCGCCGGCCGGACGAACCAGTACGTCTTCATCAGCTCGGCCTCGGCGTACCAGACCCCCGCGACGCACCTGCCGATCACCGAGTCGACCCCGCTGAAGAACCCCTACTGGCAGTACTCCCGCGACAAGATCGCCTGCGAGGAACTGCTCGTGCAGGCGTACCGCGAGCAGGACTTCCCGGTGACGATCGTCCGCCCGTCGCACACCTACGACGAGACGAAGCTCCCCCTCACCGGCGGGTGGACCGCTGTCGCCCGGATGCGCGCCGGCAAGCCGATCATCATCACGGGCGACGGCAGCTCACTCTGGACCCTGACGCACAGCCGCGACTTCGCCGTCGGGTTCACCGGCCTGCTCGACCGCGACGAGGCGATCGGCGAGGCGTTCACGATCACGAGCGACGAGGCACCGACGTGGAACGCCATCGCGCGGACGATCGCCGACGCGGCCGGGGTCGACGACCTGAAGATCGTGCACGTGCCGGCCGACGCGATCGCCGCGGCTGACGCCGAGTGGGGCGCAGCACTGCTCGGCGACAAGGCCAACAGCTCGGTGTTCGACAACAGCAAGATCCGCGGGCTCGTGCCCTGGTACCGCCCACGCACGACGTACCGGCAGGGCGCGCGCGAGGTCATCGCCTGGTTCGAGGCACACCCGGAAGCCCAGGTCGTCGACGAGCGACTCGACGCGCTGATGGACGAGCTCGCGGAGCGCTGGGCGGTCTGACCGCGGGCCCGCACCGGCCGGGAGGCTCGGTGCGGGTCCGGCAGGTCAGCTGCGGTCGCGCAGGACCGACTCCAGGGCCCCGATCGCCGTGGCGATCTCGTCGTCGGTCACGACGAGCGGCGGCGCGAAGCGGATCGTCGACCCGTGGGTGTCCTTGACGAGGACACCACGCGCGGCCATCGCCGTCGCGATCTCCTTGCCGGTGCCGAGTGCCGGGTCGATGTCGATGCCCGCCCAGAGCCCGGCGACGCGGTGCGTCACGACGCCCTTGCCGACCAGGTCGTCGAGCAGCCCACGGAGGACCGGCTCGCCGGCGAGCGCCCGCTGCTGGAAGGTGCCCTCACCGAGCATCGCGACGACCTCGGAGCCGACCGCCGCGGCCAGGGGGTTCCCGCCGAACGTGGAGCCGTGCTCACCCGGGCGCAGGACGCCGAGCACGTCGCGGGAGCCGACCACCGCGGACACGGGGACGATCCCGCCACCGAGTGCCTTGCCGAGCGTGATGAGGTCGGGACGAACGTCGACGCGCGACACCGCGAGGGTGTGCCCGGTCCGACCGAGCCCCGACTGGATCTCGTCGGCGACGAACAGCGCGCCGAACTCGTCGCAGATCGCCCGGACCGACGGCAGGTAGTCCGCTGGTGGGATCACCACGCCGCCCTCGCCCTGGATCGGCTCGACGAGCACGGCGACGACGGTGTCGTCCATCGCGTCCCGCAGCGCCGACGCGTCGCCGTAGGGCACCGTCCGGAACCCCGGCGTGTACGGCCCGAAGTCGTCGTGCGCGACCGGGTCGTCCGAGAACGAGATGATCGTCGTCGTCCGGCCGTGGAAGTTCCCCGACGCGACGATGATCGTGGCTTTACCCTGTGGCACGCCCTTCACCCGGTAGCCCCAGGCCCGCGACACCTTGATCGCGGACTCGACGGCCTCGGCCCCGGTGTTCATCGGGAGCACCATGTCGGTGCCCGTCAGCTCGGCGAGCCCCGCGGCGAAGGGCCCGAGCTGGTCGTTCACGAACGCGCGGCTGGTCAGCGTGACGCGGTCGAGCTGCGCGCGTGCGGCATCGAGCAGCCTGGCGTTGCCGTGCCCGAAGTTCACGGCGGAGTACGCCGCGAGACCGTCCAGGTACCGCTTGCCGTCGACGTCCGTCACCCACGCGCCGTCGCCCGACGCGATGACGACGGGCAGCGGGCTGTAGTTGTGCGCGAGGGCGCGGTCCTCGACGGCGAGCGCCGCGGCCGTCTTCGTGCCGAGCGCGGTGCTGGACCCGGTCATCAGACGGACCGGGCCACGGACGTGCCGGTGCCGACGGGGTGCAGGTCGAGCGTGCAGCACTTCACGCCGCCGCCGCCGAGCAGCAGCTCGGACAGGTCGACGCCGATGGGGTTGTAGCCCTTCTCGCGCAGCTGCGACGCGAAGGTCGTCGCACGCGAGGCGATCACGACGTTGTACCCGTCGGAGTACGAGTTCAGGCCGAGGATCGCGGCGTCCTCCTCGGTCGCGATGATCGCGTCCGGGAAGCGCTCGCGGAGGATCGCCAGCGACGGCTCGTCGAACGCGCTCTCGAGGTACGCGATGTTCGACTTGCCCTCGGCGTCGGGCTCCGGGTCGAGCACGGCGATGGCGGTGTCGAGGTGGTAGAAGCTCGGGTTGATGAGCTTGAGGGTGATGACGTCGCGGCCGTAGACCTTCGCGATCTCGTCGTGCGAGGTGCTGTCCGACCGGAACCCGGTGCCGGCGAGGATGACGTCGCCGACGAGCAGGAAGTCGCCCTCGCCCTCGTTCGTCTCGACGGGCTCGGCGACCCGGAGGCCCGCCTGCCGGAACCAGTCCATGTACGCGGGGCCCTCGGGCTGGCGCTCCGGGTACTGGAACTTGGCGCCGTACGCGACACCGTCGAGGACGAAGCCGCCGTTCGCCGCGTAGACCATGTCGGGCAGGCCGTCGATCGGGTCGATGAGGTGGATCTCGAAGCCGAGGCCCTGGTACACGTCGTACAGGTCCTGCCACTGCGCGACGGCCTTCGAGGTGTCGGTCGGGTCCTCGGGGTGCATCCACGGGTTGATCCGGTAGCTCACCGTGTAGAAGTCCGGCTTGCACATCAGGATCGTGCGCTTCGTGGCGGTCCGGAACGGTGCCGTGGTGGTGGCGGGTGCTTGAGTCGACACTGGAGTCCTCCTGGGACTTCGGGCCCGAGCCTGCCAGGAACCACCTCGAGAGATCTCGGTGAGATGCAGGCTCACTCACCGTGTGTTCCGCGGGCGGACCAGGTCGACGCCGAGGCCCAGTCTAGGGAAGCCGCGGCGGAGAAGGCAGCAGGTCGGCGCGCACGTTTCGTGCGTTCAGCCCGGCGTTCTCGCAAGAACTCCGCGTACGATGGTCATCGATGGATTCGCTCGACCACCGCATCCTGGATCAACTCCGGGACAACGCACGCGCCGGCTACGGCGACATCGGATCGATCGTCGGGCTCTCCGCATCGGCCGTGAAGCGTCGCGTCGACCGGCTCGTCGCCGACGGCGTCATCCGTGGGTTCACGATCAAGGTCGACCCCGCGGTCGAGGACCGTGGCACCGAGGCGTGGGTCGAGCTCTACTGCCGCGGCACGGTCTCCCCCGACGAGCTGCGCTCGCTGCTCGACTCCGTGCCAGAGGTCGTCGACGCCGGCACGGTCACGGGCAGCGCCGACGCAGTGGTGCACATGCGCTCGAAGGACCTCCCCGCGCTCGAGGAAGCGCTCGATCGGGTCCGGCTCGCCCCGCAGGTGGACCACACCCGCAGCGCGATCGTGCTGTCCCGGCTCGTCTCGCGCGAATCCGCCTGAATCGCAGGTCGACACTGCGCCGCCACAGGGCCGCAGCGCGATCACAGGTCGTCTCGCGCGAATCCGCCTGAACCGCAGGTCGACACTGCGCCGCCACAGGGCCGCAGCGCGATCACAGGTCGTCTCGCGCGAATCCGCGTAGGTTCGCGTCCATGGGACGCAGGACGACGGCCGGGAGGCTCCCCCAGCCTCCCGTCGGATTAGTGGCCGCCCGCCGGATGGTCACCGCTGCGACCGCCGCCTACGTCGCCAACTGCCTCTGGGGCACCGCCGTGGCGGTGCGCCTGATCCGGACGAAGAAGCTGCGGGTCGTGCACCACGGTCTGTTCGTCGTGACCGCGACCCTCACGGGTGTCGCGGCGACCACGCCGTTCTGGACGCGCTCCCGGTCGGCGCTGTTCCTGTTGCCGGCACTGGTGCCGCTCGCGATGGCGCCGCGCACCAACCCCCGCACCGGAGCACACTGGAGAGTCGCGGTCGCCGCCGCGCCGTCCTACCTCGGGGCGATGCTGTTCCGGCGATGACCGCTGGGAGGACAGCAGTGGAGCTCTTCGAGGCCATCCGGCGCCGGCGCACGACGAACGGGGCGTTCCTGCCCGACCCGGTTTCCGAGGAGCACCAGCGGCTCCTCGTCGAGCTCGCCGGGCGAGCCCCGTCGCAGCTGAACAGCCAGCCGTGGCGGTTCGTGCTCGTCGAGGAACGGCCGACCATCGAACGCATCGCGGAGATCAGCGGGCGCTCGATGACCCGCACGATGGCCGAGGGGACGTTCTTCCAGCGCTACAAGCCGTACTTCCGCTTCAGCCAGGCCGAGATGGACGAACGGCGCGACGGGATGCTGTTCGACAAGCTCCCCGGGCCACTCAAGCCCTTCACGAAGCAGGTGTTCACGAAGCGTGGGCAGCTCCTCATGAACACGCTCCGGGTGCCGCAGACGCTCGGTGAAGAGAACCGGAAGCTCGTCGCCGGGTCGCCGCTGCTGCTCGGGGTGATGCTCGACCGGCACGAGTACCGGAAGGAGGAGCTCTCCGGCTTCTACTCGGTGTTCAGCATGGGCGCCGCGATGGAGAACATCTGGCTGTCGACGACCGAGCTCGGCCTCGGCATCCAGTTCGTGTCCTTCCCGATGGAGACCCCCGGCGCGTGGGAGGAGATCGAGGGGCTGCTGCGGGTGCCGCCGGAGCTCGAGCTGATGGCCGTGTACCGGATCGGGTACCTGCCGCCGGAGCGTCGGCGGCCCGCGATCGACTGGACCTCGAGCGAGCGCAAGCGGCCGTCGCAGTACGTCTTCCGTGGGACCTGCGACACCCCGCAGCAGGGGTGGGACGACGCGCCGGTGGCGACCCACATCGACGACGCGAGCGTCTCGTGACCGCCGGCCGCTCTGCCGGGTTCGAGCCCGGCCTCCAGGCGGTTGCCCCTGCTCTGCCGGGGCGACCGTGGATCGAACAGGCCTGGCGCGACGTCGTCTTCGTGCACTGGCGGGTGGACATCTCGGCGGTGGCACCGCTCCTGCCGGCGGGGACCCGACCCGACACGATGGCCGCGGACGGTACCGACGACGGGACGACCACGTGGGTGGGGCTCATCGGGTTCCGGTTCGAGGACACCCGGTTCCCGCCGATCGCCGTGCCGGACGGACTCGGGACCTTCGTCGAGGTGAACGTCCGCGTGTACACGGTCGACGAGCACGGACAGCACGGGGTCGTGTTCCTGTCGCTCGATGCCGGGCGCCTCGCTCCGACCATCGGTGCTCGGACGCTCACCGGGTTGCCGTACCACTGGGCGCGTGCCGAGTGCCGGGTCGGCTCTGGTCGGGTCGGGTACGCGATGCGTCGACACGGGACGCAGCTGCGGTCGGTGGTCGACGTGTCGATCGGCGATGCGATCGACGAGCCCTCGGCGCTCGACACGTTCCTGACGGCACGGTGGGGCATGCACGTCCGTCGAGCAGGGGTCACCCGGTTCTGGCCGAACGAGCACGAGCCATGGCCGCTGCGCCGGGCGTCGGTGCGGATGGTGCGGGACGACCTGCTGGGGGCCGCAGGGCTGCCATTCTCGCTCGCGGAGCTGCCGCCGGACTCGGTGCTGTACTCGCCGGGGGTGACGACGCGGTTCGGTGTCGGTCGCTGATACCCCGAAGCCTCCTCCGGTGTTGTGATGTCAGCCTTGGTCGATATAATCCACACACCACGACTAGCCGTTCTCCCCGGAGGGGAGGCGGCTAGTTTTCTTCTGTGACGTCCGCAGTCAGCCGCTACCGCAAGCCGTTCACATCCGTCCCGGAGCAGGCACGACTGTTGGCGGGCCGTGGGCTCGACATCGGCACGATCGATGCCGCTGAGGCGCTCCTCCGCCGGCACGGCTACTACCGACTGTCTTCGGCGCCCATGACGAGTGGGCATCGGAGCACATCTGGTCGCGCTCCTACGATGCGGATGATGAACTCATCCGGATCGCTGATGCCATCGACGAAGTCGATGTGGTGAACACACCACAGGCTCGCGCGCTCCTCACCGCGCGCGCCAAGCCCTCGGACAAGAAGAGCTGGCTCAGGTACCTCACGTCGAACAACGCCCTCATCGCGCTTCGGATCGGACCACAGACGTACTACCCGGCGTTCCAGTTCGGCACGTCCGATGTCGACCCGGTGGTCGCGGACATCAACGAAATCCTCTTCCGGGAGCTCCCCGATCGCGGAAGCCCTGCACTCCGAGCTGTCGATGTACAACGGTGGTGGCTGACTCCCTTGCCAGATCCTGCGATGTCCGACTCCCCGTTGACCCGGCTCGCGAGCAGCCCGGACGCCGTGCGCGCAGAAGCACTCCGTGTCGGCGGCGGACGCTAGCTTCTGCGCATGACCACGACCTACTACGTCGCCTCGTCGCTCGACGGCTTCGTCGCGGCTCCCGGGGACGACCTCGACTGGCTGCTGCAGTTCGGGTTCGAGCCGTTCCAGGAGCAGTACGACCGATTCTTCGCGGGTGTCGGTGCGATCGTGATGGGCTCGACGACGTACGAGTGGCTGATCGCGCACGAAGGGTCGTGGCCCTACGCAGACCTGCCGACGTGGGTGTTCACGTCCCGCTCGCTGACCACGTCGGACGGAGCCGACGTGCGGTTCGTGTCCGGGGACGTCGCCGATCACCAGGACACGATCACTCGGGCAGCCGGAGAGCGCGACGTCTGGGTCGTCGGGGGCGGACTCCTCGCGGCGCAGTACCAGCAGGCGGGGCTTCTCGACGAGCTGCGAGTCACGGTGATGCCGATCGTGCTCGGGGCGGGTTCCCCGCTGCTTCCCGTCGCGGCGCCGACCGCGGTGTTCGAGCTCGTCGGCACGACGCCGTTGGTCGGCGGCGCGGTCGAGCTGCACTACCGCGCGGGCTGAGCGCACGGTAGCTGCTGGCGTCGTGGGTGAGGAGTCGACTCGCAACGACAGGGTCGCCGTCGTGAGACAGTGACCCTGTCGCCAGTTGCACGTGCGACGACGGGGTCACGGGCGCCAGCGGTACCGCGGTGTCCAGTCGAGCAGCTTCCGCGCCCCCACGTTGTCGACGAGCGCTGCCCAGCGGTCACCGATGAACCGGTCGGACCGGCGGAACGGTACGTCCGGCAGCAGTCGTCCGGCCATCCCCACGCCTTCCTCGCTCGATGAGCTGATGTCGTCCGCGTTCACGAGCACGCGATGATGCCCGACGAGGTCCGGGACGGTGAGCACGGCGACGGCCGCGCTTGCGAGGTCGCGCACATCGAGGAACGCGCCGTACTCCCAGAACGGCAACCATTCTGACGACGGGTTCCGACTCCGGGCAGATCGGATGAACTCGTACGTGGTCTCGTCGAAGACCCCGGGCGCGCGCAGGCACACCGTCGCTCCACCGGTCGCTGCCGAGTACGACGCCAGCAGCTCTTCGCAGGCGAGCTTCGACCATGCGTACGAGCCGCGCGGTGCCACGGGTTGCGCATCGTCGATCGGCAGGTAGGCGGGTTGCCCCTGCCCCATGAAGCAACCGAGCACGTCGACACTACTGAGGAAGGCGATCCGCTCAACCCCAGCTACCCCGGCCTCGGCCAGAAGACCCGCCGTCCCCACGACGTTGGTGCGGATGATCGACGCGACATCCCCGGTCGACCGCGGGTCGATCGCACCACTTTCGTCGGGAGCCTCGTCGAGCGCGGCGAGGTGGACAACGAACCGGCAGCCCGCCATCCGTGCGCGGACGACGCTCGGGTCGGTGAGGTCGTCGCCGTCCGCCAGGTCCAGGCCGACAACCTCGAAATCGGCTTCCTCAAGCGCCGGAACCACGGTCCGGCCGACCATGCCGCGGTGCCCGGTGACGAGCACCCGGCCCATCACGGGCGCCACAACCAGCGCATGGCGTCCGGGAGGATCACGCCCCCGTGGTTCGGGCTGTGACCGCCGTCGCCGAGCACCAGGCGGTGGTCGTACCCGCGCTCCGCGAGAGCAGCGTCGACGAGGAGGTTGTTGCTGTACCAGTTCAGCTCGGGCTCGTCGTGGTTGAGGTCGAACCGGTTCGCCTGCAGGAAGACCCGCAGCGGCTTCGCGGGCGTCGAGCGGATCAGTGACGGGTACGGGTTGCCACCGGGGATCTGCGCGAAGCTCGCGACGAAGGCCAACACCCGACGGAAGGCGTCAGGGTGTTCCCACGCGACCGTGAACGCGCAGTTGCCGCCGCTGCTGCCGCCGCAGATCGCGCGCTGGTCTGGGTCGTCCGTGATCGCCAGTCCGAACCGCTCGCGCACGGCCGGCAAGATCTCGTGCAGCAGGAACTCGCCGTACGGGCTGTCGGCGGGGTCGTACTCGGCGTTGCGGTTCCCGGGCTGCCCCGGATCGACGAACACCCCGATCGTGACAGGCATCGCCCCCTCGGCGATGAGGTTGTCGAAGACCGTCCCCGCGCGCATGTCGAGTCCTGGGTCGAGGTAGAGCCCTCCGTCCTGGAACACCATGAGCGCTGCCGGCTCCGCAGGGTCGTACTGCGCGGGGACGAACACGTGGACCGTGCGGGTCGTGCCCGGGTAGAGGCTGCTGGCGTCCCACGTGAACCGCTCGATGCGACCGCGTGGGATCCCGTCGTGCGGGACCGAGTCCGGCCCGTGCTGGTACGTCCTCGGCTGGGTCTCGACATCGCGACTCACACGAGTGACGCTAGCCGACGACCGTGCCATGCCGTTTGATGAACTGATGCACTACCGGCTGATGAACGAGTACGGCGTCCTCTGGCCGTTCTGGGCCGACGTCGGGAAGTGCGGCCCAGGGCAGCCCGACCTGCCGCCGCGAGTCGAGGCGGCAGTCCGTGCATGGGCCGCGAACTTCAACGACCGGTACTCGTGGGAGTCGGGCTGGCCGACCGAGCGCGAGGCACGCGAACACGCCTCCCATGCGCAGCGCCTGGTCGAGATCCTCGCCGGGCTGTTGCCGGAGAGCGACTCGATCGAACTCGACCTGTGGGAGACCGACCGCCGCAAGGGTCTCTGACGATCCAGGAGAACACTCTCATCGACGAGCGCGTCCGGGGGACAGCACCTGAGCCCGACGCGGACTCGCCCCGGTACAAGGGGCACATGACACGAGTAGCAGTGGTGACGGGTGGTTCGGCGGGCCTCGGACGAGCAACGGTTCGGGAGCTTGCCGCCCGCGGGTGGGACGTCGCGGTGCTCGCCCGCGGACTGGACGGCACGGAAGCCGCGGCAGCAGAGGTCCGAGCCACCGGGCGACGCGGACTGGCCGTGCAGGTCGACGTCGCGGACCGGGACGCCGTGCAGGCCGCCGCGGATCGGGTCGAGGCGGAACTCGGCCCCATCGACCTGTGGGTCAACGGGGTCATGGTCGGGGTGTTCGGCCGCTTCCTCGACACGGATCCGGACGACTTCGAGCGCGCACTCCGGGTCACGTACCTCGGCTTCGTGAACGGGACACGCGCCGCCCTCGACCGCATGGTGCCGCGGAATCGCGGCCACGTGATCCAGGTCGGGTCGGCGCTCGGCTTCCGGGGCATCCCGCTGCAGGCCGCGTACTGCGGCGCGAAGCACGCGATCGTCGGCTTCACCGAGTCCGTGGTGTCGGAGCTCATCGAACAGGGCAGCGCCGTGAAGGTGTCCCGCGTCGACATGCCGGCGCTCAACACCATCCAGTTCAACTGGGTCAAGTCGCAGCTGCCGCACCACCCCCAGCCGGTCGCGCCGATCTACCAGCCAGAGGTCGGCGCGCGCGCGATCGCCGTCACCGCCGAGCACCCCCGTCGGCGCACGTGGGTCGGCGAGTCGACGGTGTACACGATCATCGGGAACCGCGTCAGTGCCTGGTTCGCCGACTGGTACGCCGCGAAGACACTGGTGTCGGGGCAGCAGACCGAGGCGAAGGACGGACAGAGCCTGCCCGCGAACCTCTACGAGCCCGTACCGGGTGACCACGGCGCGCACGGCGTGTTCGACGACGTCGCGCACGCATGGTCACCGCAGACGTGGTGGGTCGAGCACCGCCGGCTCGGCACCGGGCTGCTGAGTGCTGCGCTCGGCGTCGCCGGGGCCGCGGCGGTCGCAGCGGGGCGACGTCGGTGAGTCGGGTCAGGGTATCCCGCGCTCGGGGCGCATCGGTCGTCGAGGGCGTCAGGGCCACGCTCGGGGTCGTGCACCTGCTCGGCGCGGGGCGGCAGCCGCGGACCGCCGTCTTCAACCGGGTCCTCGGCGCGCGACAGGTCGCGCAGGCGACGCTGCTGCTGCGCTCCGGATCCGGGAACGCCCACACACTGGGAGCAGCCGTCGACGCCGTCCACGCGGTGACCATGTTGCCCCTGCTGTTCGTCGGCGGCCCATGGCGGCGGGTCGCGACCAGCCAGCTCGCCATCGCCAGCGCACTCGCGGCGGCCGAGGTGGCCCTGGTCGGGGCAGGCCGCAGGCGCTGACACGAGCAAGGATGCTCCGGCCCGAGCACAGGGGACGCTCAAGGGCCGGAGCATCGTTGCTCTCGGCGAACCTTCGGCGGTCGGGGGTACCGCCGATCGGGTGCGGTTCGCTGGTGACGACACTAACGGGTCCGCACAAAGGGGGACAGACAGTTCGGTCCCCCAGTTCGGGTGTCCGTTTCGCGTGGCTCACGGGGCCCGCGCGTAGCGTCCCGCACATGAGCGACAACGAACAGACCGAGCCCGTCATGGACGGCGCCACCGAGGCCACGAACCACGAGAAGCTCTCGGGCCTCATCGAGCAGGTCGACCAGGACCACGGGCACGAGGGCGCGGCCGCGATGGCCGACCACCTCCGCGACCGGATGGACGAGACCGGCGTCGTGGATGAAGATCGCGGCGACGAAGAGGACTGACCGCTACCCGAGCCCGAGGCAGGACGCCAGCACGGCCTGCTGCACGGGCAACAGGGACCGCTTGAATCCGTACCCGACGAAGGCCTCCCCCGCGAGCGCCTCGGCGGTCGCTTCCCTCCCGCGGACGAAGGGTGGACACGGGGCGAGCCGCACGCCGGACGGTGCGGTCGCCAGCAGCTCCGTGGTGATCCGGAAGCGCTCCAGCGCCGCAGCGTGTCGACCCGGCCCGTCGGTCAGCACGACGTCGGCGGAACGGATCGCGGTCGCGACGTCGTCCGTCCACACCGCTCCCGGCGTCGCGAGGTCGTCCGGGCAGCACTGGACGAGGTCGAGGTCGAAGAGCGCGGCGGCCTCCTGCCACGCCCGCGCGATGTTGCCGTCCGCGCCGACGAACAGGAGGCGCAGCGCGCGGACGTCGCTCTGCCGTGACAGCGCGTACACGTCGGAGAGCACCTCGCACGGGTGGTTCTCGTCGGTCATCGCGTTCACCACGGGAAGCGCGTCCGCACCTGCCAGCTCTTCGAGCACCGCGATCGACGGGTGCCGGGCGACGACGACGTCGGCCCACTGCGCCAGGTACCCCGCGACGTCGCCGAGCGCCTCGGGCTTGTCGAGCGTCTCCGGCGGGAAGACGATCGGCTGCAGGCCCATCAGCTGCGCACCCCGCTCGAACGAGACCCGCGTGCGCAGGCTCGACGGCGGGAAGAACATCACCGCAGCACCGTCCGTCACCGGCCCCGCGCCGCCGCGGTAGGCGTCAGCGAGGGCGAACACGGCCGCCGCGTCGGCGGCCGTCCAGTCGTCGAGTCGGATCAGGTGCCGCATCGCTCCACGATAGGGGCGACCGCCGCCCTGGACGGGAGGCACGGCTCACGCGACGCGCGCGCGGAACGTGCGCAGGGCCTCCAGTTCGGATGCGTCCAGACCGGACCGGGCGACGAACGCGTCCACGTCGAAGCCGTCGACGACGGCGCGGAACGCGTCCGCGACCGTGGTGCCGTGCTCGGCGCAGAGCGCCTCGATCTGGTCCTCGTGCACCGGCACACCGATCGAGGCGAACAACGCGGGTGCGGTCTCCACCGTGACGAGGTAGTCGTCCACGATGGCGTCAGCCGCGACCCCGGCGATCGACAGCAGCGCGAGGGACACGATCCCGGTCCGGTCCCGACCGCCGGCGCAGTGGAACAGCACACCCCCGGGTTCGGCGCGGACCATCGCACGGAGCACCTCGACGGTCCGATCGGGCTTCCGGTCGAGGTGCGGGCCGTAGTACAGCGGCGTGCCGACCAACCCGTTGTCCCAGAAGTCTGCCCAGAACTCCTGGTCGTCGAGGTCGTCGTGGTCGATGACGACCGTCGTCAGCCAATCCGGGCGGACTCCCGTGTCCTTCTCGCGCTCGGACGGCGCCCGGAGGTCGACGACGGTCCGGATGCCGGCGTCGCGGACCGACGCCCACCCGTCCACCGTGACCCGGTCGACCGACTCGGACCGGAAGAACCGACCGGCCGGCGTGGTCCCGCCGTCCCGCGTCGGCAGGCCCCCGAGGTCACGGGCGTTGACCAGCCCCTCGGCGGCGAGCGTGCGTGCTGTCGGTGCCATCCCGACACCGTAGTCCGGCATGCTGGAGCGATGGCGACGTGGCAGGCGGAACTGTTCGAGCGGCTGCGCGCTGCGCTGCGAGACGGCAGCGTGCGGGCGTACGGTTCGCTCGTCGACGGGGACCTGGACGAGTGGAGCGACCTCGACGTCGAGGTCTCGACGTCCGAGCACATCGACGTCGAGCTGCTGCTCGACACCCGGCTGTGGGCCTGGCAGGAGTCCGTCACGGACGACGGGCAGGTGCTCCGCCTGGTCACCCGGGATGGCCGTCGGGTCGACCTGACGGCCATCGGGTCGACGCTCGTCCTGCCGGAGCCTCCCGTCGACAACGCCGTGCGGTTCGACGCGGCCCTCGCCGCGACGCGGCTCGGTCGCGGCAACCTGCTCATCGGCCTGCACCTGGTCCTGGGGATCGGACGGGAGGCACTGGTCGAGTCGATGCGCGCCGCCGACCTGGCAGCGGGGACCGTCCACCACCGGGTCGCCACTCCCTTCGACGCGCGGGCGGCCGAGGTGGCGGCGCTCATGTCGGATCGGCTGGAGCCGGAGTCGGCGCTCCGCGCCTACGAGCTCTACGGCGCACGGCGGTCGGAGCGCGACTCCGGGTACGCACCGGATCCCGCCGGCCTCGTCGCGCTGATCGACCTCGCGGGCGGCGGCTGACGCTCAGACGCGGAGCTCGGCGAACTCGCGGTCGACGTCGCCGAAGCGGTGCGTGGTGATCGACACCGATTGCTCGCGGAGGTAGGGCAGCATCTCGATCAGCCCCGACTCGACGACGGGAGCGTGGTGGATCGCGACGTCGATGCTGGCGCCGAGCGCTTCCTCGAGCGCGAGGGCGTCCCCGCCGAGCAGGCGGATGCGCGCGCCCGGTCCGCCGAAGGCCGTGTGCTTCGGGCGCTCGCGCCCCTGTGACAGGACGACGTCGAGGGCGTCTTCCGGTTCGTCGGACGGACTCGACCAGCTGTCGCGGAAGACGTCGCCCGATGCCGCGCGACGGTGGAACTCCTCGTCCGACTCGACCAGGTGGTCGACGACGTCGAGGGGGGACCTGCTCGACGCGAACAGCTGGGTGAGGGGACCGGGCAACGGCCGCGCCGTGCTCAGGAGGATGTGTGCGCGCGCGGCGGTGGCGGCGACGAGCGCGCGGACGAGGTCCCCGCTCGACGCATCCTCGGACTGGCGGACGATGATCGACTGCGGGCGGTAGCGCAAGACGTTCCGCTCCACGACGAGCGCCGATGGGTCGTGCGAGACGCCGTACTGCTCCGTGCGGGCCTGCACGTCGCTGATGGCACCGGCCCGGACCTGGTCGAACTCCTCGAAGGTCAGCCCGCTGCGTGCTGCCTCGATCACGGCGGTGACCCGCGGCGGGAGGCCGTGCAGCTGGATGCTCTTGTGGACCTTGCGCGGTGTCGGCTCCCAGCGGCCGAGGGTCGCGACGTACATCGGACCACCCGCCTTGGTACCCGTACCGACTGAGGACTGCTTCCACCCGCCGAAGGGTTGGCGTCGGACGATCGCCCCGGTGATGCCGCGGTTCACGTACAGGTTGCCCGCCTGGACGCGGTGCATCCAGTCGGCCACCTCGTCGACATCGAGGGAGTGGATCCCCGCGGTGAGGCCGAAGTCGGTGCCGTTCTGGATCGCGATCGCGTCGTCGAGGGTCTCGGCGTGCATGATCCCGAGCACCGGGCCGAAGTACTCGGTCTGGTGGAAGTCGCTCCCGGGACGGACGCCGTCGCGGATGCCGGGCGACCAGAGCCGACCGGAGTCGTCGAGCGGGACCGGCTGCACGAGCCAGGACTCCCCCGGGCCGAGCTCGGTCAGACCCGTGCGGAGCTTGCCCTTCGGTTCGGCGATGAGCGGACCCATCTGCGCCGTGGGATCGTCGGGCCAGGCGACCCGGAGCGTCCTGGTGGCGTCCACGAGCTGCCGACGGAACCGCTCGCTCTCGGCGACGGACCCGACGAGGATGACGAGCGACGCCGCGGAGCACTTCTGGCCGGCATGCCCGAACGCCGATCGGACGACGTCCTGCACGGCGAGGTCGAGGTCGGCCGACGGCGTCACGACGATGGCGTTCTTCCCACTGGTCTCGGCGGTGAGGGGCAGCCCGGCACGCCACCACGTGAAGGACCTGGCGGTCTCGGCGGCCCCGGTGAGGATGATGCGGTCGACTGCAGGGTGCGCGATCAGCTGTCGGCCGAGGATGTCCTCCTCGAGGTCGACGAGCTGCAGCAGCGAGTGCGGGACTCCGGCGTCCCAGAGCACGTCGGCGAGGACGGCACCGCAGCGCTTCGCTTCCGGGGCGGGCTTCAGGACGACCCCGCTGCCGGCGGCGAGCGCGGCGAGCACCCCACCGGCGGCGATCGCGACGGGGAAGTTCCACGGCGGCACGACGACGGTCAGTCGCGGGGGCACGTACCGCGCACCGGTGACGGACGCGAGCCCTCGAGCCTGGTCGGCGTAGTAGTGGGCGGAGTCGATCGCCTCACTGACCTCTGCGTCGGCCTCGGTGATGGTCTTGCCGGTCTCGGCCGCCATCACCTCGATGAGGTCGCCGCGCCGGACCTCGAGCTCGTGCCCGATCAGGTCGAGCAGCTCGGCGCGGTCACCTGGGTCCTGACGGCCCCAGTTCACGCCGGCCTGGGCGGCGCTGCCGACGATCCGTTCGAGCTTGGTGCGGTCGAGGACCCGTGCGCCGCGGATGGTCTGGCTGCCGAGCTGCGACCGGGGCACGCGGCGGAGGACGTCCGCCGCCCACGCTCGGTTCGCGGGGATCGCCGGGTCGGTGTCCGGGACGTTGTCGAAGTGGTCGCGCGGGCCGGGTTCGGCCGGGCGGCGTCGTCGGTCCTGCGTGCGGTTCGTCGCCGGGACCGGCTCGTCGAGCGCCGCGACGGACGCGGTCCAACGGGCGAGTTCCCGGTCGAACACGTCCTGGTCGTGGTCGATGTCGAACGCCCCCGACATGAAGTTCTCGGGGCTGGCGTTCTCCTGCAGGCGCCGGGCCAGGTACGCGATCGCGGAGTCGAACTCGTCCGGCTGGACGACGGGTGTGTAGAGGAGGATCTGTCCGACGTCGGCGCGGACGGCGTCGGCGTGCGTGGCGGCCATGCCGAGGAGCATCTCCACGTCCACGGCGTCGGTCACCCCGCGGCGCTGGGCGAGCACCCACGCGGTCGCGAGGTCGAAGAGGTTGTGCCCGGCGACGCCGATGCGGACGGCGTCGGTGCGCTCGGGCGTCAGGGCGGTGTCGAGCATCCGGAGGTACGCGGTGTCGGTCTCGCGCTTGCTGCCCCACGTCGCGAGCGGCCAGTCGTGCACGATCGACTCGACGCGCTCCATCGCGAGGTTGGCACCCTTGACCAGCCGGACCTTCACGGGGGCACCACCGCGTGCCCGGCGCGCGATCGCCCAGGACGTCAACGACTCGAGCGCTCCCGCGGCGTCCGGCAGGTACGCCTGCAGCACGATGCCGGCGTGCAGGCCGAGGAACTCCTCGCGCCCCAGCAGCTCCTGGAAGACCGCGAGCGTGACGTCGAGGTCGCGGTACTCCTCCATGTCGAGGTTGATGAACTTCGGCGTGGGGCTCGACGCCGCCAGCCGGTAGAGCGGCACGAGGCGGTCGACGACGCGGTCGACGGTCTCGTCGAACGCCCACATCGACATCTGCGGGACCACGGCACTGACCTTGATCGAGACGTAGTCGATGTCGTCCCGCGCGAGGAGGTCCATCGTGCCCTGGAGCCGGCGGTCGCTCTCGGCACTGCCGAGGACGGCTTCGCCGAGCAGGTTCACGTTGAGCCGGGTGCCGTCGCCGCCGATCTTGGCGAGCGCCGGACCGAGCTTCGCCGGGGTCGCGTCGACGACGAGGTGGCCGGTCATCCGGCGCAGGATCTTCCGTGCCGTGGGGATGACGGCCCACGGCGCCATCGTCGCGAAGCCGCCGCCGAAGGTGACCGCGCCGCGGAGGTACCAGGCGAGGAAGTCCGGCACGTCCTGGCTGACCTTCTCGAGGTTCCGTGCGGCGACGCGAGGGTCTTCCGGGCGGATCACCTTGTCGACGAAGCCGAACGTGAAGTCGAGGCCCTGTTCGTCGCGGAGCACACCCGCCAGTCGGGCCGCACCCGGATCGGGCTTGACCCCCGCGGACGCGGCGAGCCAGCGTCGCACGAGCGCCACGGCGTCGTCGGTGCAGTCCTGGAGGCGGGCGCTCGGCATGGTCTGATCGTATGCCGCAGCACCGACCTCACCTCGGAGCGCGCCGAGTGCTGGCCAACAGTCAGCGATGTGTCAGCGGGATACGCTTGCTCGCATGTCGAAGCAGGGCGATGGCGGCCACGACTGGGCCACCTGGGACGCGTACCACGACGTGTGGAGACGTCTCGACCGCGCCCTCGACCACGCCGTCCAGCACGGCGCGGGCATCTCGATCCCGGAGTTCGAGATCCTGATCGGGCTGCACCGGCAGCCGGACCACCGCCTGCGTGTGCGTGACGTCGCGGCCGGCATCGGCTGGGAGAAGTCCCGCGTCAGCCACCAGGTCACGCGCATGGTGTCCCGCGGCCTGGTCGAGCGCGCGGACTGCCCGACGGACGGCCGCGGCAGCTGGGTCGTGATGACGCCGGACGGCCGCCGCGCGGTGCTCGCCGGGATCCGCGCGCACACCGCCGCACTCGAGCAGCTGTTCTGGAAGCCCGTGGGCGACGACGCGGACACGCTGCGGTCGGTCAG
The DNA here is from genome assembly GCF_044746705.1 of Curtobacterium sp. NPDC090217. NCBI lineage: Bacteria > Bacillati > Actinomycetota > Actinomycetes > Micrococcales > Microbacteriaceae > Curtobacterium > Curtobacterium sp. NPDC090217. The sequence continues at coordinate 798,300 of NZ_JBIVCR010000001.1, read as the reverse complement.
CGCCCGGGTCCAGGACGCGCTCGGCCCGGTCGACCCCGTGCACGACTGACCAGGACGACCTCAGATCCGGACGGTCGCCAGGGTCCTCGTGTCGCCGTGCAACCGGACCTCGACCGACGCGATCGAGCCGAGCGGCACGTCCGTCGCCGCCGCGAGGCCGGCAGCCGAGCGCCCGGACGCCGTCCACGACGCCACGGTCTCGTCGGTGCCGTCCTTCCGCACCACGACGAGGTCGTACATGACGCTGCTGCCGTTCCCCCAGTCGCGGCCGCCGTACGTGCAGCCCCAGTCGAACCGGGTCCCCCAGGCCTTCCGGGTCACGTCGAGGTCCACCCGCAGCCCGGCGGCCGCGACGGGCGACATCGCGTAGCGCTCGGACCCCGCGGAGACGGACGTCGGAGCCGGACCGACCCGTGCTGCGCCGATCGCGACCCCGCCGAGCACGGCGGCCACGACGGCGAGCCCTGCGGTGACGGTGACCAGCACCCGGCGGCGGCGACGGCGGGTCCTGACCCGGTGCGCGACCGTGGCGAGCGGGCGTGCCGGAGCCGGGTCGGGCCTCCCGTCCGGGTCCGCGATCGCGACGGCGTCCTCGGCAGGCAACCGACCGAGCAGCCCCGGCATGCCGGCCAACTCCGCGACGGCGGCGCGGCACGCGGCGCACGTCTCCAGGTGCCGTTCGTACTCGAGCCGCTCGTCGCTCGGCAGCGAACCGAGCACGTACGCGGCGTCCCAGTCCCGGTAGCGGTCCTCGGTCATCGGGTCACCCCTCGTTCCTGCAGTGCGAGTCGGAGTGCGCGGAGGCCGTAGTGCAGGCGGGACTTCGCGGTGCCCTCGGGGATGCCGTGGCGGCGGGCGATCTCGGGGACGGTGTGGCCGAGCCAGTACGCGTCGACGACGACCCGCCGGTGCTCGGGTGAGAGTGCTGCGAGTGCGTCGGCGACGACGATGCCGTCGAGCACCGCGTCCGTCCGGTCGGGCTGCACGTCGTCGACCGGGGTGTCCGTCCCGAACTCCCGGCGGTGTCGGGCGGAGCGGGCGTCGTCGACCACCAGGTTCCGCGCCACCGTGAACAGCCACGCGCGTGCGGCGTCCGGTTCGCGTTCGAGCACTGCCGGCCGCTGCCACGCCCGCACGAGCGTCTCCTGGACGACGTCGTCGGCGAGCGCACGGTCCGCGGTGAGGTGCCGCACGTACCGCAGCAGCGCGTCACCGTGCTCGGCGTGCAGGGCCACGAGCAGTTCGTCGGCCGGACGCTCCCCCACGGTCACCGCGTCAGCTCGAGGGAGAACTCGACCGCGCCGGAGCCGTCGACCTTCACGAAGCCGAGGTCGGGCGCGTCGACGCCGTAGTCGGCGAACGTGACCGGGATCGACCCGGCGACCTGGACGTGCCCGTCGCCGTCGACCCCGAGCTGCGCGTCCGCCTCCACCGTCTTCGTCACACCGTGCATGGTCAGGTCGCCGCGGAGGGTCACGTCCCGGTCGGTGCCGGCGAGCGCCGCCCGCACGTCGGCGGGCTCGGTCACCCGGAAGGTGGCGGTGGGGAAGCGGTCGGTCTGCAGGGCCTGAGACCGGAAGTACTCGTCGCGGGCGGACTCGGGCGTGGCGATCGAGGCGACCTGCACGGTGACCGTCGCACGATCGAGCGACCCGTCGGCCACGGTGGCGGTGGCGTCGACGTCCTTCGTGCGTCCGGTCACGGTCACATCCTGGCCCCGGAGGACCTCGTGCACCCGGTACCCGGCGAAGGAGTCGTTCCCCGCCTGCCACGTGCCGTCGGCATCGGCCGGGTCGAGCGTCGCACCGCCGGTCGGGGCGAGCGTCGGCGCCGCGTCGGCGGAGCCGTTCACGAGGTTGGCGTAGACGATCGGCCCACCGATCACACCGGCCGCGCCGATGACGACCACGCCTGCGGCGATCCCGAGCAGCACCTTGGTCCGAGTCCTCATGCCCGGGAAACGACGCAGGGAGCGGGATCGTTCAATCCGGATCGGGATCGAACGATCCGGCCCGCCGACCCGTGTCACCGGTGAGCGGGACCGCTCATGCCGGGAGGCCCGGCTCGGCTCCGCAGGACAGGGGTCACCCATGCGCACCACACGTTCCACCCGTTCCGTGCTGTTGATCGCGGGCGTCGCGTTCGCGGCGCTGGCGCTCGCGGGCTGTTCGGCCGGGTCGTCGGCGTCGTCGGGCGGATCGTCCGCTCCGTCCCCGTCGGCGTCTGCGTCGTCTGCGTCGCCTGCGTCGCCTGCGTCGTCGTCTCCGTCGTCCGGCGGTGCGTACGGCACCGACGACAAGGGCGGCGACAGCGGCGGCGGGCACGGTGCCGACGACGGCATCGCGACCGCTTCCACGTCGCTCGGCACGGTCGTGGTCGACGGGAAAGGCATGACCGCGTACTTCTACGACGAGGACGTCAAGGGCTCCGGGAAGAGCACCTGCTCAGGCGGGTGTGCCGCAGCCTGGCCGGCGATCGAGTCCGACGCGGCGAAGCCCGCCGTGTCCGGGGTGACGGGCGAGGTCGGCACGATCACGGGCGTCGACGGGAAGCTCCAGGTCACGGTCGACGGTCGCCCGATCTACACCTACGCGGCGGACGCGAAGCCGGGCGACGTCACCGGGCAGGGCGTCGGCGGGGTCTGGTACGTCGTGAACCCCGACGGCACCGAGCAGAAGTAGTCCCGGGCGGCGATCCCGGGATCGCGCCCGCGTGTGGACATCGCGCCCCGTCGTGTCGGGGCGCGATGTCCGTGGCGGGGTGCGAAGCGGGCACGCGGGCACGCGGGGACGCGGGCACCGCGGGGTCAGTGGTGGCGGTGGTCCTGGATCGTCATGCGGGGGCCGAACGCGGGCTTCCGGAAACCACTGCCGCCGATGAGCCGCACGACCCGCTCGCGGTGCCCCCGCCAGGGTTCGAGGAGCTCGAGCATGCCGTCGTCGTCCACCGGGCCTCCCGTCAGCGCCCACCCGACGAGCGCCGGCACGTGGAAGTCCCCGACGCTCGGGGAGTCCGGGTCGCCGTGGGAGCGCTGCGCCGTCTCGGCAGCGGTCCACTTCCCGATGCCGGGGATCGACTGCAGCCGGGCGGCGACGACCGTGCCCCCGCGGCCGAGCGACAGCGTCCGTTCGAGGGCCGGGGCGACCTTCACGGCACGCATGACCGTTGCCGAGCGCCCGGGTTCGATGCCGGCTCGGTGCCACTCCCAGCTCGGCACCTTCGCCCACTCGGCGGCGGACGGCGGCACGATCATGCCGACGGGGGCGGGCCCGGGTGCGGGCGTACCGTACTTGCGCAACAGGTACCGCCATGCACCCCATGCCTGCCGGGAGGTGACCTTCTGCTCCATGATCGCCGGCACGAGCATCGCGACGACCGTGTTCGTCCGGCACAACCGCAACCCCGGCTGCCGGTGCCGGGCATCGGCGAGGAACGCGTGCGAGGACACGTCGAGGTCGGACCAGTCGTCCCCACGCCCGACCAGGTCCGGTCCGTGCTCGACCGCCCACTCCGCGCCGTCCCCCCACGCGGAGATCCCGATCGTGTCCCCGGCCTGCCGGATCGCCACCGAGGTCGCCCCCTCCGGCGTCCGCAACGCGAGCCACACGTCCGAGCCGACCACCCGGAAGGCGGGGTCGCCGGAGCCGCGCTGCAGGGGCCGGAGCGTCGCGGCCACGTGCACCGGGCCTCCTGGCCGGTAGACCGTGTCGAACCGTCGCACGCCGCCGGTCGGAGCCGGGTCGAGACGGGCGAGGCGCATGACAGGGATGGTAAGCGAAACCACCGTCGGCCAAGATGGGACCAGATCCACACACCCGACATCGGAGTCCCACCATGCGCATCGGCATCCTCACCTCCGGCGGCGACTGCCCCGGCCTCAACGCGGTCATCCGTGCGGCGGTCCTCAAGGGCATCGCCATCCACGGCCACGAGTTCGTCGGCTTCCGCGACGGCTGGCGCGGCGTCGTGGAGGGCGACATCGTCCCCCTCGGGCGCAAGGACATCCAGGGCATCGCGAAGCAGGGCGGCACGATCCTCGGGACGAGCCGGACGAACCCGTTCGAGGGCGAGAAGGGCGGCGTGGAGAACATCGAGCGCATGCTCGAGCGCCACGGCATCGACGCCATCATCGCGATCGGCGGCGAGGGCACCCTGGCGGCGGCGAAGCGGCTCACCGATGCCGGGCTGAAGATCGTCGGCGTCCCGAAGACCGTCGACAACGACCTCGGCGCCACCGACTACACGTTCGGGTTCGACACCGCGGTCGAGATCGCGACCGAGGCGATGGACCGCCTGCGCACCACCGGCGAGTCGCACTCGCGCTGCATGGTCGCCGAGGTGATGGGCCGGCACGTCGGCTGGATCGCACTGCAGTCCGGCATGGCGGCCGGTGCGCACGCGATCCTCATCCCGGAGCAGAAGACCTCGCTCGAACAGATCGCATCCTGGGTCCGGTCCGCGTACGACCGCGGCCGCGCGCCGCTCGTCGTCGTCGCCGAAGGGTTCGTCCCCGACCACGAGGACAACGCCCACTCCGAGCGCGGGCTCGACGCCTTCGGCCGTCCGCGGCTCGGGGGCATCGGCGAGCGCCTGGCACCGCTCATCGAGGAGATGACCGGCATCGAGACGCGCGCGACGACCCTCGGCCACATCCAGCGCGGCGGCACCCCGACGGCGTACGACCGGGTGCTCTCGACGCGCCTGGGCCTGGCGGCGATCGACTCCGTCGTCGAGGAACGCTGGGGGCGGATGGTGGCGCTCCGTGGCACGGACATCGTGCACGTGTCGTTCGAGGACGCGCTCGGTGAGCTGAAGACCGTGCCGCAGTCGCGGTTCGACGAGGCCGCCATCCTGTTCGGTTGACGGCCCGGCCCGGCCCGGCCTGGAGGCTCGGGGTAGCGTTCGGCGCGTGACCCGCGCCGTCCTCGTCTCCAGTTCCAGTGCCCCCGCCGTCACGTCCGTCGACGTGGCGGACCCCGGCGAGGGCGAAGCCCTCGTCGACGTCTCGTACTCCAGCGTCAACTACAAGGACGGGCTCGCGCTGGCCGGTGACCCCGGCGTCGCCCGGATCGACCCGCTGGTACCGGGGATCGACGTGGTCGGGACGGTCTCCGCGCTCGGCCCCGGTGTGCACGACGTCGCGATCGGCGACCACGTGGTCCTGAACGGCGCCGGCGCCGGTGAGACGCGGCACGGCGGGTGGGCGACGCGGGCGGTCGTGCCGTCGGCGTCGCTCGTGGTGCTGCCCGACTCGGTGCCGGAGGACTTCGCCGCCGCGATCGGCACCGCCGGGTTCACGGCCGCGCTCAGCGTGCTGGCGCTCGCCCGTTTCGTCGACCCTTCGGACGGCCCGGTCCTCGTGACGGGGTCCTCCGGCGGCGTCGGGTCGGTCGCCATCCCCCTCCTCGCCGGGCGCGGCTACCGCGTGACCGCCTCCACGGGCCGTCCGGGCAACGCGGAGTCGCTCCGGGCGCTGGGTGCGACGGACGTCGTCGATCGTGGATCGCTCGGGGAGCGCGGCAAACCGATGCAGAAGGCGGTGTGGGCCGGCGCGGTGGACAGCGTGGGCGGCGCGACGCTCGCGAACCTGCTCGCCTCGACCCGCTGGGGTGGCGCGGTGACGGCCTGCGGGCTCGCCCAGGACGTCCAGCTCCAGACGACGGTGCTGCCGTTCATCCTGCGCGGGGTGTCGCTGCTCGGCATCAACTCGGTGGACGCTCCGCCTGCGCTCCGGCGCGGGGCATGGAACCTGCTCGCCACCGAACTCGACCCGACCCTGCTCGCGTCCGTCACCCGCACGGTCGGACTCACCGAGGCGATCGCGCTCGGGCCGTCAATCGTCGCCGGGCAGGTGCACGGTCGAACGATCGTCGATACATCGTACTGACGTTCTGCAATACTATTATTCTACAAACGCTTGCATATTGACACGTTAGGATTGCAAATCCGAACGCCGCAATGTGAGGAGCACCCGGATGCCGGTCCCGAAATCCACCGTCGAGAGCTCGCCCCGGAAGCTCCTGCGGGACGTCGTCTACGACAAGATGCTCGCGGCGCTCCGCGACGGCACGCTCCAGCACGGCGAACGCCTCAACGACGACGAGTTGGTGCAGTGGCTCGGAGTGAGTCGCACCCCGATCCGCGAGGCGATCGCGAAGCTCGTCGACATCGGGCTCGTGGAGATGGAAGCGAACCGGTACACCCGTGTCGCGACGCCGACGATCGACGACTGGGTGATCGCCACGCGCGCCATGGCCGGGTTCTTCGAACTCAGCCTGCGCTGGGGCGTTCCCGAGTACACCGATGCCGATGCCGCCGCGCTCGAGAAGCTCCTCGACCGTGCCGACGGGCTCCGGAAGGTCCGCGACTACGGGTTCAGCGGTGCCGTCACCGAGATCGTCGAGTTCGCGATCGCGCACGGCGGCAACCCGCTCGTGCAGGTCGCTGCCGACGGCGCCCTGGAGCGGGTGCGCTTCACCCTCAACCCGACGCCGGCGTTCGAGCAGTACGAGTCCGAGGCCTTCTTCTCGATCCTGCGCTCCGCGCTCGAGGACCGCGACGGCGAGACCGCGGCCGAGGCAGGGCGTGCACTCACGCGCAACTTCGAGCAGCACATCGAGTCGGTCCGCGCCGCGCGCGGCTGACGATGGACGACGCGCGCTCGAACAGGGACCGTCGTCCCGTGTTCGACGAGGCGTTCACCACCGTGCTCGCCGGCATCCGGGACGGCTCGCTCCGCGACGACACCGACTACGACGTGCTCGCGCTCTGCGATCGGTTCGCCGTGCACCCAGCGGTGCTCGAGGGCGCCCTGCAGCGGCTCGCGGACATCGGCCTGGCCCGTGTGCTGCCCGGGGACGTGGTGCGGTTCCCGCCGCTCGACCCGGTGGCGTGGGCCGAGGGCACCTGGTTGCTCGTCGGTGTCGTCGAGGTGGCGATGCGCGCCCTGGTGCCCGTCGCGACGGACGACGACGTCGAGCGGTACGCCGCCCTCGTGGCCGCCACGCGTCGTGCGGCTGCCGACCGTGGCGACGAGCTCGACACGACGGTGCTCGCGACGCTCGACTTCTGGGCGGGCACGGGCCCGGAGTCCTTCACGGCACGACTCCTCGTGCGGTCGATGCAGCAGACCCGCTACGGCCTGGCCACCAGACCCCCGTGGCGGAACCCGGACGTCGAGGCCTGGCTGGCCTCCTCGTCGCAGGCGCTCCGCCTCCGGGACGTCCGGAGCGCCGAACGCGCCGCGCACGTGTTGGCGCGGCTGTGGCGCCGCTACCTGGCGGAGAGCGCCCGAGAACTCGGCCGGGAGCCGGACACGCTGGCCCACCCGGCTGGAGGAGCGTCGGAGACCCTCTACTGGGCCGACTGGCGCGCGGACGACGACTGGTTCGAACTCCTCGGATCCGTGCGCGACGGGTCGCTCGAACCGGGTCGCTCGTACGCGTTCCGGGACCTCACCGCACGGTTCCGGGTCCCCCTGCAGCGCCTGTTGCCGATGATCCGACGGCTCGAGGTGATGGGGCTCGTCGCCGCCGGTCCCGACCGCGACGACAGCATCCTGGTGACGACGCCGACGGTCGACGACTGGGCGGAGACGATCGGGCTGCTGCTCGGACTGCACGAGATGTGCGCACGGACCTGCATCGCGGACCTGACCGACGCGGACGTCGCCGAGCTGGACGCCCTGGTCGCTCGGACCCGGCGCGAGGCCAGGGTCCGGGACTTCGCCTACACGGGCACGCTGCTCGAGATCGCCAGGTTCTTCGCGCTCCGCAGCCCGAACCGCGCCATGCGACAGACGACGAGCGTCGTGATCTCCCGGCTGGCGTACATCCTGCCGGAGCCGCCGCCGGTCCGGCAGTGGGCCGTCGAGGACTACCTCCAGCTGCTCGACCAGGCAGTCCACTCCCGCGACGCCGACACCGTGTCGGAGGCGTTCCACGCGCTCGCCACCCACTTCGACGCGCACGTCGTCGACGTCCGTGCGCGGTACGGAACGATGGAGTCGTGAACGACGTCCTCATCAGTGCCGCCGGCGTCCGCGTGACCCGGTCCGGCCGAGACCTCCTGCACGACATCGACCTGACCGTCCGGCGCGGCGAGCACTGGGCCCTGCTCGGACCGAACGGCGCCGGCAAGTCGACCTTGCTCGCCGTTCTCGGGGCGACCGGGCACCCCACCGCCGGCACGGTCGAGGTCCTCGGATCGCGGCTCGGCCGGGTCGACGTCCGAACACTCCGCGAGCACATCGGGCACGTCGACCCCCGGCACCGCATGCTCTCCCCGCTGACGGTGTTCGAGACCGTCCTGACCGGGCTGACCGGGACGACGGACCTCATGATGCGGTGGGAGCCGACGGCGGACGAGGTCGCACGCGCCGAGGAGCACATCGCCTCGGTGGGACTCACGGCACGTCGCGACTCACGGTGGCCGGTCCTGTCCCAGGGCGAACGCGGCCGTGCGCTCATCGCCCGAGCACTGATGTCGGAGCCGGAGCTCCTGCTCCTCGACGAGCCGGCGACGGGGCTCGACGTCGCCGCCCGCGAGCACCTCCTGGAGACGATCGACGCCCTCCGCGGACGGCACCCGGACCTCGGCAGCGTGATGGTCACGCACCACCTCGAGGACCTGCCTGCGTCGACCTCGCACGCGATGCTCCTGCGGGACGGTGCCGCCGTCGCACAGGGCGACGCCGACGAGGTGATCACGTCGTCCGCCGTGTCGCACGCGTTCGACTTCCCGCTCGCCATCGTGCGCGCCGAAGGGCGCTGGCACGCTCGACGCTCGGCCTAGCCGGGAAGCGGTGCTGTCCCCTGTCCCACCCTCGGTGGTCCGGTCGGTACGCGGTTCTGCGATGTGCCCTGTACGCCGTCACCGGTGCTCGGTGCTGGGCTGCGATGTGCACGGCTTGCGCCTGGCGCTGCCCACGGCGCCGACAGAGGACCGGATCACCCGCCGGTCCATCGGGTCCGTACCCGCCCCGGTCCGCCTACCGACGCACCGCGTGCTCGTCGTGTCAGTCCGCCAGGGCGACCTCCCAGTTCGTGCGCTGGATCGTCGCGTCGAGCTCGCGGAGCTCCTTCGCGAGGGCGTCGGCACGTGACCGAAGCTCCGCCGTCGGCAGCGCGGCGAACGTGCGGAGCTCACTGCGCATCTGCCGGTACGAGCCACCACCGGTCGTCGCGTCTGCTGCGCCGGTGACCAGCGCGTGCCGGAGCCGGAGGGCGTCACGGCGCGCCAGGAGTGTGGTCACGGTCGTGCCGTCGGGGAGCACGGTCGCGGAGTTCGTCGCGTTGATGCGGGCGACGAGCGACTCCAGGCCATCGATCGCCGACTCGGCTTCGACCAGGAGCGCAGCGGCGTCCTCGTCCGGCTCCTCGCCCTCCTGGTAGCGGGCGTTCCCCGCGATCCGGGCGCGGAGCTGCTCGATGCGCTTCTGCAGGTCGGTCCGCTCGATGAGGGCTTCGGCGAGTTGCATGCCGCCATCCAACCAGCGGTCAGGGGGCCGTGGCCGCTGCAGCCGACTTCGCCGCAGCCGGCAGCGCGTCGAGCACCCGCCCGACGGCACGGTCGTCGTGGGCGGCCGTGACGAACCACGCCTCGAACACACTCGGCGGCAGCGTCACACCGGCATCGAGCATCGCGTGGAAGAACGGCGCGTACCGCCAGGTGTCCTGCGCCCGCACGTCGTCGTAGTTGCGCGGTGCCTGCTCCGAGAACGCGAACGAGAACAGGTTCCCGGCGCGCTGGACGGTGTGCGCGACCCCCTCGGCCGACAGCGCCTCCGACGTCGCCGCGGAGATCACCGACGCCGTCCGGTTCAGCGACTCGTAGACCGATGCCGTCGCCGCACGGAGCGTGGCGATCCCGGCGGCCACCGCCAGCGGATTCCCGGAGAGCGTCCCCGCCTGGTACACGGGGCCGAGCGGGGCGAGGAAGTCCATGACATCGCGACGACCACCGAGCGCGGCGAGGGGCATGCCGCCACCGATGACCTTGCCGAACGTGATCAGGTCGGGCTTCCACCCGGCGCCGTCCGGGACGACCTTCGACGCCTCGAGCCCCCACCACCCGGCAGCCCCGACGCGGAACCCGGTGAGGACCTCGTCGACGATGAGCAGCGCGCCGTGCGACTGCACGATCTGCGCGAGCGCCCGGTTGAAGCCACGTTCCGGCGCGAGCACACCCATGTTCGCGGCGGCGGCCTCGACGATGACGCCGGCGATGCGCTCGGAGTGCTCGTCGAACGCGCGGCGGACGGCGTCGAGGTCGTTGTACGGCAGCACGAGGGTCTGCGCCGCCGTCTCCGCGGTGATGCCGGCGCTCCCCGGGAGCGCGAGCGTCGCGACGCCGGAGCCGGCCTCGGCCAGCAGGGAGTCGGAGTGGCCGTGGTAGTGCCCGGCGAACTTCACGAGGAGGTCCCGACCGGTGTACCCGCGGGCGAGCCGGATCGCCGTCATCGTGGCCTCGGTCCCGGTGGACACGAGTCGGAGCTTCTCGATGGGGCCGTCGCCGTCGACCGACACCCGCTGCTTCACGAGTTCGGCGAGCTCGGTCTCCCCCGGGGTCGACGCACCGAACGACAGCCCGCGTGCGGCGGCCTGCTGGACGGCCTCGACCGTGCCCGGGTGGGCGTGCCCCAGGATCGCGGGCCCCCACGACGCGACCATGTCGACGTACTCGCGCCCCTCGGCGTCGGTGACGTACGGCCCCTTCGCGGACACCAGGAACCGCGGGGTGCCGCCGACGGAACCGTAGGCGCGGACCGGCGAGTTCACGCCGCCGGGGATGCTGTTCTTCGCGCGGCCGAAGAGCTGGCCGTTCGTCATGGGAGAAGCTGCGGTCGTCATCAGATGCCTTCCTGGCGGAGCGTGCGGGCGATGTCGACCGCGAAGTAGGTCAGGATCGCGTCGGCGCCGGCGCGCTTGATGCCGACGAGCGACTCCATCGCGGCGGCGTCGCGGTCGATCCAGCCGTTCTGCGCCGCCGCGGTGATCATCGCGTACTCGCCGGAGATCTGGTACGCCCAGACCGGGACCGGCGACGTCGCAGCGGTCGAGGCGAGGACGTCGAGGTAGCTCATCGCGGGCTTCACCATCACGATGTCGGCGCCCTCGTCCACGTCCAGAGCCACCTCGCGGAGGCCCTGGCGACCGTTCGCGGCATCGATCTGGTAGGTCCGCCGGTCGCCGACGAGCGACGACGACACGGCCTCGCGGAAGGGGCCGTAGAACGCCGACGCGTACTTCGCCGCGTACGCGAGGAGTGCGGTGCCGGTGAACCCCGCGGCATCGAGCGCGTCACGTGCGGCGGCGATCTGGCCGTCCATCATGCCGCTCATGCAGACGAGCTCGGCGCCGGCCTCGGCCTGGGCGACCGCCATGTCGCGGTAGCGCAGCAGGGTCGCGTCGTTGTCGACACTGCCGTCCGCTGCCAGGACACCGCAGTGCCCGTGGTCGGTGAACTCGTCGAGGCACAGGTCGGACTGCACGACGAGCGCGTCACCCACCTCTTCACGCGCGACACGGATCGCCACGTTGAGGATGCCGTCGGGGTCGGTCGCACCCGAACCGGTCGCGTCCTTCGAGACGGGCACGCCGAACAGGTTCACCCCGCCGATCCCTGCGTCGGCGGCGTCGACGAGCGCGCGCCGGAACGAGTCGAGCGAGTGCTGCTGCACCCCTGGCATGCTCGTGATGTCCACCGCGGACGTGGCGCCCTCACGGATGAACATCGGCAGCACGAGCTCGGAGGGGTGGAGACGGGTCTCGGCCACCAGACGACGCATCGCCGGGGTGGCGCGGAGTCGGCGGGGGCGGACCTGGGGGAAGCGGCCGGTCACTGAGGTGCCTTCCTGTTCGGGGGCGTTCTGGTTCAGGATCTCGACGACGGCGTCGAGGAGGGATTCTGCGGAGCGGGCCGGCGCGACGACGTGCACGGGCAGTCCCGCGGCGCGGGCGTCAGCGGCGGTTCCGGGGCCGATGCACGCCACGAGCGTGCGGGGGTCGAGCGGGGTCATCCGGCGGGCGATCTCGCGGGCGACGCTGCCGCTCGTCACGAGGACCGCATCCGGCACCGTGTCGAGGGAGACCGGCTCGTCGCCGGTCCCCACGGTACGGTACGCGACCACGTCGTCCACGTCGATGCCGCGGGCGCGCAGGCCGTCGACGACGGTGGGAGCGGCGATGTCCGACCGCGGGAAGAGCACCGCGCCGGACACGTCCGGGAACGCGTCGACGAGCCCGCGCGCCGACGCGTCCTCCGGGACGAGGTGGACCGCCCAGCCCGCATCGCGGGCGGCCTGGGCGGTGCGGTCACCGACCGCCGCCACGCGGACACCCGACGGGAGGACCGCCACGCGTCCGGCGAGGACGCGCACCGCCGTCGCACTGGTCACCACGATCCATTCGTAACCAGCCACGCTGGTTTCGTCACCGGCGGCGGAGGGTGATCCGAGCCTCCAGGCCGCCGTCTCCAACGGGACCGGATCCACGGGGGGCGCAGACGAGATCAACGGGACGATCCGTGGGTCCAGCCCGCGCTCGCGCGCGGCCGCGGCGACACGGTCGCCCCAGCCGCCACCCCGCGGGATGACGACGACGGACGCCCGGGTGTCCGTGGCTACTCCGACGACGTCGCGATGTCCGCCAGGTCGGCGGCACCGTTCTCGAGGAGCTCGGCCGCGACGCGGTCACCGACCTCGAGCGCGTCGGCGAGACGCTCCTGCGCCGAGCCGTCGAGGACGGCGGCGTGCGACGCGGTGCGGTACTCGGATCCGTCCGGTCGGTAGACCGTGGCCGAGACGAGCAGCATCTCGGCGTCGACGATGGCCGTGGCGCCGATCGGTGCGGAGCAGCCCGCCTCGAGCTTCTCGAGGACCCGACGCTCGGCCGACACGGTCAGTCGCGTCGCCGCGTGCTCGATCTTCCGGAGCGCAGCCAAGAGGTTCCGGTCGACTTCGTCCGAACGGATCTCGACCGCGAGCGCGCCCTGCCCGGGAGCACTCGGCCAGAAACCGAGGTCGAGGAACTCGGTCGCCTCGTTCAGTCGCTCGATGCGGCCGAGGCCGGCGGCGGCGAGCACCACGGCGTCGAGGTCGTCCTCCACGCGGCCCATGCGGGTGTCGATGTTGCCGCGGATGTCCACGACCTCGAGGTCTGGGCGCTTCGCCTTGAGCTGAGCGACGCGGCGGGGCGACCCCGTACCGACCTTCGCGCCCTCCGGCAGGGAGTCGAGCGTGGCGGCGTTCCGGGCAACCAGGACGTCACGGGCGTCGGCACGCTTCGGCACCGCGCCGATCGTGAGCCCCGGGTACGGCGCCGTCGGCAGGTCCTTGAGCGAGTGCACGAGGACGTCGACCTCGTTCGCGACGAGGGCCTCGCGCAGGGCGCTGGCGAAGACGCCGGTGCCGCCGAGCGATGCCAGCGACGCACGGTTCGTGTCGCCCTCGCTCGTCACCGTGACGAGTTCGACCGGACGACCGGCCGCCTTCGACAGGCGGTCGGCGATGTCCTGCGACTGCGCGACCGCGAGCCGGCTGGCGCGGGTCCCGAGCCGGATCGGCGTCGGGCCACCGGCGGCCGGCTGCTCGTCGGTCACGGTGCGAGCCCGGCAGCCGCCGGCTTGAACCCGGCACGCTCGTTCTCGCAGCACCCAGGACGGCAGACGTCGTACCAGGGGCCGATGTCCGTCATGTGCGGACGCTCCGCGGTCGGGGTGCCGTTGACGCGTTCGAGCACCAGGTCGACGAGGCCGGCGACGTACGCCGGGTCGACGCCGGGCGTCTGCGTGCGGATCGACCAGAAGCCGAGCTCCTCGGCGGTCTCGGTCGCCTCTTCGTCGAGGTCCCACATGACCTCCATGTGGTCGCTCACGAAGCCGAGCGGCACGATGAGCACCGCGCGGGTCGGGCCTCCCTTGAGCTCCTCGTTCATGTAGTCGTTGATGTCGGGCTCGAGCCACGGCTGCGTCGGCGGGCCGGAGCGCGACTGGTAGACGAGCTTCCACGCCGGCTTCGTCGTGCCCTGCAGGTGCGCGTGCTCCGGCTGCTCGAGGAGCTCCGCCCACGCCTGGTCGAGGACGACCTGTGCGACGGCCTCGTGCTGGGCGGCGTACGCACCGCCGTCGCCGAAGCCACGGAAGTCCGGACCGGACTTGGCGGCGTCGGTCGACGGGATCGAGTGCGTCGAGAACAGGATCTGCAGCTCGTTCGCGACGTCGAGTCCGTCGTTCTCGGCGATCGCCTGTGCGATGCCGTCCCGCACACCGTCGACGAACGGACGGACGAAGCCCGGGTGGTCGAAGAACTGCCGGACCTTGTCGACCTGGATCGTGTCGATCAGGCCGGTGGCGTCGAGCACGCGGGCGTAGTCCTCGCGGTACTGCCGGCAGCTCGAGAACGACGAGTAGGCGCTCGTGGCGATGGCGATGAGCTTGGTGTGACCCTTCTCGGCCGCCTCGGTGAAGGCGTCCTCGAGGTAGGGCTCCCAGTTGCGGTTGCCCCACAGGACCGGCATGTCGATCCCGCGCGCGGCGAGCTCGGCCTCGAGCGCGGCCTTCAGCGCACGGTTCTGGGCGTTGATCGGGCTGACGCCGCCGAAGTGGCGGTAGTGGTGCGCGACCTCTTCGAGCCGCTCGTCCGGGATGCCACGGCCACGCGTGACGTTGCGGAGGAACGGGATGACGTCGTCCTGGCCCTCTGGTCCGCCGAACCCGGCGAGCAGGATGGCGTCGTACGCCACCGGGGTCTCGACGTGCTCGGGGCCGTCCGCAGCAGCGGGGGTCGCGGCGATCACCAGCTGGCCGTTCGTGATCTTGGACGTGTCGGTCATGACAGGACCTCCGGCAGCTCGGCGGTCGTCACCCGACGACCGGTGAAGAAGGGGACCTCTTCGCGCACGTGCATGCGCGCCTCGGTGTAGCGCAGGTCGCGCATCAGGTCGACGAGGTCCACCAGGTCGGGGCTCTCGAGCGGCAGGATCCACTCGTAGTCGCTCAGGGCGAAGGTGGCGATGGTGTTCGTCAGCACGCGGCGGTACTTCGCGCCGGCGATCCCGTGGTCGCGGAGCATCGTGCTGCGCTCTTCCTCTGGCAGGAGGTACCACTCGTAGGAGCGGACGAACGGGTACACCGTGATCCAGGCTTCCGGGTCCTTGCCACGGAGGAACGCGGGGGTGTGCCGCTTGTTGAACTCGGCCTCGCGGTGCATCGCCATCGCGTGCCACACCGGTTCGGCGTCCTGGAACAACCCGGTCCGGCGGATCTCGCGCAGCACGGCTTGGATCGCCTGCGCGTCGTCGCCGTGCAGCCAGATCATGACGTCGGCGTCGGCACGGAAGCCGGAGACGTCGTAGAACCCACGGATGGTCACGCCGCGGCCGGCGGCGGCGCTCACGACGGCGTCGAGCTCGGCCACGGCGTCGTCACCGACGGTGTGGATCGGGCCGAGGGGCCGGCGGAACACGGCCCACAGCGCGTACGCCGTGAGGAGGTTCGGGTCGATCCCGGAGTCAGGGGACGGCTCGTGCGTGGGCACGGTGGAACTCATGCGTCCATTGTCCTATCGGTTGCAAGGGGGAACGCCGCTCCCCGTCCGGCGGCGAGCGCTACCGCCGTCGGAGCACCGATACGACGATACCCCCGACCACTGCCACGCCCGCTGCGAGCCCGGCCAGGTACGGCACCGGGTTCTCCTGCGCGCCGCGCTTCACCTTCGACGCGGCGATGCCGATCTGCTTCGGCACGTTGAGCTTGTCCTCGATCGCGTCGAGGGTGTCGAAGAGCTGGGCACGGGTCGCGGCGACGTCGTCGGCGAGCTGGTCGTGGGGGTGCTGGTCGGTCACGGGTTCCTCCGGGGATGGTACGGGCGTCAGAACCGGCCGCCGACGTCCGGCTTGCGGGACGCGTGCTGGGTCTCTGGTGTGGGCTTCTTGCCCATGCCCTTCACCGCGTTGATGTCGTTCTTCACGCTGTCGATCGTGCGCTTCGGCGTGATCGGCAGCCCCTTCTTGAAGCGCTTCCAGCCGACGAGTCCGAGGATCGCGGCGACGACGAGCATCACGAAGGCGACGACCAGCGCCGCCAGCCATGCGGGCATGACCGTCGCGAGGCCCATCACGGCAGCCGTCAGCAGCACGCCGATCGCGTAGAGCACGATGACGAGCGCCGCGATGAGCAGCCCCGCGGCGATCGCGAAGACCTTCGCCTTGCCGACCAGCTCGGCCTTGAGGAGCGCGATCTCACCCTTGACGAGGTTCTTGACGAGCTGTGGGACGTCCCCGACGAGACCGAACAGCGATCGCGGTTTCCGGTCACGGGTGTCGGTCATGAGGCCTGGGCGTCCTTCTTCTGGCCGACCTTGCGGACGACCTTCTTGGTCTGCTCACCGACGAACTCGGCCACGTCGGGCGTCTTGTCCGCGACGAACTCCTCGACGGTGTGGACGCCCTGCTGGACGCCGTTGCTGTTCCAGATCTTGCCGGTGACGGTCTTGATCTGCTCGTACCGCGCCCGTCCGGCTCGCGATCCCAGGACGTACCCGAGTGCTGCGCCGGCGACGAACAGGAGCCTGCCTCGCATGGTTCCTCCGTTTGAGTCAGTGTGCGGTGGTCATGCGCCGAACGGAATGTGTCGGCGTTCCACCAACAGTAGCCCTCGGGGGGTCGGCGGTCCGCTCAGGAACCGAGCAGACCCCGCACGGCGGACCTGGTTCCGTCGACGATCCCGGCGAGCCCCCGACCGCGGGACCCCTCCCCGATCCCGACGACGCCGTCGGCGAGGCCGGCGGCGCCGCCGTCCGGACCGTTCCAGAGGACGCGGGCTGCTCCGACGACGTCCTCCGGGGCGATCGGCGTCCCGAGCAGGGTGGTCGCGTCCGTCGTCGCCCGCATGCCGGTCTCGCTCCGCGGATCGATCGGGAGGCTCGTCCCCACGTCCGCCGCTTCGGCTGCGGACGTGGCGTAGCTGAGTCGCAGGACGTGGCGCCCGTCGGCGGCATCGGCCAGCCACGGCCACTTCGCGGTGGCGTGCGTGAGCGCCTTCGCCCGCACACCGGTGGCATCCGGGTGCACGAGCATCCCGGTGCCGCGCGGCGCGGCGTCGAGGGCGGGCTGGTCGACCACCAGGGTGACGAGCTCGATGCCGGTGCGGGTTGGCGCAGCCGGTCGGTGCGGGTCGGGCACCGCCGACAGGACGTGGTCGGCGACGAGTCGCTCGGTGGTGCCGTCCGCCCCCTGCACCTCGACCGCAGCCCGCTCGATCGCGGTCGCACGGGTGTGCAGCCGGACGTCCACCCGGTACGTCTCCATGTCACGGACGAGCTCGTCGACGATCCGGACGATCCCGCCCCGGATGCCCTGCACCGCGGAGCCGGCCGTCGCACGTTCGCGGAGCGCGAGCACGGCGCGGGCGAGGGAGCCCTCGCGCTGCAGGGCTGCTCGGAGTCCCGGTGCGACACGGTCGGGGTCGAGGTCGTCCGGGTGCGTCGAGTGGACACCGGCGACGATCGGGACGACGAGGTCGTCGAGGACCCTCGCGCCCATCCGCTTCCGGACGAGCTCGCCGAGCGACCGGTCCTTCGCACCGACCGGCGACGGGATGAGGGAGTCGAGTTGGGCCCGGAAGGCGGCGCCCTGGCCGACGACGGCGAGCACGTCGGCTGCCATGGGGCTGCCTGGGATGCCGAGGAGCCCGGTCGCGGGGATCGGGGCGACCCTGCCGGAGCGCGTCATGAGCCACGCACCCCTGGGGTCGGGCGCGACGACGTCGTTGCCGAGGCCGAGTTCGATCGCGAGCGTCGACACGGCGTCGGTCCTCGTCGCGAACGAGTCCGCCGCCATGTCGAGGTCGATGCCGGCGACGGTGTGCCGGCGGACCATGCCGCCGAGCGTGCCGGAGGCCTCGACGAGCACCACGTGCACCCCGGCCTTGGCGAGGTCACGAGCGGCGACGAGCCCGGCGACCCCGCCGCCGACGACGATCGCCTCCGTCACGCGGGGCTCCCGGCGACGTCGGTCCCGTCCCCGAGCGCGTGCACGAGCTCGACCAGGCGGGTCAGCACGGTCGGGTCGGTCTCCGGCGGGACTCCGTGCCCGAGGTTCACGACGTGCGCGCGTGCAGCGCCACCGCGACGGACCACGTCGCGCACGTGCGCCTCGAGCACCTCCCACGGCGCGGAGAGCATCGCCGGGTCGACGTTGCCCTGCACGGTGACGCCGGTGCCGACGCGGGCGACGGCCTCGTCCAACGGGAGCCGCCAGTCGACGCCGACCGCGTCCACCTGGACCGCGTCGGTGCCGAGGGTCGTCATGTCCCGCAGGACCTCACCGCTGCCGACGCCGAAGTGGATGCGCGGGACGCCGAGGTCGGCCACGTGCGCGAGCGCCGCGGCGGAGTGCGGTGCGACGTGCTCGAGGTAGTCGGCGCGGGAGAGCGACCCGACCCACGAGTCGAAGAGCTGTGCGGCCGATGCCCCGGCGAGCACCTGGGCGCGGAGGAACGTCCCCGACACCTCGGCCGCCCAGGCGAGCAGGCGCGACCACGTCTCCGGCTCGGCGTGCATGAGCGTGCGGGCGCGGATGTGGTCCTTCGACGGGCCGCCCTCGACCAGGTAGGCCGCGAGGGTGAACGGGGCACCGGCGAACCCGATGAGCGGGGTGCTCCCGAGTTCGGCGACGGTGCGCTGGACGGCCTCGGCGATCGGTGCGAGCGCGCCCGGGTCGAGCGACTCGAGCGCGTCGACGTCAGCAGCCGTGCGGATCGGGGAGCCGAGGACCGGGCCCCGACCGGGGACGATCTCGACGTCCACACCCGCGAGCTTGATCGGGACGACGATGTCGCTGAAGAAGATGCCGGCGTCCACCCCGTGCCGGCGGACGGGCTGCAGCGTGATCTCGGACGCCATCGCCGGGTCGAGGCACGCGTCGAGCATCGCGGTGCCGACGCGGAGCTCGCGGTACTCGGGGAGCGACCGTCCGGCCTGGCGCATGAACCACACCGGCAGCGTCTCGGGGCGGTCCCCGCGAAGGGCCCTGACCAGCGGGGATCGGGCGGTGCGACCGTCGGCGAGCGGGTGCGTTGCGGGCAGTGCGGCTGTGGATGCGTCGGTCACCGCACGATTCTCCCATCGAGCGCGGTACCATGGAGTACGTGCTCATCTGTCTCACGGCGTCGCATCGCAACGCCAGCTTCGACCTCCTGGAGCGACTGAGCATCGGCGCCCCCGCGGCCGCCTCCCGACTGGTCACCGAGTCGGACGTCCTCGACGGTGCCGTGGTCCTCGCGACCTGCAACCGCTTCGAGGCCTACCTCGACATCGCCGGCGACAGCGACTCCGCCGTGTCCGCCACGGTCGAGGCCGTCGCCAGCGCCAGCGGACTGGCCGGCACCGAGGTCCTCGACTCCGTCTCCGTGCTCGGCGGCAAGGACGTCGTCCAGCACCTCTTCGCCGTCTCCAGCGGCCTGGAGTCCGTGGTCATCGGCGAGACCGAGATCTCCGGACAGGTCCGCCGCTCGCTCGAGGACGCGCGCGCCAACGGCACCACCACCTCCGACCTCGAGCGGCTCTTCCAAGAAGCCGCGCACACCTCCCGCGGCGTCAAGACCCGCACCCGCATCGGGGCGGCCGGTCGCTCGCTCGTGCGCCTCGGCCTCGAACTCGCGTCGTCCCGCGTGACCGACTGGGCGAAGACGAACGTGCTCCTCGTCGGGACGGGTAGCTACGCGGCCACGACGATCGCCGCACTGCGCGACCGCGGAGCCGAGCGCATCCAGGTGTACTCGCCGTCCGGCCGCGCCCCGTGGTTCGCCGCGAAGCACGACCTCGTCGCCGCCCACGACCTGCGCCGGGCGATCGCCACGAGCGACGTCGTCATCACCTGCACCTCGAGCGAGGTCCCGGTGATCGAGCCGGCCGACCTCGACGACGGGGTCCGGCGCATCGTCATCGACCTCGGGCTCCCCCGCAACGTCGACCCCGACGCCACGCACGTCGACGGCGTCGAGCTGCTCGACCTCGAGACCATCAGCATCCACGCGCCCATCTCCGAGCTGAACGCCGAGTCGGAAGCCAGGGCGATGGTCGACGACGCCGTGTCCCGCTTCCGTGCGCAGGCGCTCGAGCAGTCGACGACCCCGGCGCTCGTGGCGTTCCGGAAGCACGTCTTCGACATCCTCGACGACGAGATCGACCGCGCCAACCGACGCGGGGACAGCACGCCGGAGTCGGCGGAGCACACCGAGCGGGCGCTCCGGCACCTCGTCGGCGTCCTGCTGCACCGTCCGTCGGTCCGCGCGCGCGAGCTGGGTCGCGCCGGGCGCGGCGAGGAGTTCGTCGGCGCGCTCGAGGCCCTCTACGGTGTGCGCCCGGAACCCGAGGCGGAACTGGACGTCCCCACCCCCGTCGTGCCGCTGGCGGACCGGACCGCCCCGGTGCGCGACGACGAGGCGGACGCGAGCTGAGCCTCCCGGCCGACGCTCCCACGCTGCGCGTCAGCGCGCTGTTGCTGGTCCGTGACCGTCGCGTGCTCATGGTGCGAGCGCGACAGCGCGACGTGCTCTACCTGCCGGGCGGCAAGGCCGAGGCACACGAGACCGACGTCGAGGCCGTGCTGCGGGAGGCGTTCGAGGAGACCGGTCTGCGGCTCACAGCCACCGACGTCGACGAGTTCGCCGTCGTCACCGAGCCAGCGCACGGGCAAGCTCCGGGGACGATGGTCGCGATGACCCTCTTCCTGGTCCGGCCAGGAGGCCCGCTGGACTCCGCCACGCCCGTCGCCTCCGCAGAGGTGGACGAGGTCGAGTGGGTCACCTCCGCGGACCGGGACCGGTGCCCGCCGGCTGGTGTCGAGACGATCCGCCTGCTGACGCAGGCGGATCTCATCGACTAGCCCGCAGCCGTCCGCGGCTCAGCCGTCCGCTGCTCAGCCGTCCGCTGCTCAGCCGTTCTCTGTGTCGTCGGTGCCGCTGCCGGTGTCGACGTAGTGCCCGACCTCGCCGGACGGGCGTGGCTCGTCCTCGCCGGGGATGTCCGACTCGACGTACTCGCCGTCGGTGTCCGTCGTCGTGGGGACGTCCTCGCCGGGGATGTCGCTCGCGACGAACTCGCCGACCGGCTCGTTCGACCTGGGCTGTTCCTCGCCAGGGATGTCGCTGTCGACGAACGCCCCCGCGACGGGCTCGACGCCGTCCGCGCGGTCTCCGTCGCCTCGGATCTGTTCGTGCTTGCCTGCCATGGTCCGTCCTCCGGGTCCTGTGCACGGCAACGGTGCCGTACGGCGCGAGTGTGCTCGCGGTCCCTGAGTGGATACCGGGACGCATCGTCTCCCGCGGTGGTTACCTGCCGTCATGCAGTCCAGCAAGGGAACCGTGATCATGCTCGGGGCGGTGGGCATCCTGGCGATCGGGGCCCTCGCCGGGTGCGCGTCCGGCGGGAACGACACCGCGACGGCCACCGCCACCGCGACGAAGACCGTCACCGCGACACCGACCCCGTCGACCTCGCCAGCGCCGTCGGCCTCTGCGTCCGCCGGCGGGGGCAGCGGATCGTCGAGCGGTGGGTCATCGGCCGGCGGTTCCGGGCAGTGTGCAGCCGGCGACCTCGCCGCGTCGATCCAGCCCGGGAGCGGGGGTGCAGCCGGGAGCGTCGTCGTGCACCTCGCCCTGCAGAACACCGGATCCGCGAGCTGCACGCTCCAGGGGTGGCCGGGCGTCTCCTTCGTCGGCGGGGGCAACGGCACCCAGATCGGCGCCGCCGCCGAGCAGGACAAGGGATCCCCGCACCCGACGGTCACCCTCGCGCCCGGACAGACCGCCGTCGCACCGCTGAAGATCGGGCAGGCGGGCAACTACTCCGACGCGGCGTGCTCCCCACGGACGCCGGACGGGTTCCGCGTCTACCCGCCGGGGTCGAAGGCGTCGCTCTTCGTCGCGGACACCGACTACACCGCCTGCAACGACGCACAGGCGCAGCTCCTGTCCGTCCAGGCACTCGTGCCGGAAGGACAGGCGTCTTCCTGACCGCTGATGTGATGATGTCCTCGTGAGCACAACGTCGTCCAGGGGGTTCCGCCGCGAGCGGTTCACGAACGTCGACGGCAGCGGCTACACGGCGATCTTCACCTCCGAGTACGGCGGATCCGGGTTCGCCTCGGACACCGAGGTGGCGCCGGGGACCCGGTACGAGTACTCGGTCATCGGCGACGACGACCTCTCCCTGCGCACCATGGACGCGTCCGGCGGGCGTCGCAGCGGGGTGATCGGTCCGCGGGACGACCACGTCGTGTTCTGGCTGACGCGTGGGCACCTCGAGATGCACTTCGCGGACCGCACCCGTGTCGTGCTCCCCGGTGCGCCCTACATCGCCTCCGCGTCGGAGGCGTACCGCTTCGAGTCGGAGGACACCCTCTACAACGGCGTCCACATCGCCGACCGGTTCCTCCGCTCGGTCGGCCGTGAGCTCGGGTTCCTGCTGCCGGACGGCCCACTGCTCTTCGACCAACAGGACGACGTCGTCGCACGCCGGGAACCCCTCCGTCGCCTGATCCGCGAGCTCGGGCCGGCGCTCCTCGACGACCGGGTCCGGGGACCGATGCGCACCGCGCTCAACCGACGGCTCGCCGTCGTCGTCCTCGACACGTTCCCGCTCCGCGACCGCGGCGACGACGTGCCCCTGGCGAGCCGACTGCGCGACGCGATCCGGTTCATCGAGGAGCACGCCCGCGAACGGCCGGCCGTCGGGACGATCGCCGACGCCGTGGGCCTCCGCGAACGCGGGCTCCAGGACGTCTTCCTGCGGACGCTGGGGAAGACACCGAGTCGCTTCCTCCGAGACCAGCGCCTCGACGGGGTGCGGAGCGAACTCCTGCGGACCGCCGATCCCGGTTGCGTCACCGAGATCGCGCACGCGTGGGGCTTCACGAACGGCGGGCGGTTCGCTGCCGCCTACCGGGACCGGTTCGAGGAGTCCCCGGGCGCCACCGTCCGAGCGGTCCACGCCGCCGCTCCCGGCTCGGAGGCACCGTCCCCGCGACTGCGGCGTGCGCTCGCCTTCATCGACGCGCACGCCGCCGAACCGCTCACCGTCGGAGGCATCGCCCGCGCGGTGGGGCTCCAGCCGCGACGGCTGCAACAGCTGTTCGAACGCGAGCTCGGGACGACGCCGATGGCCCGCGTCCGTGCGGTCCGAGCCGTGTCCGACCGGAGCGTCCGGAAGCGCACGCAGGCGGACGAAATCCGCGTCGATCCCTGAGCCCTCCGTGTTGCGGGGGACAAGCCTGTCCCCCGATCGACCGTTGTCTGGCACTTCTCTGAGAAGCAGTGATCCCGTGTGACTTCTGTCTGGGTCAGCCCGTCTCATCCGTGAACAGCAACCGCTGGGATCACCTGGCGGGACTCACGGAAGGAAGCAACCATGGCAGACACGACCAGCACCCCGGGCACCGCAGCAGCGACCACGGCCGCACGGACGGCTCCGGCCACGTCGGGCACCACGACGGGCAAGACCGTCATCGACGACACCGTCGTCTCGAAGGTCGCCGGCATCGCCGCCCGTGAGGTCAACGGCGTCCACTCCCTCGGCAGCGGCGCAGCCCGTGCCATCGGCGCCATCCGCGACGCCATCGGCCAGCGTGACCTCGGACAGGGCGTCAAGGTCGAGGTCGGCGAGAAGCAGGTCGCGGCCGACATCGTGATCGTCGCCGAGTACCCGGTGCCGCTGCAGCAGGTCGCCGAGGGCGTCCGCTCGTCGGTCAGCCGTGCGCTCGAGCAGATCGTCGGCATGGAGGTCACCGAGATCAACGTGACCGTGCAGGACGTCTTCATCCCGGGTGACGACGACGACGATGACGAGAAGAAGGAAGCGCGAGTCGCATGAGCACCACCATCACCGGCGCCCTGATCGGCGCCATCCTGGCAGTCGTCGCACTGCAGTTCGGCTTCTGGGGCTTCGTCCTCGTCGTCGTGTTCGCCCTCGTCGGTGCCCTCGTGGCCGCCCTCGTGTCCGGACGCATCGACCGCGGTGCCCTGACCGACGTGCTGACCGGGCGCCGGAGCTCCCGGTGACCGGCGGCCCGGAGGTCGCGGGCCGCGTCGAGATCACGGCGCGGGCCCTGACCTCGTGCGCGCGCGCCGTCGCAGCCGAGCACCTCGGTGCCCCGGCGAAACGGGTCCACGTCGGACTCGGAGACCACCAAGGGTCGCTCGCCCTCGACATCACGGGACCGATCGCGGCGGCCGACGACCTCGTCGGCCGCGCGACGGCCGCCGCGGCCGAGGTCCGTGACCGGGTCAGCGCCCTCACCGGGCGCCGAGTCGGCAGTGCCCACATCGAACTGACCGGGATCGTGCGCGAGCGCGAGACCCGCGTCGCCTAGGAGATCGTCATGAGCAGCAGTCCCGTCGGCGGCAACGCCGTCGAACGACGCATCCGTCGCCGGAGCGTGCACCGCTCACGGTCGACCGCCGTGTCGGTCGCGCTCGTGGTGCTCGTCCTCGTCGCGGCCTGGATCGGCACCGAGTCGGTCCTCCGCGCGGTCGGCGCGGCGCCCCTCCTCGCCGACCCGCAGACGGTCGTCGACACGGCACTCCGCCCCGATGCGGCGTTCGTCACGATCGCCGAGGCGATCGCGGTCGTCCTCGTCGTGCTCGGTGTCGTACTCGTCGTCCTGGCGCTCAAGCCCGGTCGGCAGCACCGTTCGCCGGTGCCCCACGACCGTGGAGCCGTCGTCATCGACACCCGCATCATCGCCGCCACCGCGGCGAACGCCGCCGGATCGGCAGCAGGGGTCCCCGAGGGCAACACCTCGGCGAGCTCCCGCGGCAACCGCACCGACGTCAGGGTCGTCCCGGTCTCGGGCGTGCCGGTCGACGAGGCCGCCGTCCGCGCAGCGGTCACCGAACGGCTCGGCCGTCTCGACGAACGCTTCGGCCGCCGCGTGAAGGTCACGCTCGCAGAACGAGGGACGCTGTCATGACGAAGAGCAACCGCACCCTGAACCGCGTCATCCTGTTCGTCCTCGGACTGGTCGCCATCGTCGTCGGCATCACCATCGGCGCCGGTGTCCTGCCGGCCGTCCGCGATGCCGTCGACCCGTACGTCTCGATCCCCCGCAGCCTCGACGTCCCCGCGGCGTCGCTGTGGATCGTCGCCGTGGCCTGCGCCGTCGTCATCGTCCTCGCCCTCCTGTGGGTGTTCACCCGTGGTGGCGGCGGAACGTCCGTCGCCGTCCGCGAACGCTCCGGCGACGACGCCGTCACCATCAACGTGGCGCTCGTCCGCGACATCGTGGACCACGAGCTCACGGGCGTCCGTGACGTCGTCGGCTCGAAGGTCGACGTCTTCCAGGTGCGCCGGCAGCGCGCGGCCCGGATCCGTGTCGCCGTGCGACGCGGCGGCGACGCCGTCGCCGTGCTCGACGCTGTCGACCGTGCTCTCGAGGTCCTCGACCGCACACTCGGCCGCTCCGTCCCGGTGCTCGTGCACCTGACCGGCGGCACCCGTTCGGCACTCGCGAAGGCGACCACCAGGGTCAGCTGAGGCCGACCGCCGGACGCACCACGGGCCTCCCGGCCCACACTCACCACCGCAACGGGCGCGCCCGCCCACCGAAGGAAGGAACCCTGATGGGTCTCGACGACAAGATCAAGAACGCCGCCCAGGACATCGCCGGCAAGGCGAAGGAAGCCCTCGGCAACGCGACCAACGACGACTCCAAGGTCGCCGAGGGCAAGAAGGACCAGGCCGCCGCCAACGTCAAGCAGACGGGCGAGGACGTCAAGGACGTCTTCAAGAACTAGGCAGCTGCAGTGACGACGACGGGGCATCCGCCAGCGGGTGCCCCGTCGTCTCCTGTCCGGACCGAGGAGGACATCATGGAGAACGAGACACACGCCCGCACCCACGTCACCGATGTGGCCCTGCCCGCATCGCTGACCGAGCCGCTGCCGGAGGACGCCAGCGTCCTCACCGTCGCAGCACGCACCGCAGCAGTCACCGCGATCGGCGTCGACGGCGTGCACCACCTGGGTGGCGTGCTCGAACGCGCGGCCGACCAGGTCCGCTCCCGCCTCGGCCGGACCGCCAGCGCCCTCGGCGTGCAGGTGGACGACGCCGACGGAACGCTCGACGTGCAGGTGTCGCTCGTCGTCACCTACCCCGAACGCGTGACCACGGTCGCCGAGGAGGTCCGCGCGCAGGTCGCCCACGCCGTCGCCCAGGTCGCGGGACAGCCCGCGACGGTCGACGTCCGGGTCACCGACGTGCACGGCCCGTTCGACGACGAGCCTTCGAAGGTCTCCGAAGCGGTCGACGCCGTCCGCGAGAAGGCGGCGGAGGCGACCGAGCGGGTCAAGGACGCAGCGACCGATGCAGCTGCGAAGGCGCAGGGGGTCGGAGCCGACGCGGCAGCGAAGGCGCGCGAGGTCGGGGCCGACGTCGCCGACCGGACTCGCGTCGCCGCCGACCAGACCCGAGCGGCCGCCGCCGCGGCGCTCGACCAGGTGCGGGACACCGCGTCCGAGACCGCGGACCGCGCCCGCGACGCCGCCGCCGAGGTGCGCGAGTCGACCGCTGACACCGTCGACCGTGCCAGTGTGGCCGGCTCCGACGCCGTCGACCGAGCCCGTGTGGCCGGCTCGGACGCCGTCGATGACGCGGTGGACGCGACCAAGCGCGCCGCGGACGACATGGCCGACGCGGCCGCGAACGCCGCGGAGGCCACCGAAGCCGCGGCGACCGAGCCGGACACCCGAGCATGACCGTCTGGTCCGGCCGCTCCGGTCGTCGCTTCGGCCGAGAACGTCCGCCGCGCGCCCGCGGCGTCTGGATCGCCACCGTGGTCGGCGTGGTCCTCGTCCTCCTGCTCTTCGTGGGTGCGTTCCTGCCGCTCGTCGGGTTCCTCGTCGGCGTCACCGGGACCACCGTCGGCCTCGTGCCGTTCCCGGTCGTCCGCGTCACACTCGTCACCGTCCTCGGCGGCATCGTCGTCCTGGCGTTGCTGATCCTCGCCGTGACCCGGCGTCGTAGCGTGGCGGCATGGGTACCGGTCGTCCTCGCGGTGATCGTCGCCGTCGTGGTGACCGTCTACCCGCTGTTCGCGGTCGCGATCGGCTCAGCGGACCGGGCCGGAGACATCGGGCCAGTGATCACGGACCTCGTACGACAGTTCACCGGCTGACCGGCCGGACCACCGAAAGGACAGACCATGCGCAACCGCATCATCGTCATCGCAGCCATCGTGCTCATCGGCTTCTGGTTCGGGGTGCGAGCCAACCGCACCGTGATCAAGCAGTCCAAGGGCGAGACGGCCCGCAAGATGTGGAACGACCCGCACGCCCGCAAGTCGCGGAAGAAGCTCGGCAAGAAGATCGCGAAGGCGGCGAAGAAGCACCGCTGAGCCGGGCGGGGGCGTTGGGCGGGGCGGGGCGGGCACGTCGGTGCCGACTCGGAACGACAGACCCGCTGTCGTACGACACCGATCGTGTCGCCTGGACCCCGACTGGAGGCTCGCCCACCGTCCGCCCGGCGCGCTCGGTTCCGTAGGGGGCCGGGTCGCGGGCGCGCGGCAGCCGGGCACGTCGGTGGCGCGGCAGCCGCGCGTCAGCGGGTGGCGGTGACGTGCACCGCGTCGAGCACCTCGGTACCCATGGTGCGCAGTGCCTCGACGACCGACAGGCGCCGGTCGAGCGTGTCGTCCTCGAACGTCACCGTGACCGCGTAGCTCACGCTCGAACCGGGGCCGCGGAGCACTCCGGCCTCAGCACGGATACCCGGGCCGGAACCCGTCACGGCGACCGACTGCAGGCCGTGGTCGAGTGCGCGGTGCGCCAGCGGGTCGAGGCCGAAGGACCCCGCGACGAGCGAGAGGTCGGCTGCGAGGGAGAGCCACCCGAGCACCCGGTTCGAGACGCCCTCGTCGACGACCTCGCCGAGGGCCAGACCACGCATCACCCAGCTGAGCTCCCCCGACGCAGCGACCGCGATGTCCGGCGCGTCGTCAGGGCCACGGCGGTCCCGGACGCGGTCGATGAACGCCGATCGCTCGACCCCGAGCGACTCGGCACGCTCGCGCACGGCGTCGATGCCGACGGTGGAGAGCAGTGCGTTCGTGGCCCACGCGTCGGCGGTCGCCGCGACGAGGGTGGCGAGATCCGAGACCTGCATCGTCGGCTCCTGCAGGAACTGCCAGAGCCCCGGTCCGGTCGCGGTGTCCCGAGCCATCCGTTGCAGCCGGTCGCCGTGCAGCCGGCCGTCCTCGAGCCGTGCCGCGACCTCGATGAGCAGCAGCACACGGCCGAGGCCCCCGACGGGTTGCACGAGCCGGTCGTCGATCGCGAGCAGGGCGCGGCCGGTCGACGTGTCGATCACGGACGCGCTGACCCCGGCACCGTCGTAGGCGAGCGCTCCGAGGGCCTCGACCGTCGCCGAGAACAGCTCCTCGCCACCCCCGCGGTGGCGCCCGCGAGCACGGCCGCCCGCACCGGCACGGTTCCCCGCACCGGCCGCGCCGTCGTGGCGTCGCCGCCGCGAGGACGGTGCCGCGTCGGGCTCGACCATCACCAGATCGAGACGCGCTCGGCGGGGTCGAGGTACATCGCGTCGCGTTCGGTCACGCCGAACGTGTCGTAGAAGACGTCGATGTTCTTCACGACCTGGTTGCAGCGGAACTCGGTCGGCGAGTGCGGGTCGATCTGGAGCAGGCGTGCGGCCTCTTCCGGGCGGATCGCCATCCGCCACGCCTGCGCCCAGCTCAGGAAGAACCGCTCGGCGCCGGTGAGCCCGTCGATGACCGGCGGTTCCTGTCCGTCGAGCGACAGCAGGTACGCCTTCCACGCGATCGACAGGCCACCCAGGTCGCCGATGTTCTCGCCGATCGTGAGGGCACCGTTGACGTGCCCGTCCGGGACCTCGGTCGGGACCAGCGCGTCGTACTGCGCGATGAGTGCCTTCGTGCGCTCCTCGAACGCCTGCCGGTCGGCCTCGGTCCACCAGTTCTCGAGTCGGCCGTCGCCGTCGTACTGGGAGCCCTGGTCGTCGAAGCCGTGCCCGATCTCGTGGCCGATCACCGCACCGATCGCGCCGTAGTTCGCCGCGGCGTCACGGGCGGCGTCGAAGAACGGGAACTGCAGGATCGCGGCCGGGAACACGATCTCGTTGAAGCCCGGGTTGTAGTACGCGTTGATCGTCTGCGGCGTCATGAACCACTCGTCGCGGTCGATCGGCTTCCCGATCTTGCCGAGTTCGCGGTCCACCTGGAAGGCGGCGACGGCCCGGACGTTGCCGATCAGGTCGTCGGCGGAGATCGGCAGCTTCGAGTAGTCGCGCCACTTCACCGGGTACCCGATCTTCGGCGTGAACTTGTCGAGCTTCTCCAGCGCGCGCGTCCGGGTCTCGTCGGTCATCCAGTCGAGGGCCGTGATGCTCTGCCGGTACGCCTCGACCAGGTGCGCGACGAGGTCGTCCATGGTGACCTTCGACGTCTCGTCGAAGTGCTCGTCGACGTAGATCCGGCCGACCGCCTCGCCCATCGCGCCCTCGACCAGGGAGACGCCGCGCTTCCAGCGCTCACGCTGCTTCGGGGCGCCGGTGAGTGCCGTGCCGTAGAACGAGAAGCTCGTGGCGGAGAACGCGCTCGTCAGGTACGGGGCCGACGCCCGGATGACCTGCCAGCGGAGCCAGTCCTTCCACGCCTCGAGCGACTCGGCTCCGAGCAGTTCCGCCAGACCCGTCAGGAACGAGGGCTCACGGACGACGACGGTCGAGAACGCGCCGGCAGGAGCGTCGATCGACTCCCACCAGAGCTGCAGGTCCGCCCCGGGTGCGAGTGCGTCCACCTCAGCCCACGGCAGCTTGTTGTAGGTCTTCTGGCTGTCGCGCGTGGCGACGTTGTCCCAGTGCTTCCCGGCCAGGGCGGTCTCGAGCGCGATGACGTGCTCGGTGCGCTCGGCACCGTCCTCGAACCCGGCGAGCGGGAACATCGCGGCGACGAACTCGCGGTACTTCTCGCGGATGTCGCCGAACCGCTCTTCGCGGTAGTAGGACTCGTCGGGCAGGCCCAGACCGGACTGCTCGAGGAACACGACGTACGACTCCGGGTCACCCGGGTCGTTGTCGACGAACAGCTGGATGAAGCTCGGCAGCCCGAGTCGCTCGAACCGGCCGACCATGCGGAGCACGTCGTCCTTCGTCCCGAGCGCGGAGATCTCGGCGAGCAGGGGCTCGATCGGTGCCGTTCCCAGCGCCTCGAGCTTCGACTCGTCGGTGAAGGAGGTGTACAGGTCGCCGACCTTGCGCTCCTCGGACCCCGCCGGAGCCTGCTGGGAGCGCTCGATGATCGCCCGGACGGCCTTCTCTGCCTCTTCCGCGAGCACCGTGAACGAGCCGTACCGCGCCTTGTCGTCGGGGATCGGCGTCGCGTCGATCCACTGCCCGTTGACGTGGCGGTACAGGTCGTCCTTCGGCTGCACCTTCGCGTCGAGTTCGTCGGTCTGGATTCCGGTGGTGCCTGCGACGTCGGTCATGCGCTCCACGATAGCCACCGATCCCCTGCCGTCCACCCGGTGATCCCGACGCAACCGTCCTGCGGCCGTCGGCGCAGGTGGGCGGCTGCCACTACGGTCATGGACATGGGACTCCCGTGGAAGCTGCACGGAGACGGCGCGACCGTCTCGGCGACGACGATCGTGGCACCGGACGAACGGCTCACCTGGCCGCGCACCATCGGTCTCGGCGTGCAGCACGTCGTGGCGATGTTCGGCGCGACGTTCCTCGTCCCGCTGCTGACCGGCTTCCCGCCGTCGACGACCCTGCTCTTCAGCGGCATCGGGACGATCCTGTTCCTCCTGATCACCGGCAACCGCCTGCCGAGCTACCTCGGCAGCTCCTTCGCCTTCATCGCGCCGATCGGTGCGGCGACGAAGATCGGCGGGATCCCACTCGCACTCTCCGGGATCATCGTCGTCGGCGCGCTGCTGGCGGTCATCGGGCTCGTGGTGCACCTCGCGGGGGCCGGCTGGATCGACCGCCTGATGCCCCCGGTCGTCTCGGGAGCGATCGTCGCGCTCATCGGGTTCAACCTCGCCCCGGCTGCCCGCGACAACTTCACGAAGGCGCCGCTCGTCGCCGTCATCACCCTCGCCGCCATCATCCTGGTGACCGTCCTGTCCAAGGGGCTCATCGGTCGGCTGTCGATCGTCATCGGCGTCGTCGTCGGGTACGTCGCAGCACTCATCGCGGGCCAGGTCGACTTCTCCGCCGTCGGCGACGCCGCCTGGATCGGCCTGCCCGAGTTCACCGCACCGGCCTTCGACCCGGGACAGCTCGCGATCTACCTGGCGTTCGTGCCGGTCGTCCTCGCGCTCATCGCCGAGAACGTCGGCCACGTGAAGGGCGTCGGACAGCTCACCGGCCGCGACCTCACGCCACTGACCGGGCGCGCCCTCTTCGCCGACGGCGTCTCGACGGTCCTCGCGGGCGTCGGCGGCGGCTCCGCCACCACGACGTACGGCGAGAACATCGGTGTGATGGCCGCCACCAGGGTCTTCTCCACGGCCGCGTACTGGGTCGCGGCGATCGTCGCGATCCTGCTCGGCCTCTCCCCCAAGATCGGCGCGGTCATCTCCTCGGTCCCGCCCGGGGTGCTCGGCGGGGCGACCACCGCGCTCTACGGCCTGATCGGGGTCATCGGCATCCGCATCTGGGTCGAGAACCGCGTCGACTTCGCCAAGCCGAAGAACCAGCTCACCGCCGGCATCGCACTCATCATCGGCATCGCGGACTTCACGTTCTCGTTCGGTCAGGCGTCCTTCGGCGGCATCATCCTCGGCACCGTGGCCGCGATCGTCGTCTACCACGTGATGGACCTGATCGGCCGGGCGCGCGGCACGGAGCCGCCGACACCGGAAGCGTCGGAGTCGGCGCACGCCGCCACCGGCGGCTTCCCGACGGAACCACGCGCGGACTGAGGCGGACGCGCGGTCGGACGGGAGGCCCTGGTCGACTCCGCCACGCACCGCACGGTGCGCGCGCGACGCGACCAGGGCCTCCCGTCCGGTCCGGCGCGCGCCGTCGCGTCAGGCGAGCAGCCCCACGATCCCGATGACCAGCTGCACCAGGCCGACCACGACGAGCACGCCCACCAGCAGCGTGGAGCCCCACCGGGCGATCCACGCGCGCATCCCGGCGATCGCCCGCTCGGCGCGGTCACCGAGCGCGACCGCGAGCACGATCGGGATCACCGCGGTGGAGCCGGCGACCACGACGAAGACCGCGCCGGCCAGGACGGCCTCACCCGGCCCGGGGTCGACGTCACCGAACGACAACCCGGCGGCGAGGACGAGCACCAGCGCCTTGACGTTCGTGACGAAGCCGAGGACGCCGAGCCCGAACGCCTTCGACGGATCGAGCGCTTCCATCGCGTCCGACCAGCGCGAGCTCGCGGGTGATCCGTCGGGCAACCGGCGGACCGTCCACTGCCAGACGGCCAGTCCGAGCAGGACGACGCCGGCGCCGAGCGCGACGAGCGCCCGGACCGGAGGGCCGTCGGACGACTCGGCGGGCAGACGTTCGCCCACCAGGACCGCGACGACGAGTCCGACCCCGATCGCGACGATCCACCCCGCCGCACACGCGACCGCGGCGCCGTACCCGCGCCGGTGCCCGAGCAGGAACACGATCGAGGCGACGGAGACGGGGCTCAGCGCGATGCCGAGTGCGCCGGGCACGAGCGCGAAGACGTCCACGGGCGGAGCCTATTCCGCGGCATGATGTCCTGATGCCCACTTCGCGCCGCGCCGTCGACCGCGACATCGTCCGGCTGGCGCTCCCTGCTCTCGGCGCACTCGTGGTCGAGCCGCTCTTCCTGATGACGGACACGGCGCTCGTCGGGCACCTCGGGGCGACACCGCTCGCGGCGGTCGGACTCGCGAGTGCCGTGCTGCAGACCGTGACGGGGCTGCTCGTCTTCCTGGCCTACTCGACGACACCTGCCGTGGCGCGCGCACTCGGCGGCGGTGACCGGCGCGGAGCGGTGCACGCCGGCATCGACGGGATGTGGCTCGCGCTCGGGCTCGGCATCGTCCTGGCACTCGTCGGGTGGCCGCTCGCGGAACCGCTCGTCGGGCTGTTCGGCGCATCGACCCCGGTCGCCGACGCTGCGACCGCCTACCTGCTCGTGTCGCTGATCGGCCTCCCGGGGATCCTCGTCGTCACCGCGTCGACGGGGCTGCTGCGGGGGCTGCAGGACACCAGGACCCCGCTCGTCGTGGCGTCGA
Organism: Curtobacterium sp. NPDC090217; assembly: GCF_044746705.1. Lineage (NCBI taxonomy): Bacteria > Bacillati > Actinomycetota > Actinomycetes > Micrococcales > Microbacteriaceae > Curtobacterium > Curtobacterium sp. NPDC090217. The sequence continues at coordinate 765,036 of NZ_JBIVCR010000001.1, read as the reverse complement.
TCGGCTTCGTGGCGAACGGTCTCCTCAACGCGGTGCTCATCTACGGGTTCGGGTGGGGCGTGGAGGGATCGGCCGCCGGCACCGTGCTCGTGCAGTGGGCGATGGCTGCCGTGTACGTGGTGATCGCCGTGCGTGCGGCGCGACGCGTGGGCGCTCCGCTGCGGCCGGGTGCCTCTGGCGTGGCGCGGGCACTGCGATCGGGAGCGTGGCTGTTCCTGCGGACCGCATCGCTGCGCGTGGCGATGCTCGCGACCGTCGGGGTGGCCGCCGGGCTGGGGACGGTCGGGCTCGCGACGACCCAGGTCGGCCTGACGGTGTTCAGCACGCTCGCATTCGCGCTCGACGCACTGGCGATCGCAGGACAGGCGCTCGTCGGGCACGCGCTCGGTGCCGGTGACGCCGACCGGGTGCGGCTCGTGACGACGCGGCTCGTGGTGCTCGGCATCGGCGGTGGCGTGTTGCTCGGGCTGCTGACCCTGGCGGTGAGCGGGGTGCTGGGTCCGGTGTTCTCGGACTCCGAGGCGGTGCGGTCGTCGTTGCCCGTCGTGCTCGTGCTCATCGCGGCGGGGATGCCGGTCGCCGGGTACGTGTTCGTGCTCGACGGGGTGCTGATCGGCGCGGGGGACGCCAGGTACCTCGCGATCGCCGGCGGCGTGAACCTCGTCGTGTACCTGCCGCTGCTCTGGGTCTTCGGGAACGGGCTCGCGGCGCTGTGGGCGGTGTTCTCGTTCGGGTACATCGGCGTGCGCGCGGTGACGCTCGGCGTGCGGGCACACCGCCCGGGGTGGATCGCCGTCGCGATGGCGCGCTGAGCGGGGGGCGTCTGCTCCTTCCGCATTCGTTCCGCGCTCGACGGGTGCTCGCGCGCTCGTGCCCGGCTCGTGCCGTGCTCGTGCCGTGCTCGCTGCGCTCGTGCCTGGCTCGTGCCGTGCTGGTGCCCGGCTCGTGCCGTGCTCGTGCCCGGCCTCGGTGCGCTCGTGCCCGGCTCGTGCCGTGCTGGTGCCCGGCCTCGCTGCACGGTCGAGTGCGCAGAAACGGTCACCTGCGAGCCTGCGCGGCACCACTATTGCGCACTCGAATGTCGGCTCCTCCGCGCTCGCGCCCCCGCGTGGCGCGAACTGGCACCACCATCGAGTGCGCAGAAACAGACACTCAAGAGCCTCCGCCGTCCCCACTACTGCGCACTCGACGGCCAGCCCCCTCCGCACTCGCGCCGTGCAGGTGACCCAGCCTGGCACCACCATCGAGTGCGCAGAAACGGTCACCTGCGGGCCTGCACGGTCACCACTTCTGCGCACTCGAGCCCCCGGGGCGCGGGGGGAGGGAAGACGGGGCGGAGAGAGAGCGGGCGGGGCAGCACGCGCGAGACTCGGGCAGCGCGAACGCCGCGGCTACGCGCGCGGGGGTGCCGTCGTGTCGCCGACGCGGAGCTCGGAGCGGAACGACGCACCACTCGGCGCATCGCCCTCGAGCATCGCCAGCGCTGCCCGCGCCGCCGCCTGGCCCTTCTGCACGAACGGCTGCACGAGCGTGGTCAGCTGCCGGATCGGCGAGCGGTGCAGCAGGCTGTCGTCCACGTGGATGCCGTCGAAGCCCACCACGCTGACGTCCTCCGGCACCCGGAGCCCGTGCTCGAGCGCCGACGAGATCACCCCGACGGCGAGCAGGTCGCTCTGCGCGACGACCGCGGTGGGGCTGGTGCCGCCGGGGCCGAACAGCGACTCCCCGGCGACGCGCCCGGCCTCCACCGAGCTGCCGCCTGCCTCGATCGCGACGCACGACGGGAACACGCCCCGGACGCCGCGGAGCCGCTCCATCGTCGTGAACGCCGCACCGGCCGCGAAGCGCGCATCGGAGATCGGCCCGAGCTGGTGCGTGGCGTCGAGGGGCAGCGTGACCACGGTGACGTCCGTGTGGCCGAGGTCGCGGAGGAACGCGGCCGCGCGGCGCGAGCCCTCGCGGTTGTCGAGCTGGATCGGGACAGCGCCCTCGATGTCGTCCGCCTCGATCGCGACGACCGGGATCCCGCGGCGTCGGAGCACGGCGACTGCGGGATCGACCCGCACGTTGCAGCCGACCAGGACGACCGCGTCCATCGGCGCGTCGACCAGCGGGCCCATGCCGCGCTCGTCGTCGAGGGGGCTGCGGACGAGGAGCAGTGACGCCCCCGCCTCACCGGCGACCTCGGCGATGCCGTCGAGCGTCAGGACGTTCACCGGGTCGCGGAACGCGTCGCTCAGGCGTTCGTCCATCACGACGCCGATCACGCCGGATCGGCCACGGCGGAGGGAGCGCGCACGCGGGTCGGGACCGTCGTACCCCATCGACGCGGCGACGGCGAGCACGCGGGCGCGGGTCTCCTCGGAGACCGGGCCGCTGCCGCTGAACGCGAGCGACGCCGTCGACGCGGCGACCCCGGCCGCACGCGCGACCGCGGCCAGCGTCGGTCGTGCGGGCGCGGTGTGCCCCGACGCGCCACGAGGTGTTGCCGAGTCGTCCATCGCCGGTTAGCGTATCCGAGAACCACACTCGAATCGATTCGATCGGAACAGCACCATGACGACGGCGTCAGTCACCAGGATGAGCCAGGCCCCCAGCACCCGCGCGTGGATCACCGCGGTGTTCGTGGTCTTCACCCTCTCGGGGCTCGGCATCGCGACCTGGCTCGGCCGGATCCCGAGCGTGCGCGACGAGCTCGGCGCCAGCACCTTCGAGATGGGGCTGCTCGTCGTCGGGATGAGCGTCGGGTCGATCGCCGGACTGACCTTCGCCGGACACATCGTCGCGAAGCTCGGTGCGAAGCACGGCGTGCAGATCGCGGCCGTCTGCCTGGTCGTCGGCATGGTGATGGCCGGCATCGCGGTGACCACGGGTTGGGGCTTCGCCGCCATCTGGGTCTGCCTCATCGCGTTCGGCTTCGGCAACGGCCTCGCCGACGTGTCGATGAACGTCTCCGGCGCCACTGCCGAACGACTCGGTGGCCGCACGATCATGCCGATGTTCCACGCCGCGTTCAGCCTCGGCACGCTCGCCGGTGCCGGGCTCGGCGCACTGGCCGAACGCCTCGAGGTCCCCGTGGCGCTGCACTTCGTCGTGCTCGGCGTCTTCATCGGCATCGCGATGCTCGTCGCCGTCCGCTGGTTCGGCGACGAGCGGGTCACCGAACCGGAGCCCACCGACACCACCCCCGTGCCGCTCCCGGTCTCGCGCTGGGCCGTCTGGAAGCAGCCGTCCACGCTCCTCATCGGTGTCATCGTGCTCGGCATGGCCCTCGCCGAGGGATCCGCCAACGACTGGCTGCCGCTCGCCATGATCGACGGCCACGGGCTCGAGAACGACGCCGGGTCCGCCGTGCTCACCGTGTTCCTCGCCGCGATGACCGTCGGCCGGGTCGCCGGCAGTCCGCTGATCGACCGGTTCGGCCGCGTCCCGGTGCTCCGGACCAGTGCGGCGGTCGCGGTCGTCGGCCTCGGCATGCTCATCTTCGTGCCGAGCGTGCCGCTGGCGATCGTCGGCGTGGTGCTCTGGGGACTCGGCGCGAGCCTCGGCTTCCCGATGGGCATGTCGGCCGCCGCCGACGACCCCCGCACCGCAGCCGCCAAGGTGAGTGCCGTGGCCACCATCGGGTACGTCGCGTTCCTCGCCGGGCCGCCGATCATCGGGTTCGCGGGTGAGCACTTCGGCCTGCTGCACGGTCTGCTCATCGTGTTCGTCTTCATCGTCGCTGCCGGTCTGGCATCGGGTGCGGCACGCGAGCGGACGCCGGACGCCGAACCGGCCGACGTGAACCGGCGGGCCGACGCCCGTTAGGCTTCCCGGGTGCGTCTCGTCATCGCCCGCTGCTCCGTCGACTACGCCGGTCGCCTGTCGGCCCACCTCCCCCTCGCGACCCGGCTCCTCATGCTGAAGGCCGACGGCTCGCTGCTCGTCCACTCGGACGGCGGCAGCTACAAGCCGCTCAACTGGATGAGCCCGCCGTGCTCGATCGAGATCGGCGAGCCGACGGACGAGCAGACCGAGGCCGGCATCCAGCAGGTCTGGACGGTCACGCAGAAGAAGACGCAGGACAAGCTCGTGGTCAGCCTGTACGAGGTGATCGCCGACGAGAACCACGACCTCGGCGTCGACCCGGGCCTCGTCAAGGACGGGGTCGAGGCGCACCTGCAGCAGCTCCTCGCCGAGCAGATCGAGCTCCTCGGGGACGGGCACACGCTCGTCCGACGCGAGTACATGACCGCGATCGGGCCGGTCGACATCCTGGCTCGTGACGACGCCGGCGCGAGCGTGGCCGTCGAGATGAAGCGCAATGCGGGCATCGACGCGGTCGAGCAGCTCACCCGGTACCTCGAACTGATGAACCGCGATCCGCTGCTCCGTCCGGTGCAGGGGGTGCTCGCGGCGCAGACCGTGGCACCCCAGGCCCGCACGCTGGCCGAGGACCGCGGCATCCGCGTGCTGGTCCTCGACTACGACGCGATGCGGGGCATCGAGGGCGGGCACACCCGCCTGTTCTGAGCGCGGACCGGCCTGGAGGCTCGGCCCGGCTCCGTCGGACCCGTCACGACCCACGGTGGGCCGGGTCCACCTCCCCGGTTAGGCTGGGCAGGTCATGACAAGCCCGTTCAGCGCCATCCTCTTCGACCTCGACGGAACCATCAGCGACTCGGCGCCGGGCATCCTGGAGAGCCTGACGTACACGTTCCGCAAGGTCGGCGTGCCCGTCCCGGACCACGAGACGCTGATGTCGTTCGTCGGGCCGCCGATCCTCGACACCTTCCGCGACGCGATGGGCATGGACCAGGCACTCGCGGACCGCACCCTCGCCGTCTACCGGGAGCACTACTTCTCGCACGGCGCCCTCGACTCCGCGATGTTCCCCGGCATCGACGTGGTCCTGCGCACCCTGCACGAGGCCGGACTGCCGATCTCGACGGCGACGAGCAAACCAGAGACCCCGGCGACGTACATCCTCGACCACTACGGACTGACCGGGGACATCGACATCATCACCGGCGCCAGTGACGACGAGGTCCGCTCCTCGAAGGCCGACGTGGTCGAGGAAGCACTGAAGCGCCTCGACGCCCGCGGGTTCGACATCTCGCGTCCGGTGCTCGTCGGCGACCGGCTGCACGACGTCGAGGGAGCCCGGGTGCACGGCGTCCCCGTGGTCTTCGCCGAGTGGGGGTACGGCTCCCCCGCCGAGGCCGACGGCACCATCGCCCAGGCAGCCACCCCGCTCGACCTGCTGCCGATCCTGCTCCCGGACGCCGCTGCGCCGGACGCGCCCACCGTCGACGCCAGCGCCCGTTCGTGACCCGGGCAGCCGCACTGCGCCGCGCCGGCTGGGTGCTGCCGGCAGCCATCGTGCTCGTCGCGCTGAACCTGCGCGGCCCCATCGTCGCCCCGGCGCCGGTGATCGGCGACATCCGGCTCGACCTCGGTTTGACGACCACCGTCGCCGGGCTCCTCACGACCATCCCGGTGCTCTGCTTCGCCCTCGCGACGCCGCTCGCGAGCTGGGTGATCGCGAAGGCGACCCCGGAGCGGGCACTGTCCCTGTCGCTCGTGATCGTGCTCGCCGGAACCGTGCTCCGGTCGGTCCCGAGTGCCGCGGCACTGCTGATCGGCACCGCGGTGATCGGCATCGGCATCACCATCGGCAACGTGGTGATCCCCGTCGTCATCCGCCGGGACACCTCGCCGGAGCGCGTCGGGATCGTCACCGGCGTGTACACGTCAGCGCTCAACGTCGGGTCGATGCTGACGTCGCTCGCCACCGCACCGCTCGCATCCGTGTGGGGCTGGCCGGTCGCGATCGCGGTGTGGGGACTCCTCGCCGTGGTCGCCGGGCTGGCCTGGACATACGCGGTCGGGGCACGGGCCGCGTGGATGCGCCCGGCGACCGGGACGCCGACCGAACCCGCGGTCGTGACCGGACCGATCGACCAGGTCCTCGGGACCGGTGCGATCCGCGTCCCCTCCGCTGCCGCTGCCCGCCCGGCCAGGTGGGTGACGATCGGGCTCACGCTGGCGTTCGGCGGTCAGGCGTTCTCGTACTACGCGCTCACGGCGTGGATCCCGACGCTGCTGCACGACGAGATCGGGTTCTCGAAGGCGTCGTCGGGTGCGAGCTCGTCGGTGTTCCAGATCCTCGCGGTCGTCGGGGCGCTCGGCGTGCCCGTGCTCGCCTCCCGCTGGCGCCCCAGGGCGATCCTGTCCCTGGTGGCGTTCCTCTGGCTCGCGATGCCACTCGGGCTGCTGTTCGCGCCGCAGCTCTGGTTGCTGTGGTCGATCCTCGGCGGGGCGGCCCAGGGCGGCGGGATCACCGTCATCTTCATCATCATCGTGCGACTGGTGTCGACCGATGACGACGCCAGGAGGATGTCCGCGTTCGTGCAGGGCGGCGGCTACCTGATCGGGTCGGCTGGGCCGCTCGTCGCCGGGGCGCTGCACGACGCGACGAACGCCTGGACCGCGCCGCTGCTCGTCGTGCTCGTCGCCGTCCTGACCCTCGGCATCGTGGGGACCCTGTCCGCCCGTCGGGTGCCCTGACCCGCCGTCGGTTCGCGCCCCCGCACGAACATCGCGCCCCGTCAGGATCGGGCGCGATGTCCAGAGCGGGGCGCAACTCCGCGCCGGCGGACGCGCAAGAAGCCGTCAGCCGGCGCGCAGCACGTCCTGCAGCGTCATCGGTGCCCGCCCGGTGACCCGTTCGACGTCCCCTGAGACGTGCGCCAGCGCTCCCTCGGCGATCGCCGTGTAGGTGCTCACCCACGCATCGGCCTGCCACGGCTCCGGGTTCCACCGCGCGCGCGACGCGTAGGCCTCGTCGAGCGTCTCCGGGTGGTAGGTCACCGTGCGGCCTCGCTCGGCGCTCACCGTCGCGGCCGCCTGCTCCAGGGTGATCGCCACGGGACCGGTGAGTTCGTAGGTCCGGTCGAGGTGCGCCGTCGGGTGCTCGAGCACGGCCGTCGCGACCCGTGCGACGTCCGCGCGAGCGACGGCAGCCATCGCACCGTCGCCGGCCGGCCCACGGATCACCCCGTCCTCGCCCACCAGGTCCTCGACGAAGTCCAGGTAGAAGTTGTCCCGCAGGAACGTGTGCGCCATGCCCGTGGCCCGGATCGCCTGCTCCGTCGCCCAGTGGTCGCGACCGAGCGTGAAGGTCGCGTCCGCGGCCGCGCCCGAGAACGAGGTGTAGACGACGTGCCGGACACCGGCCGTCGCCGCCGCCCCGACGAAGGCGCGGTGCTGCGCCAAGCGGTCCTCGGCCTCTGCGGCGGAGACCATGAGCAGGACGTCGATGCCCTCGAGCGCGGTGCGCGCGGCGTCGACGTCGTCGAACGTCGCCACGGCGACGTCGGTCCCGGGCAGCGCAGGAGCCCGTGCGGCGTCACGGACGATCATCCGGAACGGCACGCCGTCCGCGGCGAGCGCGCGGGCGACGGCACCGCCGATGTTGCCGGTCGCGCCGGTGATGGCGATGGTCATGTCGGTTCCTTCGTTCAGGTGGTCAGGTCCGGACGATCCGGGAGGCTCGGCTCACCGTGGGAGCGACGCGTGCGGCGTTCACGCCGTCGACGTCGATCGCCCACCGAACGGCCGCCTCGTGGTCGCGGCCGTGCCGCATGTGCCGGCCGACCAGACGGTCGACGCGGACCCCGTCGTCCACGACGCAGGACCACGTCTCGGTGAAGAGGTCGCGGAGCGCCGCCCACGGCTGGATGTCGTCGAGCAGGTAGTTGCCCTCGGAGACCACGAGCGTGGCCGCCCGCGGGACGGCGATGCTGCCCGCAACGGGCTCGTCGACGCGGCGGTCGAAGTCCGGCGCCCAGACGACCGGTTCGTCAGCAGCCACGAGCCGCCGCACGAGCGCGACGTACCCGTCGGCGTCGAAGGTGTCGACCGCACCCTTGCGGTCGTGCCGCCCGAGCGCGTCGAGCGCGGCGTTCGCCAGGTGGAAGCCGTCCATCGGGACCTGCACGGCCGTGCCAGGTCCGAACCGCTCGTCCACGGCGGCGACGACCCGCCTGGCCAGCGTGGACTTGCCCGCGCCTGGCGCTCCGGCGATGCCGAGCACCGCCCGACGCCCGGAGGACGCCAGTTCGACCGCACGCTCGACGGCCTCGTCGACCGATCCCTCCACAGGCACGCCCTCATCCTCGCAGAGTGGTTCACTGTCGGCATGAGCATCGATGCGACGAAGGCGTTCAGCGGGTTCTCGGTGCGGGACCCGTCGGAGGCGAAGGCGTTCTACACGGACGTCCTCGGCCTCGACGTCACCGAGGACCACGGCATGCTCTCGATCCAGCTCGGCGGCGGCCACTGGGTGCTGGCGTACCCGAAGGGCCCCGCCCACGAACCCGCGGCGTTCACGGTGCTGAACTTCCCCGTGCCGGACGTCGACGCCGCGGTCGACGAGCTGGCCGCGAAGGGCGTCGAGTTCCTGCACTACGACGGCATGACCGATGAGAAGGGCATCAATCGCAAGGGCGGCCCGCTCATCGCGTGGTTCACGGACCCGTCCGGCAACGTCTTCAGCGTCATCGCCGAGTAGCGCAGCCCTCAGGCGGTGAGGGCCCCGGCCCAGCCGAGCGCGATGGGGACGACCAGGCCGTGCCGGTGGTGCGGGAGTTCGGCGATCGGGATCCAGTCCGCCCGCTCCGTCGACCCGTCGGCCTCGTCCCGCAGTTCGCCGCCGGTGATGGTCACCCGGAACACGACCTGCACGGCCTTCATCGGCCGGCCGTTCTCGTGCATCCGGCGTTCTGCGGGGACGAGGTGGTGTCGCACCCCGAGCAGGCCGCCGACCGAGACCTCGTACCCGGTCTCCTCCATGAACTCACGGACGACCGCCTGCTCGACGCTCTCGTCGTACTCCACCCCGCCGCCGGGCAGCGCCCACGTCCCCGCCTCCGGAAACCGCTGCATGGCGAGCAGGACCCGACCCTCGTGGGTGACCACGCCGTACGCAGCGAGCCGGGTGTCGTAGTCCGTGTACTCCATGACCCGACCATCCCAGCATGCCGAGCCGGTGCACGCATGCCGCGCCGAGCCTCCCGGCCGTCCCGGCGACCACGCAGCCGACGCGACGTCCGGGGTGACGGCTATCGTGATCGCCATCCGGACCGGAGGGACGGCGTGCGATGACGACGACGGACACGACCCGTGGGCAGATCACGTTCCGACCGGGGAACGAGGTGCCCTGGAGCGACCTCGACCTGGTCTTCGGCGAGCGAGGCGATCCGGGGACGTGCCACTGCCAGTGGCTGAAGCTGCTCGACCGCGCGTTCACGGACATGCCGAACGACGAGCGCACCAGGCGCTTCCGAGCCGAGGTCGGCTGCGACGACCCGACCGCGCGCGACACGACGGGCATCGTGGCCTACCGTGACGGCGAGCCCGTCGGGTGGGCGGCCGTCGAGCCCCGACCCGCGTTCGTGCGGCTCCGGAAGACCCGGGTGCCGTGGTCCGGTCGTGACGAGGACCGCGACGACGATGGTGTGCGGGCGATCGCCTGCTTCGTGGTCCGCAAGGGGTTCCGACGGCAGGGCGTGAGCCGCGCGCTGGTCGTCGGCGCCGTGGAGCACGCCAGACGGAGCGGGGCGAGAGCGGTCGAGGGGTACCCGATGCAGTTCGCCGAAGGGAAGGACGACATCTGGGGCGAGCTCTTCGTGGGCGCGCGGTCGGCCTTCGTCGATGCCGGTTTCCGTGAGGTCACGCACCCGACCGTGCGGCGGTACGTGATGCGGCTCGAGCTGGACTGACCGTCCCACGCCCTCGTACTGGGGCGATGCCGAGGTCGATGATCCGGGCGATACTCCGGTGTGCTCCACACGAACGCGCACTGCCGATCGCGGCTCCCCACAACGCGACCACCGACGACTGGGCGACGATCTTCTCCGTGACCGCGAGCACGGCCGAGCAGATCCGACGCGACGAGTGGTGGCAGGGACGACGGCTGATCGCGGCGGTCCGCTCGGCGACACCCGCGGAGCTCGTGCGACCGTTCACCACGTGATCCCCCTCCTGCTCCGCGCGCCGGTCGTGGTGCGCATCGGGAACTCGATGGCCGGACTCGCCCTGGGTCTCTGCGCCGTCGCGGTCCTCGCCTCGACCGTGCCGACGTGGTGGGGTGACGCCGAGTTCGCGGTGGCCTCCAGCCCCGTCGCCGCCGCGGTGGGGTACCTCGTGGTCCGGGCCTGGCGCCTCGGAGTGCGGTGCGAGCCGGATGTCCTCGTCGTCCGGGGATGGTTGTGGTCACGGCGCATCCCCTGCAGCGCCGTCACCGATGTGCCCCGCGATCCGGCGGGGACGCTGTTCGCCCTCGGTGTCACCTGGCGGCACGGCGGCCGGCGTCGATGGACACCGCTGACGGCCTTCTGGGTGTCGAGCGACCCGTTCGGCCTGGTGTCCCCCGCGGCCGAGGACGCCCTCCGGCTCCTGCGGCTCTGGTCGGCACCCGTCGACGACCGCTAGACCTGCTGGACCGCTCCCCAGCCGACGCGCATCCGTGCGACCGCACGGTCGAATCCGGGCAGCAGGTCGACGTCGTCCCGGAGGAGCGACTGCAACTGCAGCCCTTCGTACAGCGCGAGGAGCTGTTCGGCGCCGTGCCGTGCAGAGGAACCACTCGACTCGCGACCGGCGATGACGTCGCGGGCGAGGGCGAACGTGAGGTCCTCGAAGGACGTCGTGTACTGCTTCCGGAACCACCCCGCCGCTGCGTGCGAGGGGTTCGACGCCGCACTCAGCAGGGCGAGGCGGAGACGGACGAGTGCAGGGTCGCCGAGCCCCGTCTCGAGTCGGGCTCGGACGTACGCGACGGCACCGTCCTGCTCCGCGATGGACCGGAGCGCTGCACGCTGGGCGTTGTTCCAGCGGTCGATCACGGCGACGACGAACAGCTCCCACACCGGGTACACCCGACGGAACTCCTCGACCGTGATGTCGGCGTGGACGGCGACCTCGGCCGGCCCGACCTCGTGGAAGTCGGCCGCACGGTAGGCGAAGATCCCCGCCGCGACGATGCGTGCGCGGAGGTCGGGGTCGTCGGTCGCGGGCATGAGGTCGATTGTCCGGCTCGGCGATGTGCCGCGCGACCGCCAGTTCTGGGGACGCACGCCCGTGTCACGGAATACTATTTGTATATGTGATATTTGTAGTACCCTTGGGATACCCGACCGAGGAGCTTGCATGTCAGAGGCACTTCTCTCGCGCAGAGAGCTGCGCGAGCGCCGCGCCCGCGCCGAGTCTGCGCAGCCCACCCGCACGGTCGACGCGTGGGCTCGCTCGGCGACGGCGGCACCGGCCGGAGACGTCGAGCCGAGGCCCGTGGGAGCGACCGGCTGGACGAGATCCGCCCCCGCCTCCACCGCGGACGTGCCCGCCGCGGCGCCACTCCCGTCACCGTCGACGCAGCTGTCGATCCCTCCCGTGCCCGTGTCCACGGCGCAGCCGGTGCCGACCGTCGTGACATCGCCGACGCCGGTCCCCGCCTCCACGACGCCGCCAGCCGCCCCTGTCCCGGTCCCCGTCCCGACGACCCCGTCGGCCGCGCCCGCCCCCGTCCCGACGACCCCGTCGGCCGCGCTGTCGGTGCGCCCGTCGACACTGCCGGTGCTGCTGCCGCCGCTCGACCGCGAGTCCTCAGTCGTCCGCGAGATCCGATCCGACTCCGCGCCGCTCCCCGGAGTGCAGGAGGCGCCGGTCGCAGCCCGGGCGGCATCGCCGACGGCCGGCACGACGACCGAGCCGCCGACCGCGCCACCTCCGTCCCCGACTCCGCTCCCGCACCCGCTGCCGCCTCGGCGCGCCGGTACGCGCCCGCGAGCAGCCGACCCACAGCGCGACACCGACGGTGGGACCGGTACGTTGCGCAGCTCGGTGACCGAGGTCGTGCGCGACGTGGTCGGGCTCGGCTCCCGCGGCGGCCGTCGCTCCTGGGTGCGGACCATCCAGATCCTCGTCGCTTCGGCGACCGTGCTCACCCTCGCCGTCGGCCTCCGATCGATCTTCGCGCCGGTGAGTGCGAGCAGCACCCCCGCGTCGGCCACCTTCCCGCAGGCCGTGGCGGCTTCGACTGCCGAGCGTTTCGCCGAGGTGTACTTCACGTGGGACGAGTCGGACCGACAGGCGCGGACAGAGGCCCTCTCGCAGCTGATGGTCGGCGGCACGCCCGGTCAGGCCGGATGGGACGGGAAGGGAACCTCCACCGCCGGCGCGGCCCGTGCCGCTGGCTTCACCTACGTGGACGCCTCGCACGCGATCGTGACGGTCGTCGTGCCGGTGACGACGCCGGATGCCGACGGAACCGACGCGACCTCGACGATGTCGCTCCAGGTCCCCGTCACGGTCGTCGGCGCCCGCGTGTGGGTTTCCGGGCTCCCAGCGTCGGTGGGTGTCCCAGCCGCGGCGCCGACCGGCACGGCGTCGTCCTTCCGCCTCGATGCGCAGACGAGCACGCGCACACGCCCAGCTGTCGCGAAGTACTTCGCAGCGCTCAGTCGTGGCGACGTCGAGCTCTCCGAGACCGGGAACGCCTCCACCGGCCTCGACGGCACGCTCCAGTACACCGAGCTGCTCGACTGGCGGGTCGAGCGTGGCGACGACGACCAGCGAGTCGGGTTCGCCGAGGTCCGGTGGGCGACCCCGGGCGGCGCCGTTCTCGACCAGGAGTACCGACTCGTCATCTCGAGGAACGGGTCCGGCTGGCAGGTCCGCGCAGCGACCGCCTCCGTCCCGACCGACTGACCATGACCACACTCGAAGGATCTGCGATGCTCTCCACGCACACAGGCGAACCGCCTGCCATCACCGTCCACATCTCCCAGTCCGGGCAGCTGACGATGGGCGGGTACGACCACACCGAGACGTCGTCGCACGCCTCGCCCGAAGCCGCACGGGAAGCAGCGCTCGACATCGTGACGGAGTTCGCCAGGCAGTCCGGGCACCCCGTTCGCCTGCACACCACCGGCGCCGAAGGGAACTGGCATCTCGTCGTCGCATCGGACGGGTCGGTCGAGATCGACGAGATGGCCGCGGTCGCCGCTCCGACCACGATCGACACCACCGCATCGGAGGGCAGGACGGACACGATCGACCTGACCGAGCGGACCGCGACCGTGAGCGCCCCACCGGCCGCCCCGGTCGTCGAGACCATCGCGATGCCCGTCACCCCCGAGCCAGACCCCCTGCCCGAGCCGGTCGACCTCCCCGATCCCGTCGAGCCGCTCCTGCCTCCCATCCCACCGTCCCCATCGATCCCCTCGGCTCCCGCAGCTGCACCAGAACCACAGGCAACACCTGAACCGTCGGCAGGACCGGAGCACCCAGCACGACCGGAACCCCCAGTTCTACCGGAACCCCCGGCAGCGGCGGAGCACCCAGCAACACCGGAACCCCCGGCGGAGGCGACCAGCGTCGAGTCGACCGACACGGCGCCGGTCAACGCCGGATCGCCGTCCGAGACGGAACTCGACGAGATCGAGTCGCTCGAACGCACGATCGTGAGCACGCGACGCCGCACCGAACCGGTCAGTCGGGCCAAGCTCTTCACGAGCACCGGGACCATCCTCGACGTGTCCGGTTCGGGCGTCCTCGGCCGCCGACCGCTCGGGGTGGAGAACCCGGTACGGTTCGACGACCCCACGCGGAGCGTTTCGAACGCCCACCTGCGCTTCACCGTGGACGGAGCCGGACTGAACGTCGAGGACCTCGCTTCGGCGAACGGCACCACCGTGGTGCGAGAGGGCACCAGGCAGCAGTGCCACCCCGGCACGACCGTCCCGGCTCCCCGCGGTTCACGGGTCGACATCGGCGACCAGTTCTTCGTCGTCGCGTGACCGGCGGACGAGACGGCGTGCTCGATGCGACGCCGGCGAACGGGTGGGTCCGGCCGGCGCCGGGTCCCTGGCGGGGGTCGCGCGCTCCGCGACACCGCCCGAACGCCCGGCCGCGGCAGAAAGTCGGCGCTGCGATCGTCTCGCTCATCGCGGAGTTGCTCATCATCGCGGGCGCGGCCACCGGGCTGTACGTGGTGTGGACCGGTTGGTGGACCGACGTCGTCGCCGTGAACGAACAGACCGCGCTCGTCAAGGACCTCGGGCAGACGGCGACCAAGTCCACTGCAGGCACCGAGCACCGCGGCACCGCACCAGTCCTCGCGGAGCCGCCGAACGTCACGGACGTCTTCGGCACCATGCAGATCCCGCGCTTCGGAGCCGGGTACAACCGTCCCATCGGCGAGGGCACGAACCGCGAGAAAGTGCTCAACACCATCGGACTCGGCCATTACCAGGACACCGCGATGCCCGGCGCCGAAGGCAACTTCGCCGTCGCCGGCCACCGCGTCACCTACGGCAAGCCGCTCAACCAGATCGCCGAACTCACGACCGACGACGCGATCGTCGTCCGCGTCACCGACAAGGCGACGAACTTCGACGTCTGGTACGTCTACAAGGTCACCGACAGCCAGATCGTCACACCCGACCACATCGAGACGATCGCACCCGTCCCGAACAAACCCGGCGTCCAGCCCACCGCCGACGACCGCTGGCTGACCCTCACCGCCTGCCACCCGATGTGGTCCGCCAAGGAGCGCTACATCACCCACGCCAAGCTCGACTACTGGATGCCCGCGTCCGAGGGGACGCCGAAGGAACTCTCGGAGACGCCCAAGTGATCTTCCCGCTCGTGTGGCGACTCCTGCCCGGCCCGACCGCCCTCAAGGTCCTCGAACTGATCGTGCTGCTCACCGCACTCGTGTTCGTCCTGTTCACCTGGGTGTTCCCCTGGGTCGCAGCCGACATCCTGCCCCCACCCGACGGCACCGTCGACACCGGCGGGGGGCCGTGACGGTTCAGCCGCGGTCGAACACCAGCGTCTCGTCGTCGCGGGCAGTGACGCGACCGGTCCGCGCGAACTCCGCCCAGATCGCCCGCACACCCGGGCCGCGACGCTCGACCTCCGGCCAGTCCCGCTCGGGCACGAACCGGCTGCCGGCCCACGCCTCCTTGCGTCCCAGCAGCAGCGGCAGGTCGCTCATGTGCACCGCCCCGGTCGGCTGCGCGGTCGCGCCGCGGAGCAGCCGGTAGACGGTCGCGCGCCCGCCGCCCGACCGGTGCCGCGCCGCGAACGCCCGGGCGTCACGCCCGTAGATCACCTCGGTCAGCGGCCGGACGAGCCACCACCGCACGAGCGACCGCGCGACCCGGTTCCGAACGATGCGCTTCAGTCCAGGGAGCACGGGCACGTACATCCCGGCCTCGTCCGAGCCCGACCCGATGAGCACGTCGACGTCTGGTGCGACCCGCCGCCAGGCCTCGGCGAGGTCGCGTTCGGCCGGCAGCGGCGCGAACCCGTACTGGGTGCCGTACGGCATCCCCCCGCGGAGCCCGTACCGTCCGCCGACCCGGGTACCGCGGGCCTGTCGCTCGTACAGCTCGTCGAGCGAGGTGTCCGCCGACATCGGCCCCACTGCCTCGACCATCGCACGGCTCATCCGCGCACGTCCCCGCGAGAGCCCGAGCGGTGCGCTCTGCACGATCGCCCTGCGGAAGAGCCCTGCGGTCCCCTCGCTGATCATCAGGTGCGCGATCGCGTCCCCTCCGGCGGACTGCCCGAAGAGCGTGACGAGGTCGGGGTCGCCGCCGAACGCGGCGATGTTCTCGTGCACCCACCGGAGCGACGCGACGAGGTCGAGCAGCCCGAGGTTCGCCGGGATCCGTTCCCCGTCGCCGAGGAACCCGAGCACCCCGAGCCGGTACGTCACCGTCACGACGACGACGCGTTGCTCTCGGACCAGGTCGTACGGGTCGTTGATCGGGACGTCGCCGCCGCCGATGACGTACGAGCCGCCGTGGATCCACACCATGACCGGCAGTCGCTCGTCGGGGCCGATGTCAGCCGGGATCGTGATCGAGAGCGCCTGGCAGCGTTCGTCGACCTCGGCATCGATCTCGTGGAGCAGCTGGTCGACGACCGTCGCGGAGGGTTGCGGGGCCACCGGTGCCGGGAAGTCCGCGTGGAACACGTCCTCGAAGACGGGCATCGGCTCCGGCGGCCGGAACCGCGCTGCCTGCGCGTACGGCACGCCGAGCACCCGGATGACGTCGCCGTCCCGCGATCCGCGGATGCGTCCTGCTGGGCTGTCGTAGGTCACGGTGGCGGCGTCGAGCATCAGTCCACGCTAGCCCTGGAGGCTCGGTGCGGCCCCGGCGCGTCGGTCCCGGCGCTCCGCGCCGGGCGGAGCGACCCGGACGCCGCGAAGGCCGCGACGAACAGCACCGCGACGAGCCACAGCGCCGACAGCGCCCCGAGGTGAACGGCGATGGCACCGATGACGGGCGGTCCGGCGAAGTTCGCGAAGTACCCGATGGACGCCACGACACTCACGCGGGCGGCCGGGTTCGGGCCGCTCTGCGCCGCGGCCGACATCCCCAGCGGGAAGCCCATCGAGACGCCGACCGCCCACAGGACCACACCGATCAGGGTGAGCCACCACGTGCCGCCGACGATGAACAGGATCGCCCCGAGGATGCCGAGCGCAGTCGTCCAGCGCACGGTCCGGACCCGACCGAGCCGATCGACCACGGGACCGGCGAACACTCGGGTCGCCGCCTCGGACACCGCGAACACGGTGAAGAACAGCGCGCCGACGGTTGCGGACTGCCCGTGCCCGTCGGTGGTGGCGAGCGCGAGCCAGTTGTTGGCCGATCCCTCGCCCAGCTCGACGCCGAGCATGACGACACCGATCATCAGCAGGCGGACGTCCGCCCAGCCCCTGGCCCAGGCGCGGATGCGCTGCCCGGGTGTCAGCGTGTCGTCGTGCTCCTCCGCGCGGGTGCCGTCCGGCACCGCGCGCATGGCGACCACGCCGACCACGAGCAGGACCGCGGCCTCCACGACCAACTGGGTGGAGACCGTGATGCCGAGTGCCGAACAGAGTGCGGCGAGCCCGGCACCGAGCGCCGCGCCTCCCGACCATGCGGCGTGCATCAACGGGAGCAGCGTGCGGCCCGCGAGGGCCTCGATGGCCGTGCCCTCGACGTTCGCCATCACGTCGAGGGAGCCGATCCCGGCACCGGCGACGACGAACGCGACGGCGGCGAGCGGTGCGGAGTGCAGCGCCGCCGCGATCCCGAGCACGGCGATCGCGACGGGGACGAGCACGACGACGGCCGTCAGGGCCCGCCGTCCGCCGAGTCGCCGCAGCAGCGGCGCGGCGGAGAGCAGGCCACCGATCGACCCGATCGTGACGCCGCCGAGCATGAGCCCGATGGTGCCGGTGTCGACGCCGAGCTCCGCACGGATCTCGGGGAGCCGGGGCCCCCATGCGGCGAGGCTGATGCCGCCGAGGCCGAACGCGACGATGATCGCGTTCCGCCACCGGGCGAGGTGCCTGCGGTCCACGTCGACCGTCGGGTTCGTCATGACGCCAGAAGCTATCAGCGCACGCGCTTGATCGGGATCACGACGAGCGCGCCGATGATGGCCACGATCCCGGCCGCCCAGCACATGAGCTCGTAGTTGTCCGGCGTGCCACCGGTGCCGAACTTCAGGAAGAACAGCGACGCAGCAGGGGCGAGCGACTGCGGGAGCGCGTTCGCGATGTTGATGACGCCGAGGTCCTTCCCTGGCCGGTCGGCGTTCGGCAGGACGTCGACGACGAGGGCGGTGTCGATCGCCGAGTAGATGCCGTAGGCGAAGCCCATGATGATCTCGGCGACGTAGAACCCGTGCACGGTGTCGGCGTGCGCGAGGACGACGAGCCCGACGGCGAACAGCGCGGTGGACCCGCCGACGAAGACCTTGCGGCGGCCGAGCCGGTCGGACAGCCAGCCGGAGAGCGCGGCGCTGACGAGCAGGGCGATCGTGTACAGCAGCACACCGAACGCGACGGCCGCGGTCGCCTCCTCGTCGCTCGTGATCCCGATGTGCTCCTTCATGTAGAGCAGGCGGTACGTCGTGAACATGAACGTCGCGAAGATGATCAGGAAGCGCGACCACCAGGCGAAAGCGAAGTCCGGGTTCTTGATCGGGTTCGTCCAGAACGACGAGATCAGGTTGACGAAGGTGAACTTCTTGAGCTTGTACGTGGGCAGGTCATCGCGGGCGACGACGGCGTAGACCACGACGAGGACGATCGCGAGGATGCCGGGCGCGATGAACAGCACCGGCAGGTTCGCGACGAAGAACACCGACAGGTAGGTCCCGGCGAGGACGGCGATGTTCTGCGCGAGCGCGATGATGCTCGACGACTTCCCGCGCTGGAACTGCGGCACGTTGTCGGCGAAGCTCGCGGTCAGGGTCGCCAGCACGGTGTTCGCCGAGAGCTGCGCGAGGAGCCATCCGAGAGTGAGCTGCGTGGTGTCCGGGGCGAACGCGATCCACGCGAGGGCGATCGCGAACACGACGACGCCGGTGAGCATCCACGGGCGACGACGTCCCCAGCGGGTGCGTGTCCGGTCGGACAGCGCCCCGGCGAGCGGGTTCATGATGAGCGCACCGAACGCGCCGATCGGCAGCACCGAGCCGATGACGTTCGCCGCGTCGGACCCGACCAGCGCCTCGGCCTTGAGCTGCATGCTCACGTACACGGGTGCCATGAGCGCGACGAAGAGGCCGAACTGCCCGAGGAACAGCGCGATCTGGTAGCCGATCCCGACCCGCATCGTGCTGACCGGCTGGGTGATGCCCTCTTCCGGGTGCAGCAGGACGGGTGTCTCCGCGGGTTCGGGTGTGCTCATGACGCCTCCTTGAGTCGATGAAAACCGTGCTTCGCAAGGTTTTTACAGACGCGAGCATACATCGGGACGTCAGGACATGAGGACGGGGCCGCAACAGACCGTCGCAAAAACTGCACACCGGATGGTTTTTCGGGTAGCGTCGTACCCGATCTCGCCGCGGAGCATCGCGTCCCGGCGGGTCGAGAACGCCCGAGCCAGGACCGAAGGAGCCTCTGCAATGCCCACCACCTCTGTGCAGCTGTACTCGCTGCGCGACGCCATCGCCGAAGACCTCGACAAGGCGATCGCCCGCGTCGCCGAGATCGGCTACGAGAACGTCGAGCCGTACGCATTCGTCGAGCGCGCCGCCGACCTCGAGCGCGCCTTCGCCGCCACCGGCCTGAAGGCCCCGTCCGGTCACGTCGCCGTCATCGACGCCGAGGACACCGCCCCGATCTGGGACGCGGCGGAGCGCCTCGGCATCACGACCGTCATCGACCCGTTCATCCCGACCGATCGCTGGCAGACCGCCGACGACGTCGCGAAGATCGCCGAGCGCGTCAACGTGCTCACCGCCGAGGCTGCCGCCCGCGGTCTGCAGTTCGGCTACCACAACCACCAGTGGGAGTTCACGAACAAGGTCGACGGCAAGACGGTCTACGAGCACTTCGTGTCGCAGATCTCGCCCGAGACCGTGCTCGAGGTCGACACGTTCTGGGCGACCGTCGGTGGCGCCGACGCCCCAGCCGTGCTGAAGTCCCTCGGCGACCGCGTCGTCGCGATCCACGTGAAGGACGGCAAGGTCGACGGTGACATCCTCACCGCGCTGCCCTCCGCCGAGAGCGCCCTCATCGTCCCCGAGGCACTGCAGCGGGCGTTCGAGAACCAGAAGCCGGCCGGACAGGGCGACGTCGACGTGGCGGGCATCCTCGCCGCGGCGCCGCAGGCCATCCGCGTCGTCGAGTTCGACGCCTACGCCGGCGACGTCTTCGAGGGCATCACCGAGTCCCTCGCCTGGCTGAAGGCAAACGACAAGTGAGCCGCGTCGGAGTCGGCATCATCGGTGCCGGGAACATCTCGGACCAGTACCTGACGAACCTCACCCAGTTCGCCGACGTCGAGGTCCTGATGGTCGCCGACCTCATCCTCGAGCGCGCGGCGTCCCAGGCCGAGAAGTACGGCGTCCCGGCGTCCGGCACGGTCGAGGAGCTCCTCGCCCGCGACGACATCCAGATCGTGGTGAACATCACGATCCCGGCCGAGCACGCCAAGGTCGGCCAGCAGATCATCGCCGCCGGCAAGCACACCTGGAGCGAGAAGCCCGTCGCCACCAACGCGGAGGACGCGCAGGCCCTGCTCGCCGCCGCTTCGGCAGCAGGCGTCCGCTACGCCACCGCACCGGACACCGTGCTCGGTGCCGGGATCCAGACCGCCATCCGGGCCATCGCACGCGGCGACATCGGCACGCCGCTCACCGCGACGACGATGTTCCACGTGCCGGGCCCGGACCAGTGGCACCCGGACCCCGAGTTCCTGTACGCACAGGGCGCCGGTCCGCTGTTCGACATCGGCCCGTACTACGTCACGACGCTCCTGCACGCGTTCGGTTCCGCCTCGCGCGTGCAGGCCGTGTCGTCGAAGTCCCGCGAGACCCGCGTGATCGGTTCCGGCCCCCGCGCCGGCACCGAGTTCGCCGTCGAGGTGCCCACGCACCACGCAGCGCTCATCTCGTTCGCGGGCGGACAGTCGGCGCAGACGACCCTGTCGTTCCAGCACGCACTGCCCCGCAACGGCTTCGTCGAGATCAACGGCTCCAAGGGCACCATCGTGCTGCCGGACCCGAACGTCTTCGACGGCGACAGCACCCTGTGGACGCTCGGCAAGGACGAACCGACCACGCTGACGCACAAGGGCTCCACCTGGGGCCGTGGCACGGGCGTCGTCGAGCTGGCCCGCGCGATCGCCGAGGGCCGGCCGGAGCGCGCTTCCGGCGCCGTGGCGTCGCACGCACTGGACGTCATGCTCGGCATCCGCGACGCTGCCGAGTCGGGCCAGGCCGTCGAGATCACCTCGTCGATCGACCCGATCCAGCCGCTCCCCGAGGACTTCGACCCCGCTGCCGCGGTCCTCGCCGAGGGCGTGAACGCGTAGCCCTCCGCGAGGGAACAGAAGACGTCGGGTGCCCGTGCGGCACCCGACGTCTTCTGTTCCCGCGGCGTCGCGGGAGCGCGCGCAGCACGTCACCCGGCGGGCGGGACGATCTGCTCGAGCAGGTGCAGCACACGTTCGCCGTCGACCGCCTCGGGGTCGAGCAGCCACTGGACCTGCAGGCCGTCCGACGCCGCGATGCTCAGTGACGCGAGGTCGACCGGATCGAGGTCGGCCCGGATGCGCCCGAGGTCCTGGTCACGGCGGATCAGTTCAGCGAGTTCGCCCCGCAGACGCGCGAACCGCTCGCGCATGAAGTCCCGCGTCGACGGGTGCCCCTCACCGACGGCATCCGCCGCGAGCGTCGTGTAGAGCTGCACGAGCCCCGGGATCTCGCGGTTCCGGCCGGCACTCTCGCGCATGTCGCCGATCGCGGACTGCAGGCGGTCCGGGGCGCCCTGTTCGCGGACCTCGTGCTCCCGGTAGACCGCCAGCAGGAGTTCATCGCGCGACGGGAAGTAGTGCCGGAGCGCCGCGTGCGTGATGCCGAGCGCGTCGGCCACTGACCGGAGCGACGATGCGTCGACCCCCTGCTCGGCCACCATCCTGATCATCTCGTCGAGGATCTGGACCCGCCGCTCCGCGCCCTTGCGGTACCCGCGCCGCGGCACGGTCCCGGCGTCGTCGGCAGAGGTCATGCAGACAACTTACCGCTGGAAGGTTTCAGGCGCTGGTGTCGTCCACGGTGTACTCGTCGGCTGGCTCCGGAACCGCCTCGGCGAGGGCGTCCACGATCCGTCCGAGGGCCTCGGCGACCACCTCGTTGTCGGCGGCCGGCAGCCCGTCGAGCACGCGCACGACGATCTCGTGGAACTGTGCGTACGAGTCGTCGATCTTGGTCGCCACCTGGTCGGTCGGTTCGAGGAACTGCGCCCGACGGTCGGTGGGGTGCGCGGTCCGGACGATGTCGCCCTTCTCCACGAGGCCGTCGACGATCTTCGTCACCGAGGCGTTGGACACCCCGAGCATCACCGCGAGGTCCTTCGGTCCCATCGCACGGCTGTCCCGGTGCGCCTGCAGCAGGTACCGGACCGCGAGGAACTCGTTCTTCGACAGGCCACTCTCGATGCGCGCGTGCTCGATCTGCTGATCCTCGGCGTGCTGCAGCCGGAGGATGGCGTCGACGGCCGAGCGGGCGGCCTTCGATCGGGGTGCTCGCGAGTACAGGTGGACGTGCTCTCGGCGGACGACGGTCAACGGCATGTGGTCATGAACTCCGGGTTCTCAGGCCTGCGGGAGGGCGAAGAAGTCCGCGTAGGACGGCTCGGCCCGCTTGGAGAGGAGCGACGGGTCCTCGATCCGAGCGGTGACGTAGGCGGCGATGACCGCGGGGTCGGTGAGGCCCGCGCGAGGGTGGGTGCCGAGGAGACCGGTGCCCCACTGAGCCCCGTGGTACGTGCTGCGCATGCCTGGTTCCACCTTCCTGGTCGTCTTCCCGTCCGAGTTGGACGACGAAAGTGTTTCACGACGTGAACGGTTAGAGCAACTGACAATCCAGATCTTGTACGTTTCGCGCACCGAACTGCACGGCACACTGAACGACCGGTTGTCCGATCGAGGGATAGCGTGGCGACGTGGATCTCCAACTCACGGACCGTGTCGCACTCGTCGTCGGGGGCAAGGGGTACATCGGCAGCGCCGTCGCCGATCGGCTCCGCGCCGAGGGAGCGACGGTCGTCGTCGCCTCGCGGAGCGCGACGGACGACGACGGCGTCGCGATCGACACCGCGGACCAGGCCTCGGTCGACGCCGGTGTCGCCTCGGTCATCGCGCAGCACGGGCGCATCGACGTGCTCGTCGTCACCGCGGCGCCGAGTGCCGGGACCCTCGACCCGGCGAAGAAGTCCGACCCTGATCAGATCGCCCGGGCCGTCGACGGCAAGGCGCTCGGGTTCCTGCGGGTCGCGAACGCCGTGCTGCCCGGACAGCGCGAGGCGGGTTTCGGACGCGTCGTCGTCGTGAGCGGGCAGAACGCCTACTTCTCCGGCAACATCACCGCGTCCCTCCGGAACACCGCCGTCAGCGTCATCGCGAAGAACCTCGCCGACGAGGCGGCCGGCTCCGGCGTGACGGTCAACGTCGTCAACCCGGGCACGGTGACGGACGAGCCGGTTGCCGAGGTGCAGCGCGGGTCCGGTGGCGAGTCCAGCCCCCAGCAGATCGCCGACCTGATCGCGTTCCTGTCGTCGCCGCTGTCCATGGTGTCCGGCGAGTCGATCTCGATCGCGCACCGCGTCCTCGGTTCCGTCGCGATCTGACGCACGGACCCCACGACAGGAGGCTCGGCGCACGTCGTGCGCCGAGCCTCCTGTCCGGTTGGTGGAGCGATCAGATCCGTTCGCGGCGGCGGCGCGCACCGGCGCGCAGCGCGGCACCGAGCAGCAGCGCGAGGAGCGCGGCCACGGCGAGCGGGCCGGTGGCCGCCGACCCCGTGTAGCGGTCGCAGGCAAGCAGAAGACACCCATGGGCATGCGAGGACCGCGCCCTCCCAACCGGGGGTCAGCGGTCGGCGAGCGCCCGTGCTTCGTCCAGGATGGTGGAGATCGCGGCGGGGTCGTGCGCGAATCGACCGAGGAACAGCCCGCCGATGCGTCCCTGCCCCCGCGTGAGCAGTCCCGGCCCGGCGGAGCCGCCGTAGACCACGACCGACCCCGCCAGCTCCGGCCGCTGTCCGAGATGCGCTTCGATGCCCGTCAGGACCTCGACGATGTGGTCGTCGGGCGCTGGCTGCGGCGCGCCGATCGCCCAGACCGGCTCGTAGGCGACGATCACCGGTGCGGCGGCGTCCCGTGAGACGGCTCGGTCGAGCTGTCCGGTCACGTCCGCGATCGCATCCGGACGGGAGGACCGGATCGCCTCGCCGACGCAGACGAGCGGACGCAGGTGGTTGCGGAACGCGGCGGCGACCTTCCGCGCGATGGTCGCGTCGTCCTCGTGGAACAGGGAACGACGCTCGGCGTGGCCGATCTCGACGAGGTCCACGCCGATCTCCGCGAGTTCGGAGCCGGAGACCTCGCCGGTGAACGCGCCCGTGTCCTCCGTCGCCAGGTCCTGGGCGCCGAGCAGCACGGCCGTGCCCTCGAGCGCCGCGTGCACGGGGACCAGCGACGGGAACGTCGGGATCACGAACAGCTCCACCGCGCCGCTCGTGACCGCCGGGTGCGACCTGGCGATGTCCGCGACGGCCTCGGCCCAGCGCAGCGTCTGCGCGTGCCCGAAGTACATCTTCAGCGAGACGCCGATCGTGATCACGGCGCGACCGCGTCGACGATGAGCGCGAACGACACCGCGCCGGGGTCAGGGGTGCCGACGGCGTGCTCGGCGTGGGTGCGCGCCCGGCCCATCCTCGGCAGGAGGTCGGCCGTTCCGTCTGCTGCCTGCTGCGCCGCGTCAGCTGCCTCGGACCAGGCGGTGGTCAGGTCGTCGCCGGCGGTGATGCGGGTGGTGAGGACGTCGTCGAAGGGGACGAGGGCGTCGACCATGGTCTTGTCGCCGACGGCCGCGCCGAAGGCGAGGACGGCGTCGGTGGCGGCGTGCACCGCGCGTTGGACGGTCGCCGCTGTGGGACGTTCACGGTCCCCGATGACGCGACCCAGAGCCTCCAGGGCGGCACCCCAGATCGCACCGGAGGTGCCACCGGCCTTGTCCGACCACGCGTCCCCCGCGATCGTGAGGACGCTGCCGGCGCCCGCGCCGCGCTCGGCGGCGTCGCGTGCTGCCGCGTCGGCGGCGGTGGAGCCGCGCTGCATGCCGATGCCGTGGTCGCCGTCACCGGCGACCGCGTCGATCCGACCCAGCTCGTCCGCGTGCGCGTCGAGCAGTTCGCGGATCGTCGTGAACGCCTGTGCGATCTCGGTGCCGAGCGCGCGGGATGCGTCGCTGGCCGGTCCCACCGGTGCGGACTCGTCGGCGGTGAGGACGGCTTCGGGGAGCCGTTCCTGCGGCACCGCGCCACCCTTCCGGTACGCCGGCGTGTCCGCCGGTGCTGCCCAGAGCGGTTCGAGTTCCGCGTCCGGCCAGAACAACGTCAGCGACACCCCGGCCATGTCGAAGCTGGTGACGAGTTCCCCGACCTCGGGCTCCACCACCGTCAGGCCGGCATCGGTCAGGTGCCGTTGGACGGCGGCGTAGACGACGAAGAGTTCCTCGTACTTCACGCTGCCGAGCCCGTTCAGGATCGGGACCACCCGGTCACCGGCACCCTCCGGACGCTCCTGGAGGAGCCGGTCGGTGAGCAGCTCGGCGAGGCCGTCCGCGGTGGGGACGTCGGCTTCGTCGATGCCCCGCTCACCGTGGATGCCCATCCCGATCGCCATACGACCCTCCGGCACGGTGAAGAGCGGTTCGTCCGCGCCCGGCAGGGAGCAGCCGGAGAAGGCGACACCGAAGGACCGGGTGCGGTCGTTCGCACGGGTGGCGACCTCGGTGACCTCGTCGAGGGACTTGCCCTGTTCGGCGGCGGCACCGGCGACCTTGAACACGCACAGGTCCCCCGCGATCCCCCGCCGCTTGTGCGCCTCGCCCGCCGGCGCCGACGCGACGTCGTCCGTGACGCGCACCGTGCGGACGTCGATGCCCAGCTCCGTCAGCGCCCGTTCGGCTGCGTCGAAGTTGAGCACGTCGCCGGCGTAGTTGCCGTAGGACAGCAGCACCCCACCACCGTGCTGGCTTGCGCGGGCGACCGCGGTGACCTGCTGCGCACTCGGACTGGCGAACAGGTTCCCCATCGCCGCACCCGCCGCCAACCCGTGTCCCACGAGCCCACCGAACGCCGGATAGTGGCCACTGCCACCACCGATCACCAGGGCGACCGTGCCGTCCGGGCTCGCAGTGGACCGGGCAACACCACCGTGCACCTTCCGCACCCACCGCAGGTTCGCCGCCACGAACCCGTCCACCATCTCGTCCGCGAAGTCCGCCGGATTGTTGAACAACCGGGTCATCGCTTCGCCCGCTGTTCGGTCGTCGCCACGTGCGAGGTGTCGAGCAGGTCGTCCGCCCGCGACTGCCGGAAGAACTTCGTGCAGAAGATCATCACGGCCGCGACGAACGCCAGGACACCGAGCGACACGATGCCGAACGCTCCACTGTCGGTCGGGACGACCTCGTTGATCGCCGTGCGCATGATCGGTGCAACGAACCCGCCGAGGTTGCCGAGCGAGTTGATCAGGCCGATGCCCGCGGCCGCTGCGGCACCCGTGAGGAACGCCGTCGGGTACGCCCACGTGATGGGGCCGACCGACAGGAAGCTCGCCACCGCCAGCGTGATGAACACGATGCCGAGGATCGGCTGCCCGTTCGCGCCGGCCCAAGCGGAGCCGAGGATCGAGAGGCCGGTGAAGACGTAGAACATCGTCCCCCAGCGTCGGCGGCGTCCCACGGAGTCCGCTTTCGACCCGACGAGGTAGCAGGCGATGAGCCCGACGAGCCACGGGATCGCGGACACCAGCCCGACCTGCCAGCCGACGTCCTGCCCGAGGAGCGACGACACCTGCTGCGGGAGGTAGAACGTGGTGCCGTAGACGGCGACCTGCAGGCAGAAGTAGATGATCGTGAAGTACCAGACCCGGCCGCTCGCCATCGCCTTCCAGATCCCCTGCGGCCCGTCGGCGCTGCGGGCGGTGTCCTCGCGGGCCATCGCCGCCGTCAGCGAGTCCTTCTCCCCCGGCTCGAGCCACTTGGCCTGCTGCGGGCTGTTCGTCAGGAACACGAGCGCGGCGATGCCGGCGAGCACCGCGAGGATGCCCTCGCCCGCGAACATGACCTGCCAGCCGTGGAACGGAGTGGCCTGGTCGCCGAAGCTCAGCAGACCGCCGGACAGCGGCGCGCCGATCATCTGCGAGAACGGCTGCGCCAGGTAGAAGATCGCGAACATCCGCACGCGGACCTTGTTCGGGAACCACTCGGACAGGTACATGATCACGCCGGGGAAGAGTCCCGCCTCGGTCACGCCGAGGATGAACCGCAGCACGATGAACATGGTGTCGTTCGTCGTGAAGGCGAACAGCGCGGCGACGATGCCCCACGTGATCGCGATGCGGGCGAGCCAGAACCGAGCGCCGAAGCGCTTGAGCAGCAGGTTCGACGGGATCTCGAAGATCGCGTAACCGATGAAGAAGATGCCGGCACCGAGCGCGAAGGCCGCGTCGGAGATGCCGCGGTCGACGCTCAGGGCCTCCTCCGCGAACCCGACGTTGGTGCGGTCGAGGAACGCGACGAAGTACAGGATCACGAGCATCGGCATCAGGTGCTTGGTGGCCTTGCCGATGGCCGACTTCAGCCCGGGATCGTGGGTCGATCCGAGCGCGGGGACGTTGGGAAGTGACACGGGTTCGCTCCTTCGCGAGCACGGTTCGGTACAGGGGAACGGCCTCGCCGTCAGTGCATGTAGAGGCCGCCGTCGACGTTGAGGGTCTGACCGGTGACGAACCCGGCGTCCTCGCTGATCAGGTAGGCGATCGCCGCCGCGATGTCCCGCGGGGTCCCGATGCGCGGGAGCACACCGTCGGCTGCCATCGCGGTCTTGCGCTCCTCGGTCAGCGTGCCGCCCATGATGTCGGTGTCGATCGGGCCAGGGGCGATGGCGTTCACCGTGACGCCCTTCGGCCCGAGCTCACGCGCCAGTCCACGGGTGAGCCCGATGACGCCGGCCTTCGCGACCGTGTACGGCGTCTTGCTGAACGTGCCGCCGCCGCGCTGGGCGGAGACCGACGACAGGTTGACGATGCGGCCGTAGCCGGTCTGCACCATCGACTCCGCGGCACGGAGGCTGGCGAAGTGCACGCCGTCGAGGTTGATCGACAGGACGCGGTGCCACTCGCCCTCCGGCAGGTCGAGGTACTCGTGCGCCGAGGACACCCCGGCCAGGTTCACGAGGGCGGTGATCGGGGCGATGTCGGCCTCGATGGCGTCGAACGCCGCCCGGACGGCGGACTCGTCGGCGACGTTCGCGCCGACACCGACCGCACGGACCCCGTGCTGCTCCTGGATCTCGGCCGCGACGGCCTTCGAGGCGTCGTCGTCGAGGTCGATGATCCCGATGTCCCACCCTGCCTCTGCGAGATGGTGGGCGGTGGCGCGGCCGATGCCGCGCGGGGAGGCTGCTCCG
The DNA here is from genome assembly GCF_044746705.1 of Curtobacterium sp. NPDC090217. Lineage (NCBI taxonomy): Bacteria > Bacillati > Actinomycetota > Actinomycetes > Micrococcales > Microbacteriaceae > Curtobacterium > Curtobacterium sp. NPDC090217. Next base: position 736,992 of record NZ_JBIVCR010000001.1, on the reverse strand, counting down.
GTGAGGACGACGGTCTTGCTCTGGTTGCTCATGTCTCGCTCCCGTTCGGTCAGTGGATCGGTGCCGGCCCGAGCTCGTCGAGGAGCTTCTGCATGGCGACGTAGGCGCGGTTGCGGTAGGCGACGAGTTCCGGCGTCCGGTCGGCCGGTACCTCGAGGTACCCCGCGCCGGACTTCGTGCCGAGCTCGCCGGCGTCGACGTGCTGCTGCAGCGACGACGGGGTCGCGAAGCGCTCGGGCCAGCGGGTCTGCAGCGACTCGAAGCAGAACGCGTAGACGTCGAGTCCGGCCATGTCCGCGATCGCGAAGGGGCCGAAGAACGGCAGGCGGAACCCGAACGTCGTACGGACGATCGTGTCGATGTCGTCGGGCGTCGCGATGCCCTCGTCGACGATCTTGGTCGCCTCCTCGAACAGTGCGTACTGCAGCCGGTTCAGCACGAAGCCGGTGGCGTCCTTCACCCGCGCGGACTGCTTGCCCGTCGCGGCGACGACGGCCTCGGCGACCTCGACGGCGTGCTCACCGGTGGTCGGGTGCGGGATGAGCTCGACGCCGGGGATGAACGGCGCGGGGTTCGAGAAGTGCACCCCGAGGAACCGCTCCGGACCGGTGACGGCCTCGGCAAGCGACTGGATCAGGATGGTGGAGGTGTTCGAGCCGATGATCGCGTCGGGCCTCGCGGCGGCGCTGATCCGACGGAGGGTGTCGTGCTTGATCTCGAGCTTCTCGGGGACCGCCTCCTCGATGAAGTCGGCCGTGGCGATCGCTTCCTCGATCGAGGCGGCGGCGCTGAGGTGCGCGTCGACGCGGGACACGGCATCCGCGGGGAAGAGGCCGTCCGCGACGAACTGCTCCGTCTCGGTGATGAGCCGCGCGCGGTTGGCTTCGGCGATCTCGGCGGACACGTCCGCGATCCGGACGGTGTGGCCGGCGAGGGCGAGGACCTGCGCGATCCCACCGCCCATGTAGCCGGATCCGACGACGGCGATGTCGAGGGTGCTCATCGAGTTGCTCCTTGCTGCGTCGCCCCGACGACCGAGGTCGCGAGGACGGAACGGATGTACTGCTGGTTGGTGGCGCAGACGCCGAGGCTGTCCCCGCCGTACTGCTCGGTCATGAGGATGCCGCGGAAGCCGTTCGCGACGGCATCGCGGAGGACCTGGCGGTAGTTGATGAGGCCGGTCTCCATGGTGCTCGGCACGCTCGTCGACCAGCTCCCGTCGGCCGACTCGTCCCGCGTGTAGTTCTTCACGTGCAGGTAGTTCGTGTACGGCAGGGTCTTCGCGAACAACTCCCTCCAGTCCTCCACCGGGCGGTGCAGACGGATGAGGTTCGCGACGTCGGCGTTCAGGCCGACGTTGTCGAGCCCGATCTCCTCGACGAGGCGGACCGCGCTGTCGGCGGTGCCGAGGTACGTGTCCTCGTAGAGCTCGAGTGCCATCGGGAGTCCGACGGACGCCGCGTGCTCGCCGAGTTCGCGGAGTCGGGACACCGCGGCGTTCCAGACCTCGGGGTCGTCCGGGTCGGTCGGGCCCTGCGCGGTCCAGAACCACAGCGCGCGCTGCTGGGCCTCGTTGAACGGCTGGTGCAGCCCGGTCGAGAAGACCTGCATGCCCCACTCGGCCGCCGCATCGATGGTTCGGTGGGCGTAGGCGAGGTTGTCCTCCTCGTGGCCCGGCTGGATGACGCTCTTGCGCTGCAGGTGCACCGACGGGATGCCGATGCCGTGCGAGCGCGCGATCGCGAAGAGCTCGTCACGCCGGGACGGCTCGAGGTCGGCGGGTCGGATGTGGCTGTCGGCGAGCTCGGCGAGGGAGAACCCGGCGGCACTGACCTGCCCGAAGATGTCGTCCCACACCTCGGCCGGGGCGTCGTGCACGGCGACGCCGTCGCTACCGACGGCCGGGAAGCCGTGCAGACATGCCGCGATGGGCCAGGTGTCCGCCGTCCAGGTGGTCGGATCCCAGTCCTGCTGGACCCAGTCCTGTGCTGTGGTCACGGAATGCTCCTTTGCACGTCGACGGTTCATCGCTGAACCTCTTTCCTATAGGAAAGATACATGCTCGTCGGCGGAGCGCAACCGAATCCGACCAAACCCCCCGTACGGGGGCTCCGAAGGAGTCCGGGCCCGGAGGATCAGGGCGCCCGTGCCGCTGACCCGAACCTCGGCACGGGCGTCCGCCGGCTCAGACCCGGGAGACCGTCCGGAAGCCGGCGTTGCCCATCGACGAGTCCGGCGTGTTCGACGATCGTGCGGCGTTCCGGTAGCGGTTGCAGTACGAGTCGTGGCACAGGTACGAGCCGCCACGCATCAACCGTGGCGCATCGGGCGCGTCGACGCTCGGCCCCGTCGGCGCATGCACGGTGCCCGCTTCCGCGTCGGACGCGTACGTCGTGGCGGACCAGGCGTCGGCGCACCACTCCCACACGTTGCCGACGGTCTGCCAGAGCCCGTAGGCGTTCGGCCCGAAGGAGCGCACCGGCGCCGTCGTCAGGAACCCGTCGTCGAGCGTGTTCTCCGTCGGGAAGACGCCCTGCCAGATGTTCACGCGCCACAGATCGTCGGTGGCCGAGGGGTCGCGCAGGTCGTCGCCCCACGGGTACCTGGCGCCGTCGAGTCCGCCACGGGATGCCGCTTCCCATTGCGCCTCGGTCGGCAGTGCTCGTCCGGCCCAGTCGCAGTAGGCGACGGCGTCGTTCCAGGAGACGTGCACCACCGGGTGGTCGCCGAGCTCGTCGACCGACGATGCCGGGCCGCCCGGATGCCGCCAGTCGGCACCACGGACGCCGAGCCACCAGGGTGTCTGGGGCGGCTGGCCGAGCACGTCGTCGTCAGCACCGGCGAACGCCAGGTGGAACACGGCCGAGTACCCGAACGACTCGGCCTCGGTGCGGTACCCGGTCGCGTCGACGAACCGGGCGAAGTCGTCGTTCGTGACGCTCGTCGTGTCGATCTCGAACGCGTCGAGCGACACCGGGTGCACGGGCGTCTCGCCGTCGCCCCACTTCGCGTCACCGAGCGCGTCCCCCATCAGGAACGTCTGCGCCGGCACGGTGGCCTGGGCGATCCGGTGCCCGCTGCCCTCGGTGCCCGCGGTCGCCGCGGCACCGACGTGACCGACCGCTCCGCCGATCAGCGCCGCGCGGCCGATCGGTTCCGCGCGGCCGATCGGTTCCGCGCGGCCGACCGGTGCGCAGCAGTCGTGCCCCTCGTGCATCGCGGTCCCTCCTGAGCGTACGGTCCTACGCGTCGGCGTTCTCGAACGCCGAGAGCGTCGAGTCGTAGTCTGCGCCACCGATCTCGAACATGGGTGTCATCCAGTGGTAGAAGTTGTCGCCGCGTGCCCGGAGCTGCTCGTACAGGTCCGTCATCAGTCCGTCGCGGACGGCTCGGTGCGCCGGGTCGTCGATGCGGTTGGTCAGCTCCGACGGGTCCGCGACCAAGTCGTAGAGCTCGTTGACGGACTCGGGATTCACCACGAGCTTGTGCGTCTTCGAACGGAGCATGCGCTGCGGGTACGGGAAGTGGTGGCCGTGGTACTCGCAGAGCACCGTGTCCGACCAGGGCAGGTCCGCACCCTCGACCAGCGGCAGAAGCGACCGTGAGTCGACGGCCGGCGACGTGTCCAGGCCGGCGATGTCGAGGATGGTCGCCGTGAAGTCCGTCAGCGTGACGAGCTCGTCGCGGACCTGCCCCGCCGGAGCACCCGGCACGCGCACCAACCCGGGGATCCGGTAGATGTCGTCGTACATCGCGGGTCCCTTGTCGTGCAGGCGGTGTGCCCCCGTGAACTCACCGTGGTCGGCGGTCATCATGATCGCGGTCGACTCCATCAGACCCAGGCGGTCCATCGCGTCGAGGATGCGGCCGATCTCGAGGTCGATCATCGTGACGTAGCCCCAGTACGCGGCGATGAGCTTCCGGGACGTCGCCTCGGGCAGGGTGTCGTAGGTCCAGAGCCCGGAGTAGTTCTTCTGCACGGGCGGCTTGTTCTCGAAGGTCTCGTGCACGGACTCGGGCAGCTCGATGGTGTCCGGGTCGTACATGTCGAAGAACTCGTCGGGGAGGATGTACGGCAGGTGCGGCCCGAAGAAGTGCGTCGCGAGGAAGAACGGCGCAGGCGCGCCCTTGCCACCCGCAGCGAAGCGCTCGAGCATCTCGATCGTGCGGTCGACGAGGTAGTGCTCGAACGTCGCTTCCATCGGCTGACGCAGTCGCGCGGCGAGCAGGTTGCCCTCGCCCCCGTTCGGCGTGACGCCGCGGATCTTCTCCCCGATCTCGTACGCGGGCAGGTCGTTCTGCGCGAGCCACGCGCGGTAGTCGGGGTGGTCGACCGGGTTGTGCCAGCCCTCGTACTGCGGGCCCTCGAAGCCGTACGTCGCGGCGGTCTTCTGCACTCCGCCGTGCCACTTGCCGACCAGCCCGAGCTGGTACCCGGCGCCCTTGAGCGCTTCGGCGAAGGTGAACTGGCCGTCGGCGAGGTCCTCGATGTACCCGACGTTCCGCTCGTAGTTCGCGAGCAGCTTGTGGCGGAACGGCGCCGCACCGGTGAGCAACGACGCACGGGCCGGCGTGCAGATCGCCGTCGGCGTGAACGTCTCCGAGAACCGGGTGCCCATCGCGGCGATGCGATCGAGGTTCGGTGTCGCAACGACCGTGTTGCCGTACGAGCCGAGCGTCGACTGCGTGTGTTGGTCGGTCATGAGGAAGAGGATGTTGTCCGCCATCAGGCGTCCTTTCTGCGGAGCGGGACCATGACGTCGAGCGTGGCGGCAGCGGCTGTTGCAGCTCCGACCGCACCGAGCACGCGGTCGGTGCCCGCGCGCTCGACGACGAGGTCGAGGGTCGCCCAGTCCGGACTCGCATCACGCGCGACCTGGTCCAGGCGGGAGAGGAACTCCGGGAGGTCGGCCACGGCACCACCGACGGCGACCACGGCCGGGTTGGCCACGGCGAGGAGCCCCGCGATCACGCCGCCCGTTGCGACCGCGGCACGGTCGACCGCGGCACGGACCCGGTCGTCGTCCCCGTGCTCGAGGAGCTCGGGGACGTCGCGGACACCGGCGGCGTGCAGCACGGCAGGGAGGCTCGCCACCAGTTCCAGACACCCCCTGCCACCACAGGGACACCGGTCGCCGAGCGGATCGACCGAGACGTGGCCGATCTCGCCGGCGGCGCCGATCGCCCCCGTCGCGGCTTCGCCGTGCTCGACCACGCCGCCGCCGACGCCTTCGTCGACGCGGACGTACACCAGGTCGACGTGCGTGCCGCGGTGATGGGCTTCCGCGACGGCGGTCCAGCGCGTGTTGTTGCCGATCTCGACGGGGACACCGAAGCGTTCGCTGACCGCGTCGGCGACGTCGGCACGTTCGCGTTCGAGCCGTCCGACGTCGAACGCCGTCAGCGACGTGAGGGGTGCGATGCGCGGCGATGCACCTGACCCAGCGGGCGCGAACCGGGGTCCGGGTGTCCCGACCCCCACCCGGCGCACCGCGGAGAGGTCGATCCCCCGTGCCGCCGCGATCGACTCGAGCAGGTCGAGTGCGGCCCGCGCACGGGAGACGAGGCTGCTCGTGGGATCAGCGTCCGCATCGGCGTCGACCACCACCGCCCCGGTCGGGTCCGCGATGGCGATGGCGATGTGGCGACGGCCGAGCTCGATCCCGATCGCGTCGGCCCGGCGGGTGCTCAGCCGGATCGCGCGGGACGGTCGCCCCCGTCCCGCCGATGCTTCCGTGACCTCTTCCACGACACCGGCATCGAGGAGCGTGGCGACCGCGGCGGAGACGGACGGACGCGAGAGCCCGGTCTCGACGCCGATCGCGGCGCGGGTCAGTGGCCACTTCAGGTACAGCACGGCGAGCACGGCGTCGACGGTGGTCGTCGAGACACGGTTGCCGGAGTCGTCCATGGGGACGAGCCTACGGATCACGACGATTTCCGTCAATCGACTTGACAGAAATGGTCGGACACGCGAAGACTGCTCCTCGCCGACGGACGTCGGCTCGTCCGCACCCGTGCGGACGCATCGCGAGGAGGCGAGCCGATGACCGCACCGACCACGACCACGGGCACACCGATCACCGACCGGCAGCGAGCCGGTCGACGCCGGTCGGCCGGCTTCGTGGCGGCCTTCGGGAGCATCCTCGTCGGCTACGACACCGGGATCATCGCGGGAGCGATGCTCTTCATCACGCCGGACTTCGACCTGAACGCCGTCGAGACCGGTCTCATCATCACGAGCATCCTCATCGGCGCCGTGGTCGGCAGCGTGCTGTCCGGCTGGGTCGCCCAGTCCCTCGGGCGCAAGCGGACGCTGGTCATCAGCGCCGCAGTCCTCGCGATCGCCGCCATCGGCATGGCGTTCGCTCCCGACTACGCGATGCTGCTCGTCGCCCGGTTCGTCGCAGGGCTCGGGGTCGGAGCGGTCGAGGCCACCGTCCCGACGTTCCTGTCCGAGCTCGCCCCCACGAAGTCGCGCGGTCGCCTGGCGACGAACAACCAGCTCATGATCGCGATCGGGATCCTCGTCGCCGGCGTGATCAACCTGTTCTTCTCCGAGGACCTCTCCTGGCGGTTCTCGCTCGGCATCGCGGCGCTGCCGTCCCTGGTCCTGTTCGCCCTCCTCCTGAAGCAGCCGGAGACACCGCGCTGGCTGATGCTCCGTGGTCGACGCGACGACGCCAGGGACGTGCTCCAGCACCTGCTGCCCCCGCAGGAGGCAGCGACCGCGTTCGCGGAGCTCGACGAGTTGAACGCGGAGGGACGCCTGGCGGAAGGCGAGTCGGGGAACCGCGAGGTCCTGTCGATGGGTGCGCTGATCCGATCGAAGGGGCTGCGGTCGATCCTGGTCGTCGCGGTGTTCTTCGCGATGCTGCAGCAGCTCGTCGGGATCAACTCGATCCTCTACTACGCGCCGACGATCCTCGAGAAGCTCGGCTTCGGCACGAACGCGGCGCTCGTGAACACGGTCGGCTTCGGTCTGCTGTCGGTCGCCGCCACGATCGCCTCGGGATTCGTCGTCGACCGGATCGGACGCAAGCCCCTCCTCATCGGCGGCTCGATCGTGCTCGGCGTCTCCATGCTCGTCGTGGCCGTCGTCTTCGGCACCGGGTGGCTGACGCTCCCCGGCCAGATGCTCGCACTCGCTGCACTCGCGGTCTTCAAGGCGGGCTTCTCGCTGACGTGGGGCCCGGTCATGTGGGTCATGCTCCCCGAGCTCTTCCCGCTCTCCGCACGCTCCGCAGGCGTCTCGATCGCGACCTCGGCCAAGATCGTCGTCGAGCTCGCGTTCACCTTCGTCCTGGCCCTGCTCCTCGCGACGAACGCGACCGCGATGTACATCGTGTTCGCCGCGTTCGCTGCGGTCGCCGCGGTGTTCGTCTGGAAGAAGATCCCCGAGACGAAGGGGCGCAGCCTCGAGGAGATCGAGACGACCTCGAACGTCACCATCCCGCGGTAGGCGGCCTCAGGCGGAGTGGGACGCGTCCGCGCGGGACCGCAACCGCACGGCGTCGATGTGCAGGCGCATTGCCGCGACGGCGGACGTCGGATCGGACGCGAGCGCATCGACGATCGCCTGGTGCTCGTGGACGGCACGGTCGGTGTCGTCCCCGCCGCCCTCGACGATCTGCCGCATCCGGTGCACGCGCGTCGTGATGATGTCCGACATCTCGAGCAGGAACGGGTTCCGGGCCGCGTCGAAGATCAGCTGGTGGAACTGCCAGTCGCTCCGGAAGTACCTGGCCATGAGTTCCTCTGAGGCCTGCGCCGACCCGACGACGGCGACCTCGCGGGCGACGGCCGCCTGGTCCGACAGGGCGAGGACCAGGCGCTCCCGGAGCCCCTCGACGTCACCCCGCGCGGCGAGCTCCACGGCACCGCTCTCGACGATCAACCGGGCGTCGAACAACGCCTCGAGCTGGTCCCCGGCGAGGGGCGGGGCGACGCGGTACCCCTTGTTCGCCTCGCGGGTGACGAGCCCTGTCCGTTCGAGCTGCACGAGCGCCTCGCGCACCGGCGTCGGCGAGACCCCGAGCGTCCGGGCGAGCCCGTCGATCGACAACCGCATGCCCGGCTCGACGTCCGGTCCCATGAGCACGTCGAGGACCCGGTCGTAGACACGATCGCGAAGACCCCGTTGCGTGATGCGCTCCGCGCCGAATCCGGGGATCGTGCTCGCCATACCTCGATCCTAGAGAATCCACGAACGAGCTCCGCGGCGTTCCGACCCATGACGCCCGGGATGGGAAGCGGAATCGCGCGTAGGGGGTCGGGAAGACAGGACACCTACGCGCGAATCGACCTCCTACGCGCGAATCGACCCCCGACCCCAGCCCGGCTCACACCAAGCGCGACGCCAGGAACTCCACCATCGTCCGCACCAGCAGCGCTCGGGAGGACGCCCGCCGGTACTCGTGCCCCTCACCCTCGAGCTCCAGGTACGACACGTCGTGCGACCGCGCACGCAGGGCATCGACGACCTGGTGCGCCTCGCCGATCGGCACGTTCGTGTCGAGCTCCCCGTGCACGACGAGCAGCGGCGCCGTCACGTCGTCGATCGCCCGCATCGGCGACAGCGACTCGAGCAGCGCAGCGTCGTCCACGGGGTGCCCGTACTTCGTCGCGGCGGCCGAGGCGATCCACGGTTCGGTGTCCCGGTAGAACGTCGCGAAGTCGCTCATCCCGCACACCATCACCCCGGCGGCGAACACGTCCGGCGTGAACGCGAGCGAGGCGATCGTGGCGTACCCGCCGTACGACCGGCCCTCGACGGCGACCCGCCCACGCTCGGCGTACCCGTTCGTCACGAGGAACCGCGCGCAGTCCACGACGTCCGCGAGCGCGTTCCACCGCAACCCGAGGTCGTCGGCGTGCACGAACTCCCGCCCGTACCCGCTGGACCCGCGGATGTTCGGCGCGAACACCGTGATCCCCGCTGCGGCGAGCGCCTGGTGCTGCGGCGAGAACGTCGGCCGCTCCTGCGACTCCGGCCCGCCGTGCAGGTGCAGCATCGCTGCACGACCGACGGGAGGCTCGTGCGCAGCCCCGGAAGGAGCGAAGGCAGTCGACGTGGCCGGCTCCACCGCCCGGTACAGCCACCCGGTCAGCTCCAGTCCGTCACGGGCGGTGAAACGCTCGAGCGTCGGCTCCACCAGCGACACGTCGGGCAGCGCCGGGACGTCGGTGACGCGGCTCCAGGTCAACGCGTTCGTGTCGAGACGCCACAGCTCCCGGGGGCGCGACGGCCCCTCGACGGCGAGGATCACGCTCCGCCCGTCCCGGCTGAGCACCGGGTCGGTGACGACGTACCCGGGAAGGTCGGGCACGGGGGTGCGCGAGGCGTCGTGCGTGTTGATGAGGTCCAGCTCGCTGCGACCGTCGACGTTCCAGCCGAGCAGCAGCGTGCGCCCGGCGTCGTCGGCGTCGAGGAACTCGAGCTCGGCGTCGTCGCGGTCGATGATCCCGCGGGGCTTCCCGCGCCACCCGTGCGGCCCGACCGGCTGCGCGACGAGCCCGCGGCGGGGCAGCCCGGCCTCGGTCGCGACGTAGGCGACGAGCGGACTGGTCTCGCTCGCCGGGGACGGCCGCAGGAACGCGATCTCGGCGGAGCCGTCCGGCGGGTCGGTGAGGAGCGACTGGCTCTCGTCGGTGAGCCGGTCGACGACCACGACGAACTCGTGGCCGCGGGCACCGTCGCGCAGCACGACGAGACGTTCCTCCACCGACAGGTCGAGGATGTGGATGAGTTCGCCGACCGCCAGGTCGTCGCGGTCCCCGGACACGGGGTCGACGAGGTACGAGCGCGCCGGCTGCTCGGGTTCGGTCGACGGCAGGGTGATCACGACGCGGTGCCCACTGCGGCTCCACGGCCCGAGCTCGGCGTGCTGGTACCGCGACCCGGCGATCTGCGCGGCGTCGCTGCCGTCCGGTCGGACCACCCAGACCTGCTGCTTCACGCCGCCGTCGGTCGCGATGGCCACGGCGAGCCACTCCCCGTCGGACGACCACGTCACCCGGATGACCGGGTCGCCGGACAGGCGGATGCGGACGGGATCGGGCAGTGGGCCGTCGACGACGACGTCCTGCACGAAGACCTCGGGGGTGCCGTGCCGATCACTGACGAAGGCCACCCGGCGCGCGTTCCGCGTCATCGTCGGGCCCCACGAGCCCCAGGCGGCGGTGAGCCGCTCGCCCAGGTCGACCGCGGCCCTGGTCTCGGCCGACTGCGCGACGGACGCCGATGCGCCCACCTGCACCGAGCCTCCCGGCCGGCTCACCGCACCCCCTGGTGCTGCAGCCACATCTCGATCAGGCCGAGCTGCCAGAGCGCGTTCGCGCCGATCTCGGTCCTCGTGCTGTTCGGGTCCTGGAGCATCCGCTCGACCTCCCCTGCGTCGAAGAGCCCGCGTTCCCGGGCCTCAGGGGCGTGCAGCGCCTCGCGGACGCGCTCCAGGTACGGACCCTTCAGCTGCCGGATCGCCGGCACCGGGAAGTACCCCTTCGTCCGGTCGATGACGGCATCGGGGACGATGCCGCGCGCCGCACGCTTCATCACGCCCTTCCCGCCGTCGGCGAGCTTCAGCTCCGGCGGGATCGTGCCGGCGAACTCGACGAACTCGTGGTCGAGGAACGGCACACGCGCCTCGAGCCCCCACGCCATCGTCATGTTGTCGACGCGCTTGACCGGGTCGTCCACCAGCATGATCGTCGTGTCGCTGCGGAGTGCGGCATCGACACTGGTCGAGGCTCCCGGCACCGCGAACGAAGCGTCCACGAACGCCGACGGGGTGTCGTCGTCGCTCCGCCAGCGCTCCCCGAGCAACCCCTGCAGGGCAGGCCAGCGGCGGTCCATGAACACCGACCGGTACGCCTCGGCGGCCTGGTCCCGAGGGACGTCCGCGAGCGGCGGGTACCAGCTGTAGCCGCCGAGGACCTCGTCGGCACCCTGCCCGGACTGCACGACCTTGACGTGCTGCGAGACCTCTTGCGAGAGCAGGTAGAACGCGACGCAGTCGTGACTGACCATCGGCTCGCTCATCGCCTGGATCGCCCCGTCGATGCCGTCGAGCAGGCGTGACGAGGGGATGCGGATGCGGTGGTGGTCGGTGCCGAAGTGCCGGGCGACCTCGTCGGAGTACTCGAACTCGTCGCCGGACTCCCCACCGGCCGACTCGAAGCCGATGCTGAACGTGGCGAGGTCCTGCTGACCGGCCTCGGCGAGCAGGGCGACCACCAGCGAGGAGTCGATGCCGCCGGAGAGCAGCACCCCGACCGGGACGTCGGCGACCATGCGGCGCTCGACCGCAGTGCGGAGCGACGCGGTGAACGCCTGCTGCCAGTCCTCGTCCGACCAACCGGCACGGGCGGCGTCACGCTCGAACCGGGGCTGCCAGTACGTCGTGTCGCGGAACGCTCCCGACGGTTCGTAGACCCGCACGGTCGCCGGCGGGAGCTTGCCGACGCCGGACAGGATCGTGCGGGGTGCCGGGACGATCGAGTGGAAGCTCATGTACGACGCGAAGGCGACGGGATCGATGGACGTGTCCACCTGACCGCCGGCCAGGACCGCCGGCAGGGAGCTCGCGAACCGGACGCCACCGGGGACCTCCGCCACGTACAGCGGCTTGATCCCGAGCCGGTCGCGCGCGAGCACGAGTCGGCCGCTGGCGTGCTCCCAGATCGCGATGGCGAACATCCCGATCAGGTGGTCGACGAACGACTCGCCCCACTCGGCGTAGGCGGCGACGATGACCTCGGTGTCCGACGTCGAGTCGAACGTGTGGCCCTTGCCGTGCAGTTCCTCGCGGAGGTCCCGGTAGTTGTAGACCATCCCGTTGTAGGCGATCGTCAGGCCGAGGCGCGTCACGACCATCGGCTGCGCGCCGGCGGTCGACAGGTCCACGATCGACAGACGACGGTGCCCGAGCGCCACCGGCCCGCGTGCCCAGAGTCCGTCGCCGTCCGGCCCCCGGTGCACCAGGCAACCGGTCATCCGGGCGACCGCCCCGACGTCGGGGGACGTCCCGTCGAACCGGATCTCTCCAGCGAGTCCACACATCAGCCGTCCTCCCGGTCCGTGCCGACGATCCACGTGTCCTTGGCGCCGCCACCCCGCGACGAGTTCACGACGAGGCTGCCCTCCGGCGCGACCCTGGTGAGCGCCACGTCCGCCAGGTGGGTGTCGTCCGGACCCGTGCCGGTCACGTACACGAACGCGCGGAGGTCCACGTGCCGTGGGTCGAGCCCGGCTGGTCCGATGGTGGGGTGCGACGAGAGCTGGACGACCTCTTGCCCGACCCACCCCGCGGGATCCGCTGCGATCGCGCGTCGGCGTTCGGCGACCTCCGGCGCGCTCGCGGCCGGCCCGATGAGGACGTCGCGGCCGCCCTCGCCGTCGACGGGCTTCGTCACGAGCTCGCCGACGCGGTCGAGCACCGACAGCCGCTCGCCTTCGATGCTGGTGCGGTAGGTCGGCACCGACTCGAGCAGCGGCTTCTCGTCGAGGTAGTACCAGATGAGGTCGGGCACGTTGACGTACATCGCCTTGTCGTCGACGAGCGCGTTGCCCGGCGCGTTCGCCAGGTAGACGCGCCCGGCCTCGGCCGCGTCGAGGATCCGCGCGCCGAGATCGGGGGTCAGGTCGTTCCGGAGCGCGCTGGCGTCGCGGTCCACCCGCAGGTAGAGCGCGTGCAGGACGTCACCGGTCGCCGCCTCGACGACGTGTCCGTCGCGGACGTCCAGGTCCGACTCGGTCAGGAGGCGCATCCCGGCTCCGTCGGACAGCCTGCGGTGTTCGTACCAGGCGCCGGCGGCGGGGCCGTCGCTGATCAGCGCCAGCACCGGCTCGCGTTCACCGGTGACGGCCGTCGCGTTGGTGCGGAGCGTGTGGGCGATCCGGTCCATGACGCCGTGCGGATCCCGCAGGTGTTCCGGCCGGGGCGCGTCGGGGACGACCTCGTCCATGAGTTCGCGCAACGCGATGCCGTACGCCACGCCGGAGGGCGAGCGGACGTTGTCCTCGAGCACGCGCCACCCGCCGAACTCGTTCCGCACGAGGTCGAAGCCCAGCACCGGCGCACGGACGGCGTCCCTCGGCAGGCGCATGGCGTCGGGGTCCCACCCGTTGCGGCCGACGAAGTCGCGCTCGTCCATCGCGCCGTCCGTGACGATCCGCCGGTCGCCGTACGCGTCACGGAGGAAGAGCTCGATCGCGCGGGCACGCTGCCCGAGGCCCTTCGCGAGCTGGTCCCACTCGTAGGCGCTGACGGTCCGCGGGACGAGGTCGCAGCCGAAGTCCTGCACGGAGCCTGCGACCACGAAGCCGACCTCGTGTTCCCGGGTCCAGGCGTCGCGGGCGGTGCACCGGTCGATGGTCGTCTCGGCGTCCCAGCCACGGAAGAACGCGGCCAGGTCGCGGAACGCGGGACGGGGGCGTGCACCAGGTCCGACCGCCTCGTCGCCGGCACGGACCCGGTACGACGGGATCGCGACGACGGGGTGGTCGTCCCGACCAGACGGGGTGCCAGCGGTGTCCTCGACCACGAGCGCCACGACGTCGTCGAGCGAACCCCGCTCGGCGTACGCGGTCCGCTGCCGGTCGGTGGAGTTGCCACGCGCGAGGGTGTCCTCGAGCAGGGCGCTCACGGTCCCCCAGTCGCCGAGCTCCTCGAGTTCGGGGCGGAGCCGCGAGACGAGCTGACGCACCGCGATCTCGGCCGGCAGCCGCTCCGGGTGTTGCCCGAGCCCCAGCAGGTCGCCGCTCAGTCCGCTGCGTGCGGCCTGCCACATCGCCGCGCGGTGCAGCGGTTCGCTCCTGGGATGCCACTCGGCGCCGGACTCGACCGCGATCTCGGCCTTGCGGACCGCTGCGCGGAACAGCCCGGCGATGAGCACCGCGTCGTCGACCACGGGTGTCGCGTCGCAGACCCGCAGTTCGAGCGTCGGTGCGTGCGAGGACGGACGGACGTCGAAGTACGCCATCTTCTTGTCGGCGATCACGCCAGACGCGATGAGGTCCTCGAGCACCTTGTCGTACTCGGCAGCGCTCTCGACCCGGCCGAAGCTGCCGGCGGACGGCCAGCGCTGCCAGATGATGCTCCGGAACGACGCGTACCCGGTGTCCTGGCCGTTCCAGAACGGACTCGACGCACTCAGCGCCAGCAGGACCGGGAGCGTCGGTGCGACGCGCTGGGCGATCTGCACCGCCAGGTCGCGGTCGCTCACGCCGACGTGCACCTGCAGGCCGCAGATGAGCTGTTCGTCGACGAGCATCCGGTACTGCTCCTGCATGCGGCCGTAGCGGCCACCGGAGGTCAGTTCGAAGTCGGCGTACTCCGACCTGGGAGCCGTGCCGGCGGCGGCGATGGTGACACCCGCCGGCGCGATCGCTCCCGTCAGCTCCTGCCGGAGGTCGACGATCACCCGCCGGAGGTCGTCGAGCGTCGTCACCACCGGGGTGTTCGTCTCGATCGTCGTGCGCTGGAGTTCTGCGCCGAAGCGGTCTGCTGGGAGTTTGGGCAGAAGGCGCGGGGCCTTCGCGGAAAGTCGGCCGGACTCGAGGTCGATGAGGTGCAGCTCTTCCTCGGCGCCGAGCGTCAGCTCTGCACTCATTCACCGAACCTACCCGTGACGCCTGTCGAACGCCCGGGGGTACACCCGTCTGGGAACACGGTCACCGTGGGCCGTAGAAACGAAGGATGACGGCAACCGCGTTCTGCTTGCACGCCCTCGGGTCCAGTTCCGAGGAGTTCGCCACGCTCCGCACCCGCCTGGCGGGCACCCTCGACCTCGTCGGCATCGACCTGCCCGGCTTCGGCCGCTCCTCCGCGGCGACGGGCACGACCGTCGAGGAGATGGTCGAACAGGTCGAGCGGGTCATCGGGCAGAGCGGCGCCACCGATTGGGTCCTCATCGGGCACTCGATGGGCGGCAAGGTCGCCTCGGTCGCCGCCTCCCGCACGATCGACGGGTCCAACGGGCTCTTCGGGCTCCGCGCGGTCGTGCTGCTCGCCGCCTCGCCCCTGTCCCAGGAGCCCATGGACGAGGAGCGTCGCGCGACGATGCTCGGCTGGGCTTCCGACGGCCCGATCGGTCCGAGCGACGCCGAGACCTTCGTGTCGGCGAACGTCGACGCCCCCCTCCCCCCGGAACCGCACGCGATGGCCGTCCACGACGTGCAGCGGGCCGATCCACGCGCCTGGACGGACTGGCTGGTCCGCGGCAGCCGCGAGGACTGGTCGACCACCTTCCCGCCGAACCCGGTGCCCGCGCTGATCCTGGCCGGTGCCGCCGACGGTGACCTCGGCGAGGACGCGCAGCGCACGCTGAACCTGCCGCACTGGACCACCGGCGAACTCGACGTGGTCCCGGGCGCCGCACACCTGCTGCCGTGGGAGCAGCCCGACGCGGTGGCCGAGCGCATCAGGGACTTCTGGGAGCGCCGGATCGCCGGCGGACCGGTCGTCCCGCCGGCGACCGTCCGGGTGATCGCCTCGCCGCGGGTCAGCGCGCGGACCCGGGGCATCCTGGCCGTGCGCGCCCTGCCCGACGACTCCGCAGCGACCCCCGCGTCGCTCAGCGTCGACCAGCTCGACACGCTCCGCGCGGTGGCCAGGATCGTCGTCCCGCAGCCCGGCGCCACGACGATCGACCTCGCGCTACGGGTCGACGCGCAACTCTCCGCGGGGCTCGGCGACGGGTGGCGGCCCGACGGCTTGCCGGCCGACGTCGATGCCTACCGGGCCGGACTCGACGCGCTCGCTCCGGAGGCCGCACGAGGCGACGAGCACCTCGCCGCGGTGCTCGACGCGGTGACCGCGGGAGAACACACCCCCGCGGTCGGACCCTTCGACGCAGAGCAGCTCAAGGCATGGGCCGAGGACGCCGCGGTGGACCTCGTCAAGCAGTGGGCCGCACACCCGGCGACGATGGCCGAGATCGACTACGACGGCTTCGCCAACGGTGGCGACGGCGTCCGCAAACAGGGCTTCCAGCTGCTCGCCGCCGGGCAGCGCGAAGCGTGGGAACCGACGGGAGCAGCACGATGAGACTCGACCACCAGCGCCGGTACGACGAGGACGAGGTCGTCGACGCGGTCGTCGTCGGCACCGGGGCAGGCGGCGCACCGCTCCTCGCCACCCTCGCGCGGAAGGGCCTCCGCGTCGTCGCGCTCGAAGCGGGCCCGAACACCGACCCGGAACGGTTCACACCGGACGAGGTCGAGGCCCCCGGTGACATCAACTGGATGGACGAGCGCATCAGCGGCGGGGACGCCCCGACCGCGTTCGGCCCGAACAACAGCGGGACGGGCGTCGGCGGATCGACGCTGCACTGGGGAGCGTTCACCCCGCGCCCGAACGAGCACGACATCCGGCTCCGCACCGACTCCGGCGAGGGCGAGGACTGGCCGATCGAGCACGCCGAGCTCGTGCGCTGGATCGAGCAGGCCGAGCACGACGTCGGCGTCGCTGGCCCGGCGCACTACCCGTGGGACCCGGCCCGTCGCTACCGGATGGGACCGCCGGCGCGCAACGCGTCCTCGGACATGATGATGCGCGGTGCCGCTGCCGTCGGGATCACCGCGACGGACGCGCCCGTCGGCCTGACGACCGAGGACCGGATGCAGGAGCACCACGGCCTCCGGCACGCGTGCGTCGCCTGCGGTTCCTGTCACCAGGGCTGCCGGAACGGCGCGAAGGTGTCGATGGACACCACGTACCTGCCCGCCGCGGTCGCCTTCGGTGCCGAGATCCGCGCCGATTCGTTCGTGCACGGCATCGAGCTCGACGCCCGCGGCGAGGTCGAGGCCGTCGTGTACCGACAGGGTGGCCGCGACCACCGGCAGCGGACCCGATCGCTCGTGCTCGCCGCCGGCGGCATCGAGACCCCGCGACTGCTGCTGCACACCGGGCTGGCGAACAGCAGCGGCCAGGTCGGCCGGAACTTCACCGCGCACGGGGCCACCCAGGTCTGGGCGACGTTCGACGAGTCGATGCGCTCCTACCGCGGGTACCCGTCGTCGATCATCACCGAGGACTTCATCCGACCGGGTGACGCCGACTTCGCCGGGGGCTACCTCATCCAGAGCCTCGGCGCGCAGCCGCTCACCCTCGCCACCTCGCTGGTCCGTGGCGGTGGGCTGCGGGGCGCTGCGCTCGTCCAGGCGCTGCGGGACTACCCGAAGATGGCCGGCGTCGGCATCAACGCCGAGTGCCTGCCGTACGACGACAACCGCCTCGTGCTGTCCGACGAGGTCGACGCGAACGGGGTGCCGAAGGCCCGTGTGACGTTCTCCCCCGGTGCGAACGAGGAGGCGATCACCCGGCACGCAGTCCGGACGATGACGTCGATCGTCGAGGCTGCTGGCGGCCGCGACGTCCGGGTGCTCGACCGCACCGCACACACCGTCGGGACCGCCCGGATGGGCACCGACGCTGCCAGCTCGGTCGTGGACGCTGCCGGCCGCTCGTGGGACGTGCCGAACATGTGGATCGTCGACAACTCGGTCTTCCCGAGCTCCCTCATCGCGAACCCGGCGCTGACGATCATGGCGCTGTCCCTCCGCACCGCCGACCGGATCCTGCGCGACGACGCGGACGCCGACCGTTCGGAGGCCCTGGTCACCGCCGCCTGACGAACAGCAGCGCCGCGAGCGTCGCACCGTCCGTGATCGTCCCGGCGGCGATCGCGGCGTCGACCTCGTCGGGGCCGAGCTCGACGGTGGTCCAGTCCTCACCGGGCTCGAGTGCGGCACCGCGGTGCTCGGCGACGTTGCCGACGAACACGTGCGTCCGGACGTCGGACACCCCCGGTTCGGCCACGAACGTCCCGACCTGGACGAGTTCGTCGCAGACGGCACCGGTCTCCTCGAGGAGTTCCCGAGCGGCTGCACCCGCTGCCGAGTCGTCGTCCGGGTCGATCGCGCCGGACGGCAGCTCGTAACGCGGCTCTGGTCCGGTCGTGTCTCGGACACCGTGCACGAAGACGAGTCGCTCGCCGATCGAGGCTGCGACGATGACGCTGTCCGACGACCGGAGCCGGAACCAGCTCCGGTCCGTGTCGTCGATCGTCTCCGTGACGGTGAACCACGGGTTCGCGTGCACGACCGCAGCGGCCGACCGGTCCGGTTCCCACTGGTCGCGAGACGGGACGCCGACGGGCCTGGTCGCCCTGGTGGCCATCCGCAGGCGCAGGTCGATCTCGTGCTCGTCCGACGGCGGGTCGTTCGCGTCCATGCCGACGAGCCACGTGAGCCCGCGGAGTGCACGGCTGTCCCTGCCGACCAGCGCGAGCGCCCAGACTGCGTCGGTGCGCGACGCGACCGCTCGTTGCGCCCAGTCGATCGCTTGCAGGACGTCTGCATCGAACAGGTCGACCGTCTCCGTCGAGTACGAGTCGCCCGATCGCTCCTGGACGTACACCCGGAAATGCGGATGGTGGTCTTCCCAGGTGCTGTCGCGCTCGTCGACCTCGATGGCGTCCATCGATCGAGCGTACGAGATCGTGGAGGCCCCTGGTGTCCGGTGACATTCCACGTAGGCTGTCCGTGTGGATCTCGACTCCGCCGGGTCGTGGTCCTGGGGCAAGCGTGAAGCCCACCACCGCGGCAACGGTGATGGGCTTCGGGTTGCTCTCCGAGTGGAAAGCCGAGGACGGGCACAACCCGTTCCCGAGTCTGAACGCTCGGGTCCAGTGTAATCGAGCCCCGGCCCGATTGCACGCCCGTCCCGGTCCCCGCTCCTCGTGTCCGCCGGCGCTGACACCGGAGGTGGCCTCGATGTCGAACGACACCGATCCCAAGCCCGGGCGTCGGGTGTTCTGGTTGGGGGTCGCGGGCTTGCTCGTGAACCTCGCCAGGCTCCTGGTCGACCTGGTCCGGAAGGACTGAGACAAGGACGTGCCGCACCGGTCGCGATCGGTGCGGCACGTTCCGGCGTGGGGTCAGCCGCGCGTGCGTGACAAGCGACGGTTGAGCGCCCCGTTGAGCAACGCGACGAGCAGCCCCACCGCGAACACCAGCGTCCCGAAACAGAGCACCTGCGGCGGCATCCCGGCCTTCGCGGCGCCGTACACGAACAGCGGGAAGGTGACAGCGGGTCCCGCGACGAACGACGTGATGACGTAGTCGTCGATCGACATCGCCAGCGCCAGCAGCCCGGCGGCGAGCATCCCCGGCGCGAGCAACGGCAGCGTGACGAGCCGGAACGCCTGGAACGGCGTCGCGCCGAGGTCGCCGGCGGCCTCCTCGAGCGCGCGCGACGTCCCGGCGATCCGCCCCCGGAGGACGACGACGACGTACGCGACGTCGAACGCCACGTGGGTGAGCAGCACCGTGAGGAACCCGGTACCGAGCCCGATCGACAGGAAGAACGACAGCGACGCGGACCCGACGACGATCGACGGCGCCGCGATGTCCGCGAACACGACGGCGTTGACGGCCCCGCGCCCGAAGAACTTGTAGCGCTCGAGCGCCAGGGCGAGCGGGAGCCCGATCGCGACCGAGACGATCGCCGCGAGGAACGCGATGACGACCGACGTGACGAACGCGGACCCGAGCCCGGAGACGTTCACGAGGTTGGCGTACCAGTACGTGGTGAAGCCGTTCCACGCGAAGGTCAGCCGGTTGGTGGGGGCGTCGTTGAACGAGTACGCGATCATGTAGACGATCGGCACGAGGGTGATCGCGATGACCACCCAGTAGACGATGGCGAGCCAGGGCCCACGACGGTTCACGCCGTGACGGCGCGGTGCGACGGCGGTCATACGAGGTCCTCGAGGTCGTCGGTGCCGGAGACCCGGGCGTAGATGAACAGGATGATGCCGAGCACGACCATGAGCACGGTCGACAGCGCGGCGGCGACGTTGTACTGCTGGTTGCCGGAGTAGGCGTCCTGGATGGCCTGCCCGATCGTGTACGTGTTCGTGCCGCCGAGGAGCGCCGAGTTCACCGGGTCCCCCACGCAGTCGATGAACACGAGCAGGACCCCGGCGAAGATGCCGGCACGGGACAGGGGCAGCGTGGTGTGCCAGAAGGCCCGGAACCTCCCCGCGTACAGATCGTGCGCGGCTTCACCGAGTCTCGGGTCGATGCGCTCGAGCGCCGCGTAGATCGGCAGCACCATGAAGGCGAGGTCGTTGTACGCGTCGCCGAAGATCACCGCCCCGCCGGTGCCGAGGATGTGGAAGTCCTTGCCGGCGACCCCGATCCCCTGCAGGAACGTGACGACGGGCCCCTGGGACGCGAGCACGAACGCCCACATGTCGGTGCGGATGATGAACGACACCAGGAAGCTCACGAAGACGAGCATCAGGAGCGGGTTCTTCCACCGCGGTGACACCCGGAACGCGATGAAGTACGCCACGGGGTACCCGACGATGATGGTCACGAGGGTCGCGGCGAAGCCGTACCAGAGCGATCGGAGCAGGAACGTCAGGTACGGCACCTGCGGGTCGACGAACAGGGACGAGTAGATCCCGAAGTTCCAGGTGAACGTGTACCCGTCGTCCGGGTTGCCCGACATGAGCGAGACGATGAGCCCGGACACGAGCGGGATGACGAAGAACACGCAGAGGTACGCGGTCCCGACCAGCGCGAGCAGGAACGGCGTGCTGCGACGACGACCGCGACGGACCGGCGCCGGGTCGAGACCGATCCCGGGCGCGACCCCGAGCGCCGTCACGACTGCACCACCGCGTTGAAGATGCCGTTCCACTCCGAGTACTCGTCGTAGTTCTCGAACACCCGGAACTCGTGCGACGCGTCCAACACGGCAGCGGACGGGAACACCAGCGGGCTGTCCGCCACCGTCTTGTCGTCGAGCTCGTCCCTGACGTAGTCCTCGGCCGCGGGCACCGGGCACACGTAGTTGACGTAGTCCTCGACGATCCCCGCGATCTTCGGCGTGTAGTAGAAGTCCATCCACGCGAGCGCCGACACCGGGTTCGCCGCCTGCTTCGGGATGAGCATGTTGTCGTGCCAGGTCATCTGCCCCTCCTCCGGCGTGACGAACTCCAGGTCGGGGAACCCGGACTGCTGCGCCTGGAACACGTCGCCCGACCACGCCTGGGTGATCCAGGTGTCACCGTTCTCGAGCCGGTTGATGTAGCTCTGGTCGTAGAACCCGGTCACGCTCGGCCGGAGCTCGCGGAGCCATGCCTGGGCCTTGCGCCAGTCGGCCGGGGTCGATGTCTCCGGGGCGATGCCGAGCGCGAGCAGCGCCAGGGAGCCGAGCTCGGTGTTGTCGCTCATCAGCCCGATGCGACCCTTGAAGGCCGGGTCCTTCAGGTCCTGGAACGACGTGATCTTCCGCCCGGTGTACTTCGGGTTGTACGCGAGCCCCGTGAACCCGGTCTGCCAGACGACGGAGTGCTTGTTGCCCGGGTCGTAGTTCGGGTTCTTGACGGACGCAGAGGCGTTGGCGGCGAAGTTCGGCAACCGCGTGTGGTCGAGCTCGCACACGAAGCCGTTCTTGATCATCTCGGTGAGCTCGTACCCGTTCGTCATGACGACGATGTCGTAGCCGGTGGCCCCCTGCGCCCGGAGGATCGGCGAGACCGTCGCGTAGAACGTCGCGTTGTCCTGGATCACCGCCTGGTAGTCGACCGCGATCCCCGTCTCCTCCTTGAAGAGCGCGAGGGACTCGGACTTGCCGTGGTCGGAGTCGATGTAGAGCGGCCAGTTCGCGAAGTTGAGTTCCTTGGTCGCCTTCGCGTCCTTCCAGAAGGCCGTCCAGTCCACCGCTGGTCCCGTCGACGCCGCAGAGCCCTTGATGCTGCAGCCCGCGAGCAGGGCGGCCACTGCCGCGGCACCGCCGCCTGCCAGGAAGCCGCGCCGGCTGACCCGCGCGGACGTCAGTCCGCGCACCAGGTCCGGTCCGGCGTTCACGCGACCGCACCTGCGGTGGCGGTCTCGGCCTGGAGGCCCGGTGCGGGCTGGGTGGTGACGCTCGCGTCGGACGCGATGGGAGCCTCCAGTCCGAAGCCGTGGTCGACGCCCCAGGTGAGCCAGACCTCGGTCCCCGTGGCGATGCGGGGGCCGCCCTTCGTGTTCTGCGCGAAGACGGAGACGCGGCCGGCGCCGGGGACGTCGACGAGGTACTGCGTGCTGACGCCGGAGAACGAGACGTCGACGACACGGCCGGGTCCGAGGATGTTGCGTCCCGCCTCGTGCGACGGCTCTGCGGTGCGGATCTTGAGCTTCTCGGGACGGACGCCGACGACCACGCGACCGCTGGTCGCGACCGCACGCGCCGTCGGGACCGCGATGGTGCCCGCCGCCGTGGCGACCACGAGCAGCTCGCCCTCGGTGCCGCGGACCTCGCCCTCGAGCAGGTTCGACTGGCCGAGGAAGTTCGCGACGAAGGCGGTGCGGGGCAGTTCGTAGAGGTCCTGGGGGCTGCCCATCTGCTCGATCCGGCCACCGTTCATGACGGCGACGGTGTCGGCCATCGTCATCGCCTCTTCCTGGTCGTGCGTGACGTGCAGGAAGGTGAGCCCGACCTCGGCCTGGATCGTCTTGAGCTCGAGCTGCATCTGGTGCCGGAGCTTCAGGTCGAGGGCGCCGAGCGGTTCGTCGAGGAGCAGGAGCGCGGGCCGGTTCACGATCGCGCGGGCCAGGGCGACGCGCTGCTGCATGCCGCCGGAGAGCTGTGCTGGTCGCTTCGATGCGGACGAGTCGAGCTCGACGAGGTGCAGTGCCTCCCGCGCCTTCGTCATCGGGTCGGGGATGCGCCGGCGCTTCAAGCCGAACGCGACGTTGTCGAGCACGCTCATGTGCGGGAACAGCGCGTAGTTCTGGAAGACCGTGTTGACCGGCCGCTGGTACGGCTTCGTGTCGGTGACGTCATTCCCGCCGAGCAGGATGCTGCCGCTCGTCGGTTCCTCGAGGCCGGCGACGAGTCGCAGCGTGGTCGTCTTCCCGCAGCCGGACGGCCCGAGCAACGCGAAGAACGACCCGGCGGGCACGGTGAGGTCGAGGGCGTCGACCGCGGTGTGTCCCGGGAAGGACTTCGTGATCTGCTCGAGCCGGAGATCTGCTCCGGATTCGGCGAAGGTGCCGGTCGTTGCCATGGTGCCTCCTGGTGTTCGCGGGCCCGGGAGTCGGGTTCAGCCGATGTAGGACATGACGTGCTTGATGCGGGTGTAGTCGTCGAACCCGTACTGGGACAGGTCCTTGCCGTAGCCGGAGTGCTTGAAGCCGCCGTGCGGCATCTCGGCGACGATCGGGATGTGCGTGTTGATCCACACGCACCCGAAGTCGAGGTCGCGGGCGAAGCGCATCGCCCTGGCGTGGTCGGTCGTCCACACCGAGCTCGCCAGGCCGTACTCGACGTCGTTCGCGGCACGCAGCGCGTCGGCCTCGGTGCGGAAGCGCTGGACGGTCTGCACGGGGCCGAACACCTCCTGCTGGACGATGCGGTCGTCCTGCCGCAGCCCGGAGACGATCGTCGCCTCGTGGAAGTACCCGACGTCGCCGACACGGTGGCCGCCGACCTCGATCGTCGCGTGGTCGGGGAGCGTGTCGAGGAAGTCCTGCACCTGCGTGAGCTGGTTCACGTTGTTGACCGGCCCGAAGTACCCGTCCGTGCCGGTCCTCGCGTTCGTCCGGGCTTCCGCGGCGAGCGCCGCCACGAACTCGTCGTGGATGCCCTCCTGTACCAGGAGCCGGGTGGCAGCGGTGCAGTCCTGTCCGGCGTTGAAGAACCCGGCGGCGACGATGCCGGCGACCGCGGAGGGGATGTCGGCGTCGTCGAACACGATCACGGGTGCCTTGCCGCCGAGTTCGAGGTGCGTGCGCTTGAGGTCACCGGCCGCAGCTCGGGCGACCGCCATGCCCGCGCGGACCGACCCGGTGATGGAGACGAGCTGCGGGGTCGGGTGGTCGATCATCGCGGCGCCGGTGGAGTGGTCGCCCAGCACGACGTTGAGGACCCCCGGTGGCAGGAACTCCGCGGCGACCTCGGCGAGCAGCAGCGTGGAGAGCGGTGTCGTGTCGCTCGGCTTCAGGACGGTGGTGTTGCCGGCGGCGAGCGCTGGGGCGATCTTCCACACCGCCATGTTGAGCGGGTAGTTCCACGGGGTGACCTGGGCCACGACGCCGATGGGCTCGCGCCGGACGAAGGACGTGTGGTCGGCGAGGTACTCGCCGGCGCTCCGGCCCTCGAGGTTCCTGGCGGCGCCGGCGAAGAAGCGGATCTGGTCGACGGAGAGCATGATCTCGTCCTCGACCAGGGTGGCGCGGGGCTTCCCGGTGTCCCGCGACTCGAGGTCCGCGAACTCCTCCGCGCGGGCCTCCACCGCGTCGGCGATCCGGAAGAGTGCGAGCTGCCGTTCCCCCGGGGTCGTGCGGCGCCAGGTGTCGAACGCGGTGCTCGCCGCGGCGAAGGCGGCGTCGACGTCAGCGGCGGTGGAGATCGGCGAGATGCCGTACTCGGCCTCGGTCGTCGGGTCCACCAGGCCGAACGACGTGTTCGTCCTGGACGGGGTCCACTCGCCCCCGACGAAGTTCCGGAGGTCACGGGTCGCCGTGTCCGACGCCGTCTTCGTGCTGTCCAGCATGGCGGCGATACTGGCACGGAAACCGCTCGTTCGGAAGACTTGTAACAACGGAAATCGTCGCGAAACACGGTGTTCACAACGGAATCCCTTGCTTTCCTCCGGAATCCACTGCCATGCTGTCCGGCATGGCGGCAGCACCACGACGTCCGGGACCGATCGACGACATCTCCAAGCGGATCATCGAGCAACTCCAGGCAGACGGGCGCCGTCCGTACGGCGAGATCGGCAAGGCGGTCGGTCTCAGCGAGGCGGCGGTCCGGCAGCGCGTGCAGAAGCTCACCGAGACCGGCGTCATGCAGATCGTCGCGGTCACCGACCCGATGCAGCTCGGCTTCCACCGGCAGGCGATGATCGGCATCCGTGTGAACGGCGACACCCGCAAGGTCGCCGACGCACTCGAGCAACTGGCGGCGGTCGACTACCTCGTGATGACCGCCGGCAGCTTCGACCTCATGGTGGAGGTCGTCTGCGAGGACGACGACGACCTCATCGAACTGCTCAACGGCACGATCCGGGCCATCCCCGGCGTGACCGGCACCGAGACCTTCGTCTACCTGCAACTCCGCAAACAGCTCTACGACTGGGGAACGCGATGACCATCTCCGACCAGAAGACCGAACAGTCCACGCGACTCGGCTCCTACGACCCGTTCGCACCGGTCGACAACGAGGACCTGCAGCGCAAGTCCCGCGACCACCTCTGGATGCACTTCGCCAGGCACGGCGCGAACCAGGCGGGTGCCGAGGTCCCGATCATGGTCCGCGGCGAGGGTCACCACGTCTACGACAGCCACGGCAAGGGCTACATCGACGGGCTCTCCGGCCTGTTCGTCGTCGCCGCCGGCCACGGGCGGAAGCGCCTGGCCGAGATGGCCGCCAAGCAGGCCGAGACGCTGTCCTTCTTCCCGATCTGGTCGTACGCGCACCCCGCGGCGATCGAGCTCGCCGACCGCCTGGCCGACCACGCCCCCGGCGACCTCAACAAGGTGTTCTTCTCCACCGGCGGCGGCGAAGCGGTCGAGACGGCGTTCAAGCTCGCGAAGTACTACTGGAAGCTCCGCGGCAAGCCGATGAAGCACAAGGTGATCTCCCGCGCGGTCGCCTACCACGGCACCCCGCAGGGCGCCCTCGCGATCACCGGCATCCCCGCGATGAAGCAGATGTTCGAGCCGTTGACCCCCGGCGGGCTCCGTGTCCCGAACACGAACTACTACCGCGCCGACGAGATGGGTTTCGCCGGACAGAGCGAGGAGGAGTTCGGGTACTGGGCGGCCGAGCGCATCCGCGAGATGATCGAGTTCGAGGGGCCGGACACCGTCGCGGCCGTCTTCCTCGAACCGGTGCAGAACTCCGGCGGCTGCTTCACCCCGCCGCCCGGGTACTTCCAGCGGGTCCGTGAGATCTGCGACGAGTACGACGTGCTGCTCGTCTCGGACGAGGTCATCTGCGCGTTCGGCCGCATCGGCACGATGTTCGCCTGTGACACGTACGGCTTCGTCCCGGACATGATCACCTGCGCGAAGGCGATGACCTCCGGGTACTCCCCCATCGGCGCGACGATCATCAGCGACAAGATCTTCGAGCCGTTCGCCGAGGGCGACACGACCTTCTACCACGGGTACACGTTCGGCGGGCACCCGGTCTCCGCCGCCGTCGCCATGGAGAACCTCGACATCTTCGAGGAAGAGGGGCTGCTGCAGAACGTCCAGCAGAACGCCCCGCTCTTCCGCGCCGAACTCGACACCCTGCTCGACCTGCCGATCGTCGGCGACGTCCGCGGTGCCGGGTACTTCTACGGCATCGAGCTCGTCAAGGACAAGGCCACGAAGACCACGTTCGACGACGACGAGTCCGAGCGCCTGCTCCGCGGGTTCCTGTCGAAGGCGCTGTTCGACGCGGGGCTGTACTGCCGCGCCGACGACCGTGGCGACCCCGTCGTGCAGCTCGCTCCACCGCTGACCATCGGGCAGCCGGAGTTCCGCGAGATCACCTCGATCCTGCGGAGCGTCCTGTCCGAGGCCGCGTCGAAGATCTGACCGTGTCCGGCTACCGGCGGGTCTCGTTCTGGATGGACCAGCTCGTGGCCTCCGGCCGCGACGACCTGACACCCCGGCCGCCGCTCGACGGCGACCGCTCGGCGGACGTCTGCGTCATCGGCGGTGGACTGACCGGTCTCTGGACCGCGTGGTACCTGCACCAGGCCGACCCGAGCCTCCAGATCGTCGTCGTCGAGAAGGAGATCGCCGGATTCGGCGCCTCCGGACGGAACGGCGGGTGGTGCTCGGCGCTCTTCCCGCGCGAAGCGGCGGAGATCGCCGAGCACGCCGGCCGTGACGCGGCGCTCGCCATGCGGCGGGCGATGCGCGAGACGGTCGACGAGGTCGGCCGCGCAGCGGACGAGGCCGGGATCGACTGCGACTTCGTCAAGGGCGGCACCGTGCTCTACGCGCGGTCGGCGGTGCAGGACCGCGCGGCTCGAGCAGAGGTCGACGCGTCCGCCGCCTTCGGCGACGACATGGTCTACCGGTCCGCACTCCCCGGCGACGCCGCAGGCAGCGTCGGGGTCGCGTTCACACCGGACTGCGCCCGCCTGCAGCCGGCCGCGTTGGTCCGTGGCCTGGCGGCCGCACTGGAGGCCCGTGGCGTCGTGATCGCGGAGCGCACGCCCGCCGTGTCATGGGCTCCAGGGCGTGTGGTCACCACCTCCGGGACCGTCTCGGCCGGCGCGGTCGTCGTCGCGCTCGAGGGCTACGGGGCGACGATGCCGCAGACCAGGCGCCGGATCATGCCGCTGTACTCGTTGATGATCGCGACCGAGCCGCTGTCCGAGGCGGCGTGGGGGCGGATCGGGTTGGAGCACGGGCAGACGTTCTCGGACTACCGGCACCTGTTGGTCTACGGACAGCGCACCGCGGACGACCGGTTCGCGTTCGGCGGCCGCGGAGCCCGCTACCACTGGGGCTCCACGATCCGGAACTCGTACGACCGCGTGCCGCGGGTGTTCCGCCACCTGCGCACGACGCTCGCCGAGCTCTTCCCCGACGTCGGTGACGTCGGGGTCACGCACACGTGGGGCGGCCCGATCGGGGTACCCCGTGACTGGTGCGCCTCGGTGACCTGGGACGGCTCCGTTGGGTCGGCCGGCGGGTACGTCGGCGACGGGCTCTCGACGACGAACCTGGCGGGGCGGACGCTGGCCGACCTCGTCCGCGGTGTGTCGTCGTCGCTGACGGAGTTGCCATGGGTCGGGCACCACTCGCCGGACTGGGAGCCGGAGCCGCTCCGGTTCCTCGGGGCGAACGCCGGACTCGTGGCGACGGACATCGCCGACCGCGAGGAACGACTGACCGGACGACCGAGCATGGCCGCCCGGGTGCGCGAGAAGGTGACGGGGCACTGATGGCCGTCGTCCCTCCGTCGGCGTACGACGTCGTGGTGGTCGGGGCCGGGGTGTCGGGGCTCGCCGCCGCCCGGGCGCTCGCGCTCGGTGGGCAGCGGGTCGTCGTGCTCGAGGCCCGCGACCGCGTCGGTGGGCGCACCTGGACGGACGCCGCGCTCGGGGTGCCGGTCGACCTCGGGGCGTCGTGGATCCACGGCATCGAGGGCAACCCGCTCTGGTCGTTGGCGTCGGCGTTCGGGATCGAGACCGTGGAGTTCACGGTCGGGAGCTTCCAGTTCGACGGGCGGCCGATCGCGTGGCACGACCCGTCCGGTGTCCGGGTGTCCGGTTCGTCGCTGGTCGCTGACCTGCATTCGGTCGACGAACTCCTGCCGTCCGTCGTCGACGCCGCACCTCCCGGGACCACGTACGCATCGGCCGTCTCCTCGGTACTGGACTCCCTCGGGTGGACCGGCTCGCGGGCCGATCGCGTGACCGAGTACATGGCGCACCGCTCCGAGGACCTCTGCGGCGCGCCCGTCACCGACCTCGACGCCCACGGGCTCGACGAGGAGCACGTCGCCGGGGACGAGGTCGTGTTCCCTCGCGGGTACGCGCAGTACGCCGCTCGGCTGGCCGCCGGGCTCGACGTCCGGTTGTCGTCCGTGGTCCGTGCGGTGACCACAACGCCGTCGTCCGTCAGGGTCGACCTCGCCGACGGGTCGTCCGTGTCCGCGTCCCAGGTGGTCGTGACCGTGCCGCTCGGGGTGCTCAAGGCCGGGGACATCACGTTCTCGCCGCCGTTGTCCGAGCCCGTCGCCGGTGCGCTCGGACGGCTCGGGATGGGTGTCTACGACAAGGTGTTCTTCCGGTTCCCCTCGGCGTTCTGGGACTCCTGGGTGCTCCGGCAGCAGGGGGACGCCGGCGTCGACTGGCACTCCTGGTACGACATGTCCCGCGTGACCGGGGTGCCGGTGCTGGCTGCACTGGTCGGCGGCTCCGGAGCGCGTCGGCTCGAGACGCTGTCCGACGCCGAGATCGTCGCCGAGGGGCTGGCGGCCCTGCGGTTCCTGTTCGGCCCGGCGGTGCCCGAGCCCGAGGCCGTGCGCATCACCCGGTGGGCGGCCGACCCGTTCGCGAAGGGGTCGTACTCGTACCTGCACGTCGGCTCGTCCCCGGATGACCACGACCTGCTCGGGACACCCGTCGGTCGGGTGCAGCTCGCGGGCGAGGCGACGTGGGGCGACGACCCCGCGACCGTGCACGGGGCGCTGCTGTCCGGGTTGCGGGCGGCGTCGCGCATCCTCGGACGGGACGTCCCGGCGGAGGAGCTGGCCTCTACACTCGGCGCGTGAGCCCGTCGAAGGTCAGACACCAGCACGAGCACCGCTTCCCGGTCGCCGTCGCGATCCTCGTCAACCTCGCGCTCGCGCTGCTCCTGCCGAGCCGGGTGCTGTTCTTCCCGTCGTGGGTCGTGCCGCTCCTCGGTGTCCTGCTGCTCGTGCCCTTGATCGTGTTCAACCCGCGGCGGCTGTCCCGCGAGACGACGTGGTCGAGGTGGCTGTCGTTCGGGCTCGCGATCATGCTCACGGTCGCGAACCAACTCACCGTCGTCCGCACCGTGATGGAGCTCCTCCTCGGTCATGCCGACGGCGGAGCCGTGCTGCTCACCGCGCTGCAGGTGTGGGTGAGCAGCATCATCGCGTTCGGGCTGGTGTACTGGGAACTCGACCGCGGCGGGCCGGTCGCACGACGGCGTCCGGGCCTCTGGGAGTCCGACGAGGCGGACTTCCAGTTCCCGCAGGAGACCGACTCGCGCACCGCCGCCTGGCGTCCGGTGTACCTCGACTACCTCTACGTGGCGCTCACGAACATGGTGGCGTTCAGCCCGACCGACACGATGCCGATGACCGTCCGCGCGAAGATGATCATGGCCTACCAGTCCGTCGGCGGGTTCATCCTGATGGCCCTGGTCATCTCGCGCGCGGTCAACATCATCGCCTGAGCGGTGGGCTGCCCGCTCGTCCCGCGTCAGGCGCCGTGTGCCTCCTCGGACACGGGCTGCCACTCCCGCCACGTCGCGAGACGCGACTCGTAGTCCTTCTCCGCGATGCCGAGCGGCGCCTTGCCGAAGAAGACCCGCAGCGGCGGCTCGTCGGCGTCGACCACCTTGAGGATCGCCGAGCGGGTCGCCTCGGGCTTGCCCGGGTCCGCGGCGGAAGGGCGCTTCGAGGCTGCCTCGCGCACGTCGGCGTACGCGTCGATCGGCTCGCTCTGCTTCGACGACGGTCCGGACCAGTCGGTCGAGAACCCGCCGGGTTCGATCAGGGTGACGTGGATGCCGAAGCCGGCGACCTCCTGCGCGAGGGACTGCGAGAGCCCCTCCAGCGCCCACTTCGACGCGTGGTACGCGCCGACGGTCGGGAACGCGCTGATCCCACCGATGCTCGACACCTGGATGATGTGCCCAGAACCCTGCTCGCGCATGATCGGCAGCGCCGCCTGGGTGACCCAGAGCGCACCGAACAGGTTCGTCTCGAGCTGGGCACGGACCTCGTCCTCGGTGAGCTCCTCGACCATGCCGAAGTGGCCGTAGCCGGCGTTGTTCACGACGACGTCGAGGGAACCGAAGTGGTCTGCTGCGCGCTGCACCGCGGCGAAGTCGGCCGAGCGGTCGGTGACGTCGAGCTGGATGCCGAGGAACGTGTCCGGGTACTGCTCGACGAGCGCCTGCACGTCGTCGGGGTTCCGTGCCGTGCCGGCGACGGAGTCCCCACGCTCGAGGGCGGCTTCGGCCCACTCGCGGCCGAAGCCCTTCGATGCGCCGGTGATGAACCAGGTCGTGCTCATGTGTCCTCCTGTTGTCTGACGCCGGCCACGCAACGCCGGGACCTTCGGAGTCAGCTGGAGGTGCGGGTGGCGGATGCGCCTTCCGGACGGGGCGCGGCGAACTCTAGGTTCACGTCGTCGGGGTCCTGGACGGACAGGATCACCAGACCGAACGGCGGGAGGTCCGTCACCGCACCGTGCTCGATGCCCGCCTCGTCGAGCCGCGCCACCGCATCGTGCAGGTCGCTGACCGATCCGACCCGGAAGGACACGTGGTCGAGGCCGACGCGGTCCGGATCGAACCGGTCACCGGACTCCGCCACCGGACGCAGTCCGAGGGTCTGGCCGCCGAACGTGAACGAGCACCCGCCGTAGGTCCGCCACGGGTCGTCGTGGATCGTCGGGTCGTCGATCTGGTCGCTGAAGTCGCTCCCGGGCGGCATGCCGAACAGCCGCTCGTAGAAGGCCTTGCTCCGGTGGATGTCGGTGACGGTGAGCCGCACGTGCGAGAAGCCGAGCGGCACCACGATGGGATCGTTCATCCCCCCATCATCGGCCGGGGCTCCTGGTCGCGTCCGGTCGTCTCCGGGAACCGGACGCCGCTGAGCTCCTCGGAGACGGTCCACAGCCGTGCTGCTGCGGCTTCGTCCCGCATCGGTTTCCACGAATCGTGCCTGGCAGCGGGTCCGCCAAGCCCACCAGGCCACCCCGGACCGGTGAAGGCCCCGTCCAGGTCGGAGCCGGTCGCCGCGAGCAGTGCGGGCTCCCCGGCGGAGTCGACGGTCCCGACGAGGAGCCCGCGCGACGAGAGCCACCGGATGACCCGGACCGCGGTCGTGTCCTGCGTTCGCCCGACTTCCGGACGGGCGGCCAGGAGACTCGTCGGTGCGACACCCGGGTGGCTCACCGCACTCGTGATGCCCCAACCGCCCGCTCGACTCCGTCTGCTGAGCTCGAACCCGACGAGTGCACCGGCGAGCTTCGACGCCGCGTAGGCGCGGTTGCCGTCGTACGGCCGCTCGGACTGCAGGTCCTGCCAGTCGATCCGGGCACGTCGGGCCGCGATGCTCGTCTGCATCACCACGCGTGCGCTGCCGGCCCGCAGGAGCGGGAGGAGCTGACCGACGAGCGCGAAGTGTCCGAGGTGGTTCGTGCCGAACTGCAGTTCGAAGCCGTCCTCCGTCTCCTGCCGCTCCGGTGGTGTCATCACACCCGCGTTGCCGATCAGCAGGTGCAGGGGGTCGCCCTGCGAACGGAGGCGATCGGCGAGCGACGCCACGGAGCGCAAGGACGACAGGTCCATCTCCTCGAGCCGCAGGATCGCGTCCGGGTACTGCTGCCGGATGCGGTCGGCGGCGGCCTCGCCCTTCCGTCGGTTGCGGACCGGCATCACGACCTCGGCGCCGGCTGCGGCCAGCCGGGTGGCGATGCCGAGTCCGATGCCGTCGCTGGCGCCGGTCACCAGGGCCCGCCGGCCGGTGAGGTCAGGGATCGTGACGTCGTCGTGGGTACGTGGCATCGTGTCGTCTCCTCGTTCGCGGCACCTCGTGGCGCCTCGGTCGAGCATGCGCCGACCCCGTGCACGACATCCACGGCCTGACGATCCGTGGCTCGGACGGACGCGTCGCGAGAGGATGACGACGTGATCGATCGAAGCGCACTTGCGGACTTCCTCCGAGGTCGCCGGCATGCCCTGCAACCGGAGGACGTCGGGCTACCGCGTGGGCAGCGTCGGCGGACCGCTGGACTCCGTCGCGAGGAGGCGGCCCTGCTCGCGAACATGTCGACGGACTACTACGCGCGACTCGAACGCGAACGCGGCCCACAGCCCTCGGAGCAGATGCTCGCCGCGATCGCGCAGGGCCTCCGGCTGACGATCGACGAGCGCGACCACCTCTTCCGCCTGGCCGGACACGAACCGCCGACACGGAGCGCAGGTGGGGCTCACGTGTCGCCGGGGATGATGCGCATCCTCGACAGCCTGGTGGACACCGCGGCCGAGGTGTCGAACGAGGTCGGCGAGACCCTGCGGCAGACACCACTCGGCGTGGCTCTCGTCGGCGACCACTCGCGGTACGCCGGTGACGCACGGAGCTCCGGGTTCCGGTGGTTCACCCAGACCGAGGTCCGGGAGCTCTACCCGGTCGAGGACCACGCCTTCATGTCCCGGATGTACGCGTCCGGGCTCCGAGAGGTCGTCGCTCGGCGCGGTCCCGGCTCGCGGGCGGCACACCTCGCGGAGACCCTGCTCGCGAGGAGCGCCGAGTTCCGCGAGGTCTGGGCGCTGCACGAGGTCGGGGTCCGTCCGCGCGAGGTCAAGCGGTACGTCCACCCCGAGGTCGGGGAGCTGACGTTGCACTGCCAGGTGCTGCACGACCCCGAGCAGTCGCACGTGCTCCTCGTGCACACCGCCGAGCCGGGCAGCGTGACCGCGGAGCGACTCCGGCTGCTCTCGGTCATCGGCACGACCACCGCCGCTCGCTGAACCGCGGAGCCGATTGCACCCGCGATTCCCTCCGGCACACCAGCCTCGTAGCGTTGCCGGATGGTCGACGGAACGATGGACAGACCACCGCAAACAGAAACCCCCTCGCGATGCGAGGGGGTTTCGAGGTATGCACGCCGGTCCATGCCCGACGCTCGTGAGGTCCACGCTACGGTTTCCGGACCAGCGAGTCAACTGGCGCTGGCAGGCCTCTTGGGAACGGCCCGCCTGCGCACGTACGCATCAGTCACCGGTGGAGACCTCGCACGAGCTGGCGACCTCTACCTCTGGGCGACGCAACTCGCCGGCGCACTGCACGCGCAACTGTCGTTCGTCGAGATCGCGGTGCGCAACGCCATCGACACCCGGCTCCGCGAGCTTGCCCTGCTCGACGGCTCCCTGCCCGACTGGACCACTGAGGGTGCGACGCCGGAGGCGGTCTACACACTCCTCCGACGACAGCTCGCCGACGCACGGAGCCGCGCGTCTGTCGCTGCCGCGGAACGCGGGACGCGTCACCAGCGGAGCGGCGAAGGAGCGACGCACGACGATGTCGTGGCGCAACTGATGTTCGGCGCTTGGGTGAAGCTGATCCGCCCCGTCTCGCGCACGGAGTCCGCCGGACGGCAGCAACGCCTCTGGCGCGACGCCCTCCGCCACGCTTTCCCGAACGCCTCCGGTGACGATGCCGGACGGATCGCGATCGGCAAACAGTTGGAGACGCTCCGACGGCTTCGGAACCGAGTCGCTCACCACGACAACCTGCTCGAGGTGGACGTCCGGCACCGGATGAACGGCATGCTGTCGGTGCTCGCGACGATCGACGACGAGTACCCGAGCCTGGCCGCCTCGAAGAGCACGTTGCGACGCCTCGTTCGAGAGGATCCGCGTCGCGCATGGTGAGTCCGGCCACCGAACCGCGGAACGGACACAGCACCCCGCGGGTGCGAGGTGCTGTGTCCGTCGTGTGGTGCGGTGCGCTTCTGGCGCTGGGTGTTACTTGATCTTGGCGGTGATGGTGGCGGTGCCGACGAGGAGGCCGCTCTTGACGGCGTCGGTCTTGAAGGTGCTGTTGAGCAGCTTCGCGGCGTCCGCGGAGACGTGGACGGTGGTGCCGGTGAGGATCGCGTTGTCACCCTCGAGCTGCAGCGGCTTCAGCGTCCCACCGTGCAGGCTGAACAGGTACGCGTTCGCTGCGGCGACCTGCCCGTTGACCAGGACGTCACCGTAGAGCTTGGACGAGCCCGGGTTCACCACGAAGTTCTCCAGCGTCACCGTCGTGTCCCCGGCCTTCAGGGTCAGACCGGAGTCGTCGTGGTTCAGCAGGCCCTGCACGTACGGACGGTAGTTCCCGTCCGGGCTCCAGTAGGTGACCGAGCCGGAGGTGATCGGGAACGACACGGCGCCGTCGGCGAGCTTGGCGTTGCCGGACACACCCGGGGTCAGGCCCAGCGAGCTCAGCGCGTCGGTGAAGCCGGAGTCCAGCGCGACGGAGGTGTCGCCACCGAGGACCTCGGGAACCGACGCGACCGGTGCGGGGATCTTCGACGACGACGAGGCGACGGTGTGGATCGCCGGGGTCGAGGCGTTCGCGGCGGAGACACCGAACGCGGCACCGCCGAGGACGAGGGCACCCGTGGTGGCGAGGGTGATGGTGGTCTTGAAGGACTTGCGCATGATGGTCATTCCTTTGCTGTGTCGCGCTCGGCGCGGCGTACTGAAAGCGCGCCGAACACACTCCGACAAGGAGTGGAGAACCAGCTATCTGCGGCTGGTGAGCGCTCCGGGTGTTTCCCGGTCTGTGCATGGGATTCGGCACCCCACCGGAAACGGTTTGGACCAGATTGTCCTCGTGACCGTTCCGTGACCATTGCGCTCGTTGATCATGTGGTCAACAATGGCGCCATGGACGTCGTCACCGCAGAGAACCTCGAGTCGCCGCTGCGCGACGCGAGCACAGACTCCCGTCGGACCACCCGTGTCGCCCTCGTGCAGATGCGGTGGCTCGAGGACCCGGCAGCGCACCGAGCCCAGCTCGCCGAGGGCATCGCCGCCGCGGCCGCGAACGGTGCGCAGGCCGTGTTCCTGCCCGAGCTGACGCTGCTGCGGTACCCCGGCGACACCCCGGCGAGCGGCGTCCCGAAGGACCTCGCCGAATCGATCGACGACGGCCCGACGATCACCTTCGCGCGGGAACAGGCCCGCGAGCACGGGATCCTCGTGCACGCGTCGCTGTACGAGCGGCCGGCCGAGGACGACGACCCGGCCGACCCGCGCGGGTACAACACGGCGGTCCTCGTGGCACCGGACGGTTCGCTCGTCGGACGCACCAGGAAGACGCACATCCCGATCAGCGCCGGGTACTACGAGGACACCTACTTCCGCCCGGGTCGCGACGACGACGCCTTCCCCGTCTACGAGCCGCCCAGACTCGGGGCCCGCGTCGGACTCCCGACGTGCTGGGACGAGTGGTTCCCCGAGGTCGCCCGCTCCTACGACCTCGCGGGCTCCGAGGTCCTCGTGTACCCGACCGCCATCGGCTCGGAGCCGACGTTCCCCGCGTTCGACACGGCGCCGATCTGGCGGCACGTCATCGTGGCGAACGGCATCACCGCCGGGCAGTTCATGGTCGTCCCGAACCGGTGGGGCGACGAGGGCGACATCACCTTCTACGGATCGTCCTTCATCTCCGACCCGTTCGGTCGCGTGCTCGTCGAGGCGCCTCGTGACGCGAGTGTCGTGCTCGTGGCGGACCTCGACCTCGATGCCCGCACCGAGTGGCTCCGCCTGTTCCCCTTCGCGCTGACCAGGCGACCCGACCTGTACGACTCCCTGGTGGCCCCGGTCGACCCCGTTCGGGACGACCACGGCGCGACGGAGGCGATCCGAGCCTCCATCCCGGACCGACCGTCACCGCGGCAGACGGCCGCACGACCGACGGCAGCACGCTCGTGACCTGGCGGATGCCGGCGGAGACGGCTCCGCAGGAGCGGACGTGGATGGCGTTCCCGCGACCGGGCAACACCCTCGGTGACGATCCGGCGAGCGCCGAGGCCGCGCGCACCGCGTGGGCGACGACCGCGAACACCATCAGCGAGTATCAGCCCGTCACCGTGGTGGTCGACCCGGTCGCACGACCCGACGCCGACCGCCTGCTGTCCCGCTCGGTGGACGTGCTCGAGGCGCCGCTCGACGACTTCTGGATGCGCGACATCGGCCCGACCTTCGTCGTCGACGACGAGACCGGCGAACGGGGCGCCGTCGACTGGGTGTTCAACGGCTGGGGTGCGAACTCGTGGTCGACGTGGACCCGCGACGCCGAGATCGCCGCGACCGTCGCACGGTCAGCCGGTGTCCGACGGATCCCGTCGCTGCTGGTCAACGAGGGCGGCGCGATCCACGTCGACGGCCGTGGCCGGGTGCTCGTGACCGAGACGGTGCAGCTCGACCCGCGGCGGAACCCGTACGCGGACCACACCCGCGTCGAGGAGGAACTCGCCCGGACGATCGGTGCGACGGACGTGATCTGGCTCCCTCGGGGACTGACCCGGGACTACGACGGGCTCGGGACCCGTGGACACGTCGACATGGTCGCCACGTTCGCCGGAGCAGCGACCGACGTCGTCCTGCTCCACGCGCAACCCGACCCCGACCACCCCGACCACCTCGTGATGCCGCAGATCCGCCGCGCGATCGAACAGGCAACCGACGCCACGATCGTCGAGATCCCGGCGCCGGCGACCCTGACGGACGACGGCGGCCCGGTGGACTGGAACTACGTCAACCACGTCGTGGTGAACGGCGCCGTGATCGCGTGCGGGTTCGGCGAGGAAGCAGCAGACGCCCGCGCCCGGGGCATCCTCGCCGACGTCTACCCGGGCCGTGAGATCCGCACGGTCGACGCACGCGAGGTCTTCGCCCGCGGCGGCGGCCTGCACTGCATCACGCAGCAACAGCCCGCCTGAGTCGCCGGGCTCAGCTCGGTGCGACGCCGAGTCGTGGCGCCAGCCACGCGAGCCCGGCGGCGATCGCCGGCCCCGCGGTGCTCCAGCTGTGCCTGCCGCCGGGGAGGATCCACGTGGTGACGTGCATCCCGGCGGCCCGCGCCCGCTGCGCCTGGACGGGCGTCACCTGCCCGTAGGCGTGGTCGTCACCGCCGGCGGCGAAGAACGCGTCCGTGTCCCGGTACGGCCCGTGCGCCGCGAGGATCGCCGCGGGCTGCGCTCGTCGGTAGGCCGCCGCGTTG
This sequence comes from Curtobacterium sp. NPDC090217, assembly GCF_044746705.1. Lineage (NCBI taxonomy): Bacteria > Bacillati > Actinomycetota > Actinomycetes > Micrococcales > Microbacteriaceae > Curtobacterium > Curtobacterium sp. NPDC090217. The sequence continues at coordinate 699,496 of NZ_JBIVCR010000001.1, read as the reverse complement.
CCGGAGAACCCCTCCGCGATGGTCTTCTGGACGGATCCGAGACTCGGTCCGTCCTCGCCCGACACGTCGATGATGTTCCCGAATCGTTCCGGATCTCCCGCACCGATCTGGATGGCGCACGTGCCACCCTGCGAGAACCCGCCGACGGTCCACGCAGCGGCCCCCGACTGGACCGTGAGGTGCGAGGTGATCCACGCGGGCACGTCGTCCTCGAGGTAGGTGGCACTGTTGCCGAGGGGACCGTCCACGCACATCGGGTTGGCCGACTCCGGGCCGAGCTGGTCCGGCACCACCACGATGGGCGCGAGGCCTCGGTGCAGGGTGGCGAGCGCGTCCATCGTCGCCTCGATGTGCCCGCCGGTCTGCAGGTCCTCGGGTCCTGCGCCCCTCGACTGGCCGGACATCAGGACCACGACGGGCAGGTGCGGCGGATCGGCCGTGAGCGCGGCCGGCGGCAGCCAGAGCAGCGCGTCGCGCGCCGTGAAGTGCGACCGGGTGGCCGGGATCGCGACGCGGAGGAGCCGCCCGGTCGTCGGCATGCCGGCCGGGGGCGTCCAGGTCGTCGCGAGGTCCTCGGTGGCCGGGACGGCCGTCTTCCCCGGCGCCTCGGCGGCCGGGATCCCGTCGGCGGGAGGCTCGGCGGTCGCGATCGCGGTCGAGATCGCACTCGGGATCGCACTCGGGATCGCACTCGGGATCGTACTCGGGATCGCGGTCGTGGCCGAGGTCGGCGGAGCAGCGGCACTGGATGTCGTCGGGGAACCCGCGGCAGCCCTGGTCCACCACGTCGCAGACACGCCGAGGTTCACCGCGGTCAACACCGCCAGGACGACGACCACCACGGTGACGGTCTGAGAGCGAGATGTCCGTTGCATGGGAAGGCCGATCGTAGGGAGCACCGCCGGGAAGTCCGCCGACCGGGAGATCGCCACTCCTGAGGGTTCTCGACGCTCCCCGGCGGCTGGTTCCCGGCATCCACGCGGGTGCTGGTCTGCAATCGCCCCGGAGTACAGCCAGCGGGGTGCCGGTGTACGTCACGGCGGGTCCGGCGGACCCCATGGCGTCGGTACTGTGCACCGAACCGAACGCTCAGGAGGAACGCCCATGGCATCACCCATCGCGGTCACCGCCCCGGCAACACCGGCGCGCGGCGGTTCCCTGAAGCGGAGCCTCGGGCTCTGGGCGATCGTCGGCCTCGGCCTCGGCTACATGACCCCGACCGTCGTCTTCGACACCTTCGGGATCGTCTCCGGAGAGACCGAGGGTGCCGTTCCCAGCGCCTACCTGATCGCCCTCGTGATCATGCTCCTGACCGCCGTGAGCTACGGGAAGATGGTCCGCGTCTACCCGGCAGCCGGATCCGCCTACACGTACGTGCGCGAGTCGATCCACCCCAACGCCGGCTTCATGGTCGGCTGGGCGTCCCTGCTCGACTACCTGCTGCTCCCGATGGTGAACGCGCTGATCATCCGGCTGTACCTCGAGCAGGTCTTCCCGGCGCTGCCCGCATGGGTGACGGTCGTCGTCTACACGGTGTTCGTCACCACGGTCATCTGCCTGTCGATGCGCGGCACGTCGAACCTGAACATGGTCCTGCTCATCGGCGCGATCCTGGCGATGATCGCGTTCGTGGTCTTCACGGTGATCGAGCTCGTGCACGGTGCAGGGGCCGGCACCATCGCGAGCACCGAGCCGTTCGTGCACGACGGCGTGACGATGTCGGCGCTCCTCACCGGCGCCACCGTCGTCTGCTTCTCGTTCATCGGGTTCGACGCGGTCACGATGTACACCGAAGAGGCGAAGTCGATCAGGATCATGCCGAAGGCCATCCTGATGACGGTGCTCATCGGCGGCCTGATCTTCCTGGTGTCGGCGTACTTCGCGCAGCTGCGCTTCCCGACGAACGCCCCGTTCGGCGAGTTCACGGACGACCCGCTCCCCCAGATCGGGCTGATCGTCGGCGGCCCCGTGTTCCAGGCGGTCCTCGTCGCGGCGGGATTCGTCGCGGCGCTCGCGTCCGGACTGGCGTCGCACGCCAGCGTCGCCCGCATGCTGCTCGTGATGGGTCGGAACAACGTCCTCCCGAAGCGCGTGTTCGGCTACGTCAGCCCCCGCACGCGGACGCCCATCCCGAACGTGGTCATCGTGGGCGCGGTGACCCTGCTGGCGATGACGTTCTCGCTCGACACGATCTCGTCGTACATCAACTTCGGCGCCCTCATCGCGTTCACGTTCGTCAACGCGACCGTCATCGTGCACTTCGCCGTCCGCCAGGGTCGCCGCCACACCGCCCGCGACCGCTTCGCGTACATCGTGCTCCCCGGGGTCGCGATGCTCCTCACCGGTGTTCTCTGGTCACAGCTGCACGCCGACGCGCTCATCGCCGGCTGCGTCTGGGCCGCCATCGGCTTCGTGTACCTCTTGGTCATCACGAAGGGGTTCCGCGTCCAGCCGAAGGGCTTCGACGAGAACCAGCCGGTGACCGGCGTCAACAAGCAGCTGACCGACGAACGAGCCTGAGAGGAAACGATGACCGACTACGCCGTCACCGACCCGACGAGCGGCGAGGTGCTCGCCACCTACCCGACGATCACCGACGAGGAGCTCCGCGCCGCGATCGACACCGCGGACCGCGCCCACCGCGAGCGCACCAGCACCGTCGCCGAGCGCGCCGCGGTCATGCACCGGGTCGCCGACCTCTACCGCGAGCGCCGCGACGAGCTGGCCGCCACGATCGTCCGCGAGATGGCGAAGCCCATCGACCAGGCGATCGGCGAGGTCGACTTCTGCGCCGACATCTACGACTACTACGCCGACAACGCGGAAGGCTTCCTGGCGGACGAGCCGATCACCCTGGCTCCGGGTTCCGACGGCAGCGCCTTCATCCGCAAGGACTCGGTCGGGGTGCTCCTCGGCATCATGCCGTGGAACTTCCCGGCGTACCAGATCGCCCGGTTCGCCGGTCCGAACCTGCTCATCGGCAACACCGTCCTGCTGAAGCACGCCCCGCAGTGCCCCGAGTCGGCCCTTGCGGTCGAGCGGATCTTCCACGACGCCGGGTTCCCCGAGGGCGCGTACACGAACGTCTTCGCGACGAACGACCAGGCAGCGGACGTCATCGCCGACCCCCGCGTGCAGGGTGTCTCCCTCACCGGCTCGGCCCGTGCCGGAGCCGCCGTCGCCGAGATCGCCGGTCGGAACCTGACGAAGGTCGTCCTCGAGCTGGGCGGTTCGGACCCCTTCATCCTGCTGTCCACCGACGATCTCGACGCCGTGGTCGAGTCCGCCGTCGCCACCCGGCTCGAGGGCAACGGGCAGGTCTGCAACGCCGCGAAGCGGTTCCTGGTCGCCGACCACCTGTACGACGACTTCCTGGCGAAGTTCACGGACGCGATGTCGGCCGTGGCACCGACCGACCCGACGACCCCCGGCGCGGAACTCGGGCCGCTGTCGTCCCCGGCGGCCGCCGACCGGCTCGAGCAACAGCTCGACGCGGCGAAGGAGCAGGGTGCGACCGTCGTCACCGGCGGCGAGCGCACCGGCAACGCGTTCACCCCGACCGTGCTCACCGGCATCACGCCGGACAACGACGCCTACCGCGAGGAGTTCTTCGGCCCCGTCGCGGCCGTCTATCGGGTCATCGACGAGGACGACGCGATCCGGCTCGCGAACGACACCCCGTACGGTCTCGGCTCGTACCTGTTCACGACCGACGCCGACCAGGCCCTCCGGGTCGCGGACCGCATCGAGGCGGGGATGGTCTACGTGAACATCGTCGGCGCGGACAGCCCGGAGCTGCCGTTCGGCGGCGTCAAGGCCAGCGGCTTCGGCCGCGAACTCGGCCCCCTGGGGGCCGACGAGTTCGTGAACAAGAAGCTGATCCGCATCGGCTGACGTCGTCCGCGGATCCGGCTCCACACCGGACGGGAGGCACGGTGCCGCCTGGCACCATGCCTCCCGTCCGTCCTACTGCGGGTCAGCCGGCTCACCACCCGAGTCGACGTCGCTGTCCTGCTCCGGGTCCTCCGTGGCGTCGCCGGTGCGCGAGCCGTCGGGGAGGTCCTCGGTGTACTGCCGGGCTTCGTCGGAGGGCTGGCCGGATCCGTGGGGGGTCGTGTCACTCATGGACCGGACCGTACGCGCGGCCCGGACCGCAGCCGCACAGGAGTGCGTTCAGACCGCGATCCGACCGCCGTCGACCGGCAGCACCGCGCCGTGCACGAACGACGCCCCGTCGGTGGCGAGGAACACGATGGCCTCGGCGACCTCGTCCGCGGTTCCCGGACGGCCGGCGGGTCCGGCGGCAGCGAGTGCATCGAGGCTCTCCCCCATCGCGGCGGTCCCCTCGGTGCGGGTCGGGCCGGGGCTCACCGCGTTGACGCGGACCCCGGCGGGGCCGAACTCGGCCGCCCACGACTTCGTCAGCAGGACGAGCGCCGCCTTGCTCGAGCCGTAGAGCCCCATCCCGGCAGCGCCGAACTCGGCGACCATCGTCGTGACGTTGACGATCGCACCGGATCCCCGCTCCGCCATCCCCGGCGCGAGCGCTGCGACCAGGAAGTACGGCGCCTTGACGTTCACGTCGAAGACGTCGTCGAAGCCCTCGGTGGTCGTCGACGCGGTGGGGCCGAACGGGAAGATCCCCGCACTGTTCACCAGGACGTCCACGGCACCGCCACCGAGTTCGAGGGCACGAGCGGCGAGCTCCTTCGCGCTCGCCTCGTCGCGGAGGTCGGCGGCCACGAAGTCGGCAGACCCCCCTGCCGCGCGGATGGTCCGGACGACCTCGTCGCCGCGTTCGGCATTGCGGCCGGAGACGACGACGTGCAGTCCACGGGCAGCGAGGAGTTCGGCGGTCGCGCGGCCGATGCCGCTGGTGGCGCCGGTGATGAGGGCGGTCTTGGTCATGGTCGATGTCCTGTCTGAACAGATCGGTTCGGTTTGGTGCTGGTAACTGTACCGATCTGTACGGTAAAGTCAAACCATGCCCGAGACCGCTCCGCGAACCCGCCGCCGCCCCGCGTACGAACGTGCCGTTGCCACCGCCGATCGTCTGTTCTACGAGCAGGGCATCCACGCGGTCGGCGTCGACCAGGTCGCGGCAGAGGCCGACATCTCCAAGGCGAGCCTGTACACGCACTTCCGGACGAAGGACGACCTCGTCGTGGGCTACCTCCGTGGTCGGAGCAACGCGTGGCAGGCGCACGTCGCGGCCACCCTCCCGGGCCGTGGCGACACGCCCCGCGACCGCGTGCTCGCGGTGTTCGACCTGCTCGGCGAGTGGTTCGAGGAGCCCGGCTACCGAGGCTGCCCGTTCATCAACGTCGAGGCCGAGTACGGCGCGGGACACCCCACGCACCAGGTCACGCTCGAGCACCGGGACTGGGTCCGCGAGCTGTTCGAGTCGCTCCTGACCGAAGCCGGCGCCGACGACCCGAACGGCACGGCGCTGCAGTTGTGCGTGCTCTACGACGGCGCGATGGCGAGCGCGCAGGCCGACCCGGCCCGGCCGTGGGCAGCAGCGGCACGATCGGCCGCCGCCAGCGTGCTCTGAGCCGCTCTGCAAGACTGCGGTGATGCAGCGGTTCACCGTCCGTCCGATCCATGCCGATGAGTGGGAACGCGTCCGCGAACTCCGCCTGCGCGCCGTGCACGACCCCGTCGCCGCGATGGCGTTCGTCGACTCCGCCGAGCACACGGCATCGCTGCCCGACACGTTCTGGCAGGATCGGGCAGCCGGTGGGTCGGACGACGCCGGCGACGCAGCCACGGTGCGGCAGTTCATCGCCGAGGACGAGTCCGGAACGTGGATCGGGTCTGCGACCGGGCTCCTCGAGCGTGTCGGCGACCCGGACTACGAGGGCCGCCTGGTCCCCCGCGACGGCTGCTCGGTCGTCGGCGTCTTCGTGGCACCCGAAGCGCGGGGCGGGGCGGTGCTCGCCGCCCTCTTCGACGCGATCGCCGGCTGGGCGGACGGACCGCTGCGGCTGTCCGTGCACACCGGCAACGCCCGCGCGCGGCGCGGGTACGAGAAGGCCGGCTTTCGGGAAGTCGGCATCGAGTTCACCGGCGCGCTCGGTCCGACGGTGGAGATGCGGCGGGCCTGACCCGCTGACGGACGGGAGGCTCGGTGCCAGCCGGCACCGAGCCTCCCGTCCGCACCGTGGTGACTACCGGACCGTGGCCGGCTGGGGCAGGGCCGCTGCGATCTCCGCAGCGACCTCGCGGCCGATCCTGACCGCACCGTCGACGTGCTGGTAGCCGGCACCGGCCAGGTCGCTGGAGGCGAAGCGGATGGGTCCGACCGCTGCGCGCTGGTCGGCGCCGTAGCGTGCGAGACCACCGAGGTCGAAGCTCGCCGCGTACGCACCACGCGTCCACTCCTCGGTGCCCCAGTCGCTCTCGTAGTAGACGACCGGGTCGGCTGCCTGCGGTCCGTAGTAGTGGACCAGGGACTCCAGGACCCGTGCCTTGCGCTCCGCAGGCTCGAGCGCGAACACCGCATCGGCGTGCTCGTCGGACACGAAGCCCACGAGCGTCCCCTGCTCCTTGCCGTACGAGGTGTTGTCGTACGCCTCGTGCACGAGCTCGTACGGGCTGAACGCCGTGCCGGAGAGCCCGGCCTCCCGCCAGAACGGCCGGTCGTAGACGGCGTGCACCTTGATGACGAAGCCCATCGACAGGTGCTGGTGGAGCTGGTGCTGCCGTCGGGGCAACGGCGGGTCGTACGAGATCCGGGTGTAGAGGGGCGGCGGGACGGCGACGAGTGCCTGGCGCGCGTGCACCTCGATGCCACCGTCGGCGATCGCGACGACGCCGTCGTCGGTCCACCGCAGCGTGCGGACCGGGGCGTCCAGGTGCACGTCGTCGCCGAGCTGCTCGGCGAGCCGGAGGGAGACCTGCTGCATCCCGCCGACGACGCGCTTGTCGAGGATGAAGTCGGCGTCGACCAGGTTCGTGAAGCTCCCGGCGGACGCGGCCATCAGGAGCGCCTGCAGCGCGGAGAAGGCGTGTGCGGGCTTGGTGAGCATCGCACCGGCGATGAACAGCTCGACGTTGTCGGTCGCGACGCGGTCGTCGCTGAGGCCGTGCAGCCAGTCACGGAAGGACGTCTCATCGAGGCGCTTCGCGTCGGGCGACTCCCACGGTCGGGCCGGATCGACGTGCGCGACGTACTCGTCGACGACGGACACCAGGCGTTCGATCTCGTTCGCCGTGGCCGCCGGCAGCGGGAAGATGTCGCCGGTGTACTCGGTGCGGGTGCCGTCCGCGTCGATGTAGACGCTCTGCCCCTCCCGGTAGCGGTCGTACGTCTCGAGGCCGAGCTCGTCGAGGGTCTCGAGCAGGGCGGTCTGGTCCGGCGACACCCACTGTCCGCCGATCTCGAGGGTGACGCCCTCGATGTCGTTGGTCCACGTGCGACCACCGACCCGGTCACGGGCCTCGAGGACGGCGACGGACCTGCCCTCGGCGCGGAGCCGGGTCGCCGCGGTCAGGCCGGTCACGCCGGCGCCGATGATGACGACGTCGCGCTCGATCATCGTGCGTCTCCTGTCGTGGTCGTGCTGCGCTGCCGGAACGGGTCGGGCGTCAGCGTGTACATCGTCTCGAGGTACTCGGAGATGCCCTCCGCCCCGCCCTCGCGGCCCATGCCGGACTGCTTCACGCCCCCGAACGGTGCCGAGGCGTTCGACACGACGCCGGTGTTGAGGCCGAGCATCCCGGTCTCGAGCCGCTCCATCAGACGCTGTCCCCGTGCCGGGTCCTCGGTGAAGGCGTACGCCACGAGACCGTACTCGGTGTCGTTCGCACGGGTGATCGCCTCGTCGTCGGTGGCGAACGTCGCGATCGCCAGCACCGGACCGAAGATCTCGTCGGTCAGGATGGCGCTGCCCGGCTGCACGTCGGTGAGGACGGTGGGCGCGTAGAACGTCCCCGGGCCGTCGATCGCGTGACCGCCGGTGCGGACGACCGCACCGCGCTCGACCGCGTCGGAGACGAGCCGGTCGGCCTTCGCGACGGCACGGTCGTCGATGAGCGGCCCGATCGCGACGCCGTCCTCGGTGCCGGGGCCGACCCGCATCGCCTCGACGCGGGCGGTGAGCCGGTCGGCGAACTCCGCTGCGACGTCCTCGTGCACCAGGAACCGGTTCGCCGCGGTGCACGCCTGCCCGGTGTTCCGGAACTTCGCGGCGAGCGCGCCGGCCACGGCCTCGTCGAGGTCGGCGTCCGCGAACACCAGGAACGGGGCGTTGCCGCCGAGCTCCATCGAGGTGCGGAGGACGTTCTCGGACGCCTGCGCGAGCAGGCTCCGGCCGACGGGGGTCGATCCCGTGAAGGACAGCTTCCGGAGGCGGCGGTCCTCGAGGATCGGGGCGGACACCGCCTTCGCGTCGCTGGTCGGGACGACGTTCACGACGCTGTCCGGCACGCCGACCTCGCGGAGCAGGTCCACGAACAGCAGCGTCGTCAGCGGCGTGAGCTCCGCCGGCTTCACGACGACGGTGCACCCAGCGGCGAGCGCCGGGGCGATCTTCCTGGTCGCCATCGCGAGGGGGAAGTTCCACGGGGTTATCAGGTACGCGGGACCGACGGGCTTGTGGGACACGATCGTCCGGCCGGAGCCCTCGGGGTTCGTGCCGTACGAGCCGCCGATGCGGACCGCTTCCTCGGCGAACCAGCGGAGGAACTCGCCGCCGTAGGTGACCTCGCCGTTCGCCTCGGCGAGGGGCTTGCCCATCTCCAGGGTCATCAGCAGCGCGAAGTCGTCGCGGCGCTCCTGGAGCAGGTCGAACGCGGCACGGAGGAGTTCTGCACGCTGTCGGGGCGGTGTCGCTGCCCAGTCGGCACGGGCCCGGTCGGCGGCGTCGAGCGCGCGGAGACCGTCGGCGGCGGTGGCGCTCGACACCTCGACCAGGACGTCCCCCGTCGCCGGGTCGTGCACCGCGAAGGTGCTGCCGTCTGATGCGTCCTGCCACGTGCCGTCGATGAACAGGCCGGTGGGGATGCGGGAGAGGAGGTCGTGGGTCATGCCGTTGCCAGCCCTTCGAGGACGATGCCGACACCTTCGACGAGCAGTGCGTCGTCGATGGCGAGCGGCGGGAGGAAGCGCACGACGTTGCCGTACGTGCCTGCGGTCAGCGCGATCACGCCGTGTTCGTAGGCGTACCGGACGATACGCCCGGTCAAGCCGGGGTCCGGGGCACCCGTTTCCGGATCGACGAGCTCCATCGCGATCATCGCGCCCCGCCCGCGGACGTCGCCGATGCGGGGGTCCTGCTCCTGCGCCGTGCGGAGTGCGTCGAAGAGCACCGTCTCGATCTGCTGGGCGCGTTCGACCAGTCCGTCGTGCTCGAAGGCATCGATGGCGGCGAGCGCTGCCGCACAGGCGATCGGGTTGCCGCCGTAGGTGCCGCCGATGCCGCCGGCGTGCGGCGAGTCCATGATCTCCGCCCGGCCGGTCACGGCGGACAGCGGGAGCCCGCCGGCGATGCCCTTCGCCGTGGTCACGATGTCGGGGACGACGCCCTCGTGCTCGCTGGCGAACATCGCGCCGGTGCGGGCGAAGCCGGTCTGCACCTCGTCGGCGATGAACACGACGTCGTTCGTGCGGGCCCACTCGGCGATCGCCGGCAGGAAGCCCGAGGCGGGGACGACGAACCCGCCCTCGCCCTGGATCGGCTCGATGAGCACGGCCGCGGTGTTCTCGACGCCGACCTGCTTCTCGATCTGGCTGATCGCGCGTGCTGCGGCCTCGGTGCCCGAGAGCCCGTCGTGGAACGGGTAGGACATCGGCACGCGGTAGACCTCTGGTGCGAAGGGACCGAAGCCGCTCTTGTACGGCTGGTTCTTCGCGGTGAGCGCCATCGTGAGGTTCGTACGCCCGTGGTACGCGTGGTCGAACACCACGATCGCCTGCTTGCCGGTGTGCTTGCGCGCGATCTTCACGGCGTTCTCGACGGCCTCGGCGCCGGAGTTGAACAGTGCCGTCCGCTTCTCGTGGTCACCGGGGGTCAGGCGGTTCAGCGCCTCGGCGACCTCCACGTACCCGTCGTAGGCCGCGATGGTGAAGCACGTGTGCGTGAAGGCGACCGCCTGCGCCGCGACCGCTGCGGCGACGCCGGGGTGCGCGTTGCCGACACTCGTCACGGCGATCCCGGACCCGAGGTCGACCAGGGAGTTGCCGTCGGCGTCGACCACCACGCCGCCACCGGCCGCGACGACCGCGACCGGCACCGCGACACCGACCCCGGACGGCACAGCGGCGGCCTTGCGTGCGAGGAGCTCCTGGGAGCGCGGGCCGGGGATCGCGGTGACCAGGCGGCGCTCCTGCGGGAGCCCGGGTCCGCCGGTGGTGGTCGCGGGGACAGCGGTGGAGGTCATGCGGCGATGGTAGGAGCCCATCGCGGCCGAATCACTGTCCACCACGTACAGGAGCGCATGGCGAGATCGCCACGGTGGATACTGATGACATGCCGGCCACCCTGCGATCCCTGCTCGCCCGTCGCGACCTGCGGCTCCGCATGCTGACCGACGCCGACCCCGACGTCGCGATCACGTGGCTGCACAGCTCCGACCTCCCCGACCCGACCCCGTTCCTCGGCACCGGGCAGGCGCTGCTGACCACCGGCACCCAGTTCGACTCCGACGCCGAGGTCTCGACCGAGGCGGCGGACGCGTACGTCCGACGACTGACCGACCGCGGGGTCGTCGCGCTCGGCTTCGGGACGGAGGTCGTCAGGGCCGGCACGCCGGACGCCCTCGTCGAGGCGTGCCGCGCCCACGGGCTGCCGCTCTTCGAGGTCCCCTACGAGACCTCGTTCATCGCCGTGGTGCAGGCCAACGCGGAGACGATCGCCCGCGACGCGAACGCCAGGAGCGCATGGGCCCTCGCGGCACAGCGCGCCATCTCCCTCGCCGCCCTGCGCCCGGACGGACTCGGCGCCACCCTCGCCGAACTCTCCCGGCAGCTCGACTGCTGGGTGGGGCTGCTCGACGTGTCCGGGCGGATCGACCGCGAATTCCCGGCGGACGGCATCCCGTCCGACGAGCGCGAACAGCTCGAGGCCGAGGGGGCTCGACTCCTCCGCGGCGGGCAGCGTGCGAGCCTGCCGATGAGTACCGCCACAGGGGGTTTCACCCTGCAGACGCTCGGGTCGGGAGGGCATCTCGACGGCGTGCTGGCCATCGCGACCGGGTCGCTCGACCAGGCCGGCCGCGAGGTCGTCACCGCCGTCATCGCCCTCGCCGGACTCGCGCTCCAGCAGAACCGCGAGCTGGCTCGTGCCCGCGGGCTGCTCCGCACCGGACTCCTGACGATGCTGTCGTTCGGCGACCCCGAGGTCGTCGAGACCACGTCGCGTGAGCTCTGGGGACCACTGCCGACCGAGCCGATCCGCGTCGCCGCGATCGACGTGCCCGACCACCAGACGGACTCCGTGGTGGACCTCCTCGAGCTCTGGGTGCAGGAGTCCCCCGGACAGCTGTTCTTCGCCGTCGACGACGCGCTGTTCCTCTGCGTGAGCGCCGAGGACCCTCGCCCCGTCGAACGCCTCACCACGCAGTACGGTCTGCACGCCGGGCTGTCCGACGGTGCCGGGTACGGGTACTTCGGGCGCGCCCGCGCCGAAGCCGTCCAGGCACTCGACCGCAGCCGCGAGGGCCGCCCCGGCACCGTCGAGTTCGGCGACCTGGCCCGCGACGGCGTCCTCGCCCACCTCGCGCACACGGACGCCGCGGACATCGCGAGGGCGTTCCTCGCCCCGGTGACGGAGCACGACGCCACGGCCGGCACCGACCTCACCCGGACGCTCCGCACCTGGCTCGAGCAGAACTGCGAGTACGACCGCGCCGCGCAGGTCCTCGGTGTCCACCGGCACACCGCCCGCGCCCGGATCGAGCACGCCGCACGGCTCCTCGATCGGGACCTCGGGCTCTTCGCGACCCGCGCCGACGTCTGGGCCGCGTTCGTCGCCCTGCCAGCCGCGTGAAGCACGGTCCACTGCCTAGGCTGACGGTGTGACCGCCCAGCCCCGCCGCCGGATGAGCGCCGCGGACCGTCTGTCCCAGATCGACCACGCAGCCGTCACCGTCGCACGCACGGACGGCCTCGCCGGGGTCACGCTGCGGTCGGTCGCCGCGTCGATCGGTGTCGCACCCTCGCTCGTCGCGCACTACCGCCCGTCGATGGAGTCCCTCGTCGCCGACACGTTCCGTGCGATCGCATCGGCCGAGGTCACCGAGGTCGTCGCGATCGTCGACGAGCGGCCAGACCCCGTCGCACGGCTCACCGTCCTGCTCGCGTCGATCAACGACCCCGTGCGCGACGACGTCGCGGCACTGTGGGCGGACGCATGGAGCATCGGCCGGACCAACCCCTCCCTCGCCGAGGCAACCCGCTCCGTGATGGACGACTGGCAGGCCCTCGCCCGGTCGGTCGTCGCCGACGGCGTCGCGGACGGATCGATGCACACCGACGACGCGGAGCGCGTCGCGCTCCTCCTCTTCGCACTCGTCGACGCCACGAACGGCTACGCACTCGTCGACTACCGGTCCCGCGCGGAGCGCGAGGACCTGGTGGTCGCCACCATCGCCGGAGCCGTGGGCCTGTCACTGGAGCAGCTCACGTCCTGAAGGCACCCACGATCAGGACTGGAGGCTCGGTGCCGGCCCGGATCCGAGCCTCCATTCCGTCCTTGGTAAAGGTTGTGCGGTATCCTTCACCAAGGACGGTGGAAGGGAAAGGTTCGATGGGCACCACGGCGGTCAGGTGGGAGCAGCGCGTCCTCCCCCGGGCCGAGAACCCGGACCTGCTCCCACGGCGTCAGCGCGAGCTGCGGGACACCCCGTACCGAGCAGCCGTCGTGCCGCGCATCGCGGACCTCGACGTGCAGGTCGCCGCGCACGCTCGGGCCGATGCAGACGACGCGTCTGGCGCGATCACCCGCTTCGACGCGGAGTTCGCACACTTCCCGGCGCCGTTCTCCGGTGTCCTGCTCCGGAGCGAGTCGGCATCGAGCTCCGAGATCGAACAGCTGACCGCGGGTGCCCGGGCGATCTCCGAGGCAGAGATCGACGAGCGCGTCACCGGGAACGCACCGCAGATCGTGCGGAACGTCCGCGCGATGGAAGCGGCGATCGCCCTCGCGGACGACATCGGCGAAGCGACGATCATCGCGATGCACCGGGCCCTGCTCGCCGAGTCGGCACCGTCGATGGTCGGGCACTACCGGGACGAGCAGGTGTGGATCGGCGGGCGACTCCCGCACACCGCGGAGTTCGTTCCGCCCCACCAGAGCGGTGTCCAAGCAGCCATGGACGACCTCGTGGCGTTCGTCCGCCGGGACGACGTCCCCGTGCTCGTCCAGGCGGCGGTCGCGCACGCCCAGTTCGAGACCATCCACCCGTTCCCGGACGGCAACGGCCGCACCGGACGCGCACTCGTCCAGTCGATCCTGCGCCGTCGCGGGGTGCTGCAGCACCTGACGATCCCCGTGAGCAGTGGACTCCTCACGGATCTGGATGCCTACTTCGGTGCACTCGGGGCCTACCGCGGCGGCGATGCGACGCCCATCGTCGAGGTCTTCGCCGACGCCTCGCTCGCCGGCGTCCGGAACGCGTCCGTCCTCGCGGACGACCTTCGGCAGCTCGAGTCCCGCTGGGACTTCGCAATGCGCGAGCTCCGTTCCGACGCAGCCGCACGGCGGATCGCCCGGTTCTCGATCGAGCACCCGGTGCTCAACTCCCGGCTCGCGGTCGAGCGGATCGGCGCGACCCGTCCGGCCGTGCTGAACGGACTCGCGCAGCTGGTCGATCTCGGGGTCCTGCGGTTGGCGAACTCGAAGCAGCGCAACCGGGTCTGGATCAACGACGACGTTGTCGACGCGCTCGACGCGTTCGCCGAACGGAGCGGGCGGCGCGAGCACCCGCGCTACTGATCTCCTCAGGCGGCCGAGAACGGCGCAGTGACTTCGAGCTCGCCGTGGTCGATCAGCCACCGGACGGCCTCCTCGACGGTCTCCCCCGCCGTGTGCTGCGGCTCGTACCCGAGCAGCCGGCGCGCCTTCTCGATGCTGAACACCTGGCTCCGGGACAGGTGGTCCCAACTCGCGCCGGCCGCGTCCTGGTCGGTGGTCTCGCGGAACCGGTCCCAGCTGACGGACTCGAGCCGTGCCTCCTGTCCGAACCAGGACGCGGCGAGCGCCGCGTACCCACGGACGTTCAGGGCGTCCGGTGCGACGACGGAGAAGTCCTCGCCTGCGGCGGCGTCCCGGTGCTCGACCGCGAGCTCGAACGCCTGCGCGACGTCGTCGGCGTGCACGTGGTGCATCGTCTCCGCGCCGATCCCGGGGATCTCCAGCGTCTTGCCGGCGGACAGGCGCCGCCAGACCGACGGGTCGAGGTTCCCGAGCGGGCCGATCGGCGCCCAGCCCGGGCCGCTGATGTGCCCGGGGTGCAGGCTCGTCGTGACGACACCACCATCGGCGGTCTCCTGCTTGAGCATCCGGGCGATGCGGTCCTTCTCGATGCCGTAGGTCCCGAACGGCGGGGTCATCGCGTCCTCGGTGATGGGCAGGACCGCGCTCGGACCAGCGCGCCACACGGAGCCGCAGTGGATCAGGTGCACGCCGGTGCCGCGGAGGCGCTCGACCAGTGCCGTCGCGGACCCCAGCGTGAAGCACACGAGGTCGATCACCACGTCGGGCTGCAGCGCGGCGACGCGGTCCGGGAAGGTGCCGTCGCGGTCCTCCTGCTCGCGGTCGGCCGAGACCTGCTCGACGAGTTGCCACTCGGGCGCGTCGGCGTACGCACGGCGTTGCCCGCGGCTGATGTTCACGACCCGGTGTCCGGCGCGGACGAGCCGCGGGATCAGGAACGTGCCGATGTGTCCACTGCCGCCGATGACCACGACGCGTTGGTTGCTGCTCATGCCGGTCACGGTAGGCCGGTGCGGCTGCGGACCGTCCGGTGCCGCGCGGCACGGCCTCCAGTCGGCTGCCGATCAGCTCTCCGGAGCGAAGGCCGCCGAGACCGGCGCCCGTCAGGCGGACCGGAGGCTCGGATCCGGGCCGCCACGAGCCTCCCGTCCCGGTGCCGTGTAATCGGGTACGGGCACGAGTTCCCCGTCGTGCAGGGCGGACTGGTGCGCGCAGATCCCGGGTGCCGTCCAGGCGGCCGCGATGCGTTCGTCGATGCGCGATGGCCGGTCCTCGACGATCGCCGACACGAACTCGTGGACGAGGAACGGATGTGACCCGCCGTGCCCGTCGGCGACGGTGACCGGTTCGGTCATGCCGGGGAACCGCACCGTCGTCGGGCGGACGAACGGTGCGAGCGGCGGCGGGAGCAGGTGGCCGTGGTCGGCCGGCTCGTGCAGACGGGTCGTCACCCGGTTGCCGCGGTGCACACCGTCGGACGGGAGCATGTCGTGCACCGTCAACGGACCTTCGTTGTCCGCCGGCCACTCGACGCCGCGCCGCTCTCCGTACAGGGAGAAGCCCTCGATGTAGGAGCGGCCGGTCTGGAAGAAGGACATCACGACGTCCGCGACCACGTCGGTGCCGCGGAGGAGGAAGGTGCCGACCTCGACCGGGAACGGGTTGTCGAATCCGCCTCGAGCGTGGTCCGGGGTCAGCCGGCCACTGCCGTTCGCCCGCACGGACGCGACGGTCGTGTCGAACAACGCGAGGGCCGGGGAGAGGGCATGGGTGACGTAGTGCATCGGCGGGAAGCCGAGCCAGTACGAGGGGAAACCGTCGAGGTTCTGCACGTGGAAGCCGCGGTACAGCGTGGGACTCCCGAACTCGCCGGCCCGGAACATCGACTCGACCGTCAGGTACTCGCGGCCGTGGACGCTCGTCTCCATCATCATGTAGCGGCGGCCGGAACGGTCCGCGGCGTCGATGATCCGATCGAGGTCCTCCAGTGTCGTGGCCATCGGCACCGCGCATGCCACGTGCTTGCCGGCGTCGAGGGCGGCGACGGTCATCTCGGCGTGGAACACGACCGGTGCGAGCACGTGCACGGCGTCGATGGACGGGTCGGCGAGTGCCTCCTCGAACCCGTGGAGGACACGTCGGACGCCGAACCGCTGCGCGACCTCCGCTGCGCGTGCCGGGTCGGGTTCGACGAGGACCACCTCGGCCACCGCGGGGTGCGCGAGGTAGATCGGGACGAAGTCCTGCCCGAAGCCGAGGCCGACGACTGCGACGGTGATCCCGCTCATGCGAGGGCCACCGGCTCGACGTCGCCGCGGAGGAACACGACCTCCCCGGTCACGAAGTTCGCCAGGTCGGCGTTCGCGGCGCGACCCTCGGGCGAGTCGAGCATCGCGTCCATGTCGGCCGCCGTCGCGGTGACGAGCTCGGCCACGAGCGGGTACGGGCTCGCGGGATCGTCGGACCAGACGAGGTTCCACGCGGTCATGCCCGGCATGCTGCGGGCGAGTGGGACGTGCACGTCGTCGTAGTACCGGCGGAACGCCGCCTGGTCGGTCGCCGGGCCGTAGAGGATGGTCATGCGGTGCACGATCAGACCTCCGTCCGGGTCGGCAGCGTGATCCGTGTGTAGCGCCGCATGTGCTCCGTCATCGCGATCTCCGTGGGGAGCCGCTCCATGCTGGACGCGCCGAGGAAGCCCTGGACACCGGGGACGTCCCGGATCACCTCGGCGGCTGCCTCGGGCCCCGCGATGGGGCCACCGTGGCACACGACGATGACGTCCTCGTTGACGCCCCGTGCGGCGTCGCGGAGCAGTGCGACCTTCTCCTTCGACTCCTCGAGCGCCGCGCACCGCCGACGTCGTCGCGCTGGCGCGCTCCGGTGACGCGGTGGCGACCGCTGCCGTCCGTGCCGCCGGACGCCACATCGGTACGGCACTCGCCGCAGCGGTCACGCTCCTCGCGCCGCGCGCGATCGGCTTCTGGGGGTACCTCACCGAGGCGGACGCGGCACTCTTCGCCGGTGTCCGGGAGGGGCTCTACGGTGCGGCGCTGCCGGCGAGCACATCGAATCTGGTGATCACGAGGACCGCGCTCGGCGACCTCGCGGGCGTCCGCGGCGCTGCGAGCCGGGTGCTCGACACCGTCTTGGCACCCGCGTCGGTCGACCGCGTGCTCGCGAGCGGGACCTGGCGGTCCTGAGCCGTCCCGCGGTCCCAGACGCGACCACCCGGTGAGCCGCGGCCACCAGGGGGTGGCGACCACGGCCTCCAGTCCGGTACCGACCAGCCGGACCGCGCGACCCGGTGCGTTCACCGCAGCGAGTACCCGCCGTCCATGAGGAGCTCGGTGCCGTGGCAGTACGACGCCGCGTCGCTGAGCAGGAAGTGGATCGACGCGGCGACCTCCTCCGGTCGGGCGAAGCGACCGGGCACGATGTCGCGCATCCACTCGGCGAACTGGTGCTGCTTCTTCACCAGGAGGGGGGTGTCGACGTACCCGGGCGAGACGCAGTTCACCCGGATGCCGCTCGGTCCCCACTCGACCGCGAGCGTCTTCGTCAGCGCCACGACGCCGGCCTTCGAGACGTTGTAGGCCACCTGTTTCTGCGGGTGGTTGACGATCCAGCTGCCGGACATCGACGCGATGCTGACGATCGCGGCGTCGCCCCGGCCCTCCATCACCCGCCGGAACGCCTGGCAGGTCAGGAAGACGCCGACGAGGTTGACGTCGAGCACGCCGCGGAACTGCTCGGCGGACATGTCCGCTGCGGCGACGTCGTCCTCGACGATGCCCGCCGCGTTGACGAGGTCGATCCGGCCCTCGTGCTCTGCGCCGATGCGGGCGGCGAGGGCGCCGACCGAGTCCGCGTCGGTGATGTCGGCCGCCGCGGTCGCCACCCCCTCCGGCACCGCGGTCGGCTCGTGGAGGTCCACCGCGACCACCCTGGCCCCGGCGGCGTGCAGCCGCTCGACCACGCGCCCGCCGATGCCCCCGGCGGCGCCGGTCACCACGACGGTCCTGCCGTCGAGGTCACGCGGCACGTTCGTTCCCTGGTCGATCGTCATCGATCGCCCCTTCCTGCCCGGGAGTCCGGGCGTCGTTCGGTCGGTCGTGCTGTCCGGGTCACTTGAACCCGGACGTCTTGATGGACTCGGTGATCTGCTTCTGGAAGAAGAAGAACAGCAGCAGGGTCGGGATCGCGGCGACCGTCGAGGCCGCCACGATGTAGCTCTGCGACGAGGCGTACTGCTGGTGGAACGTCGAGATGCCGACCTGCACCACTCGGAGGTCCGGGTTCGAGATGATCGTCAGCGGCCAGACGAAGGAGTTCCAGTTCGCCAGGAAGAAGAACACCGCGAGCGCGGACAGGATCGGGCGGGACAGCGGGAGCACGACGCTCCAGTAGATCCGCCAGTACCCGGCCCCGTCGATGAGCGCCGCTTCCTCGAGCTCGTCCGGGAGGCCGATGTAGAACTGCCGGAGCAGGAAGATGCCGAACGCGCTGAACAGCGACGGCACGATGAGGCCCCAGTAGCTGTCGAGCATGCCGAGCGTCCGCACCACCACGAACGACGGGATGAGGACGACCGGCAGCGAGACCAGCAGTGTCGAGAAGATGATGAGGAACACCGTCTCCCGGCCCTTCCACCGGAGCCGCGAGAGCGCGTACGCCGCCATCGAGTGGAACCACAGCGCGACCACCGTGACGACGACCGAGACGAACGCGCTGTTGAACATGTACCGGAGGAACGGGACCTCGGTGAACACGTAGACGAAGTTCGACAGCGTCCAGTGTCGAGGGAGCAGCGAGCTGCCGTAGATCTCGGACTCCGGCTTGAAGGAGCTGAGCACCATGTAGACGAGCGGGAAGATCGTGATCAGCGCGATCACCACCCCGACGACGAAGAGGATCGTCGATCGCTTCGTCCACCGCCGGTCGCCCGTCCTGCGACGCGGGGCCGAGGCGGGACCGCCTCGGCCGCCTGCTGCCGCGGTGCTCGATGCCGACACTGGCCGGTCCACCGTCTCACTCGTCATCGACCCGCCCTCCCTTCGTGGCGCGGAACATGAGCGCCGACCAGATGAGCAGGACGAGCACGAGCACGGAACCGATGGCGGCCGCGTAGCCGTACTCCCCGAACAGGAACGCCTGCTCGTAGATGTAGTAGATGAGCAGCGACGTCGACCCGGCCGGCCCGCCGCCGGTGAGGATGTAGATGAGGTCGAAGCCGCCGGTGATGACCGCGATGGTCACCGTGATGAGGACGAAGAGCGAGGTGGGGCGGAGGAGCGGCCAGGTGATGCTCCGGAACCGCTGCCACGCGTTCGCGCCGTCGATCCGCGCCGACTCGTAGAGCTCACCGGGGATGTCCTGCAGCCCGGACAGGAAGATGATCATGTAGTAGCCCATCTGGAACCAGATGCTGATCACCACGACCGTGCCGAGCGTGTACTTCGGGTCACCGAGCCACGAGATCCCGTCGATGCCGATGCCGGACAGCAGCTGGTTCACGACGCCGACCTTGTCGGCGAGGAGGAACTGCCACATCAGGCCGACGACGACGAGCGAGATCACGTAGGGCGCGAAGAGGGCGCTGCGGATCGCACCGATGAACGGGATCCGCTGCTGGACGAGCAGTGCGAGCAGCAGCGAGACCACGAAGACGGCCGGGACCAGCACCACCAGGTAGACCGCGGTGACCCCCGCGCTCTGCAGGAACTGCGGGTCCTGGAACATCCGGACGTAGTTCGCACCACCGACGAACGAGAGGTTCCCGAAGCCGTCGAGACGGAAGAACCCCAGCCCGATGGCGAGGAGCATCGGGATGAACACGAACACGAGCAGGCCGAGCGAGTCGGGCAGCAGGAAGAGCAGCGCCGCTCGACCTTCCCGTCGGGCGCGGGCCTTGCCCATCGTCCGCTGTGGCGCCGGCTGCTCCTGTCGGGCTCGGCGCGCGGCGGCGCGGCGTTCTGAGAGCGCGGTCATCGCAGGTCCCCTCCTTCGTACGTCTGCATGAACGCCTCGATGGCGCTCTGTGCGGTGGCGGCCTGACCGGCGGCGTTCCCGCCGGCGGCCTGGACCTGCTGGATGGCGTTGCTGATCGCCTTGTAGACCACCGGCGGGTACCGCGGCTCTCCACGCCCGGTCGGCAGGATCACGTCGTGGAAGTACTCGAGCTTCGGGTCGCGGAACGCTCCGCGCTTCGTCATCAACGCATCGACGGAATCGCGGGGCGGCATGTCCGACTTCGCGACCATGCACCAGTCGGCGACGCGGCTGATGCTCTCGTCGGTCATCGCCCCGACCGTCTCGACGACGAACTTCGCCGCCTGCTCGGGGTTCCGGCCGCGGGCGTTGACGCACCAGGCCCAGCCGCCGAGGACGGTCTGCGGCTTGCCGCCCGGCGGCGTGGGGAGCGGGAACACCCCGTAGTCGAACTTCGGCTGCGTGCCACGGAAGCCCGCGACCTGCCAGATCCCGGACTGCCACATGGCGGCGTACCCCTCGGCGAACGCGCCGGGGAGGTCGCCGGCGGCCGGGAGCGTCCGCGGAGCGACACCGGTCCGGATCGACCGCCCGAACAGGTCGAGCGCCTGTCGGGTCGCCGCCGAGTCGAACGTCGGCTTCTGCGCCTTGTCCACGACGTCGCCGCCGCCCTGCCACATCCACGGGTACCAGGTGAAGTTCTGGAAGTAGCCGGGGGTGGTCTCGAAGACGAGCCCGGACTGCGACTTCGTCGTGAGCTTCTCCGCGACGTCGAGCATCTGGTCCCAGGTCTTCGGGATGTCGCCCTCGCTGAGACCGGCCTTCTCCCACGCCGGCACCGAGTAGAACATCGCGAGCGGCTCGACCTCCATCGGCAGGCCGTACACGCCGTCGCCGACCATCCGGGTGGACAGGATGTCCGGGTTGAAGTCGGCGATCGCCTCCTTGCTCATGTACGGCGCGAGGTCGAGCAGTGCGCCGCCGTTGGAGTACCGGAGGAAGTCTCCTGGGCTGATGAGGAAGACGTCTGGCCCGTCACCGGACGCGAACGCCGTCGCGAGCCGGGTGTTCGAGGGGTCGGTGAAGTTCGGGATGAAGACGTTCTCCACCTTGGTGCGGTGCTTCGCGTTCCAGTCGTCCGCGGCCTTCACGAACCAGTCGTTCTGGGCCTTGAGGTCGGCTTGCGTCTGCGTCTGGGGCGCGTAGAACTGCCAGAATTGCAGTGGGCGGTCGCTCGATGCGCTCGCCCCGGCCGAACATCCAGCCAGTCCGAGGCCGGTGGCCGCAGCGACTGCTGTCGCTGCTGCACCACCGAGGAAGCCTCGGCGTGACAGTCCGTGTCCGGTCGACTCCGTCGTCGACATGGGTGGGTGCTCCCTTGGTTCGGGTGTTCTGTTCTGGTTCGGGTGCCGTCGGTTCGGGACTAGCGGGTCGCAGCGGCCGCGACCGCGGCGGTCGCCCCGGTCAGGTCGACGTCGCCGCAGACGTGCACGCGGACGCCGAGCGCGTCGAACGCGGCCGCCTTCGCGACGAGGGCCTCGTCGGCGGTCACCGCGTCGGGGGCGTAGACGACGCAGAGGTGGTTCGCGCGGTGCCTGGCCATGAGCTGGTCGCGGGAGACCCCGTGCAGGACCGCGTGCATCATCGGCCACTCCGGGTTGGTCGCGGCCCAGCGACGGTCCGACTCGGCGTCCGACAGCCGGACGGCGGTGCCGCGACCGAGGTCGACGTTGAGGACACCGTCGTCGAGCCAGACACGCGACCAGACGATCTCGCCGGGCTTCGACACCGCGCGGATCGTCGATCCGCCGAGCGGGAAGAACACCGGGTCCTGGCGCCACCCCTCGGCGCCCGCGTAGCCACCGTCGACGTGCGAGGGCGGGATGGACCCGGAGATCTCGAACACCCACGTGAAGTCCCCGTCGAGCTCCTCGCCCCACCGGATGTCGTGCAGTGTCGTCGACGGGTCGAGTCCCATCGCGTCCCAGATCCGGTTCGTGACGAGCGCGTCGACCGCGACACCCTCATCGGCCTCGTTGAAGTGCGGCAGCGCCTTGCCCTCGAACAGCACACGCGAGCCGTCACGGCTCGTCACGGCGGGCCGGTCCGGGTCGTTGAGCAACCCCTCGGCGAAGTCCGACGCCGGGCAGATGTCCTTCAGGCCCTGCTGGTACTGGATACCGACGGCGTCGAGCCCGAAGTCGTCGGCGATGCGCAGCGCGGCGACGTACATCTTGCACTGCCAGCGGACCTGCGCCTCGGTCAGCTCCGTCGCCTCGTCGGTCCCGAACCGGAAGGTGAACCCCCGGTCTTCCACGAACGCGCGCACGGCGTCCGCCTCCGCATCCGGCACGCGCTGCATCTCCGCCCAGAGGGCGCTCTGCGAGAGACGTTCCTTGTAGATGCCGAGCGCGTTGACGATCTCGTCGTCGAACACCGCGTTGTACATGCCCATGCAGACCTCGTCGAAGACGCCGATGATCGCCTTGTCCGTCCGGAGCACCGACGCCACCGCTCGACCGAGGTCGCGGGCGTGTGACGGGGGCAGCGCGGGGAGGTCGTGCACGTGCGACAGGTCGTGCTGCACCGTGCCCTCCTCGAGCCAGGTCGCCAGGCGCGACGTGAACCACTCGTCGGTGAAGTCGACGCTCCACAGGGTGGAGTAGCCGATCCCCGCCTTCGTCATGCCCGCGTTCAGGCCGAGCAGCCCGACGAGGCCCGGCCAGTCACCGACGAAGTTGGCGACCGTCAGGATCGGGCCGCGGTGGTCGCGCAGCCCGGCGAGGACGTGATGGGAGTACTGCCAGCCGGCGATCGCGACGACGAGCGGGGCATCGGACGGGATGCCCTTGAACACCTCGATGCCCATCCGCTGGCTGGAGATCAGACCGTGGCCGGTGGCCGGGTCGACGGGGAGGGCTCGCACCACGCGGCGACCGGTCGCCTCGACGGCGGCGGTGACCCGGGCCTCCATGTCCGCCTGGGTCGGCCAGGTGGCGGTGTTGGCGCTCTCGCGGAGGTCGCCGGAGGCGACCAGGTGGACGGTGCCCGGCTCGTACGCCGGACGCTTCACGGGGGTGGGCAGGGTGCTCGTCATCGAGTCGTCTCCTGGAGTCGGTGGTGGTGGTCGGTCCGGACGTGGCCGGACGGGTCGGCGGTGATCGCCGCCGCCCGGGTCCTCGTCGCGCGTTCGGTCGCGACGAGGTCGTGCACGATCGGCGCGGTGGCCGCGTACAGGTCGAGGAAGCGCTGGTGGTCGGCGTCGTAGCGGTCCCGGGTGGTCGGGTCGGGCACGACGACCCGTTCCGCGGGGTTCCACTCGTCGATGTCCGGGGCGTCGACCCCGGCGGCGGTGGCGCGCGCACACGCCGCCGTCCACGCCATGCCGTACGCGGCGCCGACGGTGGTCCGGGGGACGACCTGGTCGAGGCCGGTCGTGTCGGAGACGATCTGGATCCAGAGGCCACCCTGGGTGCCGCCGCCCGCCGCGACGATGCGGCGGATGTCCGCTCCGGCGTCGCGCATCGTGTCGACGTTGTGGCGCACGCCGTGGGCCGTCGCCTCGAGTGCGGCGCGGTAGAGGTCCCCGCGGCTGGTCGACAGCGTCAGTCCGGCGACGACCCCGCGGGCGTCCGGGTCCATGATCGGGGTTCGCTCGCCGGCGAAGTACGGCAGCATCAGCAGGCCGTTCGCGCCGGGACCGCTCGCCCGCGCCTCCTCCGTGAGGGTGCCGAAGTCCGGTCCGCCCTGGCGTCCCCCGCCGGCGAGGTCACGGACCCATGCTGCCACCGCCCCGCTCGTCGCCATCCCCCCGGCGAGGCAGCTGACACCGTCGCGGAGTCCGAGCGTGGTCCACATCGAGGGGGTGCGGATCGGTTCGGTGACGGTCGCGACGAGGAACATCGTGGTGCCGTACATGAGCATGAGGTCGCCCTCGCGCAGCGCGCCGACGCTCGCTGCTTCGGCCCAGGCGTCGATGGTCCCGCATACCACGGGGACGCCGGCGGGCAGGCCGGTCGCGTCGGCACCCGCCGTGGTGACGTCGCCGGCGTGGTCGCCGGCCCAGAGGAGCTCCGGCAGCTCGACGTGCTGTGCGATCCGGTCGGTCCACGGGCGGTGCCACGCGTGGGCGCCGATGTCGTAGAGGGGCGTGCACTGACTCGCCGAGTGGTGATCGAGCACGTACGCGCCGGTCAGGCGTCGGACGATCCACGACGCCGGCATGTACATGCGCCGAGCGGCGCCGAACACGTCGGGTTCGTGCACGGCGACCCATTCGAGCTTCGGACCGACCGCCTGGGTCGTCAGCGCAGAGCCGCCGATCCGGGTGATCGCCCCGGCGCCGAGCTCGGCCGTCAGCGCCGCGATCTCCTCCACCGCGCGGGTGTCGACGCCGTACAGGACGGCGGGCCGCACGGGCTCGTCGTACTCGTCGGCGAGTGCGAGACACGGGCCCATACCGCTGACCCCGACGGCGACGACCTCGACGTCCGGGTGGGCCGTGAGGAGCTCGCGCGTCACGGCGACGAACTCGTCCCACCACACCCGCGGGTCCTGCTCGACGTGTCCGACGGCGGGACGGTCGACCTCGTGCACGCGGACGGCGGTGCCGACGACCGTGCCGTCCTGGTCGACCAGGACGCCCTTGCTGCTGGACGTCCCGACGTCGAAGCCGAGCGTGCACCACATGGGAGACCTCCTCGTCTCGTTCTCCGCCTGTGCCGCCATGGTGACATGAAACCGATTTCACCGTCAAGCACCGGATCGCCGTTCCGGACGCGCGGAACGCCGTCCGGTGGAGCTCGGGCCTCGGCGTCAGATCCGTGGGGTGGGCCGTTCCGCGGGCTCGACCGCGTGCCGGAGGACGACGGTCCGGGGCGGCTGGGCGTCCCCCGCGATCCGTTCGAGCACCAACCGGGCCGCGGTCGCCCCCATGTGTCGCGCCGGCAGCCGCACGATCGTCACGGCACGCGGCGAGATCGTGGTGAACGGCAGGGCGCCGACGACGGCCACCCCGACGTCCAGCGGCGTCAGGCCGTGCTCGTCGAGCACCTGCAGCACCCCGACGCCCATCAGGTTGTTGGCCGCAACGACCGAATCGGGCGGCTCGGGCATGGCGAGGAGCTCCTCCATCGCCGCGCGGCCACCGTCCACCCGGAAGTCCGAGTGCCGCAAGAGCTCCGGCTCGCCGCCCGCGCGTCGGACGGCGTCCTGCCACCCGCCGGCACGTTCCACCGCGGTGACGACGTCGTTCGGGCCCGTGATGCAGGCGATCCGCTGGAACCCCTCGCCGATCAGGTGTTCGGTCGCCTCCCGCCCGGCCTCCCGGTTCCACATCGTGACGCTGTCGACGTCGAACCGGCTCGGTCGGTCGACGGCCACGACCGGCCGTCCGCGGGCGACCACGTCGCCGAGGTCGGTCGTCTCGGATGCCGACGCGATGATGATCCCGGCCATGTTCTCGGACTCGGCGATCCGCAGGAACGTGTCCTCGCGCTCGACGGACTCGTCGGTGTTGCAGAGCACGACCGAGAACCCGGCGTCGTTCACGACGTCGGAGACGCCGCGCGCCATCTCGGTGAAGTACGGGTTCTCGATGTCCGGGATGAGCAGCGCGATGACCTCGGAGTTCCGTCGTCGGAGCGTCCTGGCCGTCCGGTTCGGGGTGAACCGGAGCTCCTCGGCGGCCTTCCTGACCCGGCGGACCTTGTCGGTCGAGACGTTCGAACCGTTGAACACGCGCGACACGGTCGCCGGGGAGACACCGGCACGCCGAGCCACGTCGTAGATGGTCGCCACGCCACGCCCCTTCACCGTTGACACATCGTCGCGAGGAACTCTACAGTGCCGCGAGAGCCGATGAAATCGGTTCCAGAAACATCCGCCACACAACGCCGTGAGAGGGACCATGCACCACGACATCGCTGCGATCCGGACGACCGAGACCCGGTCCATCAGCCCCGAGAACCCCGATGGTGCGCGCGGTGGCGGCGGCCGTGCCACCACCGGGACCGGGGCCGCGAGCGCCCGGGACCTCGGGCCGGGCTGGAAGATCTCGCCGAGCATCGACATCGAGCCGGGTGCGACGCTCGACCTCGCGACCATCGAGGGCGCCGGGCGGATCACCCACGTCTGGATCACCACGCACACCGACCACTGGCGCACCCTCGTGCTGCGGGCGTTCTGGGACGGTGCCGACGAGCCGGCCGTCGAGGTGCCGTACGGGGACTTCTTCTGCTCCGGGTGGGGACGGTTCGTCCAGGTGTCGTCACAGGTGGTCGCCGCGAACCCGAACGGCGGGTTCAACAGCTACTGGCCGATGCCGTTCCGCACCGGGGCACGCCTGACGCTCGAGAACACCTCGGGCGTCACGGCGCGCGTGTACTTCCAGGTCACATACGAGCTCGGCGCCGACGCCGTCGGCGAGGACGCCGCCTACTTCCACGCGCAGTGGCGCCGCAGCAACCCGCTGCCCGACCGCACCACGCACGTCCTGGTCGAGGGAGTCGAGGGCCGGGGCCACTACGCCGGCACCTACATCGCGTGGGGCGTGAACTCCCCCGGCTGGTGGGGTGAGGGCGAGATCAAGTTCTGGGTCGACGACGACGACACCCACCCGACTATCTGCGGCACCGGTACCGAGGACTACTTCGGCGGCGCGTGGAACTTCGACGTCCCCGGACAGGGCTACACACCGTTCACGACGCCGTACCTCGGGATGCCCGAGGTCGTGCGACCCGACGGCCTGTACGACAGCCAGCAGCGGTTCGGGATGTACCGCTGGCACCTCCCCGATCCGATCACCTTCCGCACCGCACTGTCCAGGGTCGACATCCAGGCGCTCGGCTGGCGGAGCGGCTGGCGGTACCTGCCGCTGCACGACGACATCGCGTCGACGGCGTTCTTCTACCTCGACCGTCCGGTCACCACCAGGCCGGCAGCACCCACCGCCGACACCATGGAGGTGCACCTCGGAGGTGGCGCGGTCCCCGACGTCGGGGCGACGCCGCCGCGGACCCCCTAGGACCACCGGACGGGAGGCTCGGACACCGGCCGCCACGAGCCTCCAGTCCGGCTCCTGCCGCATCACGCGGCCGTGGTGACGGAACGACGAAGGCCCCCGATCTCCCGATCGGGGGCCTTCTCCCTGTGTCGTGAACACAGTGCCTGGTGCGCGAGGGGGGACTTGAACCCCCACGCCGTTTCCAGCACACGGACCTGAACCGTGCGCGTCTACCAATTCCGCCACTCGCGCCAGCCCGAAAACACTACCATGCACAGAGCCCCCCAGGTGCCACCTACTACCATGCAGGGGTCGACGACCGAGAACGTGGAGACCCATGGGACTGCTGGACAACTTCGAGCGAGGGCTGGAGCGCGCCGTCAACGGTGCGTTCGCGAAGACCTTCCGCTCCGGTGTGCAGCCCGTCGAGATCTCGAGCGCGCTCCGGCGTGAACTGGACACGAAGGCCGCCGTGGTCTCGCGGGACCGCATCCTCGTGCCGAACGAGTTCACCGTCCGTCTGGCGCCGCCGGACTGCACGCGCATGAACGACGTCGGTCGTCCCCTCATCGACGAGCTCACGCAGATGGTGCAGCAGCACGCCGTCGCGCAGAACTACTCGTTCTCCGGTCCCGTGACGATCCGCCTGCAGCAGGACGGCACCCTGTCGACCGGGATCCTGCAGATCGACTCCACGACCGTGCAGCGGGACGTCGCGTGGGTCGCGGTGCTCGACATCGGCTCGCAGCGCCACAAGCTGCAGCGCGGACGCACCGTGATCGGCCGCGGGACGGACGCCGACATCACCGTCGCGGACACCGGCACGAGCCGGAAGCACGTCGAGATCGTGTGGGACGGCAAGCACGCACAGGCCAACGACCTGGGCTCGACGAACGGCTCGAAGCTGAACGGTGAGCGCTTCCAGCAGGCGATCGTGGAGCCGGACTCCACCATCGAGATCGGTCGTACCCGTATGGTGTTCCGGGTGATCCCGGAGAACGGAGGTGCGCGATGACCACAGGACTGACACTGCTCGTCCTGCGTTTCGCGTTCCTCGCGGTGCTGTGGCTGTTCGTCTTCGTGATCGTGTTCGCGCTGCGGAGCGACCTCTTCGGCCAGCGCGTCCGCACCATCCCGACCGATCCGAAGGGCGCCCCGTCCGGCCCGACGACACCGACGATCCCCGCTGCGAACGCAGCGGCGGCACCAGGTGGCGGGGCCTTCACGGACATCATCAACCAGGCGCAGTCCGGCGGCTCGGCGCAGCCGGCGGCGGACGTCGCCACCCGGCTCGTCATCACCGAGGGCGCACGAGAGGGCATGGAGATGCCGCTCGGTCGCGGCCCCATCACCATCGGACGCTCCAGCGAGAGCAACGTCGTGATCCGCGACGACTACACGTCCACCAACCACGCCCGGCTCGAACTGCAGCCGTCGGGATGGGTCGTCATCGACCTCGAGTCCACGAACGGCACCTTCGTCAACGGTCAGAAGGTGAGCGCTCCCGTGACCGTGGCGGAGCGCACGCCGATCACGATCGGGACGACGACGTTCGAGCTCCGGCGGTAACCCCCAGATGACGGCTCGCACGCTGAGCGCCGCTGTGTCCCACGTCGGACGCATCCGCGCGAACAACCAGGACTCCGGCTACGCCGGGGCGCACCTGTTCGCCGTTGCGGACGGCATGGGCGGGCACGCGGGCGGCGACGTCGCCTCGGCCATCGCGATCCGCCGCATCCGCGAGGTCGACCGTGAGTTCCCCTCGGCGCACGACGCCGAGTTCGCGCTGCAGTCGGCGCTGATCGCCGCGAACCAGCTCATCACCGAGACGGTGTTCGAGCACCAGGAGCTCACCGGGATGGGCACCACGGTGAGCGCGATGATCCGCGTGGGCGACCAGGTCGCGATCGCGCACATCGGCGACTCCCGGATCTACCGGCACCGCGACGGCGAGCTGCAGCAGATCACGTCCGACCACACGTTCGTGCAGCGTCTCGTCGACAGCGGTCGCATCACGCCGGAAGAAGCCGCGGTCCACCCCCGCCGCTCCGTCCTGATGCGCGTGCTCGGTGACGTCGACGCCGCTCCGGAGGTCGACACGGCGATCATGGACATCCGACCGGGCGACCGTTGGCTGCTCTGCTCGGACGGCCTGTCGTCGTACCTGGCCGAGGAGCGCATCCGGCACGCGCTCGCGTCGAACATGGACGCGAACCAGGTCACGCAGCGCCTCGTCAAGGAGACGCTCGACCACGGCGCCCCCGACAACGTGACGGTCGTCGTGATGGACGTCACCGACGCCGTCCCGACCGAGGACGACGACGACGCGGCGACCACGGTCGGATCAGCCGCAGCGCCCCTCACGTTCGAGGCGTCGACCGGCCGCAAGCCGATCCGCCTCCCCACGATCCTGCTGCACCCGCTCAAGGTCACGTCGGCACCGGAGGACTCGCACTTCGAGCCGGAGAGCGACCAGTACTTCGCCGAGCTCATCGCCGAGGACCGTCGACGCCGGGTGCGCCGCCGGATCTCGTGGACGATCGCGCTCGTCCTCGCCGTCGCAGCGCTCGTCGGTGCGGTGTTCCTCGGTTGGCGCATCGTGCAGGACCACTACTACGTCGGCACCGATCGCGGCACGGTCGCGATCTACAAGGGCGTGCAGCAACAGATCGGTCCGATCAAACTCTCCGACGTGTACGAGGACTCCGACATCAGCGTGTCGGACCTGCCGGAGTACACCAGGGAGAACGTCCGGTCCACGATCAACGCGCAGTCCCTGTCCGACGCGCGCGACATCGTCGACCGCTTGCGGACCGCGGCCAGGACGGGCCAGGACCAGAGCGGAACCGGTGGCTCCGGCGGGGCGTCGTCCTCGCCGAGCCCGACACCCGGTCGCGCCGGGACGCCGTCGCCGACCCCCTCGGGTGATGCCCGATGACCGCGACCACTCCGCAGTCCTTCACCCAAGCGATCACGATCAAGCTCCGGGAGCCCGCGCGCGCCAGGAACCTCGAGCTCGTGCTCCTCGTCATCGCGTGCGGCATCTGCGCCGGCGCGATGGTCCTCGTGCAGCTCGGCACCAAGGGGAAGCTGTTCGACACGTCGGTGCTCTGGGTCGGTTCGACGATCCTCGGCCTCGCGCTGATCATGCACATCGTGCTGCGGATCGTCGCGAAGAACGCCGACCCGTTCATCCTGCCGGTCGCGCTCGTGCTGAACGGCATCGGGATCGCGGAGATCTACCGCATCGACATCCACAACGGCCTGTCCGGGTGGAACGCGATCGGCGTCAAGCAGATCGTCTGGACGCTGCTCGCGATGGTGCTCGCCCTCGTGACGCTCGTCGTGGTGCGGAACCACCGGTTCCTGCAGCGGTACCGGTACATCTTCATGTTCCTGACGATCGTGCTGCTGCTCCTGCCGATGCTGCCCGGCATCGGGTACGCCCCGGGCGGCGCCCGGGTCTGGATCCGCTTCGGACCGTTCTCGTTCCAGCCGGGTGAGCTCGCGAAGATCACGATGGCGCTGTTCTTCGCCGGGTACCTCGTCACCGCGCGCGACAGCCTGTCGATCGTCGGCAAGAAGTTCCTCGGCATGACGTTCCCGCGTGCCCGTGACCTCGGCCCGATCCTCATCGTCTGGGGTGCGGCGATGAGCGTCCTCGTGTTCCAGCGCGACCTCGGCACCGCGCTGCTGTACTTCGGCCTGTTCCTCGTGATGATCTACGTCGCCACGGCGCGGCTCAGCTGGGTGATCATCGGTCTGGTGCTGTTCGTCGGTGGTGCGCTCATCGCGGCGAGCGCGCTCGTGTACGTGCACGGCCGCTTCGAGCAGTGGTTGAACCCGTTCGACCCGACGATCTACAACGCGAGCACCCAGGCGAGCTACCAGCTCGTGCAGGGCCTGTTCGGGTTCGCGAACGGCGGGATCACCGGCACCGGCCTCGGCCAGGGCCGCCCGTACATCACCCCGGTCGCCAACGCGGACTACATCATCGCGTCCCTCGGCGAGGAACTCGGGCTGATCGGCGTCTTCGCGATCCTCGCGCTCTTCATCGTCCTCGCCTCCCGCGGCATCCGCGTCGGCTTCATGGCGCAGGACGACTTCGGCAAGCTCCTCGGCATCGGGTTCGGCTTCACGATCGCCCTGCAGGTGTTCGTCGTCGTCGGCGGCATCACCCGGATCATCCCCGTGACCGGTCTGACGACACCCTTCATGGCCGCAGGTGGTTCCTCCCTGGTGGCGAACTGGATCATCGCGGCGATGCTGCTGCGGCTGACCGACTCCATCCCCGCGGAACAACGGGTCCTGTCCGAGCGTGGCGACGCCCTCGGCCGGACCAGGAAGGGGCGTCGATGAAACGGCAGCTCCGCGGCGTCTCCACGGTCGTCGTGCTCATGTTCGTCGCACTCTTCGTGTCGACGACCTCGATCCAGTTCTTCTCGGCGGACTCCCTCCGCGCCGACCCCCGGAACTCCCGCACCATCCTCGACAGCTACTCGACGAAGCGCGGCGCGATCCTGGTCAACGGCACGCCGATCGCCGAGTCCACCGCGGTCGACGATCAGTACCAGTACCAGCGGAAGTACTCCAACGGCGCGCTCTACTCGGCGGTGACCGGCTACTTCACGATCGGCCAGGGCAACACCGGTATCGAGAGCGCGGAGAACACCGTGCTGTCCGGCAACTCGGACGACTCGTTCTTCCAGAACCTCAACTCGATCCTCACCGGCCAGGACGTCCAGGGCGACAACGTCAACCTGACGATCGACCCCGACGTCCAGCAGGCCGCGTACGACGCGCTCGGGTCCAACACCGGCGCCGTCGTCGCGATCCAGCCGAAGACCGGCAAGATCCTCGCGATGGTGTCGAAGCCGGACTACGACCCGAACTCGTTGACCTCGCACGACACCGCGAACGTCAAGGCGCAGTACGACGCGCTGCTGAACCAGTCCCCGACGCCGCTGCAGAACCGCGCGATCGGCGGCGACCTGTACACGCCGGGATCGGTCTTCAAGCTCGTCGTCGCGTCCGCCGCGCTCGAGGGCGGCAAGTACGACCTCGACTCCGAGTTCCCGAACCCCTCGCGACTGCAGCTGCCGGGGACGAGCACGTACATCAACAACGCCGAGGGCGGCTCGTGCGGCGGTGGCGACACCGTCAAGCTCCGCACCGCGATCCAGTACTCGTGCAACATCCCGTTCGCGGAGCTCGGGCAGAAGCTCGGATACGACACGATCAAGGCGATGGCCGACAAGTACGGCTTCGGCGACGCGATCGAGGTCCCGATGAAGGCGACGGCGAGCCAGTACCCCGACGTCGACTCGACGGCGCAGCTCATGCTGAGCTCGTTCGGGCAGGCGAGCGTCCGCGTGTCGCCGCTCCAGATGGCGATGGTCTCCGCCGGCATCGCGAACGGCGGTAAGGTCATGCAGCCGTCGCTCGTCGACTCGATCACGACGAGCGACCTCAAGCAGGTCGAGTCCTTCTCGGCGAAGCAGTACAGCGACCCGCTGTCCTCGTCAGAGGCATCGGACCTCACCGAGGCGATGCAGAGCGTCGTCAACGCGGGGACCGGCACGAATGCGAAGATCGACGGGGTTGACGTCGCCGGGAAGACCGGGACGGCCGAAGGCGGAACGGGCGACCCGTACACCCTGTGGTTCACCGGGTTCGCGCCCGCGAAGGACCCCGAGGTCGCGGTGGCCGTCGTCGTCGGGAACGGTGGCGGACTCGGACAGTCCGGCGTCGGCAACACGGTCGCGGCCCCGGTCGCGAAGAAAGTCATGGAGGCGGTGCTGAACAAATGAGACCCACCAGCGGACTCACCTTCGGTGGGCGGTACCAGCTCTCGTCCCGGGTCGCCATCGGCGGCATGGGAGAGGTGTGGCAGGCGACCGACCTCGTCATCGGCCGGACCGTCGCCCTGAAGATCCTCAAGGACGAGTACCTCGGCGATCCCGGGTTCCTCGAGCGCTTCCGCGCGGAGGCCCGGCACGCGGCGCTCGTCAACCACGAGGGCATCGCCAACGTCTTCGACTACGGCGAGGAGGACGGCAGCGCCTACCTCGTCATGGAGCTCGTCCCCGGCGAGGCGCTCTCGACGATGATCGAGCGCGAGCACACCCTGCCCGTCGACAAGGTCCTCGACATCGTCGCGCAGACGGCCAACGCGCTCCAGGCAGCGCACGCCGTGGGCCTCGTGCACCGCGACATCAAGCCGGGCAACCTGCTCATCACCCCGGATGGCCGCGTCAAGATCACCGACTTCGGGATCGCGCGCATCGCCGACCAGGTGCCGCTCACCGCGACCGGTCAGGTTATGGGGACCGTCCAGTACCTGTCGCCCGAGCAGGCGAGCGGTCACCCGGCCTCCCCGTCGACCGACATCTACTCGCTCGGCATCGTCGCGTACGAGTGCCTGGCCGGACGCCGTCCCTTCACGGGCGAGTCGCAGGTCGCGATCGCGATGGCGCACATCAACGAGCAGCCACCGGCGCTCCCCGGGGACATCCCGGAGCCGGTCGCCGCCCTCGTGATGTCCTGCATCGCGAAGAAGCCGGCCGACCGTCCCGCCACCGCTGCGAACCTGGCCCGTGCAGCACAGGCCCTCCGTCGCGGTGACGTCGCAGCGGCCACGGTCGCCGTGCCCGCCCTCGGTGGCGCCGGTACCGTCGCGTTCAACCCGCCGCAGGGGAACGACGCGGCCACCGCGCTGATCGGGACGCAGTCGGCGGGTGCCGTCGGTGGCGGCCCCCGGACACCGGGCTCGCCCACGACTACCGAGGACGAGGAACCGAAGAAGAAGCGCGCCTGGATCTGGTGGGTCGTGGCGGCAGCGGTCGTGCTGATCGCCGGCGGCGTCATCGCAGCGTTCGCGTTCGCGAACGGTGCGGCCGAACCCACGCCGTCCCCGTCGTCGTCGAGCGCCAAGCCGCGCCCGACACAGTCACGCACGCCGAGTGCGTCGCCGACGCAGACGCGCATCACGGTGAACCAGAGCGACTACATCGGCAAGAACGCCGACCAGGCGAAGGCCGAGCTCGACGCCCTCGGCTTCCAGACGAGCATCGAGGACGGCGACGCCGCACCGAGCTCCGACAAGCAGGGCACCGTCCAGTCGATCAGCCCGACCGGCAGCCTGACCGCCGGCACCGCGATCGTGCTGCGTGCGTACACCGCGCAGCCCACGCTCGAGGGTCCGGCAGCACCGACCGCCGGCACGGTGTCGACCGACGGCAAGGTGACGTTCTCGTGGGGTGCGTACGGGAGCTGCCCCGCCGGCTACGAGCTCACCGGGTACACGTACACGATCACGAACGGCACGGACTCCTCCGGCAACAGCTCAGGGGCGACCCGCGGCACGGCCGTCCAGGTCACCGCCGCGCAGCCGGGCGACGTCAGCCTGAGCTACGTCGTGAACTGCGGCGACCTGCAGTCGGCGTCGTCGGACACCGCGTCGGCGACGTACACGCCGACCCCGACGAGCAGCCCGTCCGCGACCGCCGAGCCCGGCAAGTAGCGGGCCTGACGGGGCCGCCGACACCGTTCCGGTAACGGTTCGCGCGGCGGCCCCGCAGCCAGCGTCTCACCAGGATGGGCTGTCGTACACTTGCCCCGACGGACATTCGGAGGAGTACGTGCCAGAAGGTGTGACCGCGGGGATCACGCTCCTCGCAAATCGCTACGAGATCGGTGATGTCATCGGTCGTGGCGGCATGGCCACCGTGCACGTGGGCCAGGACACGCGGCTCGGCCGCCGTGTCGCCGTCAAGCTCCTGAAGCCGAGCCTCGCCAACGACCCGGCGTTCCGCACGCGCTTCCGGCAGGAAGCACAGGCCGCCGCACGCATGGCGCACCCGACCATCGTCCGCGTCTACGACGCCGGCGAAGAGACCGTGACCGAGCAGTCCGGCGCCGAGGTGCAGGTGCCGTTCATCGTCATGGAGTACGTCGAGGGCCGCCCGCTGAGCGAGGTCATCGGCGACGGACCCGTCGAGCCGGACGAGGCCGTCCGCCTCACGAGCGGCATCCTCACCGCGCTCGAGTACTCCCACCGCGCCGGCGTCGTGCACCGCGACATCAAGCCCGCCAACGTCATGGTGACGGCCACCGGGCAGGTCAAGGTGATGGACTTCGGCATCGCCCGCGCCATCACCGACACGTCGGCCACGGTCGCGCAGACCACCTCGATCCTCGGCACCGCGTCGTACTTCTCCCCGGAGCAGGCCCGCGGCGAGACCGTCGACGCGCGCACCGACCTCTACTCGACCGGCATCGTCCTCTTCGAGCTCCTGACCGGCCGTCCGCCGTTCCTCGGGGACTCGCCCGTCGCCGTCGCCTACCAGCACGTCAGCGAGCAGCCCGTCGCCCCGTCGACGATCACCCCCGCGGTGTCGCCGGCGCTCGACGCGGTCACGCTGCACGCCCTGGTGAAGGACCGCACGCGCCGGTTCCAGAACGCCGCCGAGTTCCGCCGCGACCTCGAACAGGCCGCCGCCGGACAGGTCCCCGCGTCGACGAAGAAGCTGCAGCAGAGCGCGAACGACGCCTCGACCGTGCTGTTCGGCGTGAACCCGCGGACGACCTCCAACCCAGAGGTGGCCTTCCGCGAGCTCGACGACACGCAGGAGCACCGTCCGCAGCGCACGCAGAACCGTCCGCCGGTGGCGTGGATCTGGGTCGGCATCGTCCTGACGATCGCCGTGATCGCCGGTGTGATCTTCTGGGTCGCGAACCTGCAGCCGGGTCAGGCCCCGGTGTCGTCGTCGGTGAGCGTGCCGAACGTCGTCGGCGCCACCTACGACTCCGCCGCCAAGGCTCTCGACAAACGCGACCTGGTGCCGGTCAAGGTGGAGCAGAACTCCGACAAGGTCGACAAGGGATCGGTCATCCGCACCGAGCCGGGATCCGGCACGAACGTCGCCAGACAGCAGAACGTGCGTGTGGTCGTCTCACTGGGGCCGGAGCAGATCGCGGTCCCCGACGTCGCCAACCAGTCCCAGGACGCCGCACAGCAGGCGCTCGAGGCCGCTGGCTTCGCAGTGGGGGCGGTCAACTCGACCTACTCGCCCACCGTGCCGGAGGGCACCGTCATGTCCACCGACCCCGCGGCGAGCTCCACGCACACCAAGGGCACGGTCGTGAACCTCACGGTGTCGAACGGCCTGGTGCAGCTCCCGGACGTCACGCAGCAGCCGTTCTCGACCGCGAACTCGACGCTCGCGAACCTCGGTCTCACCGTGAAGCAGCAGGCGTCCTACTCGTGCACCGGTGGCACGGTGACGCAGCAGGACCAGCCGGCCGGCGACATCGCGCAGGGCAGCACGGTCGTGCTCACGTACTGCGCCGCGTCGAACCAGCCGAGTGCCCCGGCGACCCCGAGCGGCGGCGACGGTGGGGACGGCAAGGACAACGGGGGCGACGGCGGCGACGGCAACTGACCGCCGGTCCCGACCGACCGTTGGTCCCGGCCGACCTTGGTCCCGGCCGACCGCAGGACGGGAGGCACGGTGCCAGCCCGCCACGAGCCTCCAGGCCGACCACCGGCCGCGTCCACGGCCCGGGTGGGCCGATCAGGTCAGGTGACCGATCGCGGGACCGCTCAGGCGCGGTACGCCGCGATGAGCGGGCCGAGGCCCGCTGCGCGCTCGGCAGCGCCGGAGAGTCCGGTCGTCTCGAGCCAGTTGCCGACCATCCGGTAGCCGCCCTCGGTGAGGACCGACTCCGGGTGGAACTGCACGCCGTAGACCGGTGCGTCCTGGTGCTGGACGCCCATGATGACGCCACCGCCGGTCCGCGCGGTCACGGTGAGCTCGTCTGGGACGGTGCCGTCGACGATCGCGAGCGAGTGGTACCTGGTCGCCGTGAACGGGTGCGGGACGCCGGCGAAGAGGGTGCTGCCGTCGTGGTCGACCTGCGAAGTCTTCCCGTGCATGAGCTCTTCGGCGTGGGTCACCGTGGCGCCGAGGGCTTCGGCGATCGCCTGGTGGCCGAGGCAGACACCGAGCAGCGGCTTGTCGCCCGCGATGGACGCGTGGACGGTCGCGATCGAGATGCCGGCGGCTGCGGG
The DNA here is from genome assembly GCF_044746705.1 of Curtobacterium sp. NPDC090217. Taxonomy (NCBI): domain Bacteria; kingdom Bacillati; phylum Actinomycetota; class Actinomycetes; order Micrococcales; family Microbacteriaceae; genus Curtobacterium; species Curtobacterium sp. NPDC090217. The sequence continues at coordinate 662,493 of NZ_JBIVCR010000001.1, read as the reverse complement.
TGTGCCCGGGCCGGGAGAGAGCAGGACGCCGTCGTACTCGGCGATCCGGTCCGCGATCTCGGACTCGGGGAACGCGTCGTTGCGCACGACGTCGGTTTCCGCGCCGAGCTGCTGGACGTAGCCGTTCAGCGTGTAGACGAAGCTGTCGTAGTTGTCGACGACGAGGATCCTGGTCATGGTCGGTTCACCGTACTCGTGGGGGTCGTGTGCAGCCTCCGTGGAGCCTGTGCACACACATGTTCACGGTAGGATACCGGCCATGGCCAAGGACAAGGACCGCACCAAGCCCGCCCGGAGGACCCGAGCCGACTCGGTCGACACGGCGGGCGACCAGCCCAACCCCGTGTGGTTCAAGCCGGTCATGTTCGGCTTCATGCTCGTCGGACTCGCCTGGGTGATCGTGTTCTACGTCTCGCAGGGCACCCTCCCGGTTCCCTCGCTGAACTCGTGGAACATCCTCATCGGCTTCGGCATCATGTTCATCGGCTTCCTCATGACCACTCGCTGGCGCTGACAGCCCGGCTTCCGCGTCGTCGAACGCCCGCTGCACCGATCGGTGCGGCGGGCGTTCTCGTTTTCCACAGGCCGCTGTGGGAGCAGCGCGGTTTTCCCCCGTTCTCCACAGTTCGACGAGTTCTCCACACGCTGTTCCACACCCCCGTCCCGGAGTTATCCACAGGTGATTCCACAGTGGGGATAATCACACCCGTGTAACTCACCAAGTTGTCCACAGGTACGAAAACGCCCCGCCACTCCGAGGAGTGACGGGGCGTTGGATGCTCGTGCGGTCGATGCGCTTCAGTTGAACGCGATCGCGTACCCGACGTACGCCAGGACGACGATCAGCACCGCCTCGGCGACGAGCAGGGTGATCTGCAGACCGCGCTTCCGGACGTTCCGGGTCTTCGCGAAGATGTACCCGGTCAGGAAGCCCGCAGCGATCCCGCCGATGTGCGCCTGCCACGAGATGTTCGTCCCGGGCAGGAACCCGATCAGCAGGTTCAGGCCGATGATCACGAGCAACGATACGGCGTTGCCACCGAGGCTGCGCTGGATCATGAAGAAGGCGGCGAACAGGCCGAAGATCGCTCCGGAGGCGCCGACGACCGACGTCTGGGGAGCGAGCAGCGTGACGGCCATCGATCCAGCCAGGCCCGAGATGAAGTACAACGCCAGGAACCGCCAGGTCCCGAGCATGTTCTCGAGCATCCTGCCGAAGATCCACACCGCCCACATGTTGAACGCGATGTGGAAGAAGCCCGAGTGGACGAACAACGACGTGACCATCCGCCACGGCTGCGTCGGCAGGTAGTAGGCGTTGTAGCCGAGCAGCTGGGTCAGCGCCCGGTTGGACACCTGGTCCAGCAGCCAGATGACCACGGAGACGGCGACGATGACGACGGTCGCCTTCTGGTCGAGCATGGCGAAGCGCCGCCGCGCGACCGTGACCCTGCTCGGGGCTCCGGACGCGCGGCGGTTCGCCGTGAACTGCGCGCGCTGTTCACGCACGCACTCAGGGCAGTGCACCCCGACCGCCGCCGGCGTCTGGCACTCGGGGCAGATCGTCCGCCCGCACCGTTGGCACAGGACGAAGCTCTGCCGGTCCGGGTGCCGGTAGCAGTAGTTGGCCGGGTTGTACGCCTGGTCGGTCAAGGTCAGACGGACTCGACGTCGATGCTGTTGATGACGACGTCCTCGAGCGGCTTGTCGCGGCCGTCCGTGGGGACGCCCTCGATCGCGTCGACGACCGCGCGGGACTCGTCGTCGGCGACCTCACCGAAGATGGTGTGCTTGCCCTGGAGCCACGGCGTGGCCACGGTCGTGATGAAGAACTGCGACCCGTTGGTACCGCGGCCGCCCTGGATGCCGGCGTTCGCCATCGCGAAGATGTAGGGGTTCTGGAAGGTGAGCTCGGGCGAGATCTCGTCGTCGAAGCGGTAGCCGGGGCCGCCGATGCCCTGGCCGAGCGGGTCGCCGCCCTGGATCATGAAGTCCTTGATGATGCGGTGGAAGACCACACCGTCGTAGAGCTTGTCCGTCGAGACCTTGCCGGTCCCCGGGTGGGTCCACTCCTGCTGGCCCGTCGCGAGGTCGACGAAGTTCTTGACGGTCTTCGGAGCGTGGTTGCCGAACAGGTTGACGCGGATGTCGCCCTTGTTCGTGTGGATCGTTGCGACAGCGGTGTGCAGAGACATGTTCCGATTCTCGCATGCGTCCGCTGCGTACAGACGGTACCCACAGGTGAGGCTCCGTGACCTGTCAGGTGCTCCGGTGGCAGGATGGGTGTCACGCCGTTCCGATGGAGGTACCAGATGACGACGATCGAACTGCCGCGCAAGCGCCGGAAGCAGATCAAGAAGCTCAAGGGCCAGACCGCCTCGCTCCTCGGTGAGCAGCGCAAGGTGCTCGAGCACGCGAACGCGATCCTCGCCGAGGCCCGCTCGAACGCAGCCGATGCTGCTCGCAAGGACATCGCCCCCCGCGTCCAGCACGCGATCGACAGCGGGATCCGCCCGGCTGTCGCGACGGGCGTGCACGCAGCGACGTCTGCCGCGCAGAACGCCTCGCACCGCTTCCAGTCCGAGGTCGTCCCCGGCCTCGTGTCCACTGCGGGATCCGTGCTCAGCGTGGTCGACCTCGCGAAGGACCCCCGGGTCAAGAAGATCGTGAAGGACGCCCAGAAGAAGGGCAAGAAGGCGAAGAAGGCTGCCGCCAAGTACGTGCCGTCGCAGCAGAAGAAGGGCATCGGCTTCGGCGGAGTCGCCCTGATCGTGGTGGGTGTGGTCGCCGTCGCCGGTGCCGCCTACGCCGCGTACCAGACGCTGCGCGCCGACGACGACCTCTGGGTCGCCGACGACGCCGACTCGGCGGACAAGTCCGCCGCCTGACCTCCCGGTTCGTACGAAGGGCCCCGGCACACGCCGGGGCCCTTCGTCGTCCGCGCCGGCCCGGTGTCCGGGCGTCCCGGGCGTCCCGGCGTCCGGGCGTCCGGCCGTCCCGGGCGTGAGGACGTCCCGGGCGTCCGGGCGTGAGGGCGTCCCGGGCGTCCCGGCGTCCTCCGCCCGCGCAACGCCGTCCCCAGCGGTCACGACACCCCGCTCACACCCACCGACTGGTCGCATCCAGTCGCTGACGCAGGGCCGAACCGACGGTTCCTGACCAGTCGAGGGCGTCCCGGCGGGGAGTCGCGACCACTCACCGCGGTGCGGGGAGCGGGGACGACGAACGGGAGGCTCGTGGCGGCCCGGCACCGAGCCTCCAGTCCGCGACAACGCACTACCCACCGGACGGTCGCGCACAACGCACCAGCCACCGGACGGCCGCGGCACGCGCAGAGCCGGCCATCGCGGAGCGGCGCGCCGAAGGCGCAGACGAGCACCACGACCGAACAACGGCGGAACGAGGAACGAGTGAAGCAGCGTTCACCCTGAGGGAGTGGAGCCTGGGAGAATCGAACTCCCGACATCCTGCTTGCAAAGCAGGCGCTCTACCAACTGAGCTAAGGCCCCGGGAAGGGGATGGTGGGGCTACAAGGACTTGAACCTTGGACCTCTTCGTTATCAGCGAAGCGCTCTAACCGCCTGAGCTATAGCCCCTCAGACCGGATGAAAGCCTACCGTACGAATCCGTCGGAACGAAATCGAGCGGGCGGCCCATCCGGACCGGGTGTGTCAGTTGTTCGTGAAGCCCACGAGCAGACCGCCCGTGATGCGCACGCTGAGGTTGTACAGCACGCTCACGATCGCGCCGAGCACGGTGCCGACGACCACGTTGAGGATGCCAACCACGATGGAGAACCCGAGCACCTGGCCCAGCGAGAACTGGTCCATGATCGAGTAGTTGTTCTGCCCGGTGACGTCCTTGAGCAGGGCGTCGACCTGGGTGAACACCCCGGTCTGGTTGAGGATGACCCACACCAGCGCCGTCGCGACGACGATCACGATGCTGCCGGCCAGGGCGATCAGGAAGCTGAGCTTCACCATCGACCAGAAGTCGACGTACACGAGCCGCAGCCGCACCTGACGGGTGCCGACGGGCCGCTTCGCCTTCTTCTGGAGCTTCTCGGCGACACTACTCATTGCTTGACTGGTCCTCTCCGGCCTCGGGCTCGACGGGGTCGGCGGCCGCTTCGTCCGGGCTGACCGACTCCACCGGGCCCGCGGGCTCGATCTCGGCGTCGTCCTGGTCGTCCAGGTTCCGCTCACTGTTCCGGGCCACCGCGATGATCCGGTCGTTCTCCGCGAACCTCGCGAAGACGACGCCCATCGTGTCTCGACCCTTGGCAGGGACCTCGGCCACGGCAGACCTTACCACCTTGCCCGACTGGAGCACGACGAGCACCTCGTCGTCCTCACCGACGATGAGAGCACCCACAAGGTCGCCTCGATCGGCCGCCAGCTTGGCCACCTTGATGCCGAGTCCACCGCGGCCCTGGGTGCGGTACTGGTCGACGGAGGTGCGCTTGGCGTAGCCGCCCTCGGTCATGACCCAGACGAACCCGTCGTCGGAGACGACCCGTGCCGCGAGCAGCGAGTCGCCGTCGCGGAAGGACATGCCCTTCACGCCGGAGGTCGAGCGACCCATCGGGCGGAGGGTGTCGTTCGTCGCGGTGAACCGGAGCGACATGCCGTGCCGGGACACGAGGAGCAGGTCGTCGGACTCGTCGACGAGCAGCGCCGAGCGGAGCTTGTCGCCGTCGCGCAGGTTGATCGCGATGATGCCGCCGGTTCGGTTGGTGTCGTACTCGGTGAGCGCGGTCTTCTTCACGAGACCCTGCTCGGTGGCGAGCACGAGGTACTGCGCCGCCTCGTAGTCGCGGATGTCGAGCACCTGCTGGATCTGCTCGTCCGGCTGCATCGCGAGGAGGTTCGCCGAGTGCTGGCCCTTGGCGTCACGCCCGGCTTCTTGCAGCTCGTACGCCTTCGCACGGTAGACGCGGCCCTGGTCGGTGAGGAACAGCAGCCAGTGGTGCGTCGTCGTGACGAAGAAGTGCTCCACCACGTCGTCCGCGCGGAGCTGGGCGCCGCGGACGCCACGGCCGCCGCGGTGCTGCGAGCGGTACTGGTCACTGCGGGTGCGCTTGACGTAGCCGCCGCGGGTGATGGTGACGACGACCTCTTCCTCGGGGATGAGGTCCTCGATGGACATGTCGCCGTCGTAGCCGAGCATGATCTCGCTGCGACGGTCGTCACCGAAGCGCTCGACGATCTCGTCGAGCTCCTCGCCGATGATCGAGCGCTGCCGGGTCTCCGACGCCAGGATGTCGTTGAAGTCCGCGATCTTGAGCTCGAGTGCCTCGGCCTCTTCGTGGATCTTCTGACGCTCGAGGGCGGCCAGACGACGGAGCTGGAGCTCGAGGATCGCACGCGCCTGGATCTCGTCGACGGACAGCAGGTCCATCAGGCCGGTGCGGGCCTCTTCCACGTCGGGCGAACGACGGATGAGCGCGATGACCTCGTCGAGCGCGTCGAGTGCCGCCAGGTAGCCGCGGAGGATGTGCGCGCGCTTCTCGGCCTCGCGCAGCCGGTACTGGGTCCGGCGGACGATGACGTCGATCTGGTGGTCCACCCACGCCGAGATGAAGCCGTCGAGCGCGAGTGTGCGCGGGACGCCGTCGACGATCGCGAGCATGTTCGCGCCGAAGTTCTCCTGCAGCTGCGTGTGCTTGTACAGGTTGTTCAGCACGACCTTGGCGACCGCGTCGCGCTTCAGCACGATGACGAGGCGCTGGCCGGTCCGACCGGAGGTCTCGTCGCGGATGTCAGCGACGCCCGCGAGACGGCCGTCCTTGACGAGCTCGGCGATCTTGATCGCGAGGTTGTCGGGGTTGACCTGGTACGGCAGCTCGGTGACGACCAGGCAGGTCCGACCCTGGATCTCCTCGACGTTCACGACGGCCCGCATCGTGATCGAACCGCGGCCCGTACGGTAGGCGTCCTGGATGCCCTTGACGCCCAGGATCTGGGCGCCGGTCGGGAAGTCCGGGCCCTTGATGCGCTGCATGAGCGCAGCGAGCAACTCCTCGCGCGTGGCATCCGGGTTCTCGAGCGCCCACTTCGCGCCGGCAGCGACTTCGCGCAGGTTGTGCGGCGGGATGTTCGTCGCCATGCCGACCGCGATGCCGACCGAGCCGTTGACGAGCAGGTTCGGGAAGCGCGCCGGCAGGATCGCCGGCTCCTGCGTGCGACCGTCGTAGTTGTCCTGGAAGTCGACGGTCTCCTCGTCGATGTCCCTGACCATCTCCATGGCGAGCGGCGCCATCTTGGTCTCGGTGTACCGCGGAGCAGCTGCGCCGTCGTTGCCCGGCGAACCGAAGTTGCCCTGGCCGAGCGCGAGCGGGTAGCGGAGCGACCACGGCTGCACGAGACGGACGAGTGCGTCGTAGATCGCGCTGTCACCGTGCGGGTGGAACTGTCCCATGACGTCGCCGACGACGCGGGAGCACTTCGAGAACGCACGGTCCGGTCGGTACCCGCCGTCGTACATCGCGTAGATCACGCGACGGTGCACCGGCTTCAGGCCGTCCCGGACCTCGGGAAGCGCACGACCGACGATGACGGACATCGCGTAGTCGAGGTACGAGCGCTGCATCTCGAGCTGCAGGTCGACCTGCGAGATGCGGTCACCGGAGACGACGATGTCCCCGCTGTCGCCGTGCACGATCTCGGGCTGCTCGTCGTTCGTCTCGTTGTCGTCAGCCATGTGGCTTCAGTACCTTTCTCGGCCATCCGGCCGACCCGACCTGGAGGCCGTGGTTCCGTTCGTCGCGCCGCGCGCGACCACAGGTGGTCTGGACCAGGGCGCGCGGCTGGCACCGCGCCTCCTGGTCGGGGATCAGATGTCCAGGAACCGGACGTCCTTGGCGTTCTGCTGGATGAAGGAGCGGCGTGCGTCGACGTCCTCACCCATCAGGGTCGCGAACACGCTGTCCACGGCTGCGGCGTCCTCGAGCGTGACCTGCAGGAGCGTGCGGGTGTCCGGGTTCATCGTGGTGTCCCAGAGCTCCTTGTAGTCCATCTCACCGAGACCCTTGTAGCGCTGGATCCCGTTGTCCTTCGGGATGCGCTTGCCTGCGGCGATGCCGGACTGGAGCAGCGCGTCACGTTCGCGGTCGCTGAACACGTACTCGTGCGCCGAGTTCGACCACTTCAGGCGGTACAGCGGCGGCTGTGCGAGGTACACGTAGCCGCGCTCGATGAGCGGCCGCATGTAGCGGAACAGCAGCGTGAGCAGCAGCGTCGTGATGTGCTGGCCGTCGACGTCGGCATCGGCCATCAGCACGATCTTGTGGTACCTGGCCTTGTCCGGGTCGAAGTCCTCACCGATGCCGGCGCCGAACGCCGTGATCATCGACTGGATCTCCTGGTTCGCCAGGGCGCGGTCGAGCCGGGCCTTCTCGACGTTCAGGATCTTGCCGCGGAGGGGCAGGATCGCCTGGGTCATCGGGTTGCGTCCCTGGACGGCGGAGCCGCCCGCGGAGTCACCCTCGACCATGAAGATCTCCGACAGCGTCGGGTCCTTCGACTGGCAGTCCTTGAGCTTGCCCGGCATGCCGCCGGACTCGAGTAGGCCCTTGCGTCGCGTGGTCTCGCGGGCCTTGCGGGCGGCGAGGCGTGCCTGCGATGCCTGGATCGCCTTGCGGACGACGTCTCTGGCCTGGGTCGGGTTGCTCTCGAACCAGTGCGTGAGCTCGGTGCCGACGACGCGCTGGACGAAGGACTTCGCCTCGGTGTTGCCGAGCTTGGTCTTCGTCTGGCCCTCGAACTGTGGCTCGCCGAGCTTCACGGAGATGACGGCGGTCAGCCCTTCACGGATGTCGTCACCCGTGAGGTTGTCGTCCTTCTCCTTGATGATCTTGGCTTCACGCGCGTAGCGGTTCACGAGCGTGGTCAGCGCAGCGCGGAAGCCCTCTTCGTGGGTCCCTCCCTCGTGCGTGTTGATCGTGTTCGCGAAGGTGTGGACGCTCTCCTGGTACGAGGTGTTCCACTGCATCGCGACCTCGAGCGCGATCTTGCGCTCCGGGTCCTCCGCCTCGAAGCCGATGACGTCGGGGTGGACCAGGTCGGCCTTCTTCTGCTTGCCCAGGTACTCGACGTAGTCGGCCAGACCGCGCTCGTAGCGGAACGAGTCGTGACGGGACTCCTCGCCCTCGTCCGGGGTGCGCTCGTCCTTGAGGTTGATCCGGAGCCCCTTGTTGAGGAACGCCATCTGCTGGAAGCGCGCGCGGAGCGTCTCGTAGTCGAAGACGACGGTCTCGAAGATCTCGGCGTTCGGCCAGAACGTGATCGTGGTGCCGGTCTCGTCGGTGGCTTCGTCCTCGGACACGGGGGCCACCGGGACGCCGTCGGTGTAGCTCTGCCGGTAGACGTGTCCCTGACGGCGGACCTCGACGTCGAGCTCGGAGCTGAGCGCGTTCACGACGGAGGAACCGACACCGTGCAGACCACCGGAGACCGCGTACCCGCCGCCACCGAACTTGCCGCCGGCGTGCAGGACGGTGAGCACGACCTGGAGCGTCGAGACGCCCTCTGCCGCGTGGACGTCGACCGGGATGCCTCGGCCGTTGTCGACCACGCGGACGCCGCCGTCTTCGCGGATGGTCACGTCGATGGTGTCGCAGTAGCCGGCGAGGGCTTCGTCGACGGAGTTGTCGACGATCTCCTGCACCAGGTGGTGGAGACCACGAGGGCCCGTCGAGCCGATGTACATGCCGGGGCGCTTGCGGACGGCCTCGAGCCCCTCGAGCACCTGAATCTGGTCTGCGCCGTACGACGGTTCGGGAGAGGTCTGGCGGTCGTCTTCAGATTCTGATGTCATGTCGAGAGTGCTCCTTGCCTGCGCGCGGAACACCCACGCACTGCACCGCCCAGTCTATCCCAGCAGCCCCTCTTTCGAGGGCGAAATCGGCCGTTTGACGGCCGATTTCGCGACCAGAGGATGATTTCGTCTGCTCAACCGTAGGTGTCGCGAGGACCGCGCCCCTGGACCGTCCTGGGGCCGCGTTTCCAGGTGGGGGCGTCCGGCCCGGAAACCCGGATCGATTCCACCCCCGCCTGCGGGTGCCGTTCCGCGATGGTCGTCGTGACGCTCGCGCGCATCAGTCGGAGCTGCGTCGCCCATGCCGTCGAGTCGCATCGGATGACGAGGGCGCCGTCCTCGATCGTCACCGGTCGGGAGTGCTTGGCGAGCTCATCGCCGACGACGCTCGGCCAGTCAGTGAAGAGCTCCGAGCGGGCGAGGGGCTCGGTCCAGCCGAGTTCGGCGGCGAGGGATCCGACGATGTCGCCGAGGCCCTTCGGTTCCCGGCCGCGGCCGTAGGGCACCGTGTCGGACTCGAACTCCTTCGCCCGCCGGCGGCGTGCGTCGATGCCGCGCTTGGACGGATCGCCGAAGACCTGCTTGAAGTGCATGTAGACCCGGCTGGGTTCGGTCGGCTTCCAGGGGCGAGGCATCAGTTGCCTGCTTCCGCCACGTCCGGCTCGGCCGGACTGGAGGCTCGGGTCGGGTCCGCCTCGTCGGTCACGATGGTGCCGTGCTCGATCCGGACCGTGTGCGCCGCCAGCTGCTGGGGCACGTCGCCGAACACCGCGGCGGTGATGAGGACCTGCTCGTAGTCTGCCACCGCGTTGCCGAGGCGTTCGCGTCGCGACTCGTCGAGCTCCGCGAACACGTCGTCGAGGATGATGATCGGGTCGCCGAGTGTCGACTCGGCGCGGAGGATCGATGCACTCGCGAGCTGGATCGCGAGGGCGAACGACCACGATTCCCCGTGGCTCGCGTATCCACGGGCCGGTAACCCGTTGAGCTGGAAGAGTACGTCGTCGCGATGCGGGCCGGCGAGCGTCAGACCCCGGTCGAGCTCGTCGCGGCGACGGCGTTCGAGCGCACCCCGGAACGCCTCCGCGGCGGCCGGCACGGTAACCGGCTCGTCCGGTGTCCCGAGCACCGGATCGGTCGCTGCTGCGTCTTCCGGATCACCGCCGCGGACCGACAGGACACCGGTGATCGACGCCTCGTGCCGCTCACCGGCGACGGTCGCGTAGGCCTCCGCCACGAACGGTGCGAGCCGGCGCGTGAGGTGGTCGCGCGCGGCGATGATCTCGGAGCCGAACGCCACGAGCCGCTCGTCCCAGACGTCGAGCGTCGCGAGCGATCCCGACTTCGCACCGGTCGCCCTGGCGGACTTCAGCAGGGTGTTCCGCTGCCGGAGCGTCCGGTCGTAGTCGGCGAGGACGCCCTGCATCCGCGGTGCGATCTGCACCAGGAGCTCGTCGAGCATGCGGCGTCGACCGGACGGTTCGCCGCGGACGAGTGCCAGGTCCTCCGGTGCGAAGAGGACGCTCGTGCAGTACCGCGGGAGCTCGCGGGGCTTGATCGGCGCCCGGTTGATCTGCGCCCGGTTCGACCCGGAGCGGTTGATCTGCACCTCGGCGAGGATGCTGCGTTCCTCGTGGGCGAGCCGTGCGCGGACGATCGCGGCGTCACAGCCCTGCCGGACGAGTGCCGCGTCGGTGGGGACGCGGTGCGAGCCGAGGGTGGAGAGGTAGGCGATGGACTCGACGAGGTTCGTCTTGCCCTGGCCGTTCCTCCCGACGAAGAGGTTCGGCCCGCGTGCGAGGTCGACGTCCGCCTCCCGGTAGTTCCGGAAGTCGGTCAGTTGGAGATGGTCGACGTGCACGCGGGCCGTTGCCGGGTTTCCCCGGGAAGTCCTAGGACTTCTTGACGGCGTGGCCGCCGAACTGGTTGCGGAGCGCCGCGACGGCCTTCATCGTCGGGGACTCGCTGCCCTGACGCGAGACGAAGCGCGCGAACATGGCCGCGGAGAGCGCGGGCATCGGGACCGCGAGCTCGATCGCCTCTTCGAGGGTCCAACGACCCTCACCCGAGTCGTCGACGTAGCCCTCGAGCTCGGCGAGCTTCGGGTCCTCGTTGATCGCGAGGACGAGCAGGTCGAGCAGCCAGGAGCGCACGACGGTGCCGCGCTGCCATCCGGCGAAGACGGCGGGGACATCGGTGATGATGTCCTTCGCCTCGAGGAGCTCGTAGCCCTCGCCGTAGGCCTGCATGATCGCGTACTCGATGCCGTTGTGGACCATCTTGGCGTAGTGCCCGGCGCCGACGGCACCGGCGTGCGAGAAGCCCTCTTCGCGCGGGCCCTCGGGGCGGAGCGCGTCGAAGACCGGCATCGCGAACTCGACGTCAGCGGCGTCGCCGCCGACCATCAGGCCGTAGCCGTTGTCCTTGCCCCAGACGCCACCGGAGACGCCGGCGTCCATGTAGCGGATGCCGTTCGCCGCGAGCTGCTCGGCGTGCTTGGTGTCGTCGAGCCACTTCGAGTTGCCGCCGTCGATGACGAGGTCGCCCTCGCCGAGGACCCCGGCGAGCTCGGTGATCACGTCGTCGGTGATCTTGCCGTGCGGGACCATGACCCAGACGAGCTTCTTGCCCTCGGGGAGCGCGGTTGCGAGTTCGGCGAGGCTGGCGACATCGGAGACGGCGGGGTTCGCGTCGTACCCGGTGACCTCGATGCCTGCGTTGCGGAGACGGGCACGCATGTTGTTGCCCATGCGACCGAGGCCGACAAGACCGATGTGCATGATTTCCTCTTCTGTTCGTCGTCGCGCTGATGCAGGGGTGGCGCGTCAGCGCAGTGTTCGGCTGTTGCGCTTACCGCAGCAGGAGATTGGGCTGCAGCAGGTACCGGTATCCGTCCGTCGCCGGTTCCTCGCGGGAGGACTGGCCGGTGATGAGCACCGGGCCCGGCTTGTTGGGGTTCTCCGTCTTGGTGAAGGAGATGCGGACGAACTCGGAGTGCACCGCGTTCAACCCGTCCAGGAGGAAGGCGGGCTTCAACGAGACCACCGTTTCCTCACCGGTCAGCAACGCATCGATCGACTCTGATGCCTGCGCTTGTTCGGAACCGATCGCCTCGAGCGTGAGCCCGTCGACCGTGAAGGAGAACCGGAGCGCTGCTTCGCGCTCCAGGACGAGGGAGACCCGTCGGACCGCTTCGACCAGCTCCGCCGTGTTGATCACGGCGTGGTCCTGGACGGTCTCGGGGAAGAGCCGGCGGACCGGCGGGTAGTTGCCCTTGATGAGCAGGGACGTCACCGTCTTGTCGTCGGCGTGGAACGCGATGAGCTCACGGTCCGAGGTGCCGCTGATCGAGACCGACACCGTCGACGCGGAGCCGAACGTGCGGCCCACTTCCTGCAGGGTGCGCGCAGGGACGAGCGCGTGCATCGGCTCCGTCGTTCCGGGAGCAGCACCGGCGCGGCCCGAGTCCCACTGGATGGTGCGGACCGCGACGCGGTAGCGGTCCGTGGCGATGAGGGAGAGGTCGTTGTCGCCGACCTCGAGCTGGACGCCGGTGATGACGGGGGTGACGTCGTCGCGGCTGGCGGCGACGGCGACCTGGGAGACGGCTTCCGAGAACGCGTCCCCCGGGATCACACCGGTCTGGGCGCCGACCTCGGGGAGGGTCGGGTACTCCTCCACCGGCATGCTCAGCAGCGTGAAGTGCGCGGATCCGCAGGTCACCGTGATCCGTGACTCGTCCGTGGAGAACGTGACGGGTGCGTTCGGCAGGCGGCTCGCGATGTCGTTGAGCAGGCGACCCGAGACGAGGACCGTGCCCGCGTCGTCGATCTGCGCCGAGATGGACGTCTGCGCCGAGACCTCGTAGTCGAACGACGAGAGCGTCAGTCGATCGCCCTCGGCGTGGATGAGGACACCCGACAGGATCGGGAGGGTCGTGCGCTGTGGGAGGAGCTTCACCGCGAATGAGACGGCTTCGGAGAAGACGTCCCGGTTGACCTCGAACTTCACAGCTGGGACCCCTGTCGATCGTTGGACTGTCCGGCCGCCCCATTGTGGCACAGCCCAGCGGGACCCGGATTTCTTGTCATCCCGCCGTCCACAAGGTTGGCCCAGGGATCCCGATCGTTAAGCAGGAATAAGAGTGTTAACGCCTGTGCACACTGTGGATAACTCTGTGCATGCCTGTCAGCGACAGGGAACTACAACCGTGTGACTTGTGGGTGGGGTGTGAGCGTTAACGGGATGAATGAATCTCATCTATCCACTTCCATCCCCAGTCTCCACAGATGCCCCATCCACTGTGAACAACCATCCGGCGTGTCATCCACAGTTATCCACAGGCTTTCCACACTGTGAGAACTCCGCCGCATGGAACCGTCTCAGATGGTGGACGTGCGCCGACGCCCGCCGATCTCAGGAAGCCGAGGCGGGCCTCCCGTCGGTGTGAACAGATGTTCCGGCGGTCGCGAGCGATGCGCTCAGCGGTACCGGCGGTCCTGCTTGATGCGCGTTGGTACTGCCTCGGTCAGCCGTTTCAGCGGTACCGGCGGTCCTGCTTGATGCGGCTGGTCAGCTCGGTGACCTGGTTGTAGATGGACCGGCGCTCCTTCATGAGCTCCGCGATCTTCTTGTTCGCGTACATGACCGTCGTGTGGTCCCGGTTGCCGAACAGCTGCCCGATCTTCGGCAGCGACAGGCTCGTCAGCTCCCGGCAGAGGTACATCGCGATCTGTCGTGCGGTGGCGATCGCCTGCGAGCGGGACGACCCGTAGAGGTCGTCGACCGAGAGCTTGAAGTACTCCGCGGTGTGGTTGATGATGTCCGTCGGCGCGATGACGTTGTCTTCGTCGAGCGTGATCAGGTCCTTCAGGACCGTCTGCACGAGCGCCATGTCGACGGCCGTCCGGTTCAGGCTCGCGAAGGCGGTGACGCGGATGAGCGTCCCCTCGAGCTCACGGATGTTGCTCGACACCTTCGACGCCATGAACTCGAGGATGTCGTCCGGCACCTGCAGGTGGTCGGACTGCGCCTTCTTGCGGAGGATCGCGATGCGGGTCTCGAGGTCCGGCGCCTGCACGTCGGTGATCAGGCCCCACTCGAACCGGCTGCGCATCCGGTCCTCGAAGCCGGTGAGGTGCTTCGGCGCGACGTCGGACGTGATGACGACCTGCTTGTTGTGGTCGTGCAGCGTGTTGAACGTGTGGAAGAAGGCTTCCTGCGTCGAGTCCTTGCCCTGGAGGAACTGGATGTCGTCGATCAGGAGGATGTCGATGTCGCGGTACCGCTGCTGGAACTGGTTCGAGCGGTTGTTCGCGATCGAGTTGATGAAGTCGTTGGTGAACTCCTCGCTCGACACGTACCGCACCCGGATCCCCGGGTAGAGGCTCTCGGCGTAGTGGCCGATCGCGTGCAGCAGGTGTGTCTTGCCGAGGCCGGAGTCGCCGTAGATGAAGAGCGGGTTGTAGGCCTTCGCCGGCGCTTCCGCCACGGCGACTGCGGCGGCGTGGGCGAACCGGTTCGAGGCGCCGATGACGAAGTTGTCGAAGTTGTACTTCGGGTTCAGCCGCGACTCGGGGCGACCGCTCGTTCCCGGTGCGTCGATCTGGCTCGGGACGAACGGCGCCTCGATGTACTGGCGGGGCGCCGCGCTCTGCTCGACGACCTGGTCGGCGGCGACCGGTTCGGCGTAGGTCGGCACGGTCGGCTCGACGCGGGGTTCCGAGGCCATGTCCGGGTTCACGGTGATCGCGAAGTTCGCCACGGTGTCGTCGCCGATGCGCGAGACCGCCTCGGTGATGGGGACCCGGATGCGCTGCTCGAGCATGCCGCGGGTGAGGTCGTTCGGGACCTCGAGGTAGAGGGTGCCGGCGAGGACGCCCTTCGGCTCGACGAGGTTGAGGAAGCCGTGCAGCTGCGGGGTGATCCGGTCGTCCTCCGCGAGGAGTCCGAGGACCGACGACCAGAGGTCCTCGACGGGGTCGGCCGGCATCGTCATGTCGCGCTCGTCTCCAGGGGTCTCGTGTGGTCGGTGCTGCGGACGTGCCAGGGCGCACGGGCGGGCGCGGCGGCGGTCGGTTCCCGGCGAGTCGTCCGTGGCTTCGGGTGGCTTCGTCGACGCCGTCGTGCCGCGGGCTTCCCACAGGGTTGTCCACAGTGTTGTCCACGATCGCCCTGGGCCGCGAGGTCGGAGTGCTCCCCCGTCGTACCGGGCCTGCGGGCGGATCGTTCCGACCACTGTAAAGGACCGAGGCGGGTCGCACCGAACGGAAGTTGTCCCCAATGTGGACAACGGGCTCCGTCCTGGCAGTCGTCCTGGACGGGGTGATCGGCGTTTGACCTCCTCGCCGCTGTCACGTACCGTTAACCAGTTGACTGCGGCCCCCTTGGTCGCGCCCACCTGCGTCAACCAACGTATTCGTGACGGCTCGCCTCGAGCAGCCGTGTGGAGAAGATCATGAGCAAGCGCACCTTCCAGCCGAACAACCGTCGCCGCGCCAAGAAGCACGGCTTCCGTCTCCGTATGCGCACCCGCGCCGGCCGCGCCATCCTGGCCGCACGCCGTGCCAAGGGCCGCACCGAGCTCAGCGCGTAAGACGAACCTGGTCGCAGCTGCACCCCGCGCCGCGTCGGTCGGACCCCGTGTCCGACCGGGCGGCGCTTCGGTGTGCTCAGCGATCGGTCGGTGACGTCGTGCTGGCCCGTGGGAACCGCATCGTCCGTGGGGACGACTACCGGAACACCGTGCGTCGTGGTCGCAGGAGCGCCACGGCGAACGTCGTCGTCTCGGTGGTCCGTCGCACGTCGGACACGTCGGCGCCCACACGGTTCGGCTTCATCGTCGCGAAGACGGTCGGGAACGCGGTGACCCGCAACCTCGTCCGCCGTCGGCTCAAGGCGATCGCGCACGAGCTGCTCGGGTCGGTGCCCGTCGGGCACGACGTGGTGGTGCGCGCACTGCCAGCCGCTGCGCAGGCCGGATGGCCTACCCTGCTCGAAGACGTCTCGCGATCGTTCGCGCGCGGTGTGGAGAAGGCAGCATGAACCGGACGCTCCTGATGCGGGCCCTGTGGGTGGCAGCGTTGCTCCCTCGCAACGCCTGCGTCGTCGTGCTCCGCGCCTACCGTGCCGTGATCTCCCCGCTCTACGGCAACGTCTGCCGGTACCACCCCTCGTGCTCCCGCTACGCGCTGGAGGCGATCCAGCAGTACGGCGTCGTCCGCGGGACCACGATGGGCGCGTGGCGGATCGGCCGGTGCAACCCCTGGGCCGCCGGCGGCATCGACGACGTCCCCGAGCGGCGCAAGCCCTTCATCGTGAACCGGTTCGGCTTCGTGCTCGCTCCGGTCCAGCAGCAATCGCAGTCCTCGGTCGGCATGGTCCGCCCGGTGCTGCTCCCCCAGCGCACTCGAAAGGCGTGACCGTCCTCATGGACCTCATCGGTACGATCCTCTGGCCGCTCAAGTGGGTGGTCTCCGCCATCCTGGTCGGCTTCCACTGGGTCTTCGAGTCCCTCGGCATGGACCCGGGCGCCGGCATCACCTGGGTGCTGTCGATCATCTTCCTGACCTTCGTGGTCCGCGCCGCGCTCATCCCGATCTTCGTGCGGCAGATCAAGTCGCAGCGCCGGATGCTCGAGGTCGCGCCGCAGCTCAAGAAGATCCAGGACAAGTACAAGGGCAAGAAAGACCAGTTCTCGCGTGAGGCTATGAGCCGCGAGACCATGGCGCTCTACAAGGAGACCGGGACGAACCCGCTGAGCTCCTGCCTGCCCCTGCTGCTGCAGATGCCGATCTTCTTCTCGCTGTACTCCGTGCTGCACGAAGCGCAGATCAACAAGACGGGCATCGGCCTGCTGACGAACGACCTCGCCGCGTCGTTCGGCAACGCCTCGCTCTTCGGTGCTCCGCTGCACGAGACCTTCACGAACGCGTCCGGCTGGGAAGTCCGGGTCATCGCGGGCTTCATGATCGTCGTGATGACGGCATCGCAGTTCGTCACGCAGCTGCAGCTCGTCGCGAAGAACATGTCCCCGGAGACCAAGGAGTCTCCGATGTACCGCCAGCAGAAGATGATGCTGTACGTGCTCCCCCTGATCTTCGTGATCTCGGGTCTCTCGTTCCCCCTCGGCGTCATGTTCTACTGGCTCGCCTCCAACATCTGGACGATGGCGCAGCAGTACTTCGTCATCCGCAGCATGCCGACGCCCGGCTCCGAGGCGGCCCTCGCCCGTGAAGCCCGCCTGGCGAAGAAGGCCCAGCGTCGCGGGACCCCCGCAGGCGTCCTGGCCGAGGCCGGTGCCGGCGCGGGTGCGGCGGAGATCGAGGCCGTGCGCGTCACGACCCAGCGTCAGCAGCCGGTCGGCAAGCAGCGCTCGAAGAAGAACGGGAAGAAGTAAGTGACCGAGCAGGACATCGCCGCCACCGTCGAGCCCACCGAGGTCGACGACGACACCCGCGACGAGGCGGACATCGCCGCCGACTACATCGAGGAACTCCTCGACATCTGCGACCTCGACGGTGACATCGAGATCGAGGAGCGCGCTGGGCGCGTCTACCTCTCGGTGACCGACGAGGGCAACGCGCTGCGCGTCCTCGCGAAGCCGGACACGGTGTCGGCGCTCCAGGAGCTCACGCGCATCGCCGTGCAGGCGGAGACCGGCGAGTTCAGCCGTCTCATCCTCGACGTCGGCGGTTCGCGTGACGCCCGCGCGTCGGAGCTCCAGCGACTCGTCGACACCGCGGTCGAGCGCATCGAAGCCGGCTCGGCATCCGCTGCACTCCCCCCGATGTCGTCCTACGAGCGCAAGCTCGTCCACGACCTCGTCGCCGAGAAGGGCTTCCGTTCGGAGTCCGAGGGCGAGGGCCGCGACCGTCACACGGTCATCACCCGATGACGGACGCCCCGGTCCTCGAAGCAGAACCGGCGGGCGCCGCGACGCTGTTCGGTGACCGGCTCGAGGCGGCTCGGTCGTTCACGAACGAGCTCGCCCGGCGGGGCGAGGAGCTGGGCCTCATCGGCCCGCTGGAGCTCCCACGGCTGTGGACGCGACACATCCTCAACTCTGCCTTGTTGGCACCGCTCCTGGAGGCTGATGGTCGCGTTGGCGACGTCGGCTCCGGTGCCGGGTTGCCGGGTCTCGTGCTCGCGATCGCCCGTCCTGACGTGTCCATGACGCTCATCGAACCGATGGAGCGTCGGGTGGACTGGTTGCAGTCCGAGGCAGATCGGCTCGGCCTCGACAACGTGACGGTGCTGCGCGCGCGTGCAGAGGACGTGTCGGACGACCTGGTGCTCGACCAGGTCACGGCGCGTGCCGTCAGCGCTCTCTCGAAGCTGATCCCGATCACGGTGCCGCTCGTCCGGTCCGGTGGGCAGCTGATCCTGATGAAGGGCGCGCGGGTCGATGACGAGGTAATCGCGGCACGCAAGGTCATCCTGCGGAAACGTCTCTCGGATGTCGAGGTACTCGAACTCGGAGTCGGTGTGGTCGAGGAGACCACGCGGGTGTTCCGGGCTACAGTTGACTGACGCCGTGCGGCGCTGAGATCGTTCGTGGATCGGGCGCAGCGCCCCGCGTTCCACGTGAAACATCGAACCGGGGAAGAGGCACTCGTTGAGTTCATCGACCGACTACGACGCGTCGACGCCGCTCGCGCGTGAGATCGCTGATCTGAACCGGCGCCGGCGAGCCATCGCCACAGAGCAGTTCCCGCTGCCGGACAAGACCCGCATCATGACGGTCTCGAACCAGAAGGGCGGCGTCGGGAAGACCACGACGACCGTGAATTTGGCGGCCGCCCTGGCTCACGGTGGTGCGCGAGTGCTCGTGATCGACCTCGATCCGCAGGGCAATGCATCGACGGCGCTCGGTGTGAACCACCAGGCGGAGGTCGCGAGCATCTACGACGTGATCGTCGACGAGGCTCCCATCGCGGACACGGTGCAGCGCTCCCCCGAGTCCGAGACGCTCTGGTGTGTCCCCGCGACGATTCACCTGGCCGGTGCGGAGATCGAGCTCGTGTCGCTCGTGGCGCGCGAGCAGCGGCTCCGGACAGCCCTCGATCAGTACCTCTCGTCGCTGGACGAGCCGTACCACTACGTCTTCATCGACTGCCCGCCGTCCCTCGGCCTGCTGACGATCAACGCGTTCGTCGCGGCGCAAGAGGTCTTGATCCCCATCCAGTGCGAGTACTACGCGCTCGAAGGGCTGAGCCAGTTGCTCCGGAACATCGAGCTCATCGAGCGTCACCTGAACCCGAACTTGCGGGTGTCGACGATCCTGCTCACGATGTACGACAGCCGCACGAACCTCGCGAACCAGGTGGCCGCGGACGTTCGCGAGCACTTCGGCGACCAGGTGCTCAAGGCGATGATCCCCCGGTCAGTACGCGTGAGCGAGGCGCCGAGCTACGGTCAGAGCGTCGTGGCGTACGACGTCAACTCCACTGGTTCGCTCTCCTACCTGGAGGCGGCCGCCGAGATCGCAGCACGAGGAGCGAAGCACTGATGGCACCCAAGCGGACCGGACTGGGCCGGGGAATCGGCGCACTCATCCCCACGGCGGCTGACCAGCAGGAACGCCCGGTCGACGTCTTCTTCCCGACCGGTGGATCGCCCTCGTCGGCGCCGGCCGTCGACGGTGGCACTGCGGAGGATCTCGTCGCGGTCCCCGGTGCTCGTCTTGCGAACCTCAACCCGCTCGACATCGTTCCGAACGCGCAGCAGCCCCGTCTGGAGTTCCGCGAAGAGGAACTCCAGGAGCTCGTGCACTCCATCCGCGAGATCGGCGTGCTGCAGCCCATCGTGGTCCGACCACTCGCAGGCGCCACCGGGACGCAGCCGCAGTACGAGCTGATCATGGGCGAGCGCCGGCTGCGTGCGACGAAGGAGCTCGGTCTCGCGACGATCCCGGCGATCGTCAAGGACACCCCGGACGACGCGATGCTCCGGGACGCGCTGCTCGAGAACCTCCACCGCGCGAACCTCAACCCGCTCGAAGAGGCGTCCGCCTACCAGCAGCTCCTCGCGGACTTCGGGATCACGCAGGAGCAACTCGCGCAGCGCATCGGTCGATCGCGCCCGCAGATCACGAACACGATCCGTCTGCTTCGGCTCCCCTCCCCCGTGCAGCGCCGTGTCGCGGCTGGCGTGCTGTCCGCCGGACACGCTCGAGCGATCTTGGCGGCGCCGGATGCCGAGGCGATGGAGTACCTCGCCGAGAAGATCGTGAACGAGGACCTCTCCGTTCGCCAGGCTGAGGCCGCGGCGCAGCAACTGGCGCAGGGCAACCCGAAGAAGACGCCGACGCAGCCGAGCAAGCGGGACGCGCACTTCGCGGACGTCGCCGAGCGCCTGGGTGATCGCTTGAACACCCGCGTCCGGATCGCCGTCGGCGCCCGTAAGGGTCGCGTGACGATCGACTTCGCCAACGCCGCGGACCTGAACCGCATCCTCGGCGAGCTGGGTGCTGAGGACGTCAACGGCTGACGGGCACGCTCGATGGGAGCATGTTCCACGTGGAACGGAGCACCCACAGGGATCGGGGAGCTGTGCTGAACGGCCTTGTGTGGCCGTCTGCGCGCCCAACGGAGGGCTTTTCGTGTGACGGGCCTATAAGGCGCCTGCAGTGGCGGAGCGCGCCTTGAGCCACGCCGCCGTCCCTGTTCGCTGTGGGCGTTCCACGTGGAACATCGAGGTCGGCGTCGATCGGCCAAGCTGGACCTGCAGCCGACGGGAGGAGACGCCGATGTCCGACACTGATTCCACCGAGCCCCTGTGGCGACACGTGGTGGGTGCACGACTCCGCGACCTCCGGCGTGATCGAGCCGCCACCATCAACGACGTCGCCCGGCGCGCGGGAGTGTCACCGCAATACCTGTCGGAGATAGAACGCGGACGCAAGGAGCCGTCGAGCGAGATGATCGCCGCGGTGGCTGGTGCGCTGGACACCTCGCTCCTCGACCTCACCAGTGCTGTCGCCGAAGGACTCAGAGCGCGCGTGAACAACGACTCCAGCGCCGGCGCGCAGGTCCGGACGGAGTTCGCGCTGGCGGCCTGACCTCAGCGCGCCGCGAGGACGTGGTCGATCAGTCCGTACTCACGGGCCTGGATGGCCGAGAACACGCGGTCGTGATCCGTGTCGGCGCGGAGGCGTGCGGCCGTCTGCCCGGAGTGCTCCGCCACGATCCCTTCCATGTCGCTCCGGATGCGCACGAGCTCGTCTGCCTGCAGGATGAGGTCCGGGATCGTCCCCCGCCCCTGTGACGCCGGCTGATGGAGGACTACTCGGGCATGTGGCAAGGCCGCACGCTTGCCTGCAGCGCCGGCAGCGAGGAGCGCAGCTCCGACCCCCACGGCTTGGCCGACGCACGTCGTCGCGACGTCCGGCTTGATGAAGCGCATCGTTTCGTAGATGCCGAGCATCGCGCTGGGGTCTCCCCCGTCGCAGTTGACGTAGAGCTGGACGTCCGCGTCCGGGTTGTCGGACTCCAGGTACAGCAGCTGCGCGATGAGGGTGTTCGCGACCCCGGCGTCGATCGCGGTACCGAGGTAGACGATGCGCTCGGTGAGCAGGTGGGAGTAGACATCCATGATGCGTTCGCCGCGCGCATCACGGGCGACGACGTTGGGGATCGTGTAGCTGCTCATCGCGCCACCTCCAGTCCCACACCGTCGACGCCGCTACCGACGAAGCCCGTCCGCGATCGTCCGGCCCGCGGCGTGGGAACGATGTCCTCGGCGCTCGTGAGGATGACGTCGACGAACCCGTAGTCCAGTGCTTCCTGGGCGGAGTACCAGTGGTCGTGGAGCGAGTCCTCGAAGACGCGCTCGAGTGGCTGCCCGGTGTCGCTCGCGATGAGTCCGAGCACGGTGTCGCGGGTGGAACGCAGGGCGTCTGCTTGCAGCTCGATGTCCACGGCCGAGCCGCCGATGCCCGCTGACCCCTGGTGCATCAGGACGCGGGAGTGTCGAAAGGCGCGGCGCTTCCCCGGCGTCCCGGCGGAGAGCAGGAACTGTCCGGCACTGCACGCCATGCCGAGGACGAGCGTGCTCACGTCGTTCGGGATTGCCCGCATGAGGTCGCGGATCGCGAGCATGGCGGGAACGGAGCCGCCGGGCGAATGGATCCAGAGCTGGATGTCTGTGTTGGGGTCGTCAGCGCTCAGCGTGAGCAACTGCGTCATGAGGAGCGTGCCGTTGTCGTCGTCGAGTGCCCCGTCGAGCACGAGGACCCGTCGCTCGAGCAGTTCTCGACGTGCATGCGTGTCGAACATCGGGATGGAGGGTGAATCAGCCATGTGCTCAGCGTCTCCCCGTGCGGGACCGCGCGCACGGCATGCTGCTGAGAGCAGCGCTGCCGACAGCAGCGCGAGTGTTCCACGTGGAACACTCGGCGGTCCGTCAGCGCAGCGCGCGCAGCTTCAGGAGCCCCACCACGGCGAACAACGGCTTCACGTGGGACATCTCCCCGAAGCGGTGTTCCCGGCCGCGCACGAGGCGCGCAGCGAGGTCGGGGCGCTGACGCCGCAGGTACTCGCGCGCCTTCTCGGCGTGCAGCGCGTTCGACGCGAAGACGATCCAGTCCGCGGACTCGAGATCGGGGATCACATTGCGGACGTTCTCCCAGGTGCTGGTACTCGCCGTCTCCTCGATCAACGGGCCGTCCCAGCCGAGCTCGGAGCGGATGTACCGGGCGAGGAGGGTCCCTTCGGCAACGGATCCACGGACCGATCCCCCACTGGTGATGATCGTCGAGGTTCCCGGTACGGCCGACCGAACGGCCATCCGAGCGCGCCATCGGTTGATGCTGTTCGCGGTGGGCCCCGGGTCTGCGAACCCGAGCACCACGACGACGCCGTGGCCGTTCCGCTCGATCCGGGCGGTGCCGAGACGACGAGTGGACGCACGGGCGTGCACCCACTCGGACCAGACGACTGCCCCGAGCGCGGCGCCGATCACCGCGGCCGCGATGGACGTTCCACGTGGAACGCGCATGCGCAGACCGCTCGCCCGGGGCATTCGCGATTACGAATTGTGGTCGCGCATCGCCTGCTCGGCGAGTTCGGCGTAGGTCCACCCGAGGTCGAACCCCGACGCGGACAGTGCCTGCGGCACCAGGGAAGTCTCGGTGAGACCCGGGAGCACGTTCGCCTCCAGGAACCAGGGAGTCCCCGCGCCGTCGATGATCAGGTCGACGCGGGAGATGTGCCGGAGACCGAGCGCACCGTGGGCAGCGACGGCCGCCGACGCTGCTGCCGCCGCGTGCTCGTCCGAGAGACGGGCCGGGGTGTAGAACGTCGTCTCCCCTGCGTTGTAGCGCGCCTCGAAGCCGTAGAAGCCGTTCCTGGGCACGATCTCGACCGGAGCCAGGGCGACGGGACCGTCGCCCGTGTCGATGATCCCCACGGCCACCTCGGTGCCACGGATGAGCTGCTCCACGACGACGTCGTCGCAGTACGTGTACGCGGTCACCATCGCTCGCGGGAGGTCGTTCGTGTCCTCGACGAGCGTGACGCCCTGCGCGCTCCCGCCCCGTGCCGGCTTCACCGCGAGCGGGACCGGATGCTCTGCCGCGATGCTCTCGAGGACCCCGACAGCACCGAGCTCGCGGAAGACGTCGTGGGACAGCGTCACCGAGCGCGGGGTGTGCACGCCGGTCCTGGCGACCAACGCGGACGCCGTGGGCTTGTCCCATGCCAGCCGGGCCGACGTGGAACGTGAGCCGACGAACGGAATGTCCAGGGCCTCCAGGATGCCGCGGAGCGCACCGTCCTCGCCGGACGCGCCGTGCAGGGCCGGCCACACGACGTCCGGGCGGGATTCGGTGAGGGCCGGCAGCAGGGACGCGTCAGCGTCCCGGAGGTCGACCTGCCAGCCGTACCCCGTCAGCGAGTCAGCGACCCGACGGCCCGACCGCAGGGAGACATCACGCTCGTGCGAGATGCCCCCAGCGACGACGACGACGTGGCGACGGGTGAGCTCGGCCATGCGAGGGGACCTCCGGGTACTGCGTGAAGCGCGTGAAAAGTGCTGATCAGGAGATGTTGGGCGGCGGAGCGCTCACCGAGGAGCCCTGACGCACCACGGTGTTCGGACGCGTCGCGGGCCCGAACGTCTCGATGAGTTCGAGCTCGTCGTTGACGACGTTCGCGAGCCGCTTCACGCCGACGCGGATCTGCTCGGCTGTCGGGTAGCAGAACGACAGACGGATGTGCTGCTGACCCCGACCGTCCGCGTAGAACGCGGTACCGGGCGTGTAGGCCACGAGCTCCTTGACGGCACGCGGCAGCATCGCCTTGGAGTCGAGCGATTCCGGCAGGGTCAGCCAGACGAAGAACCCACCGTTCGGCTTCGTCCACGTCAGGTCCGGGAGGAACTCCCCCAGCGCGGAGAACATCGCGTCGCGGCGCTCCGTGTAGATGCCGCGGAAGGTGTCGACCTGGCCCTTCCAGTCGGCTGCGTCGAGGTAGGCGTTCACGACGTACTGGCCGAAGGAGTTCGGCGCGAGGACCGCTGATTCGTTGGCGAGGACGAGCTTCTCGCGGATCGCGTGCGGCGCGAGGGCCCAGCCGACGCGGAAGCCGGGTGCGAGCGTCTTCGAGAACGACCCGAGGTACACCACGCCCTCGTCGTCGATCGACCGGATCGCCTGCGGCGCGGGCTCGTCGAACCAGAGGAGTCCGTACGGGTTGTCCTCGAGGACCAGGATGTTGTTCGAGCGGCAGATGTCGAGCACCTCGATGCGGCGCTCGCGGCTCATGGTGACGCCGGCGGGGTTGTGGAAGTTCGGGATCGTGTACAGGAACTTCATCCGCTTGCCCGCTGCACGGAGGTTCGCGATCGTCTCGCGGAGCGCCTCCGGTACGAGACCGTGCTCGTCCGTCGCCACGTGGACCGTCTCGGCCTGGTAGGAGCGGAACACGCCGATCGCGCCGACGTACGACGGGGACTCGGCGAGGACGACGTCGCCCGGGTCGATGAACAACCGCGTGACGAGGTCGAGCGCGTGCTGCGAGCCGGTCGTCACCACGACGTCCTCGGCGCTCGCGCGGATGCCCTCGAGCGACATGATGTCCACGATGTGCTCGCGCAGGGAGCGCAGGCCCTGTCCACCGCCGTACTGCAGGGCCATGGCGGCGTCCTCGGCCATCACGCGGTCCAGGGAGCCCGTGACGAGCTCACGCGGGAGCGCGGAGACGAACGGCATGCCGCCGGCGAGCGAGACCACCTCGGGCCTCGACGCGACGGCGAACAGCGCTCGTACCTCGGATGCGCTCAGCCCGGCGGTGCGCTGGGCGTAGGAGTCGTACCAGGGGTCGAGACTGTTGCCGTTCGTCATCGAGTTCTCCGTTCACTCGGCATTCCAGCCACAGTACGACATGCAACCGGGAAAGCCGGGGTCCCGGGCGCAGGCCGATCGGAGTCCCGTGGCTCTTCCGGGGCAAAGCGAACGCCCCGCCCTCCGATGGAATGGAGGACGGGGCGTTCGGGTCTGTGTGCGGGTGCCTACGCGAGGAACTCCGCGAGGTCCGCCTCGAGCGCCGGCTTCGGCTTGGCGCCGATGACGGTCTTCACGACCTCGCCGCCCTTGAACACCTTCATCGCCGGGATCGACGTGATCTGGTAGTTCATGGCCGACTGGGGGTTGTCGTCGACGTTGAGCTTGACGATCTCGATCTTGCCGGCGTGCTCCTCGGCGATCTGGTCGAGGATCGGCGAGACGGCGCGGCACGGGCCACACCACTCGGCCCAGAAGTCGACGAGGATCGTCTTGTCGGACTTGAGGACCTCGTCCGAGAAGGTGGCGTCGGTGACTGCCTTGGCGTTGGACATGTGTACTCCTTCGGAGTGGTCGGTCAGTGAGGTGAACGGCGGAGACCGCCGTGCAATTCCCTAGGCGGAGACGGTCACGGGCTCGACCGGGGTCTCACCCTCGGCCTGGTCCGTCAACGAGTCCCCGAGGTCGGCGAGGTACTTCTCGGCGTCGAGCGCTGCGACGGCACCCGAGCCGGCAGCGGTGATGGCCTGCCGGTAGGTGTGGTCGAGCACGTCGCCGGCCACGAACACCCCGGGGACGCCCACGGCCTTCGAGGTGCGACCCTCGACGGCGATGGTGCCCTCCGGCGCCAGTTCGAGCTGCTTGTGGACGAGGTGCACGCGCGGGTCGTTGCCGATCGCGATGAACAGGCCGTCGAGCGCGAGCTCGCTCTCGGTGCCGTCGACGGTGTCCTTCAGCGTGACGCCCTCGACCGAGGAGGCACCGGTGATCCCGACGACCTCCTTGTTCCACGCGAACTCGATCTTCGGGTCGTTCATCGCGCGGTCCTGCATGATCTTCGACGCGCGCAGGGTGTCCTTGCGGTGGATGACCGTGACCTTGTCGGCGAAGCGCGTCAGGAACGTCGCTTCTTCCATCGCGGAGTCGCCACCGCCGACGACGGCGATGTTCTTCTGTCGGAAGAAGAAGCCGTCGCAGGTCGCGCACCACGAGACACCGTGACCGGACAGACGCTCCTCGTCGGCGAGGCCGAGCTGACGGTACGCCGAGCCGGTCGCGTAGATGACCGCGAGGGCCTCGTACGTCTCGCCGGAGCCGACGGTGACCTTCTTGACGTCGCCCGTGAGCTCGACGGAGACGGCGTCGTCGTACAGGACCTCTGCGCCGAACTTCTCGGCCTGTTCCTGCATCTTGATCATGAGGTCGGGACCCTGGATGCCCTCGGGGAAGCCCGGGAAGTTCTCGACCTCGGTCGTCTTCGTGAGCTCCCCGCCCGTCTCGACGCTCGAGGCGACGATGAGTGGCTTGAGCTGGGCGCGCGCGGCGTAGATGCCGGCGGTGAACCCGGCCGGGCCGGAACCGATGATGATGAGCTGGCGCATGCCTGAATGCCCTTCCGTTGCGTCTGACCGGGTCAACACATGGTACCGGCGCGGCATTCCGCAGCACCCGGGAACGGTCAGCGACCCAGGCGGGCCTTCAGGATGTCCACGGCGCCGCGGATCTCGCCGTTCTTCGCGACGACGAGTGCGACGAAGTACACCGCTGTCATCACGGCGCCCGTCAACGCGATCGTGATCAGTGCGCCCGTGCGGTCCGACATCGCGAAGCCATCGGCGGAGAACGCTCCGAAGAAGTTCGCCGTCACCAGACCGGCAGCACCGGCGATCAGTGCGGCGATGACGAACTGGACGTGCGAACGGGTGATCACCCGACCCTCGATGTTCCCGAGCCGGCGACGGACGACCACGAGCGCGACGATCGTCTGTGCGGATCCCGCGATGGTGGTCGCGGCCGCGACACCGATGCCGATGACCGACGTCGACAGGGTCGACGCCGCGAGGGCTCCGATGACGAAGAGCACCGACTGCACGAGCTGCATGAGGAACGGGGTCCGGTGGTCGTGCATCGCCCAGAACACGCGCTGGATCACGAACAGCATGCTGAACAGCACGAGCCCCGGCATGTACGCGATGAGGACGGCAGCGACCTGGAGCGCACTGTCGAACGTGCCCTCGTAGAGCCGGCCGAACGGCACGGCGACGACGATGAGCGCCACGGTCGCGAACACCGTGAAGAGCCCGATGATCCGCAACGAGAGCGACAGGTTCCGACGGACTGCTGCGAGGTCCCCCCGCTCGGCGTCGTGGGTCATCCTGGTGAAGTAGGCCGTGGCGACGGAGACGGTGATGATCGAGTGCGGGAGCATGAAGATGAGCCACGCGTTGCCGAGGACCGCGTTGCCCGGCCCGGCGTCCTGACCCGCCCACGCCACCTGCGACTGCACGAGACCGGCCGCCTGCGTGACCAGGATCATCGCGAAGAGCCAGCCGGCCGCGGTGCCGGTCGCCTTGAGGCCGACGCCGCGCCAGCGGAAGTCCGGGCGGAAGGTCATCCCGGCACGTCGCCAGAAGAGGGGGAGGAACGCGGCCTGCGCGAAGACGCCGAGCGAAGCACTGCCGGCGAGCACGGCGATCTTCACCGGTGTCCACTCGCCGGGGTTCGTGTTGCCGTGCCCGAACAGGGCGATGAAGACGACCAGGCCGGCGATCGCGATGACGTTGTTCAGCAGCGGCGCCCAGGTGAACGGCCCGAAGAACTGTTTCGCGTTGAGCACCTCGCCGAGCAGGGAGTACATCGCGTAGAACAGGATCTGCGGCAGGCACCAGAACGCGAACGCGACGGCGAGGTCGACGGCGGCGGGGTCCGAGTTGACGGAGCCGCTCGTGTAGAAGCGCACCAGGAGCGGTGCGAGTGCGGTCGCGACGATCGTGATGACGATGAACACCGACCCGCCGAGCGTCACGATCTTGTTGACGTACCCCTGGCCGCCGTCGGCGGTGTTCTTCATCGACCGGACGATCTGCGGGATGAGCACCGCGGACAGCAGGCCGCCGGCGATGAGCGCGTAGATGTTGTTCGGGAGCTGGTTCGCCACCGCGAAGGCATTTGCGGACGTGCTGGCGTTCTGCCCGATCGCGTAGGCGAGTACGAACGTCTTCGCGAACCCCAGGATGCGCGACGCCATCGTCCCCGCCGCGAGCATGGCGCTCGCCCGCCCGAGGCTCCGCTCCGCGACGGGCTCGGCGTCGACGGCGGGCTGGGGTTGGGTGGCGCTGATGGTCGGCTCCTCGGGGTCGCGGTCGGTGAGCGTGGCGGTGGAACCGGCCATGGGCACGGCCGCAGCGGACCCGGTGGCGGCGGACGGGCCTCCTGGCTGGGTCTCCCCCGGTGCCGGCGGCTGCACCTCGAGCGGACGGTTCGGGTCCTCCTCGACCTCTTCCGGCTCCCCGTTCCGGCGTCGGCGCAGCCGTCGACGGACGTTGCGGTAGATCCCCAGGCCGAAGATCGCGATGACGGCGATGGCCGCTGCCGCCGTGATGAACGTCTCCCACTGCGCCTGCACGTTGATCTCGACGGTGGCGGGATCGGCGATGCGGACGCCGGTGGCGCTGGTGAGCGACATCGTGAGCTCGACCTTGCCGTTGGCGACGGACTGGACGGGGAACGTCACGCGGCTGGAGGAGTCCGGCTGCACGGTGACCTTGACCGCGTTCTTCTCGATGCGTAGGAACGAGTTCGAGGGCTGGACGGTGAGGAACACCGTGACCGGGAACTCGGAACGGTTCCTGATGGAGATCGGCAGGGACGACCGGTCGCCGAGCAGGGTGATGCTGCTGCCGTCGAGGATCCCGACGCTGGAGACCGTCTTGGCGGACTGCGTCACGCGGGTGTCGACGGCCTTGGTGAACGCCTCGTCGTCCGCGCGGAAGGCGTTGGACGCCGCTGCGAGGGTCTCGAGTCGCGCCGGAGCGGTCAGGTCGGCGGGGTTCTCGATCGCGGACGCGAAGTCGGTGAGGTTCCGTTCGGACTGCACGAGCCGGCGGAGCTGGTCCAGACGGGCGTCGCTGTTCGGGGAACTCGTGAGCGTCAGGGACCCGGGAGTCGTCGCGGCGGCCGTGGACAGGTCGGCGGGCGAGACCCACGCGGTGCGCTCGAGGGCGTCGAGTGCCTGGCTCAGGCGGCTGGAGTCCGTCGGCCAGTCGCGGCCGAGCGTGAGCAGGACCGGTCCGTTCGTGCCGCCCTGGCGTGACACGGTGGCGAGTGTCGCGGTGAGCTTGCTCATGGCACTCGACCACTCGCGCTGCGTGGTCGCGGTGGCGGCGTCGCGGAGCAGCTTCGACATACCGCCGTCGGACACGAGGACCTGGTCGTCGCCGATCTTCTCGGAGGCGCTCAGTGACGTGTTCGCGCCGGCGGAGGTGTTCCCGCTCGAGACGATCGTCGACTTGGTGCCGGCGTCCGCGAGCGCGTCGATGTCGTCGGTGGCGACGGTGCCCTCCGCCGGCCACGAGATCGCCGACATCGAGTACGGGAAGTCGAGGAGGGATGCGGTGGTCGGCAGGGTCGTCCCGGCGTCCGCTTCGCCGGCGGCGGGGTCGTTCGTGGGGTTCGAGTCGGGGGTGGCGCTCGGGGTCGGGGTCCCGGTGCTGCCCGGCGTCGCGCTCGGCGTCGGGGTCGGGGTGCTGGCACCGGGGAAGTCGTCGGGGTCGATCGACTGGTCGAGCGAGATCGGGGCGAGGATGCCGGAGGAGCCCGCCTGACGGAGGCCCGTGACGTCGGCGTCCGCGTAGGAGAGCGCGAAGGTCTCGTTGCGCATCCGCTCGAGTCGCTGCAGCCACGCCGTCGCGGACGACGGGGCGTTCTCGCCGAGGATCCGGATCGACGCGATGATCCTCGGGTCGATGCCGAGCGCGACGTTGTGGTCCTGCGCGGCGTTCAGCTGCTGGGTGAGCGTGCCGTCGACGCTGGTGGCGCTCGCGAGGTCCTTGCCGGAGATCAGGCCGTCGGGGTTCGCGGGCATCGTGATCGGCATCGCGACCGAGACACCGACCGGGGTCTGTTCGTAGTCCGGGTACCAGGTGATCGCCGAGCGGGCGACGGCGCTCGTGGAACCCGCCGTGTAGTCGGCCGCGATGCGCCTGGCGCCGAAGGAGGAGTACCCGCCGAGCGCGACGTTGCCGGAGACGATCGTGACGTCGTCCAGGGTGACCGAGCGGTGCGCGGGGACCTCCGGGACGTCGACGGAGTCCATCGGGGCCCCGAGGTAACCGGTCGTGCTGGTGTCAGCGAGCCAGTCGCTGAGCACGTCCCGCGTGCCCGCGTACTGCCGGAAGATGTCGAGTTCCGCACTGCCGGCCGGCAGGTCGGAGTCGGTGTCGTTGGTCACCGTCAGCGAGAGCCTGAGGTCCTGGTCGGGCTGCAGCACGCCCCGGTCGGCGGGGACGATCTCGATCGTCGCCTTGCCCGCGTCGGTGGCGGCCGGGTGCGCCAGGTGGGTCTTCGCCGTGGGGGCGGTCGTCGCCTGTGCGGCGGTCACGGCGGTGGGCGTGACGACGAGGCCGAGGGCGACCAGGGCGGACGCGGCGGCGGCGAGCGAGGTGCGGAGAATGTGCATGCGAGATGGCCCGGGATCGGTTCGGACCTCGGACGAGTGTATGAGGCGCGACCATGAGAGCCTCGCGTGCGCGCCAGGGTGGTGGACAACCGGCAGCGACGATCTGGGATGATCGAGGACGTCATGCAGTCCGTAGCCCAGGCCGTCGAACGACTCGACGCACTCGCCGCCACCGCGCCCGTCGCCGTCCTCGCCCGCGCCTTCGCGGACGCCGGGCACGAACTCGCGCTCGTCGGCGGGCCGGTCCGCGACGCCTTCCTCGGTCGCCCGGTGACCGACCTGGACTTCACGACGGACGCCCTCCCCGACCAGGTCCTGGCGATCGTCGAGCCCATCGCGGGTGCGACGTGGGACGTCGGGCGCCAGTTCGGCACGATCGCGGCCAGGGTCGAGGGCGAGCAGGTCGAGATCACGACCTACCGCAGCGACGTCTACGACGGCGAGACCCGCAAGCCGGAGGTGGCGTTCGGTGACACCATCGAGGACGACCTGCTCCGTCGCGACTTCACGGTGAACGCGATGGCGCTCCGGCTGCCGGCGCGGGAGCTCGTCGACGTGCACGGCGGTGTCGAGGACCTGCTCGCCGAGCGGCTCCGCACGCCCCAGATGGCCGAGACCTCGTTCCGGGACGACCCCCTGCGGATGATGCGCGCCGCACGGTTCACCTCGCAGCTCGGGTTCACGGTGTCGGACGACGTCCGGGACGCGATGGAGTCCCTCGCCGACTCGATCGAGATCGTCTCCGCCGAACGCGTCCGGGACGAGCTCGTCAAGCTGCTGAACACGAGCGACCCCGTCCCGGGCATCCGGCTCCTCGTCGACACCGGGCTCGCCGAGCGGTTCCTGCCGGAGCTGCCGGCGATGCGCTTGGAGATCGACGAGCACCACCACCACAAGGACGTCTACGAGCACTCGCTCACCGTCCTGACCCAGGCGATCGGGTACGAGGCAGAGCGGCACGCGGGGGAAGCACCGGACACGGTCCTGCGGCTGGCGGCGCTCCTGCACGACATCGGCAAGCCCGCGACGCGGAAGCTCGAGCCGGGCGGCGCCGTGAGCTTCCACCACCACGACCTGGTCGGGTCGAAGCTCGCCAAGAAGCGACTCCGTGCGCTCCGGTTCGACAACGACACCATCGCCGCCGTCGCCCGCCTGATCGAGCTGCACCTGCGCTTCTTCGGGTACACCGACGGCGCGTGGACGGACTCCGCGGTGCGCCGGTACGTCCGCGACGCCGGACCCCAGCTCGAGCGGCTGCACGAACTCACCCGCTCCGACGTCACCACGAGGAACCGGCGGAAGGCCGATCGCCTGGCGTTCGCGTACGACGACCTCGAGGACCGCATCGAGGTCCTCTCCAAGCAGGAGGAACTCGACTCGATCCGTCCCGACCTGACCGGCGACGACATCATGCGCATCCTCGACATCCCGCCGGGGCGTGCCGTCGGTGAGGCGTACCGCTTCCTGCTGGAGGCGCGGATGGACGAGGGGCCTCTCGGCGCCGAGGCGGCCGAAGCGCGCCTGCGCGACTGGTGGGCCGCCCGGGACGCCACCGCCTGATCGGCTCGCACCGATCCGGCGGAACGGTGGCGCGCCTCCAGGCCGTCCGCTAAGCTTGCGGGGTTGTGCCGACCGCACCTGCGGATCCGGCGCACATGCATCAACCCTCCTGTTCCGGGAACCGCCCGGAGCCGTTCGAGACCAAAGGAGGTGGGTTCCGCATGCACCAGTACGAACTGATGGCGATCCTCGACCCCGAGATCGATGAGCGCACCGTCGCTCCCAGCCTGGACAAGTTCCTCGCCGTGATCCGCAACGACGGTGGAACCGTCGACAACGTGGACGTCTGGGGCCGTCGTCGCCTGGCCTACGAGATCGCCAAGAAGACCGAGGGCATCTACGCCGTCGTCAACTTCACGTCCTCGCCCGAGGCCGCCAAGGAGCTGGACCGTCAGCTCGGTCTCTCCGAGGCCGTGCTCCGCACCAAGGTCCTCCGCGCCGAAGAGGGCATCGCACAGGTCGCCGCGCAGAAGCAGCGCGACGAGGCCCGTGCCGCCCGCAAGGCAGCGAACGCTGCCGCCGCCCCGGCCGCCGCGACCGCGAGCGCCGAGTAACCGATGGCCGGCGAAACCGTCATCACGGTGGTGGGGAACCTCACTGCTGACCCCGAGCTGCGCTACACGCAGAACGGGCTCGCTGTGGCGAACTTCACCATCGCATCCACCCCTCGCACGTTCGACCGTCAGGCGAACGAGTGGAAGGACGGCGAAGCGCTGTTCCTCCGTGCGAGCGTGTGGCGCGAATTCGCCGAGCACGTCGCGGGGTCGCTGACGAAGGGCTCGCGCGTCATCGCGCAGGGTCGTCTCCGTCAGCGCTCGTACCAGGACCGAGAGGGCCAGCAGCGTACGAGCATCGAACTCGAGGTCGACGAGATCGGCCCGTCGCTCCGCTACGCGACCGCGCAGGTCACCCGTGCAACGGGTGGTGGCGGCGGCCGTGGACAGGTCGGCGGCGGTGCCCCGGCCGGTGGCAACGGTGGGAACTGGAACAACAACGGCGGCGGCAACGCTTCCGGTGGTGGCCAGTCCGACGCACCGTGGTCCCCGCAGGGCGGCCAGCAGGGTGGTCAGCAGGGGAACGACGTCTGGTCGACCCCCGGTGGCACCTACGACGACGAGACCCCGTTCTGATCCTCGCGATCACACGGTAGACAAACTTCTCCCTAAGGAAAGAACACAATGGCTGGAAAGAGCAGCGGCGACCGCCGCAAGCCTCGCGGCAAGGGCGGCAAGAACGCCGCTCCCGCGAAGTCCATCAAGGTCGGTGTCATCGACTACAAGGACGTTGCGACCCTTCGCAAGTTCATCTCGGAGCGTGGGAAGATCCGCGCCCGTCGCATCACCGGCGTCTCCGTCCAGGAGCAGCGCCTCATTGCCCGTGCCGTGAAGAACGCCCGTGAGATGGCGCTCCTCCCCTACGCCGGCTCCGGCCGCTGATCGGAGGTCGACACATGTCGAAGCTCATCCTCACCCACGAGGTCTCCGGCCTCGGTTCCGCCGGTGACGTCGTCGACGTCAAGAACGGCTACGCCCGCAACTACCTCATCCCCCAGGGCTTCGCCGTCGCGTGGTCCAAGGGCGGCGAGAAGCAGGTCGAGTCGATCCGCGCCGGCCGTGCCGCTCGCGAGCTCGCCACCATCGAAGAGGCCCAGGACCTCAAGATGAAGCTCGAGAACGCCACCATCCAGCTGACCGTCAAGGCCGGCCAGGACGGCCGTCTCTTCGGCTCCGTGCGTCCGGCTGACGTCGCCGCGGCCGTCGAGGCCCAGGGCGTCGGCTCGCTCGACAAGCGCAAGGTCGAGGTCCCCGCGACCATCAAGACCACCGGTGACCACGAGGCCACCGTGCGTCTGCGCGAGGACATCGTCGCGACGATCTCGCTGAAGGTCGTCGCCGCCAAGTAGGGCAGCGTCTGTTCCGTCGAAAGGCGGGTCTCCTCCGGGAGGCCCGCCTTTCGTCGTTCCCGCTGGTCACCCTGTCGAAATTGCGGTGAACAACTCACCAACACCCCCGTTCGGGGGTGCGCGGCCGGTTAGCGTCATTGCGGCCTCCGATCCGGGGGCGACCGGAAACCGCGAACAAGGAGCACGCAATGCCCAACTTGAACGTCACGTACGGCGAGATGCAGGACGCCGCGACCCGACTCGTGAACGGTGAGCAGGACATCACCTCGAAGCTGCGTGAGCTGAAGTCGTTGGTGGACTCGTTGATCTCGGGTGGCTACGTCACGGACCAGTCGTCGGTTGCCTTCGGGAGCTCGTACCAGGAGTTCAACGACGGTGCGACGAAGACGATCGAGGGCCTCGAGGGCATGTCGATGTACCTGAACAAGGCGGCCGAGGCGCTGCAGCAGACCGACCAGGAACTCGCGAACGCCATCAAGTAGTCGGATCGCCCGGGCCCTGCCGAACCGGTCGGGCCTCGGGCGCCGTTCGCGTCCACCACACCGATCGGGAGCACCCATGGCTGACCTCATCATCTCCAGCGCCGTCCTCGAGCAGGACCTGCACGACGAGCGCGCCACCGAGTCGACCGACGCGAGCGACGTCTGATGCCCGCCCGCGCCGGCAACTGGGAACTGCTGCACGAGTCGTCGGACCCGGTCGTGGCCGATGTGCCCGTGGTCCACGAGCTCGTCGCCTACTACACGACGATGGCCCAGGAGATCACCTCGGAGGCCGCGGTGCTGGAGCGCATCGGCGACGGCGACACGACCCGGTTCAAGGGCGAGTCCGCTGACGCGGTGCGCTCGAAGAGCAAGGAAGTCGCCGCGTCCCTGCACAAGATGGCCGGGCGCTACGAGGCGATCCGCGACGCCCTGACCGGATACGTGCCGTCGCTGGAGGACGCGCTCACGGAATCGGCTGCCGCGCTCCGCGATGCCGAGGACGCCTCCGCGGCCGGGACCCGTGCTGGCGCGATGCCGGACCCCTCGCAGGGGCGGGCGGACGACGCTCCCCCGCTGACGGCCGACGAGCAGGGGGCGATCGACGCGAAGCACGCCGCATCGAGCCGTGCACAGGAGGGCGCTGATGCCGCTGTCGCCCGGCTCCGTCGGGCGGTGGACGGGATCAACGCCGCGGGCAAGGCGGCGGCGTCGACGATCCGGGCTGCGTGGGACGACGGCCTGCACGACACCCTCGGCGACAAGATCAAGGCGTTCTTCTCGGCGCTGCTGAAGATCATCGTCAAGATCTTCACGTACATCGGCATCGCCCTCGCCGCGCTCGCGATCCTCATCCCGGGCGTCGGCATGCTCACCTTCATGGCCGCCGTCGCGGCGTCGGTGACCCTGGTGGCGAACATCGCCCTCGCCGGCATGGGTGAAGGCTCCTGGCTCGACGTGATCACCTCGGCCGTGGGACTCGTTCTCGTCGGGGTCGGTGGCATCGTCACGAAGGCAGCCTCGGTGGCGAAGACCGCCGGGCTCGCGAAGGGCATGAAGGGGTTCGAGAAGATGAACCTCGACAAGATCAAGAAGCTCCAGGACGTCCGTTCGTACAACGTCAAGAACGCGCTGAACGACCCCAACGCCGCGCGCACGGTGGGCACCATCGACCGGCAGATCAACCGCCTGACCGGCCTGCGCGTCGACACGACGATGAAGAACGTCCTCGGCGGCTTCAAGGAGAAGCCGAACTGGTGGCACCCGAACAAGACCCTGTGGGCCGAGGACAAGGGCAAGATCTCCGACGTCTTGTCGAAGGGCAACTGGCGCGCGGACCGGCTCTTCAGCGTCGACCGACAGATCGAGATGGACGCGATGAAGATCGCTCTGCAGCGCGACTACGGCGTGGACATCGCCGCGCTCCCCGCGTGGCACAAGTACGTCGCCGGCGGCCGTGTCGTCGCCAGCTGGACGAACACGTTCATCTACGGCCAGGGCATCAAACCGACCGGGTGGGGCTCAGACCAGGAGCGGGTCCCCGGCTACAAGGAGGCGTCCGGCGCGTTGGTGCACGGCTTCTGAGTCCCCCTTTCGGAGGACTGGACGTCCGCTCGGCGCGTCCCGACACGCCGAACAGCCCGGAATTTCATAACGGGTGACATACGAATACCGCTCGGCATCGACCGTGCGCCGCCGCCGATGTACTGGAATCTGCACAATCGTGTGAAGAAGTGCATTCCGCAACACGTCGGGAAACGTACCCCGACAACCGGTTTCATCGTGAAATAACCTCTCATCTGTCCCTCGATCGGGGGTGCAGACGAACGACAGGAGCAGGCAATGCCCAACTTGAACGTGACCTACGGCGAGATGCAGGACGCCGCGACCCGACTCGTGAACGGTGAGCAGGACATCACCTCGAAGCTGCGTGAGCTGAAGTCGCTGGTGGACTCCCTCATCTCGGGTGGCTACGTCACGGACCAGTCGTCGGTTGCCTTCGGGAGCTCGTACCAGGAGTTCAACGACGGTGCGACGAAGACGATCGAGGGCCTCGAGGGCATGTCGATGTACCTGAACAAGGCGGCCGAGGCGCTGCAGCAGACCGACCAGGAACTCGCGAACGCCATCAAGTAGCGACCGCGAATCGGTCCCGGTCCTCGTCACGACAACGAGCACCGGGGCCGATCCGGTTCCGATCCCGTTCACCGACCAGGAGCAGTCATGGCAGACCTCATCATCACGAAGGAAGTCCTCGAGGACTCGACCACCAAGCTGCAGCACATCTCGGACGAGCTGGAGCACCAGAAGTCCGACGACCGCGCGCTCGACCAGGTCTACGGCCAGCACGACGTGTACAAGGCCATGAACGACTTCTCCGGCGACTGGAAGATCCACCGCAACAAGATGAAGGGCGCGATCGCCGACCTGCGGGACAAGATGCAGAAGGTCACCCAGAACTGGACCGACCTCGAGCACGACCTCAGCGAGAAGCTCACCACCGAGACGACGGACGCGGGGAACGCCTGATGCCGGTGCGCGAGGGCAACTGGGGCCTGCTCGGCGAGTCCACCGACCCGGTGATCGCGGACACCGGTGTGATGCAGCAGCTCATCACGTACTACAAGGACATGGCGTCGGAGATCACCTCCGAGGCGGCGGTCCTCAAGAGCATCGGCGACGGCGACGACAGCAAGTTCAAGGGCGAGACCGCCGACGCCGTCCGGAAGAAGAGCAAGGAGGTCGCCGAGTCCCTGCAGAAGATGTCCGGCCGGTACGACGCGATCCGAGATGCCCTGACGGGGTACCTGCCGTCGCTCGAGCAGGGGCTCAGCGAGTCGGCAGCCGCACTGCAGGAAGCGGAGACCGCGCAGCAGTCGGGTGCGAGTGCGTCGGCGATGCCGGACCCCTCCGAGAACCGCGCCGACGATGCTCCCCCGCTCACCGACGACGAGCAGGGGCAGATCGACGCGAAGCACGCGGCGACGACCAGGGCGAACGACGCGATGGACGCGGCGAAGACCAAGCTGCGGAACGCGTTGTCGGCACTCGACGGTGCGGGCAAGGCGGCGGCGTCGACGATCCGCGCGGCATGGGACGACGGCCTGCACGACACCCTCGGCGACAAGATCAAGGCGTTCTTCTCGAAGCTGCTGAAGCTGATCGTCAAGATCTTCACGTACATCGGCATCGCCCTGGCCGCTCTGGCGATCCTCATCCCCGGCGTCGGTGTGCTGGCGATCATGGGCGCGGTCGCGGCCGGGGTCAGCCTCGTCGCGCAGATCGGGTTGACCGCGCTCGGCGAGGGGAACGTCTTCGACCTCGTCATGGCGGTCGTGGGCGTGGTCACGCTCGGGGTCGGTGCCGGCATCACGAAGGCCACCTCCATCGCGGTCGGCAAGGGCGTCACCGCCGGCAAGACCGCGATCCAGAACGCCACGAAGGTCGACCTCGGGAAGATCTCGAAGATCCGGGACGCCGCCATCAAGGACTGGACGAGCGCCGGGTCGGCGACCAAGGTGCGGTACGCCAACCAGCTGGGCAACGAGGTCCGGACGAACGGGTTGAACAGGCTGGACGACTTCGCCGGCAAGTTCAAGGACAACCCGAACTGGTGGAACATCCCGAAGGTCGGCACGACGATCAAGAACGACTGGGCGACCATCTCGAAACAGTTCGGTGCCGATCGGTTCACCCGGCAGGGGTTCACGAGCTGGGCAGAACGGATCGGCGGCGTCGACTTCCAGCTGCTGCGGAACGACCTCGGCAAGTTCGGCGGCGCCAACGGGCTCGGCACGCTGGTCGGGAACGCCCCGAAGTGGCACACCTACGTCAACGGCGGGATGGCCGTGTGGGGCAAGAACTACTCCATCGCCGGGCTCGTCATCAACCCGATCGGCGACGGCGCGGACAAGAAGCGCCCGTGGACCGACGACTGGAACGCGATCAAGCACCCGATCGCCGTCTGAGAGCAGCGCCATGACCACAGCAGCACCGGCCGTCACGTCGAGCATCGACGTCGAGTCCCCGCAGTGGCTCGTCATACCGGACGTCGCCGACGTGACCCCCGAGTGGCGCGCCGAGGTGCTCCGGCTGTTCGAGGCGATCGTGCACGTGGACCGCGAGGCCGAGGGCGAGCAGCGGATCTTCGACGACGGCCGGGAGGTCGACCCGCAGACGGCGCTCGACACCCTGCTCGAGTTCCGCGCCTCGCTCGACGGCGGGGACCGGCTCGTCGCGGGCCTCGGTGTCCCGAACCGGTGGCCGCTCCCCGTCGTGGTCTCGGTCGGGATCGCCGACGGAGACGACGCACACGACGGACACGGCGCACACGGCACCCGCGCGCTCCTCGAGCTCGCCGGTGCCGACGGTGGGCTCCCGGTGGAGCAGCCCGCGGTCGACGAACTCCCCGAGCACGTCGGGGGCGAGGGGCCGGTCGTCACCCGGTACGACCTCGACGACGACGGCGCGATCTGGGCGACGGTGTGTGCGGTCCGGCGGGAAGGCGGCGGGGACGGCCCCGCCGTCGACACCCGCGTCCTCTGGCGCACCAGGGACCTCGACGTCGTGCCGGTGTTCGGACCAGAGGTCGTCGACCTGCTCGCCGCGATCCGCAACGAGGTGGCCG
This sequence comes from Curtobacterium sp. NPDC090217, assembly GCF_044746705.1. Taxonomy (NCBI): domain Bacteria; kingdom Bacillati; phylum Actinomycetota; class Actinomycetes; order Micrococcales; family Microbacteriaceae; genus Curtobacterium; species Curtobacterium sp. NPDC090217. The sequence goes on along the minus strand of NZ_JBIVCR010000001.1, from coordinate 623,145 downwards.
CATGACCGAACCGACCGCCTCCTTCTTCATGGTCGTCCCGCCGGGGTGGGCGCGACTCCCCGCGGACGAGGCTCACCGCGAGGAACTCGGGACGATCGTCCGGCAGGTGATCGCCAACGCGCTCCCGGACGACTTGCCCCGCGACCGTGCCGAACCGCTGCGACAGGAGATGCGGAAGCGCCTGACCGCGACCGTGGTCGAGGCCGGCGACAACGGCGCGACAGCGGTGTACCTGCCCGTGCAGCCCGTCGACGGCTTCACGCCCCCGGTGTCCGTCATCGAGACCGAGGTGGACGACGAGTCCGACGAGGCCCCTGAGCAGGTGATCGCGCAGATCCTCGCCGATGCCCTGCCCGACCGTCGGGACCAGGACGACCCCGGCATCCGCGAGGTGGACGGCGGCATCGCCGCCCGGACCGACACCACCATCCGGCGAGCGGACCCCGGTACGGAACTCCCAGGGCTCGGCCAGGACCTCCCCGTCGTCGACGACCGCCAGGTCGTGTACACGATCCCGGTCCCGCACCGGCCCGGCCGGTGGGTCGTGATGTCCTTCTCCGCGATCAGCCTGCCCGACGCCGACGGTCAGCTCACCGACGCGCTCGTCTCGCTCTTCGACGCGATCATGACCACGTTCCGCTGGACCGACGTCCCCGGAGCCGAACCGACCACCCTCGAACGCCGTCTGGCCGAGCTCGGAGGAGCCGCGTGACCTGGTCCTTCGCCCACCCCGAGTCGCACCTGCTCCTGACGATGTCGGTCGTGCTGTTCCTCGGGACCCTGGCCTTCGTGATCCCGACGATCGTCGCCGTCCGTCGGCGCACCGCGACCGACGCGCTCGCGTGGGCCGACCAGGTCCGCCGTGACCCGGCGGCGCCGTGGGGCATCGACCGGGTCCTCCGCGCGGTGGACGCCTCGTGCGCGGCCGCCGGGGTCGTCTTCCCCGGCGCGGTCCGCATCCTGGTCGGCACGACCGTGCGGCTCGATCTCGCCTCCCCGACCATCGCGCCACCGCAGCCGTGGACCGCCACCCCCGATGGTCGTTCGTGGTCGGCCCCGATGTGGGCGCTGCAGGCCGTGCCGCTGACCGCACCGGCGCCGAACGAGTTCGCCACGGTGGTCTCCCTCGGCACCGATGGTGACGAGAACGTCCTCGTCGACCTGCGTCGCGTGCGTGGGATCGTCGCGCTCCGGGGTGAGCAGGCCGCACGCGAGGCGGTGCTCCGCCGCGTGGTCGACCAGGTCCGCACCGATCCGTGGGCGACGGGGACCGCGGTGCTCAGCGTGGGCACCGGGTCGACGCTCGGTGTGGCCGTGTCGGTGCGCGACGCGATCGCGGCCGTCGCGGCGGACGCGACCCCGGGCCTCCTGGTCGTGGCGAAGGTGCCGTCCGGGGAGGACGGACGCGAACTCGCCCGGCTCCTCGAGCGGCCCGGCGGCCGGTGGGCCTGTGTCGCGGCCGCGCCGCACCCGCTCGCCCGGTGGACGATCGAGGCCCGCCGCGACGGAACACACGTCTCGGACGTCCTCGGGACGGTCCGGTGGATGGACGTCGGTCTGTCCATGCCCCTTGCGGCATCAACGCAGTCGGCAACGACGCAGACCGATCCCGCAGCGCTCCCGGACGCCGTGGAGGCGGACGCCTGATGCGCGTCGTCGTCACCGTCGTCGACGACGTCTCCGGCGAGTCCTCCGACGTCCTCGTCGACGCGCCCGGCCAGACCCCGATGCGCAGTGTGGTCGACGCGCTTGCTCGCCGCACCGGTGGCGCGGCGATGCCGCAGGACGCACCGGACGGCGACGTCCCCTTCGCCAGGAGCGGCTTGGTCGACGGCGCGGTGCTGCACGTCGGCGGCGCGGACCGCCCCGAAGTCGAACGAGGCATCGTCCACCTGCTGGTCGTCGGTGGTGTCGACGCCGGCCGGACGCGCCGGCTCTCACCCGGCACGTTCCGGATCGCCGTCGCTGACGACGGGTCGCCGACCGTCGGCGCGGACGCTGCGGACCACCCCGGACTGGAGGCTCGGATCGCCTTCGACGGGACCGTGACGGTCCGGCAGGCACCGGTGGACGAGCCGGTAACCGGTTCAGCAGGTTCGGTCACGATCGAGCAGGACGAGATCGGCGACGAGTGGGTGGACTGGGTCCCCGATGCGCTCGTGCGCCTCGGATCGACCGTGCTCACGGTGCGCCCGGTCGAGGTCGTGGACCGCATGCTGCTCCGTCCGCCGGACTCGGGACAGCTGGACTTCAACCGGCCTCCCCGGTTACTGCCCCCGTTCCTGACGACGCAGTTCCGGATCCCGAAGCCGCCCGTGCCGCCGCAGCGGTCCGCGATCCCGTGGATCATGGTGTTCGTCCCGGCGATGTTCGGCATCGTCATGGCGACGGTGTTCCACTCGCCGTTCTACCTGCTGTTCGCCGCGATGACGCCGATCATGGTCGTCGGGCAGACCGTCACCGCCAGACGGACGGGCAAGAAGAGCCACCGCAAGCAGACCGCAGAGCACCGGGAGCGGGTCGCGGCGCTCGAGCGGGCGATCGACGCCGCGGTGCTCGCCGAGCGGGACGAGCGCAGGTCGTCGTCGTCCGACGCCGGATCGCTGCGGGTCGTCGCGACGACCCCCGGGCGTCGACTCTGGGAGCGGCGACCCTCTGATGCCGACCACCTGCACGTCCGGATCGGCATCGGCGACCTGCCCTCGACGGTCACCGTGCAGGACGACCGCGACCTCGACGGCCTCACGCACGAGGACCGGATCACCAGGGGCGTCCCGGTCACCGTGCCGCTCGCCGAGGTCGGCGTGCTCGGGATCGCCGGGGCCGGGCCGTCGCCGCGCGAGCTCGGCCGGTGGGTGCTCGGACAGCTCGCCGTGACGCAGAGCCCGCGCGAGGTGCAGTTCGTCGTGCTCACCGCCCAGCAGCACATGCCGGACTGGGCATGGACGATGTGGCTCCCCCATCTGCGACCGACCGGTGGCCAGGAGGCACTCGCCCTGATCGGTGCCGACGGCGAGACGATCGGTCGCCGGCTGGCTGAGCTGACCCAGGTACTCGCCGAGCGCCGAGCCGAGCGGACCAAGAACGGCTCGATGCGCGCGCGGTTCTCCCCGGAGATCGTCGTCGTGCTCGACGGCGCCCGTCGGCTGCGCGCGATGCCCGGTGTCGTGGGACTCCTCCGCGACGGACCGGCGTGCGGCATCCGGCTGGTGTGCATCGACGAGGAGGAGTGGCAGCTCCCCGAGGAGTGCGTCGCCACGGTGACCCACCGCACCGAGACCGAGCTGGTCCTGCGGCGGCAGCTCTCCGCGCCCGTGGAGCTCGTGCTCGCCGACCGCGTCGAGGAGGACTGGTACGACGACGTCGCCCGTGCCGTGTCCCCGCTGCGGGACACGAGCGGTTCCGACGGCGACGGCCTGGTGCCCGACGCGGCGCGACTGCTCGACGTGGTCGACCTGCCGCAGCCGTCCGGGGCGATCGTCGCGGAGCGGTGGCAGCGCGGCGCAGCGACGACCTCGGCGGTCGTGGGCGTCGGGATCGACGGCGCATTCGCGCTCGACCTCGTGAAGGACGGCCCGCACGGTCTCGTCGCGGGCACGACCGGTTCGGGCAAGTCCGAGTTCCTGCAGACCCTCGTCGCGTCGCTCGCACTCGCCAACCGTCCGGACCAGATGACCTTCGTGCTCGTGGACTACAAGGGTGGCGCTGCCTTCAGCGTGGCGTCCGACCTGCCCCACACCGTCGGGCTCGTCACCGACCTCGACCAGCACCTCGTCGAGCGTGCGCTCCGGTCGCTCCGTGCCGAGCTCACCCGTCGTGAGCACATCCTCGCGGCGTCAGGGGCCAAGGACATCGAGGACCACGAGGCGCATCTGGAACGCGGTGGCACGGGCGAGGCGATGCCGCGGCTCGTGCTCGTCATCGACGAGTTCGCCGCGATGGTCACCGAGCTACCCGACTTCGTGTCCGGCCTGATCGGGATCGCCCAGCGCGGCCGGTCCCTCGGCGTGCACCTCATCCTCGCCACGCAGCGCCCGGGCGGCGTCGTCGGCCCGGACATCCGCGCGAACACGAACCTCCGTGTCGCACTCCGGATGACGGACTCGGGTGAGAGCACCGACGTCATCGATGTCGCGGATGCGGCACGCATCCCGAAGAGCGTGCCGGGGCGCGCCTTCGCGCGCCTCGGCCACTCGTCGGTCGTGCCGTTCCAATCGGCTCGCGTCGGCGGGAAGTGGGCCGGTGACGAGGACCCGGCCACGAGCCTCCCGTTCGTCCGTGTGCTCGACTGGCGCGACTTCGCGACCGCACCGCCCGCCCGACCTGTGCGGAGCGACCGAGCGTCGGCCGCGACCGACCTGTCGGTGCTCGTCGGTGCGATGGGCGAGGCGCGTGAGCGACTCGGGATCGGCCCCCTGCACAGTCCGTGGTTGCCCCCGCTGCCCGAGCTGCTGCCGCTCGACGCCGTCGGCACGGCGGCCGTCGGAGCCGGGCGGGCCCTGACCGCCGACGAGGACGCGCTCCGCTTCCCCTTCGGCACCGAGGACATGCCGGACACCCAGGAGCAGCGCGCGGCGGAGATCGACCTCGACCGCTTCAACCACCTGTTCATCGTCGGAGCCCCCGGATCCGGGCGGTCCCTGGCGCTCCGGACGATCGCCGCGTCCGCCGCGTCCGCCATCCCCTCCACCGACCTGCACCTCTACGCGATCGACTGCGGCAACGGCGCGCTCGCGTCCCTGCAGGCGCTGCCGCACTGCGGCGCGGTCGTGCAGCGCACGCAGGTCGAGCGTGCGACGCGGCTCATCGACCGGCTCAGTCGCGAGACCGCCCGTCGGCACGACGTCATCGCCGCCGCGAGTGCCTCGGACATCACCGAGCAGCGGCTCCTCGCCGCGCCAGGAGAGCAGCTGCCGCACGTGCTCGTGCTCATCGACCGGTGGGAGAACTTCACGACGTCGCTGGGCGAGGTCGACGGCGGTGCCCTGACCGACTCGGTGCAGTCCCTCCTCCGCGACGGAGCGGCCGCGGGTATCCACATCGTGATCTCGGGTGACCGCACGCTGCTGTCGTCGCGGATGTCGACGCTCACCGACGACAAGATCGTCCTGCGCCTGACCGACCGGCTCGACTACTCCCTCGGCGGCATCAACCACCGGAAGCTCCCGGCGTCGATCCCGGCCGGCCGTGGGTTCCGCGCCGAGTCGGGCATCGAGCTGCAGTTCGCCTCGCTCGGGCCGGACGTGTCCGGGCAGGGGCAGGCGGCTGCGATCCGGGCGTTGGCTGTCTCTCTGGCTTCTTCGTTCGAGGGTCCGTCCGCGCCGGCCCCGCGGCCGTTCCGCGTCGACGCGCTGCCGAAGGACCTGGACCTCGACGGGGCGCTCGCGCTGTCATCGGCTCCTGCGCTGACGCCGATGGTCGCCGTGACCGGGATCGGTGGCGACGACATGGAGCTGCAGACCGTCGACCTGTCCACCGGAGGCGGCACGTTCATCGTCGCCGGGCCGTCCCGATCCGGGCGTTCGACGATGCTCGCGTCGATGGCGCGGTCGCTGCTCGCGAGTGGGACGCAGCTCGTCGTGCTCGCGCCGCGACAGGGTGCCGTCCGGGACCTGGCCGGGCTGCCCGGCGTCCGCGCGGTGTTCACCGGGGACGACGTCACTGTGGAGGAGCTGTCCCCCGTGTTGACGCCCTCCGGGGTGCCGACCGTGCTGGTCGTCGACGACGGAGAGCTCCTCATCGACTGCTCCGCGGCGAAGTGGTTGCGCGACTGGGGCCGTGCCGCTGCGGACAACCGGCAGGGGTTGCTGCTCGGTGGCAACACGACCGGGCTCGCCGCCGGGTTCGGTGGCTGGCAGGTCGACGCCAAGAAGAACCGTCGTGGTGCGCTGCTCTCGCCGCAGGACACGCTCGCCGGGGACCTGATCGGCGTCCGGATCTCCCGATCGTCGATCTCCACGCGGATCGAGCCCGGGACGGCGTTCGTGCACCTGGGGACCGGGCTGGCGTCGACGTTGCAGGTGCCGTTGGTGACGGCGTCGACGCGGACGGGCAGCGAGGCCGGGGAATTGGCCGAGCGCTGAGGCGCGGCGCGGGTCGGGTCGCTCGGTGCTTGGAGCTCGGCTTGCGGCTCGGCTTGCGGTTCGGCGCCGCCGGTCCGTCGAGACGCGTTCGTCGAGCCGAGACGCCGTCGGAAGCGGCGGCGTCTCGGCTCCGGCGCGGCGTCTCGCTGATCTCGGCTGTCGACGCGGTCGCGCTGGGCGGTTACCGATCCGCTGCGCGGCGGCCTGGAGGCTCGGGTGCGCTGGCCTGACCGGTTACGTCCGGCGCGGCGCCGGGAGCGCCTGGGAGCCAGCCGGGAAAGTTGTCCTCAGGCTCGCGTTTGTCAAGTCGTTTTACACAGTGGAAACGTCAAATCGGGAACCTTCAACTGCACGTTGAACCCCACTTCTCCACACACAGTGTGGAATCGAAAACCCCAGGTCAAGCCGTCGAAAGTGTGTTCGGTGGGTCGGTTCTGCACAGCATTGTCCACAGTTGTCCACACGAACTTCCGGCGTGTTCCGCGATTCGTCCACAGAGTTATCCACAGGCATGTTTTGTGGGGATAACTTCGTACCCGTAGCTTGGCCCAGCGACTCGGGGATGTCGGTCGCTCGGGGTAGTACTGCCTGGACAGGCTTCGTCCGGGGCAGGTCGCAGAACAAGAGGAGACCGTGTGTCGATCGCGCATCTTGATCCCGCACCGCAGGACTACGCGGAGCGTGGTGGCATGGAGCGCACGCCGCCGCACGACCTCCTCGCCGAGCAGTCGACCATCGGCGGCATGCTCCTGTCGAAGGACGCCGTCGCCGACGTCATCGAGACCGCACGTGGCGTGGACTTCTACATCCCCAAGCACGAGGTCATCTTCGACGCGATCCTGTCGCTCTACTCCCACGGCGAGCCGACCGACGTCATCGCCGTCACCGACGAGCTGACCAAGACCGGTCTGCTGTCCCGTGCCGGTGGCGCCGAGTACCTGCACAGCGTGACGAGCATGGTGCCCACGGCCGCGAACGCCGGGTACTACGCCGGCATCGTGGCCGAGAAGGCCGTGCTCCGTCGCCTCGTCGACGCCGGGACCCGGATCGTCCAGATGGGCTACGCGTCCGAAGGTGAGGTCACCGACCTCGTCAACAGCGCCCAGGCCGAGGTCTACAACGTCGCCGGCGGCGTCCAGACCGAGGACTACGTGCCGCTCACCGACGCCATCGGTGCCGCCATCGACGAGATCGAAGCCGCCAAGGGGCGCGACGGGCAGATGACCGGTGTCCCGACCGGGTTCGCCCAGCTCGACGGCCTGACGAACGGCTTCCACCCGGGACAGCTCATCATCATCGCCGCCCGCCCCGCACTCGGGAAGTCCACGCTCGCGCTCGACCTCTGCCGCGCAGCAGCCGTCAAGCACGACCAGACCGCCGCGTTCTTCTCGCTCGAGATGGGTCGCGCCGAGATCGCGATGCGTCTGCTCTCCGCCGAGACCAGCGTTCCGCTGCAGCACATGCGCAAGGGAACCGTCGACTCCCGCGACTGGACCACCATCGCGCAGACTCGCGGGCGCATCAACGACGCCCCGTTCTACATCGACGACTCCCCCAACATGACCCTCGTCGAGATCCGCGCGAAGTGCCGCCGGCTCAAGCAGCAGCACAACCTCAAGCTCGTGGTCATCGACTACCTGCAGCTGATGACCTCCGGCAAGAAGGTCGAGTCGCGTCAGCAAGAGGTCTCCGAGTTCTCGCGAGCGCTGAAGCTCATGGCGAAGGAGCTCCAGGTCCCTGTCATCGCGCTGTCGCAGCTGAACCGTGGACCTGAGCAGCGAGCAGACAAGAAGCCGATGATCTCCGACCTGCGTGAATCGGGCTCGATCGAGCAGGACGCCGACATGGTGATCCTGCTCCACCGTGAGTCCGCTTACGAGAAGGACAACCCGCGGCAGGGCGAAGCGGACCTCATCGTGGCGAAGCACCGCAACGGGCCGACGGACACGATCACGGTGGCGTTCCACGGGATGTTCTCGCGGTTCGTGGACATGCCGCAGTAGGCGTTCGTCGGTGTCGCGGAGGCATCGTTTCTTGGTGCCGCTGCTGCGCTCGGTGCGACCGAATCCTCAACGCTGATGTCAGCATCGGCGTCGTCGCCATTGATGAGAGGGTCGTGCAGCGCCTCCGGCGACAGCGCAGACCACATCGCTCTTCCCGGGGCGAAGACTGCAAGGTAATCCGGGTCGTATCGGCGAAGGTGGCGCAACAGCGTCGGTGACACCGCACCGTCGGCTGAGTAGGGCACGAGCACGAAGCCCTCGCCGCCCCAAATACCCGTAATCACCGAGAGGGCCGCTCGCGCCCACTCTCGCCAGGAAGAGCCGGAATAGATAAGAACGGCAACGCGAGGGGGACGGTACGACGTCGTGACCTCCCGGTGCTCGAGCATCACTGCGCGACGCGTTTCAGGCGACGGAGACATGCGAATCGCTTCCCGAGTGCCTTAGACGCGGAGCCGCGGCCGCGGTCATCAGCCGGTTGCCGGCAACGCAAGAGCCGATCGAGGGGGAGATCTTGATTAGTGAGCCGCGTCGTACGCGTCGCGGACCGCCTGACTGATCCGACCTCGAGACGATACTTCGTGACCATTACTGTTCGCCCACTCCCGAATCTTTGCCAGGTCGTCCGCATTGCCACGCTTGGCTGCGCTACTGGTACGGGCGCGAGAGGTGCGGCTGACCTTTCGTGCGGCGGCGATGTAGTCCGACAGGGCCTCTCGCAGTGACTCTGCGTTCTTCTCGGTGAGGTCGATCTCGTACTCTGCACCGTCGAATGAGAATGACACCGTGCGGCCATCACCCGGTTCGATGACATCGCCGGTCAGATCATCGACAAGATGGGTCGTTACTCGCTGCGCCATTTGTTGCTGCCTTCCGCTTCATGGTTGATGCGTCGTTCATTGTGGCATGTCTGATTACTCGGTGCTGGGCGCGCTCCCGTGGGGCGACGGGTCGTCTGTCCGCCGCAACGTGCAGTCGCAGCTGCGCGCATCCTGCAGTTTCGTCAGCTCAGGAGGTGGTGAACGGCAGTGAGGAATCCGCCGCTCACGCCGAGGAGGCCAACGGCCACGAGCGCGCAACCCGATTTCGCCGCCGCAGCGGCAGGCTTGGCGGCAGCCGATCGTGCTGCATTGGGGGTCGTGCGCTCTCGTCTCGGTTGCGGCGCGGGACCCGAGTACGCCGGCGGGACGTCGTATCGGCCGGCGGGCTCGACAAGGCGCGGCATCGTGACGGGTGCGCCCTGAAGGTACGCGTTGTCGACTTCGCTGGCTTTGGCTGCCTGCAGGACAACCTCAGCAGCAAGCGCAGAGCCCTTCACTTGCGCCCATGCGGCTGCCGTGAGGCCCTTCGCGGCGTGGTGGTCGACCAGTGCGAAGAAGTGCCGTGATGACTGCGTGCTCATCTCTCCAACGCGCTGGCCACGCACCCGCACCTCGATGAACTCCCGCTGACCACCGCGGGCCTTTTCCTCGCTACCTCGATGGAGCGTGACGAGGAGCAACGAGCGATCGGCAAGCCCGGCGAACGGCGCGAGCACATCGAAGTGCTTCTCCTCACCGGTCACCTGTAAGCCTGAGCCCCAAGGCAGGATCGAATATGGCTCGTCCGGCCCCTCGTTCAGCGGCACGAAGAGGTGCGGGTCCGGCAACGCGACTCGAACGTTCGCGTGGAAGCGCGTACCGGTGCCCTCCCAGTTGTCACGAACCACACCCCACACGCGCGCGGGCACGACGGCGGTGACGCCCGATGCAGCGAGCCGATGCAATACCGGCGCGAACACTCGCGCGTCGTCACGTGTGAGGTAGCCGACGACTGCGCCACTGATGCGGACGCTGACAGCGTTCGCGTCGTAGGGGTTGTCCGGTTCGGGAATCAACGTGGCCTCGGTGTGCAGTTCCCTGTCTTGATCCTTCGTCAGACGACCAAGCAGCGGACGGATCGCGTCCTCGTACTGCGCCTCACCGGCGACTTCGTAGTTCGGCCAGGTCGCGTTCGGGACCGCGTACATCGACGTGCTCACAGACACAACATAGTGAGCGAAACCCCAGTTGCATCAACTCGTGGACGAAAATCGCTCAGGAACTGCTCTCGGCGCCTGCCCCTCGTCGGTAACGGCTCGCGCGGCGCGGCCGATTGTGACTCACACGGACCCTGCCGCCGAAGTTAGCGTCCCAGCCATTCTCCATGGAGCGGCGGGAGACGCGATCGGCCCCGCGCACGCGCTCGGCACACCGCAGCAGCCGATCGCAATGTACGCCCGATGGTGGCAGCTCGAAGCCTGGGTACGAGACCGGATCTATATGGCGCTGCGTGCGGCGTTCGGAATCGAAGGGACTGACGCCGTTCGTCGAGCAAACGACGAGAAGAGCGCGACGCTTCCTTCTCGCGCATGGCGGGCGTCGATAAAGACAACCCGCCACCCGCGCCCTGCTCGCGCTCTCTCGCGATGTTGCAGCCCAGGTACAGAGCGCGCCGCTGCGCGGCATCGGTCCCTCCTGATTGTCACGGACAGCGCCCGCAACACGCGCGGGAACGACGGCAGTGACGCCGGACGCAGCGAGCCGATGCAGTACCGGCACGAACACTCGCGCGTCGTCACGGTGAGGTAGCCGACGGCCGCACCGCTGATTCGGACGCTTACAGCGTTTGTGGGAGCCGAGTCTCAGTAGCTAAGAGGCGGACGATGAAGCGCGTCCATGCGATTGGCTTCGGGTTGCACACCAAAACGCGCACGCAGCCGCGGCAGTCGCCGCGACGAGCCACCCGACCGGAGCGCTCAACGATGTCGCGACCAGGACCACGATAGCGGTACCGATCGCGGTCCCAATTTGCGCTCCGGTGTTGACGATTCCCGCGGCAGTTCCTTCCAGCGCCCCAGGGACGGTGGTTCCTAGACCAGTTGCAGCTACCGACGCCGCAGCGAGACCGAAGCCGAGAATGGCAGCGCCGGCACCCACTCCGAACCAGGATCCGAACGTGAGAGCCAGAACGATGTTGCCGCAGCTGATCGTCGCGAGGCCGGCAGCGGCGAGGCGGTCTGGCCCGACTTTACTGGCGACGCGTCCAGCAACGGCGGAGCCCGCGATCACTGCGACGCTGAAGCTCATCAGTGTGACGCCGGATAACAACGGCGAGACGCCGAGCCGCTCCTGCAGAACGAGCGTCGCGAGCACCGAAGCCGAACTTGTGGTCGCGGTGTTGACAAAGGACTGAATGGTTCCGCGTCGAAGGTTGATTGCCTTGAATGCGGCCCTTGGCACCAAGGGAGACTCTGCGGCCCGGAAGCGCCAAACTAGGAGCCCGCCAACCGCTGCACCGACGACTAGGAGCGCAACTCCAATAAGGCGGGACTCCGCCCGTTCCAGCAGAGCAGCACCGGCAACCACGGGCATGACGGCAGTTACGAGCAGCAGCGCCCCAAGCACATCGAGCCGTCTAGGGTCGCGATCGGACGGCTGCTCGCGGATCGCGAGTAGAACTGCGATGAACAGCACGACGGACACCGGGGCATTGACCCAGAACACTGCACGCCAGCCCAAGGTCGTGGTCAGCAGGCCTCCGATGAGGAATCCGGTCGCACCCGCCATCGCTCCGACGGCGCTCCATGCGGCGAGTGCTCGGGCACGTTCGCCACCGCTAGGAGTCGCGTGGAGGATCAACCGGAGCGCGGACGGGGCGGAGATCGCGGCAGCGGCACCCTGCACGCCTCGGGCGACCAGGACCTGGGGCAGGTCCGCGGCAGTCCCGCCGATGATTGAAACCGCGCCGAAGACGGCGATACCAGTCAAGAGAATCCGCCGATGACCGTACCGGTCGCCAAGCCGTGCTCCCAGGATCAACATCGCACCGAAGAACATCGCGTAGGTCGTCGAGACAGGCCCGGCCGCGACCGATGGTGCCCCGATCCCAGTGAGGATTGCGGGGATGGCAGTCACCACGCTTGTAACGCCGAGCACATCGACGAACTGGACGAGACAGAGCACGATCACCCCTGAGCGCATACCCGAACGCTACGACATCCTGCGCCAGACGTCCTCTCCTGGCCGTCGCTTGGGTCCCTCACTACACATCGCTTACAGCCGCACTGCTCAACCTCTACATGGCCGTGGGGCTGACTTGGACAGGGGCGCTGCCTCGGGAATGGACACGGCCAGGAGGAACTTTTGAGCAATCAGGAAGTCGTTGAGCACCGTCAGCTGGCGATACCGGGCGGAAGGCGACCGTGTTACGCCGTTACAGGCGGCCTGGGATTTGTCGGGAGCCGTCTCGTTAGGCAACTCATAGCGGTGGGCGACGTTCGAATTGTAGACGTTCTTCCCGAAAGCGCCGCAGTGAGCGTGACTGAACTCGGTTGCTCGTACCACCGCGCAGACCTGCGACGCCCCGAAGAGGCGGCGGCTGCCTTCGAGGGCGTCGACATGGTGTACCACCTGGCGGGAAACGCCAGTGGCACACGATCCGTGACGGACCCGCAATTCGACTTCGACACGAATGCCTCGGCCACTTTGAACGTTTGCGCCGCCGCACTCACTGCGAGTGTGCAGCGTCTAGTCTTTCTCTCAACGGCGATGGTTTACGGGCGTCCGCGCTATACGCCGATCGGCGAAGATCATGCGACAGACCCGTTCCTGCCGTACGGAGCATCCAAGCTCTCAGCGGAGCACATCGTTCAGTCTTACCACCACTCGTACGGCCTGGACACCGTCATCGGTCGAGCGTTTACGATTTACGGGCCGGGTGAGGATCCGAAAACCGCTGGCGGTGAGGTCGGGCAGTACCTCCGCTGGCACCTCAACGGGCGCCCAGTGTTGGTTGTTGGGTCCCCCAATGACAAAACGCGCGACTTCATTCACGTCGATGATCTCGCCACCGCTCTCATCACCCTCGGTTCCGCCGGTAAGTCCGGCGAGGTCTACAACCTCGGAACAGGCGGCGAGTACAGCATGTCGGACCTCGTGAGCATGATCGCTGAGGTCAGCGGCCGAGAGGTCGAGGTTGCGGTGGATGGCACTGTGACGGACGACTCATATCGGCACGTCCCGGACGTCACGAAGCTTCAAGCGCTCGGGGTACCCGCTCCCCGACAGCTGCGCGAGGGGATACGGCAGCTCATCGAGGAGCTAGGTCCCAATCCGGAACTCCCTGGCTTGCCTACTGCGTTCCGGGCCGAAAAATTCAACGGGCAGCTCGCGCCTGTGCTTGCATCGGCAGAGCAATGACCCGAAGTACGCTTAGCAACAGCACGGGCCTCGTCGTACCCCAGCATGGCCAAGGTAGCGGATTTGACGAGGATGACGTCACCGCGGTCTTGTCCCTGATGCGTTCGAACGAACACCTCTCGAGCGGGCTACAAGTTGAAGCCTTCGAGCAAGAATTTGCCGCGATGGTCGGAGTCCGTCATGCTGTCGCAGTCACGAGCTGCACGACCGCGCTCGGCCTGGTGACACGCGTATTGGATCTGAAGGACGGCGATGAGGTAATCGCTCCTGCTCTGACGTTCCAAGCGACGATTACGGCGCTCTTGTCTACCGGTGTTAGTGTGCGATTCGCGGAGATTGATCCGAGCACACTCTGCCTAGACCCCGACAGTGTTCGGTCGCTAATTACATCACGCACGCGGGCCATCTTCACGGTGCACTATGCCGGACTTTGCGCGGGCGTCGACTCCTTGCGCCGCATAGCGGACGACCACGGAATTTCGCTCGTGGAAGACTGCGCGCATGCACTCGGGGGTTCCTTGTCGGGGCGGTCAGCGGGGGCGTGGGGCGACCTGGCATGCTGGAGCTTCCACTCTTTGAAGAACATTTCCACTCTGGGACAGGGCGGGATGGTCACGACGAATGACGAAGTCGCGGCCCACCGAATCAGAGAGATGCGCGCGATAAATCCCGACGCGCAATTCGCGCTACGGAGTGCACCGGTGCTCTTTGACACTCACGGTGATGCCAATGCGCCTCGGCCCGAGAATCATGAGAAGAACGCCTACACCCACGACTGTTTGACGGTCCGCCACGAAGGCGTAAACGCGACGATGAGCGAGGTGGCTGCAGCCGTCGGAAGAACGCAGCTCCGTAGGCTGCCCGCCCTCGCCGATCGCCGACGGCACTTCGCCTCACTGCTTGACGACGGATTGCGTGGTGTGCCCGGAGTACGGGTACTGCAGACACCTGAAGGTGCCGAGCATGCCCGGCATCTATACGCCTTTCTGCTCGACGGAGACGAGATCGATCGGGATGAGCTGGTTAGGCGATTGAGTAAGGCTGGCATTGAGGTGGTGCTTCGCTACTTCCCGTTGCACCTGCTGCCCGAATGGCGGATGCGGGGTAACGCTCTCGGACAGCTTCCGGTAACGGAACACGTATGGTTCCGCCAACTCGTGAACCTTCCTATCTCACCCCAGTTGTCCGACGAGCAGGCGGAGTACATGGTTGCTGTCGTCGCGTCGGTCCTCGAAGAGATGCGGAAAGATTGTTGAACCACTCGAGGCATCATCAGTCGGCCACCACGCGAACGCTCCCGAACGTCGCGGAGTTGCGCCAAGAACTAGAGATATTCCGCGACGAGAATAATGTTCCGGGTGTTTCGGTGTGCTTCTTCAATGAAAACGGGCCGTTAGTAGCCGCATCGTCCGGGTTCAGTTCGTCGCGGGCGGGTGCGCCCGCTATGACACCCGAGACCGTCTTTCGAATTTACTCGATAACCAAGATGATGACCGGAACAGCTGCTCTGCGGATGGCGGCCAGCGGCTTGCTGGATATTGATCGGCCTATATCAGATTACATACCAGCGGCGACCGTCGGGCCTGACGTGAACGACATTACCGCACGTATGCTCTTGAGTCATCGATCCGGCCTTGGCACCGACGCCCTAACGAGGCACGCACAAGATCGGGCGCCGAATGGGCTTTCTGTCGCGGTCGAGCATGACGTGCCAGTCCTGGAACGCGTGGCGAGCCCCGGCGACGTGTATTCGTACTCGAGCATGGGCATAAGTGTGCTCGGGCTGATCATGGAACGGCTTGGCGGCCTTCCCTTCCGCGAGCTGATGCGCCAGCTTATTATCGAGCCGCTCGCAATGGGTTCGACGTCGTACGTGCCAGAGGAAGTCGCGGCCGTCACTCATGCGCGGCATCATCTTGTCGATCGTGCCGGACGGCTTCGCCCAGGGCACGACGCGCGTCTCGGAACCCGTTACGAGACATCATCTAGGTGCTGGTCCACGCCAAGCGATGTCGCCAGGTTCGGTGCGGAGCATCTTTCTGCGGCGCGCGGGAACGGACCTGTAGGAGAGACGCTGAGATCAATGCACCTCGTCGAGGCCGAAATCGGCCTCGACGTCGCAACCAACTACGGTCTCACGTGCTATCGAACCGACCTTGAAGACGGCGGTATCCTGCTCGGCCACGAAGGATTTTTTGGGGGTATGTGGGCGAAGCTGGTGATGGATCCTAGACAAAATATTGGGCTGGTATGGATGGACAACCGCGGCGATGAAATTCGCGATGCCCGGTACGCAGTCATGCGTCGGATGTGCGGAATGCCCGGAGAGCCGATGAGGGCGTCGGGGCGGTCGCAGGCGACCGGAGCTCCTCCTGTTGGGTTGTGGAGCCGGCCGGGCGTCGGCGCGCTGCGCATCAAGAGTGAAGGATCGGCGCTGGCTGTCACGGAGGGCAGCAGGACCGTCCGCCTGTCGATGCTCGGACCGGACCGATGGGTCTCGGTCTCCGAAGAGCGATCCATAGCCGCCCCCTGGGCACCACATGCCACGAGTACGCATGTGGCCCTTGGGGTCGTCCGCGGTGCCGAGGGACTTCCGCGTTACGTGCAGCTAAACGGAGTCCCCTACTCGAGGACCGAAGGAAGCACGAGCGCGACATGAGCGACCTCAATTCGACCGCCAGGCGCCGGACCGGCGCAGTCGTTGAAAGCAACAACCAAGTGGTAGCGCCACGGGAGGCTCGATACCTGTCGTGCTACACGGCAGCTATAGCCTGCGCGCTCGGCCTCATCAAGGGACCCAGAAAGGACTGGAGGGTGGCCGTCGGTGAGAAGGTCGGCCTTCAGGTCAGGTTTGAGAACGACCTGATCGTATTTCGGCATCACCGCACAAGCCTTCGAAGTCTTTTCCCGGAGACACCGCGTCGCCAGGGCACCGACAGTTTCGCTGAGGCTCGTCAGTACTTTGCGGATCTCGTTCAGGCTGGAGGATGCGTCATCGTGGTCGGCGATGCTGGCCGGCTCCCGTGGAGTGTCCGCCGCGGCCGTGAAAGTGCCCCGCACTGGTTTGTTATCGACGGAGTGCGTGCGGGCGAGTGGCACGTCGTCGATTGGTTTAGCTCCGTCGACGAGCACGGCGAGCAGTCCCCCTGGTCCGGTTGGGTTGCGGCAGACGCGGAGATTGCCATGGCGCCTCAACTTGACCGGGTTCAGGTTCTCAGGGAGCGATATGCCTGGTCGGATCCCGACGGTGATCCGGATTTAGATGGTGTTTCCGGTCACGTTCATCAATTCTTCGGTCTGCGTCTCCCGGCCTCAACGCATGGCCCCTCACCACAGTCGGCTTACACGGGCCCAGTAGCGACGGATCGAGGAGCACATGCCTGGCAGTCGGGTGCCGAGGCAGTCGCAGCGCTTGCTGCACGATTCGACGAACTTTGCACCGCAGGCGACTTCACTGAGGCCGACGACATCTGGGTTGCGGCGCGTCACCGTAGCCTGAAATCTTCTGCCCTCGATCTGGTTCCGGGCGTAACTGGTCAGAGGCGTACAGCTGCTGATTCTGCGGCTCGGGCCTGGGCCGACCTGCCGAAAATCATTAGGTACGCAGAGTTGTCGGCCCGCCGGGGCCGAGTTCGAGTCGGACCCTTGCGCGAGGCGTTCGGCCGCGTCGTCGAGGCAGAATACGCCGAGGAAGCGCTTCTAATGAACAGAAGTCAACCAGTCAACAATTTGCTGATCAATGGAGGCACACGTGACTCTGACTCGTGAAGAGATCAAGACGACCGTCACCGCAGCACTCGTAGAAGGAGCCGGCGTACGGACTCAGAAGGACATTCAACTGGACACCCTTCTCCTTGAGGGCGGTTTGTCCCTATCATCGCTCAGTTTCATGGAGCTACTCATTCACCTTGAGGACCGATTGGGAGTCGATCTTGAGGATGGTGTTGTGATGGCCGCGGACCTTCGCACTGTACGGGACTTGGTTGAGCTAGTTGAACGGGCGGTTGAAGAGGAATCGCAATGAGTGATCGTTGGTACAACGCGCTCGCAGGGCGCTCGATCGGGTTTCCTACCGAGGATCAGAACGAGCGGTCATCGGCGGGAGCGTCTCGACGCGCAAAAAGAGACGGTAGCGATCGTCTCAAAATCAACACGCCGAAAGCGCTGGTGCGCCAAAATCTTCCGCTCGAAACTTGGATTCAGATTCCGGATTCCATACGCGCGGCGTATCGGGAGTGGAGGCCTACGCCGCTCCTACGCGCCCACCGCCTTGAAGCGGATATTGGTGCTACTTCGCCGTTGTACTTCAAGGACGAGACAAGGAACATCGCGGGGTCACACAAGTATCTGACGGCGCTAGCTCAGGCGTACTATCACGCGCAAAGCGGTGCGACGGCGCTTGTCACCTCTACAGCGGCGGGGCAGTGGGGCACCGCTGTTGCTGCTGCAGCGCAGCGCTTTGGCCTGCGCTGCCGCATCTATATGGTTCCTGGCAGCTATTACGGCAAGCCTGGTCGTCGCGTCGCGATGGAGATGTTGGGAGCGGAGGTACTGCCAGCTCCTCCAGATTCGGCCGGCCGCACTTCTTTATCGGCCGCGATGACGCACGCGGTGCAGGAAGCCGCGTCTTCTGAGGACCTCCGCTGGGTGCTAGGCGGCAGCGAGCCGTTCGCTATTCTCCACACGACAACCATTGGAATCGAGGCCGTTGAGCAGCTTAAGGCTGCAGAGGGACCGGAAGCCGTGGAGCGCGCCGTGTTGATCGGTTATTTGGGTGGCGGGAAGAATCTGCTCGGTCTAGGGTTGCCGTTCTGGGAAGAGGGGTCGTCGACTTCAATCAGGTCGATTGAATCGACTGCTTACCCTCTTCTGACCAGAGGGGCCTACCGTTTCGACGAGACCGACGATTCGGGATCTAGCCCTCGTGCGGCCATGTATACGCTCGGATACGACCATGTGGGTAGTCAGATCCAAGCCGAGGGCATGCGGTACCACGCAGCACCACGGCTGGTGAGCGAACTTCTCCGTCGCGGCGACATTCAGGCTGCGGCCTACGACGAGCCGGAAGTATTTGAGAGCGCGCGGCGGTTCTTCCGAAGCGAGGGTGTCCTACCGTCCGCGGAGTCAGCTTACGCGGTACACGATGCGTGCCTACAGGCGACCGATGAGGTGAACAGAGGGCGTCCAGTCGTTTTCTGCTTGTCCGATCATGGCTACTACGACGCCAATGCCTACCGTGCTTGGCTGGACGGTGAACTCGCACCGAGAGTAAGTGCTTTACCATCTCGACGTCCTGCTGTAGCGTCTACAGTGTAGACCGGATCGTCTACGGCGTCGTCATAGTAGGCCCGCAGTGATCCGTACGGCGCGAAGGTGCTCGCCGCCCGGTGCCGTTGGTGAATCCTAACAGGCTGCTCAAGGGGGAGTGCGTGCAGATCTACGCGGTTTATGAAAGTGTCTCGGCGCGGGTGAGTAACGTCGATGAATTCTGACGGGGGCCAGCTCGCATTTGGCATGCTCGGCCCGCTGCAGGTTCCAGATAGCAACGGCCACATTGCCGAGGACGTGATTCACGCTGCAAAGCACCGTATCTTAATCTCGGTCCTCTTGATCCGAAGGAATCAATCCGTACCCATTCGAAGTCTCATTGATGAAATATGGGGGGATAAGCCGCCGGGAACGGCAGAAAACCTCGTACGTCAATACGTTTCGCAACTGCGACGCAAACTGGCGCCGGCAGGCAATCCGGGGAGCGGGTCTTTCATCGAGACCCGTCCCTCCGGATACGTGCTGCACCTAGAGCCCAACCGTTTTGACCGTGACGTGTTCGAAGAACACGTGCGGGCCGCCGAGCGTCTGGTCGCCGCCGGGGACATCACTACCGGGGAAGCATGCCTGAGCCAAGCGCTAGAGCTGTGGAGAGGCCCAGCTCTCAGCGACGTCCAGCAATCGCCCATCGTCATTGCCGAAGCCAACCGCCTCGGGGAACGTCTGATTGGCGCTCGCGAACTGCTCCTTCAGACGATGCTGAGTGCTTCACGATCCGACGAAGTCGTCAGCGAAGCTTCTGCGCTGGTGTCCGAAAATCCGTACCGCGAAAAATTGCGTGCTTTGCAGATACGCGCGCTCTACTCGGGTGGTCGTCGCGCAGACGCGCTAGAGGCGTGTTTGCGAGTACGTCAAGATCTCAGCGAGTTGGGTCTCGAACCTGGTCCGGAACTGGTTGCTCTGCACGCAGCAGTCCTGCGGGACGACCCGACGTTGGTCGTTCATGTAGACGATCCCGTCTCGAGGAACGCGCACAGTGCCGTCGGTGTCGTACACACGACGCCCGCGCAACTACCTCGTGATCTACCCGATTTTGTTGAGGACGCGACAACACCCAGGTCCGAGGACGTCGTAGCCGCCAGCGATGACTTGGCTGACCCGGTTACCGTGGTGTCGGGCATGGTAGGGATGGGGAAAACCGCGCTGACCGTAAGGAGGGCGCACGAGGCTATTGAGCGGTTCCCAGACGGTCAAGTCTTTGTAGATCTCAAAGGCGAAGGCGATAATCCGGAAGATCCTGAAGTTACGATCCGTCGCGTCCTGCGCTCCTTTGGAATGAGCGAAGACGACGTTCCCCGTGGGCTTGATGCTGCCAGTGCGTTTTATCGTTCACAGATGGCCTTCAGGCGTGTACTGGTGATCCTCGACAATGCGCGCGATGAGAGCCAGATCAGGCCACTGCTTCTCAGTGGGCCCGTCGCCCGGGTTGTCATCACAAGCAGGCGGGTACTTCCGGGAGTGGACGGAGCGACTCAGATACGACTTAATCCCATGTCCGATGAACTGAGCCTTCGAATGTTCACTGCAGTTGTCGGCGTTGAACGGGTGCAGCAAGAGCCAGAGGCTGCGCGGAAGGTTGTCGGCGCCTGCGCAGGAATGCCTTTGGCATTACGTATTGCGGGTACGACGTTGGCCGCCCGACCACACGCCCAGATTGCGGGCCTCGCGAAACGGCTAGAGAGTCGCGACGTGCTTGACTACCTCGAGATTGGCGGAATCGAGCTTCGGCCCCGCTTGGCCTCTGCCGTCGATTCCTTGTCCGAGCGGCAACGGGTTTTGCTACATGCGATCGGACGGCTGGGCGACGATCTCACGGCAGGGGCGACCGGGCGGCTGAGCCAATGTGGGAAAGCAAGCGTGAACGTGGACACGCTCGAGGATGACCTCGACCAGCTGGTGGACCAGCACGTGGTGCAGGCAGTGAGGCACGAGAGTCAGCAGCATGTCACCTATCGGGTGAATCGTCTGCTTCGCGAGCACCTTCGGACCTGTTCCGATGCTCGCGTTCCGTTGGACTGCTGACGGGTACACGAGGACTACACCCACCTGGGGTCCCCCGTTACACAGCGCCAAGGCTTACTGTAACCATGGATGCTTCGACGATGAGCGACGGGACGCAAGTTGCGGAACCGATGGATGCCGGAGAATTCGATGGTCTGAACCCATCTCTCCTCGACTGCGTCGAAGACAATTTGCAATACCTCCTGGCCGAAGCGGGCGAGCGCGACTCACTGGGCCCTTTTGCGCGAGAATGGTCTTTTCGATGGGCTGGATCGGAAGCATTGCCGTCCCTCTTCACGCGCACGTTGGACAGCCGCGTAGAAGAGGACACAGCATGGAGAATCGTCCGAGGTTCTTCTGGCGACAATTTGGAGGCCGTCTCCGATCGTCTCCGTGACGGCAAAGCTGTCGTGCTGCTCGGTGACGCGTACGAGATGCCTTGGTTGCCCTACTACCAGCGCTCGCACATGGAACATTCCTTCGTCCTGACAGGGGTCAACCCGTCCGAAAATTCTGCGTACTTCGGTGTCGACATGTATTGGAACGACACTCAGTGGGGCCGGGCGCGGCCGGTTCGCCTTGCACTCGATCAGGACAACCTCATCTCGATCCTGGGGTCGGCGCCCGTCGTCACGCTTGCCCTTGAGGCCGGGGGACGTTCTCAAGCTCCGTCGGTGAGTCATGTACTCGCCACGGCGGCTCACGAGATTCTGGCGGCGTCGGCGCCTGGCGGTGCAATGGCGAGATGGTGCCGCAGTCAGCAGAGGCTTTGGGAAGATCCGGCCGCGCCGAGCAGGGTTGCCCTTCTGTGCTGGCTCGCGCAAAGAGCGCGATCGAGGCTCGTGACCTGGGCCTCTACGGACATGTCAGAAGGAGCAGATTCGGTCGTGCAGGTCATGCAGGAAGAGGTTCTGCCTGCATGGCGACGTGCGGCAGAACTGGCGCACCTCGCAGAACGGCGCGCCGGCCGCGGACGATCAGCTCCGGGCGCTGTTCTCGACGAGATCGTAGGACCGGTCGCGGCTGCGGAGTCAAGAGCAGCAGAGAGAGCGGTTGACACGTTCCAAAGGAGCGAGTGAATGACCTCCATTGTAGAAGCCATCGATCGCGTAGCAGATGCCGATCCGGACCGAACTGCTATCGCTGGCCAAGGTGACTCATACACTTACTCCGAACTCAGAGCAGCGTCGAGGGCAGTAGCGGAAACCCTTCGCTCGCTTGTGCCTCCCGGGTCAGTCATCGCGCTCGATCTCCTGAAATCTCCGCGCGCGATACTAGTGATGCTGGCTTGCTACCGTGCAGGTCTGCCATACGTGCCCTTAGACGCTAAAACGCCAGCTGCGCGTCGCGACTTCCAGATTGAGGATAGTGGTTGCGCCCTGGTGGTGTGCGATAGCCAGCAAGCTGACCCGACGACCGGTACGCAGTTGAGAGTCACGCTCGAGGAGCTTATCTCGACCACATCTTCGGACCATCCCAACTCCGCCGTGCCTGTCGCTCCAGATGCCGAGGACATTGCATACGTGCTTTACACTTCTGGTTCGACGGGTCAGCCCAAGGGTGTTCTCATCACGCGGGGAAACATGGAAGCTTTCGTCGACTGGGCGCAGGAGTACACCAAAATGCGCCCGGACGATCGGGTTGCGGTGCACGCTCCGCTAAATTTCGACCTGCCGGTACTCGATGTCTGGGTCGGTTTAACTAGCGGGTCTACGGTCATGCCCGTGGACCAGTCAATAACCGTATTTCCACAAGCGCTTTACGAGTTCTTGCGCGACAACCGAATCACAGTTCTATATGCGGTACCATCTGCCCTTATCGGACTCCTTAGAAAGTCGGAATTGCGCCAGAAGTCGCTATCAAGCCTTCGATTGCTGCTCTATGCCGGGGAAGAATTTCATCCGCGTCCGCTCAGCGACCTAATACAGGCCGTGCCGAACGCCGAGGTACACAACCTCTATGGACCCATCGAGACGAATGTTATGACGGCTCTTCGGGTGCTCCCGGTGCACCTCGGTAGAGACCGTATCCCGCTTGGGCATCCGATCACTAATGCGCATGTGCTCCTCCGCACGGAGGGCGGAGAGATCGTGACAACCACAGGACGAGTCGGTGAGATTCTTTTGACCGGCCCCTCCCTATGTCGGGAATATCTCAATCGCCCCGATCTGACTGCCAACTCTCGTCTGGAACTTCCAATCGACGGCGTAACCCATACCTTCCATCGCACTGGCGACCTCGGAAGTTGGGGGGCAGATGGGCTCCTGTGCTTTCACGGCAGGGCTTCCGGCTTCGTGAAGACCCGCGGCTATCGTGTCGAGCCAGGAGAGGTTGAGGCGGCTTTGAGTCGTCTTGAGGGCGTCGCGGAGGCAGCTGTCATTGCTGTTCCAGATGAACAGTATGGCGCGCTGCTCCATGCGTTTGTTACCCCGGAATCGGATCGGCGTGAATTGTTGCCGAATCAGGTCCTCGCTTGGTGCCGCGATGAGTTGCCTTCATATATGGTCCCTTCTGGTATTAGCATCGTTAGCGCTCTGCCAAGGACCGGCACCGGAAAGATAGCGCGAGGGGCGCTACTTGCCGCTACGGACTCGGATAGCAGCTCAGTCGCGAGCGAATTGGAGGAGCTTGATGGGCAGCCCAGAATCAAACTGTGACGCCGTGCGTCGTATCGCGGGAGCGCGGCTGGGCAGATTCGTTGCCGAGGACACCCCGTTGCTCGACGAGCCGGGATTCGACTCGTTGGCAATGGCGGACATCGTTGAAGGTATCGAAGATGAGTTAGGTATAGAGCTTCCAGCTCGGTCGCTGGTACCCGCTACCTTCAAGAGCGTGAGTACGCTGGCGGCAGCGGTTGACAAGGTGGTCCCGAAAGGTGGTGAGTCGTGACTTTGGCGCTGCACAAGTGGATAGATGAAGCCGAGCAGCTTCACGGAAGTCGCCGTGCTCTTGAAGATGCCGAGATGCACTTGACTTATTCACAACTGGCTGACGTGTCGCGAAGATGGGCAACAGTCCTCCGAGATCATGGTGTTCGGCGGGGGGACCGGGTCATGCTTATTCTTCCCAACTCCGTGGACGTTCTGATCTGTTGCTACGCGGCATCCAGGCTCGGAGCCACATTCGTAGTGATCAATCCCGAGATGAAGCCTTTTCACGTCAGCCACGTATTGGAAAACGCCGCGCCGACGCTCGTGATCGCCGCTCAACCTCCTGCGAAGATCACTCGCTGCGGGTTCCTGTCCCTTCGGCTATTGAGGTTTGCCGGAGACGCCGCAGCCCCGCTTTGCGCGCCGTGGCCGTCAATATCGTCCGACCCAGCATGCCTGGTATATACCTCCGGAACGACATCGATGCCTAAAGGGGTTGTAGAACCTCACAAATCGATCTTGTTCGCTGTAGACGCAATCAATGCTGTCCTTCAGATCCGTAAGGAGGATGTTATTGGTTGTTTCCTGCCCCTCTCGTTTGATTACGGTCTGTATCAGGCGTTTCTCGCGGCGAGTACCGGAGCATGCCTGGTCGTCGGCGATCCGGGGCAGGTCGGTCCGATGCTACCGACGCACCTGAAAGCGCGTGGCATCACCGTTCTACCGCTTGTGCCCTCGATGGCATCGGTGCTAGTCCGACTGGCTGTTCGATCGGCAAACTCAATTGCACCCGGCCTGCGGATGATCACAAATACGGGTGCTGCTCTCCCTGCTCGCATGATCGACGACCTTCGTAACGCTCTCCCGGAGGCAGACGTGTTCAGCATGTTTGGGCTTACCGAGTGCAAGCGAACAACCATCATGCGGCCGGAGGAGTTCGATGGGCATCGCGAGTCAGTAGGGCGCGCATTGCCGGACACGGAGTGCTTCGTCGTGGACGGTAACGGCGAGCCGCTCCCGCCCGGAGAGGTTGGCGAACTGGTGGTCCGGGGGCCGCATGTTATGCAGGGGTACTGGCGCGCTTCCGCGGAGTCAAGCCTTCGATTCCGGTCATTTGGCGAAGCGCTCGAGATTGCGCTGTTCACCGGGGACCAATGCTATCTGGACGAGGACGGGTATCTGTACTTTGAGGGCCGCCTGGATGACATCTATAAACAGAATGGATATAGAGTCAGCGCGCTCGAGATCGAGGCCGCTGCCAGGGAAGTCGCAATCGTCGCGGAGGCGGTAGTCCTCGCGCCGGACGGCCAGGAACCCGCGGCGCTGGTCGTAATAACTGATCAGCATAACGTTCAGGCGCGAGAGGTCGTCTACGAGGTTACGACCGGGCTTCGCGCGCGGTTGGAGGAAGCGAAACTTCCCCGCCGAGTGGAAATTCTCGATCGGCTCCCGCTGTCGACGAACGGCAAGGTGGACCGTGGAGCTGTTCGTGCCCTGCTCAATGATGCTCGTGGGAGAGAGAAATGACTGCGCAAGGCCTCGACTATCAGGGCAGAGTCGGGTCCTCCGGCATGATGAATGTCATTGCACGAGAGGTAGGCACTCCCGCATATGTGTACGACCTTGCTGAACTGCGCCTCGCAGCAGCTGATCTTGGAGAGATGCTGCCCACTGGTTCCACGACTTTCTACTCGGTGAAGGCAAACCCACACCCACGTGTCATCGCCGAACTCGCGTCGTCCGGTTGTCGGGTCGAAGTCAGCTCGACGGGCGAGCTTCATGCGGCGATCGGGGCGGGACTTCCCGGCGAGGTATGCCTTTACAACGGACCGGCGAAAAGTGCGCAAGAAATCAGGATTGCACTAGACGCAGGTGTCCGCTGGTACTCAGTGGATTCCGGTGGGCAATTTGAGATGCTGAGGAAACTCGCTGAGGCCGCGGGCGTGGTAGTGGAGGTTTTGCTGCGTGTGAACGGCGACGCGGGTGTACGGGGCCAAGGTCTTGCAATGACGGGCACTGCTTCGCAATTCGGTATCGACATCTCAACGGTCCTGGGAAATCCTACTAAATTCGCCCGCTCGCGTTCAGTTCGTATCGCAGGGTTGCACTGCTACATGGGCACGAATGTTGCCGACGAGGAGGCACTCGTCGCGACGTTCCGGCTCGTGGCCGATACTGCACGCACGATCGCTCCCTTGCTTCCGGATGGACTGCGAGTCCTCGATCTCGGAGGCGGGTTCGCTGCTCCGTTCGCACGGAAGGGCAGTCGGCCTGACTACCCAAGTCTCCGACGACAGCTTGACCAAATGAAGGAAGAACTTCCCGGCGTGCCCGATCTCTGGTTCGAGTCAGGAAGGTTCCTCTCCGCGTGCGCAGGTACTTTGCTGACCCGGGTGGCAGATGTGAAGGAATCGAAGGGGAAAACATTCGTCATGCTGGACAGCGGGATTCATCATCTCGGAGGCATGTCGGGTCTGCGACGTGTTCCTCCGATCATGACGGAGTTGGTGACGGACGCCTCGACGCAAGGGACGACCGTTCGTGCAGATGTGGTTGGACCTCTGTGCACGCCGCTCGACGCCTGGGCGCGCGGCGCCGACGTCCCGCAGGTGTCGGTAGGAGACCTCCTTCAAGTACCGAACGTGGGAGCCTACGGTCTCACCGGCAGCCTTTTGGGATTCCTCAGTCATCCCATTGCCCCTGAAGTGATCGTCGATGGGGGCCGGATTATCGAAGTTTCTCAACTCGAGCTCGTCCGGACGTTTCGAGCGCACCAATGACCAGAAAGGCATGACCAACATGGCCACAATCAACGATGAAGATTTCGAGAGAATTCTTCGGCCGCACCTCAAGTACCTCGACAGCGGGGAGCCCGTGAACCCGGAGGCCGACCTGAAGTCGCTGGGCCTTGACTCGATGTCCGCAGTCGACCTACTGTTTGATTTCGAAGACGAATTCGGAATTATGATTCCGGACGAGGAGATGGTGGACTCTACGTTCGCAACCGCGGGAGCACTTCGCGAAGTCGTCAACCGGGCGGAGGCAATCTCGTGACGACGCTCAGAACCACGCCTCGAAGCGCACAGGATGGCGCCGTTCGTTCTTCAGTCGTCACGGCGCTGAAGCAGGTACTGCCCGTGGTTTCCGAGCAAAAGCGCAGTGTCGATGCTTCCGGTTCGTTCCCGACGAAGGCCGTCCAAGCCCTCCGCGACTCGGGGTTGATGGGCCTCGTGGTGCCTACGGAACTAGGCGGTATGGGCGGCAACCTCAAGGATGTCTCGTTTGCTGCGCGTGCTCTTGCCGGAGAATGTATGACAACGGCTGTTCTGTGGTCCATGCATTGCCAGCAGGTCCTCACTGTTGCCGTTCACGGCGGCGACCTCCTTCGCGAGCGTGTTTTGCCAGCGATCGCGCGAGGAGAAAAATACGTCGGGTCGATCACTACTGAGCGCGGATCCGGCGGGCACCTTCTGCACGCAAGTGCGCCGCTGCTTCGTCCTGAGAACGGAGACAGTGGGGGATATCGCCTGCGGCGGGATGCTCCTGTCTCGTCCGGTGCGCTGCACGCTGATGCGTTTCTCATCACTATGCGGGCAGGGGAAGAGGCTTCGCCGGATCAGGTGAGACTCGTGTGGGCGGAACGCGCCGATGTGGAAGTAGTTCAACGCTCGGTCTGGGACCCAATGGGGATGCGTGGAACTGAAAGTGTGGGTGTGCAGCTGGACGGTACAGTTGACGCCGACGCTGTCATCGACGGCGACTTCCGTGCGGTCGCGTTGCAGACGTTCATTCCTGCCGGCCATGTTGCGTGGGCGTCGAGTTGGCTTGGGGCGGCGCAGGGTGCGCTCCGGCGTGCTGTCGACATTTTCCGAGACCCCAAGCAGAGGGCTCAGTACGAAGTCACTTCTGACCGATTCGCTGGTCGGCTCGCACGGATCCGACTCGAGCTCGATATGACTGAGGCGTTCCTGGATCGCACTTTGGGGGACCTTGAGGAGTTTTGTGGGCCGAACGCTTCGCGCGACGTCAGTGAACCAGCATTCCAAATCGAGCTCAACAACCTCAAGGTAGTCGCGGCAGAGCGTACGTTCGCCGCTGTGAACGAGTTGATTGAGCTAGTCGGTCTTCGTCATGGGTACTTGAACTCGTCGCCGACCAGGCTGGAACAGGTTGCCCGGGATCTTCGTTCGGCAAGCCTGATGTATGCCGACGAGCGATTGCTTCTGGCGAATGGTAAACTCGCGCTTCTCGATCGAAACTCAACGTTGCCGTGACTAAGCCCTTCGGGGGCGGGTCGTCGCCGTCGGTTATCGTTGCTGCCGCGGTTGCGACGTCGATAGGGGTGGGGGCATTGTCGAATGCTGAGCGGCACCGGGCCGAAAGGATGTCTGGCGTTCGTCTTGCCGGCTTCGTGAGTGGGCGAAGGATGTTGCGTGAGACTTGCGCGGAACTCCGCGATGTCGCACCGGAGTCGATCGACATCGGCGTCGAACCCTCAGGCAGACCCTTCGTCAGGAATCAAGCTGCTCGGCCGTTACACTTGAGTGTTTCGTACTCAGGTGAACTGGTTGCGATCGCCGTTTCCCTCGTTGGGCCGGTGGGCATTGACGTGGAGGGTGTGCGCCGCGTTTCAGAAGGGGTAAGGCGATGGACGTGTTCCGAGCGCGAGATGCTCGTCCTCGCCGGACTCGCCGAAGTTGAACAGGAAAGCGAGTTTATCCGTCTCTGGACAATGAAGGAGGCATACCTCAAAGAAAGCGGCCGAGGCATCCGGGGGCGGCTTTCTCGGCTGCATCTAGGTTTGTCGGCAAGTCGAGCGGGGCCGACACAATGGCGGTCGATTCGGACGGATAATTCGGCATGGATCACTGTCGCGCTGCGATCTACGGAGCGCCAATGGGCGCGAAAGATCGACTATCGTCTCGACACGCCTCTTCCGAATTGATGTCGTTCGGATGCGGATTTTTTCTTGATGCCGCGGTTGCGGATCAGCTGAGTTCATCGCCATTGGTGATTACTTCGCGGATTCGGGAGTCGAGACCATCCGGGAGCATCGCTGCGCTGTGTAGCGCGGCATTGCGAAGAACCCCCGGCAGCGGTTCGTCCCTCACGGCATTGAGGATCTGCTTTACTCCAATCACCGCGGAGCGGGGGTTGGAGGCAACATTGGCGGCCAGATCTATTGCGGCTTGGAAGAGCATTTGGGGATCGGGATACACGTCATTCACAAGCCCAATTCTAGCTGCAGTCGTAGCATCGATCGCCTTCCCACTCAGCATCAATTGACGGGCCCATCCATCGCCGATTAGTCTTGGAAGGCGATAGGTAGCGCCGAGGTCGGGATATAGCCCGAGCGCAACTTCTGGAAGGGCAAACACGGCTTCGGCGCTCGCTATTCTGATGTCACAAGCAGCTGCTAGCTCCACGGCGATACCTCTGCACTTTCCAGTCACTGCTGCTATGACAGGCAGTGGGCAGGCAGAGATCGCTGAAACTGCCGACTGGAATGACTCCTCTGAGGCAAGAGCTTCTCGTCGTGGGTCGGTTGAACGCGCTCGTCGCCGTAGTGAAGAATAGTACCAGCGGAGGTCGAGGCCGGCACTAAAGTCCTCGTGAGTGCCATGTAGAACGATAGCAGAGGTAGCGTCATCTGCACCCACCCGCTCAAGGGCACTTTGCAATTCAGCCCAGAACGCTGCGCCCAGCACGTTTCCAATCCCGCTGCCGTAGAACTGTATCTCCGTCACGGCGCCGTGCTGAGTTGTCTGGAATGTTCGGTTGGAGTCCGTCATCGCTCCAGTCTGTCGCGGGGAGCGTCGCCCGTACACCCCTGGTATTCGGGTGGCAGCCGTCGAGCGGAGCTACGTTGCACGCTTCTGCGATCAACCTGTCGTCGCCAGCGGCGTCCCATTCCCGGCCCGTGCGTGCGCTCTGCAACCACGCACGGCCGCTGTGGTGCTTCGGCTTAGGGGCGTTACTCCCGAAGCAGCTGTCCATCTCGTCCTTGCGTAGCAACTAATCCCCAGGGATGGGGAGCCGGCGTGCGCCTACACGCCTCGCCTCATCGGCTCCTTGAGGCGTTCTTGAACGTAGTGCGCGGCGGACCGCCATCGGCTGGAGCGACAGGACGTCGGAAGTGGACGGCACGTCTTCAACTATGTACGCCGTGGCATAGGCGACCAGCCGCCCGAATGACGTCCGTGATGACGCCGTCAAGTGGATGCTGGCTGTCGCTTCCTCGCGAACGTCGGCAGTGTCCGATGTGCGCTACTCTGCCCAGGCTTGGAAGCGTGTCGAAATCCCAGTCCAGAGCGGCTTTCGCTGATTACCCGCCCAGTCTTGTTTGCCAAATCTGAGAGCCTGACGTCCTGCTGGAGAGCCCGGTTGCGCTGGACTACTCGACACTGAGCTGGCGCCAAACACAAATTTGCGAGCCTCCGCCACAGTCGGCTGTGAACTCCGACCGCCTCTTGTCCACGCCGATGACGTTCTGTCCGGAGGGAGCACCGCGATGTCTGAGACGTCGCGCGATCTCGGCGATGGGGCGTCGGTTGACCCAGCTGTGAATTGCGAGCGAAAGTGTCCGATTCCTGGCTTTCGTGTCCACTAGCTAGCGGCAGGCAGCTCAACCTGCAGCAGCCGACTGCGCGTCAATGCTTCAGTGAGCACCGTCGGCGTACCAACTGGATGGTTTCCTCGCCGGTGACATGGTCCCCTCCGTACGACGGACCGTGACTGCAATCTGGGCCACCTGTCCTCCGACCGCTAACTTGTCCGACTGCCAACCAACGTGTCCGAGATGCGGATGTGGACCCGCTGTTTGGCAGCGCGGAGCCGCTACCTCGACAAGGGCACAGTTCAGCCTTCGTGCGTCTCGAGGCGTCCGTATGCCGTGCGTGCACTGAGATAGTTCGCGGACCATCTATGTGAGACGGTGGTCGGTCCGGAGCAGGGCCGTTGGAGTCCAAAGACCTCGCAAGCACCCCGGGACCCGTTGGCGGACCGGCTATCGAGACCCCTGTAGGCTGACCGCGTCGTCCGATACCCGCCAGAGACGCTCTGTGGCTCGGCTGAACTGAACAGGTGAACAACAGAACCACGCCGGCCACCGCCTTCCACGCTCTCCACTCGAACCCCGCCCAGCCGCTCCTTCTCGCCAACGCCCGGGACGTAGCAAGCGCCCGTCTCGTCGAAAGCGCGGGTGCACCAGCGATCGCTACCACCAGCGCAGGTGTCGCATGGTCGCTCGGTCAAGCGGACGGTAACGAGCTCGGGCGCGAAGCAGCCGTCGGCCCACTTCGGGCACTCGAAGGTCGTCCGGGGCCATGACGCGCGTCGCCCCGCAACCTCCGAAAAGCGTCCGGTAGGCAATCGGCTATCGAGGCCCTTCAATCGGCCCGACGCTAGTATTATCTGCATGTGCACGTAGACAAGCAGCCCTGCGGATTAAGTCCGGAATCCGAGTACGTCGAGCTCGCGGTGGAGGTATTCGCGATGCTCGCGGACGCCACCCGTGTGAAGATCATCCTCGCGCTGCGCGGCGCGGAGGAGCTGTCCGTGAACCGGCTGGCCGAGGTCGTTGACAAGAGCGCTGCGGGCGTCTCGCAGCATCTGGCCAAGCTCCGTCTCGCACGGATGGTGTCGACCCGCCGGGAGGGGACCACCGTCTACTACCGGCTGACAGACGACCACGCGTCCGAACTGGTGATCGATGCCGTGAAGCAGGCCGAGCACGTCGTCGGCGCGGCACCGCACCACCGCGGGGAGCGGGAGAGCGCATGACCGGCCACGACCACGCGCCGATCCGCGCTGACCACGACCATCCCCACGATCACGATCACGATCACGATCACGGTCACGGTCACGACCACGAGCACGGTGAGCACGAGCATTCGCATCCGCACGGCGGGGTGAAGGGCTTCTTATACGACCTGTTCGTGCCGCATACGCACGACTCGGCGGACTCGATCGATGACGCGATGGAGGCCAGCACCGCCGGTGTCCGCGCGTTGAAGATCAGCCTGTTCATTCTCCTGGCCACGACGGTGTTGCAGGCGGTGATCGTCGCGTTCACCGGGTCGATCGCGCTCCTCGCGGACACGATCCACAACTTCGCAGACGCCTTGACCGCGGTGCCGCTGTGGATCGCGTTTGTTCTCGGCCGCAGGGTCGCGAACCGTCGCTACACGTACGGGTACGGCCGAGCTGAGGACCTCGCGGGCATGTTCATCGTGTTCGTCGTCGCCCTCTCCGCCGTTGTCGCCGGCTGGCAGGCCATCGACCGGTTCATCAACCCGCGGCCGATCGAGAACCCGTGGCTGCTGGTGCTGGCGGGTCTGATCGGCTTCGCCGGCAACGAGGCGGTGGCGATCTACCGCATCCGCGTCGGCCAGAAGATCGGCTCCGCCGCGCTCGTGGCGGACGGCGTGCACGCCCGCCTCGACGGGTTCACGTCCCTGTCGGTCGTCCTCGGCGCGATTGGCGTCTTGCTCGGGTTCCCGATCGCGGACCCGATCATCGGACTGCTCATCTCGGTCTCGATCATGGTCCTGCTCTGGGGGACGGTGAAGTCCATCGGCGCGCGCCTCATGGACGCCATCGACCCCGCCCTCCTGGGCAAGGCCGAGCACGCCCTCGAACACACCGACGGCGTCGAGACTGTCCGGGACCTCCGTCTCCGTTGGGTCGGCCACCGCCTCACCGGGTCCGCCACGGTCGAGGTCACCGCAGCGTCCCTGCATGACGCCGAACACATCGCCGAGCACGCCGCCGAGCACGTGCACGAGGCGATGGGCAACGTCGACGAGTTCACCGTCACACCCGCCGCGCACGCACATCAGCACTGACCACCATCGAGAGGAACACCATGTCCGTCGTGAAGATCAACGCCATCACCGTCCCCGAGGGCAAGGGCCCCGACCTCGAAGGACGCTTCGTCGGCCGGAACCACGACGTCGAGCAGCAGCCCGGCTTCGAGAGCTTCCAGCTCCTCCGCCCCACCTCAGGCGGCACCCGCTACTTCGTCGTCTCCACTTGGGCCGACGAGGACTCCTACCAGGCGTGGCGTGGCGGCCAGGCCGGCGCTCACCACGGCGGCAGCAACCCCGTCGCCACCGGCGCGGAACTCCTCGAGTTCGAGACCGTCACCCTCTAACCCTCAAGCGATAGCGCCCGCGGAGCACGTGTCTCCGCGGGTGCTGCTGAGCCTCGATGGCCCACCGGCTCACGAGACCCATCGGGGCGACGGTCTCGCGCCTATCCCCGGAGGCCCGCTGGCTCACCGAATCAGTGGGCGAACGTCCCCTGATTCTTTGGCGCGTCCCGCCCTTCGCCTCGCTGCGCGACGAAAGGCCATGAAGACGGCGCCGCACACAACCGTCGCAACGATGCCATTGGCCGTGCCGCCGGCCGACCCGCTCCCGTAGTTTGACCATGGCAGTCCGAGAGCCCATTGCAGTGCAGGGCCCAACACGAGTAGCGCTCCGGCCGGCACGACGACGATGAGCGAGGCTCGGCGGCCGCTCCAAGCAGGATGAAGCAGAACGACCACGGCGGCCGCGGCGACGACAGCGAAAGTACCGTGGACCCACGATGCTCCGGACATCCGCCAGCCGTCGTGTGCAAGCCAGTCTTGGACTCCACGGATGGTCCGTGCCCAAGCGTGCTGGCCTCGGCCATGCGTCGACGAAATGACAGGCAACGGCCACCCGATGATCGCGAGAACTCCGGCGAGTGCGCTCCCGATTCCGAGCACGACAACGACGTAGCGCGACCCGGTTCTGGGCTCGACGTCGAGGTCGGAGATGCTCACGCGGAGGAGGCTATCGGGCGAGAGCGACAGTCGTTTCACCTATGCACGCCGCCCGGTTGAGGATCGGCTATTCAGACTGCCGGACTTCCCGCTCGTCGGAAGGACGAAGCGACCCGGCCGTGTGGTCGAGTCGCTTCGTCCTACGGGGTTTGGAGTGCTCAGAAGCCGCCGGCGGGGCGCACCTGGTAGTGCTCCTCGAGTGTGGCGACCTCGTCGGGAGTGAGCTCGATGTCGACCGCGGCGGCCGCGTCGTCGAGGTGGTGCGGCTTCGTCGCGCCGATGATGGGTGCGCTCACGACGGGGTTGTTGAGGACCCACGCCGTCGCGATCTGCGCCATCGGCACGTTCCGGGCTTCGGCGATCTGCTGCACGGCGTCGATGACGGGGCGGTCACGCTCAGTGTCGGCGAAGAAGCTGTTGCCCACCGGGTCGTCGGAGGAGCGCTTGGTCTGCTCGCCGGCGGGCCGGGCGACGCGGCCCTTGGCGAGGGGGCTGTAGGGGATGCTGCCGACGCCCTGGTCGGCGAGGAGGCCGAACATCTCACGCTCTTCCTCGCGGTAGAGCAGGGAGTACTGGTCTTGCATGGACACGAACCGGGTCCAGCCGTGCAGGTCCGCGGCGTGCTGCATGTTGGCGAACTGCCACGTCCACATCGCGGACGCGCCGATGTAGCGGGCCTTGCCGGCCTTGACGACGTCGTGGAGTGCTTCCATCGTCTCCTCGATCGGGGTCTCCGGGTCGAACCGGTGGATCTGGTAGAGGTCGACGTAGTCGGTGCCGAGGCGGGTCAGCGAGGCGTCGATCTGCTGCATGATCGCCTTGCGCGACAGGCCGGCGACGTGCAGGCCCGGACCGGTGCCGGGCTTGTCGGAGAAGTGCGCCTTGGTCGCGAGCACGATGTCGTCGCGGTTCGTGAACTGGCGGATCGCTTCACCGACGATGCGCTCGGAGTCGCCGTACGAGTAGACGTTCGCGGTGTCCCAGAACGTGATGCCGAGATCGACGGCCTGCCGGAAGTACGGCAGCGCGTCGTCCTTCGGGAGGGACCACTGCAGGTGGCCGCTGGCGGGGTCGCCGAAGCTCATGCAGCCGAGCGCGATGCTGCTGACCTTCAGTCCGGAGTTACCGAGGCGGGTGTACTTCACGGGTGAGTCCTTTCGATGGGCGCGACGATCAGCGGCAGGTGCTGCCTGGTCGTCGAGCGGGTGCAGTGCTTGGCGGCGGGTCGGCCGCTGTCACTGGGTCTTGGCGGGTGCCGTTGTCCGGTCGGTGTTGGCGGTCCAGCTCGCGAGGAGTCGGATGCGCTCCTCGGACACGGATGCGGGTTCGGTGACGTAGGTGATGATCGTGACGTCGGGTTCGCTGGCGAGGGTGAGCGCTTCGCCGGTGACCTCGACCTCCCCGACGGTGGGGTTGTGCAACGTCTTCGTGGCGCTGGTGTGCAGGCGGACGTTGTGGGACGCCCACCAGGAGCGGAACGGATCACTACGAGTCGTCAGCTCACCGATCAGGTCGGTCAGGGACCGGTCGAACGGCGTGCGGCCGGCCTCGATGCGGAACGCGGCGACCATGTCGCGAGCGACGCGCTCCCAGTCGGCGTAGAACTCCTGCGACGCGGGGTCGAGGAAGAGGTACCGGGCGATGTTCGCCGGTTCCTTCCCGTCGGGCACCAAACCGGGCATGAGGGCCGCGCCGAGCTGGTTCATGGCGATGATGTCCGTCCGGCCGTTGCGGGCGTACGCAGGCAGGTCCCGCATCCCGTCGACGAGCCGCTGCACCCGGGCGCTGGCGCGGGAGCGCGGCGTGCGCTTGGGGGCCGGGCGGGTGAGGGCGTGTTCGGCGTTCGCGGCGCGGGCGAGGTCGAACAGGTGCTGCTCTTCGGATTCGTCGAGCTGTAGCGCACGGGCAACGGCGTACAGGACGGACTCGGAGACGCCGGCGAGCTTGCCGCGTTCCATCCGGTTGTAGTACTCCGCGCTGACCCCGGCGAGCGTCGCGACCTCTTCGCGGCGGAGCCCCTTGACGCGCCGCCCGGTCGTCGACGCGGTGAGGCCGACCGCGCCGGGAGTGATCCGGGCGCGGCGGGTGCGGAGGAAGTCGCTGGCCTCGGTTCCGGTGTCCATGTCGTCAGCGTAAGCCGGGCGGTCCGCGGTGAAACAGACACTGCCAGTACACCGAACAGCGATGCCTGTCGCCCCCGAGAGGAACACGGTTCCATGAAGTCATCGGCAGCACCACCGCGATCCGCTCCGCGAAAGGACCCCCTCATGAGCACCATCCCGACCGTCACCCTGAACACGGGCGCGACGATGCCGCAGCTCGGCTTCGGCGTGTACCAGATCCCCGCCGAGGACACCGAGCAGGCTGTCATCGACGCGATCGCGGCCGGCTACCGCCTCATCGACACTGCCGCTTCCTACGGCAACGAGGAAGCCGTCGGCCGCGGCATCGCCGCCAGCGGGGTCGCCCGCGAGGAGCTGTTCATCACCACGAAGCTGTGGATCCAGCGCCGCGGCGAGGAAGGTGCCCGCGAGGCCATCGACACGTCGCTGCAGAAGCTCGGCCTGGCCTCCGTGGACCTGTTCCTGATCCACCAGCCGTTCGGCGACTACTACGGCGAGTGGCGTGCCCTCGAGCAGGCCCACAAGGACGGCAAGGCCCGCGCGATCGGCGTCAGCAACTTCGCCTCCGACCGACTCGTGGACCTCATCGCCTTCGCCGACGTCGTGCCCGCGGTGAACCAGATGGAGACCAACCCGTTCCACCAACAGGTCGACTACCAGCAGCTCCTGCAGGGCGAGGGCGTGCAGCTCGAGGCGTGGGCGCCGTTCGCGGAAGGCAAGAACGACCTCTTCACCAACCCGGTGCTGACCGCGATCGGTGACGCGCACGGCAAGTCCGTCGCGCAGGTCGTCCTCCGCTGGCTCCTCCAGCGCGGCGTCGTGGTCGTGTCGAAGTCCGTCAAGCCCGAGCGGATGCAGCAGAACCTCGACGTCGTCGACTTCGAGCTCACCGATGAGCAGATGACGAAGATCGCCGAGCTCGAAGCCGGGGAGTCGCAGTTCTTCTCCCACGTCGACCCCGACATGGTCCGCTGGCTCACCGGCCGCGCCGAGGCGTAAGCCGTCATGACCAGCCAGCACCCCACCCGCAGACAGCTCCTGCGGACCGCCGCGGCCGGCGCCATCAGCGCCACCGCGGCGGGGCTGCTGGCCGCCTGCACCACCCCCGACCGTGAAAGCCGCACCGTGACCACACCCACCACACCCGCACGAAGCGACTCCGCGACGACGCTGCTGGTGTACTTCTCCCGCGCAGGGGAGAACTACTGGAACGGCGGCCGCCGCACCCTCGACGTCGGCAACACCGAGATCCTCGCGAACCTCATCCGTGACCGCATCGACTGCGACGTGTATCGGGTCGAAGCCGCCGACGCGTACTCGGACCGGTACGACCCCACCGTGGCCCGGAACGTCGACGAGCAGAACAGCGACGCCCGCCCCGCGATCGCGCGGCCCCTTCCCGACCTCAGCCGGTACGGGCGAGTCCTGCTCGGCAGTCCCATCTGGAACGTGCAGCCGCCGATGATCATGGCGAGCTTCGCCGAGAATGCGGACCTCACCGGCAAGGACGTCCACCCGTTCGTCACCTACGCCGTCAGCGGCCTCGGGAACACCGCGTCGTTCTACCGCGAGCTGAACACCGGAGCCCGGCTCCACGACGATCTCGCCGTCCGCGGTGAAGAGGTCCGCGACGCCTCCGCCGGCTCCGACGTCGACCGGTGGCTGCGCGCCGCCGGCTTGGCATGAAAGGCACCACCATGACCGACAAGCTCACTGTCCTCGTCGTCGGCGCCACTGGCAGCGTCGGACGCCACGTCGTCCAGACCGCCATCGACGCCGGCCACCGCACCCGCGCTCTCGCACGGAAGAAGCACCGTGCACAGGGCCTCGCCCTAGGCGCTGAGATCGTCCTCGGCGACCTCACCGACGCATCGACCCTCCGCGACGCCGCCGCCGGCATCGACGCGGTGATCTTCACCCACGGCGACAACAGCAACGCCGAAGCCGTCAACTACGGCGCCGTCCGGAACGTCCTCGACGCCCTCCACGGCCAGCCCGTCCGCATCGCGCTGATGACCACCATCGGAGTCACCGCGCTCCGCGACAGCTCCCAGTGGAAGCGGCGCGGTGAGCGACTCGTTCGCGCCAGCGGCAACGACTACACGATCGTCCGGCCCGGCTGGTTCGACTACAACGACGACGACCAACTCCGAATCGCGCCCCGCCAGGGCGACACCCACCAAAGCGGCACCCCCGCCGACGGCGTCATCGCCCGACACGAGATCGCCCGCGTCCTCGTCGAAAGCCTCACCACCCCCACCGCCCTGCGGAAGACGTTCGAGCTCGTCGCCGACCACGGACCGGAGCAGGTCGATCTCGCACCGGTGTTCGACGCCATCCCGGCCGACCCCGACGACACTCTCGACGGCGCCGGGGACACAGCGAACCTGCCGCTGTCCGCGGAGCCGGCCGACGTTCGCGCAGATCTCGACCGAGCCCGCCGCCGCTGACCACCCAACGCCTGCCGCCCGGAGCCGGAACGGGACAGGTCGTTCGGCAGCGAGGCCGGACACGACGGCGGTAGGAAGTACGGCGACATGCCGACTCGGCGCATGTTCTTGGTCAGCTGACACCGGCTGAGGGGTTCTCTGGGCTGGCATTCCTTCGAGGGCGCGCCGCTCCTAGCGTCGGTGTCATGGTCGGGTCACCGGCCGCGGAGCGACGACAGGAGCCACCAGTGACCCTCCACAACGACGCACAGCACGAGCTCTCGATGCTGTTCCCGGACGCCACGATCGGACTCGCCAACTGCGACCTCGACCGCGAGGACCGGCTGATCTACCAGCCGGCAGCGACGATCGCGATCGGCGCGCTGAGCGAGTTCCGTGGACTGCTCGGTGCAGCGCTCGAGAACGGTGTCACGCCGGTGCAGGTGAAGGAGCTGGCGTACCAGGCCGTCGCCTACGTCGGTGTTGCCCGGGTCCTCGACTTCATCGCGATCACCAACGACGTCCTCACCGAACGCGCCTGCGGACGCGCAGCGGTTCCAGCGGTTCCTCTCCGCGAACTGCCACGGCGACCACTACACACGGCCCGGCTGCGACGTGCAACAGCGCGAACTGATCACCTTCGCATTGCTGGTCGCCCTCGGCGGGGCGGACAGCCAGGTCAAGGCGCACGTCGTCGCCAACATCACCGTCGGCAACAACCGAGCGCAGCTGCTCGACGTCCTCACCGCGCTCCTGCCCCAGATCGGCTGCCCACGCACCCTCGACGGGCTTGCGCAGGTCGACACCGCCGCCCCTGCCGCCAGCTGACGCCGTGAGGGTTTCCCTGTCAGGGCATCCCTCACAGCTGCGCAGCGCCATAACGTCGAACGCGGTGCAGCCGACCGGTCCGTCGACCAGCTGCCATCGCCCGTCGTGAAGGAGCAACCCATGTCCCAGGAGATCCTGCCGAAGCAACCGACCGCCAAGAACCCGCCGGAGCAGTTCGCCGGCGACGTCTGGGTCGACCCGATCGTCACTCCGCAGGACGACGACCAGCGCGCCACGCTGGCGCTGGTGAAGTTCGCCCCCGGAGCCCGCACCGCCTGGCACTCCCACGCTCGCGGCCAGTTCCTCCGCATCACCCAGGGCGTCGCGCACTTCGGAACCCGCGACGGCGCGCTGATCACAGCACATCCGGGCGACACCGTGTACGTCTCCGCCGGCGAGGAGCACTTCCACGCCTCCGCGGAGGGCACGTTCATGGAGCACTTCGCGATGCTCGAGAACGCCGATGACCCCTCGACCACCACGACCTGGCTCGAGCACGTCACCGACGAGGACCTCGCCGGCCACTGAGCCGCACAGCACCCTCGCCGACATCCCGCACCGTCGCGGCCGGACCACATCGGTCCGGCCGTCGTCGTGTGCGCCACCACCCCTCACGAAAGGACTCCCGCCATGCGAGGAGCAGTGATGTACGCCCCGGGCGACGTCCGCGTCGACGAGCGCGACAAGCCCACCATCGTCAAGCCCACTGACGCCGTCATCAAGGTCGTCGCCACCTGCGTGTGCGGGTCCGACATGTGGCCCTGGCGCGGCGTCGAGCCCACCGAGCAGCCCACGCCGATGGGCCACGAGTACGTCGGTGTGGTCGAGGAGATCGGCGACGACGTCCGGAACATCGAGGTCGGCCAGTTCGTCATCGGCTCGTTCATGGCCTCGGACAACGCGTGCGAGATCTGCCAGGCCGGCTTCCAGTCCGGCTGCATCCACGTCGAGTTCGTCGGCGCGGGCGGCGCACAGGCCGAGTACCTCCGCGTCCCGCTCGCCGACGGCACCCTCGTCGCGACGCCGGAGATGCCCGCCGACGACAAGATCCCGTCCCTGCTCGCAGCGTCTGACGTCCTCGGCACCGGCTGGTTCGGCGCGAAGGCCGCCCTGGTCGGCCCCGGCAAGACCGTCGTCGTGGTCGGCGACGGCGCCGTGGGCCTCCTCGCGGTCCTCGCCGCGAAGCAGCTCGACGCGGACCGCATCATCGCCATGTCTCGTCACGAGTCCCGGCAGGCTCTCGCTCGGGAGTTCGGCGCCACCGACATCGTCACCGAACGCGGCGACGAGGGCGTCGCGAAGATCAAGGAGCTCACCGGCGGGCTCGGCGCACACTCCGTCATCGAGGCGGTCGGTACGCAGGAGTCGATGATGCAGGCGATCCGGTCGGCCCGGAACGGCGGGCACGTCGGCTACGTCGGTGTCTCCCACGACGTCGAGCTGCCCGGCGAGGAGCTGTTCTTCTCCCACGTGCACCTGCTCGGCGGCCCGGCACCGGTCCGGGAGTACCTGCCGGAGCTCATCGACCTCATCTGGACCGACGCGATCGACCCCGGCCGCGTGTTCGACCTCGAGGTGTCCCTCGACGACATCGCCGAGGGCTACCAGGCCATGGACGAGCGACGCGCGATCAAGGCCCTCGTCCGCCTCTGACGGCGCCCGTCCCATCAACCGGGCCTCCGGCGGCGTCCCCCTCGCCGCCGGAGGCCCACCTCACGAACAGGAGCACCATGCCCACCTGGAACGCCGACACCATCGCCGCGATCGCCAGCAGCGATGACCTCCACGTCAGCCCGTTCCGGGCCGACGGCGTGACCTACGGCACGCCGACCTGGATCTGGTCCGTCGTCGTCGACGGCGACCTCTACGTCCGCGCCTACAACGGGCGGAACTCCCGCTGGTACCGGTCCGCGATCGAACAGGGCGCCGGCCGGATCAGCGCGGCCGGCACGCAGCACGACGTCACCTTCGAGGCGGCCGGCCCGGATCTGAACAGCCGCATCGACGCCGCCTACGAGACGAAGTACGCCGGCAGTGAGTACCTGCCCCCGATGCTGCAGGACGGCCCGACCTCGGCCACCGTCCGGATCAGCCCGCGATCGTGAGCACAGACACCACGCACAGCGACAGCACGCCGACGGCCGGCACGGCCTCCACGACGGGTGGCCGGCTGCCGTTCGTGGTTCCGCTGCTCGCCGTGGGCACGTTCCTGATGAGCACGAGCGAGAACATCGTCGCCGGGCTCCTGCAGGAGATGTCCGCCGACCTGCACCTCCCGGTCGCGCAGGTCGGTCTGCTCGTCACCGCGTTCGCGGTCGGGATGATCGTCGGCGCCCCCGTGATGGCCGTCGCCACCCTCCGGCTGCCGCGCCGGGGGACGCTCATCGCCGCACTCGTGGTGTTCGCGCTCGGCCACGTCGTCGCCGCCCTCAGCGACAGCTTCACCATCGTGGTCGTCGCCCGGGTGATCACCGCGGTCGCGACCGGCGCGTTCTGGTCCGTCGCCTCAGTCGTCGCCACGACCGCCGCCGGCCCCGGCCGGAGCTCCCGAGCGCTCGGCGTGATGATGAGCGGCGTCGGCCTCGCGACGGTGGCCGGCGTCCCGCTCGGCTCCCTCGCCGGCCAGGTCATCGGCTGGCGAGGATCGTTCTGGGCTCTCGCCGTCCTCGCTGCCGTCGCCGCGGTCGTGATCCGCCGGTACGCACCGGCCGACGGACCCCGTGCGCAGCAGTCCGCGATGGCGGAGATCCGGGCACTCCTCACCGGGCGGATCCTGCTGTTGGTGATCGCGACGATCCTGATCACCGGCTCCTACATGGGCGCCTTCGCGTACATCTCCCCGCTGCTCACGGACCGCACCGGCCTGCCGCTGTGGGCGGTACCGATCGTCCTGGTCTGCTTCGGGATCGGAGCACTCGTCGGGACGAACCTCGCCGGTCGACGCGCCGACACGAGACCGATGAGCACGTTCATCGGCGCCGCGGTCGGCGTCGGGGTCGTCCTGGCGCTCCTGCTGCCGTTGTCGGCGTTCGCCGTTCCGACCCTGGTGCTCGTCGTCGCCCTGGGGATCACCGGGATGGCCGTCCCGCCCGTCGCGACCGGCCTCGCGGTCCGGTTCGCCGCGTCCGCGCCGACCCTTGCTGCGGCGGTCGCCGTCGCGGCGTTCAACCTCGGCATCGCGATCGCCTCCGGAGTGGAGAGCGCGGCGCTCGACGGTCCGCTCGGCGTCACCGCCCCGGAGACGATCGGCGTCGGGCTCGTGGTCCTCGGGCTCGTCCCACTCACGCTCCTGGCGCTGCGCACGCGGGGCGCTGACTGAGTTGCCCCACTGACGGACGGGAGGCGCGGTGCCAGCTGGCACCGCGCCTCCCGTCCGTCATCGGGTCGGCGTCACTGCGCGGCCCGGATGGTGTCCATCAGCGGCACACCACCGTCGACGCTCCTGGCGCGCTGGGCGGCACCGAACGGGCCGTACGGGTACTGGCCGACCTTCGGCGCGCTGACGGCGTCGAGGCGGTCGCGGATCGCGTCGTCGAGGTGCAGGTCAGCGGCAGCGAGGTTGTCGTGGAGCTGTTCCGTGTTCCGAGCTCCGATGATGGGGGCGGTCATGCCGGGGCGGTCGTGGAGCCAGCTCAGCGCGACTCGCGCGGGGCTCTGACCGATCTCGGCGGCAGCGGCGACGAGCGCGTCCACGACGTCCCACGTCTGCGGATCTGCGGCGCGGTAGGACGCCGTGTACTCGTACACCGGGTTGTCGGAGCTCGCTCGGGTGCCCGAGCTCGGGTTGCTGTCCCGGCGGTACTTGCCCGTCAGGAAGCCGTCGGCGAGCGGTGACCACGCGAGGATGCCGAGGCCGTTGTACGCGGCGCCGCCGAACACGTCGGACTCGCTTTCTCGGGACAGCAGGCTGTACTGCTGCTGGATGGTGACGGGTGCGTCAACACCCATCGCCTTCGCGGTGGAGACCATGAGCTGCAGCTGCCAGCCGGTGAAGTTGGAGATGCCGACCTGGTGGATCTTGCCGGCACTGATCGCGTCCCGCAGGAACGAGAACGTCTCCTCGACCGGGGTGATCGGGTCCCAGGCGTGCAGCTGGTAGAGGTCGACGTTGTCGCGTCCGAGGCGCCGCAACGACTGGTTGAGCTGGCGGTCGAGGTGCCGGCGGGAGTTGCCCTGGTCGTTGATGCCCGGACCGAGCGGCGACCGAGCCTTCGTCGCGATCACGATGGTGTCGGTGACTTCTGCCGGGCGGGCGGCGAACCATTTGCCGAGGGTCTCCTCGGACTTCCCGCCGCCGTAGACGTTGGCGGTGTCGATGAAGTTGCCGCCCGCGTCGACGTAGGCGTCGAGGACGGCGAATGCGTCTTCTTCCGGGGTCATCGTCCCGAAGTCCATCGTGCCGAGCGCCATCGACGAGACGACGGTGCCGGAGCGACCGAGTGTGCGGTGCTGCATGGTGTTCCCCTCTCGTGCTGTCGGGGTCGATGGTCGTCGCGGACGCTGCCGTGAGGGGTTCCCTGGTAGTGCGTCCCTCTTGGACGTGCACCCTCGTAGGGTCACTGCATGAGCTCGAACCGCGACGACGTGAAGGACTTCCTCGTCAGCCGGCGCGCGCGGGTGCGTCCCGAGCAGGTCGGCCTCCCAGCGGGTCCGAACCGACGGGTCGAGGGTCTCCGCCGCGGCGAGGTCGCGATGCTCGCCGACGTCAGCGTGGAGTACTACTCCCGCCTCGAGCGCGGCAGCCTCGCGGGCGTGTCCGACGGTGTGCTCGAGGCGGTGGCTCGGGCGCTGCTGCTCGACGATGCCGAACGCGATCACCTGTTCGACCTGGCGCGCGCCGCGAACGCCTCCCCAGTGCGCGCCGGCCGCCGCTCCTCGACACCGAAGACGCTCCGCATCGGCCTGCAGTACACCCTCGACGCGTTCACCGGCGGTCCGGCGTTCATCCGCAACGACCACCTCGACATCCTCGGCGCGAACGCCCTCGGACGAGCCCTCTACGCCGACCTGTTCCGGAAGACGGAACGGCCGAACCTCGCCCGGGCGGCGTTCCTCGACCGTGAGTGGTCCGACGCGTTCTACCCGGACTGGGACGTCGCCGCCGACCAGAGCGTCGCGATCCTCCGCGCTGCCGCGGGACACGACCCGTACGACCGGGACCTGCAGGACCTGATCGGTGAGCTCTCCACCCTGAGCCCGGAGTTCCGCGCGAAGTGGGGTGCCCACGACGTCCGCCGGCACGCGACCGGGGAGAAGCACTTCACCCACCCGGTGGTCGGCGCGCTCGACCTCTACTTCGAAGGCTCCCGGTTGATGAGCGACCCTGCCCTGAGCTTCCTGCTCTACACGGCCGAGCCCGGCTCACCGACCGCCGACGCCCTCCGGCTGCTCGGCACGATCGACGCCACCGAACGGCGGGACGCCGCTCGCGTCGCCGACCAGACCAACCTCTGACGACCAGTCGCGATCGCCCGTTCGTCATGCGGTCCGGATGCGGGTGGCGGCGACCGCGGCCACGAGGATCACGGCTCCGGCGACGACGAAGCTGACCTGGGTGCCGGCCACGAAGTGCGCCCGGTCGGCCAGGAGCGCGCCGAAGACAGCGATGGCGACTGCCCCGCCGACCTGCCGGAACGTGTTGAACACGGCACTCGCAGTGCCGGACCGCTCGGCGGGGACGCTCGCGAGCACCACGGAGGTTGCCGGCGGCATCGCTACGGAACCGCCCGCGCCGGTCAGGATCGTGCAGACCGCGACGGCGATCCACGAACCGAGTGGCGCGAGCACGATCATCACCACCAGACCCAGGACCATCGTCGTCAAGCCGGCGACGACCGGAACGCGGGCACCGAAGCGGTTGGCGAGGGTACCGCTGACGATGTTGCCGACGATGCTGAACGCGGCCGACGGGAGGAACACCAAGCCGGCGAGCAAGGGCGACAGTCCGAGGTGTTGTTGCAGGTACAGGCTCAGTACGAAGACGCTGCCGAAGTTGCCGACCATGAACGCGAACCCGACGCCGAGCGCGATCCGCATCCCGCTCGACCGGAACAAG
Source organism: Curtobacterium sp. NPDC090217 (assembly GCF_044746705.1). Lineage (NCBI taxonomy): Bacteria > Bacillati > Actinomycetota > Actinomycetes > Micrococcales > Microbacteriaceae > Curtobacterium > Curtobacterium sp. NPDC090217. Next base: position 578,395 of record NZ_JBIVCR010000001.1, on the reverse strand, counting down.
TCGAGCGGCATCATCGGGTGCCGACCGCGCGCCTGGACGGCGACGAACCCGACGAGCGATGCAGCGGCGATCACGAGTGCGGTGACGACGTACCAGGCGGAGAAGCCGTGTGCGCCGCCTTCGATGAGGCCGAACACGAGCCCCGCGAGGGTGAGCAGCGCCAGCACCTGACCGGCAGGGTCGAACCGGCTGGGACGTCGGGGTGAGGGTGCCACCTTCACCAGCAGGCTCAGCATGACGGCGCACACCGGGAGGTTGATCGCGAACACGAGCCGCCAGTCGATCGTCGTCAGCGCACCGCCGAGAAGTGGTCCGACGGCTCCGGCGACCGCACCGCCGACCGCCCAGATCCCGAGCGCGTGAGCGCGCTCGCGGGCGTCGGGGAACGCCTCGCGGATGAGCGCCATCGACGCCGGCAGCATGACCGCCGCCGCCGCGCCCTGTACCGCCCGCGCTGCGATCAGAGCACCGAGTGTCGGCGCGAGTGCGCAGGCGACCGAGGCGACGAGGAAGCCGGCGATGCCCCATCCGATGGCACGCTTCGCGCCGATGCGGTCCGACAGGTTCCCCGCGAACAGCAGCAGAGACGCGAAGAGCAGCGTGTAAGCGTCGATGACCCACTGCAGACCTGATGTGCTGCCACCGAGCTCACGGCCGATCGTCGTGAGTGCGACGTTGACGATCAGGATGTCGAGCGTGATGAGGAAGAACCCCAGTGACCCCAGCAACAGCGCCACCCGAGGGGCTCGTGGCGAGTCGGGACGTGCAGGGTGGACCAAGGCGGTCGTCGAGGTAGTCACAGTCTGATGCTCGCTGACTCCGCGCAACGGCGGGATGCCCTGACGGGACACCTCTCACAACAGTGAGTCGGGTGACGAACCGCCGTCCGGCATGCGTGTTGCCGCCATTTCACCTCGACCTGGTCGAGGCGATCGTGATCACGTGGCCGCTGCGCTGCTGGCGCATCACGGGCAGGATCGCGCGCGTGACGTTGAGGGGGCCGAAGAAGTTGACCTCCATCTGCTTGCGAGGATCGGCCTCGTGCCCTACTCGCCCCTCGGCCATGGCCTCCTCACCGGACAGATCCGCTCCGTCGACGACTTCCCCGCCATCGGCGCCGAGATTGGGGCGACGCCCGCCCAGACTGCCCTCGCCTGGCTGCTCACCCGCGGCGACGACATCGCACCCATCCCGGGCACCCGCCGGGTGCAGCGTGTCGAGGAGAACACCGCCGCGGACGGCATCGAGCTGTCACCCTCGCAGCTGGAGCGACTGGTCAGCCTCACTCCTGCCGCCGGCGCGCGCCACGACGAGGCGAACATGGCCTCCATCGACCGCTGATCCGGCGACCACGCCTCGGTGCGCATGACGGGAGGCACGGTGCCAGCTGGCACCGTGCCTCCCGTCCGTCACGAGCCGCGTCAGACGTCCGTGGTGACGCTCTTCGACGCCAGGTCCGCGACGTCGACATCCCTGTCGGTGAACGCCTCGGATCGCGTCCGCGCGGTCGCGAGGAGATCCTCGAGTAATCGGATCATCCGTCGGGTGGACTGCACGACGGCGACGAGGACAGCGACATCGCCGTCGTCGAAGCCCAGGGCCTCGCCGCCCTCCCGCACCCTGCGATGTATTGGCCCGTGCCAAACTGAGACGGTGAGCCCGGAGACCGAGACGCATCGTCGACGAATGCCGACGATGCGTGACATCGCGGTCCACGTCGGTGTGTCGCGACAACTCGTCTCGTTGGTCCTGCGTGATGCACCGGGGCCGAGCGCGGAGTCACGCGACCGGATCCTGGCCGCGGCCGAGGACCTGGGCTACCGGCCGAACGCGTCGGCTCGCCTGCTGCGGCAGCGACGCACGCACCTGATCGGCGTGCTGTTCGCGATGCGGAACCCGTTCGAGGTGCGGTTCGTCGAACAGCTCGAGAGCCGGGCCGCGGCACTCGGGTACGGACTGGTGCTCGGCGCGCGGAGCGGAGACCGTTCCGACGACGCGGTCATCGAGCAGCTCATGGCGCAGCGCGTCGAAGCCCTGATCGCGTTCAACCCGGACCCGGGTGCGGCCGGCCTGGCGGACGCGGTGGAACAGATCCCGGTGGTCTGGATGGGCGAGCGGGCGAGCATCGCCGGGGTCGACAACGTCCGTGTCGACGAGGATCGCGGCCTGCGCCTGGCCATCGACCACCTCGTCGAGGCGGGGCACCGGGACATCGCCTACGCCGGTGGTCGCGGTGGTGTCGTCGGTCGCGACCGTGCGGAGGCGTACCGGACGGCGATGCAGGACGCGGGCCTCGGGAGTCACGTGAACGTGCTCGTGTCGGACTTCGACGAAGAGAGCGGCGCCGCGGTCGCTCGGCAACTCGCGCATTTGCCCGCGACGACGCGCCCCACTGCCGTGATCTGCTGCGGAGACCTCCACGCGACTGCGGTCCTCGCGTCGTTCGCGCAGCTCGGCGTTCGGGTGCCGGAGGAGATCTCGGTCGTGGGGTTCGACGACAGCTACGTCGCTGCGCTCTCCTACAACCGTCTGACGTCGATCCGACAGGACGTCGACGTCACTGCTGCGGCCGCGATGGCTCGTGTGGTCGATCGTCTCGACGACGGTGCGACGGAACCGGTGGAAGTGCTCACCGCGACGGCGCTCACCGTTCGTGCGTCGAGCGGCGCGTCTCCGCGCTGAGTGTTCGCAGTCTCGACGGTGCGGGTCGGATGTGCATCCGCCCCGCACCGTCGCAGCGGTGCGTCCTAGCGGACCTTCTTGATCGGCAGGACGACCACCGCCCCGATGAGAGCGATGATGCCGGCACCCCAGAGCAGCACGGGGTAGTTCTGGGTGCCGCCGCAGATCCCGAGGAGGAAGAGGCCGATGGCCGCACCGACCGACTGCGGCAGGGAGTTGGCGATGTTGATCACGCCGAGGTCCTTGCCGGGCTTCTCGGGATCGGGCAGGACGTCGACGACGAGTGCGTTGTCGACAGCGACGTAGATGCCGTACGCGAATCCCATGACCGCTTCGGCGACGTAGAAGTGGCTGAGGTCGGTGGCGAACGCGAGGACGACCAGTCCGACACCGAACAGCACCGTCGAACCCGCGACGAACACCTTCCGTCGGTGGAGCACGTCGGAGAGCCAGCCGGAGATCGCGATCGCGACGAAGAGCGTCATGGTGTAGATCAACACGCCGGTGGCGACAGCCGGGACCGCGTCGGCGGTGGAGAGACCGAGGTGGTCTTCCATGTAGAGCAGCCGGAAGGTGGTGAACAGGAACGAGGCCAGGGTGATCAGGAACCGCGACCACCAGGCCAGACCGAAGTCGGGGTTCTTGATCGGGTTGGTCCAGAAGGTGTTGACGAGGGTGAGGAAGCTGAAGGGCTTCGGCCGTTGCTCCGGCAGACGGTCCGGGGTGACCAGGACGTAGACGACGACGCAGAGCACCCCGAACAGTCCCGGCAGGATGAAGACCAGCGGCAGGCTCCACGCGAACCAGGCGGCGACGTAGGTGCCGGCGAGGATCGACACGTTCTGAGCGAGCCCGAGCACGCTCGAGGCCCTGCCGCGCTGGTGCTCGGGGACGTTGTCGGCGAAGTTCGCCACGAGCGCGGCGAACGCGGCGTTCGAACCCGTCTGGCAGACGAGCCACGCGATGGCGAGGATGACGACGTCCGGAGCGACGGACACCCAGGCCAGTCCGAGGGCGAGCACGACGACGCCGCCGAGCAGCCACGGCTTCCGGCGACCCCAGCGGGTGCGGGTGCGGTCGCTCAGCATGCCCCAGAGCGGGTTGCCGATGACCGCACCGATCGTCCCGACCGGCAGGACGACAGCGAGCACTTGGGCTGGGTTGTCCGGGTTGAGGACCTGCGCCTTCAACTGCATGCTCACCATCACCGGCGTCAGGATCGCCAGGAAGATGCCGAACTGTGCCAGGCCGATCGCTGCGATGTACCAGTTGCTGACGCGTGCCGTGGCCACAGCGGTGGTGAACGGATGTACGGGGATCCTCGTCGACATCGACGCCTCCTTGAGTCGGGCTCGCGAAATTGGCTCGTGCTAACCTCACTGATGCGAGAGGTTATCTCGTGCTAAACAGAATTGGTACCCCCCAGCGGCGAAGTCGCCCGACGCCCGATCGAGCATCGTCGCCGCACCCGACTCGACGACAGGACGACGCATGCCGCTCACCTCGCTTCCCGAGCCCGATCTGTTGCTCCCGAACTCCGGCGAACCCGCGCTGCGGTGGGGTCTGCTCGGTCCGGGGTGGATCGCCGGCGAGTTCGTCGCCGCCGCCCACGCGCACACCGCACAGCGCTTCACCGCCGTCGCGTCGCGGTCCGCCGAACGAGCGGCCGCCTTCGCAGCCCGGCACGGCATCGAGCACGCGCTCGACGACTACGAGGCACTGGTCTCCCATCCCGATGTCGACGTCGTCTACATCGCCACCCCGCAGAGCCAGCACCTCGAGCTCGGGCTCCTCGCCATCGCCGCGGGCAAGCACGTCCTCGTCGAGAAGCCCATCGCCCTCACCGCGGGTGAAGCGCAGCAGCTCGTGGACGCAGCGTCCGCAGCCGGAGTCTTCGCGATGGAGGCGCTGTGGAGCCGGTACCTGCCGCAGACCTCCGTCGTCCGGAAGCTCCTCGCGGACGGCGCGCTCGGCGATGTCCACACGGTGCACGCCGACCACGGGCAGGCGATCCCCGCTGATCCGCAGCACCGGCTGTACCGGCCTGAGCTGGGTGGCGGTGCGCTGCTGGACCTCGGCATCTACCCGGTCCAGTTCGACTCCATGGTGCTCGGTGCGCCGACGTCGGTGCTCGCTGCCGGAGGGCTCACCGAGACCGGGGTGGACGCCTTCTCGACCCTGGTGCTCGGCCACGGCGTCGGGAAGCAGTCGACCGTGACGACGTCGATGCTGACGAACACCCCGACGCGGGCCTCGATCTCCGGGTCCGACGCGCGCATCGAGTTCGACTCGTTCTTGTACACGCCGTCCTCGTTCCGGGTGCTCGCCAACGACCCGAACGCGCCGGACCAGGGGGTGGATCTGCAGTACACCGACGAGACGGGCCTGCGCCTGTTCCAGGCGCTGTCGTGGGAGGCCACCGCGCTCGCCCGGTACGTCGGCGAAGGGCGCACCGAATCGCCACTGCACACGCTCGCGGAGACCGTCTCCATCCTGGACACGATCGACCAGGCGAAGGCGCAGATCGAAGCGCACGCATCGGTGCTCGCGTGACCGCCGAGGAGACGTCCGTCCCGGAACGTCGGCTCCTGCCGGGGCAGCAGTGCCGGGTCCGTGTGTACGACGTCCGGTCCGGTGCGATCAGGACGGTCTTCGAGAGCGCGGAGACGCTCTTCGAGGCGCCGAACTGGACGCGCGACGAGCACCTCGTCGTCAACGGCGACGGTGTGCTCTGGAGCCTGCCGGCCGACGGCTCCGCTGCGCCAGCACCCGTGCACATCGACGGCGTACCCGCACTGAACAACGACCACGTCCTGCATCCGACCGAGGACCGGGTCTTCGTCTCGGCGAACGACTTCCACGTGTACGGGGCACCGCTCGCCGGCGGAACGGCCAGACGGATCACCCCTGACGACGGCGCCCTGCACTTCCTGCACGGTGTCTCACCCGACGGATCGACCCTGGCCTACGTGCGCCTCACCCCCGCGGGAGGGAACTGGTGGGCCAGCGCGACCATCCACGAGATCGGCGTCGACGGGACGGGCGACCGCGCCGTCACCACCCACCCGGGCCCCGCTGACGGGCCGGAGTACAACCCCGACGGCACGTGGATCTACTGCAACACCGAGCAGTTCGAACCGGGACGTGCGCAGATCGCCCGGATCCGACCCGACGGCACGGAGCTCGAGCAGCTCACCTTCGACGAGCGGGTGAACTGGTTCCCGCACATTGACCCAACCGGGGAACGAGCGGTGTACCTCAGCTTCCCCGACGGCACCGCGGGACATCCGGCCGACAAGGCGGTCCATCTGGTCCTCGTCACCGGCGACGACTGGCAGCACGGTGTCGTCGTCGCTGCGTTCAACGGCGGGCAGGGAACCATCAACGTCAACAGCTGGGCGCCCGACGGTCACGCGTTCGCCTACATCGACTACCCGGTCGCGCTGCGATGAGCGAGACGGTCTTCCCCGACGTGCGCGGCCCGTCGCTCGACGGCACCCCGGGGCTCCGGTGGGGAGTCATCGGCACCGGGCAGATCGCTGCGGACTTCTCCGACGCGCTCCACGCCCACACGGCGCAGCGCGTGACAGCGGTCACGTCACGTTCGGCTGATCGCGGAGCGGTGTTCGCCCGCGAGCACGGCGTCGAGCGCGTGTTCACCGACGCGCAGGCCATGGCCGCCGACCCGCACGTGGACATCGTGTACGTCGCGACACCGCACCGACAGCACCACGCCGGAGCACTCGCCGCCATCGAGGCCGGGACACCGGTCCTGATCGAGAAGCCGCTCGGCCTCACCGCTGCCGAAGGACGCTCGGTCGCCGCCGCAGCACGACGGGCCGGTGTCTTCGCAGCCGAGGGGATGTGGACCCGCTACCAACCGGGCTTCCACGTGCTCGAGGAGCTGATCTGGAACGGGGCCCTGGGCGACGTCCGGCTCGCCGACGCCGCGGTCGGCTGGATGGTCGACCCAGGAGGCCCTGGCCGCATGTTCGACCCGGCCGAAGGCGGCGGGGCGCTCCTCGACATGGGCGTGTACGCGCTGTGGTTCGCACAGTTCGCCATCGGCCATCCCGCATCCCTCACCACCACCGGCAGCACGGCGGACGGGGTCGACGTCGAATCCGCCACGATCCTCACCGGTCGGAGCGGGGCGATCGCGACTGCGTTGACGACGCTCCGTGCGACCACCGGCCGAGCCGGGCTCGCGTACGAGGCGGCCGCAGTCGCTTCCTACGTCATCGACGGCCGAACCGAGTCGCCGCTGCACTCGCTCGACGACTCCCTCGCGCTCGCGCGCACCATGGACACGATCCGCACCACACTCACCGAACAGGACCGACCCCGATGAACCCTGCAACGAACGACACCCTGACGCTCCTGACGCGCGAAGACACCGAACTCCGGTTCGCAGCGTTCGAACACGACGACGCGATCAGCGTCGGCCAGCGGGTCATCGACCTCGCCCGGCAGCGGGAACTGACCATCTCGGTCGCCGTCTGGCTCGGGGAACAGCTCGTCTTCCAGGCCGCACTCGCCGGCACGACCGCCGACAACGACGGCTGGATGAACCGGAAGGCCGCGGTGGTCCGGCGCTTCGACAAGGCGTCGCTCCTGGTCGCCGAGCAGATGGCTGCGTACGGCATCGACGACCCCGCGACGGCTCGTATGGTCGACCCGATGCTGTACGCGTTCAACGGGGGAGCCGTACCGATCCGCATCGGCGCGACGCAGGTCGGCGTCGCAGTCGCATCCGGTGTCAACGACGAGGTCGAGCACGCGCTCGTCGTCGAAGCCCTTCGCGCACAGCTCGCCGAGCGCTGAGGACGCAGTGAGTGAGGCCGGTCGGGCTCCAGCGGCGGCTCCGCATCAGTCGCACTCCGGCCCGTTCCGCCACAGTCCGTCCGCCGTGCCCTCGGAGAGCCGCCGCTCGTACAGGTCCACCTTGTGGTGGATGACCGCGAGCGCGTCCTGCAGGTCGGCCACCTGCCGCCGGACGTTCTCCTCGTGCTCCTGGAGGACCGCGAGCCGTTCGTGCTCGTTCCCGGGTCCGGCGACGACGAGCTCCACGTAGGCCCGGATCGACGGCAACGGCATGCCGGACGACCGCAGTTTCGTGCAGACCCGCAGCCATTCGACGTCCTCGACCGAGAACACACGGCGGCCGGCCGAGTCGCGGCGCACCGGCATGGGGAAGAGCCCCTCCTTCTCGTAGAAGCGGAGGGTGTGGGTGGTGAGCCCGGTCTGCTCGCCGACCTCGCCGATGGTGAAGGTGCGCTCCTGGGTCGTCGTCATGTCCCGAGCATAAGCACTTGACCTCGAGTCGACTCGAACTCCTACCGTGCTCATGTCGCCGAGAGACTCCCGGCGTGGAAGGACACCATGACCACCTGGTTCATCACCGGCACGTCGACCGGTTTCGGTCGGCTCCTCACCGAACAGCTCCTCGCCCGTGGAGACCGCGTCGCGGCGACGCTCCGTCGGCCCGAAGTGCTCGACGACCTCCGCGAGCGCTTCGGCGACCGCCTCTGGGTCACGCGGCTGGACGTCACGGATCCCGACGGGGTCCGCGAGGTCGTCGACCGCGCGTTCGCCGAGCTCGGCACGATCGACGTCGTCGTGAACAACGCCGGCTACGGCGTCTTCGCCTCGGTGGAGGAGGCGTCGGACGAGCAGATCGAGCGCGTCGTCGACACGAACCTGCTCGGCTCGATCCGGGTCGTCCGCGCGGCACTCCCCCACCTCCGCGCGCAGGGCTCTGGGCACATCGTGCAGGTCTCGACCGCCGGTGGACAGACCACGTACCCGAACTTCAGCTACTACCACGCGTCGAAGTGGGGCATCGAGGGCTTCGCGCAGACCCTCGCCGCCGAGGTGGCCCCGTTCGGCATCACCGTGACCATCGTCGAGCCCGGCGCGACGCCGACCGGCTTCGGGAGCGGGCTGGACCGTGCGCCCGTCATGGAGGCGTACGACGCGACCCCTGCCGGTGACGTCCGGCGCGCGCTGGCGGACGGCGGGTTCCCGCTGCCGAACGACCCGGACAAGATCGCCGCCGCGATCGTCGCGCACGTGGACTCCGGCTCGACGGCGCTCCGGTTGCCGCTCGGCTCGGACACCTACGAGGACGTCCGAGGGGCGCTCCAGGCGCGCCTCACCGAGCACGAGGCGGGGCGGGACACCGCCTACTCGGTGGTCGCCGCGAGCTGACGGTCGCGAGTGCCCACCGGACTGGAGGCTCGGTGCGGGCCCGCACCGTGCCTCCAGTCCGATGATGGTCCCGTCGGTCCGTCACCAGGCGAGTGGGCCGCCTTCGTCCTGGAGGGTGCCCGTCGGGCCCTCCGCGCCGAGCGTCGCGAGGCGGACGACGACCCGTGCGCTCTCCTCGACCGGTCGGCCGATGCCGAACCCCGCGGTCATGTCCGTCGCGGTCGGGCCCGGCTCGACGGCGTTGAACCGGATCGCGGGGTGTGCCTTCGCGTACTGCACGGTCAGCATCGTGGCCGCCGCCTTCGACGCGGAGTACAGCGGCAACGGCAGGGTCGACTCGACGCGCTCCGGGTTGGTCACCGCCCAGAACGAGCCGAGGCTGCTCGACACCGTGACGACGTTCGGGTCGTCGGAGCGCTGCAGGAGCGGGAGCGCGGCCTCGGTGACCCGGACGATCCCGACGGCGTTCGTGTCGAACGTGCGGAGGGCGGTCGGGCCGTCGATCGTGGTGTCGAGCACGCCCGCGTTGTGGACGAGCACGTCGAGGCGACCTTCGGCGGCGTCGATCGTGGCGAGGGCGGCGCGGACCGAGTCGTCGTCGGTCACGTCGAGCTGCACCGACCGCGCTCCGATCGACTCGGCCGCCCTGGCACCGCGTTCGGCATCGCGTGCGCCGATGTAGACGGTGTGCCCCAGGTCGGTGAGCTGGCGGGCGGTCGCGAAGCCGATGCCCTTGTTGGCGCCGGTGATCAGGGTGACGGTCATGCGTGGGTCCTCTCGAAATGCTGTGCCGGGGTCGGCCGTTGTCGACGGTATGCGCGCTGACGTCCTGCTCCCAGAGCCCTCTCGTCCCGGGGGTCCCGCGGGGCCCCCGCTCGACCAGCGCCCTCCTGCCGGGCGGAGTAACCCCCTCGGGGAGTATCTCCGGGCCCGTCGAGAGCTCGTCACGCCGGAGGTCGCCGGCATCTCCGTGATCGGCGTCCGGCGGGTGCCCGGCCTCCGTCGCGAGGAAGTGGCGATGCTCGCCGGCATCAGTGCCGACTACTACCTGCGGCTCGAGAAGGGGCGCGACCGGAACCCGTCCGTGCAGGTGCTCGATTCCCTGGCCCGCGTCCTCCGGCTCGACGACGACCACCGTGCGCACCTGCTCGGCCTCGGCGGCGGCGACCCGGCGCACCGTCGTCCGCGGCAGGGAGCGACCGAGGTACCGGACAGCGTCCGGAAGCTCCTCGACTCGATCGACCAGCCGGCGTTCATCGAGGACCGACACTTCGACGTCGTCGCGTCGAACGAGTGGGCTCGGGCGCTCTCGACCGGGTTCGACGTCGGTGGCAACCAGTTGCTCGCCCTGTTCGAGGACCCGTCCGAGCAGGCGATGTACCCGGACTGGGAGAGCGTGACCGAGTGCTTCGTCGGGAGCTTGCGGCAGGTCATCGGCAACGACGGGGATCGGCGCTTCGAGGAGCTGATCACGGCGCTCGCCGGGAATCCGCGGTTCCGTGAACTGTGGGCGCGGCACGAGGTGCAGGGGCAGAGCAGCGGAACGGTGCGGATCGTGCACCCGCACGTCGGGCCGCTCACCCTGAACCGCGACCGTCTGGAGGTCAGCGGCACGGACGGTCTGGCGCTCGTGGTCCACCACGCGGACGCGGGGTCCGTCGACGCCGAGCGGCTCCGCGCGCTCCTGCCGTAGCCACTCGGCCGTCGCGGCGCCCTGGTCAGCTGCCGAGCGCGGACCTCGCGGTTCTGCGACGTCGATCGGCCTTGCAGATGACGAGGGCGACGAGGGCGGCGAGGAGTGCTCCGACGGCGTTCATGAACGAGTCGTTCGTGTCGCAGCGACGACCGAGCACCGGCGCGAGGGCCTGCACGACCTCGATCGAGGCGGAGAGCGTGACCGCGCCGGCGAGGACGACGAGGGGGCGGTTCGTCGCCGTTCCGAGGAAGAGCACGAGCGGCAGCAGCATCGCGACGTTGGCGAGCGTGTCGATGCCCTGGAACGGCGCGGAGAACTGCACGGTGCAGGTGATGCCTCCCGACCGCGCGCCGTCGGGCAGCAGGGTCAGCACGAGCACCGAGACGAGCGACGCCCCGGACAGTCCCAGCAGCACACCGCGGAGCCGTAGGCGGTGGAGGAGCCATGCGAGCGCGGCCGCGACGGCGACCGCCACCCAGAACGCCGGGCGGACGAGTGGTGCGTGTTCGACGAGGAAGGTGGAGATCACCGGGAGTCCGCCTCGGAATCGAGTCGGTCGAGCCACAGCCGCATGAGCGCGGATTCCTCCGGGAGCAGGGCGGTCGATCCGCCTGCTTCGAGCCGCGCGCGGAGCTGACGTCGGGAGGCCGCGTCGACGTCGTGCTGGTCCCCGCTGGACGAGCCCACGAGCACCGCATCGAGGACCGCGTTCCGGAGCGCGTCGGCGACGTCGTCGGAGTCGTCGCGACTCTTCGTGTCCATCCGGTCGAGCGCGAGTCCGACGTTCGCGGCGAGCAGCATCGTCACCGCGACTCCGACGTCGACACGGAGCATGCCGGCGGCCGCGCAGCGGGTCAGCGTCCGTTCGAGCAGCGCCGTCACGCCGTCACGCGCCGAGCTGCTCGCCCACGGCCGGGGAGCGAACATCAGTCGGTAGAGCGCAGCGTGCTCGCGTGCGAATGCGAGGTGGTCGTCCCAGCCGCGGCGCAGGTCCGCTGACGGGTCGTCGGACACCTCGAGCTCGGCCTTCCGAGCCGCGTACCGCTGCAGTCCCGCGTCGGCGAGGGCGTCGAGCAGCCCACGCTTGTCACCGAAGAGGCGGTAGAGGACGGGTTGCGTCACGCCGACCGCTTCGCAGACGGCACGGGTGGCGATGTCCCCGTCGGGAGCTGCGATGAGCTGCTCCTCCGCCGCGTGGAGCAGCGCGCTCCGGAGTGCTTCGTCAGATCGGGCCATGGAGCGATCGTAGCGCAGGTGCTATCAGTGATCGTAACCGTGCTAATCTGCCGCTAGCGCTGCAACCAGAAGCGCATATCATTGAAAGGCACCGCAATGAGCAGCACTCCACAACGCGTCGCCGTGGTCACGGGCGGCTCCCGTGGCATCGGCCGCGCGGTCGCGACCCGGTTGGCGGCGGACGGCTTCACCGTCGTCGTGAACCACGCCAGCGGATCAGCGGCGGCCGCCGCCACCGTCGAGGAGATCGAAGCCGCTGGCGGTCGCGCCGTCGCCGTGCAGGCCGACGTGGCCGACGAGCACGCCGTCGCCGCGATGTTCGACCGGATCGAGGCCGACCACGGCGGCATCGACGTCGTCGTCCACTCCGCCGGACGGCTCGCACTGTCGACGATCGCCGACCAGGACCTCGATGTCCTCGACGCACTGCACCGGACGAACATCCGCGGCACCTTCGTCGTCGCGCAGCAGGCCGCCCGTCGTCTGCGGTCCGGTGGTGCGTTCGTGTCCATGTCGACCTCGGTCGTGGGGACGCAGTTCCCGACCTATGGGGCGTACGCCGCGAGCAAGAGTGCCGTCGAGGGCATGACGATGATCCTGGCGAAGGAGCTCCGCGGCCGGGACGTCACCGCGAACGTGGTCGCGCCGGGGCCGACGGCGACCGAGCTCTTCCTCGACGGCAAGACGCAGGAACAGATCGACACGCTCGCGAAGGTCCCACCCCTCGAGCGCCTCGGCACGCCGGAGGACATCGCCGGTGTCGTCGCGTTCCTCGCCGGGCCCGACGGCCACTGGGTCAACGGCCAGACGATCCGTGCGAACGGCGGGATGGTCTGATGTCCGGCTCACGGCTCGTCCTCGTCGCGGACCGTCCGCGCCACCCCAACCGAGAGGAACACCATGCCCTTCGTCAACATCAAGGTCCCCGCTGACACCCTGACCGCCGAGTCGAAGAAGAAGCTGCAGGACGCGGTCACGGACGCCATCGTCGAGGTGTACGGCGAGCGAGCGCGCCCGACGACGCTCGTGATCCTCGACGAGGTCGCCGACGGCGGCTGGATGCTCGGCGGCACCGTCCTCAACGAGGCGATGCTCGGCCGCGTCTGAGTCGCTGCTGACGGCGTGACGGGATCCCGGCGAACCGGGCGCTCGTCACGCCGTGGTGGCGCCGCCGAGCTGCTCCTCGATCTGCGGGAGGAGCATCCGCACGGCCGTGACGACGACCTCGTCCACACGATCCGGCGGGATGCGGCCGGCTGCTGCCAGTGCGCTGATGCCCTCGGTCGTCGCCGCGAGCAGGAAGGGAACCGGGCCCATCGACCCCGGGTCGCGCTCACCGAGCAGTTCAGCGCCCAGCGCGAAGAACCGCTCCGCCGCGGACTGCGACTCCGGGTCGCGCTCGGTGCGCGAGCCGTCGTCGGTCGATGTGAACATCAGCTGGACGAGGGGGCCGTTCTGCTGGGCGAACCGGACGTGTGCCCGGACGTACTCGGTGAGACGAGCTTCGAGGTCCCCGGTGCCGCGAGCGACTTCCAGGTGACCGCGCAGCTCGTCGAAGCCGTCTGCGGCGATCGCGTCGAGGACGGCGCTGCGGTCGCGGAAGTGCCGCAACGGTGCCCCGTGACTGACGCCGACGCGGCGGGCGAGCTCCCGGACCGTCACGGCTTGTTCCCCTTCTTCGATGAGGAGCGCACGACCTTCCCGCACGAGCTCCTGTCGGAGTGACCCGTGATGGTACGGACGTGCTTGCCCACTCATGACCCCAGTGTAGGCGTTGACAACAAAGTGGTCACTGTCTACATTGGCGACATGGACGACATCAGGACCGGTCGCGCGCCGACCGACGAGACCGTGATCATCACCGGCGGCACGAGCGGCATCGGCCGAGCGACCGCAGTCGCGTTGGCGGCGTCAGGAGCGCGCGTCATCCTCGCGGTCCGCAACGAGGAGAAGGGGCGCGCGGTCGCATCCGACCTCCCCGGCACACGCGGAACCCACCGGGTTCGTCACCTCGACCTCGCCCGGCTCGAGACGGTCGAGGCCTTCGCGGGCGGCGTCGACGAGCCCGTCGCGATCCTCGTCAACAACGCCGGGGTCGAGTCCAAGGACCTGCAGCGAACGGCGGACGGGCACGAACTCCAGTTCGGGACGAACCACCTCGGGCACTTCCTGCTGACGACGCTGCTCCTGCCGCGGATCACCGACCGGGTCGTCACCGTCGCCTCCCAAGCGGAGCGCATGGCCCGGCTCGACCTCACCGACCTCGACTGGTACCGGCGCACCTACAACGCCGGCCGTGCGTACGCCGATTCCAAGCTCGCCAACCTGCTGTTCACCTCCGAACTCGACCGGCGCCTCCTGACCTCGGGTTCGCACGTGCGCGCGTTCGCCGCCCACCCCGGCCTGGTGAAGACGGCCATCTACCAGCGACCGGCCGGACAGCGCCCCAACCTGTGGGACCGTCTCGTCCCGATCCTCGGGCAGGAGCCGGAGGACGGTGCGCTGCCGTCCCTCCTGGCCGCGACTGCCGACCTGCCCGGCGGGACCTTCGTCGGACCGCAGCGCATGATGCACATGCGCGGCGGAGCCGAGGTCATCGGCCGGTCGAAGCAGGCGCAGGACCCGGAGACCGCGGCACGCCTCTGGTCGATCTCCGAGCAGATGACGGCAGTGGACGCCCGCCCGTGAGCATCGTCCTCGATGACGCGCGCTCGGTTGGGCGGCAGCGCGCGGTCCACCGCCACCAGCGTTGACCGGTGTGCGAGTAGCCCCAGCTTTGGGGCTACTCAGCTGTCGCATATATTGAGATGTTGTCGCTATGAGCAACGTTCCCGACCAGTACCCTGCGCAGTCCCCTGGGCAGCCGAGCCCCTTCCAGCCGCCGCAGGAGACTCCAGATGCCCAACGTCGGGGAAACCCCTTCGGCCTGGTCGCCCTGATCGTCGGGATCGTTGCGATCATCGGATGCGCGATCCCGATCGTGAACAACGTCTCGATCGTCCTCGGCGTAATCGCGCTCATCTTCGGCATCATCGGATTGGTGGTGAAGCACCGACGGCGCGGCCTCGCCATCACGGGTGTGGTCCTCGGCGCGCTCTCCGTCATCGTCGGACTGTCGACCCAGGCGCTCTACTCCGCCGCGATCAACAGCGTCGCCGAGTCCATCTCGTCTGCGTCGGCCGAGTCCTTCGACAAGGAACACACTGTGACGATCGAGGTGACAGGAGACTCCACCGACGCGAACATCTCCTACACCACGGGCGGAGGCTCCGAGCAGGCCTCGAACCCGTCGTTACCGTTCACGAAGGACATCACGGTGAAGGGAGATTCCTACGGCTCCGTGACCGCGACGAACGGACAGACCGGCAACACGGTGACCTGCACCGTGAAGGTTGATGGCGAGCAGATCTCGACGAATACCTCGACCGGGCAGTACGCCAGCGCGTCCTGCGACTACAACGGCTGAGGAGAGAGCAAGTCGTGAGCGCCAGCGGCACACGCACCTGCAGCCACTGAGGAGACCTCGGCTCGTCGCTGATCGCTCAGTGCGCGAACGACCAGTGCTCTTCGCCGGCCGACGTCGTGCGGGGCGTGAGCCGGAGTCGCCGACGCGGATCGTGAATGGCCTCGAGGATGAGCTTCATGTCGTAGAGCACGGGCGCACACTCACGCCGTCGGCAGCCGCGCCGACGCCCGCCCAGTGCACGCCGACCGCGGAAGCCGTCCGCGCCGGCAACGGACCGGGCGGTGAGCTCGCCTCCACCGGCACCGACCCCACCGTCCCCCTCGGGATCGCGGGAGCGCTGCTCGCCGCCGGCACCGCACTCACCGTGGTCGCCCGTCACCGCCGACGCGCCAGCCGCGCCTGATCCGTCGACTTGACCGGCGGTGAACGCACCGCCACCTGCCGGACTGGAGGCTCGGTGCGGACCCGACCCGTGCCTCCCGTCCGGTGCTCGGAACGCGTGACGAGCGGTCACAGCTGCGCTTCGGCCACCCGCTTCAGCAGGGCGAGCTGGCTGGTCCAGGTGGAGACGGACTCCGAAAGGTCGGCGACGGCCGGCTCCAAGGGTGCGGTCACGGCTTCGTAGACGGTCTGGCGTCCGACGCGTTGCGACCGGACCAGGCCGACCGTCTCGAGGACCGCGAGGTGCTTGGTCGTCGCCTGACGCGTGATGGGCAGATCGCGCGACAGCGTCGTGATGCTCGCGGGAGAGCGCGACAGGGCGTCGAAGATGGTGACACGGGTGGGGTCCGAGAGCGCGGCGAGGACGCTCCGCGTCTCAGGGGCGAGGGGCATCGGACTCGCGCTCCGACCGCTGCCGGAGCAGCCCGAGCTCCTCGGTCCAGCCGGACACGTTGTCCCCGTAGTTGCGTCGGTGCTGATCCGGGTCCATCTGCGCGAAGCCACTCTCCACGACGGACACGCGCACGGTGTCCGGATCAACGGTCGTCAGCGTGAACTCCACCGTCGTGCGCGGGACGTCGTCGCCCCCGGGTTGCCACGTGAAGACCGCCCTCGTCATCGGTTCCAGCGCGACGACGCCGACCGTGAAGGCACCGAGCGTGGCATCGGTCACCGTCCACTCCGCTCCACTGCGCTCGATCCGATGGCCGCCGAGGGTGCCGGTGTTGATCCACCACCCGGGCTCGGAGACGAGTTCCCACACTCGCGCACGGCTGGCGGTGATGTCCACGCTCGACTCGATGCGATCCTTCATGCAACCAAATGGTTGCCGTTGTCGACGGTCTTGTCAAGGGATCTGCTGAGCGAGCCAGGCGCGCACCACGTCCTCGTCGGCAGGGGTGATGCCGTGGCCGACGTCGAGTGTCGTGTGCTGGACGGTGGCGCCCGCGTCCCGGAGCCTGCTCGCCACGTCGATCCCGTCCTCCGGCACCCGACGTGCATCGTGGCGGGCATCGAGCACCAGGATCGGCATCGAGAGGCGCACCGGGACCGGTCCCGAGCGGAACGGCGCTGCCGGGCGGATGAGGACCGCTGCGGCGAACAGGTCCGGCCGTGTCTCGACCAGGGCTGCTGCCATCACCGCTCCGTTCGAGAAGCCGATCACCCACCTGCGCCGATCCCCTCCGACCAGGGACCCCGCGAACTCGATCGCATCGACGACCGGATCGATGCGGTCGCGGACCAGCGCTTCGTCGATCGCCCGGTCTGCTCGCCGGTCGAAGAACGCGTGGCCGAGCGGGGTCGTCGCGGCGCCACGGAGTGCGATCGTCGCGCTGCCGAGCGCGACGCGACCGGCAAGCGGCGGCAGGTCGGTCTCGTGGCCGTCCGATCCGTGCAGGAGCACCAGTGACGATCGGGTCGCAGCCTTTCCCGACGCGACGGTCAGCGACACCCCACGAGGGGCGTGCAGCAGCCGGCGGGAGGATGACATGATCCGACTCTGCCCCGGACGACGGGAACAGGGAACGCCCGTCCCGTGTTGCATCGAGCAGTGCCCGAACCAGTGGCACGACCGAAGGAGGCCAGCATGACCACCACCGAAACCGCCATCCTCGCCGGCGGCTGCTTCTGGGGAGCGCAGCAGCTCCTCCGTCGTCGACCCGGCGTCATCAGCACCCGCGTCGGCTACTCGGGTGGCGACACCCCGAACGCGACCTACCGGAACCACGGCGACCATGCTGAGTCGGTCGAGATCGTGTTCGACCCGTCCGTGATCTCGTACCGCGACCTGCTCGAGTTCTTCTTCCAGATCCACGACCCGTCGACGAAGGACCGCCAGGGCAACGACGTCGGCCGCAGCTACCGTTCGGCGATCTTCTTCACCTCACCCGAGCAGGAGCGGGTCGCACGCGACACGATCGCGGACGTCGACGCCTCGGGGATCTGGCCAGGCCGGGTCGTCACCGAGGTGGAGCCCGCCGGAGCCTTCTGGGAGGCCGAGGAGGAGCACCAGGACTACCTCGAGAAGTACCCGGCCGGCTACACCTGCCACTTCGTGCGGCCGGGCTGGAAGCTGCCGCACCGTGACGAGGCGACCGCGGCGGTCTGATCCGGTCACGACACAGGACGGGAGGTGCGGTGCCAGCTGGCACCGCGCCTCCCGTCGTCCGTTCAGTCGGCCTGGCCCGCGTCGCCCGCCCGGTCCTCGGAGAGCGACAGGTGGAGTCGGTGCGCGGTGATGACCGCGGTCGCCCAGCCGAGGCCGGTGGTCCACCCCATCACGACGTCGGTGAACCAGTGCGCGCCGAGCAGGACCCGGGACGCTCCCACTGCGGCGATGGTCGTGCCGGCGGCGGTGGCGAGGGCGACCTCGTTCCCTCGCCGCCGCTGCTGCAGCATGAGCAGGTACGCGACGACCGCGCCCACCGAGGCCGCGTTGATGGTGTGTCCGGACGGGAACGACGGCGAGTGTTCGTACGGCGGGGCCGCTTCACGACGGGGCGGCCGGTTGCGGTGGACGATCCGCTTCCCGAGCAACGTCATCGTCAGGGAGCCACCGCCGGCAGCCGCGACGAACGCGAGCGGTGTGGCTGTGCGGGATCGCAGCGCCAACACGGCGCCGGTCCCGAGCGTGAGCAGTGGCATGCCGACCGGTCCGAACCCGTACGCGATCGAGCCGGCGGCGGTGTTGACCGACGGTGAGCGGAGGCGCTTCGCGAGTCGGAGCGCCGGACCGTCGAGTCGCTGCACCCCGGACCGACCGGTCACGTCGTCGTAGACGGCGATCGCGGCGGCGGTGCTCATCGCGACGACGACGCCTCCGGCGACGAGCCCGAGCGTGGACGCCGCGCGCCCGCCGACCCGTTGTGCGACCTTCCGGTGCGCGCGGGCGAGCCGTTCGCCCGGTCGGGTCGACCACGTCCGTACGTCTCGCCCGAACACCGTCGTCGTCGCATCGGTCACGACATCATCGTGCTCCTCTTGACTGGCCGTTGCCGGTTGCGTACTGTTCTGCTGTACATAAACAGTTGGAGCACGGCTTGCGGATCATCCTCTCGAGCACCAGTTCGGTGCCGATGTACGAACAGATCAAGACCCAAGTCCGCAACGCGGTGCACGCCGGGGAGCTCGCCGAGGGTGCGCTCCTGCCGTCGCTCCGCCAGCTCGCCCTCGAACTGCGGGTCAGCGTCATCACCGTGACGCGCGCCTACAACGACCTCGTGGCCGAGGGGCTCGTCCGGAACGAGCACGGCCGCGGCTTCGTGGTCCGAGCCGTGGACGCCGGGGCCGCGGGGTCCGCCCTCGCCGCACGGGTCGACGGCGCGACCGACGAACTCGTCCAGGCGGCCCGCGCAGCACGCATGACCATCGACGACATCCGACGGAAGGTCGAAGACGCATGGAACCGACACTGACCGACACCGCGATCGCGGTCCGTTCCCTCCACAGACGGCAGGGGACGTTCGCCCTGCACGACGTCGACGTCACGGTCCCGACCGGGCTCGTGACCGGGCTGGTCGGGCCGAACGGCGCCGGGAAGACGACCCTCGTCAAGAGCATCCTCGGCCTGGTCGGCACGGACTCCGGCTCCGTCGGGCTCTTCGGTACAGGCACCCCGCAGGACGCCGCGGTCCGCGAGCGGATCGGCGTCGTGCTCGACCAGGTGAGTGCGGCCCCGGAATGGAAGGTGGGTGCTGTCGGCCGGTACGCCGGACTGCTCTACGAGCGGTGGGACGACCGCCGCTTCCGCGACCTCCTCGACCGCTACGACGTCCCCGCCGGGAACCGGGTCGGCGGACTCTCGCGCGGGCAGACCGTGAAGCTCTCGCTCGCGATGGCGCTCGCGCACGACCCGGAGCTGCTCGTGCTCGACGAGCCGTCGAGCGGCCTCGACCCCGTGGCACGGCGCGAACTCGCCGACACGATCCGGGAGTTCGTCCTCGACCCCGGCCACACGGTGCTGTTCTCGACGCACATCACCGAGGAGCTCGACGACCTCGCCGACCACCTCGTGGTCCTCGCCGGTGGGACGGTCGCGTACGAGGGTGCCGTCGACGAACTGCACGAGCGCTTCGCCGTCGTACGCGGTGCCGGTCCGTTCCCCGAGGTGGCACGGCCGTCGACGATCGGCGTGCGGCACGACACCACCGGTCGGTGGGAAGGACTCATCCGCTCCGACGACACGGCTTGGTTCGGGCCGGACGTCGTCATCGACCAGGCCACCACCGACGACGTGGTCGTGCACCTCGCCGGGGACACCCGTTCCACCAGGAAGGAGATCACCGCATGAGTGCCGCCGTCATCCGCTTCGCTCGGTTCGACCTCGTCGCGATGGCTCGCACGCAGCCCCTGCGCGTGCTGCTGCCGTTGCTCTTCACCGTCGTGTGCTGCGTCACCCTGCCGGTCCCGGGCATGGGCATCGCCGTGGGGGCCGTCGTCGCGGCGGTCTCGGCGTCGATCCCCTTCCAGGGCGACGAGCGCGGCCGGCTCGACACCCTCTACGGCATCGCACCGATCGGCCGCACCGCCGTCGTGCTCGGTCGCTACCTGTCGATGCTGGTGTTCGCGGTCGTCGCGGTGGGCATCGGGACGGCGACGACGCTCGTGATGGGGGCGGTCCGCCACCAGGACATCGGGTGGCCGCTCGTCGCGACGATGCTCCTCGGAGCTGCCGCCTGCGTCGGGATCTCGTTCGCCGTCCAACTGCCGTGGTTCTTCGCACTGGGGTTCACCCGCGGTCGGCCGATGATCTACATCCCGGTCGGCATCATCGCGGTCGTCGGGTTCATCGTCGGGCAGACCGGGTGGTTCGACGGGATCGGCCCCGCGGACGTCCTCACACCGGCACCGTGGCTCGCGGCGCTCGTGCTCGTGGCGGTGGGCGCGCTGTTCGTCGGGTCTGCTGCGGTCGCCGTGCGCGTGTACCGGCGGCGCGAACTCTGAACCGGGCCGTCGCCCGGTCACCGCAGCGCCCCGCCTGCGCGATGCTTCAGCGGATCGTGCGGGCGACCCCAGCCGCGGCGGAGCACCGTGGGACGCACCATCCCCCACACAAGGAGTCCGCATGCTGCTCGAGGGCAAGACCATCGTCGTCACCGGCGGGAACAGCGGGATCGGCGAGCAGATCTGCCTCGCCGCCGCTGCCGAAGGCGCGAACATCGTCATCGACTACGTCGCACATCCGGACGAGACGGACTCGCTGATCGACCGGATCGAGCAGGCCGGCGGTCACGCGGTCGGGGTCGACGCGGACATCACGACCTCGGCCGATCTGCACCGCATGGTGCAGAAGGCCGTCGACTCGTTCGGGTCCCTCGACGTCCTGGTCAACAACGCGGGCATCGAGGACCGGAAATCCCTGCTCGAGGAGACCGAGGAGGGGTACGACAAGGTGATGGCCGTCAACATGAAGAGCGCGTTCTTCGGGACGCAGGCGGCCGCCAAGCAGTTCATCGCGCAGGGTTCCGGCGGTCTGGTCCTGAACATCTCCAGCGTGCACGAGGACTGGCCGATGCCGGGCAACCTCGCGTACTGCGTGTCGAAGGGCGGGATGCGCATGCTCGCGCGGAGCGGTGGCGTCGAGCTCGGCCCGCACGGTGTCCGGATCGTGAACATCGCCCCCGGCGCGGTGGACACCCCGATCAACACGTCGACGACGTCCGATCCCGACAAGCTCGAGCAGCTCGACGCGGCCATCCCGCTCGGACGGCCGGCGAAGCCGCACGAGATCGCCGAGGTCGTCGTCTTCCTGGCGTCCGGGAAGGCCGCGTACATGACGAGCACGACGGTGACGATCGACGGCGGGATCTCTCAGGGCAGCGTCGGTCTCTGACCTCGGCACGGAATTCGTCCTCTCGGTGGATGTCCCTGGCCGACCGGCCGACGCAGACTCGTGGTGGGGAGTGAATCCGATGGGTCGCGGCTGCCGTCTGCAGGGCAGCCGCGATCACCCGGGGAGGACGGGCGATGTCGTTCGCGCGAGGGACGCGATGCCGTCGACGCCTTCGTAACGTTGCCGTCGACCTGTTGGGCGACGGATGGAGGACGACGTGCTCGAGAACCTGAGTGGACTGCACCTGCTGGTGATGGCGCTGATCCTGGCGCTGGACGCGGTCGCGCTGGTCCAGGTGTGGCGTGATCCGCGCCGGTCGGACGTCGTCAAGGTCGCCTGGACCGTGGCCGTCCTGTTCCTGCCGGTGATCGGTTTCGCCGGCTGGGCGGTGAACTGGCTGCTCGGCCGTGCCGCAGACCGGCTGAACCGGTCCGGTGCGTCGGGGAGCTGAACCGGCACCGCTCACGCGTCCCGCACCGGACAGGAGGCTCGGTGCCAGGCCGCCACGAGCCTCCCGTCCGGTGACCGCTCACCGCCACCGGACCGTGCCGGTCAGCGACCGGTGCCGAGTGCGGACTCGATCCGACGGATCGTCCGGCGCATCGCGTACTCGTCCTGCGCCGGCTGGTCGTCGGCCACCCAGAGGTGGACCGCTCCGGGGCCCGACCTCCTCGGCGCGAGGCGGACCACGATCCCCCATCGGTACGCGACACCGCGCGGCGTGGGCTCGCTGAACACGTCGAAGCCGAGGACCTCCGAGCGGAGCGCGATCGGCATCCCCTGCCCGTCGTCGCGCGTCGACCAGCTCCTGATCCCCGTCCGGTCGAAGCCGAGGTCGCACGGGAACCAGATGCGCAGGCTGGGGTTCCAGGCGGCGAGGTCGGCGGCCGTGGAATCCGTCGCGTGCGCGGTGACGAACGCGGTGCCGGGATGGGCGTCGGTCTTGTGCCGGAGGCGTGCCCGCCGGCGGTGGTTGACCTCGGTGGTGACGCAGGCGACGCCGAACGCGACGGTGACGAGGATGCCGAGACGGAGCTCGGTGGACAGGGCCTGTCCCTCGTCGGGACCGATCAGGACCGCGAGGACGACCGTCGCGACTCCGAAGACGACGGTGATGGCGGCGAGGAGGATCGTCGACGGGCGCACGGCTCGACGATGCCAGAGTCGGGCGTGCAATGGGACACTTGCGCTGTGACCGTCTCCAGCGCTCTGCTCGTCATCGACCTGCAGCGCGGTGTCGTCGTGGACTGCTTCGAGGCCGACGCCGTGCTCGACCGCGTCGCTCGGCTCGTCGATCGTGCCCGTGCCGAGGGGGTGCCGGTCGTCTGGGTGCAGGACCACGACGACTTCGCCGAGGGGTCAGACGGCTGGGCGCTGGCGGAACCGCTCGTGCGCAGTGCCGACGAACCGCTCGTGCGGAAGGAGTTCCGGGACTCCTTCGCCGGTACGGACCTGGCCGAGGTGCTCGACGGGCTGGGCGTGCAGCACCTCGTCGTCACCGGGGCGCAGAGCGACTACTGCGTCCGGACGACCACGCAGGCAGCGGCGGCACGCGGGTTCGACGTCACGCTGGTGTCCGATGCGCACACGACGACGGACGCCGAGCACGACGGCGTCGTCATCAGCGGCGAGCAGATCGTCGCGCACACGAACATGTACTTCGCGGGCCTGCGGTACCCCGGTCAGCGGTTCGCCGCCGTGCCGCACGACCGGGTGGAGCTGTCGTGAGCCCCACGTCGGTCAGCGGGTCCCGCTCGCAGCGCGCGTCCTGACCCCGAAGAAGGTCGCGATCTCGTCGGCCATCGACCAACTGCGCTCCGTCCGGCCGATGACGAACGGACCGCGCTTCGGCCCGGGCACGGTGTGCCCGGCACCGTGCACGGCGAGGAACCGCACGGGCGCATGTCCGGGTTCGGCGTGGTCGACCTGTTCCGTCCAGACCTTCCCGGTGCCACGACGCGCGGTCGTCGGAGCTGCCGCGATGCCGTTGCGCCGGGCGAAGTACGCAGCTGTGTCCGGCGCCGAGAGCGCCGTGCCGCCCACCTTGAACGCGCGTTCGGCCCAGCGCTTCATGGGGCCGCCGCCGAACGGGACGATCGGGTCAGACGTGCCGTGGACGAGCAGCATCGGCATCGGGACAGCGAGGGCATCGGCGGCGAGGAAGTCCTCCGGCGCCGGCATCGTCGCGGCGATGACGGTCGCGCCTGCGAGGAGCTCCGGCACCTCGTGGACGAGGCGCATGACCATCTGGCCGCCGTTCGAGTAGCCGACGACGAAGACGCGCGTCGGGTCGATGCCGTGCGAGTCCACGAGCGACGCGATCGCTGCCCGGACGAAACCCACGTCGTCGATGCCGTCGAGTCGGGCCGGGAACGAGCTCTGTCGCCTGGCGTCGTTCCAGTTGCCACGGTGTCCGTCGAGGTACGCCACGACCGCACCCCCGTCGGCTGCGAATCCGTCGTACATCCGCCCGGTGAAGGCGCGGTGGGACTGGCCCTGCTGCCTCGACCCGTGCAGCACCAGCAGCAGGTCGCGTGGTCGGTCGGCAGCCGTGGCCCCGACGATGGTCATGGTGCGTGCACGTCCACCGACGTCGATCGTCTTCCGCATGGTCCTGCTCCTCGTTCCGTGGTGGGATGCCGTGGTCGGGTGTCCCTCGTCGACCGTCACGGTAATGTCTGACATCATGTGAAGGTCAAGCGGGCAGGAGATCTCGGGATGAACATCGGCGAACTCAGCGCCCGCTCCGGCGTCAGCCCCCGGTCCCTCCGCTACTACGAGGAACTGGGGCTGCTCACCGCGGAGCGCTCGGCGAACGGCTACCGGAACTACTCCGAACCGGCGGTCGAGCTCGCGAGGACGATCCGCACCATGTTCGAGATCGGCTTCTCGCGAGACGACGTCCGACAGATCTCACCGTGTGTGACCGGCCGGCACGACACCGTCGACCGGGAAGCCGTGATGGACACCGTGGAGCGGATGCGCGACGAGATGACGCAGCGGATCGACGAACTCGTCGCGACGCGGGCGTCCTTGACGGACTTCCTCGCGACCCGCTGATCGGGCCGGTCACGCCGGCGGGAAGGCGGGTCACCCGACGGCGGGCTCGCCGTCGCGAACCGCTGCCACTGCCTCGATCTCGACGAGCTGGTCGTCGTAGCCGAGGACGGTGACGCCGAGCAGTGTGCTCGGGACGTCGTGGGTTCCGAACGCGTCCCGTACGACCTCCCATGCGGCCACGAGGTCGGCCTGTCGGGCGGACGCGACGAGCACCCGCGTGCTGATGACGTCCCCGATGGTCGCGCCGGCGGCTCGGAGCGCCTCCTGCATCGTCTCGACGCACTTCGCGGCTTGCCCGGCGTAGTCCCCGACCGCCGCCGTCGAACCGTCCGGCTCGAGCGGGCAGGCACCCGCGAGGAACACGAAGCGCGTGCCGCTGGGTGCCGTGGCCGCGTACGCGTACTCCGCCGTGTCGCTGAGTGCTGCGGAGCGGATGAGGCGCACGACGCTGTTCACCACGTCATCGTGGCAGGGCCCGCCACGCTCGGACGATCTGCCACACGGCAACGGCGACCACGACCGCGCCGATGATCGACACCACCCAGAGGGCGGGAACGCCGATCGCGGGTCCGGAGGTGCACACGCTCTCGCCGTGCCCCGGCACGGCATCCGCACAGATGCTCACCTGGTACATCGCGAAGAAGACCACGATCAGCGTGCTGATGACCGCAACCGCAGTCCACGCCACCACTCGGTTCACTGCGTCCCCCGTTCGTCCTGCAGCCGAGCGTGCCGCGTTTCGACACGCTTGTCGAGGGAGCCGTCCTAGTGTGGAGCGGTGTCCCGAATCCATCTGCTCCGGCACGCGCAGCCGGACTACGAGGCGATCGAGGCACGCGGTCTCGACTTCCGGTCTCGGGACACCGCGCCGTTGTCGCGAGCGGGCCGACAGCAGGCGCACGAAACCGCCGCAGTGCTCGAGCGCCTCGGTCTGTCGGAGATCGTGAGCTCACCGATGACCCGCACGCTCCAGACCGCGGCGATCATCGCGCTGCGGTTACGGCTCCCGCTGACGGTCGACATCGACCTCCGCGAGTGGGAATCGGGCATCTCCGCAACGGAGACCCATGCCGGGTGGCAGCGGGCGACCCAGCAGTTCCGCGACCATCACGGAGTCCCGCAGGCTGGCGCACGCTGGGAGGGGGCCGAGCAGATCCGTGAGCGCGCAACAGCAGCGCTCGCGCGACTCCCCCGGGACGGCGTTGCGGTGCTGGTGGTCACGCACGCCTTCGTCATCGAAGCGCTCACGGGCGTCGATGGCAGGGCCGTCGGGTTCTGCGAGCACGTCCCGTTCCCGGATGGCGGGCGGTCGAGATGAGCACCACCAGCGACGTCGCGCTCGCCGTGACCTGCCACGACCCGCTGGGCCGGTTCGCCCCGGGCATCGAGGACGCGGGCCGCAGCCTCTCCGAGGTGTTCGGCGCCCTGGCAGTGAACGCGACGGCAGAGACCCACCCGGCGACCATCGACGCGCTGCGGGCACTCGACCTGCCGACGTCCTTCGGCGAGCACGGTGCCGGCACGGTGGGGATCGGCACGGCGCGGCAGGACGCCCTCGCGCTCGGCGTCGGGAGTGGCCTCGCCCGGGTGTTCTACTCCGACCTCGACCACATCCTGCGCTGGCTGAGCACCGCGCGGGACGAGGTGGAGCGCTGCCTGGCCGAACGCGACCACGACCTCCTCGTCGTCGGGCGTTCCGCAGCCGCGATGGCGGAGGCGCCGGAGCGACTCCGACGCACCGAGGAACTCGTCAACCACGTCTACGGACTGGCGAACGGACTCGATGGCCGGTGGGATCTGATGATCGCGATGCGCCTGATGAACCGTGCCACCGCGCAGACGATCGTCACGCACAGCCGCGAGACCTCGATCGCGAGTGACGTCACGTGGCCGATGCTCGTGGCCGCGCGAGGCGGGACCGTGGGTGCGTTCCACGGTGACGCCATCCGGTTCCGGGCGCGAGACGACTTCGGGCAGGACGTCGATCGGCGTGACGGTGATCCCCGCGAGTGGCACCAGCGCATGGTGACGGCGACCGCTCACGTGACGGCGATCGTGGAGTTCGACCGAACCTGAGCTGTGATCCGAGATCCGACGTGCGGCCACGTTAGCCTTCGTCGGTATGGGGATCGACGACGTCTGGCCGCTGTTCGCACTCGAGATCAGGACGCCGCGGCTCACCCTCCGCCCGATCCGCGACGAGGACCTCCCCGCTCTGGCGGTCGCCGCACTGCAGGGCATCCACGACGCGGACCGCATGCCGTTCGGTGTGCCGTGGACGGATGCGGCCCCCGAGGAGATCCCCCGGAACCTCGCGATGTACCAGTGGAGCCTCCGTCAGGTGTCGCCCGAGAACTGGTCGATCGCGTTCGGGGTCCACGTCGACGGAGCACTCGTCGGCGTGCAGGACCTCAGCGCTCGCGGTTTCGCCGATCGCCGGACCGTCGGCTCAGGCTCGTGGCTGACGAAGTCCGCGCAGGGCCGGGGATTCGGAACGGAGATGCGTGCCGGCCTGCTGCTCTTCGCGTTCGACGTGCTCGGTGCGGAGTGGGCGGAATCGAGCGCGGCGTCCTGGAACGAGCGGTCACTGGCGGTCTCCCGCTCGCTCGGCTACGAACCGAACGGTGTCACGCGCGTGGCACCTCGCCCCGGTGAGCCGGTCGACGAGGTGCGCGTCCGACTCGATCGGCGGCGGTTCCGACGCCCGGACTGGCGGGCCACGGTCCACGGCGCGGATGCCGCTCTCGCACAGCTCGGGATCGCGGGTCCCGGATGATCGACGTCCCCGACGGCCTGACCCGTGCGACGACGAGCCGCGAAGGAGCGGCCGGGACCGCCTGGCTCGCCGAGCTGCCGGTCATCGTCTCGCGGCTGCTCGACGAGTGGGGCTGCGAGCTCGACGGTGCCCCGACCCACGGCGAGGTCGCCGTCGTCCTGCCGGTTCGTCAGGGCGATGTGCCAGCAGCGCTGAAGGTCTCGTTCCCGCACCCGGGCAACCGCAGCGAGCCGCATGCGCTCCGCAGCTTCGCTGGCGACGGCGCGGTCCGGCTCCTCGACGCCGACGAGGACGCCTTCGCGCTGCTCCTGGAACGGGCCGGGCCGCAGTCGCTCGACAGTGTCGCGACGGCCGAGGAGGCAATCGACATCGCGGGCGACCTCGCTCGCCGGCTCGCGTTCCCGGCACCGGCGGGCACGCCGGCGCTCGCCGACACGACCGAGGGCTGGGAGGCCGAGCTCGACCAGCAGGTCGCCGCACTCCCCGACGCCCTGCCGACGGCCGTGCTCGACCGTGCGAGGAGCACCATCCGGGCGCTGTCGAACGAGTCGACGTCCACGATGCTGCACGGCGACCTGCACTTCGGCAACGTGCTGGGCGCGGAGCGGCAGCCGTGGTTGGCGATCGACCCGAAGGGCTGGCGCGGCACGGCTGCGTACGACGCGTTCACCGTCGCCGCGGGCAAGCGGGAGGCGCTGCTGGACGCGCCCGACCCGGAGCGTGCGTTCCGCGATCGGATCCGGCGCTTCGCGGCAGCCGCCGACGTCGACGCCGAACTCGCGCTCGCCTGCGTGCAGGCACGAGCGACCAGCTCCTACCTGTACCAGCGGCTCCACACCGGCGACTGGTTCGCCCTCGAGCTCCTCCGCCGCGTCGCGCACCTGGACGGGTGACCGGCCCGACCACGCACCGGACGGGAGGCACGGTGCGGGCCCGCCACGAGCCTCCCGTCCGTCCGTGGCCGGCACCGGAGCGCCGGCCGGACCGTCAGCGGCCGGCCGCCTGGCCCGGCACCGCGACGCGGACGGCGCTGATGCGCCCGTCCCGCGTCCGCGCCGTCGTGGCCGGGTCGTAGCTGTCCGCGGTCGCGAGGTAGAGCGTCCGCCCATCCGGTCCGCCGAGGGCGCAGTCGATCGCGCACCGACCCGGGGCATCGATGCGGTCGGTGACCTCGCCGCCCTCGAGGACGCGGAGGAACTCACCGGTGTCGACCGAGCAGACCCAGATCGCCCCCTCGGCGTCGACCGTGCTGCCGTCGGGGGTCACACCATCGGGCAGCGCCGCCCACTCGCGCCGGCCGCTCAGTGACCCGTCGGGTGCGATGTCGAACGCGGTCAGGCGGTGCGCCCACGTCTCGCTGACGACCAACGTCCGCGTGCCGGGGAGGACGTTCGCGCTGTTCGGGAAGACGAGGCCATCGGCTGCCAGGCGGACGGAGCCGTCCTGCTCGATGACGTACAGGGGCCCCGGGCGCAGTTCCTCGCCGCCGTAGAGGTCGTAGCCGAACGCGCCGATGTAGGTCCGGCCGGTGACGTCGTCGACGACCAGGTCGTTGACGAGCGACGACTCGACCGCCGACAGGTCGGCGAACACCGACGTGGTCCCGTCGGGCTCGACGGCCACGACCGTGCGGGACTCCATTGCGCTGACGATCAGCCGCCCGTCGGCGAGCCATCCGAGGCCGGAGGACTGTCCGTCGACCGTGGCCTCGAGCCGTGGTCCCGCATCCGAGTCAGAGTCCGGGTCGATCGAGAAGACCTCGCCGGTGTGCATGTCCGAGTACCACAGCCGCCCGTCGTGCCAGCGGTTCCCTTCGGGGAAGCGGATGCCGGTGACGACGTCGGTCGCGGAGTCGAGCGTGGTGTGCACGGTCCCAGCTTGCCAGTCGGAGCGTGGCCGGCAGGCAGACCGCGCTCAGGACCGCCGCTCGGCGATCCGGGCCCTGGCGAGCAACCGGAACCTGCCGTGCTCGTCGGGCTCGAGGAACGCGACGCTGCCGACGAGTTGTTCGTCGGCGACCAGTCCGAGCGTCTCGGCGTCGATCGGACGGAGCTCGTACCTCGAGACGGTGGGCGACGACCCCGCGGTGCGGTACATGGCCGCGCCCTCGCGCACGGGTTCCTCGGTGAGCCAGAGCCGCCCATCCGCATCGCGGGTGACCTCGGACTCGGTCTGCCGGGTGGCGTAGCGACCGACGTACGGCGTCGCGTCGGGGACCGGGCGTGTCGGCCCCGGGACGGCCGGCGGCGGGGTCGGCTCGATGTCGGCGAACTCGGCGAACACCGGGTCCAGCAACTCGCGCGCGAGCTGCCCTCCCGCGTCGGCGTTCGTGACGACGGCAGCGGCCACCGACCCGTCCTTTGCGATGGCCAGCTGGGTGGCCACGCCGGGGGCGCCGCCACCGTGCTCGGCGATGCCCGGCCGGAGCAGGGCCCAGCCCAGCGACTGGAACGACGGCACGGGGCCGATGCCGCGGATCGGTACCTCGGGTCGGAGCATCATCGCGGTCGACGTCCCCGAGAGCACCTGCTGCCCGGTCGGGCCCACCCCGCCGGCCAGGAAGAGCCGTCCGAGGGCGAGGAGTCCAGGCGCGGACATGGCGAGCTGGTTGCCGGCGGCCGGGTTCGACGGCGGCATGAGTGCCCACTCGCGGGACGGACCGAGCTCGCCCGTGTCCGATCCGTGGACGTGGGGGATCGCCGTCCCGTACGCCAGGGCCTGGCTCGCGGAGAAGGCGACGTCCTCGATGCCGAGCGGCTCGAGCAGGAACCGCCGGAGTGCCTGCTCGTACGTCGTGCCCCGCGTGACCTCGACCAGCCGCCCGAGCGTGCCGTAACCGGCGTTGCAGTAGGCCCACCGCTGCCCCGGCGCACTGTGCTGCGGAGCGTGGCGCACCAGGTCGCGGACGAAGCGGTCGAGCGCGTCCGGGCCGTCGGTCGTGGGCTGCCAGAGGTCGCCCTCGAAGCCTCCGGTGTGGGTCAGGAGGTGCCGGACGGTGATCCCGGCGCTGACCGCCTCGTCGGCCGTGCGGAACTCCGGCAGGTACGTCCGGACCGGTTCGTCGAGCTGGACGAGCCCGTCGTCGACGAGCTGCAGCACGAGGGTCGCGGTGAACACCTTCGTGATCGATTGGATCTGGAACAGCGACGACGGGGTGACCGCGGTCCCCGTGCGGGTGTTCAGCACGCCGGAGGCAGCTTCGACGACGTCGGACCCCACCGCGATCGCCACGGAGGCGCCCGGGACGCCGTGCTGCTCACGGAGCCGGGTGAGCTCGGACTGGATGCGTTCCCGCAGCGCTGCAGTGGTGGTCATGCATCCACCATGCCCCTACCAGCGGAGTGCGTCGAGGTGGTCGTGCCCGTCGAGCAGCCGCACGACCCGACCTCGGGACACCTCGCGCATGTCCGGATCGGCGTCGTGGACGGCGATTGCCAGCCCGGTGCTCGTCAGCGACTGGTCCTCGCGCCGTGACGTCGCAGTTGAGCGGTGACGATCGCTGCGACCGCTCCGATCAACGCCAGCGAGATCGCCAAGGCGTTCAACTGGGTCACGGCGGGATCGTCTGCCCGGAACATCATCAGCCCGACCGTTGCGAGCGCGACGGCAGCTCCGCCGCAGGCCGCGCCGACGGTGAGGAGGACAACCGGCAACACGCGCATCGCACCCATCAGTGTCATGCTACATGTCACCTTACCGACCGAATGGCGGTGCACTAGGGGGTCGCGTGATTCCGTGGCATCGGCGAGGAGCGAGCCATGAGCGGGGAACTCGAGGACGAAGCAGGGGTGGTCGCGGTGAGTCGCGACGGCGAGCACCGGTTCAGCAAGCCGGTGGTGGACGAGGTCACGCTCGTCGCGGGCTGGGGCATCGAGGGCGACGCGCACGCCGGCACGACCGTGCAGCACCGCTCCCGGGTGGCACGGGACCCGTCGCAACCGAATCTGCGTCAGGTGCACCTGATCCACGCCGAGCTGTTCGACGAGGTCGCGGACGCCGGGTACACGGTCGAGCCGGGTCAGATGGGCGAGAACGTCACGACCCGCGGGGTCGATCTGCTCGGGCTGCCGACCGGCACGCTGCTCCACCTCGGCGACGAGGCGTGCGTCCGGGTCACGGGGCTGCGGAACCCGTGCCAGCAGATCAACGACTTCGAGTCGGGTCTCCTCCGCGAGGTGCTCGGCCGAGCGGAGGACGGTTCGGTCGAACGCAAGGGCGGCGTCATGAGCGTCGTCGTGACCGGCGGGACCGTCCGACCGGGAGACCGCATCCGGGTCGAGCTCCCGACAGGAGAGCGACAGCCGCTCGTCCCCGTCTGACCACGCGACTTGGCGTGATCTGTACGACCGACGTCCGCTGGAGCGATGGCGCGGGACGACAGCGGGCAGTTTGGTTGTCCTCATGGAGATCGAACGAACCGCTCATGCGCGAGGGCGCCTGCTCTGGCCGGTCGCCGCGTGGTTCTGGGCGCTCCAGTTCGCGGTCCTCAACCCGCTGCTCGCCGTCCTGCTGGTCGAGGTGTACGGAGCGACGCCTTCGCAGGTCGGATGGGTGCTCGGCGCGTACAACGCGGGCGGGTTCGTCGCGTCGCTGGTGATTCCGACGCTGGCAGACCGGGCCGGCGACTACCTGCGACCGCTGCTGTTCTGCGCGCTCGTCGGTGTCGGTCTCGTCGCGGCCCTGGTACTGACGAGGTCACTGCCGATCGCGGTGATCGCGCTCGTGGTGCTCGGTGGGCCGCCCGGCGTGGGATCGACCCTGCTGTTCGCGCAGTTGCGGCACGAAGGTGCACCGCCTGTGCGGGTGATCCGCACGCGTGCGATCGTGTCGTTCGCCTGGGTGGTCGGGCCGCCGCTCGCTGCCTTCAGCACCGGCGTGGTCGGCACGTCCGCCGCGTTCCTGCTGCTCGCCGCGATCAGCCTGCTGAACGTCCTCGGCGCGCTGCTCCTGCTGCGGCGTCGCGGGCCGGTGGCCGCGGCCGACGTGGCGCAGCGGCCGCGGTTGCTCGCACAGCTGCGCGGGTGGTCCCCATGGGCAGTGGTCACGGCGTTCACCCTGCTGCAGGCGACGAACATCGCCACCGTCACGGTCGCGACCCTCTTCGTCACGAGGGACCTGCACGCCCCGATCGGGTGGGCGGGCGTCGTCCTTGGTACTGCCGCACTCGTCGAGATCCCCGCGCTGATGACCATCGGCCGACTCCACGAGCGCGTCCCGACGCGCGCACTGCTCGCCACCGGCTGGGCCGCGGGCGTCCTGTACTACGGACTCGTGACGCTGGTCCACGAGCCGTGGCAGCTCCTGGCGCTGCAGCCGCTGAACGCCTGGTTCTTCGCCACGGTCGCCGGTGTCGGGCTGACGGTCTTCCAGACGGTCTTCCCCAGTCCTGGTCTGGCGTCCGGGCTCTTCACGAACACCCGACGCGTCGGCGCCGTGCTGTCCGGGCTGCTGATCGCGGGGCTCGGAGTCGTCGCGGATCCGTACCGCGCCGTGTACGCGGCGGCCGCCGGTACGGTCGTGCTCGTCCTCGTCGGCGGGTGGATCGCGACGGCTGTCACCGCTCGTGATCGATGCGCGTTCGATGCGCGCTAGGTTCGCGAGCGTGAACACCGTCCGTGACCACCGTGTGGCCGTGCTCGTGCTCGACGGAGCGAAGGCGCTCGACGTCGGGATCGCGGCACACGTCTTCGCGAAGCGGCCCAGCATGCCCTACGAGGTACGGGTCTGCGGCGAACGGGTCGGCACCGTCGACGGGTGGAACGGTCTCGCGTACGCCGTGGGCCACGACCTCGAGACCCTCGAGTGGGCGGACACCGTTCTGGTCCCCGGGTTCCGGAACCCGGCAGACGCCAGCACCCCAGCGGCGGTGACGGCCGCCCTGCGGAGGGCGCACGAGCGTGGTGCCCGCATCGCAGCGATCTCCACCGGGGCCTTCACGCTCGCCGCCGCCGGGCTGCTCGACGGCCGACGGGCGACGACGCACTGGCACTACACGCACGTGCTGCAGGAGCGGTACCCGGAGGTGGACGTCGACGAGAACGTGCTCTTCGTCGACGCCGGAGCGGTCCTCACCAGCGCCGGTGCGGCAAGCGGTCTGGACCTGTGCCTCCACCTCATCCGGAGCGACCACGGCGTCGCACTCGCGAACCACGTCGCACGGCGGCTCGTAAGCGCCCCGTACCGCAGCGGGGGCCAGGCGCAGTACGTCCCCCGCAGCATCCCGGAGCCCCTCGGCGACGTCTTCGCAGCGACCCGGGAGTGGGCACTCGCCCACCTCCGGGACGACCTCACGCTCACGACGCTCGCGCGCCAGGCCACCGTCTCGCCCCGGACGTTCTCGCGGCGCTTCACCGAGGACACGGGCATCACCCCGATGCAGTGGGTGCTCCGCGCCAGGGTCGACCACGCACGTGAGCTCCTCGAGCGGACCGACCTCTCGGTGACGCAGATCGCGGAAGCGACCGGGTTGCGGTCGGACACGAACCTCCGTCGGTACTTCGGCAGCATCATCGGGACGTCGCCGACCGCCTACCGGGCTGCGTTCCAGGACCCGGATCCGTCTCCGTAGACCGCGGCCGTCCCTGCTCTCAGCGGAGGTGGACGAGGCCCGCCCTGGTCGGAGCGAAGCCACACGCGTCCTCGTAGAACGGGGCCATGTCGGCGCTGTAGTCGACGAAGAGCCACTCGCACCCGGCAGCGCGCGTCTCGGCGACGGCGTGACGGACGACCGCGGTGCCGAGTCCCTGGTGCTGGTGCGACGGGCGTGTCTTCGTGTCGATGAGGAACGCGTGGTCGCTGCCGTCCCACGCGACGTTGACGAAGCCCACGAGCGCTCCGTCAGGCGTTCGTGCAGCGACCCAGCCGAGCGAGTGCGGTCGGACGCGGTCCCACCACCCGCCCTCGGGTGTCCCGTCGTGCGCGGCGGTGAGTTCCACGAGCTCCCGGTCCTCGACGGGGGTCCGCCAGCTGAGTGTCACGTCGTCGTGCATCATCGACCCAGCATGGCGGAACGGAGCACGCGACGCGCGATGACCGGGAGTTCGGAACGGGCCGTGACCGATCCGGTTCCCGAAACCCGGGTTCCGGGTACCGGATCGGTCACCGACGGATTCGAACCTGCCACCTCGTGGGCAGGTGACCATCGGGACGCTCGGCGCGACCAGACGGTTGTTCAGCGGGTGGGGCGTGCTCGCTGTCGACGCATGCGGACGAGCATCGCGATCAGCGCGGCACCGATTAGGAGCGGGATCCACACGGACCCGGATGCGATGGGTGCGACGACCAGCCCGAGGACGACGCAGATCCCCGCGCATGCCGCGATGACGATCTCGCTCAAAGTCCACTTCCCCATGTGTTCCCCCTGTCGTTGCGCTCGACCCTACGTCGGACACGAGCAGCCGTCACCCCCCCGTCTACCGGGCCATGATGGGTCCGTGTCCAACGAAGCGGTCGGCGAACCGTGGTTCCGTGCGGTCCTGGGGGCGGTCGGTGCCGCGACGCAGCACGTTGCCCCGCTCGCGGGCGGTTCGGTCAACCACACCCACCGGGTGGAACGAGTCGATGCGTCTCCGATCGTCCTGCGGTTCCCCGTCGATCCGCTCCGCGAGGACGAGTTCCCCGTCGAGGCGTGGGCTGCGGCGGAAGCGGCGCAGGTCGGCATCCCGGTTGCGGCGCCCGTCCTGCACGGCGTCGAGGCCGGCATCCCGTTCGCGATCTCGGAGTACGTCGAGCCCGATCCGCGTCCGATCGAGCAGCCGTGGGCGTGGCTCGGTCGATACGCGGTGGCGGTCGGCACGATCCCGCTCGACAGGGCGCCGGTGTCGCTGTACTCCCGGTTCGGGCCCGACCTACGGCAGGCGTGGGCAGCGCACCTGGACTACAACCTCGCCGCACTCGTCGAGGACGACCCCCTCCGACGAGACGGCGCGTACGCATCGGCCGCGGACGTCCGATCACTGCTCGAACCGCTGACCCGCGAGGAGGTTGAGTTCGGACTCGCGCACGGGGACCTCGCCCCGCGGAACCTCATCTCGCGCGGTCCCGACGAGCCGCCCGTGCTCATCGACTGGGGTGCCGCCGAGACCGGCCCGACGCCCTGGACGGACGCGCGACGAGTGTTCCGGTGGGCCTTCGTCGACGGGTCCATCACCCGTCAGGAGTACGACGCGTTCGTCGCCAGCGCCGGACTCGGGTCGGATGCTGCTCGACGGACGCTGGCCGCGATGACGGCACTGCACCTCGTCGACGTCACCCGGTGGGCCCGCGACCGGCGTCCGGACCTGTACGACGAGTACCTCTCGCAGTGTCGCGCCGGGATCGGTCGCATTCGGGAGGAGGTCGGAGGTGGGTGACGGACTCGAGCACGACGAACTCGTGCGTCTCTACGGTCCCTGGCGTCCGCGCA
Source organism: Curtobacterium sp. NPDC090217 (assembly GCF_044746705.1). Classification (NCBI taxonomy): domain Bacteria; kingdom Bacillati; phylum Actinomycetota; class Actinomycetes; order Micrococcales; family Microbacteriaceae; genus Curtobacterium; species Curtobacterium sp. NPDC090217. The sequence continues at coordinate 542,591 of NZ_JBIVCR010000001.1, read as the reverse complement.
GCCCTGCGGACGTCGCCGCGCTCTTCGTGGGTCTCCCCGGCACCTGGTGGATTGCCGGTGGATGGGCGATCGAGACCTTCACGGGTCGGAGTCGACCGCACGGCGACATCGACCCGAGCATCGCCCGCTCCGACGTGCCACTGCTTCGCGCGCACCTCGCGGGCCGGATGGACGTCTGGGCAGCCGATCGGGGAGCCCTGCGGCCGTTGGTCGACGAGACGGACGCCCTGCCCGAGACCTGCGGCAACCTCTGGCTGCGTCAGAGTGGATCGGACCCGTGGGAGTACGACGTCCTCCTGATGGACATCGACTCTGGGAAGTGGGCCTACAAGCGAGACCGGAGCATCACGCTGCCGGTGTCGGAGCTCCTCTGGGAGCGCGACGGAATCAGACACCTCAGGCCAGAGGTCCAGCTCCTCCACAAGGCGCCTGGACTCCGGCCGCAGGACCAGCAGGACTTCGACGCCTGCCTGCCGCTCCTGAGCGAGGCCGCCGCGGCATGGCTGCGCAGCGCTCTGGAACGGGCGCACCCGGGGCACCCCTGGATCCACGCGCTCGCACTCACCCCACCGCGCGCTCCCAGAAGCGGGTGACGCTGACGAGGTGGTCGTATCGGTACGGCTTCTGCTCACCAGTCGGTTCGTAGCCCAGAGAACGGAGGAACGGAGCGGCCTCGCGCTCGACGCTGTCCACGATCCCGGCCCGCACGACGGAGGCACCGGCCGTGCGGACGTCGGCGAGCAGGGCGTCGTGGAGGGTACGGCCGTATCCACGCCGTCGGCGATCGCGCCGGACGATAAGCAGGCCGAGGTACGTGGTGCGGGGATCCGGGTAGCCGATCAGGACGTCGGTGAACGCGGTCAGCTCCCCGCCGACCCAGAGCCCGACGCCCCGTTTCCCCGCCGGGTCGTACTCGGGAGGGACCGCGATGAGGGCGCTCAGTGCATCCGACGGTCCCGGCGGATAGCCGGTGACCCGCTCCGAGTGGTCGGGAGCCGCCTCGAGCAACGCCTGGAGGGCGTCGACGTCGGAGCAGTCGAGCGTGCGGATGTCGGACGGCATGGTGGATCCGAGTGTGCACCCCGGGTTGACGCCGCGCCTCCCGAACGAGGGCGTGAGAGAACCTCGACCCCTCTCGTACGCTCAGCTCATGGGTTCCGAGGCCGCCGACGTCCCCGCGCCGTCGGCACGTCGCGACCTGACCGACATCCTCGTCCCCGTGGTCGCTGTCCTCGTGGCCGTCGTCGCCACTGCAGCGTCCCCGGACCCGGTCGCCGAGCCGTTCACGCAGTCGGTCTTCCCCCTGGCGACGCAGCGGCTCCTCGCCGTGTGGATCCCGCTGCTCGTCGCCGGCGCCTGGCTCCTCCGTGGTCGACGGTTCCGGTCGGCGCTCAGAGGGCTCCGCATCGGCTTCCCCGAGGTCGTCGCCGCCCTCGCCGCAGTCGTCCTCTGCCGCGTCGTCGAGGCGGCGTCGCAGGTGCTGCTCGGCGATCCACCCGAGATGGTGCTGGCGTTCGTGCCGTCGCGCGCTGAGCTCGCCGTGCTCGCGGCGGTCGGCCTCCTGGCCTTCGTCCTCGGACCGCTCCTCGTCACTACGATGGTGCACGGCGTGCTCCAGCGGCGGCTGGCCGCCCTACTGTCCCGCCGACTGCGTGTCCTGACCGTCGTCGTCCCGGCGCTCCTCGTCGTCGTCCTCGAGGTGGGCACCGCCTGGATCGCGGGCATCGCGCCCGCTGCATCGGGCGCCGTGGTCACCGCCGCCGTGCTCGCCCTCCTCGCCGGCATGCTCGCCGCCGTGACCGGTCGGATCGGTGTTGCCGCCGCCACCTACCTGCTCTGGAACGTGACGTGTGTCTTCCAGGTCCCGTTCGTCTGAGACAGACGAACTCGCGGTGAGCCGGGCCACGAACGACGGTGCCGCTCCCGGCCGCCCTAGGCTGCCGGGATGCACCCGGAACTGGAACCCTTCGAGTCGGGATCCCTCGAGCGCCCGGACGGCAACCGGATCCACTGGGAGACCTCGGGGAACCCGACGGGGCGTCCGGCCCTCTACCTGCACGGCGGTCCAGGTTCGGGCCTCGGAGCCGGCGGGTACCGTCGGCGGTTCGACCCCGCGCAGTACCTGATCGTCGGACTCGATCAGCGTGGCTGTGGGCGGAGCACCCCGTGGGCGATCGACGACCTCGACGCGCTCGACACGAACACGACGCAGACGGTCATCGCGGACATCGAGGCGCTCCGGGAACGGCTCGGCATCGAGTCCTGGCTCGTGCACGGCGTCTCGTGGGGCAGCACCCTCACCCTGGCGTACGCCCTCGCGCACCCGGACCGCGTCACCGAGATCGTGCTCGTGGCGGTCACGACCGGCGCCCGTCGGGAGCTGGACTGGATCACCGAGGGCGTCGGCGCGCTGTTCCCGGAGGCGTGGTCGGCGTTCGCCGCCGGCGTCCCGGACGGCGTTCGCGTCGTCGAGCACTACGCCGGGCTGCTCCACCACCCGGACCCCGCGGTGCGTGTCGCTGCTGCCGAACGGTGGGACGAGTGGGAGGCGACGCACATCTCGTTCGACCTCGGATCGCCCGTGGGCCCGTTGCACCCGAACGCGCGCCACCGGCAGGACTTCGCGACCCTCGTCACGCACTACTGGGCGAACGACTGCTTCCTCGGCCCGGACGAGATCCTGTCCCGCGCGGGCGAACTCGCGGGCATCCCCGGTGTCCTGATCCACGGTCGTCGGGACGTCAGCGGTCCCGTGGTCACCCCGTGGGAACTGCACCGGGCGTGGCCGGGAAGCCGCCTGGAGGTCGTGGAGGACGAGGGGCACGGCGGGCCGACCGAGATGCTCATCGCGCAGCGGGCGATCGACTCGTTCGCGGCCCGGTTATGACCGCGACCAGGACCAGGACGACCACGAACGCCCCGTACGCGAGCACGGTGGGCTCGAGCCCGACCGCCGCGGTGGCGAGGCCGGCCGCGAGCGCCGGCACGCTGAACGCCGCGTAGCTGACGATGTACATCGTCGCGAACACCTGGCCGCGCTGGTCCTGGGGAGCAGCCGCGCCGAGCGTCGTGACGGCGTACTGGAACGTGCTGCCGAAGCCCAGCCCGGCGATCGCGGACCCCACGATGTAGATCGGCAGGGCTGTCGCCATGACCGCCACGAGCATGACCACCACACCGCCGGCGAGGGTCCCGTACCCGAACCACTGCCGGGTCGACGGTGGCAGGATCGTCGAGACCGCGCCGCCGATCGTCCCCGCGACGAAGAACGCCCCGAGCACCAGCCCCACGACGAAGTGACTGTGCACCCCGAGCAGCGTGCCGATGACCGACGACCCCAGTGACAACGACAGGCCGGACAGCGCCCACGTCGCGACGATCGACGGGACGAGCGCGAGGAACGCCGGGCGGACGACGGACGGCAGCGCCGCGCTCGGCAGGAGTGCGCGCCAGAGCGGTCCCTGGTCGGTCGATGCCGGTCGGGTGCGCTCCGGGATCCACCAGACGAGCACGGCGAGGAGCAGGTACGCGGCCGCGAGGACCCAGAACACGAGCTGACGCGGGAACGGCGCGAACTCGACGAGTGCTCCCGCCAGGACCGCGCCGATCGTGATGCCGAGCGACGGGACAGCGCTGCTGACGATCGACCCTCGCCGCGGGTCCTTGGCGGCGTCGAGGATCATCGCCGTGACCGTGCCGGTCGCCGCGCCCACCGCGAACCCCTGCACGACCCGGGCGAGGACGAGTCCGCCGGTCCCGCCGGCGACCACGAAGAGCAGCATGCCGAGCGCGAGCAGCACCATCGCTCCGGACGCCACGGGTCGACGTCCGATCCGGTCGGAGAGCGACCCCACCGTGAGCAGGGCCACGAGGAGCGCTCCGACGTAGACGGCGAAGACCACGGTCAGCGTGAACGCCGAGAACCCGAAGAGCCGCTGGTACACGGGGTAGAGCGGCGACGGAGCTGAGGCGGCCGTCAGGGTCGCAGCACCGGTGGCTCCGGCGACCAGGAACGCGACCGGGCGAGGGAACACCATGGAGTCCTCCATCAAAAGCAATGAACTTTGCTTTTGGGACAGTAGCCCGCCCGCTTCCGAAAAGCAAAGAACTTTGCGATAGTTGCACCATGTCCGCGACGTCGACGACCAGACCGGGTGGGCGGAGCAGCCGCGTGCTCTCCGCCGTCTACTCGGCCGTCGGCGCGCTCGTGGGCGAGGGTGCCGAGCGCATCACGTTCCCCGTCATCGCCGAGCGCGCGGGCGTCAACCCGACGACGCTCTACCGACGGTGGGGTGACGTCGACGAGCTCCTCGAGGAGGTCGCCGTCGCGGCCCTCACCCGCGACGGCGACGAGCTCCCCGACGCGGGCACCCTCGCCGGCGACCTGACCGAGTGGGCGCTGATCGTCACGCGTGACATCACCCGGCCGGAGCGCGCTCGGTACCTCCGGGCGATGGTGGCCGCCCGCCAGGACGTCGTCGCACACTGCGAGGTGACCGACACCCGTCTCGAGCAGGCATCGGCGCTCATCCGCCGCGCCGAGGGCCGGGACGAGGCCGTGCCGACCGCCGAGCAGGTCCTCGATCACGTCATCGCGCCGCTGTACTACCGCGTCGCCTTCGCCCTGCCGGTCGACGAGGAGCGCCCGCGGCGCTTGGTCCGCGACGTCCTCCGCATGGTCGCGCCGAGCCGGTAGTCACCACCCGCCGGACGGGAGGCTCGGTGCGGGCCCGACCCGTGCCTCCCGTCCGATCGTGGCGGCTCCGCGGCCGGAACCGGCCATCGGGGTCGGCCCGCTTGCCAGCGCGCCGTCCGGACCATAGAGTACGGACCTGTATTACAGGTACGTACGACAACCGGACGAAGGAGTTCGCATGACTGTCGCCCCCGCCCGCCCCGAAGCGGAACGCGAGCGCCTCTCCGGCGCTCGCATCCCCCTGCTGGTCGGATCGCTCATCGTCGCGGTGCTCGCGTTCCAGCTGAACGCGAGCCTGCTCACCCCGGCCATCCCGTCGATGGCCGTGGACCTGCACGCTTCGGCCGGCGTCGTGTCCCAGGTGCAGTCGCTGTTCTTCCTGTCCGGGTCGGTGCTCGGCATGGTGGTGTCGCGCTGGTCGGACACGATCGGGCGGCGCCGGGCGCTCCTGGTGACGATGGCCGCGCTGCTCGTGGGGACGCTGCTGACGGTCACGGCACCCTCGCTCCCTCTCCTGCTGACCGGTCGCGTGCTGCAGGGGACATCCTCGGCAGCCCTGACGATCGCGTTCCTGGTGCTGTCCGAGGAGCTCACGGCGAAGCAGTTCGGCATCTCGGTCGGGGTCGTGACGGCGGTGAACGGCGGCCTCGGCGGGCTCGACGGGTACATCGGCGGTGCGATCACCGACGCGTTCGGCTGGCGAGCCGTGTTCGTCGTGATCCTGGTCGTCGCGGTGCTCGGGACCCTGTCGGTGCTGGCGTTCGTGCCGCGGGTCCGGCGGAGTGCGGCTCGTCGGATGGACTGGCTCGGTGCGACGATCCTCGGTGCGTTCCTGGTCGGGTTCTCGCAGTTCGTCAGCGAGGTGCCGTCCCGCGGGATCGCCGACCCGCTGACGCTGGTGTGGCTGACGGTCGCGGTCGTGGCAGCCGTCGCGTTCGTGCTCGTCGAGCGGCGGGTGGCCCAGCCGCTCATCGCGGTCCCGGCGCTCCGGGCGCGGACGGCGTGGCCGGTGCTGATGTGCACGTTCCTGACGCTGTCCGGGGTGTTCGCGTCGACGAACTTCACCGTCGTCGTGCTCAGCCAGGACGGCGCGAACGGCTTCGGCCTGAACGCGGCGATGTCCGGGTTGCTGTTCCTCACCCCGACCGCGATCGCCGGGCTGCTGACGGCGCCGGCCGCCGGGTGGATCGCCCAGCGCATCGGCTGGGTGCGGTCGCTCCGCATGGCCACCGGTGCGATCCTCCTGATCTCGATCGCGCTCGCGTTCTTCGCCCTCGACAAGTGGGTCGCGTTCGGGCTGCTCATCGTGATGGGCGTCTTCTACCTCGGGCTGTACCAGGCGACGGCGAACGGCCTGTCGGTGCTGAACGCCCCCGCCGACGCTCCGGGTTCCCTGCCCGGGATCCACGGTGCATGCTTCGGACTGGGAGCCGGCACCGGTGTGGCCCTGGTCGGCCCTGCGGTCAGCGCCGGCACGCCAGAGGGGTACCACCTGGCGCTCTGGATCTCCGTCGCCCTCACCGCCGCCGCGTTCGCCGCAGCGCTCGTCCTCCGTCCCACCCCGAACGCTCTGCCCGCCGGAGCCCGCCCCGAAGGAGCCGCAACCGCATGACCACCCCCACGATCCCGCTCTTCCTCGACTGCGACACCGGCGTCGACGACGCCCTCGCCCTCGCGTACCTGCTCGACGTCCCGCACGTGGATCTGGTCGGCATCGGGACGGTCTCCGGGAACATCGACTCCGCGACCGCGGCGGTGAACACCTCGGCGCTGCTCGGCATGGTCGGGCGATCGGTGCCGGTCGCCGTCGGCGCGCACGACCCGCTCGGCGGCGTCTACGGCGGGGGCGCCCCGCACGTGCACGGCGTGAACGGCGTCGGCGGGGTCGACCTGCCCGCCGGGGTGGCCACCGCCGCCGATCCGGCCGCCGAGCTGCTGGTGCGCCTGGCACGTTCCCACGCGCTCGGCGACCGCAAGATCGACGTGCTGGCGATCGGCCCGCTCACGAACCTCGCCGTCGCGCTCGAGCTGGAGCCGCGCCTGCCGGAGCTGGTCGGCACGCTGACGATCATGGGCGGGGCGGTGTGGGAGCCCGGCAACGTGTCGCCCACCGCAGAGGCGAACATCCACAACGACGCCGAAGCCGCGCGCCGGGTCCTGACCGCCGGGTTCGACCTGGTGCTCGTGCCGCTCGACGTCACCCGCCAGCACCGGTTCGACGACAGTGACGGTGACCGGTTCATCGCCGCAGGCGACCCGCTCCGGGTGGCGCTCGGGACGATGCTCCACCGCTACATCGACTTCTACGAGACCGTCGACCAAGTCCGCCGAGCGCCGCTGCACGACCCGCTCGCTGCGGCGATCGCCGCGGGTGAGGTCGCACCGACCGTCCGCGAGACCCCGCTCGACGTGGTGACGGACGGCGACGAGCGCGGCCGCACCGTGCCGGTTGCAGACGGTCCGGTGGTGCGGGTCGTGGTGAGGGCGGAAGCGTCTGCCGCCGACGTGATCCGGACCCGGATCCTCGAGCTCGACACGGTGCCCGCGTGACGGCCGTGCCCGCTCTGCCGTCGTCGCCCGCTCTGCCGTCGCTGGCCGTCGTCGGCAGCATCAACGTCGACTCGGTGCTGCGGGTTCCTGAACTCCCCGCCCCGGGTGAGACCGTCCTCGCGACCCAGCGGCGGACGTTCCTCGGCGGCAAGGGCGCGAACCAGGCCGTCGCCGCCGCACGGCTCGGCGCAGCGGTCACGATGATCGGCGCCGTCGGGGCTGACCCGGACGGGGCGTTCGCGGTCGAGCAGCTCCGGCTCGTCGGCGTCCGGACGGAGCTGGTCACCAGGACCTCGGCTGCGCCGACCGGGACCGCGGCGATCACGGTCGACGCCGCCGGCGAGAACGCGATCGCCGTGTTCCCGGGGGCGAACGACCTGGTCGGCGTGCCCGGTGCACTCCCCGAATCCGACGTGCTCCTCTGCCAGCTCGAGGTCGACCCGGCCGTGGTGGACGAGGTCGTCGTCCGGTCCCGGGCCTTCGTCGCGATCAACGCCGCTCCCGCTCGACGGCTCGCGCAGGCCACGATGGACCGCGCCGACCTGCTCGTCGTCAACGAGCTCGAGTGGGCCGCACTCCCCGAGCTCGCTCGGTGTCGCCGCGTGGTGGTCACGGCGGGGTCGTCGGGTGCCTCGGTGTTCGAGCACGGACGCCTCGTCGTGCACGTGCCGTCGGTCCGCGCCGAGGTCCGGAACACGGTCGGTGCCGGTGACGCCTTCACCGCGGCTGTGACCATCGGGTTCGCAGCCGGGCTCTCCGCCGAGGACGCGCTCGCGACAGCAGCGCACGTCGGCGCCGCGGCCGTGGCGCACGAGGCATCGCAGCCAGAACTCGAGCCGTTCACGTCGTACCGGTCCCGGGCTGCGACCGCCGCACGGACCGCGGTCTGAGAGGCTGAGCACATGACGACTGCCGACGTCCTCCGGGGCCCGCTCCCTGCGCACGCCGGAGTCCCGCTCCGCGTCGCCGCGTACATGCGCATCAGCGACGCGATCCGTGGCGGCGCCATCCAGCCCGGCATCCTCCTGCCGTCCGAGGCGGAGCTGGTCGAGTTGCTCGGGGTGTCCAGGACGGTCGTGCGCGAGGCGCTGATCTTCCTCGAGGAGGACGGTTTCATCCGCTCCCGACGGGGCATCGGCCGCTTCGTCGCGGAGCGCCTGCCGGTCGCCGGGCTCGAGCGCGTCGAGGCCCCTGAACGCTTGCTCGTTCCAGAGGGCGGCGACGTCGAGCGGACGGAGATGGTCGTCCAGGACCGCACGGGGTTGTTCGCCGCGGAGTCGCTCGGCATCGCGGAGTCGTCGCCGTCCTGGTTCGTCGAGAGCGTCGTCCGCCGCGGGGACACCGTCGTCGGACTCGTGCAGGAGCACCTGCCGCCCGACGACGCCCTGGTCGGCGAGTACGCCCCCGTCCGCGAGCTGATCCGGATGAGCCGGCCCGACCAGACGATGCTCGCTGCGATGTTCGACGCCGGCATCGTCCCAGGGCCCGGCACCACCGAGGTGTCGATCGGGACCCCGGGTGAGACCCGTGGGCACCGTCTGGGTGTCTCCGCCGAGGAGCCCGTGCTCGTCTTGACACGGAGCCTGCGGTTCGCGGGGCGTCCGCTCTACGTCTCGAAGACCCTGGTGAACCCGCGCGAAGCCCGGATCACCGTCACGCACGGCGCGCCCTGAGTCGGGAATGCCCCGTCGCTCCCCGGTGTCGTACTCGTCACCCCATGCGAAGGAGCAACCGATGAGCCACGAACTCGACCGGACGAACACCACCCTCGACGACCGCGACTGCTGGCCAGCCCAGCGCGCGCTGCGCGACGAGCCGAAGCCCCGATTCGGCCGCTACCTGGGGCTGATCAACTCCCGCGACTGAGCAGCAGTCGCCCGGCGATGCGCTCGATGCTCGCCTCCGTCGGCTCTGCGCTCGTGTCGATCTCGACGTCCAGCGGGACGTGGTCGTTCGCCGCTGCGGCCCCCGACCTCGCCCACTCCAGGTCCGACCCGGGACGCGCCGCGGCACGGGTCGCGAGGCCTTCTGGGTCGGTCCGGACACCGACGAAGAATGCTCCGCGCTCGAGGCAGCGTTCGAGACACTCCCAGAAGTGCCCCGTCTCGGGGAAGGGCAGGGCACCGTCGAGGACCACGTCGTACCCGGCGTCGAGCCACGTGAACGCGGCCAGGTGGAGCGTGCGCGCGAACCGCGGCGGATCGAAGTCGTCTGGGGAACCGAGGGTCGGCGCGGCGGTGTCCGCTTCGACCAGCACCCAGTCGTGACCGAGTCGTTCGACGAGTGCGCGGGCGAGGGTCGACTTCCCCGCGAGGCTCCCGCCCGACACGACGACGAGTGAGCCGGGTGTCCGTCGCTGGAGGTCCACGCTCCCCACCGTACGTGTCCGGTGCGCGAACTGGTTGACTCGACGGATGCTCGATGAACGACCGGAACCCAGGCGCTCGCCGTGGGCGGTGGTGCTGACCTGCGCCGTGGTCGTCATCGGGCGGCCTGTTCGTTCTCCGGCGGCACCTCCGGTCCGATCGGTCAGCGCAACGGCCCGACCGAACGTGATCCGCCGGCGTTCCTGACGAATCCGGTTCCGCGCACCCGCGTTCCGGGAACCGGATTCGTCATCGGCGAATCCGAACGTCCGTCCCCGCGAGCGTCACCCGCCATGCTGCTCGTCGTTCCGAAGTGAACGGATCATGCTCCGCAGGCTCCGGAACGCGATCGCTCGGTCCTCCGTCGACATCCCGGTGAGCATCCGGTCCTCGACCGACCGCACGGCGGCACTCGCGTGCTCGAGGAGCGCTCGCCCCGACGGGGTGAGCTGAGCGGGGAGCGCCTTGCCCACCGGAGGAGCCGCCGGCCGGGTCACGAGGCCGTCGCGCTCGAACGCCTGCAGCAGCACGTTCATCGACTGCCGGGTGACGAACGCGCCGCGTGCGAGCTCGGAGTTCGACAGGCCGGGCCGCTGCGCGAGCAGTTCCAGGCACGAGTACTGCGTGACCGTCAGTCCGAGCGGGCGCAGTACCGATTCCATCGCGGCGCGTAGGGCACTCGCGGCCTCCTTCAGCAGGTACCCGAGGGAGGTCTCGAGGTCGATGCCGGCCCGGTCTTGACTCATGTCAGTAGTCTGACATAGGTTGAGACGTGTCAGAAGACTGACACACCACGAAGGAGCACCACATGCCCGTCACCGGCCCCGACTTCATCAACCTCCAGGCGACCGACCTCGCCGCGTCGCAGGCGTTCTACGAGCAGTACCTCGGCCTCGTCCGCTCGCAGGCCGGCCCGCCGCACGCCGTCGTCTTCGAGACGACCCCGATCGCGTTCGCGCTCCGCGACGTCATCCCGGGTACGGACATCGCCGCCACCCCGCAGCCCGGCATCGGCGCCGCGATCTGGCTGCACGCCACCGGGGTCCAGGAGATCCACGACGCTCTCGTCGCCGACGGACACACCATCGTCTCGGCGCCGATCGACGGACCGTTCGGCCGCACGTTCACCTTCGCCGACCCCGACGGCTACCAGATCACGCTGCACGACAAGGCCTGATCAGCGCACTCCTCCCGGCGGCGCTGGCCGAGTGCGCGGATACGGCGACGGGACGCGGCCGGATGCCGCCACTTCTGCGCACTCGCTGTGGCGGTGCCGGCCGAGTGCGCAGACACGGCGACGGGATGCGGCCAGGGCTGGCACTTCTGCGCACTCGCCGCGCGCCGGCGGGAGGCCCGGTGCCAGGCCGACCCGTGCCTCCCGTCGGGCGGCCTGCGGCGGTCAGCTCTTGCGGAGATCCTGCGCGAGCATCACGATGATCCCGCTCGGCCCACGCAGGTACGTGAGCAGGTACACGTCCTGGTAGTTCGCGACGCCGCGGAGCGGTGTGCAGCCGTGGCGCGCCGCGATGGCCAGCGACTCGGCGAGGTCGTCTACCTGGAACGCGACGCGGTGCATGCCGATCTCGTTCGGCAGGGTCGGCTCGGTCTCGATCGCGTCGGGGTGGACGTACTCGAACAGCTCGATGTGGCCGTGTCCGTCCGGGGTCGCGAGCATCGCGATCTTCGCGTGGTTGCCGTCGAGGCCCACGGCGGTGTCGGCCCAGGCGCCGCTGATCTCGTCCCGACCGACCTCGGTGAGGCCCAGATCGGTGAAGAACGCGATCGTGGCCTCGAGGTCACGGACGGCGATGCCGATGTTCTCGAACGCGATGCCCATGGCGCGCAGGCTAGCCGAGCGTGGCGGCCGCTTCTCGGAGCTCGGACAGGGCGGTCAGGGTGTGGTGGTCGAGGCGGTCGTCGTCCGAGCGGTCCCCGCCGGACCAGCGATCGAACCCCTGCTTGAACGCGAGCACCCCCATCTCGCTGGCGAGGCGAGCGGGTGCCGCGCCGACGCCGCGAGCGACGAGGGCCTCGGTCATCGCGGCCGCCATCCCGACGCTCTTCAGGGCATCCCGTTCCTGGAGTTCGGCGCTCGCGGCGACGGCGGCCTTGAGCCGTGGTCCGAGTTCGCGGTTCATCGGGCCCATCTCGTCCGATGCCCGCTGGAGCCCTGCGGCAACGGCGTCGAGCGGCGTCGCGTCGACGGGGGCCTCGGCGATGCCCGACGCGAGCAGCCGGCTCAGCGTCTCCTGCCCGGCGACCAGGAGTTCGCGCTTGTCGGGGAAGTGCCGGAAGAACGTGCTCTTCGTCACACCCGCGCGCTCGGCGATCTGCGTGACCGTCGTCTCGTCGTAGCCCTGCTCGGAGAACAGGTCGACCGCGGCCAGGACCAGTCGTTCCCGAGCACCGGGTTCCCATCGCGCCATGGAACGATCATACGTGACGGGACAATCGTCCCATCCCGGGTGTACGGTGATGAGACAACTGTCCCATCACTGTCAGGAGCATCCCATGCACGTCTTCATCACCGGCGGAACCGGCACGATCGGCACGGCCGTCGTCGCCGAACTCATCGCGGCAGGGCACACGGTCGCGGCCCTCGCCCGTTCCGATCGCTCTGCTGCAGCGCTCACCGCTGCCGGCGCCGAGCCCGTCCGCGGCGGGCTGTCCGACCTCGACGTCCTCCGAGCCGGTGCCCGTGACGCGGACGGTGTCGTGAGCCTGGCGTTCTCGAACGACTTCAGCTCGCCCGAGGCGCTCGCCGCGGGCATCGCCGAGGAGTCTGCAGCGATGGGCGCCCTCGGCGAGGAGCTCGTCGGGTCCGACCGGCCGTTCGTCGTCGTGTCCGGCACGCCCTGGGTTCCCGGTCGTGCCTCCGTCGAGTCGGATCCGCTCCCCCTCGAGGGTCCGGTCGCCGGCCGTGCCCGTTCGGTCCTGGACGCGCTCGCGCTCGCCGACCGCGGCGTGCGGGTCTCCGCGATCCGCCTGCCCAGGACCGTGCACGCGGACGGCACGGGTGGGTTCGCCGGCATCCTCACCGAGATCGCACGCCAGAGCGGGGTCGCCGGGTACCCGGGCGACGGCGAGCAGCGGTGGCCGGCTGTGCATGCGCGTGACGCAGCGGTGCTGTTCCGGATCGCGCTGGAGCGTGCCCCGGCTGGCACCGCGTGGCACGCCGTCGCGGACGAGGCCGATCGGGTCCGCGACATCGCCGAGGTCATCGGGCGACGGCTCGGGCTGCCGGTGGAGCGGGTCGCGGACGATGCGTTCGGGTCGTTCGCGCCGATCTTCGCGATGGACCAGCCGTCCTCGAGCGAGTACACCCGGCGGACGCTCGGATGGGAGCCGACGCACGAGAGCCTGCTCGACGACCTGGAGAACGTCGAGCACTGACGGCCCGACCGCGCGTCACGGTCGCTGGGTCCTCGGCGGGAGGGTGTTCCAGACGTCGGCCCAGACCATCTCGAAGTCGACCGGCCGGATCTGCTGTGCGCTGAGCGCGCGTTCCAGCACGGCCAGGGCGTCGAGGGAGCCGTCGAGCAGCCGGGCGTCGCCGTGCACCTCGGGGCGACCGTTGCCGTAGAAGGTGGTCACCGTGATCGACCGGACGCGGGGCCGGAGCGTGCGGGTGGCCCGGCCGAGGACGAGGAACCCGCACGCGTAGGTGGCGAGCGCGGCGACCATCCCGACGGCCGGAGTCGGGTTCGTCGCGGCCATGATGCCGACCGCGAGGAGCGCGCCGAGGACCGTCCAGCCGTGCCATGCGCGGAGGAGTGCCCGCTCGCGCGTGCTCGTCCCCGGCGGGAACACGACGAGCGTCCGCGAGCTCCACATGGACCGGCTGACGGGGTGGACGGAGTACCGACCCCAGAGGTGGATCCCCGCCTTCGTGCGGTCCCCGGTGATCGCGCTCATCGGATCTCGGCGCCGAGCGCAGCCCGGACGGGCTCGACCACGTCCCGGTGCCGCAACGCCGCCAGGCACGGGAAGCAGAGCAGGTCGCCCTCGTGCACGTCGGTCGGGACCGGTGCCGGGAGCCGGTGGAACGGGCCATCGGCGGCGCCGTCGCACGGGGTCACGACGTACGTCTCCGCCGTCGGCGCCGTCGTGACCCGCCCGATCAGGCGGACCTCGTCGAGCACGGCGCACGCGGGCAGGACGGCGTCGAGTTCGAGGAGCACGATGCCGGTTCGCGGTCGTCGCACCCGGGTGACGGACGCGACCGCCACGCTGACCTCGCGCGGTGTCCACGCCGGCGGCCGGAACCGCGGCGGCTCCTGCTCGGCGGTGTGCACGCACGGGGTGCCGACGGTCTCGGCGAGCCGGACCATCGACACGGCGGAGATCACCACGTCGCCGATGGTCGGCGTCGTGCGCGCGGGCCACCGGGAGGCGTCGAAGGGGTCGGGGAGCGACGCTCGGAGCGTCGGTATGATCGCGGTCAGTGTCACGCCGGCAACGATCGTCCCGGAACGAGGGGGCGATCCGGACCCTGACGGATCCCCTACGGCTGGACGGGACTTCATCACGCCGTCCTGACAGGACTGACGTGACCGCGACCGCGACCGCGACCGCGACCGCGACCGCGACGGACGTCGTACCCTGACCGTCGTGACCGGAGCGCTGGACGACGGGCCGTTCTTCCACGGGACGAAGGCCGACCTGCAGGTCGGGGACCTGCTGACGGCGGGGTTCCGCTCGAACTACCGTCCCGAGATCGTGATGAACCACGTCTACTTCACCGCGCTCCCGGACGGCGCCGGCCTGGCAGCCGAACTCGCCGCCGGTGATGCCGCGCCGCGTGTGTACGAAGTGGAGCCGACGGGCGACTACGAGAACGACCCCAACGTCACGGACAAGAAGTTCCCCGGCAACCCGACCCGGTCGTACCGGAGCACGTCGCCGGTCCGGATCGTGCGTGAGGTGCACGACTGGACCCGCCTGACGCCGGAGGCCCTCCGAGGGTGGCGCGAGCGGCTCGCCGCGCTCCGGTCGGAGCCCCGCGGCGAGATCATCAACTGACCCCCATACGGGGGTGATCCGTCGATGTCAAGTCCTCGGGATCGGCGCCAGGAGCGGTTACCCTCGCTGCGGCCCGCCGAGATCCGGCGGTCCCGGCGCCGACAGGGGTGACGGCGTCGCGAGTCATGAACAGGGAGTGACAGCTCATGCAGCAACGCACGAAGAGAGCGGCACTCGCCGCAACGGTCCTCAGCGCAGCACTCATCGCGGTGCCGCTTGGATCAGGGTCGGTCGCCGTCGCCGGGGTCACCGCACCCCGTGGTGACATCGGTGACTTCAAGCAGTCGTTCGTCGAGGACTTCAGCACCGACGCCTCCGCGAACGGGGAATTCGCGAAGACGTACGACGGCTCGTGGCAGCCGTACCCGGACGCAGGGATCTACTCGTCCGGCTCGCAGATCAGCGCGCACGACGGGCTGATGGACGTGAAGCTCGACGGGTCGAACGGTGCCGCCGGCACGTTCGGGACCCCGGACGGGGCATGGTCGCACGTCGGTGGCAAGTTCACCGTGAAGGCGAAGGCCAGCGGTGGCGACGGGAATGGCGCGGCCTTCATGCTGTGGCCGACGTCGAACACCTGGGCGGACGGGGAGATCGACTACCCCGAGGGCAACTTCGACGCATCGCCGACCGGGTACCACCACTCGATGACGCCCGGCCAGGAAGCGAACCGGGCCACCATCGGTACGGGCGTCGACTGGCGGAAATGGCACACGTACTCCGTGGAGTGGATCCCGGGCAAGTCGGTCACGTACCTGCTCGATGGCAAGGTGCTCCAGAAGATCACGGACGACGTGCCGACGAAGCCGCACCGCTACATGTTCCAGGTCGGCAACTGGGGTGCATCAGGGCACCTCTTCGTCGACTGGGTCAGCACGTACGACTACGAGGGCTGAGCCGGCTGGACCGACTGGAACCGCTGATCGCCGCGGCCGGCGCGGAACACCGCGTCGGCCGCTCGTTCGTGCTGCACGGTCCACACGAGCAGGCCCGTCACGAGCGCCGCGAGCACGACGAAGCCCCAGGTCCACGGACCGAAGACGCCGTCCGAGACCACCGCGTTCCCCGCCTCCAGGAGGACGAACGCCGGGAGCGCGAACGTCTGCCACTGCGCGAGGCGAACCGTCTGCCTCGCCGTGCCGAGCACGACGAGGTCCAGGCCGTCGGGCACGGCCGCGCGCCCTACTGCCGCCCAGCCCACCCGGCGAGTCGTCCGGCGTCCGAGCGGCTTCGCGACCGGTGACGACCACGCCCGGAACCAGCCCCGACGGAGGCCGACGATCCCGCCGGCGACGAGCAGCACCAGGAAGAGCCCCGCGCAGACGAGCTGGAAGGTCGACGCCGCGTCGCCCCCGATGCCGCGGAACACCACAGCGAGGAGCGTCGCGACGACGGACACGGCGATTCCGCAGTTCTGCACCCACCGTGGCAGCGGCCGGAACGGCTCGGCGATGGCCTCCTCCGCCAGCTGCTCCGCGAGTACGAGGGCACGCGGGTCGACGGGAGGGAGTGGGGTACTGGTGGCCCTCACGCCGCGACCACCTCGCGCACCAGGTCGGCCACGAGCCCGGGCTGCTCGAGCCCCGGCAGGTGCGCCACCCCCGGCAGCACCCGCCCCGGCTCCTGCCCGATGCGCCGCGCGGTCTCCTCGTAGAACGGTAGGTCGGCGGGGATGTCGAGGTCGCCCCACGTCGACAGCACCGGCAGTCGGATCTCGCCGAGCCGCGTCCACGCCTCCACCCCGGTCGACCCCGCCGAGTCCGGTGCGGCGACCTCGAGGACCCGCCGGTTCATGTCCTCGAACAGCGTCCGAGCCGCGCCGCCGACGCGTCCAGCAGGCGCCGCCGGCCCGTCGAGCCACAGGTGCGCGAGCGCGGCGATGCGGTCGTCGACCGAGGCGTCCGACGACTCCGCGACCTCGAGCAGCGGTGCGGTCGCGGGGTCGAGCACCCAGTCGAACGGGGTGTCCTCGTCGGTCATCCCGGAGACGCCGGCACCGATGAGCAGGACCCCGGCGATCCGGGACGGGACCGTCAGCGCGGCGTCGAGTGCGAGCGCACCGCCCATCGAGTTCCCGACGAGGAACACCTGCTCGAGCTCCAGGGCGTCGAGCACGGTCACGAGGTCGTCGAGGTGCGAGAACCCGGTCGGATCAGCGGCGGCCGGTGTCTCCCCGTACCCGCGACGGTCGTACGCGACGAGGTCGAGGTCCGTGTCCGCGAGCGCATCGAACACGGTTGACCAGGACCGGCGGTCGGCGACACCGGCGTGGAGGAACACGACCGACTCGTCGCCCCCGATGCGGCGCGACACCGCGATCGCAGTGCCGTCTGCGGTCGTGACGGTGAGCTGCTCTGCTGCCATGGCCCCGAACCTAGCCATGATCGCGCCGCCGGGTACACGGCGGACGCGACCGGAGCCTCCCGTCCGCTCAGCACCACCTTGGTTGTCTGGGTCGATGCGTTCCGTCTCCGTCGTCGTCCCGGTGCTCGACGACGCCGACCAGCTGGCGCACTGCCTGGCGTCGCTCGCGGCACAGACGGTCCTGCCGACCGAGGTGATCGTCGTCGACAACGGCAGCAGCGACCGCAGCGGGGCGGTGGCTGCAGCGGCGGGCGCGACCGTGCTGCACGAACCGGTCCGCGGCATCGGTGCGGCGGCGAGCCGCGGGTACGACGCCGCGACCTCGACCCTGATCGCACGGGTCGACTCGGACTCGGTGCTCCCGCCGGACTGGGTCGAGCGCACCGCCCGCCGGTTCGACGACCCCTTCGTCACCGCGGTCACCGGACCGGGACGGTTCCGCGGGCTGGGGCCGATCGCCGCGGTGTTCTGGGACGTCGCCTACATGCGCGCCTACTTCCTGCTCATGACCGGGGCGCTGGCGCGTCCGCCGCTGTTCGGCTCGAACATGGTGATGCGGCGGACCGCGTGGCTGGCGATCCGTCACCGCGTCCACCGGTTCGACCCGCAGGTGCACGACGACGTGGACCTGTCGATCCAGTTCGACCCCGCCTGGCGGACGGTCTTCGACCCGTCGCTGGTCGCGTCGGTGTCGGGCACGCCCGTCCGTGACGCGGTGGGGCTGGTGGTCCGCACCCGCAAGGCGGGCAGGACGATGTGGACGTCGGGGATGCGCGCGTTCGCTCCCGGTCGGATCATGCGCCGCGTGCTCGCCGGGACGCGAGCCGTCCCCGTGGTGCGCCGACCGTGACCGCGGACGTTCCGGTGGTCGGGCACGTCGCGCCGCCCGGTCTGCACTGCATGACGTTCAACGTGCGCCGTCCGGTCCCGCACCTGCGGTCCGGGCATCCGGACTCGTGGGTCCGGCGGGCGCCGGCCGTCGCCACGCTGGTCCGGTCCGAGACACCGCACCTCCTGGCCGTCCAGGAGGCAGTGCCCACCCAGGTGCAGCACCTCGGCGCCGCCCTCGGGTCGCGCTGGCACCCCGTGGTCACCGGGCGCGGACCGGGCGGTGGTGGCGAGGGCGTCGGCTTCTTCGTGGACACCGAGCGGTTGCGGGTGGTGTCGGAGCGCACGATCGGGCTCGGACCGGACCCGTCGCGGGTCGGGGCCAGGGCGTGGGGCGCCCCGTTCCCGCGGATCGCGGTCGTCTGCGAGTTCGACGACCTGGCCACGGGTGTGCGGTTCGCCGGTGTCGCGACGCACGTCGACCCGTTCTCCCGGCCGGCACAGACCCGGTCGGCAGAGCTGATCGGGCGGGTCGTCCGCGAGACGGGGCTGCCGGCCGTGGTGCTGGCGGACTGGAACGCCGGCGAGCGTTCGGCGTCGGCCGGGGTGCTCGCGGCGGCCGGGCTCGACGACACGTGGGTGCTGGCGGACCCCGCCGGACGGCAGGTGCCCGTCGGCACGTACGCCCGGTACCGCACGCCTCGTCCTGGTCGCGCCCGGATCGACCGCGTCCTGGTCAGGGGAACCCCGTCGGTCGGTGTCGCCGTGGACCGTGTGGCGATCTCGGCTCGGCGACCGGCCGGGATCTGGCCGTCCGACCACCTGCCCGTGCACGCCGTCCTGCGATGGGAGCCCCGATGAGCCGTCCGCTCGTGCAGTCCGCCGGGTCCACGTTCCTCCGCCGCCCCCGTGGGTGGGAGTTCGTCGCGGACGGCCTCCGCGTGCTCGCGCTCGTCAGCGTCCCCGTGGCGGCGATCGGCTGGGGTGCGATCTCCTTCGCCGTGATGGGGCTGTCCCTGCTCGGGGTCGTGCTGCCGCGGATCCTCGGGTTCCGGCCGGGGTTCGACATCGCGCTCTGCGGGCTGTCGGTGGTCGCCGGGTGGAGCAGTGTCCTCGACTGGTACACGACGGTGTTCGGGTGGGACAAGATCGTGCACCTGCTGCTCATCGGTGCGTTGAGCGCCCTGGTGGCGATCGTGGCCGCGGACCTCGGGGTGCTGCCGGACGCCAGGTCGATGCACCTCGCGACCGCCGTCGTCGTCTGCGGGACGATCGGTCTCGCGATCGGCGGGCTGTGGGAGATGTTCGAGTGGGCGGGGCACACGTACCTCGACGCGACGATCTTCGTCGGCTACGACGACACGATCGGCGACCTCGCTGCTGACACCCTGGGCGCGGTGGCCTCGGGCTTCGTGCTGCGCTGGTGTTCCGGTGACCGGCGGGTGGTCCTCTCCCGACGTTGACGTCGAGCGCGATCAGGGGCGGTACTCGTCCCGACGGCCGTGTGCCCGCGTCGTGGTGGGTGGGACGCGCGGCCCGGTCGCGCCGCCCGACCCGAGGGAGTCCATGACACCGGCCAGCACCTGCAGCACCGCGACGACGGTGGATCCGAGCCACCGGAGGACGCGCCACGCGACGCGCATCAGGCGGCGCTCCGCGCGATGTCGGTGCGGAGCGCCGGGCAGTGCTCGGGGGTCGGGTGCTCGCTGATGTGGATGACCTCGTCGAGGCGGTCGCGTGCGGCCTCGAGCTCCGCGATCTGCGCCGTGATCCGGTCCCGCTCGTGGACGAGCAGCGCGGCGCTCTCGACGGTGGCGACCCCGGCGTCGACGCACGGCATGAGCTGCGCGATGGTCCGGCTGGCGAGTCCCGCGGCGTAGAGCTGCTGGACGAGCCGGACGCGGTCGACCGCCTCGGCGTCGTACGTCCGCTGGCCGGATGCCGTCCTGGTCGCCGCGAGCAGCCCCTGCTCCTCGTAGTACCGGAGCGACCGGACGCTGACCCCGGCCTTCGCTGCGAGGTCCCCGATGCGCATGTGTCCTCCACGACTTGCACCTGACATGGATGTGAGGTCTTAGCGTACCTCCGTCGGTCCGGGAGGTGCCCGGTCGACGGAAGGAACACCATGGACATCGCCGGATCGGTCGCACTCGTCACCGGGTCGAACCGCGGCATCGGTCGCCGCTTCGTCACGCAGCTCCTGGAGCGTGGTGCAGCCAAGGTCTACGCGACCGCGCGCCGCCCCGAGCTCGTGGACATCGAGGGCGTCGAGGTGCTCCCGCTCGACATCACCGACCAGGCGTCCGTCACCGCCGCAGCCGAGCGCGCCGGGGACGTCACCCTGCTGATCAACAACGCCGGGATCGCGACGCAGTCCTCGCTGCTGACCGACGACCTCGAGAACGTCCGTCGCGAGATGGACACGCACTTCTGGGCGAACCTGTCGATGGTCCGGGCGTTCGCACCCGTCATCGAGCGGAACGGCGGCGGCGGGATCGTCAACGTGCTGTCGGCCCTGTCGTGGTTCGCTTATCCCGGCAGCGGTGGGTACGCGGCCGCCAAGGCAGCGGAGTGGAACATGACGAACGCCGTGCGGCTCGAACTCGTGCCGCGGGGCGTCACGGTGCAGGGACTCCACCTCGGCGCCGCCGACACCGACATCATGGCCGGGTACGAGGGTCAGATGATCGACCCGATGGAGGTCGCGATCGCGTCCCTGGACGGCGTCCAGCGGGACGCGGCCGAGGTCGTCGTCGACGAGTGGAGCGCGCTGGTGAAGGCGTCGCTGGCGGCCGATCCGGCCGCGTTCTACGCGCAGTTCGGGATCTGACCACCGGACGGGAGGCTCGTGGCGGGCCCGCCACGAGCCTCCCGTCCGCCTGTCGGTCGCCACCGACCCGCGCTGCTGGACTAGGTTCCAGGACATGCGCTCCCCGATCCCGTCGGTCGTCCGGCGGATCGACGGTGCCTTCGCCTGGCTCGCCATCGTCGCGGCCGCTCTGCTGGCGGTCGTCCTCGCGACCCAGGCCTTCGCCCGCGGGTGGAGCCAGAGCTGGTTCGTGGTGCTCGTCTACCTGGTCATCGCCTACCTGGTGCTCCCCCGGCTGCACACGGCGCTCGCCGCGGTGTACCTGCCCGACTACTTCATCGGCAGGACCCGGACCCGCGAGGGCATCCTCGGTGACCCGGTGAACATCGCGCTGATGGGGTCGGAGGAGCAGATCCACACGGTGATGCGGGACGCCGGGTGGGTACTGGCGGACGACCTCGGCTTCCGCGCGAACCTGCGCATCGTCGTCGCGACGCTGACCAGGCGGAGCTACCCGAACGCCCCGGTGTCGAACCTGTACCTCTTCGGCGGACGGCAGGCGTTCTGCTACCAGCAGGAGGTCGGCAACAGCCCTGGTAAGCGGCACCACGTGCGGTTCTGGCGGACGCCGGACGACTGGCTGCTGCCCGGTGGGCGCCGGGTGGAGTGGCTCGCGGCGGCGACGTTCGACAGCGGGGTCGGTTTCAGCGTGTTCACGTGGCAGGTCACGCACCGTGTCGCGCAGGACATCGACGCCGAACGCGACCACGTCATCGGGTCGCTCGGTCCTGCTGCGCGGGTCGACGTCATCGAGGCGTTCTCCGCCGGCTACCACTCCCGGAACGGCGGCGGGGACGCGATCCAGACCGACGGGGACCTGCCCGTCGCGGATCTCGGGTCCGTCGTCGCCGACGAACCGGCACGCCAGGAGACCTCGCGTCGGGTCGGCCGTGTCCGTCCGGGCGAGGTCGTCGCGGGCGTGCTGCTCATGGCGATCCGGCCCCTCGCGGCCGCCGCGCTCGTGCTCGCCGTCGTCACCGGGGTCGACATCGCGGGGTTGCTGGGGTCGACGGCGGACACGGCCTCGCTCGCGACACCCGGGGTCCGCGTCGTGCTCGCCGTGGTCTTCGGTATCGTGTCGCTGTTCTGGTGGGTGCTGACCCTGCGTGTCTGGCTCGGTCGTCCGTTCGCCCGGTTCACGGCGATGACACTGTCGACGATCGGGATCGTCACGGTCGCCACCGCGTGGATCGGCGGGACCGAGTCGCTGACGATGCAGAGCGGGCTTGCGGGGTTCGCGCTCGACATCGCGATCCTGTTCGCGCTGTCCGGGGCGGAGTCCCGCCAGTGGACGCTCGGCCGCAAGCGTCGCCGTCGCCGGTCCCCAGGGGGCGTCGTCAGCCCGCGCGCGTAGCGTCCGACGGACACGAGAAGGCGAGAGACGATGGCGAAGAACACCAAGCACACCGGCACGCGAGCACTGCTGCTCGGCATCCTGAGCGGCGGTCGGAGCGCGACGCCCCTGGCCCTGCTGGCGCTGAACCGGGACCGCAAGGAGCTCACCGGTGCGTGGCAGGACTGGCCGATGTTCCGCACGCAGCTCGGTCGCGGGCTGCTCGTCGCCGGTGCCGTCGGGGAGCTCGTCGGGGACAAGCTGCCGAAGACCCCGAGTCGCATCGCGGTAGCCGGGCTCATCGGGCGCGCCGGATCTGGTGCACTCGTCGGCGCGGCGATCGCCACGACCGGCAAGCGCGACCGCCGCGTCGAGGGAGCGGTCCTCGGCGCGGTCGGTGCGCTCATCGGCAGCTTCGCCGGCTACTTCCTGCGCAAGGCGATCGGGACCACGACGGGCCTCCGGGACCCGCTCGTCGCCCTCGGCGAGGACGCCGCGGTGATCGCGGGCTCGTCCAAGGTGATCACCGCGCGCTGATCGTCAGTCCGCTGATCGTCAGTCCTCCGGGATCACCCGGTCGAAGCGCGACGTGTCCGTCCCGTCGGGGTCCGGGCCGTTGCGCTTCCCCGTGTCGAGGGCGTCGAGGGACGCGAGCTCGTCGTCGGACAGCGCGAAGTCGAAGACGTCGAAGTTCT
The DNA here is from genome assembly GCF_044746705.1 of Curtobacterium sp. NPDC090217. Lineage (NCBI taxonomy): Bacteria > Bacillati > Actinomycetota > Actinomycetes > Micrococcales > Microbacteriaceae > Curtobacterium > Curtobacterium sp. NPDC090217. The sequence continues at coordinate 519,868 of NZ_JBIVCR010000001.1, read as the reverse complement.
CCGCGATCCGTCCGGGGTTCGTCGACTTCGGGATCGCGTTCCGCCCCTGCTGCAGGTGCCAGCGGAGCATGACCTGCGCAGCGGTCTTGCCGTGCGCCTCGCCGATCGCACGGATCGTCGGGTCGTCGAGCACGCTGACCCGCTCGTCGCCGAAGCCCGGGTAGAACGTGATGCCGCCGATCGGGGACCACGCCTGGTCGAGGATCCCGTGCTCGGCGTCGGCCCGCTGCACGTCGGGCTGCGTGAAGTACGGGTGCAGCTCGACCTGGTTGAGCGCGGGGATGACGTCGGTCTGGTCGAGCAGCGAGCGGAGATGGTACGGCATGAAGTTGCTCACCCCGATCGCGCGGACCCGGCCGTCGGCGTACAGCTGCTCGAGCGCCCGGTAGGCGGCGACGGTCTTGTCGAAGCGGTCCGGTGCGGGCTGGTGCAGGATCAGCACGTCGACCGTGTCGAAGCCGAGCTTGCGCGTCGCCTTGTCGAACGCGTGCAGGGTCTCGTCGTACCCGTAGTCGGAGACCCAGATCTTGGTCTCGACCACGATGTCGTCGCGGTCGACGCCCGCGGCGCGGATGCCCTCGCCGACCTGTCGTTCGTTGCCGTACGCGGCGGCGGTGTCGATGTGGCGGTAGCCGACCTCGAGCGCGGTCCGCACCGCGTCGACCGTGTCCTCTGGGGAGCTCTGGAAGACGCCGAAGCCGATCGGGGGGAGCTGGACGCCGTTGTTGAGGGTGATGTTGTCCATGCGGGCAACGGTAGGCCGGTGCTCGACGGGGCGACGGGTCCTGTCGGTACCTGCTCCCGCGGTGCTCGGATCGCCCGCTGCGGTCACCAGCGTTCGTGCACCGTCGCGCGGAACCACCGGTCGTAGAGCTCGTGCACGGTCGTGTCGAGTCCCGGGACCGGGTCGAGCGAGCCTGCGGCGGCGTTGGAGCGGGCCTGCTCGGCGTTCCGCGCGCCGGGGATCGCGGCCGTGACGCCGTCCTGCGCCACGATCCAGGCGAGCGCCGCCTGCGGGACGGAGACACCGTCGGGCAGTGCGGCGGCGAACTCCTGCGCCGCCCGGACCCCGTCCTCGAACGGTACGCCGCTGAAGGTCTCGCCCTGGTCGAACGCCTCGCCGTGGCGGTTGTAGGTGCGGTGGTCCTCCGGGGCGAACTCGGTGTCGGTGGTGTACTTGCCGGAGAGCAACCCCGATGCCAACGGGACGCGCGCGAGCACGGCGACCCCTGCCTCCCGTGCGGCCGGCAGGACCGCGTCAAGCGGCTTCAAACGGAACGCGTTGAGGATGATCTGGACGCTCGCGACGCCGGGCCGCTCGATCGCGGTGAGCGCCTGGTCGGCGGTCTCGACGCTGACGCCGTACGCGGCGATCGACTGATCGGCGACGAGCGCGTCGAGCGCGTCGTAGACGGCGTCGTCGTCGAACACAGGGGACGGCGGGCAGTGCAGCTGGACCAGGTCCAGCGTGTCCTGCTGCAGGTTCGTGCGTGAGCGGTCGACCCATTCGCGGAAGTTCGCCGCGCTGTAGTTCGACGGGACCTGGTCCGCACGGCGGCCCATCTTCGTCGTGACCGTGACGCCGGAGTCGGCGTTGGCGCGGAGCCATCGCCCGATGAGCTCCTCGCTGCGACCGTCGCCGTAGACGTCGGCGGTGTCGAAGAGCGTCACGCCGGACTCGAACGATGCGTCCATGACCGCGAAGGCGTCGGCGTCCTCCACCGGGCCCCAGTCGCCGCCGAACTGCCAGGTGCCGAGGCCGATCACGGAGGTCTCACGGCCGGTGCTGGCCAGGGTGCGTCGCTGCATGGTCACGACGGTAGTCCCGCTGGGCCGTGTACTGGTGGAGCCTCCTTCACCGCGCGTTCCGCTCCTACCGTGGAGGCATGCACGACGACACCAGCACGATCGAGACGACGACCCCCGCGGCTGGACGGCCCTCGTTGCGCGAGCGCGTCGCGATGTGGTGGACGGTGAACGCCGAGATCACGGAGCTCACGCGGGACCGCGAGCGCGAAGCCCGGGTGCGCGACGAGATGGCGGTGCGCCTGGCTCCGGGGCCGTGGGCGATCGCCGACCTGTTCCGGCGCCGCTGAGCACGCAGCCTTCAGCGCTGCGCCGGTCGCGCGGCGCCGCTGAACAGGCCGGCTGTGCCGAGCTGGACCCGAGCCCTGGCTCGGTCCTGGTCGTCGCCGAACCGGTCCACTCCCCACGAGAGCGTCGTCAGCAGCTCGAAGACGTCCTCGGCGCTCGCCGCGTCGGTCGCCGATCCGTCCGAACGGGCCCGCTCGAGGAACTCCCCCGTCCGCTCGGTCAGACCGGCGCAGACGCTGCTGACGGGCGAGTCGTCGTCACCGATCGCACCCGCGATGCAGGTCGGCAGGTTCTGCCAGATCCGGAGCTGCCAGGTCACGCGGAACATCCACTCGGCGAGGGCGTCGTCGGCGGGCAGCTCCTCGAGGTCTCGGGAGTCGCGGAGTGCTGCGTGGAAGCTCTCCGCCATCACGGCCGCGAGGAGGTCTTCCCGTGTCGGGAAGTTGCGGTACAGGGTCGCGTTCCCGACGCCGGCCGCGGTCGCGATGCCGTCGATCGGCGCGAGGGTGCCGCCCTGCTCGAACACCTGTCGAGCCGCGGTGATGATCGCGTCACGGTTGCGTCGTGCGTCGGCGCGCATGGGCTTCGTGGTCGTCTGGTCCATGGCGTCTCCGATCTGCTCCGTCGTGGTTGCCAGAAACGGGGCTCGGTTGACAGAAGTGGGGGGACTCCCCACATACTGATCCGGGGACAATCCCCGTTTCATCTCTCAACCTACAGGAGTGACCATGACTGAGCGACTCGACGACCGGATCGTGCTCGTGACCGGAGCGAACGGCGGGCTCGGCGAGGAGTTCGTGCGCCAGGCCCTCGAACGCGGTGCCGCCAAGGTGTACGCGACCGCCCGCTCCCCGCGGCAGTGGGCCGACGACCGGATCGTGCCGCTGACCCTCGACCTGACCGACGCGGGGTCGATCGCGTCGGCAGCGGCGGCCGCTCCCGACGTCGACCTGCTCGTGAACAACGCCGCCATCGCCCCCAGCTCCGACGGTTCGATCGCGAGCGCGGACGACGACGTGCTCCGGTCCGTCTTCGAGACGAACGTGTTCGGGACGATCAAGGTCTCCGGCGCGTTCGCCCCCGTGCTCGCCCGGAACGGCGGCGGCGCCGTGCTGAACGTGTTGTCCCTCGCTGCGTGGACGCCGATCCCGACGGTGTACGCCGCGTCCAAGGCGGCCGCATGGTCCGCGACGAACGGGCTCCGGACCGAGTTGGCGGCACAGGGCACGACCGTGACCGGGGTCCTCGTCGGCATGATCGACACCGCGATGGGGGCACGGTTCGACGTGCCGAAGGTGAGCCCGGCGAGCGTCGTCGCGCAGGCGTACGACGGCGCGGTCGTCGGCGCGTTCGAGGTCCTCGCCGACGACGACACCCGGATGGTCAAGGGCCTGCTGAGTCGCCCCGCCGAGGACCTCGGCGAGGCGACCGCGCAGGCGATGGCGGCGATCGCGGGCTGAGCGGCCCGCGGGTCCCGTTCGCGCGTCCCGTTCGCGCGTTAGCTGCCGAGCGCGGACAGCTCCTCGAACTCGTCGTCGGTCAGCTCGATCGTCGCGCCCGCGAGGTTGTCCTCGAGGTGCGCGACGCTCGAGGTGCCGGGGATCGGCAGCACGACCGGCGATCGCTTGAGCAGCCAGGCGAGGGCGATCTGCGCCGGGGTGGCGTCCTTGCGCTTCGCGAGGTCGGTCAGCGGGGAGTCGTCGCCGGTCAGGCCGCCGGTGGCGAGCGGGAACCACGGGATGAAGCCGATGCCCTGCTCGGTGGACCAGTCGAGGAGCTCCTCGGCGTCGCGCTTCTGCAGGTTGTAGAGGTTCTGCACCGAGACGATCGTGGCGATCTCCTGCGCAGCCTTCACGTCGTCCACCTGGACCTCGGACAGGCCGATGTGCCGGATCTTGCCCTCGTCCTGGAGCTTCTTGAGCTCACCGACCTGGTCTTCGAGCGGGACCTTCGGGTCGATGCGGTGCAGCTGGAACAGGTCGATGCGCTCGAGCCCCAGGCGGCGCAGGCTCATCTCGGCCTCCTGCCGCAGGTACTCCGGTCGGCCGACGGGCGGCCACTCGTTCGGACCCGTGCGGGTGAGGCCGGCCTTCGTCGCGATCACGATGTCGTCGCCGTAGGGGTGGAGCGCTTCGCGGAGCAGCTCCTCGGCGACGTAGGGGCCGTAGCTGTCGGCGGTGTCGAAGAAGTTCACGCCGAGCTCGACGGCGCGCTGCAGGACGCGCACGGCCTCGTCGTGGTCCTTCGGCGGTCCCCAGACCCCGGGGCCGGTGAGCTGCATGGTGCCGTACCCGAGGCGGTTCACCTCGAGGTCGCCGCCGATGCGGAACGTGCCGGAGGCGTCGGCGGGACGGGTGGTGGTGTCAGGACCTGTCGTCATGTGTCCGGTCTACCCCGTCTCGCTGCTCCGTCCTCAGCGGCCCTGTCCCCCTGCCCGGCGCGGGTACGGGGTCTCGCCACGCTCCAGCATCCCGACGAGCTTCGTCAGCCGGTTCGTCCGCGCGGTCGCGCTCGGGGCGGTCGTGATCCGGTGCAGCACCGCGTACCGGTTCGTCGCGTCGAGTTCGGCGAACAGCGCGGCTGCGGCCGGGGCGGCGTCGAGCGCTGCCTGCAGGTCGTCGGGCACCGTGATCGAGGCGGCTCCGGCGTAGGCGCGGTCCCAGCGCCCGTCCTCCTTCGCGCGGTCGATCTCCGCCTGACCCCGGTCCCGCATCCGCCCGTCGGCGATGAGCGTCGCGACGAGCCCGATGTTGCGCTCGGACCACAGCGAGGCCTTCCGACGCGGCGTGAACCGCTGCAGGAACGTCGCGGCGGCGAGGCTGCGCTTCTGACCGTCGATCCACCCGGAGCAGAGCGCTTCGTCGAGCGCCTGGGCGTAGGTCACGGACGTCGGCTCCGTCGTGCCCTTCTTCGCGAGCACGAGCCAGACCCCGTCGGAGGAAGCCTCGTTCGCGTCGAGCCACGCGCGCCAGGCTGCGGCGTCCACGACGACGAACGGCTCGATCTCCATGCGGCACATCGTAGGACGCGTCGATCGGATGGTCCGGACGTGAATGATGCGCGCGACTACCTTCTGATCCGAGCGACCGCCCGGTCGCCACGGCCGACGTCGGCCACGAAAGGGAACACATCATGAGCAGCTCTTCTGCCTCGGGTCGGCCGACCACGGTCACCATCTCGTTCGTCCTCTGGCTGGTGACGGTCCTGATCGGGATCATCGGCGGCATCGTGGGCTTCGCTTCCTCCGGTTCGCAGGTGCAGGGGGCTGCCAGCGGCACCGCCCTCGTGATCGGCGCGGTCATCGCGATCGTCATCGCCCTGGTCGAGCTCTTCATCGTGTTCCGCATGCGCGACGGCCGGAACTGGGCACGCATCGTGCTGCTGGTCCTGGCGATCCTGCAGGTCCTCGGTGTCGTGAGCGCGTTCAGCATCGTCGGCACGATCGGCCTCATCGCCGTGATCATCGCGACGATCCTGATGTTCCTCCCCGCCTCGAACGCCTACTTCCGCCGCTGACGCGGGCTGGCGCGGGCTGGCGCCGCGCCCGTCAGCGAACCACGAAACGGACACAACACCGCGAGATTCCACGGTGTCGTGTCCGTTTCGTGGTTCCGTGACCGTGCCCCCGCCCCCGCGTCACACCCAGTTCGGCTGGGCGAGCAGGCCGTCGGGGTCCGCCTGCTCGGCGATCCGGTGCAGCCGCGAGGTGTTCACGTCGAAGTACGCAGCCGGGTCCGTGATCGCCGCGTCGCAGTAGTTCGCGTACGCCCCGTCGCCCCATGCCGGCGTCATCGCCTTCCGTAACCCGCGCACGTACTGGTCGAACGGCGCCGGGTCGGCACCGTTCCGGAACACCGCGGTGTACTGCACCGTGCAGAGCGCCGACCGCCACGGGAACGCACTGTCCGTCCGCCCGACATCGGCCACGACTCCGCCGAGGGCATCGAGCGCGACCCCGCCCTCGAGCACGCCGGACACCTGCCCCGCACCCGCCGCCTGCTGCACGAGCACGTCGATCTGTGCGTCCGTCAACGCGGCGGTCCCGATCGACGAGGTCGCCGCCTGCGACACCCGCTGCGCCTTCCCGCCGAGCTGCGCCATGGCCTGTCCGTACGTCAGCTCGGTCGCCGTGTGTGTGGTCGGTGTCACCCCGGTCGCCTGGATGAAACCGTCGACACTGGTGTCAGCACCTGACTTCTCGCCGGTCCAGGTACCGGTGACCGTCACGGTCGGTGCGCTGTGCCGGGATCCGGCGAGCAGCTTCAGCGTCGACCAGAGCTTCGGGTCCGCCTTCGGCGCCCAGTCCTGCCAGGCGCGCACGACGTCCCGAGCGGCCGACCAGGGGAACACGATGCTGAAGAGCAGGACGGGAGGCGCGGCTTGCGTCCGGAATGTCATCGACGTCACGACGCCGACGGTTCCACCGCCCCCACCGCGGCAGGCCCAGAACAGGTCCGGTTCGCGCGTGGCCGAGACCTCGTGCACGGCTCCGTCGGCGGTGACGACCGTGGCTCCGGTGAGCTGGTCGCACGTCAGCCCGAACGACCGCACGAGCACGCCGACACCGCCGCCGAGCGTCAGACCGCCGATGCCCACCGTCGGGCAGGATCCCGCGCCGATCGCCCGGCCAGCGTCAGCCAGCGCCGCGTACACGTCGCCGAGCTGCGCGCCGGGGCCGATCGTCACGGAGTCACCCGAGACGTCGATCCCGTCCAGCGCCTGCGTGCTGATCACCAGCGACCGCGGGACGTCGGTCCCGGACGCACCGCCGGCCGACCACCCCGTGTACGAGTGGCCGCCGGCCCGGAGCGCCACCGGGGTGTGCGTGTTCCTGGCGAACGCGAGCCCGGCGACCACGTCGTCGCTGTTCGCCACGCGGAGGATGCCCTGCGGGTCGGCGTCGTCGTACCGGGGGTTCTCGAGCACGCGCGCGCTGTCCCACCCCGTCGAGCCGGAGCGCAGCAGCGTGCCGGAGACCGCGGCGGCCAGCGCGTCCCACGAATCCGGGCCCGTCGGTGACGACGGTGTCGGGGTGGGACTCGGTGTCCGCGTGCGGGTCGGCGACGGAGACGGCCCGGTGCATGCGGCCAGGACCCCCGCGAGCCCGAGCCCGACTCCCCCGGCGATGAGCCCCCTGCGTGTGGTCGTGCTGCGTGTGGTCGTGCTGCGTCCCTCGGTCACCCACCCTTTCTACGCGCTCCCCGCCCGCGCTCCCCTTCCTCGACCACGCTCCCCTTCCTCGACCACGCTCCCCTCGATCACGCGGCGGCGTCGCTGCTGATCCGGACAGCACCGGCCCACTCGTGCACCCACTCGGGCAGCGCGAGGTCGGACGGCGCCCCACCCACGGCGTCGAGGAGCTCCGACGGGGACACCGTCCCACCCGTCTTCCGGAGGAACCGCCCCTGCACGACGGCACGCGCGATGACCTTCCCCCGCCGGACGAACGTCTGCTCGAGGTACACCGACCGCTCGTCCACGCCGAGCACCCGCGTCACCAGCTCGAACCGCTGCCCGAGCGTCAGCGACCGCTTGTAGGTGATCGTCTGCGCCGCGACGACCGGGTACCACCCGCGGTCGGTCAGCGAACCCCAGAACCCCGACCGGATCATCAGGTCGAGCCGCCCGAGGTCGAGCATCGACAGGTACTTGCCGTTGTTCACGTGCCGCAGCGGATCGAGGTCGGTGAGGGTCACCCGGAACGGGGTCCGCGCCTCGTCCCAGAGCGACAGTCGCGGACCGGTGCGGGTCCGCAGGCGCAGGAGCAGCAGTCGGAAGTACAGGTTCACGCATCCGATCAGAGCAGACGAGCGCCGACCGGACCCGGACGTTGGAGGAACCGGACGAACCAGGGCCCGCCCGTGACCGGTACGACCGGTGCCTCCCTCCAACCGAGCCGCGCGGAGTAGACCGGGAGCATGCAGACACGGAAGCTCGGAGAACTCGAGGTCGGCGCGATCGGCCTCGGCACCATGGGGATGAGCGCCTTCTACTCGGGCGCCGGCACGGACGACGACGAGTCGATCCGCACCATCCACCGCGCACTCGACCTGGGCGTCACGCTCATCGACACCGCCGAGATGTACGGCCCGTACATCAACGAGGAGCTCGTCGCCCGCGCGATCGCGGACCGCCGCGACGACGTCGTCCTCGCCACGAAGTTCGGCATCATCACGCACACGCCCGGCGAGATCACGCCGAGCACCGAACGCGCGATCAGCTCGGACCCCGAGTCGGTGCGCATCGCGCTGGAGGGATCGCTCCAGCGCCTCGGCACCGACCACATCGACCTCTGGTACCAGCACCGCGTCGACCCGAACGTGCCGATCGAGGACGTCGTCGGCCAGCTCGCCGGCTTCGTGCAGGAGGGCAAGATCCGCCACATCGGCCTGTCGGAGGCCGGCGCCGAGACGATCCGGAAGGCGCACGCCGTCCACCCGATCACGGCGCTGCAGAGCGAGTACTCCCTGTGGACGCGCGACCCCGAGGACGGCGTGCTCGACACCCTCCGCGAGCTCGGCATCGGCCTGGTGCCGTACTCCCCGCTCGGCCGCGGGTTCCTGACGGGCGCGATCACGAAGCCGTCCGACCTCGACGCCGACGACTTCCGCCGCGTGAACCCGCGCTTCCAAGAGGAGGCGTTCGCCACGAACATGCGCATCGTCGACGAGGTGAAGACCGTCGCCACCGAGGCCGGCGCGACTCCCGCGCAGGTCGCCCTCGCGTGGCTCTTGGCCCAGGGCGACGACATCGTCCCGATCCCCGGCACGAAGCGGGTCTCGCGGCTCGAGGAGAACGTCGGCGCAGCCGACCTCACCCTCACCGCCGACCAGGTGGCGCGCCTGTCGGCGCTGCCCGCCCCGACCGGCGACCGCTACCCCGACATGTCGGGCATCGGCCGGTAACCCGGCCGTCTCCCGGACGGGAGGCTCGTGGCGACACCGCCACGAGCCTCCCGTCGGTTCCGGGGTGCGTTTCGGGCGGTGGGGCGCGTGACCCACGCGACCCACCGCCGTCATCTCGGCGAAACAGGGGCTGCATAGCGTCCGGAGGACAGGGAATCCGCCGACCGCGAGGGGGCATCAGGACGCTCTCGAAGGTGCGGTTCGACAACCGGAACGTGCTCGTGGTGGCGCTGCCCCTCGGCATCGGGAACCTGCTGCTCGGGTCGCGCTCGGTGGCCGGCTCCCGCGCTCCGCGAGGCGCCGCCGAACCCCCCGAGACGCCCGGTGTTTCGGCGGCGTCTCGGGGTTTCGACGGCGTCTCGGCGCGAAGGGGGCGTCCCCGTCAGATGAACGCGGGGAGGTGCTCCCACGCCGCGGGGGCGTCCTCGACACCGTCGCGCACGACCGTCCCCTCGATGAGCCCGTAGGGACGATCGGCAGCGATGAACACCTCGTTCTCGTTCGTCATGTCGAACGGCGACAGGTCCACGACGAAGTGGTGCTTGTTCGGCATCGCGAAGCGCACCTCGGCGAGTTCCGGTCGGAGCTCGATCGCCGCGCGGCCCATCTCGAACAGGGTCTGCTGCAGCGCGAGGGAGTGCACGGTCGCGAACTGCTCGAGCATGACCTCCACGACGGACGCGTACACCTCGTCGTAGTCGATCCCGGCCGACACCGCTTCCGGCAGGTAGCGCCAGCGCGCGGTGACCTCCGTCGCCATGATCCGGTCCGTGACCTCGGGCAGCGTCGTGAACCGCGTCCGCGGGAACCCGTGGAACTCCGAGCCGGTCGACTTCAGGACGACGAGGTCCTGCACCCCGCCGGTGACGTGCTGCTGCCCGTACGACACCTGCACGGTTGCGAGCCTGGTGCCCGAACCGGTCCGCCGGAACGAGTGGTCGTGCGGCTGCCCGTCGACGGTGATGCGCTCCCACGGGTGCACCTCCGCCTGCCAGAGCCCGCCGGTCACCCAGTCAAACTCAGTGGTGAAGTGCGAGGCGAGCAGCGCGAGGAAGTCCTCCGGTGCACCTACGCCGTACTCCTTGGCGAAGGCGAACACCGTGTTCTTCTGCGTGTCCGTCGCGATGATCGACGCGTTGTCACCGCTCGTGAAGGACTCGTCGAAGGCGCCGGTGAGCTGCGACGTCACCGTCAGGTCGGCGAGCTCGTGCCGGTCACCGTGACGGGTCACCCGCACCAGACGGTTCTCGGCCTTGCCGTACTTGTTCGGTCCCAGGTGGACGGTCATGGGTCAACTCCCTCGGTAGGTGCTGTAGGCGAAGGGGCTCAGCAGCAACGGAACGTGCAGGTGGTCGGTGCCCGCGACGGTGAACGCCACGGTCACGGACGGGTGGAACGTCGGGACGCCCGCGTCGGCGAACCAGGCGCCGGTCGCGAAGCGGAGTTCGTGGTCACCGCGTGCGAGCACGTCCGGTCCGAGGGCGGCACGGCCGTCGGCGTCCGTCGCCCCGGTCGCGACGACGTCCCCGGCGGGTCCGCGGAGCGTCAGCCCGACGCCGACGGCAGGCGTGCCGGTCGTCGCGTCGAGGACGTGCGTGGTCAGGTGCGCGACGCCGAACGTCGCGCGGATGCGGTGCACGGCGATGTCGGCCAACGCCCGGGCGGCTTCGTCCGTCTCGCGGGACGGCTCGTTCGACAGCCGTCGGGTCAGCTCCGCGAGCAGCTCCGACGGCGTCCGTCCGGCAGCGCGCACCAGGAACACGCGGCCGAACCGTTCCTCGTAGGCCGCGTTGCCGGAGGCGATCCGTGCGGCGATGTCCTCGTCCGCGGTGCGCATCGAGGACTGCTCCCGCGCCGAGGACGCGTCGGTCGCCCGCTCCCCGATGCGCGGGTGGTGCGCGAGTGCCGCGTCGAGCTCGGGCCCGCCCCAGTCCGCAGCGTCGGCGCGCGCACGGTCGATCAGTGCGGCGACGGAGCCGAACGGCCGGGCTGCGACGAGGGCGTCCACCCAATCGGGCACATCGGCCCACCCGCGGACGGTCGTGGCTGCGTCGAGGGCGGTCGCGTCGTTGAAATCGCCGAGGTCCATGCGGCAACGCTATGGAACGCGTGTTTCACGGGCATTTCCGTCCGGTGTCCCCTTGGTCGGCCGGCCGCCGCCCTGAAACGCGGCCGACGACGGACGGGAGGCTCGTGGCGGCCTGGCACCGTGCCTCCCGTCCGCCCTGTGGCAGTCCCAGACGCTGCGGCCGTCTCAGACGCTGTGGTCGCCTCAGACCTCGGCGGCGAAGCCCGCCGCGCGGAGCTGGAGGTCCTCGATCCGCTGGAGTCGAGCCGCCTCGACGTCGTAGCCCTCGTAGGCGGGCGGCGGCAGCTTCCGGACGTTGCGGGAGCACTGGAAGTCCTCGCAGACCAGGGTGCCGACGGTGTTGCCGTTCCGACCGGCCTTGCCCGACCGCTTCGCGCTGTAGAACACGACGTCGTTCGGGAGCTTCACGTCCTGGCACCACGTGCACTGCGCCCGGGAGTTCGGCGAGGCGTCGGCCTGGCGGAACAGGATGCCGACGAGTTCGCCGTCGAGGGTCGGCACGACGACGTACGCACGCCGACCGATCTTCGGGTCGCGCCAGCCGAGGTAGTCGAGATCGTCCCAGACGATGTCCTCGAAGTCGGTGGGCAGGGTGATGTCGCTCGTCTCCTTGCGGGAGGCGTTGACGAAGGACGCGCGGATGGTCTTCTCGCTGATGGGGAGCATGGTGAACCGTTTCGGTCGAGTCGCTCGGGGCGCGTGGATGCGCCGCACCGAGCGGGTGTTCTGGAGGAGGGTCGACGCCGTGTGCACGACGACGGTGGCCGCGTCCGACGGACACGACCGGGGGCGTCAGGCCCTGATGCCGGCGCTGTGGGCGCCGACGACCTCCTCGGAACGGTTGCTCATCCGACCAGTCTAGGAGCCGCTGTCAAGAGCACGAGCGAGCCGTCGTACGAGGGCTGGACGCGCAGGGCGCCGTGTCGGTCGTCCCACGCGCCGGTCTCGAGCGCGGTCCGGAGTGCGGCGACACTGCGGGCCGCGCTCATCTCGTCGACGAAGGACCACGCCGAGTTCGCCTTGCGGGCGCCTGGGTCGAGGAGCCGCTCTGGTCGGCCGTAGTACGCCTCGGAGAACCCGTCGACGCACGTGAAGGGGATCGGGATGCGGGTGGTCTCGACGTCGCCGCCGAGGGCGCTGGCGATGCGGTCGAGCGCTGGGTACCGACGGGCCTCGGTCGCCATCACGTCGGGGGCGTACTCGGCGAGCCAGTAGTCCTCGACGCGGTCGGGGTCGCACGTGAGCACGACGACCGGTCCCCGCGTCACACGGCGCACCTCGGCGAGGCCGCGTTCCAGGTCGGTCCACTGGTGCACGGAGAACGTCGTCATCGCGGCGTCGAAGGTGTCGTCCGCGAACGGCAGGTCCTCGGCGGTGGCGTCGATCGCCGTCGCGAACTCCGGGGGGCGCTGCGCCCGCATGGACTCCGACGGTTCCACAGCCGTGACGTCGCGGTCCCTGGGCTCGTACGAACCGGCTCCTGCGCCGACGTTGAGGACGGTGCGGGCATCGCCGAGGGCCTTCGCGATCGCCCGGGCGAACGTGGGCTCCGGGCGGCGGTACCTGCCGTACCCGGCGCCGATCGTGCCGTAGTCGGCGTCCCCCGCCGAGCCGTCCGCAGTCCTGGTCACGGGCTCAGCCTACGGCGGGGCGCGACGCGGGTGCCGATAGGGTCGACGCATGATCGACGGGGGCTACAGCATCGTGTTCATTCCGTACGTGCTCGTCGTGCTCGCACTCGCCGTGCTCACCGTGGCGCTCATCGTGCTCGTGTTCGCTGCGATCCGGGTGCTGCGGCTGTCGGCGCAGGAGCGTGAGCTGCGCATCGAGCGTCTGAAGTACCCGGCGCTGTTCGACGGCGACGACGATGACGATGCACCGTCGTCGTCTGGTCCTTCCGCGTAGCGGACGGCGACCAGCGCCCGCGTCAGTCGATCGACTCGGACTCGGACTCGCGCAGGGCGGCGTACTGCTCCGCCCGCTCCGTCGCGGCCCAGGTGCCGAGCAGCGCCAGCGAGCGCTCGGACGGCGAACCGGGCTCCGCGCTGTACGTGAACATCGTCAGGCCGGGGTCGGCGACGAGCTCGAGTGCCTCGTAGTCGAGTTCGAGGGCACCGACGACGGGGTGGTCGATCCGTTTCTTGCCGGTCCGGTGCATGCGGACGTCGTGCTCGGCCCACCACGTGCGGAACTCCTCGCTGCGGGTGGAGAGCTCCCCGACGAGCGTCACGAGCCCCGGCTCGCACGGGTTCGCCACCGCTGCCGCACGGAGGATCGCGACCGAGTCCCGCGCCGTCCGCGCCCAGTCCATGAAGAACGTCCGGGCTGCCGGGTCGAGGAAGGTGAAGCGCGCGGAGTTCACCGGGCGACCGGGTCCGGCGAACATCGGCGCGTACAGGGCCCGGCCGAGCTCGTTCGCCGCGAGGACGTCCCCGCGCTCGTTCCGGACCCACGCCGGCGCACCCGTGATCGCGTCGAGGAGTCGCTGCACGCCCGGTCGGATCCGGGTCGGCATCGTCTTGTGCATGGTCTTCACGCCGGAGTTGGCGAGCCGGGCGAGGTCCCACAGGTGCGTCCGCTCGTCCTCGTCGAGCTGCAGCGCCCGCGAGAGGCCGTCGAGCACGCTGTCCGAGACACCCTTGAGCGAGCCCCGTTCGAGCCGCGTGTAGTAGTCCACGCTGACCCCGGCCAGCATCGCGACCTCGTGCCGCCGCAGCCCGGGCACCCGACGGACCCCACCGCCGAACGAGGGCATGCCAGCCTGGTCCGGAGTGATCCGCGCCCGCCGTGAGGACAGGAAGTCGCGGATCTCACTGCGCACGTCGATACCCATGGCGAGAAGGGTACGTGCTGCACCCGGGAGCGAGGCAGGTACCAGCGGAACCCGTCTCGGACCCCCGTTGCGCGCCAGCATGGGCGACATGACCGACACCACATGGTTCATCACCGGCTGCTCCACCGGACTCGGGCGGGCCTTTGCCGAGGCGGTCCTCGCCGCCGGCGGGTCCGTCGTCGTCACCGCACGGGACGCCGCACGCGTGCAGGACATCGCCGACACCGCACCCGACCGCGCCCTCGCCCTGTCGCTCGACGTCACCGACCCGTCCGCCGTGACCGCAGCGGTCGCCGCTGCCGAGGAGCGGTTCGGCCGGGTCGACGTGCTCGTGAACAACGCCGGGTACGGGTACCGCGCCGCCGTCGAGGAGGGCGAGCCGGAGGCCGTCCAGCGCCTGTTCGACACCCACGTCTTCGGGCCGACCCGGCTCGTCCAGGCCGTGCTGCCCGGCATGCGGACGCGCGGGACCGGCACGATCGTGAACATCTCGTCGATCGGCGCGCGGATCTCCCCCGCGGGCTCAGGCTTCTACTCCGCGGTCAAGGCCGCGACCGAGGCCCTGTCCGCGTCGCTCCGGAAAGAGGTCCAGCCGCTCGGCATCGACGTCATGGTCGTGGAGCCGGGAGCGTTCCGGACCGACTTCGCCGGGCGGTCCCTGACGCAGTCCGCCACGCCGATCGAGGCCTACGCGGACACCGCCGGGAAGCGCCGCATCGAGCACGACACGGTGCACGGGACGCAGCCGGGCGATCCGGCGAAGGCAGCGCAGGCGCTGATCACCGCGGTCGAGGCTGACGAGACCCCGTACATGCTGCTGCTCGGCAACGACGCGTCCGACGGTTTCCGCGCGGCGCTCGACGCGCTGCGCGCCGAGGTGGACGCGTGGGAGTCGGTGAGCCGGGGCACCGACTTCTGACTTGTGGACCGTCGGACTGGAGGCTCGGTGTCGGCTGGCACCGGGCCTCCCGTCCGTCAGCTGGTCGCGTCCTGTCTGCTGGCCGGCTGCTGCTCGATCGTGACCCGGGCGACGCGGTGACCGTCCATGGCGGTCACCGCGAGGCGGTGCTCCCCCACCTCGACGACGTCGCCCACCTGTGGGACGCGGTCCAGGTGGACCTGGACCAGGCCGCCGACCGTCTCGTAGTCGCCGTCAGGCAGGACCGGGCCACCGTCAGCGGCGAGGTCCTCCAGCACGGTCGATCCCTCCACGCCGTCGCTGACGGAGACGGGTTCGTCGTACTCGTCGCGGATGCGGCCGACGAGGTCCTCGAGCAGCGCTTCGAGCGTGACCATGCCGGCGCTGCCGCCGTACTCGTCGACGACCAACGCGATCTGCTGCCCGCCGGTGCGGAGTTCGGCGATCGTGCTCGACAGGGACTTGGTCTCGGGGAACGCGACGAGCGGGCGCGCGATCGTGTGCACCGGGGCGCTCGCGTCCGCTGGCCGGAGGAGGTCGCGGAGGTGCACGAACCCCGCCACGTCGTCTCGCGAGCCCGCGGTGACGAGGTACCGGGTGTGGCCGAGGTCGAGCGCGAGGTCGGTGGCCTCGGCGATGCTCTGCCCGGCGTCGAGTGTCGCGACGTCGTACCACGGGCGCATCGACTCCCGGAGGATCCGGCCCTGGGCGTCGAGTGCGCTGCGGGCGATCCGGCGGCCCTGCTCGTCGATGGCGTCGTGCTCGGAGACCAGGCCGCGGAGCTCCTCGGTGCTCATCGACTCACTCCGGGCGTTCGGGTCGCCGCCGAGCAGCCGCACCACGGCGTCGGTGCTCTTCGACAGGACCCAGATCGCCGGGCGCATCAGCGTCGCGAAGCGGTCGAGCGTCGGCGCGACGAGCATCGAGAAGCCCTCGGCACGCTGCAGTGCCAGGCGTTTCGGGACGAGTTCGCCGAAGACGAGCGACAGGTAGGCGATCACGAGGGTCATCGCGACGAGGGCGACCGTCTCGGCGGTGCCCTGCGCGAGACCGAGGCCCTGGAACAGCGGAGCGACGTCTGGGGCGATCGAGGACGCACCGTACGCGGCGGAGAAGAACCCCGCGACGGTCACGCCGATCTGCACCGCGGAGAGGAAGCGGTTCGGGTCACGGCCGAGTGCTGCGACCCTGGCGCCCCTGCTGCCGCGGTGCTCCAGCTGCTGGAGCTGCGACTCGCGGAGCGAGACGAGCGCGATCTCCGCGGCGGCGAACACCCCGCCGACGAGGACGAAGAGCACGACCAGCCCGAAGGCGATCCAGGTGTCGGCGCCCATCAGCGGGGCCCGGGACTGTGGGAGTCATCCATGCCTGTGATCTTGCACAGGTCCGCTGGGATTCCCGCCACAGCGGGCTGCGAATGTGGACGGATCCCTAGAGCGAGCGCCCTGTGTGGGACTCGATCCAGGCGCGGGGGTCCACTGGCAGCGTTCCGTCCATCAGGACCTCGAGGTGCAGGTGCGCACCGGTCGAGACACCCGACGAGCCGACCAAGCCGACGAACTGCCCGGCCGTGACCTCGTCCCCCACCTTGAGCGGCGACGACCCCGGGATCATGTGGCCGTAGAGCGTGGAGACCTCGCGGCCGTCGACCACGTGGTCGATGATGACCGCGTTGCCGTACGAGAAGTACGTGCCGGAGACCCGGACGGTCCCCGCCGCGACCGCGCCGATCGGTGCGCCCATGCCGGGGTTGAAGTCGAGGCCCTGGTGGAGCGACGAGCACGCGCCGCAGGGAGCGGAGCGGTACCCGAAGCCCGAGCTCATCCTGACCGGCTTCGGGAACGGGGAACGGACGTCGCCGCCGAAGGTGACCTCGGCGCCGGCGGTCGCGCCGCCGCTGCCGCCGACGGTGAAGCCGTCGCGGTTCGTGGTCGCCGTGGCGACGGCCTGGGTGACGGCGAAGTCCTGGGTGCTGACCGTGGGTGCGAGCGTGGTGGTCGCGGTCGACGTCGTCGGGCTCGCGTGTGCGGGCATCGCGGACGCGGCGAACATCACGAAGGCGGCGAGGGCACTCGTCACGGTGAGGCGACTGGTGCGCTGCTTCGTGGTGAGCGGTGGCTTCGTGGTGGCGACACTGCGGCGGGGGACGCGGGTGAAGCGGGAGGTCGGCTTCACGGGCTTGGCGGGTCTCACGGGCTTCGCGGGTCTCACGGGCTTCGCCTTGGCGGCGGCGCGCTCGGCCTCGAGGGCAGCGCGACGAGATGTGTGCACCACCGGGGTGCCGGGGTGCTGGTCTGCGTCGCGGAGAGTCGTCATGGCCGCAGACCATTCTGCACGAACCTGTCCGGTTGTACAGCCCCCCTCGGCGTCACGTGTCGTGCTGCGACGTCTTCTCGCGGGCGCTGTACCGCCGCTCCAGCCACGTCGAGACCCACCCGGCCGGCACCAGGATGAAGAGCCAGAACGGACCGGGCGCCGGCAGGATCGTGGCGCCCACGAGCGCGACGATCAGCGCGACGAAGGTCACGGTGCCGTCGATCGGGTGCAGCATCTGCCGACCACCGGGCCGGATGAGTTCGGGGTCGCGCCAGACGGCCCACTGCATCACGGACATGCTGAGGCTCGACAGGGCGATGGTGCCGATGTAGAACGCGTTCACCCCGGCGTCCTCGGCCTCGTGGGCGATGAGGTTCGACGAGAACGGCAGGAAGGCGATGCTCGCGAGCCAGACGAAGTTCACCCGCAGCACCAGGGTCGAGTACGACTGCGTCGCCTCGAACAGCCGGTGGTGCGACAGCCACAGCCGCGAGATGACGACGAAGCTCACGATGAAGGCGATGACCGTGCCGATGTTGTCCGACAGCAGGTCGCCGAGTGACTTCTCGTCGATCTCGCCCGCGACATCGACCAGCGGCAGGAGCAGCAGGGTGATCGCGATCGCGACGGTCGCGTCGGAGAAGTTGACGAGCCGGTCGAGGCCCCGTTCCGTCCGCAGCATCCGCGCCATGGCGCCAGCCTAGGGCTCCAGGACCCGCTCGTAGCAGACCGAGAGGTCGGAGTCGGCGTAGTGGCCGTAGCGCGGGATCGCGGTGTACCCCTCGCGCTCGTAGAACCGCATCGCGTCGGGCTGCATCGTCCCGGTCTCGAGGACGACCCGTTCGGCGCCGAGTCGCGCCGCGTGCCGTTCGAGTTCCCGGAGTACGGCGGCGGCGACACCGGACCCCCGGGCCGCCGGGGCGACGTACATCCGCTTGACCTCGACCGCGGTGCCGTCGAAGAGCGCTGGTCCGAGGGGGCGCAGCCCGCCGCAGGCGATCGGGGTGCCCGTCGTCGGGGTGTCCATCGTTCTCGCGACGAGGAACACGGGGACGTCGACCGCACTCGGCACGGTCCCCGGCTCGTGGTCGTCCGATCCGTACCGCGAGTCGAGTTCGACGCGCTGCGCAGCGCGCAGGGCGGCCGCGTCCTCGTCGTCGAAGGGAACGAGGTCGATGGTCCACATGGCGTCTCCCGGCGGTGTCGTATCCGTATCGATCGTTACGGTAACAGATGTTACGGTTGGTGCATGCCGCGAACTCGGGACGTCGATGCGCAGCGCACGGACCTGTCCGAAGCGGTCTGGCAGGTCCTCGCCGACCGCGGTGTACCGGGCCTGACCCTCCGCGCGGTCGCCGAACGCGCCGGGTGCACGACGGGCCTCGTGCTGCACACCTTCCGGGACAAACGCGCGTTGCTCCTGCACGCCAGGGACCTGCTCCACGAGCGGACACGAACCCGGATGGACGCCAGCGAACGCTCCGCCACCGGACCGGCGGAGGCGCTCCGCGCGATCGTGCTCGATGCCCTGCCCGTCGACGAGCAGCGGCTCGCGAACTCGCGCGTCTGGATCGGTTTCCTCGCCGCAGCGCTCGCCGACCAGACGCTCGCCGAACGGCACGCGGCGCACAACGCCGCGTTCCGGGAACGGCTCACCGGACTCCTCCACCGGGCAGCGCCGTCGGCGATCGACACGGCAGCAAGGGTGGGCGCACTCGCCGGTGCGGTCGAGGGGATCTCGGCGCTCGCCGCGGCCGATCCGGAGTCGTGGCCCGTCGCAGCGCAGGTCTCGGCGGTCGAGGTCGTCCTGCGGGCGGCGATGTCCGACGAGTCGAGCAGCCTCGGGGCCGTCCTGGGAGACGACTGATCCGGGCGGCGTGTCCCTCGGCGCTTCAGTAGGGTCCGAGGAGAGCGAGCGGAAGGACCCCTCATGGCCCGATCGTCGCGAGAGCGGCACGAACCAGTCGATCTCCGGACGGCGGACGTCGTGCTGGCGGGCACCCAAGAGCTCCTCCCGGTGCTCAGGGTCGCCGCGGTCCGTGCCGGGGTGGACGCCAGGCGGATGCGGGTGATCGGGGTCGACGACCTGCCGGAGCCGGAGGGCTCGGGGGCGGCGGAGCTGGCCGTCATCGCGATCCGGCGTCCTGGCGACGACCCGGCGTTCCACCGTGCGCAAGAGGCGGCCGAGCGCATCGACCCGCTGCTCGCGCCCAACGCGGTCCGCATCGTCGTCACGGTGTCCGGGCTCACGCGGCTGGCGCCCAAGCTCGAACGGACGCTCACCGCCGAGGTGCTCCACCAGATCGGTTCGGCATCGGCGCCGAACGCCTTCAAGGCGCCGTTCCGGAACCTCCGCATGCGCCTGGGGCTCGCCGCGCTGCAGACGGCCGGCGTCCGGGTGTTCCGCATCACGATCGGGCACTGACGCATCATGATCGGGCACTGACGCATCACGGTCGGGCGCTGACGCTTCACGGTCGGGTGCTGAGCGGGCCCGACGCGCGGTCAGCCCGTCGGGCCGCCCCGGAGTTCGAGGGCGATCTGCTCCGCGTCGAGGTTCCGCAGCACCGACTCGAGCACCTCGGCATCGAACACACCGTCGTCACGGGCGTCGAGCAACGCGGAACGCTGTGCATCGAGCACCTGCAGCCGTCGGACCTTCTCTCGTCCGAACCACGCGCGGAGCTCGGCGGGGTCGGTCGCCTCGAGTTCTTCGCGGGTCCGTGGTGTGAGTTCGTTCGAGTCGTCAGCCCGCACCGACTCGGCGGCCGTCCGCATCACGGCCATCAGGCGGCCGCGTTCCTCGGCATCCCCACTCGAGGCGTCGGCCGTCGGCGGGCTGATCCTCCGCAGCAGCGGGCCGATCGTGCCGCCCTGGATCAGCAGCGAGAACCCGGCCACGGCGAACGCGATGAACACCAGCAGGGACCGCTGCGGGGTGGTGCCGTGCGGCAGCGTCTGCGCTGCCGCGACGGTGACCGCACCACGCATGCCGGCCCACACGACCGCCGTGCCCTCGCGCCACCCCATCGGCGCCTTCGTGAAGTACTGGATGTCCGCGAGCATCCGGCGGACCCGGGTTCCGAAGCGCTCGAGGTCGCGTTCGGACGGTGCGCGGTTGCCGAACCGGTGGTCGGTCAGCGCCTGCGTCGTGGACTGCGTGTCCGCGTTCTGGAACCCCTGCAGGCGCTCCTGCATCCGTGCGCCGCGCCGGGCGCTCTTGGACAGCCCGAACAGCAGCGGGACGACGTACGCCGTGCGGACGAGGATCGTGAGCACGAGCGCCCCGACGGCGATGAGCAGCGCCGGACCGATCCCGGCGTGGTCGGACTGCACGTCCGAGACGATCGAGGCGAGCTCGAGACCCATCACCAGGAACACCGCGCCTTCGAGCACGAACTCGACGGTGCCCCAGTTCTGAGCGTCTGACAGTCGGTGGTTCGGCGGCAGCACCCGTGGCGCCCGGATGCCCGTGACCAGCCCGGCGACCACGGCGGCGACCAGTCCGGACGCTCCGACGTGCTCGGCCGGGATCGACGCGACGAACGGCACCGCGAACGACAGCGCGGTGTTGACGGTCGGGTTCGTGATGCGCGACCGGACCCGCAGGTTCAGCCAGCCGACGACGAGCCCGATCGCCACCGCGACGGCGACCGCGAACGCGAAGTCCCCGACGGCACCCCAGAACGAGAACGACGCGGCACCGGCGACGATCGCGGTCCGGAGGAGCACGAGCGCCGTGGCGTCGTTGAGCAGGGACTCGCCGTCGAGGATCGCGATGACACGACGGGACACCGAGGTCTGCTTGACGATCGACGTGGCGACGGCGTCCGTCGGGCTGACGATCGCGCCGAGGGCGATGCCCCAGGCGAGCCCGAGCCCCGGGATGACCCACGCGAAGAAGAGTCCGAGCACGAGCGAGCTCGCGACGACGAGCACGACCGACAGGCCGCTGATCGCACCGAACTCGCGCCGGAAGTTCATCGTCGGCATGGACACCGCCGACGAGTACAGCAGTGGCGGCAGGACCCCGGCGAGGATCCACTCCGGGTCGATCTCGGCGTTCGGGATCCACGGCACCAGGCTCGCGACGATGCCCACCGCGACCAGGACGAGCGGCGCGGCGATGCCGATGCGCGGGCCGAGCACGGCGGCGGCCGCGATGACCAGCAGGGCGATCACGCCCACGACGAGGAGTTCTGTCACTCCCCCAGCGTGGCACCGTTCGGCGGGTCAGTCTCCGTCGTGTCCCGGTTCGTGGACGGAAGCGGCGTTCACCGCATGGTGTGGAGGAGCCACGACGTCCACGATCGCGATGCTCCCGGCGATGAGCGTCAGTGCGAGCGCTCCCGCCGTGCACGCCGTCCCGATGCGGCGCAGGCGGGACGCGGATCCGCGGTTCCGCGGCGCGAACACCGCGAGACCGCGGGCGGGTTCGGGGCCGACGAGCCACGGGCCGCTGCCGTCGGCGTCGTAGGAGAAGGGGCCGGATCCGTCCGGTGCGTAGCGGAACGGACCGCTGCCGTCCGAGGCGTACGCGGAGCGGAGGTCCTCGGCGGTCCACCCGAAGTCCTCGGGGCGGCGACGTGCAGTGGACATGGTGTGCTCCTCTCGACCCCTCCAGTGCACGGCCGTTCCCTATGTGCACGCAGTGACGCGCCTGGATGTCGCCTGCGCGATGGCTGTCCACAGGTGGGGTCTCGACGAACTCTCTCCACAGCCCATGTATCTTGATGTCGAGATATCGCTCACGACGAGTAGCGTGGAACCACCGACGCGCGAACAAGGGAGTACCCGCCAGCATGGCCAAGATCATCTACACGCTCACGGACGAGGCACCGTTCCTCGCCACCCACTCCTTCCTCCCCGTCATCCAGGCGTTCGCCGGCACCGCCGGTGTGGACGTCGAGACGCGGGACATCTCGCTCTCCGGCCGCATCATCGCCCTGTTCCCGGAGCGGCTCACCGACGAGCAGCGCCTCGACGACGCGCTCGCGGAGCTGGGCGACCTGGCGAAGACGCCGGAAGCCAACATCATCAAGCTGCCGAACATCTCGGCGTCGATCCCGCAGCTCAAGACGGCGATCAAGGAGCTCCAGTCGCAGGGCTACGACCTGCCGGACTACCCGGACGAGCCGTCGACGGACGCCGAGCGCGACACCCGCGCCCGGTACGACAAGGTGAAGGGCAGCGCCGTCAACCCGGTCCTGCGCGAGGGCAACTCCGACCGCCGTGCACCGCTGTCGGTCAAGAACTACGCCCGCAAGCACCCGCACCGCATGGGTGCGTGGAGCCCCGAGTCGAAGACGAACGTCGTGACCATGGGCGTCGACGACTTCCGCTCGAACGAGAAGACATGGGTCGCTCCCGCCGACGACACACTGACGATCACGTTCGTCGGTGCCGACGGGCAGGAACAGGTCCTCAAGCAGTCGATCCCGGTCCTCGCCGGCGAGGTCATCGACGGCACCGTGCTGCACGTCGGTCCGCTCGAGCAGTTCCTGCGCGCGCAGATCAAGCGCGCCCAGGACGAAGGCATCCTGTTCTCGGTGCACCTCAAGGCCACGATGATGAAGGTCTCCGACCCGATCATCTTCGGGCACGTGATCCGCGCCTTCTTCCCCGACGTGTTCGACCGCTACGGCGCCGACCTCGCCGCGGCCGGTCTCACCCCGAACGACGGGCTGAACTCGATCCTCACCGGGCTCGACGCGCTGCCGAACGGTGCGGAGATCAAGCAGGCGTTCACGGACGGCATCGCCGCTGGTCCCGAGCTCGCCATGGTCGACTCGGACAAGGGCATCACGAACCTGCACGTCCCGAGCGACGTCATCGTCGACGCCTCGATGCCCGCGATGATCCGCACCTCCGGCCACATGTGGGGCCCGGACGGCGACGAGCACGACACCCTCGCCGTGATCCCGGACTCCAGCTACGCCGGCATCTACCAGACCGTGATCGAGGACTGCCGTGCCAACGGCGCCTTCGACCCCGCGACCATGGGCTCGGTGCCGAACGTCGGCCTGATGGCGCAGAAGGCCGAGGAGTACGGCTCGCACGACAAGACCTTCGAGGTCCCCGCCGACGGCACCGTCCGCGTGACCAACTCCGCCGGTGACGTCGTGATCGAGCACCAGGTCGCGCAGGGTGACATCTGGCGCGCGTGCCAGACCAAGGACGTCGCCATCCGCGACTGGGTGAAGCTCGCCGTCACCCGGTCCCGCGCCAGCGCGACGCCGGCCGTGTTCTGGCTCGACGAGACCCGCTCGCACGACGCAGCGCTCATCGAGCTCGTCCACCGGTACCTCGGCGAGCACGACACCGACGGTCTGCAGATCGAGGTCCTCTCGCCGGAAGACGCGATGCGGTTCTCGCTGGAGCGCATCCGCCGCGGCGAGGACACGATCTCGGTCACGGGCAACGTCCTCCGCGACTACCTCACCGACCTGTTCCCGATCATGGAGCTCGGCACCTCGGCGAAGATGCTCTCGGTCGTGCCGCTCCTCGGCGGCGGCGGCCTGTTCGAGACCGGGGCCGGTGGTTCCGCGCCGAAGCACGTGCAGCAGCTCGTCCAGCAGAACTACCTGCGTTGGGACAGCCTCGGCGAGTTCCTCGCGCTGGCGGTCAGCCTCGAGCACCTCGCCGGCGTGACCGGGAACCAGCGCGCGAAGATCCTCGGTGAGACCCTCGACCGGGCCACCGGGACGTTCCTCGAGCAGGACAAGTCCCCCGGGCGCAAGCTCGGCACGATCGACAACCGCGGCAGCCACTTCTTCCTCGCGAAGTACTGGGCGGAAGAGCTCGCGGCGCAGACCGAAGACACCGAGCTCGCCGCGGCGTTCGCCGAGATCGCGAAGCAGCTCGACGGTCAGGAGCAGCAGATCGTCGAAGAGCTGATCGCCGTCCAGGGCTCCCCCGCCGACATCGGTGGTTACTACCGTCCGGACGACGCCAAGGCGAGCGCGGTCATGCGCCCGTCCGCAACGTTGAACGCGGTCCTGGCCGCCCTGTAACGCAGGCGGTCCACGGACGGGAGGCACGGTGCCAGCTGGCACCGTGCCTCCCGTCCGTCTGTCTGCTTGTCCGTCTGTCTGTCCGTCTGTCCGTCTGCGTGTCCGGACCAAGCAGTGCTCGCGACCGGCCACGACACCCCGCCCGGTTCCGCCGACTGGTCGCCATCCGTCGTTTCGGTGCTTCCGCACCGACGACTCACGACCGCTCGGCGGCGGTGAGCGGGGTGTTGTGACCGGTCAGCGGGACGGGACCGGCGGGCCGAT
Source organism: Curtobacterium sp. NPDC090217 (assembly GCF_044746705.1). Taxonomy (NCBI): domain Bacteria; kingdom Bacillati; phylum Actinomycetota; class Actinomycetes; order Micrococcales; family Microbacteriaceae; genus Curtobacterium; species Curtobacterium sp. NPDC090217. The sequence continues at coordinate 495,435 of NZ_JBIVCR010000001.1, read as the reverse complement.
CGTCAGCAGCACCACGAACACCAGGACGACGAGCACCACGCCCACCACGACGGCGACCGCCGGGCGACGCACCACGGAGAAGAGCAGGCGGTCCCAGAAGCCGGGCTGCGTCCCGGCCGGAGCGGAGCGCCGCCAGGGGCCATCGAGCATGCCCCGGCGTACGACACCGACCTCGAACGGCAGCGTCGTGTACGGCACCACCGCACTCGCCCATCCGAGCGCCAGCGTGCCGAACGACCACCGCTGGTTCACCGCGACCACCGTCGTGACGACGAGGTACGCGAGGAACACGAAGCCGTGCACGCTGCCGCCGATGCGCACCGGGAGGTCCCCCAGACCGAAGCCGTACTTCATCAGCATGCCCACGAGGAGCATCGTCCAGGTCACGAGTTCGGCGACCGCGAGGGCACGGAACAGGGATCGAGGCGTCATGCCTCCATCGTCGCGGACCACGGATGGGAGACCTCCGCGCGCGTTCCTTCCCCTCACACGCGCGATAGCAAGCCGAATCGCGCGTAGGGGGTCAGAACTTCGGGCCTCCTACGCGCGATTCGACCTCCTACGCGCGATTCGACCTCCTACGCGCGATTCGACTGCCTACGCGCGATTCCGCCCACCACCACCCCCGGGACGGCAACACGCCGCCTGTCGTATCGATTCGACCCGAGCCTCCGGTAGCGTCGGTGTCATGTCGATGACGACGAACACGACCACGGATGCAGCACGCACGCTCCGCGTCGGGGTGGTCGGTCTCGGGTTCGCCGGGACCACGCACCTCGATGCCTACACCGCACTCCCGGGGGTCGAGGTGGTGGCGCTCGCGGGACAGGAGACGGCTCGACTGGCCGAGCTGGCCGAGACCCGGCACGTGCCGAACACGTACGAGGACTGGCAGGACCTCGTCGCCAGGGACGACCTCGACATCGTGTCGATCGGCGTCCCGAACGCCCTGCACCACCCCATCGCGGTCGCCGCGCTCGAGTCCGGCAAGCACGTCTTCTGCGAGAAGCCCCTCGCGACGACCGGCGCCCAGGCACAGGAGATGGTCGACGCCGCCGTCCGGAACGACCGCGTGCTCGAGGTCGCCTACAACCACCGCCGTCGCGCCGATGTGCAGTTCCTCGCCGACCACCTGCGGAACGGCGGCGCAGAGAACCCGCTCGGCCACGTCTACCACGCCCGCGCGAGCTGGCTCCGTCGCGCCGGCATCCCCGGGATCCGGAGCTGGTTCGCGAACAAGGAGACCGCCGGCGGTGGCCCTCTCATCGACCTCGGGTCGCACGTGCTCGACATCGCACTGCACCTGATGGGCGAACCCCGCGTGGTCACCGCGAGCGCCGTCACGTACAACGAACTCGGCAGCGCCGGCCGTGGCGGCAGCGAGCGGACCCCGGTGTCGGCGGCGACGGACCGTCCGTTCGACGTCGAGGACTTCGCGAGCGCCCTGCTCCGGTTCGACAACGGGTCGAGCCTGTTGCTGCAGGCGAGCTGGGCGAGCTACTCGAAGGACGTCGAGGACATCGAGGTCGAGCTCCTCGGGTCGACGGGGGGTGCACGGCTGTTCGTGCGCGACTACGCGACGGAGGGCACCGTGACGCTCTACTCCGACGAGCAGGGCATCCCGACGGTCACCCGGCCGGGCGTGCAGGTCCCCGGCGGGCACCACCAGCGCGTGATCGAGGAGTTCATCGCCACGATCCGCAGCGGCCTCCACGACGGGCACCACGGCGAGTTCGCGCTGCACCGCAGCAGGGTCGTCGACGCGATCTACGCGTCGGCACAGGCAGGACACGAGATGGAGATCGAGCAGTGAAGAACATCGTCGTCTGGAACGAGAACGTGCACGAGACCCGCGGTGACGCGACGGTCGTCGAGCACTACCCGAACGGCATCCACACCGTCGTCGCGGCCGCACTGCAGGAGCACCTTCCGGAGGCCTCGGTCGGCACGGCGACGCTGCAGGAGCCGGAGCACGGTCTGACGCAGGAGCGCCTCGACGCCACGGACGTGCTGTTCTGGTGGGGCCACGCTGCCCACGAGGAGGTCAGCGACGAGGTCGTGCAACGCGTCGTGGACGCCGTGCACGCCGGCATGGGCCTCGTGGTGATGCACTCCGGGCACTACTCGAAGCCGTTCAAGCGGCTGATGGGCACGACGTGCTCCCTGAAGTGGCGGAACGACGGCGAGCGGGAGCTCGTCTGGACGACGGCGCCCGACCACCCCATCGCGAAGGGCGTCCCGCACCCGATCGTCATCGACCGCCAGGAGATGTACGGCGAGTACTTCGACATCCCCCGCCCCGACGAAGAGGTCTTCCTGTCGACGTTCACCGGCGGCGAGGTGTTCCGCTCCGGCGTCGCCTACCGTCGTGGCCGCGGCAGGGTCTTCTACTTCTCGCCCGGTGACCAGGAGTACCCCGTGTACCACCACCCGGACATCCAGCGGGTGCTCTCGAACGCCGCGGAGTGGGCCGCTCCCACCACGCCGCGCCGGGTGCTGACGGCCGACGAGCACCCCCGCGACTGGTTCCTCGCCGAGGGTGCGGTAGACAGGACGCGTGACTGACACCCAGGCGGACCGACGGAACGCGCTCGTCGAGGCCCTCGGGGTGCTCGGCAGCGGTCCCGAGGAGCGGTTCGACCGCATCACCCGGATGACGCAGGCGGCGTTCGGGGTGCCGTTGAGCTTCCTCAACCTCGTGCACGGCGACCTCGTCACGGCGCAGTCCGCGCAGGGCTGGCAGCAGGGCGGGAGCGCCGCCGCGAGTGACGTGTTCTGCTCGACGACCGTGCTGCAGGACGGGCCGATGGTGGTGCCGGACACCGCGCTCGACCCGCGGTTCAGCGGGCTCCCCGCCGTGACGGGCGAGCCGGGCATCCGTTTCTACGCGGGTGCGCCGCTGTCCATGCTCGACGGCACCCGTGTCGGCACGCTCTGCATCATGGACGCGAAGCCCCGCGAGCTCTCGCCGCAGGACGTGGAGATGCTCCGTGACCTCGCCCGCTGGGCGGAGCGGGAGCTGGGCCACGCGATCGACCGGGACCGGGTCCGGCGGGTGCTCGACGCGCTCGTCCCCGACCCGATCGACGTCCCCGGCTACGACTTCGCCGCCGTGTCCTCGTCACGCGAGGGGTCCGGCGACCTCGCGGACTGGCGCGTCGCGGCCGACGGGACGATCCGGCTGACGATCGGTTCGGTGTCCGCCGCCGGCAGTGCGGCCGGCCTGCTCGCGTCGACGCTCCGCGCCGCCGTCGTGGCACGCACCGACGTGCGGCTGGGAGCGGACGGCCAGGCACTGGAGGCCCAGATCGGCGCCGACCTGGAGGCCGCCGGTGCCGTCGGGTCGCTCTTCCACGCGCGGATCGACCCGACGACCGGTCACGTCTCGTCCGTGGACGCCGGCCACGGTCTGGCGCTGCACGTCCGCGCCGACGGCACCCACACGGTGCTCAGGACGATCGACCTGCCGATCGGGCTGCAGCCGGAGGGCACCGCGCGGACCCACGTCGAGGTCGACCTCGCACCGGGCGACCGCCTCGTGCTGTTCACCGCGGGGCTCCTGTCGCTCGGTGGGCTCGACGACATCGGTGCCGTCGCGGCCCTGGCGGCAGCGGAGGAGGCCACGGCGTTCGTCGACCGCATCCGGGCACTGCGCGAGGCCGCACCCGACGCCGACGTCAGCGTCGCGGTGCTGACCCGCCGTGCAGGGTCGGACGCGTCAGCGTGACGACGAGCAGCGTCGCGAGCAGGCCGAACCCGCACAGCTCGACCCCGAGTCCGGCGAGCTGCCAGTAGGCGCTACCGACGTGCTGCGGCTGCGTGATGGCGTCCGGCCACCACGAGTCGATCAGCGGGAAGGACCCCGGGAAGGGGTCGAGCCCGAACACGGCAAGACCGCCGAGCAGCATCACGACGCCGAGGGCCGCCATCGCGCCACGGCTGCCGCGGAGCATCCGCACGACGAGCGCGGCGGCGATCCCGACGAGCCCGACGACCGCGACGAGGAACGCGGTGACGAAGACCCCCTGGGCCGGCAGCGCGAACCAGTCGAGGACCGCGATGGGCACGAGCAGCCATCGACCCGCTCGGGCCCACCGTGTCGGGTTCCGCCATCCGTCCATGCCGGGAACCGTAGGACACGTCACCTGACGGTTGCCGGGGATCTGCCCGACACCGCCCGGGACCCGCCGATACGATCGGCCGCGGAGGCACCCACATGGCGGAGGACGGACGGTCGCGGCAGCAGCGCGCGGTGGCGACACGGGCGGCGATCCTCGAGGCCGCGGCCCACGAGTTCGACGAGCACGGGTACGTCGGCGCCTCGATGGACGCCGTCGCCGAGCGAGCCGGGCTGACCAAGGGAGCGCTCTACTTCCACTTCGGGTCGAAGCGCGACCTCGCAGGCGCGGTCATCGCCCAGCAGCACGAGGTGTCCCGGCGGTACGGCGAAGCGGCGTCCACCCGGGCGACGTCCCCGCTCGAGGCGATGATGTGGATGTCGCAGGGACTCGCGACGCAGATGGTGTCCGAGGTCGTCGTGAGCGCCGGCATCCGGCTGTCGACCGAGGCCGCGACCGCCGAGGTGGCACGGCAGAACCCGTACACCGACTGGATGGCGGTCGTCGCCGAACTGATGCGGCAGGGGATCGCCGCGGGCGAGGTCGACGATGCCTGGGACCCGGAGGTGCTCGGGCGGGTGATCATCCCCGCGTACACCGGCGTCCAGACCGTCTCCGACGTGCTGGCCGACCGCGCGGACCTGTTCGAACGGCTCCGCGACCTCTGGACGGTCCTGCTCGCCGCGATCGTCACGGAGCGGATGCGCCCGGAGATCCCGCGGCTGGTGGCCCTCATCGCCCCGGACGAGGACGACGCACCCGACGAGCCCGACGCATCTCACGAGCCCGACGCATCTCACGAGCACGCCGCGCGGACCGAGGCGCCCTGACGCCGGTCCGACACGACCACGGGTCGTGAGTCCCCCCAGCGACACCCACGTCTCCGACCCTATGAAGATACCAAGCGGTAGGTTCGCGCCGAGAGCCCCCGTTCGCGGGGAGGGGCCGCCCCGGCTAGCCTGACCCGATGCCCACCCCGGAAGCAGAGGTCGACGTCGACGCCGAGCTCGTCCGCGCGCTGCTCGCCGACCAGCACCCCGACCTCGCGGACCTGCCGCTCGAGGTCGTCGCGAACGGCTGGGACAACGTGGTCGTCCGGCTCGGGGAGCTGCTGGCCGTCCGGCTCCCCCGCCGTGCCGCCGCCGCCCGGCTCATCGAGCACGAGCAGCGCTGGTTGCCCGAGATCGCCCACCGGGTCGCCGCGATCGTGCCCGTCCCCGATCCGGTGCGGACCGGTCGCCCGGCGCCGGGGTACCCGTGGTCGTGGAGCGTCGTGCGCTGGCTCCCCGGCGTCCCGGCGGGCGAACGCGCCGGCGGGACGGCGGTCGCCGAGGCGCTCGCGGCCTTCGTCCGGCTGCTGCACGTGCCCGCGCCGGCGGACGCGCCGGTCAACCCGGTGCGCGCCGTCCCCCTGCCCACCCGCTCGGACGCCGTCCTGGAACGGCTCGCCACCGCGGACGTACCACGTGCCGTGGAGCTGGCCGCGCTCTGGCGGACCGCGGCCGCCCTGCCCGCGTACGCCGGGCCTCCCGTCTGGGTGCACGGCGACCTGCACCCCTTCAACCTGCTCGTCGAACCCGCGCCGGACGGCACCGGTGACCGCCTGTCGGCGGTCGTGGACTTCGGGGACGTGACGGCGGGCGATCCAGCAGTGGACCTCGCGACCGCGTGGCTGACGCTCGACCGGGAGGCCCGGCGCACCTTCCGCGCGCTGGTCCCCGCCGACGACGCCACCTGGACCAGGGCACGTGGCTGGGCCGTGTCCATCGCCTCGGCGATGCACCTCAGCGACGACAGCGCGTTCCGGATCGTCGCCGAGCGTGGGATCGACGCCGCTCTCGACGGCTGACCCGAACGGGGTTATCGTCTCTCCACACCATCCGTGCACGTGAAGATCGGAGGGGCCTGATGACCCTCGAGTTCCGCGTCCAGCACGACGTCGACACCGACGCCTCTCCCTCCCTCCCCACGCCCACCCGCTCCGGGTTCCGCGGCCTCCTCGACCGGCTCGCCGAACGTCGGGCCGCTGCCAGGGTCCGTCGAGCCGAAGCGCAGCTCCGCGACCTCGCCGACGTGGAGCGGCTGCTGTCCGGTGCGCGCGGTGTCGTCGAACGCGGGTGGATCCAGCACGCGTGGTTCTCCTACGTCGACGAGAAGGGCCGTACCCGCAAGGCGTCGAGTGCCGCGGCGATGGACGTCGCCGGGCGCCCGCTCGTCGGTGCGTGCCTCGTCGGTGCCGTGGTCTACGCCGCCGGTGGTCCGCACGCGGTGCACTCCCAGCCGGTCCAGCGCGCCCTCGACGTCGTCTGGCACGCCCTCGCGGTCGAAGAAGGCTCGCCGGTCCTCTGGTGCCCCGCCCCGGACGTCCGGATGGGCCGCGTGCGCGACCTGACCAGCTGGAACGACGCACCGTCGCGGAACTCCGCGGACGTCGCCGGACTGCTGCTCACCGCCGAGCGCGTCGCCGTGGCCGAGTCGGAGCGCATCCGCGAGCGCGCGGTGGCACGATCGAGGGCATGAGCGACATCACCGAGGAGCCGCCGGCGGTGCGACCTGCACCGCCGTCCGGCACCATCGCGGCGACCGGGAACTCCCTGCTCACCGACGAGGGGGCGTCCCCGGTCACCGACCAGGCAGTCGTGAAGCAGACGCTGCACCGCTACCTCCAGAAGCACCGGGCAGCGCTGCTCGCGAAGCTCGACGGACTCGCGGAACGGCAGGCCAGGTGGCCGGTGACCCCGACGGGCACGAACGTCCTCGGGCTCGTGAAGCACGTGGCCGCCGTGCAGTCCGAGTACTTCGGGCGGGTGTTCGACCGCCCGCTCCCCGATCCGCCGGCATGGCTCGACTCCGACGACGACCGGGACATGTACGCGACGCTCGACGAGACGATGGCGGACATCGTGGCGTTCCACCACGCCAGCGCCGCCCACGCCGACGCCACGATCGAGGCGCTCGACCTCGACGCGCGCGGGGTGGTTCCGTGGTGGGCACCCGAGCACCGTGACGTCACGCTGCACCGTGTGCTGGTGCACATGGCGTACGAGACCGCTCGGCACGCCGGGCACGCGGACATCGTGCGCGAGATGCTCGACGGCCTCGCGGGCGACGGTGACGGGAACCTCGCGGAGAAGACGCCCGAGGAGTGGATCGAGTGGCGGGAGCGGCTCGTCTCGATCGCCGAGCAGGCCGGGCTCCGAGAAGCGGGCCTGTAGCCGGGCAGCCCGTTCGATCGTTACCGTTCTCCCAGGATCACGGACGGCACACGGCGCTGACCTGGGGTTTCGTGATTGAAGAATCCGCAGGAACCCTGCGTTCGCGACATTTGCGGTTGTACAAGTCGCCGCGCCATTGCGTACGTTGGGCGGCACTTGTGCCCCGACCCGTGGGCAGAACGACCGACCCGAGGGGAACCAGCAGCAAGTGTTCTTCAACTACGTCACGGAGCGATGGGACCAGATCTGGTTCGCGTCGTGGCAGCACTTCTCGCTGGTCGTCCAGTGCACCGTGCTCGCCACCGTCATCGCCGTGCTGCTCGCAGCACTCGTCTACCGCATCCCGCGGCTGAGATCGGTCGCGAACGAGGTGTCGACCATCGGGTTGACACTGCCGTCGTTCGCCGTGATCGGCCTGCTGCTCGTCCCGCTCGGGTTCGGCGTCGTGCCGTCCGTCGTCACGGTCACGTTCTTCGCCGCCCTGCCGATCCTCCGCAACGCGGTCGTCGGGCTCTCCGAGATCTCGCCCGCCGTCGTCGAGTCGGCCCGTGGCATCGGGATGAGCCGCTTCCGCACCCTGGTGCAGGTCGAGCTGCCGATGGCGTGGCCGATCATCCTCACCGGCGTCCGGGTCTCCGCGCAGATGGTGATGGGCGTCGCCGCAGTCGCCGCGTACGCTCTCGGCCCGGGGCTCGGCGGGTTCATCTTCTCCGGGCTCTCGCGTCTCGGCGGCGCGAACTCCCTCAACTCGGTCGTGGTGGGCGTGGTCGGCGTCGTCCTGCTCGCCCTCGTCCTCGATCTCCTGCTCCTCGGCCTCGGCCGCCTGACCATCTCGCGAGGTATCCGTGTCCAGCACTGACGCAACCCTGTCCCACACCGACGGCTCCCGCGCCGAGAGCGACGTGACCGGTCGCGGCATCCTGCTCGACACCGTCACCAAGCGCTACGCCGGCCAGTCGAAGCCCGCCGTGGACGGCATCACGCTCGAGATCCCCGCCGGCAAGATCGTCATGCTCGTCGGCCCCTCCGGCTGCGGCAAGACGACGACGCTCAAGATGATCAACCGCCTGATCGAGCCCACCGAGGGCAAGATCGTGGTGGGCGACGACGACGTCACCTCGATCGACGGCGACGAGCTCCGCCGCCGCATGGGTTACGTCATCCAGGCCGGCGGGCTCTTCCCGCACATGACCGTCGCGGCCAACATCGCGATCGTGCCGAAGATGCTCGGCTGGTCCAAGGAGAAGATCGCCGCCCGCGTCGACGAGCTCCTCGACCTGGTCTCCCTCGACCCCGACACCTACCGCGACCGCTTCCCCCGTGAACTCTCCGGCGGGCAGCAGCAGCGCGTCGGCGTCGCCAGGGCCCTCGCCGCGGACCCGCCCGTCCTGCTCATGGACGAGCCGTTCGGTGCCGTCGACCCGATCACCCGCCAGCGCCTGCAGGACGAGCTCCTCCGCATCCAGGAAGAGCTGCACAAGACGATCGTCATCGTCACGCACGACTTCGACGAGGCCGTGAAGCTCGGCGACTGGATCGTGATCTTCTCCGAAGGCGCGCACATCGTGCAGTACGACACCCCGGAGCGCATCCTGGCCGAGCCCGCGAACGAGTTCGTGGAGAACTTCATCGGCTCGGGTGCCGGCCTCAAGCAGCTGACGCTGAACCGCGTGCGCGACGTCGAGCTCGCCCCCGCGGTGACCTGCTCGCCCGGTGAAGAGGCGAAGGCCGTCCTGCAGCGCATGCGCGAGGCCGGCGGCCACGGGCACGCCGTCGTGGTGGACGCCCGTCAGCGTCCGATCGGCTGGCCGACCCGCCGGCAGCTCGAGCGCCTCGACCGCATCCCGGACGGCACCGACCCCGACCTGCCCGTCGTCGGCGAGGCCGCGACGCTCAACGACGCGCTCGACACGATGCTCGTGTCCAGCGCCGGTGCCGCGCTCGTCACGGGTCGCCGCGACGCCTTCCAGGGCGTCATCACGGTGGAGACGGTCATGGACGCGATCACCCGTTCCCGTGCCGCAGCGGCCGAGGAGCAGGCGTACACCCCGGTCGGGACGAACACGAACCCGATCGAGACGATGCCGTCGTCCCCGGTCCGCGCAGAGGAGCCCGTCGATGAGTGACGTCGTCGTCGATCCCGTCGCGAAGCCCGCGAAGGCCAGCTGGCGCGGGCTCGTCATCCAGCCGGTCGCGATCCTCGTCGTGCTCGCCGCGTTCGCCGTCTGGCTCAACACGGCCGACCTGACGGCCACCGAGCGCTCCACGCTCAACCCGGCCGACCTCGTGTCGCTCACCTGGCAGCACGTGCTCCTGACGATCGTCTCGACCGTCATCGTGCTGGTCATCGGCATCCCGCTCGGCATCGTCCTCACCCGCGGACCCCTCCGCCGGGCCAGCGGCGTGATCCTCGCAGTCGCGAACTTCGGTCAGGCGGCACCGGCCGTCGGCCTCGTGGTGCTCCTCGCGTTCTGGCTCGGGTTCTCGTTCTGGGCAGCGGTGATCGCCCTCGTGCTCTACGCGATCCTGCCGGTGCTGCGGAACACGATCATCGGCATCGAGAGCGTCGACCAGCGCACGGTCGAGGCCGGTCGCGGCATGGGCATGAGCGCGTTCTCCGTCCTGATGCGGGTCGAACTGCCCCTGGCCGTCCCGGTCATGCTCTCCGGCATCCGCACCGCGCTCGTGCTGCTCGTCGGCTCCGCCGCGCTCGCGACCTTCATCGGTGCCGGCGGCCTCGGGCTCCTCATCACCACCGGCGTGAACCTGTTCCTGCCGAAGGTGCTGGTGTCCGGCGCCCTGCTCATCGCGCTCCTGGCGCTGTCCATCGACTGGCTCGGCCGCATCGTCGAGACCGTCGCCCGCCCGAAGGGACTCCGATGACGAAGAAGACGAACACCCGACGCCGGGGGATCGCCGCGGTCGTCGTCGCCGGTGCCGCAGCGCTCGCGCTGACCGGCTGTGGCCTGCAACCCGCGACGTCGTTCGTCCCGGCGGCAGCGCCTGGAACGATCAAGAAGATCGACGGGCTGCCCGCCGACGCCCACATCACCGTGACCGCGAAGAACTTCACGGAGCAGCTCGTGCTCGGCAAGATCGGGGTGCTCGCGGCGAAGGCGGCGGGCTTCCAGGTCACCGACGAGACGAACGTCCCCGGCAGCGTGGCGGTGCGGCAGCTCATGACGAGCCACGACGCCGACATGACGTACGAGTACACCGGCACCGCCTGGCTCACCTACATGGGCCACAAGGAGGGCATCCCGGACAAGCAGGAGCAGTACGAGGCCGTCAAGAAGGAAGACGCCGGCAACGGACTGACCTGGCTGCCGCCCGCCCCGATGAACAACACGTACGCGTTCGCGGTGCGGAAGGAAGCGGTCAAGGAGCTCGGCGGCATCACGAAGCTGTCGCAGATCGCCGACCTCCCGGCCGACCAGCGCACGTTCTGCGTCGAGTCGGAGTTCAACTCTCGGTCGGACGGCTTCAAGCCGATGCTCGAGAAGTACGGTCTGCAGCTCGGTGGCTCCGGCGACTCCGCGATCCCGAAGGGCAACGTCGACATCCTCGACACCGGCACCGTCTACACGGCGACCGACCGGGGGAAGTGCAACTTCGGCGAGGTGTTCACCACCGACGGGCGCATCAAGTCGCTCGGGCTGCAGGTGCTGGAGGACGACAAGGGCTTCTTCCCGGCCTACAACGTCGCCCCGGTGCTCTCCACGTCGGTGCTCGAGGAGTACCCGCAGCTCGAGGACGTCTACGACCAGATCTCCCCGAAGCTGACGGACGCCGTCCTCCAGGAACTGAACCGGCAGGTCGACGTCGAGGGCCGCGAGCCCGCGGACGTCGCGTTCGACTGGATGGTCAAGGAGGGCTTCATCTCGAAGTCCTGACGGGTCGCGACGCGACCAGCGGACGGACGGGAGGCTCGGTGCCAGCTGGCACCGAGCCTCCCGTCCGTCATCCTGCTGCGATCCGGGCCGCGGTGTCGCGCATCAACGCGACCACCTGGGTGCGCACCTGCTCGGGTTCCGTGCCCTCGTTCCGGGCGGAGCTGCGGAGCGCCGTCATCACCATGCCGAGCAGCATCTCCGCCGCCTGCGGCGTCGCCGCCTCCGGCCCCCACGCCGGGTCGCGCTCGAGCACGGTGCGGACGGCGCCGGTCATCGCCTCGGCGACGCTCGACATGCGCGTGACCTGGCGGCGCATGAGCTGCGGGAAGCGCACGATGAGTTCCTTGCGCTCGTGGCGGTGCCGTTCGTCCCCGAAGGTCTCGCCGAACACCAGGAACGCCAGGTCGACGACCGCCTGCGCCGCCGGTTCTCCAGCGACGGCCCGGACGTGCGACTCGAGGGTCTCGGCGGAGAGGTCGAGCTCGGTGTGCCCGAGGACCGCGTCCTCCTTGCTCTCGAAGTAGTTGAAGAACGTCCGCGGCGAGATGTCCGCGCGCGCGGCGATCTGCTCGATCGTGGTGTGGTCGATGCCGTCCTCGAGCGCGAGTGACCGCGCGGCCTCGGCGATGCGGCTGCGGGTCTCGATGCGTTTGCGGTCGCGCAGACCCATCTCGGACGGGGTGGCACTGTCGGGCATGGCTCGACTGTAACCGGAACGTCACATCGTTTGCAGCAAACGCAAACTTTCAGTCGTGCAACGGACAGTACGCTCGGGCGCATGACCACTCCCGTGCTCGAGGCCAGGGGCCTCACGAGGACCTACGGCCGAGGTTCCACCCGGTTCGATGCGCTCAAGGGGGTGTCCCTCGCCGTGAACCAGGGGGAGAGCCTGGCGATCGTCGGCAAGTCCGGCTCCGGCAAGTCGACGCTGATGCACCTGCTCGCGCTGCTCGACAAGCCGTCCACCGGGCAGGTCCTGCTCGACGGCACAGATGCCGCGACGCTCAGCGCCCGCGACGTGAACCGCACGCGGAACAGCACCTTCGGGTTCGTGTTCCAGCAGTTCTTCCTGACGCCGAAGACCTCGGTGCTCGACAACGTCGTGCTGCCGCTGAAGATCGCCGGCGTCTCCGGGGCCGAGCGGAAACGCCGGGGGATGGCGGCGCTCGACGCGCTCGGGCTGGCGGACAAGGCGGGGAACGACGCGAACGACCTCTCCGGTGGACAGAAGCAGCGCGTGGTCATCGCCCGAGCGCTCGTCGGCGAGCCGAGCGTCATCTTCGCTGACGAGCCGACGGGCAACCTGGACACGAACACGGGCGAGGTGGTCGAGGACATGCTCTTCGGACTGCAGCGCGAGCGGGGGATCACCCTGGTCGTCGTCACCCACGACGAAGAACTCGCGGCACGCTGCGACCGGAGCGTGAACGTGCGCGACGGGCTGATCGTCGGCGGGTCGACGGAGGCCGATGCGCCCGCCCCGGGTGCCCACGAGCACGGAAGGCACTCCGCATGAACTTCCTCGACCTCCTGCGGACCGCGGTCGGCAACACGTTCCGGTCCAAACTCCGCACCACCCTGACCGTGATCGCGATCTTCATCGGCGCGTTCACCATCACGCTCACCTCGGCGATCGGCACCGGCGTCGGGAACTACATCGACACCCAGGTGGCCTCGATCGGCGACACCGGGACCCTGACGATCACGAAGACCGTCGACTCGTCGTCGACCGACAGCGGCCCCGCGAAGTACGACCCCGACGCGTCCACGCAGAGCGTCGACCGCGGGCCGGCGTCCTTCGGGTACCTGTCCCAGTCCGACGTCGACAAGATCAAGGGCGTCTCGGGCATCGACTCCGTCCGTCCGGCCGTCGCGCTGAGCCCGAAGTACGCGGAGTACGACAACGAGGGCAAGTACGTCGTCACGCTGTCCGCCAACGCGGGGGAGCTGAAGGCCGACCTGGCATCGGGCAAGCAGCTCGACGACGACACGGACGCGAACCAGGTCATCCTGCCGACGAACTACCTGAAGAACCTCGGGCTCGGCAGCGAGCAGGCGGCCGTCGGCAAGGAGCTCACCTTCGCGGTGGACGACTACCAGGGCGCAGAGCACACCCTGACGGCGACCGTCGTCGGTGTGCAGAACGAGTCGCTGTTCGGCGGCGGGGCCGGTGCGAACGCGGCCCTGACCGACGCGATGCAGTCCGCGCAGGAGACGGGGAAGCCCGCGTCGATCGCGACCTCGTACGCCAGCGCCTCGGCGACCCTCGACAGCGGCGCGACCGCGTCCGACGTGAAGAGCGCCCTGTCGAAGGACGGCTACACCGGACAGACGATCCAGGACCAGCTCGGCCAGTTCCAGACCGTCATCAACGGCATCGTCGGCGTGCTCAACGCGTTCGCGGTCATCGCCCTGATCGCGGCGGGCTTCGGCATCATCAACACGCTGCTGATGAGCGTGCAGGAGCGGACCCGTGAGATCGGCCTGATGAAGGCGATGGGCATGGGCGGCGGCAAGGTCTACACGCTGTTCTCGCTCGAGGCGGTGTTCATCGGCTTCCTCGGCAGTGCGATCGGCGCCGGCGTGGCGATCGCGCTCGGCACGGGGATCTCGAACGTCCTGGCCGGCACGGTGCTGAAGGACCTGCCTGGTCTGCAGATCATGCAGTTCGCGCCGTCCTCGGTGATCACGATCATCCTCGTGGTGATGTTCATCGCGTTCCTCGCCGGCACGCTGCCCGCACGCCGTGCTGCACGCCAGAACCCGATCGAGGCCCTCCGCTACGAGTAGGACCCGTCTCCGCGCGAACGCCCTCCTCCCGCCGGACGGGGGCGTTCGTGCGTCGGCAAGCGGTCGATCACGGAGCGCTCGTCGTCAGGTGGGCGCGTGGTGCTGACGGTGGATGGTGGGTGGTGCGGCCACGTCGATGGGCCATGCGTCGAAGCGGTACGCCTCGAGCACGGTGTCGATCCAGTCGTGTTCACGGCCGCGGGCACTGATCCGCAGCCGGTACAGGCCAGGAGTGGGTGTGAGCGGAGGCGTGTCGAAGTCGGGGCCGGTGAAGAGGCTGACGACGGTGAGGCCGGACTCGATGTCGTCGACGTCGAAGGTGACGTCGACGACATCGGTCCAGGATTCCACGGGGAGTGGTGGTTCCGTGCCGTGCGCGTGCACGGAGATCGGGACAGGTCCAGATTCGGCGACGGTGGCGAGGCCGATCGGCAAGCGTTCCTCCAGGTTGGAGTTGCCCCAGGTGATGGTCTGTTCCGCGTCAAGGAACCCGATCTGCGCGATGTCGGCCGGGGTCGCCGCGACGAGGTGACCGCCCTCGATGACGAGAGTGCCGTCGTCGATGTCGGCTTCATAGCGCATGCGGGCCCCCGGGGGTCAGGTGTTGGTGTAGATGCGGATGGAGTACTCGTCTCCTGGGATGACGCGGAACGCCTTGTACAAGCTGTTCAGGATCTGGCCGCCGGTGCGGTTGTCGGATGCGGGGATCAGACAGATACTCCACCCACCTTCGCCGGTCTGGTTCACCGTCGGAGGCATGTTGCAGTAGGCGCTGCCGTCCCAGGTGTAGATGTTGAGGACGCGGACGGTGCCGGTGCCGGATGCTGCGCCCTCCGCGGCAGATGCGAACGGGTACTCGTCGCACTCGCGTTTCTCGGTGCTTCCTGGAACTGTGGGGCGCGGCCGCGGCGCGGTTGTGCATGCTGCCGCTCGATTCGCGACGACCTCGGCGGTCGTCGCGCGGTGCAGGCTCACCGGCAGGCCACTGCTCTGCGCGTTCGCGACATGGGAGCCCCACCAGGACGCACGGTCGCCGCTCACCCACTCGTCGGCGTGCTGCTGGGGGAAGACACAGCCGACGGAACTCGGTCGGCCCGGGTAGTCGCGATCGCAGCGAATCTTCGGGGACTTGTAGATTGCCCCGTCGATAGTGATTCCGTTCGGGTGGCTGAAGGTGAACTCCCACAGCGGTCGCGGTTGGACACGGGCACCGGCCGTGCCACGCCAGGTGAAGTGCGAGCTACCTTGCATCGACGTGCCAGGGACCATCGCCCCCTTGATGTCCCGAGCTCCGGCGAACGTGCACTTGCCGATGCAACTCCCCTGTCCGAGTACCTCAGTCTCGGCCGCGATCCCGGTGGCGCTCCGGATTCCGATCAGGAATGCGTTGTCTCACTCGCCCTTCGTAGGGTTACCGGTGACTTCGTGGAACGTTTCGTACTTCACCCGTCCGACCCGTTCGCCCTCCTTCGTGATCAGATCGAGCACCGCTTTGCGATGTGAGCATGCAGTCCAACGAGCGACTTCCCAGTTCCTGGAGATCGGGCTCGACAGGCAGCCGCTCGAGATCAGCGGGGCGGACGGCTCATCCGCGGCGCTTGCGCTCGTGCCCGCCGAGAGAGAGCTCAGCGATCGGGCCGTGTCGGGTGCCGGCGACGGCGGTGCCGGCGGTGTCGCGTCCGCGAGGTCGTCCGTGACGGTCGCAGTCATACAGATGGTCGACTCGTCATCGCCACAGCTGGGCAGCGAATCGTCATCCTCGACGGGAACCTGAACCTCGTCTGGTCCGGTGACCGTGGAGCCGTACTTCTGCTCGAGCCACTCCGATGGAGTGTCGGCTTCTGCCGATGGATCACCGGGGAAGGCCGCGTCGACGCTCATGTCGCCGGTGTCTGGCGTGGCGGTTGCTGCGCTGTCTGGTGTGGTGGTGTCGTCGGCGTACGCGGGTGCGTTCGTACCGATGCCGAGCGCGATGATGGCGGCGATGCCGACTGTCGCGACGCGGAAGCGTCCGTGTTTCCTCATCCTGAGATCCCCCTCGTCCCGAGCCCTCCTGGCTCGAGTAGAGGGAATGTATCCAGGGGCAGAACGCCTCGACCACCCCCCCGTCCGGGAGCGACCGCCCGACTTGCTCAGTTGAGATGATGCGTTGCTGCGTGCTCTCCCGTGGCGACGGTGACACCGGTCCGGTCCGGTCCGGCCGGGTCAGGCGCACGGCGCCAGGCCCTTTGTCAGGAGGCCTGCGTCGCGTGCTGCCAGGCGGCGAGGGCGCCAGCGGCGATGAACACGACGACGAGCACGATCCAGATCGCCAGTGCGACCACGTTCAGGAGGATGCCCCAGCCGGCACGACCACGCGCCAGCGGTTCGCGGCTGCGGGACGCGATGCCGAGGCAGAGCCCGACGACCGGCGCGAAGAACGTCCAGCCGGCGAGCAGCGAGCAGATGCCGAGCACGAGACTGGCGGTGCCCAGTCCGGTCCTGGGAGATGTCGTGGTGGTGACCATGCGCTCCACGCTAGGGACGCTGCGGAGGCGAGTCGTCCCTCCAGGCGGTGATCCGGGTCCACCTGCGGGCTGATGGTCACCCGTCGCCGGTATCGTCGATGCCATGGCTCTGTTCGGACGGCGCAGCAAGACCTCGACCGAGCGACCCGTCAGCCAGGTGGAACTCCGCCGTGCCGTCGACGAGGGCTTCCTCATCTCGAAGGCCGCCGTGACGATCGCCGTCGCCAACCGCATCATCACCAACTCGCTCCGTGACCAGGGCTTCTTCGACCACGCCGTCGCCGCCGAGACCGTGCGCGAAGAGCTGCACCGGATGGCGGAGGAGCAGCGCGGCGACGCCGAGCGCATGCGGGAGATCCGCTCGAAGGCGATCAAGCAGAAGGGCCGGTCGAAGCACCAGCACGACTACAAGCGCGGCGACGACCTGAAGCTCCGGACGCGCGAAGCCACCTACGAAGAGCTCGCGGCGATGCTCGATCGCCGCCGGGACGACCAGGTGTTCGTCGACGGCGTCGTGCTCGCCGCCCGCGCCCGCGCATGGGACGACATCGGCACGACCGTCGTCGGGCGTCTGGGGTGGGCGCAGCGCCCGACCGAGGGCTACGAGATCGGTCGAGACGACCGGGTGCAGCAGATGCTCGACGAGGACTTCGCTGCGCTGCTCGCGGAGCATCCGCTCGGTTCCGGCCCGAGTGCGGTCGCGGCGGACGCCGACGAGCCCACGGACGCCGACACCGACGGCGACGAGGGCACCGACCCTGCGAGTGCGGACACCGCGCGTCCGTAGGCTCGACGCGTGGTGGACGCAGTGGTGGTCGGGGCGGGGCCGAACGGGCTCGCCGCAGCGGTGACCCTGGCGCGGGCCGGCCTGTCCGTCGAGGTCGTCGAGCGGAACGACACCATCGGCGGAGGAGCACGCACCGCCGAGCTCACGTTGCCCGGCTTCCGCCACGACGTCTGCTCGGCCGTGCACCCGATGGCGTTGCAGTCGGAGTTCTTCCGTCGCTTCCGCCTCGACGAGCGGATCGACCTGCGGTTACCCGAGGTGCAGTACGGCCACCCGCTCGACGGCGGCCGCGCGGGGATCGCCCACCAGGACCTCGATCGCACGGCCGCGGAACTCGGTGTCGACGGCCCCGCCTTCCGGACCCTGATGGCCCCGCTCTCGCGGAACGCGGACCAGGTGTCGGACTTCGCCACGAACGCGCTGCTGAACGTCCCGCGGCACCCGCTCACCGTCCTGCGGTTCGGCCTGCGAGCGCTGGAGCAGGGGAGCGGCGCCTGGAACGCCCGGTTCCGGGACGAGGTCGCACCCGCGATGCTGACCGGGGTGGCGGCGCACTCCATCCAACACATGCCGTCCCTCGCGACCGCCGCAGCGGCCCTGTCGCTCGGCAGCTACGCGCACGCCCGCGGTTGGCCGGTGCCGATCGGCGGCAGCCAGGCGATCGTCGACGCGCTCGCCGCCGACCTCGTCGCGCATGGCGGGCGGATCGTCACCGGACAGGAGGTCCGATCGCTCGGGGACATCACCCCGGCGAAGGCGGTGCTGTTCGACACGAGCGTGCCGGGGATGCTCCGGATCGCGGGCTCGCAGATCCCGACGCCGCGTCGCGGTGCGCTCCGACGGTTCCGGTTCGGCAACGCGGCGGCCAAGGTCGACTTCGCCCTGTCCGAACCGGTGCCGTGGACGCACGAGGACCTGCGTCGGGCCGGCACCGTGCACCTGGGCGGCACCCGCGCCGAGATCGCCGCAGCAGAGGGCGCGGTGGCGCGGGGACGGCACGCCGAGCGTCCGTACGTCCTGGGGTCGGAGCCCACCGTCGTGGACCCGTCGCGTGCGCCGGATGGCCGGCACGTGTTCTGGGCGTACGCGCACGTCCCCGCCGGGTCCGACGTCGACCACACCGAGGCCGTCACCCGCCAGATCGAGCGGTTCGCGCCGGGGTTCCGCGACACGATCCTCGCGACGAGCTCCCGGACCGCCGTGGAGATGGCTGCCTACAACCTGAACTACGTCGGCGGGGACATCGCCTCGGGTGCGGCGAGCTTCTGGCAGCTCGTGAAGCGTCCGTTGCTGTCGAACGACCCGTGGCGGATGGGCGGCGGGATGTACCTCTGCTCCGAGGCCGCTGCCCCGGGTCCCGGCGTGCACGGCATGGCCGGTTGGCGGGCCGCGAAGAGCGCACTGCGGCACACCTTCGGGTTGCCGGACGACGTCGACCTGGCACCGGAGGACTGATCATGGCAAAGAACGTCCGCATCATGCACTGCACGCCCGAGGACGTCTTCGACGTGCTCGGCGACGGCTGGCTCTTCACGACCTGGGTGGTCGGCGCGTCCCGGATGCGCGGTGCGGAACCCGGCTGGCCAGCGGTCGGGAAACGCCTGCACCACTCGTTCGGTGTGTGGCCGTTCGTGATCGACGACGTGACGACGTCCCTCGTGTGGGATGCGCCCCGGCGGATGGCCATGCAGCCGAAGGGCTGGCCCCTCGGTGAGGCGCGCGTGGAACTGACCGTCGAGCCGCATCCCCGGGGCTGCAAGGTCACCATCGTCGAGGACGCCGTGGCCGGCCCGACCACGTACGTCCCGGGGTTCCTGCTGCAGCCGCTGGTGTGGATCAGGAACCGCGAGACCCTGCGGCGCCTCCGCTGGGTCGCGACGGGTCGCGCCCGGAACGCCTGACGCGCCCTACTCAGCGCGGCTGAACTCGCTCGCCCGGGCCACCTGGTCGTCGGTGAGGGCGACGCCCGTGTAGCGCTCGAACTGGCGCGCTGCCTGGAGCGCGATGACCTCGGCGCCGGTGATGACGTGCTTGTCCGCCGCGCGTCCGGCCCGCACGAGCGGCGTCTCGGAGGGGAAGGCGACCACGTCGAACACGGTGTGGGCCGCGGCGATCCGGTCCGCGGCGAACGCGACGGTGTCCGCCTGGTCCCCGTCCATGCCGAGCGGCGTGACGTTGACCAGCAGGTCGGCGTCGCCGGCCTCGTCCTCGGTGCGGACCCAGTCGAACCCGTACTGCGACGCGAGGGCCGAGCCGGTGTCCTCGTTGCGGGCGACCACGGTGAGGTGGTCGAACCCGGCGCCACGGAACGCCGCGGTGACGGCCTTCGCCATGCCGCCGGACCCGCGGAGCAGCACGCGGGACGTGGGGTCGACGTCGTGCGTGCCGAGCAGTGCTGCAACGGCCTCGTAGTCGGTGTTCGAGGCGGTGAGCACACCGTCGTCGTTGACCACGGTGTTCACGGACTGGATGGCCGCGGCGGACTCCTCGACGACGTCGACGAGGGGGATGACCGCCTCCTTGAACGGCATGGACACCGAGCACCCGCGGATGCCGAGGGCACGGATGCCGGTGACGGCTCCTGGGAGGTCGGTGGTGGTGAACGCCTTGTAGAGGAAGTTCAGCCCGAGCTCGTCGTAGAGGAAGTTATGGAATCGGGTGCCGATGTTGCTCGGGCGGGCGGCGAGCGACATGCACACCTGCATGTCCTTGTTGAGGATGGGCATGTGGCCAGTGTCGCATGCTCCTCGGTCCGCGTGGCGACGGGGATGGAGCGGTCCACTGTCGGACTGGGATGCGTCGTGGTGGCGCGGAGGCGTAGCGTCTCCGGAGATGACCGATCTTCCTGAGACCATGCGCGCCGTCCGTTTCGACGAGTGGGGCGACCGGACCGTGCTCCGCGTCGCCGAGGTTCCCGTCCCGGCCGCCCTGCCGGGGCGCGTCCTCGTCCGTGTCCGGGCCGCCGGGATCAACCCGGGGGAGTCCGCCATCCGTCAGGGGGTGTTCGGCGGGGACCTGCCGTCCGGCCAGGGCACCGACTTCGCCGGGATCGTCGTCGCGGTCGGCGAGGGTGTCGACGGCGTCGACGAGGCCGAAGAGGTCATCGGCTGGTCGTGGGACCGGTCGAGCCAGGCCGAGTACGTGTCCGTCCCGGCCGAGCAGGTCGTGCAGAAGCCGCGGTTGCTCGACTGGACCGTGGCCGGTGGGCTGGACGTCATCGCGACGACCGCGGCGGCTGCCGTCCGTGCCGTGGACCCGAGGCCGGGGGAGACCGTCGTCGTCTCCGGCGCCGCAGGGGGCGTCGGCGGGTTCGTCACGCAGCTCCTCACGAACGAGGGCATCGACGTCATCGCCGTCGCGTCGGAGTCGAACCACGAGTGGCTCGCGTCCAAGAAGGCACGTCCGGTCGCCTACGGGGACGGACTGCAGCAGCGCATCGAGGAGCTCGCGACGAACGGGGTCGACGCGCTCATCGACACGCACGGCGCCGAGTACGTCCACCTCGGCATCGCGCTCGGGATCCCCGCCGACCGCATCGAGACGATCATCGCGTTCGAGGCGGCGGCCGAGGTCGGTGCGCACGCATCGGGCAGCTCGGACACCGCCGATCCCGAGATCCTCGGCGCGCTGGCGAACATGGTGGCGGAGGGTGCGATCGAGGTGCCGATCGCGGCGACCTACCCGCTCGACCGGGTCCAGGACGCCGTCGCGGAACTCGAGCAGGGGCACACCCGCGGCAAGATCGTCCTCGTTCCCTGACCCGGGGGTTCTCCCCACCCCGGATCCGGAGGGAGACCACCTTCTGCGGCGGTCGTCGGGTGCGTAGCGTCATGGACATGAACGCACTCACCCGCCCCGGCAACGGCCGTGTCCTCGCCGGCGTCTGTGCCGGCATCGCCGACCGCTTCGGCTGGTCCCGTACCTTCGTCCGCGTCGCCTGGGTCATCCTGAGCTTCTTCCCCGGTCCGCTCTGGATCGCCTACGTCGTGCTGTGGTTCCTGATGCCCGCCGAGGGCAACCGCCGCTGAACGTCCGTCCGTCCGGACGGGCTCCGTCCGTCCGGACGGGCTCCGTCCGTCCGGACGGGTTAGGGTGGCGACGTGCCGGTCTCCGTCTTCGATCTGTTCAGCATCGGTGTCGGCCCGTCGAGCTCCCACACCGTGGGGCCGATGCGCGCCGCAGCCGAGTTCGCCGACCGCGTCCGGGCACTGCCCGTCGTGACGATCCGCGTCGACCTCTACGGCTCGCTCGCGTCCACCGGGCAGGGACACGGAACGCTCGGCGCCGTCGCGATCGGGCTCACCGGCGAGCTGCCGGAGGACGTCGACCCCGACGCGATGACGGCGGCGCTCGACACGCTCGAGGAGACCGGCGTCCTGCGGATGTCCGGCGGGCAGCGCGTGCCGTTCCGGCTCCGCGACATCATCCAGCACCCCTTGACGATGTTGCCCAGACACCCGAACGCCATGCGGCTCCGCGCGTTCGACGACTCCGGCTCCGAGATCGCCGTCGAGACCTACTACTCGGTCGGCGGTGGGTTCATCACGCGGGACGGCGACGATGAGCCCGCAGCCGTCGCCGAAGCAGCGATCCCCGTCGACGACACCGTGCCGCACCCGTTCTCCAGTGGTGCCGAGCTGCTCGCCGCCTGCGCTTCGACGGGGTTGCCGGTGAGTGGCATCGCCCTGGCGAACGAGGTCGCGACCCGCTCCGAGGACAGCGTCCGCGACGAGCTGCTCCGCATCCACGGCGTGATGGAGTCGTGCGTCGACCGCAGCGTCCGGCGAACCGGAACCCTGCCGGGCGGGCTCGAGGTCCGGCGACGTGCAGCCGACTGGTTCGGACAGCTCACCCGCGACGACCCCGACCACGACCCGCTGTTCGCGATGGAGTGGGTGAACCTCTGGGCGATGGCGGTCAACGAGGAGAACGCATCGGGCGGACGCGTCGTGACGGCGCCGACGAACGGTGCGGCGGGCATCATCCCCGCGGTCCTGGCCTACGCACTGCACTACGTCGACGGGCTCGACCGCGACGAGGCCGTCGTCCGCTTCCTCCTCACCGCCGGCGCGATCGGGTCGATCTACAAGGAGCGCGCCTCGATCTCCGGCGCCGAGGTCGGCTGCCAGGGCGAGGTGGGTTCCGCCGCGTCGATGGCGGCCGCCGGGCTCGCCGAGGTCCTCGGCGGAACCCCGGAACAGGTCGAGAACGCCGCCGAGATCGCGATGGAACACAACCTCGGGCTGACCTGCGACCCGATCGGCGGGCTCGTGCAGATCCCCTGCATCGAGCGCAACGCGATCGCCGCGAACAAGGCGGTCAACGCGGCCAGGATGGCGCTCCGCGGGGACGGCGTGCACCACGTGTCGCTGGACCAGGTCGTCGAGACCATGCGGCAGACCGGTGCCGACATGTCGACCAAGTACAAGGAGACCGCGATGGGCGGTCTGGCGGTGAACGTCCCGCTCTGCTGACGTGACCGGCGTGCCGGGGCCGAGCCGAGCCTCCAGGGCGACGCGTGGGGGACCGGGCGGGGTACGACGCTCCACAACTGGGGGCGCGCATTCCGGCGTCACCGCTGTCGGAGTGGCACCTCCGCGGGTTAGCGTGCTCGCGTCCGCTCGAGCACCGAGCGGGCCGGTGCCCACGGATCGGGCGCCGTGCAGAGTCATGGAGTGACGCCGATGCACCACCGCACCCTCGCCTTCCTGACGGCGGCCGCCCTCGGGGCGACGCTCGCCGTCGGTGTCGCCGCACCCGCCTCGGCCGGGACGGCCCCCACGCCGACCGTCCCGTCGACCGTCGCGTCCTCGGGGTCCGTGCCGACGTCCTCGGACCCGACGGACGGCAGGACCCCCGCCGACACCCCGGTCGACCTCACCGTCGTGCTGCGCCCGACGGACCGGACCGCGCTGCGAGACCTGCCGGCCACCACGGCCGGAGCCGGTCCCGACGAACGGAGCGACGCGGTCGACGCCCTGGCGCCCGAGGAGCCGCACGGCGCAACGGTCCGGTCGGCGCTCGCCGCAGCGGGGTTCACGGTCACCGACCTGGACACCTGGGAGCTCGAGGCCACCGGAACGGCTGCGCAGGCCGAGGCGCTCTTCGCGACCACCCTGGTGGGCAGCGGCGACGGCATGCACCCCACCAACGACGTCGTCATCCCGGCGTCCTTCGGCGACTCCGTGACCACGGTGTTCGGGCTCGACGCCCGGCCCGCCGCATCGCACGCCGCGCTCCCGGGCGGCTACGCGCCTGCT
Organism: Curtobacterium sp. NPDC090217; assembly: GCF_044746705.1. NCBI lineage: Bacteria > Bacillati > Actinomycetota > Actinomycetes > Micrococcales > Microbacteriaceae > Curtobacterium > Curtobacterium sp. NPDC090217. Next base: position 471,865 of record NZ_JBIVCR010000001.1, on the reverse strand, counting down.
GACCTCGCCAGGGCCTACGGCTCCTCGAGTGCGGCGAGCGCCGGAGCCGGCACCACCGTCGCGACCGTGCAGCTCTCCGGCTGGGACCGCAACGACCTCGTCGCCTACGCGGCGGCCGTCGGGCGACCGGTCCCCGCGCTCGACCAGATCGCCATCGACGGCGCCGACGTCCACCGGGCGGACGGCTCCGGCGGCGAGACCGAGGTCGCGCTCGACCAGGAGGCCCTCCTCGCCACGGCGCCCTCGGCCCGGCAGCGCGTCTACGTCGCACCGAACTCGTTCCAGGGGCTCTACGACGCCTACAGTCGCATCGCGGACGACGTCCAGCGTGCCGGCATCACGGCCGTCAGCGTCTCGTGGGGCTCCTGCGAGTCGCTGACGTCCGCGGCAGCCCGCGGGGCACTCGACGACGCGCTCGACCGCATCGTGGCCGCCGGGGCGACCGTGTTCGCCGCCTCCGGTGACGACGGCGCGATGTGCCCGACCGGACCCCGCTCGTCGGTCCGCTCGGTGACGTACCCGGCATCGTCGCCCGCCGTGGTCGCGGTCGGAGGGACCTCGCTGCGGACCACGTCGTCGGGCACCTCGGAGTCCGCATGGTCGAACACGTACGGAGCAGGCGGGGGTGGCGTCTCCGCGGCGTACGACCGCCCGGCGTGGCAGTCCGGTACCGGTGTCACGGGGACGAAGCGCCTCGTCCCCGACATCGCCTCGGTCGCGGACCCCGCGACCGGGCCCGGGATCTACCTCGGCACGGCGCACGGCTTCGCGCTCGGTGGCGGCACGAGTCTCGCGTCGCCGGTCGTCGCCGGCCAGCTCGCCGCGGCACTCGGGACCCGCGGGTGCACCGTCGGCATCGGGGACCTGCACCAGACGCTGTACTCGAACCCGACGGCGTTCCGCGACGTGACGTCGGGGACGAACGGCACTGCGGCGGCGACCACCGGGTACGACCAGGCAACAGGACTCGGGACGCCGAACTGGGGCGTGCTCGGGGCCCTGCTGCCGACCGCCGGGTGCGCTGGCGGTGGCGCCGGTGCTCCTGCCGCTGTCGGGCCGGCCGCGGCAGGAGCCACGGCCACGGGGATCACGGGTTCGGCGACGCCGGTGCCCTCCGGCACGTCGATCCGGTCGCCGCACGGGCTGTACTGGCTCGACCTGCAGTCCGACGGCCGCCTCGTCGAGTGGGGCGGCGGACGGGCGCTGTGGTCGTCGAACGTCGCGTCCGCGGGCGCGACCCTCACGGTCGGCACCGACGGCACGCTCGCGATCCGGTCGACCACCGGTGCGACCGTCTGGGCCGCAGGCAAGCCCTCCGCGGGAGATGCTCCCGTGCTGCAGGTCACCGACCTCGGCGTGGTCCAGCTCGTCCGTGGGACGACGGTCCTGTGGCAGCAGGTCCCTGGCACGCGCGACCGCCTGGTGCCCGGCGCCAGCCTCGTCCCCGGACAGGAGATCCGGGACACCACCGGACACCGTCGTTTCATCGTCCGGGCCGACGGCCAGCTCCGGATCATCCTCGGATCGAAGACGGTGTTCGCCGTCGCCGGTGGTCGGGGCAGTTCCCTGCGGGTGCAGACGGACGGCAACGTGGTGCTCTACGACGCCGTGGGCAAGGCGAAGTGGTCGACCGCGACGTGGCGGTACGGGGGGAAGAACATGCAGTTGCGGATGCAGACCAACGGTGACCTGGTGCTCGCGCAGGGGACGACGACGAGGTGGCACTCCAGGACGAAGGGCTGAGCGCCGCGGCCTCGTCGCGTCAGTGTGCCAGGAGTGTCAGGAGTCTCGCGGTCTCGGTCGTGATCGCGTCGCGGCCGGCGGCGACGTACTTCCGCGGGTCGACCAGTTCCGGCCGCTCGTCGAGCACGTCGCGGAGCGCCCGGGTGAAGAGCCCGTTGAGGTGCGTCGAGATGTTGATCTTCGTCATCCCCGCCGCCACCGCACCACGGAGCTCGTCGTCCGACAGTCCCGACGACCCGTGGAGCACGAGAGGCACCGGCACGCTGTCGTGCAGCCGCCCGATCAGGTCGCGGTCGACGGCGGCCTCGCGGGTCTGCATCGCGTGCGAGGTCCCGACGGCGACCGCGAGGGCGTCCACCCCCGTCGCGGCCACGAACGCCGCTGCGTCGGCCGGGTCGGTGCGGACACCCGGTGCGTGCACGCCGTCCTTGCCGCCGACCTCGCCGAGTTCGGCCTCGATCGCGATGCCGGCCGCGTGACAGCGGTCCGCCAGGACACGGGTGGCGGCGACGTTCGCGGCGTAGTCGAGGTGCGAACCGTCGTACATGATCGAGTCCACCCCGAGCGCGATGCCCTCGGCGACCAGGTCGGTGTCCTCGACGTGGTCGAGGTGCACGAGGACCTCGACGTCGGCCGAGCGCGCGATCGCCTGGGTCGCGGTCGTGATGGGTGCGAGCCCGCCGTGGTAGCGGACGCAGTTCTCGCTGATCTGCAGGATCACCGGCAGACCGGCGGCGGCGGCACCCGCGACGATCGCCTCGGCGTGCTCCAGCAGGACGACGTTGAACGCCCCGATGCCGTGCCGGGTCGATCGGGCGGTGTCGAGGAGCCCGGTGAGGGCCAGGTCGGTGATCATGCGGGACTCCTGGTGGGGTCGAGGGCGGAGAGGAACCGGTGTGCGGCGTCGTGATCGATCTCGCCGGCGACGGGACGGAGGACCGCTGCTGCGCCGAAGGCCGCGGCCGTGCGCAGTGCCAGGGCGGTGTCGGCACCGCGGGACAGTGCGAGGACCAGGCCGGCGGTCGCGGCGTCCCCCGCGCCGGTGGGGTTGCCGGTGACGCCGGGCACGGCGGGCACCTCGACCACGTCGTCGAGCGCGTGTGCCGCGATGCCGTCGGCTCCGCGCGAGACCACGACCAGTCCGGCACCGCGCCGGAGCAGGTCGAGCGCGCCGTCCCGTTCGTCCGGCAGGCCCGTGGCCTCGGCGAGTTCCTCGCGGTTCGGCTTGCACACGGTGGCACCGGCGTCGGCCGCCGCGAGGAGGGACGGGCCCGAGAGATCCGCGACCACGAGGACCCCCGCCGCGACGGCGTCGGTCACCCAGGGGACGACCACGGTCGGCTCGGCACCGACAGGGAGCGAGCCCGAGAGCACGAGCGCGACGGTCTCGTCCGGAGCTGTTGGCCCGAGGGCGGCCCGGACGGCTCCGTCGACGTGGGACCACGACCCAGGTGGCACCGACGGCCCGGGCTCGCCGAACATCGTGGGGTGGGTGAGGTCGTCGACCACCGTCACGGTGGTGCGGGTCTCGCCGGGGACCGGGACCGTGGTCGCATCGAGCCCGAGGGCGGCCACCGCATCGGCCACCCAGGCCCCTGCGGCGCCGCCGAGTGGCAGGACCGAGTGGGTCCGGACACCCTCGGCGTGCAGCACACGTGCGACGTTGAGCCCCTTGCCGCCGGGTCGCCGGTCCACGTTCCGGACGCGTTGGGTCGTGCCGACACGCTGTTCGTCGACGCGGTAGGTGACGTCCACCGCGGGGTTCGGCGTGACGACGACGATCATGCGAGGACTCCTTCGGTGAGCGGACGGGCGCGGAGCCGATCGGCGTCGAGCACGAGTAAGTCGGCGCGTGACCCGGGGCTGAGGGGCTCCGGGAGACCGAGCAACGCCGCGGCGTTCCCCGAGGAGATGGCGACGGCTTCGGCGATCGCGTCCGGACCGCTCGCGAGGACACGGGCGACGGCGTCCGCGATCGTGCTCGTGCTGCCGGCGAGCGACGACCCGTCCGCGAGCATCGCGACACCGTCGGACACCAGGACGTCCGATCCGGCGATCCGGTAGCGTCCGTCCGGGCACCCGGTCGCGGCCATCGCATCGGACACAAGTACCATCCGGCCGGCGGCGCTGCGGCGGACCAGGTCCACCGCGACGGCGTCGAGGTGGTGACCGTCCACGATCGCTTCGACGGACAGGCGGTCGTCGGTCAGGGCGACGCCGACCGGGCCGGGATCGCGGTGGTGCAGCGGGGGCATGCCGTTGAAGACGTGGGTGACGAGTCGCGCACCGGCATCGACGGCGCGCAGGACCGTGTCGGCGTCCGCGTCGGTGTGCCCGATCGCCACGACGATCCCGGCGTCCGTGAGCCGGCCGACCGCGTCGAGTGCGCCGGGGAGCTCCGGTGCCAGGGTGACGACCCGGAGCGCGTCGGCCGCGGCGTCGAGGTACTCGTCCACCTCGGCCGTCGTCGGTGCGTGCAACAGGTCCGGTGCGTGTGCTCCCCGTCGGGCGGGCGAGAGCCACGGCCCCTCGAGGTGCAGTCCGACGAGCGTGCCGTCCGCGACCAGTGGCCGGAGCCGACGGAGCGCCGACAGGGTGTCCGCAGGGGTACCGGTCGCGATCGACGCGACGAGCGACGTCGTCCCGCGGTCGGCGTGGAAGGCGGCCACGGCGCGGGCATCGTCCGCGGTGCAGGTCGCGAAGTCGTGGCCGAGCGCACCGTGCGCGTGCAGGTCGACGAAACCTGGCAGGACCGTGCCGTCGGTCTCGACGACGCGGTCGTGGGGAGGGGCGTCCCCGGAACCCACGGCGGCCACCCGCCCGTCCTCGACGAGCAGCCAACCCCCGTCGGTCGTCCCGGTCGGGGTGACGAGCCGCGCGGAGCGGACCAGCGTGCTCACCGCGTGCCCTCGGCGACGAACGGCATGCCCTCCGCGACGCGGGTGCCACGCTCGAGGAGATCGCGTGCGAGCAGGCCGGCCCCGATCGCGCCCGCCGCGTCTCCGTGACGGGCCGGCACGACCGCGGGGACACGGAGCCCGGCCAGCCGGTCCGCGACCGCCGCACGGAGGGGGTCGAGCAGGAGCGGGCCGGACCGGGCCAGGCCCCCGCCGACGACGACGGTGTGGCACCCGGCCACCGCGGTGGTCCACCCGATCACGTCGGCGAGGACCTCGACGCACTCGCGCCAGACCCGGGCGGCCGTCGCATCGCCCTGCTGGACGAGGAGCATGGCGGCGTGCGCGCTCTCGACACCGGTCCGGCGTGCGACGGCACCGGCCGAGGCGATCTCCTCGACCCGGGCCCCGGCGTGCGGTCCGTGTGCGAGCCGGACCTGGCCGACCTCGCCGGCCCATCCGCCGCCGTCAACCACGGTGCCGTCGACGACGAGCGCACTCGCGAGCCCGGTGCCGATCGGCAGGAACACGGCGGAGCCTTCGTCGAGGCCACCCGATCGCACCTCGGCGAGGGCACCGGCACGGACGTCGTGCCCGAAGGCGAGCGGAACGTCGACGCCGCGGGCGAGCAACGCTGCGAGCACCCGTGTACGCACCGGGACGTCCCGCCAGCCGAGGTTGACCGAGAGCACCGAGGTGCCGGCGCGCTCGTCGACGACACCGGGGACGACGAGCCCGACGGCATCGAGCGAGACGGTGCTGTCGGCATCGCGCGGGACAGCGCCGACGGCGAGGTCCGCGACGGTCTCCGCGAGCCGCTGCGCGTCGGGGTCGTCCTTCGGCGTCGGCACGCGGTACTCGGCGAGGACCTGCCCGTCGGCGTCGGTCAGTCGGGCCTTGATGCCCGTGCCGCCGACGTCGACCCCGAGCACGGCCCCGCTGCCGGCCATCAGGTGAGGATGACCGAGCGGGTCAGGGAACGCGGGTGGTCCGGGTCGAGCCCGCGACGCTCGGCCAGCGCGACCGCGAAACGGTGCACGACGACGAGCCCCGCGATGGGGTCGAGGTCGTGGTGGACGAACCGGGCACCGGTCGCGGCGACCTCGTCCGGCAGCCCGTCGGGCGTGCTGCCGAGGGACCAAACGAGTCGACCGGGCTGCGCGATCGCGATCGGGCCGTGCCGGTAGTCCATCGCCGGGTACGACTCGGCCCAGAACTGCGCGGCTTCGCGGGTCTTGAGTGCTGCCTCGAACGTCAGGCCGACGGCGGCGCCGCGACCCACGAACGTCACCTGCTCGGCGTCGAGGAGGTCCTCGATGGGCAGCGCGAGCGCCGCTTCCGCCTGGACGGCCAGTGCATCGACGTCATCGCCGATGGACGCGCGCAGCAGGGCGAGCGCCGTCGTCGCGAAGCGGGTCTGGACGACCGAACGCTCGTCGGCGAACGGCAGCGCGATCGTGTCGTCCGAGACCGCCGCCGCCGGGCTGTCCGGCACGGCGGTGATCAGCACGGTGCGCTGCGTGGGGAGGTCGGAGAGCAGCGAGACGATCTCGGTCGTCGTGCCGGACCGGCTGATCGTCACGACGCGGTCGTACTCGCGTCCGGTCGGGTACTCGGATCCCGCGAACGCGTCGGTGACGCCGAGGCCGGCCTGCTCGCGGGCCACGGCGTAGCTCATCGCGATGAACCAGCTGGTCCCGCACCCGACGACGGCGACGCGTTCGCCTGGCTGGGGGAGGGTGTCGACGAAGGAGGGGAGCAGGGCGGCCGCAGCGCGCCAGGTCTCCGGCTGCGACGCGAGCTCTTCGCTCACGAAGGTGTCGGTCATGGGTGCCTTCCGGTCCGGTCTCGATCCGGGTGATCGATGGTCGGAAGCATAGCGAGCGATCGTGCGCGATGCGAGAGGAAAACGTCATTTCCGATCAGTGACCGAGCGCGGCACGCCCGTAGGATGGCCCTCATGACTCCGCAACAGCGGCTCAACGCCCTGCTCGAACTCGTGAGCGAACGGGGCAACGTGTCGATCTCCGAGATCGGCGAGATGCTCGGGATCTCCCCGGCCACCGCTCGCCGCGACCTCGCGACCCTCGCCGACCAGCGGCTGGTCACCCGCACGCACGGCGGGGCCGCCGCGCTCGGCGCCGGGTACGAGCTGCCGCTGCAGTACAAGATCGCCAGGCAGGCAGAAGCCAAGACGGCGATCGCCCGTGCGACGGCGGCGCTCATCGCCCCGGGTGACACCGTCGGGCTGAACGGCGGGACCACCACCACCGAGGTCGCCAGGGAGCTCGGCAAGAGCGAACGCTTCATCCGGGCGGACGGCGAGTACGGCGTCACGATCGTCACCAACGCGCTGAACATCGGGTACGAGCTGTCGGTGCGCGCCAACGTCAAGATCGTCGTCACCGGCGGCGTTGCTCGTCGTCAGTCCTACGAACTCGTCGGCCCGCTCGTCCGCGACACCCTCGACGAGTTCGCGCTCGACGTCGTCGTGCTCGGCGTCGACGGCCTGACGGGCCAGTACGGCGCCACCACCATGCACGAGGGAGAGGCCGAGGTCAGTCGGCACTTCGCCTCCGTCGGGCGTCGGGCGATCGTCGTGGCGGACTCCACCAAGATCGAGCGCTCGACGTTCGCGCGGATCTGCCCGCTGGATCGGATCGACGTCCTGGTCACCGACCAGCCGGTCCCGCCGGCGTTCGGGGCCGACCTCGCCGCCGCCGGCGTGGAGCTCGTCGTCGCCGACTGAGCCGACTGAGCCGACTGAGCCGACTGAGCCGGACCGGGGCTGACGGGCCCGCCAGCACCACGACGTCGCGCCCGGACGTTACCGGCGTGTAAAACCCTCGCATCTCGCTTCCGTGAGCGATCCGTGAGCGCCTATTGTGCATTCATGATCGATTCGGCATCATGGGCGTCACAATCACGCAAGGGAGCGAGATGAGCGTCGACACGTACGAAGGACTCCGCATCGCGGTGATCGGCATGGGCCAGCGGTCCGCCATCGCCCGCCACGTCGCCGAGGCGGTCGCCTCGAGCACCGATCTGGAGGCCCGGGTCACCGCCGTCGCGGACGTCACCGCCGACGGGCGGGAACGCGGACGCAGCGAGTACCCCGACGCGCTGGTGGTGGAGTCCCACCGCGACCTCGTCGGCGCGGTGGACGCGGCGATCGTCACGACCCCGGACTGGACGCACGCCGAGATCGCGATCGACCTGCTCCGCGCGGGCATCGCGGTCTACCTCGAGAAGCCCCTCGCCATCACGGTGGAGGACGCGGACGCCGTGCTCAACACCACTGCCGAGACGGGCACCCCGCTGTACGTCGGCCACAACTTCCGGCACGCCGCCGTCGTCCGGCTCATGCGGGAGATCGTCGAACGGGGCGAGATCGGCGAGGTCAAGGCCGTCTGGTGCCGCCACTTCGTCGGGAACGGCGGCGACTACTACTTCAAGGACTGGCACGCCGACCGCACCAAGGTCAACTCCCTGCTGCTGCAGAAGGCGAGCCACGACCTCGACGTCATCCACGCCCTCGCCGGCGGGTACACGAGCCGTGTCGTCGGGATGGGCTCGCTGTCCGTCTACGGCGACGTCACCGATCGTCGCGACCGCAGCGGTGAGCTCATGGGGGACTGGTTCTCGCTCGACAACTGGCCGCCGCTCGAGCAGACCGGCCTGAACCCCGTCGTCGACGTCGAGGACGTCTCGATGGTGATGATGACGCTCGACAACGGCGTGCAGGCGAGCTACGAGCAGTGCCACTTCACGCCGGACTACTGGCGGAACTACACCGTGATCGGGACCGAAGGCCGTCTCGAGAACATCGGCGACACCGGCGGCGGCGTGGTCAAGGTCTGGAACCACCGCCGCGGGTGGGACGTCCAGGGCGACCGCGAGTACCCGATCGACGGCGTCGACTCCGGCCACGCGGACGCCGACCTGCTCACCATGACCGAGTTCCTGCGCAGCGTCGCACTCGGCGAACCGACCTCACTGTCCCCGGTCGCGGCGCGAGCCGCGGTCGCCGCCGGCGCCCTGGCGACCCGCTCGCTGCGGGGCGGCTCCGTGCCCATCGACGTCCCGAGCCTCCCGGCCGAGACGATCTCCCACTTCACCCTCCCCACCCAGACCGTCACACGCTGACGGCCGTGCGAAAGGACCACCCGATGACCGCACACTTCCCCGCCCGAGGAGCCCGACGCATCCTCCTCGGCGCCGTCGCCGCCCTCGGCGCAGCCGCCCTGCTCGCCGGGTGCTCGACCTCCTCGGGCGCCGCGGGTTCCGGCGGCGACTACGAGAAGGTGTCGAAGGACACCAAGGCGACCCTCGACTACGCCGTCTGGGACGAGAACCAGGTCAAGGCGATCAAGGCCAACATCAAGGGCTTCAACGAGGAGTACCCCGACATCACGGTCAACGTCGACGTCACCCCGTTCGCCAACTACTGGACGAAGCTCCAGACGCAGGGCTCGAGCAACACGCTCCCCGACCTGTTCTGGATGAACGGCCCGAACTTCCAGCTGTACGCGGCCAACGGCAAGATCGCGCCGATCACCGGCGAGGTGAAGGCCGGCGCGATCGACCCGAAGAACTACTCGTCGGCGCTCAACGACCTGTACACGTACGACGGCACCCAGTACGGCGTCCCGAAGGACTTCGACACGATCGGCGTCTGGATGAACAAGTCGCTGTTCGAGCAGGCCGGCGTCGCGATGCCGTCGAAGGACTGGACCTGGGACGACTTCCAGAAGACCGGCGCCGAGCTCTCCGAGAAGCTCAAGGCACAGGGCGCGTACGGTGCCGCCGGCGGCATGGACGGGCAGACGACCTACTACGACACCATCTTCCAGGCAGGCGGATCCGTCCTGAACGACGACGCCACGAAGTCCGAGTACGCGTCGAAGGCGTCCGAGGAGGGCCTGCAGTTCTGGACCGACCTCATCAAGTCGGGTGCGTCGCCCTCGATCAAGCAGCTGACCGACACGACCGCCGACCAGTGGTTCACGTCCGGGAAGCTCGCGATGTACCAGGGCGGCAGCTGGTTCCGCTCGGCGCTGACCGGCACCGACATGGAGAAGGACGTCGTCGTCTACCCGCTGCCGAAGGGCAAGGAGCAGGCGACGGTCATCCACGGCGTCTCGAACGTGGTCGCGGAGGGCAGCAAGAACAAGGCAGCGGCCCAGGCACTGCAGGTGTACCTCGCCGGCAAGACCGCACAGCAGCAGCAGGGCGACATGGGCGCCGTGATCCCGGCCTACACCGGCACGCAGGACGCCTTCACGAAGACGATGCCCGACGCCGACCTGCAGGTCTTCCTCGACGCGGTCGACTACGCCAAGCCGCTGCCCGTCTCGAAGAACACCGCCGCGTGGAACACCCTCGAGACGAACCTGCTCCCGAGTGCGTTCGACGGGTCGAAGCCCGTCGACGAGGTCGCGAAGGACCTCGCCCAGAAGATGGACGCCGCCCTCGGCAAGGAGAAGTGACGCCCCGGCGTCAGGGAGTGACCCGATGACGATCCACACCGAGCAGCACCCCGACACGGCGGCGACACCCGCCGTCGGCCCCGCCCGGACGCAGCACGCGTCCGGGCGGGGCGCCCCCGGCGGTGCCCCCCGCCGCCTGATCCGGACCGACGGTGCATGGCCGTGGCTGTTCGTCCTGCCGCTGCTCATCGGCGTCGGCACGTTCTACATCTGGCCGATCCTCCAGACGTTCTGGTACTCGTTCACCACGTGGGGCGTCTTCGGCGGCGCGACGTTCTCGGGTCTCGCCAACTACGGTCGCCTGCTGTCCGACCCGCAGCTGTACCAGTCGCTGCTCAACACCGTGATCTACACGGCCATCGTGCTCGTCGGCATCCCGATCGCGGTGTGGCTCGCGAGCCTGCTGAACACCCCTGGTCTGCGGTTCGCGCAGTTCTACCGTGTGCTGTTCTTCCTGCCCTACGTCGCGATGCCCGCGGCGATCGCCCTGGTCTGGCGGATCATGTTCAACGGCGACTACGGGATCGTGAACTGGTTCCTCGGGCTGTTCGGCATCGACGGCCCGTACTGGATCTCGACCCCGGGCTTCGCGCTCGTCGCGGTGAGCCTCGTCGGCCTGTGGTCGTCGCTCGGTTTCTCGATGATCATCCTCGGCGCCGGCCTCAAGGACATCCCGCCAGAGCTGTACGAGGCGGCCGAGCTCGACGGCGCCAGTCGCTGGCGCCAGTTCCGCTCCGTGACCGTGCCGCTCCTGACGCCGAGCATCTTCTTCGTGGTCATCGTCACGACGATCTCCAGCTTCCAGCTGTTCGACCTGCTCTACGCCATCCTCGGCAGCACCAACCCGGTGATCCCGAAGACGATGTCACTCGTCTTCTACTTCTACAGCGCCGGGTTCATCGACAACGACAAGGGCTTCGCGGCCGCGATCGCGATGATCATCTTCGTGCTCATCGGCATCGTGACGCTCGTGCAGTTCCGGTTCCAGAAGAAGTGGGTGCAGTCATGACCACCACCACGATCAGGACCGGGAAGCGCCCTGGCCGCCGCGGCGGCTCCCACTGGTGGATCCACGTCGTCCTCGGCATCGGCGGGTTCGCGATGGCGTTCCCGTTCCTGTGGCAGATCATCATGGCGCTGTCCACGAACGCGCAGGTCCAGTCCGTCACCCCGACGTTCTGGCCCGGCGAGCTCCAGTGGCACAACTTCGCCGAGGTCTTCGAGCGCCTGCCGTTCCTCAGCCAGCTCGGCACGTCGGTGTACGTCACGATCATCCGGACGATCGCGCAGATCATCCTGTGCACCTTGGCCGGCTACGCCTTCGCCCGGATGCGGTTTCGCGGTCGCGCGGTGCTGCTCGGGATCGTCCTGTCGATCCTCCTGGTGCCGTCGCAGGTGTACCTGATCTCGCAGTACCAGATCGTGCAGGGGCTCGGCTGGCTCGACACCCTCGCCGGGATCGTCGCGCCCGGTCTGTTCAGTGCGTTCGGCACGTTCCTGATGCGGACCGCGTTCCTCAACATGCCACCGGAGCTCGAAGAGGCGGCGCGCATGGACGGCGCGAACCCGTTCCAGGTGTTCTGGCGGATCATGCTGCCGCTCGCCCGGCCCTCGATCAGCGTGCTCGCGATCACGACGGTGCTGTGGTCGTGGAACGAGCTGCTCTGGCCGCTGGTCGTGTCGACCCGCGCCGAGGACATGCCCCTCGCCGCCGGCCTCGCGACGCTGTCGAGCGACCGGACGATCGACTACCCGGTGCTCATGGCGGCGAGCCTGATGGCGATGGCACCGGTGCTCATCATGTTCATCGTGCTGCAGCGTCGCGTGATCGACGGGCTGGCCTCGTCCGGCCTGAAGTGAGCCGGGAGGCCCTGCCCAGCTCCGTCGCGCTGCTCACGGCCGCCATCGGTCGCCTGCACGACCCGGCGACGCTCGCCGCGCAGCTCGCGTCGAACGTCGCCGACGCCCCGGCCGGGGCGCGGGAGGACCTCGCGATGGCCGCGGTCGACGCGGTGCTGCCACGGACCGCGGCGTGGCTCGTCGCCCATGGTGCGACCCGCGAGCACGCCGCAGCGAGCATCGCGGACGTGGACCGGAAACGCGACCGGTACGGGGTGCGGGGTACGGGGCTGGACTGGTTCTGCGCGGTGGCGACCGGACGCGTGGTGGCCGTGGGGCGCCTCCAGTTCGAACTCGGTGCGCACCTTGCGGACGGTACCCGGTCCTGGGGCGTGCACGTCCCGGAGACCGGCCCGCTCGACCCGGCCGCCTGCGACCGTGCGTTCGCAGCCGCTCCCGACGTCCTCCGCCGGCTCGCACCGGCGCACGTGGCGACGGTGTGGAGCTGCCGGTCGTGGACGCTCGACCCAGGACTGGCCGCCGAACTCGGCCCGGACGCGAACCTCGTGCGCTTCGCCGAGCGCTTCACCCTGCTCCCGCCCGGCGCCCACGACGCGGCAGCGGGGGACGACAGCGCTGCGAAGTTCGTCTTCGGCACGGACCTGGCGAGCGCACGGTCCATCGCGCCGCGCGGTCGCGTCCAGGCCGCGGTCCGGGCCAGGTGGGACGCCGGAGAGCACTGGACCGAGCGCACCGGGACCGCACCGGTCGGGTGAGCCCGCGCACCCGCGGACGAGTACCGTCGCGGACATGAGCGAAGCACCGAAACATCCGCATGGTCCGGACCGCGACCACCTCGACGACGGGGTCGACATGACGTTCGACGAGCGCCGGCACGACACGCTGCGCCGGATGTCCGGCTCCGACGCGCACGACGAGGACCCCCGCGTCGAGGTGCACGAGGAGTCCGACGGCACCGTGCGCATCGACGTCGCCGACACCGCCGCGGTCCGACCGGGCGGAGCAGACCGCAAACAGGAGCGATAGCGACCGGAGTCGCGTGCCGGATGCGCGATATGGCGTTGATATCGGGCGAGTCGTATCGCGTGGCGAAATGCGTCATCTCCGGACGCTCGAACCGCCGATATCTTGCATTTCATGCACGCACTCCGCCCATTTCTGTCCGGAACGCTGATCGCTGCCGCTCTGGTCGCCGTCGTCGCGGGCCCCGTCGTCGTCGCCCCGAGTGCGGCTCTCGCCGGATCCGCCTCGGCGTCCGGCGGTCATCCCGCTGCGGCACCGCCTCGGGTCCTCTTCGCCGAGGACTTCGAGCACGGCGTCGGGTCGTCAGTGGTCATGGTCGACCAGTACGTCGGCTCGAGCGGACAGCGGTACTCGGCCGACCCCGCCTGGATCGACCGCTCCGAGTGCAACGGCATGGTGATGAACTCGCAGGTGCCGAGCGGAGCCTGCCAGAGCGAGGCCGGAGCGATCAGCACCTTCAGTGAGGTCCTCGGGCAGATCAACGGCACCGCGCCGAAGACGAACCACGCCCTGAGTGCGTGGACCCGGTCGCGGAACACTCCGGCGAACGCCGTGCAGTTGCGGACCGTCGGCAGCACGGACATCGGTCGGCCGGGGCGCTTCGTCTCGTTCGGCGTCGATGCGGTCGCGGGGTCCTGCACCTATGCGCACCCCCTCCTCGACTTCGCCCTGGTGGACGGTTCGACGGAACGCCCGGTGAACGCGTCGTCGATCGACCCGTGCTCCTCGGCGGGTTCGACGACCTACCGCGTGGGCGGGTACACCGTCCGGGGCGGGCACTTCGTGTCCGATGCGGCGGTGCTGATGCAGGACCGCTCGCTCGGCTGGGTCATGCGCAACCGGCAGGCGAGCGCCAACGGCAACGACGGCGCGATCGACGCGGTGACCGTGTACGACGCGACGCCGCAGTTGGAGAACGCGTTCGACGGCGCACGACCGTTCGTCGGCGAGACGACGCGCCTGACCTTCACGATCCGGAACACGAGCGAGCTCGGCGCGAAACCCGGATGGTCGTTCACCGAGACGCTCCCGGACGGCCTGGTGCTCGCCCCCGAGCCGGCAGCGACCACGACCTGCGACGCCGGTCGCGTGACGGCGGCCGCTGGCGGGACGACCGTCGAAGCGGTCGGCGGTCTCAGGGCTGGCAGTGCGTCGTGCCAGGTCACCGTCACGGTGACCTCGGACCAGGACGCGACGTACACCGTCGACGCCTCGACGATCAGCGCCCACCGGGGCCTCGACCTGCCGGGTCCTGCCAGCACGACCTTCCTCGCCGAGCAGAACGCCCTCGAGGTGACCGACGCGCCCGTCCTCAGCGGAGGCGACGACGACGGTCTCGCCGGCGTCGGTGCGGAGATCGCGTTCCGGCAGGTCGTGACGAACGCCGGAGTCCGCACCGTGACCGACCTCGTCGTCACCGGCACGAACGGCGACGTCACGTGTGGAGACCGCTCGCTCGACCCGGGCGCGAGCACCACCTGCACCACGCCGGAGCGGACGGTCCGGCAGGACGACGTCGACGCCGGCGCGATCACCGACACCGTCGAGGCGGTCGCGGTGTCCCCTCGTGGCGCGGAGGTCCGAGCGACGGCGGATGCCGAGCAGCCCACCGTACGGCGCGCCCCGGCCATCGGCACCACGATCACGGCGACGATCGGGGCTGCCCGTCCTGGTCCGGACGAGCCTGTCGAGCTGCGCGTGGGCATCGTCAACCCGGGCAACGTCACGCTGCACGACGTCCACGGGTCGATCGACGGGTACGACGACCTGACGGTGCGCTGCCCTGACGCACTCGCCCCCGGCGAGCGTGCCGAGTGTGCCGTCAGCGACCACGCCCTCACGCAGGACGACATCGACGCCGGGGCGCTCGCGTTCACCCACCGCGCCACGGGCATCGACCCGGCGGGAGCGGCCGTCGAGGCCACGGCGACGGACACGGTCGTCGTTCCTCGGGAGTCGTCGATCGTGACCGAGATCACGGCGCACCTGGCTGCATCCGAGCACCCGGTGCCGCTCGCCGGCGACGTCGTGCAATCGGCGATCACCGTCACGAACACGGGAACGACCACGCTCACCGGCCCCGCGTCGACCTTGGCCGGGCACCCGGACCTCGCCGTCGGCTGCCCCACCGACCCGATGGCTCCCGGGGCGACCATCACCTGCACGGTCCAGGAGCTCGTGCTCGGCCAGGAACCGATCGAGCTCGGCGCGGTCGAGCTGGCGGAGACGGCGACCGCCACCGCGCCGGACGGTGTGACGGTGTCCGCGGAGAGCACGATCACCGTCGGACTGGACGCTGCCTCCGGGCTGTTCCTCGGCGCGGAGTGGGCCCCGTCACGGAAGGCGCTCGTGGTGGACGACACCGTCGCGTCCCGGTACCGCGTGGTCAACACGAGCAACCTCGTCATGGACACGGTCACCGTCGGGAGTGCTCGGGCGGGTTCGATCCGGTGCGAGGACGACCGGCTCGAACCGGGCGCTGCGACGTCCTGTCGTGCGGTGACTCCGTACCGGGTCACCGACGGCGACGAGCGTGACGGCGTCATCGCCTTCCAGGCGCAGGCCACCGGGTCGGTCACCCGACCGGACGGCCCGCCGGTCTCACGAGAGGACGTTCCGGGGACGCTCCGCGGACGCTCCGTGCCGGTGGTCTCGAACGAGGTGCGCAAGTCCTTCCAGGTCGCGGCACGACCCGCCGCGGCGGAGCTCGCCTTCACGGGGGCGCCGGGATCGATCGGGGCGCTGGTGGCGGCAGCGCTCGGCCTGGTCCTCGCCGGGACGACGGTGATCGCGCTCCGAGGCCGACCGCGAGGCCGCTGACACGGCGGGGGACGGTGGAGCACGGCATGATCGTTCCGTGCACCTCGTCCTCAGCCGCGTCGACGGCGGCGTCCTCGCCACCCCGCTGACCGACGCTGGGACCACCGAGGGCGAGCCGGTGCACCTGCGCGAGTCGGACCTCCCGGCCTTCGTCGCGGACCGCGAGTCCGCCGGCGTGCGCTGGGTGTGGGACGACACCGCGCGGTGGTACCCGGCCGTGCTCGCAGCCGGCGGCCGCGTCGCCCGCTGCGTCGACCTGCGGCTGTGCCACCGGATCCTCCGCGGCGCGCTCGCCGCCCGTGGGTCCGACCTGCAGGCAGCCCCGCTCGGGCCGTGGGACGCCGCGGCGCCACAGGAGCGGGTCCAGCGTGCGACGCAGGCGCAGCTGTTCGACGACGCGCTGTTCGACGTGGCGGCTCCGGCCAACGCGGCCGACCCGGTCGCCGAGCTGCGCGCGCAGCTCGCAGCCGTGGCGGGATCGCCCGGCGCCGGAGCGCTCCGGCTGCTCCTCGCCGCGGAGTCCGCCGGGACGCTCGTCGCCGCCGAGATGCGCTTCGCGGGGTTGCCGTGGCGTGCCGACGTCCACGAACGACTGCTCGAGGACACGCTCGGCCCGCGTGTGCCGTACGGGGTCCGGCCACGACGGCTCGAGGAGATCGCCGTGGTCCTGCGCGACCGGCTCGACGACCCGGCCCTGAACCCGGACTCGCCCGCCGACGTGCTCCGGTCCCTGCGGCGGGCCGGGCTCGTGGTGGACAGCACCCGGAAGTGGGAGCTCCAACGCCTGGAGCACCCGGCGATCGAACCGCTGCTCGAGTACAAGCGGCTGTACCGGCTGCTCACCGCGAACGGCTGGTCCTGGCTCGACGAGTGGGTGCAGGACGGCCGGTTCCACCCGGAGTACGCCGTCGGGGGTGTCGTCACCGGACGCTGGGCGGCGAACGGCGGTGGGGCGATGCAGCTGCCGAAGGCGATCCGGAGCGCCGTGGTCGCCGACGACGGGTGGAAGCTCGTCGTGGCCGATGCCGCACAGCTCGAGCCCCGGGTGCTCGCCGCGATGGCCGGCGACCTCGCGATGGCGTCGGCGGGCAACGGGCGCGACCTCTACGACGGGGTCGTCGCGTCCGGCGCCGTGGAGACCCGGCAGCAGGCGAAGGGCGCGATGCTGGGTGCGATGTACGGCGCCACCCAGGGCGAGGGCGGCCGGTTGGTCCCACGGCTCGCCAGGGCGTTCCCGCGGGCGCTGGACCTGGTCGAGCGCGCGGCGCGGGCAGGGGAGCGCGGCGAGCCGGTGACCACGCGGCTCGGGCGGACGTCGCCGATCCCGGAGCGGGCCTGGTTCGAGGCGAAGAACTTGGCGTGGTCGGTCGAGGGCACCCCGGCGATGCAGCGTTCCGTCGAGTCGCGAGCCCGCAGCTGGGGGCGGTTCACCCGGAACTTCGTGGTGCAGGGCACCGCGGCGGAGTGGGCACTGTCGTGGATGGCCTCCCTCCGGACCCGGCTCGCCGCGCGCGCCCGGGGGCCGGTTCGGGACACGGCGCACCTGGTGTTCTTCGTGCACGACGAGATCGTCCTGCACGTGCCGGAGGCCGACGCGGCCTGGGTCGCCGAGCAGGTCGAGGCGGCCGCCGCGGACGCCGGGCGGATCCTGTTCGGGTCGTTCCCGATCACGTTCCCGCTGTCCGTCGCGGTGGTCGACGACTACGGCAGCGCGAAGGACTGACGACGGGCCGACGCGCCGCGCACATCGTCCTCGGGCAGGGTGGACCGATGGACGACGAAGCAGCACGTACCGAGGAACGGTCGGTCGGCGACGTCGACCTGACCACCTGGCGGACACGCGCCGGGCGGGCGTCCGCCACCGTGTGGACGCGACTGGGCGACCGCTTCGGTGCGCTGCCCCTGCTGATCGTCACCCTCGTCATCGGGATCGGCATCGCCGCGGTGTGCACGTGGATCGCCTCCGAGGTCTACGACGCCGTCCGGGAAGCGGACGACGTCGCCGTGCTCGACCGCCCGGTGCTCGACTGGATGATGACGCTCCGATCGCCTGGCCTCAACACCGCCGTGACCTGGTGGACCAACGTCGCGGGCACGATCGGGATGCCGATCGTCGCGCTCGGGTTCCTCGTCGGCTTCACGATCCAGCGCCGGGCCTGGACCCCGGTGGTGCTCCTCGTCGCCGCGAGCGCCGGATCGCTGCTCATGACGATCGCGGGCAAGGACCTCATCGGGCGTGCGCGTCCCCCGCTCGCCGACGCCGTCCCGCCGTACGAGCACTCTCCGTCGTTCCCGTCCGGGCACACCCTGAACGCGACGGTCGTCGTCGGCACGATCGTGTACCTGCTGCTGCTCCGTGCGTCCCGGCGCGTGACCCGGGTCTGGACGGTGGTCCTCGGTGCGGTGTTCGTCGTGTCGATCGGGCTGTCGCGCGTGTACCTGGGGCACCACTGGCTGACCGACGTGCTCGCGGCGTGGGCCCTCGGGCTGGCGTGGCTCGCGCTCGTGATCACCGCCCACCGGCTGTACCTCACCGCCGTCCACCGCGGCCCCGGCGATATCCACAGGGCTTCGTGAGCGCTCGCGGATCGCGCGAGGATCAAGGGGTCGGCCGGGAATCCAGGCGAAGCCCGGTCGAACTCGAAGAAGCACGAGAAAAGCCCCCGGCAGCAACCGGGGGCTGATCTCACCTCGTGAAGAGGTCAGTGGTCTGAGTTGCGTAGTAACTCGAACCGCCTCGGTGTTCGAGTGTACGCGACCCTCCGGCCATCCGGTAGGGGAGCTCGGACCGCGGTCTCCTGCCCTGGGAATGGAGGCCGGCGATGGCGAGACATCGGCATCGTGACGGCGATCGTGGGCGGTTCGTCCTCGTGCTCGAGATCCTCGGGCTGTTGACGGCACTCGCGACCCTCGCGGGTGCGATCCTGCGGTTGCTGTAGGTCAGCGGGGTGGCTCCGGGCAGCCGGAGTCACCCCGTCCGTCAGGAACAGCCGATAGGTTGCCCGGCATGGAAGAACGGCTCTTCGGCGGCAGGTACCGGGTCACGGGCACGCTCGGTCACGGTGGGATGGCGTCCGTGTACCGCGCGGTCGACGAGCAGCTCGGCCGCGAGGTCGCGGTCAAGGTGTTCCGGATGGGCCCCGTCGACCACGGGGAGCGGGCGCGTGCCGAGGCGGAGATCCAGGTCCTCGCGGGCCTCAGGAGCCCGGCGCTCGTCACGCTGTACGACGCGGCCCTCGACGATGCCGACGGCGACTCGTACCTCGTGATGGAGCTCGTCCCCGGCAGCGACCTCGCCACGCGGCTCCGCGAAGGGCCCCTCGACCGTCCCACCACCGCCCGCGTCGGCGCCCAGGTCGCTGACGGCCTCGCCGCCGTGCACGCGCAGGGCATCGTGCACCGCGACGTGAAGCCCGCGAACGTGCTCCTCGAAGCCGACGGCTCGCACGTCAAGCTCGCCGACTTCGGCATCGCGCTGCTCCGCGACGCCGCCCGGGTCACCGGGACCGGCACAGTCATGGGGACGGCCGCCTACCTGGCACCGGAGCAGGTGACCGCCCAGGGGATCAGCGGGAAGTCCGACGTCTACTCGCTCGGACTCGTGCTCCTGGAGTGCCTGTCGGGTCGCATGCCCTTCCCCGGCAGCGCCGTCGAGTCCGCCACCGCGCGGCTCACGCGCTCGCCGGAGATCGACCCCGCCCTGCCCACGGCCTGGCGCGTGCTCCTGCACGTCATGACGGCGACCGACCCGGCCGAGCGGCCGTCCGCCACCGAGGCGGCCGAACGACTGCGCGCACTCTCGTACGACGACGGAGCGCCCGCCACCCAGCTCCTGCCTGGAGGCCCTGGCACCCTGACGGCGGCGGCTGCGGCCGCCGGAGTGGCCGGCGCTGTCGCTGGGGCCGAGACCGCGCGAGCGGCGCAGGCCGACGTCGCGACGCAGGCGATGCCCGCGAGCCGGCCCGCGGACGACGCGACGCGCGTGCTGCCGGCGAGCACGGCCTCCAGTCCGTCTGGTCCGGACGACGTGGCGACCACCGTGCTCGGCGCACAGCGCGGATCGGGTGGTCCGACCGGCGGAGGCGGCGCACCCGTGTCGGCCCCACCCGTGTCGTCGGAGCCCCCGGTGGAGAAGCGCCGTCGCGGCCTGGTGATCACGCTCGTGATCGTCGGGGTGCTCGTGCTCGCCGGCATCGTGGCCGCGGTGCTCGCGCTCGGCGGGGGCGACGAGACGCCCGCGCCGACGGAGTCGAGCTCGACGGCGCCGACCGAGCAGCCGAGCGACGAGCCGTCGCAGCCCGAGGAGCAGCCGTCGCAGGAGCCCGTGCAGCCCCAGCCGTCCGAGCCCGTCGAACCGGAGCCCTCGCAGCCGGTCGAACCGTCGCAGCCCACCGAGCCCTCGAACGGGCCGGAGCCGTCGGTGCAGCCCACGCTCCCGGTGCAGACCCCGCTCAGCAACAGCGGCCCCGGCAACTCCGAGAACGCCCCCGGCCACGACAAGGGCTGACGGGCCGGCGTCAGGCCAGCGTGCGCTCGATGATCGCCCTGATCGACACCGGCTCGCGGCCGAGCAGCTGGGCGAGCAGTGGGTCGACCTCGTCGAACTCGCCGGCACGGGCGCCGCGGAACATGCCGAGCATCATCTGCGCCGCGGCGTCGGGCATGCCGGCGGCGGTCTGCCGGGCGAGCCACTCGTCGTCGGCGATCACGGTGCGGCGGACGGTCGTGCCGGTGACCTCGGACAGGGTCCGGGCGACGTCCTCGAAGGTCACGGCCTCGGCCGCCGTGAGTGCTGGTGTCGGCCCGTCGAACGTCGGGCCGTCGGTGAGCAGGACCGCGTCCGCGAGGGCCAGGTCCTCGCGAGCGGTCCACGAGATCGGGCCGTCCTCGGGCAGGAGCAACTCGCCCGTCTCCGTGGCGCCGGCGATGAGCCAGCCGACGGTGTGCGCGTAGAAGCCGTTGCGGAGCGAGGTCCACGGCGTGCCGATCTCGGCGAGTGCGGCCTCGGTGTGGGCGTGGTCGACCGAGAACGCGACGGGCGAGTCTGCCTTGGTGTTCTGGTGGGCCGTGTAGAAGACGCGTTCGGCGCCGGCGTCCGCCGCAGCCCGAGCGGCTGCCGCGTGCATGGCGACGCCGTCGGGCCCGAGCGTCGAGCCGGAGACGACGAGCACGCGGTCGGCGCCCTCGAAGGCGCGGGCCAGCGATGCGGGGTCGGCGAAGTCACCCGTCCGGACGCGCACGCCCCTCGCGGCGAGGTCGGCGGCCTTGGCGGTGTCGCGGACGCTGACGCCGATCTGGTCCGCCGGCATGCGGTCGAGCAGTGCGCGGACGGTGGCGGAGCCGAGTGCTCCGGTGGCGCCGGTGACGATGATCATGGGGACAACCCTTCGTTATCGTTGGAAACGCCGAGAGCGTAACACTGTAAACACAGCGCTAACAAGCATCCGTTATCGTTGATCCATGACCGACTCCGTCCGTGATCGCATCGTCGACGCCGCCGCCGATCTGCTCGCCGACGTCGGGCCGGCCGGGGTCACCACACGAGCCGTCGCGGCCGCGGCCGGGGTGCAGGCGCCGACGATCTACCGACAGTTCGGCGACAAGGACGGTCTGCTCGAGGCCGTCGCCGACCGTGTCTTCGCCGCATACGTCGCCGGCAAGACGGTTCCGGACGACGTCGACCCCGTCGAGCACCTCCGCGACTCGTTCGACGCACACATCGCGTTCGGGCTCGCCAACCCCGGGCTGACGGCGCTGTTCTCGGACCCGCTGCGCTCGCACTCGACGACCGAGGACCAGGGGATCGCGGTCCTCCGTGAGCGCATCCACCGCGTGGCGCTCGCCGGACGGCTCCGGGTCCCCGAGCCTCGCGCGGTGTCGCTCGTGCACGCCATCGGGGTCGGCGTCGTCCTCGACCTGATCGGCACGCCGGCCGAGGAGCGTGACCCGGCGCTCGTCGCTGCGGCGTGGGATGCGCTGGCGTTCGCGATCCTGACGGCGGCGCCGGAGGTCGATCACGGGTCGCACGCCGCGGCGGTGCAGCTCGCCGCTGATGACGACGCGCTCGCCGCCCTGTCGCCGTCGGAGCGGGCGCTGATGCGCGACTGGCTCGCCCGGATCGCCGACGCCTGAGCGCGAGACGCGCGCGCCGGCGGCAACGGGTTTCGTCCATCCGCTGGAGCAAATAGGGTGGGAGCGTGCGAGAACTGCAACGGAGCGGTGGCCCGACGACGGCCGTCGCCGCGAAGAACGGTGTCGGCTTCACGTCCCTCGAGGCGTTCCTGGTGGACGAGCCGGAAGCGATCGTGCCCGGGTTCGCCGGGCGGACGATCGAGTCCGGCGACGAGCTCTCGTGGGTGTGGTTCCCCGAGCGGACCCTCCCGGACGGCGGGTCAGAGCCCGAGGAACAGGACCTCGACCACTTCTGGGACGCCACGGCGTTCACGCTCGACATCGTCTTCGACGACGGCACCCGGCTCAGCGAGCAGGCAGCGGACCAGTACGGCGACGCGCTGACCCCGGAGGCGCAGGACACCGCCCGCAAGGCCTGGGTCGACCAGTGGAACCGTCGGGCGGTGGACCTCACGCCGTTCGCGGGTCGGGCCGTCGACCGCCTGGAGGCCCGGCTCGGCTCCGGCGCGCCGGTCACCGGGCTCCGTGGGTGGCTCGACGACGTCCGGATCGAGCAGCCTCGGCGTCCCTCGGCGTCCCGCCCCCTCGACCACGTCCGCACGACCCGCGGCACGCAGGCGTCCTCCCGGTTCTCCCGCGGCAACAACGCCCCGCTCGTCGGGCTCCCGCACGGCGGCGTGTTCGGGCTGCCGATGACCGACGCGGCGAGCAACCGGTGGCCGTACGCGTACCAGGAGCACAACCGGGCGAGCGACAACCGCCCCGCGATCCAGGCCTTCGCCACGAGCCACATCCCGTCGCCGTGGATGGGGGACCGCGGGGTCTTCCAGGTGATGCCGTCCCCGCTCGGGTCGCCGGACGTCGACCGTGTCGCACGGGCACTGGCGTTCGCCCACGACGACGAGCTCGACGGCCCGCACCGCTACCGTGTGGCGCTCGAGCACGGCGTCACCGCGGAGATGACCCCAGGCGAGTTCGCCCTGGGCTTCCGCTTCACCGGCACGAGGAGCATCGTGCTCGACCACCACGGCCGGGTGCTCGAGTCCACCGTGCGCATCGAGCACGGCACCGCGATCGTGGAGGCGCACCTCGACGATCGACCCGGCACGCCCCCGCACTTCGTGCACGTCCGGGTGCCCGGCGCGACGGCGGACCACACGACCACCACGGACCAGCAGCTCCGCGGCTGGATCGCCGTCGAGGGGGACACCGACGTGCTCCTCGGCATCTCGACGGTCTCGTACGAGGACGCCCGCGCGAACCTCGACGCCGCCGGTCCCTTCGACGCGATGCGCGAGCGGGCCGAGCGGGAGTGGGACGAGAAGCTCGCGACGCTCGACGTCGACGGTGCCACCGAGGACCAGCTGACCTCGATCTACTCGGGCCTCTACCGGTTGTTCCTCTACCCGAACCGCGCCGGTGAGACGGCCCTGACGGGTGCGCCGCACTACCGCTCCCCGTACGGCGACGTCCTCGCCGAACCGATCCGCGACGAGCCGGGGCCGGAGATCGTCGACGGTGCGATGACCACCACGAACGGCTTCTGGGACACCTACCGCACCGCGTGGCCGCTCCTCGGGCTCCTCACCCCGGACACCGCTGGCGAGCTCGCGCAGGGCTTCGTCCAGCACTTCCACGACGGCGGCTGGACCCCGCGGTGGAGCGCCCCCGGCGCTGAGGACTGCATGACCGGCACGACGAGCGACACCGTCTTCGGGGACCTGCTGTCGAAGGGTGTCGACGGGTTCGACCTGGAGCAGGCGTACCGGAGCGCCGTGAAGAACGCGACCGTCCCGCCGCGTGACGAGCGTGTCGGACGGAAGGGGAGCCTCCCGGGTGCCTTCCGCGGCCACGTCGACACCGACACCTCCGAGGGGATGTCCTGGACCCTCGACGCCGCGATCAACGACTGGAGCGTCTCGGTCATGGCGACCGCCCTGGCGGACCGGACCACCGACGCCGCGGAACGCGAGCGGTACACGGCAGAGGCGGAGTGGCTCGCCCGTCGGTCCTTGCAGTACCGGAACGTGTTCGACCGTCGCCGCGGGTTCTTCATCGGGCGGACGCCCGACGGGCGGTGGCGCGAGGGCGAGGGCTACGACCCGGACCAGTGGGGCGGCGACTACACCGAGACGAACGCCTGGGGCACGATGTTCACCGCCCCGCACGACGGCGCCGGCATCGTCGACCTGCACGGCGGGCCGGAGGGCTTCGACGCCGCGATCGACCGGTTCTTCGCGACGCAGGAGACCGGCGCGACCGACCGAGCCGGACACTACGGCGTCCCGATCCACGAGATGACCGAGGCCCGCGACGTCCGGATCGGCATGCTCGGGCTGTCGAACCAGCCGGCGCACCACATCCCGTTCTTCCCGATGTTCACCGGGCGCCACGACGACGCCCACCGCGTCGTCCGCGAGGCACTCGACCGGCTCTTCGTCGGCTCCGACCTCGGGCAGGGCTACCCGGGCGACGAGGACAACGGCGAGATGAGCGCCTGGTACGTCTTCGCCACCATCGGCCTGTACCCGTTGGCACCGGCCAGTGGTTCCTACGTGATCGTGCCGCCGTCGGTCCGGCGCGCGGTGCTGCGACCCCCGGGAGGCTCGTCCACCGTCATCGAGACCACTCGCGCTGGTCGGTTCGTCGCCTCGGTCACCGTCGACGGCTCGCCCTGGACGTCCGTCAGCATCCCGCACGCGGTCGTGGTCGGCGCATCGTCGATCGTCGTCGAGCTGTCCGAGACGCCCACCGGTTGGGCGTCGGACACGCGCCCCGTCTCGGCGTCCGACGTGCACGGCTACCGCGACACCCCGACGGACGTCCTCCCCGTGCGGTCGTCTGCGCTGACGGACGACACCGGACGGACGGTGACGGCGCTCGCCGCGGGGACGACCGTGTCGTTCGACGTGTCGATCGAGTCGGCGTCGCTCTACACGGTGACCGCAGCGGCGCCGGGGACCTACTCGTGGCAGGTCGCGCTCGGGTCGTCCTCGGTCGACGTCACCGACGCCGTGTTCGAGTGGGCAGGCCAGACCCGGGTGTTCCCGATCACCGGCGGTGGGGCGTCGTTCGCGTTCACCGCCGGAACGGACGTGGAGCTGACCCAGCTGGAACTCATGGCTGCCGACGGGCGGCTCTGAGGCGCTGCTCATGCGGGACGGGCATGCTCGTCCCATGTCGATGAGCAGCGCGTTCGATCCCTCGCAGGGCCGCGCCATCCCCGAAGACCAGGTGTCCGAGAACGGCCTCGAGCTCGACGAGGACCCGGCGCACGGGCTGGACATCGAGGTCGAGGTCGTCAGCGGTGCCGCTGCCGACCCGGCTGCGCCGTCCCTGTTCCTCGCCCCGATCCCGGGTCCGTCTCCGTCCGACCCGGAGTAGCAGAACTCTGCGGTGATCGCACCCGCACACGAACATCGCACTCCGTCGTGACGGGGTGCGATGTTCGCCAGGGGGTGCAACCCCGGTCGGAGCTTGGGGCGCCGCTCATGCTGCTCAGGACGGCTCGACGCGGTACTTGAAACCGACGTGGGAGCCCGTGAAGCCGAGGCGCTCGTAGAACCGGTGGGCGTCCGTGCGTGCGGCGTCGGACGTCAGCTGCACGAGGGACGTGCCGAGCGCGGGTGCGGCGACGTCGGTCACCCATCGCATCATGGCGCTCCCGATGCCGCTCGACCGGAGGGCGGACGAGACGCGCACGGCCTCGACGAGCAGCCGGGTCGATCCCCGCCGGGCCATGCCGGGGATCCGGGTGAGCTGCATCGTCCCCACGACCGAGCCCGCCGCGTCGACGACGACGAGCAGCACGTTCGCGGGGTCCTCGACGATCGCGAGGAGAGCGGCAGCGTAGGCCTCCCGGTCACCCGCAGCGGCGACGTCCCCGCGCGCGGCGCTGATCGGGTCGTCCGACAGCAGCGCCATCAGCGCGTCGAGGTCGTCGGGCACCGCGGAGCGCAGCGTGAACGAGCCGGCGTGAGCGGACAGCGGAACGGGCAGGGTGAGATCGTCGAGCACGATCCCACCCTGCCCGTTCGCAGGTGGTTCAGGGAACAGGTGGTTCAGGGAACGGTGTGCCCGGCGGCGGTCAGGACGCGGTACCACTCCTCGCGCGAGAGCTCGACGTCCGAGCCGGCGGCCGAGTCCCGCACGCGCTGCGGGTTCGTCGTGCCGAGGACGACCTGGAAGTGCGCGGGGTGCCGGGTGATCCACGCGACGGCGATGCCCGTCGGGGTGACCCCGTGCGCCGATGCGAGCTCCCTGAGCACGTCATTGAGCTCCGCGTACTGCTCGCGGTCGCCGAGGAAGACCCCGTCGAAGAAGCCCTTCTGGAACGGCGACCAGGCCTGCGGGGTGATGTCGTGCAGGCGAGAGTAGTTGAGGATGTCGTTGTCGCGGTCGATCGACTGGTCCAGGCCGCCCATGTTCGCCGCGAGGCCCTGCGTGATGACGTTCGCGTGCGTGATGCTCAGCTGCACCTGGTTGAAGGCGAGCGGCCGCGTGACGAACTTCTTCAGGAGCTCGACCTGCCCGGGGGTGTGGTTCGAGACGCCGAAGTGGTGGACCTTGCCGGCGGTGTGCAACTCGTCGAACGCCTTCGCGACCTCTTCCGGCTCGACGAGGGCGTCGGGGCGGTGCAGCAGCAGGACGTCGATGTAGTCCGTGCGGAGCGCCGCGAGCGACTCCTCCACGGACTCCATGATGTGGTCGTACGAGAAGTCGAAGTACGCGCCGTGGTCCGTCGGGCGGATGCCGACCTTCGTCTGCAGCTGGATGGCGGCACGCTCGGACGATGACAGCGTGACCGCGGCACCGAAGCGCTCCTCGCAGCCGTGCCACCCGCCGTAGACCGCGGCGTGGTCGAACATCGTCACGCCCGCGTCGCGCGAGGCCGTGTAGAGCGAGCGGATGTCCTCGTCGCTCATGTCGTTGATCCGCATCAGGCCGACGATGACGTCGGATGCGGTGAGGTCCGTCTGTGGCAACTCCAGTGTCTTCACGTCCTCGATCCTGCCAGGACCCGGCGCGGACAACGAGGTCCTGGCCGTACCTCTCAGGCGCGCAGGGTCGCCACGACGGTGGGTTCCGAGCCGGCCCAGGTCGCCGTGAGCGTCTCACCGTCGGGCAGGGGCGTCCCGACGACCCGCACGATGACGAGGTCCCCGATCGAGGTCAGCGCGCCGTCGGTCGTCGGCGAGGCCACGTGCACCGTCGGCGACGACGATGCGGAGCCACTGCCGACCGCCGACCCGAGCGACGGCGGCGGGGCGTCGGACGCGACGGCTGCCTCCAGGCGGGCCTCATGCCCGCCGGTGGCGATCGCACGACGGAGGACGTCCGCGTACACGGGGTCGCCCGCGGCGTCGTACACCCAGCGTCGACCGAGCACGGAGTGGTCCATCTCGGTGATCAGGAAGTCAGACGCGCCGGCGAGCGGGGCGCCGCGGTAGGTGAGCGGCACGTGCAGGACCGGGCCCTCCCCGACGTGCACGAGGTACGTCTCCACGCCGACCTCGCCGTCCGGGTCGTCGAACCGGAAGCGCCCGTCGACGACGACCTCGGCGCCGGGTTCGACCCCGCTCCACGGCTGATCGGGCAGCCACCCGCCGATCGCCTCGGTCTTCGACGGACGGAGTTCGGCGTTGTGGATGACGGCCATGAGCCGAAACTAGTGGACGGAGAAGCCGCCGTCGGCAGCGCCGTGGTCGCGTCGAGGCGCCACCTGACCGACGTCATCCGCTGATGCGCACCGTGTCAGCGTTCGCGAGGACATCGAGCTCAGTCGTGATGCGCGCGCGCAGTCCGGCGTGTTCGGTGCCGAGCGCGGTCCGAGGGTCGAGCCACCGATCGGGCTCGTAGAGCCAGACCGGACGGGTCACCAACGACGGAGGCTCCCATTCGTACCGCGGCCAGATGTGGGCGTGGACGAACGCGTCCGCGTTGCCGAGCACGTCGAGATTCACCCGTCGGAACGCCGGGTCGATCGCCCGGCATGCGCGCTCGACAGCGGTGGCGAGCAGATCGGCATCCGCCAGGAACTGCACTCGGTCACCTCGGGGCATGTCGGCGAGGGCGGTGACCGATGGATCCTTCCCGAGCAGCACGCAGTAGCCGGGAAGGAACTGCGCGTCCCCGATGACCGCGAAGCCGCCGGTAAGCTCGGCCAGTACTGTCGGGTTCTCGCCGCGATGTGCCGCTCCGATGCGGTCTCCACGCCAATCCACGGAACAAACCTACTCATCGCCCGCGCGCTCGCGACCCACGACGAGACACGTTCTAGTGGACGGAGAAGCCGCCGTCGACGGCGATCGACTGCCCCGTGACGTAGGCAGACCCGGGCCCGGCGAGAAAGACCGCCGCCGCCGCGAAGTCCGAGGCCAGGCCGTTCCGTCCGACGAGCGTGCGCGCTGCCAGGCGCTCGACGGTCGCCGGGTCCGAGCTGAGCCGTCGGTTCAGCGGCGTCTGCACGAACCCGGGCACGAGGACGTTCGAGGTGACCCCCTGCCCGGACCAGGCTTCTGCCTGGGACCTGGCCAGTGCCTCCAGCCCGGCCTTGGAGACCCCGTACGCGCCGCTGGCGGCGAAGGGGCGGTGGGCCTGCTGCGAGCTGATGCCGATGATCCGGCCGTACCCGCGCGCCGCCATGCCGGGCGCGAGGCGCTGCCCGAGAACGAACGGGGCATCGAGGTTCACGGCCATCGTGGTGTCCCACGTGTCCTCGTCGAGGTCGGGCATCGGTGGCCGCAGGTTGATCCCCGCGGAGTTGACGAGGACGTCGACGTCCCCGACGACATCGGCGAGCGCGTGTGCTCCGCCGCGGGTCGACAGGTCCGCGACGACGCCGTCGGCGGCGCCTCCTGCCGCGCGGACCTCCGCGACGGCCTCGTCGATGGTCGCCGCCGTCCGGGCAGCGACGAGCACGTGGGCTCCGGCGTCGGCCAGCGCCCCGGCGATCGCCCGCCCGATGCCCGAGCTGCCGCCGGTGACGAGTGCGGTGCGTCCGTCGAGACCGAAGAGCTGCTGCAGCGACATCCGGCCAGGCTACCGACGCCCGTACGCTGGACGGCGTGCGTGACGACCTGCTCCCCGTGCTCGCCTGCCCCGTGTGCACCGAGCCGCTGTCGCGGACGGGGGCGGGCCAGGCCGGCTGCACGAACGGGCACCGCTTCGACGAGGCGAAGCAGGGCCACCTGACGCTCCTGCCGACGAAGCGCCGCGCGCTCACCGCGGACACGCCGGAGATGGTCGACGCCCGCATCCGGTTCCTGGGTCGCGGGCACTACGCACCGGTCGAGCGGGCGCTCGCCGCGGTGGTCGCGTCCGCCGCCGCACCCGGCATCGTCCTCGACGTCGGTTCCGGTCCGGGGACCTACCTGGCCCATGCGCTGCGCGCGGCGGACGGGAGGCTCGGGGTGGCGTTGGACCTGTCGCCCGTCGCGATCCGACGGGCGGCTCGCATGTCCGTGGTGGCGGGCGCAGTGGTCGGTGACGTCACGGAGCGGCTGCCGATCGTCGACGGCGCTTCCGCGGTCGTCCTCGACGTGTTCGCCCCGCGGAACCAGCGCGAGTACGCCCGGGTCCTGCACGAGGACGGCGTGCTCGTCGTCGTCACGCCACGCACCGGGCACCTGGCCGAACTCGCCGAGGCGACGATCAGCGTCGACCCCGAGAAGGAACGGCGGTTGCACGATTCGCTCACGCCGTCGTTCGTGCTGCGCTCGTCCGAGGACCTGACCTGGACGATGGACCTGTCCGCCGAGGACGTCCACGACGTCGTGCACATGGGCCCGAGCCACCACCACGTCGCTCCCGACGCGGTCTTCGCCCCGAAGACGGTCACCGCCGCCGTGACGGTGTCGACCTGGGCGCCGGAGACAGGTTCCCGTTCCGCGAGGTGACGAATCCGGTTCACGGAGCCGGTCGCTGCCGGGGGTAGCGGCCGACCCGGGCCTCCCAGAGCCGGCGCAGAACGAAGCCGATGGCGACGCCGCCCAGCCCCGCGGTGAGTGCGAACGGCATGCCGTGCGCACCGGCCGCACCCCATGCGTTGAACAAGACGCCCCAGGTCGCTGCCTGCAACGGTGCACCACCGACAGCGTGGTGACTCTGCGCCCTCGCGCTCCACCATCCAGTCGGGATCGCCCACGCGAGCGCCAACCCGGCGAGCAACAGCCACCCGGTGAGGAACCGGGGAGTGGGGACGACGAACAGCAGCACCGGGAGGGCGAGGAACCCGACGCCCGCGATCGCCGACGACACCAGGCTGCTCCGCTCCGACTTGCCGATCGGGGCCTTCCGGCGCGGACGGGTGCGGTCGACGAGCGGCTGTGCCGGGGGCGGTCGACGGCGTCCGACGGTGCGGTACCGGATCGCGATGCCGACGAACCAGCCGGCGACCGTGCTGGTGATCCACGCGGAGAGTGCGCTCGGGTACGCAGGGCCGAACAGCGGCCCGAACACGAAGATCCCCACCACGATCACCGGGACGGCGATGATCGGCGGCGCGACGGCCATGACCACCGCGCCCCAGAGCACTCCGGCGGCGGCACCGGCCACGACGACGCCGATCCCGGATGGATCAGCGTCGCCGCGGTCGTGCAGGACGCCGTAGGCGATGCCGCAGGCGACGGCCAGCGCGGCGATGTACCAGCCGAGCGGCGGAACGGGTCGACCGCGCCAGTCCAGTTGCTGCCGCAGGTTCTTCCGGAGCTCTCGTCGTCCGCGGAGCTTCCGTTTCCTGGCCTGCTGTGCAGCGGTGGTCGTGTCCCCCATCCGCCCAGTATGCCGACGCAGGCGTCGCTCAGTGGTCGGTGGACTCCGGGGCCACGTCGAGGGCCCAGATCACGCCGAACTTGTCGCGGAGCTGCCCGGCGAGGGGCGACCACGCGGCGGGACCGAACGGCTGCCGGATCTCGGCGCCGTCGGAGAGCCCCTCCCACGCAGCAGTGATCTCCTCAGCGTCCGTGCCGCTCAGGTACACGTAGAAGGCGTTCGTGCCCTGGTCGTAGGGCTGCCCTGGCCACACGTCGAACGCCATCACGCGGATGCCGCTCGCCGTCTGGACCTGGCCCCAGACGATCCGGTTGGCCCACGCCGGGTCGTCGGTGGCGCCCATCGCACCGTAGGTCATGGCCGCCGGCTCGGTGCCGAGGGCCTTCGCGTAGAAGTCGAGGGCCTCGCGGGCGTCGCCGTCGAAGTTGAGGTGCGGAGTGGTTGTGATCGTCATGGGAGTGAGTCTGCTCGGCAATGCGGTCAGATCGTGTCCGCTTCTCGACGGATACTTGATGCGTGTCCGGACCGTCCTCGCGCATGCTCGCGCTCCTCTCCCTGCTGCAGGTGCACCGGGACTGGCCGGGTGACGTCCTGGCCGAACGGCTCGAGGTCAGCCCGCGAACCGTCCGTCGTGACGTCGATCGGCTCCGGGAGCTCGGCTACCGGGTCGAGGCGCTCCGCGGGCCGACCGGCGGCTACCGGCTGTCCGCCGGATCGGAACTCCCGCCGCTGCTCTTCGACGACGAGCAGGCCGTGGCGATCGCCCTCGCGCTCGCCGTCGCACCGGCGTCCGGCGCAGACATCGCCGAGGCGGCAGCGCGGGCACTGGGGGCCGTCCGACAGGTGATGCCCTCGCGCCTGCGGCACCGGATCGACTCCGTGGACGTGGTGACGACCCCCGGCACGACGACGGTCGACCCCGGGGTGCTCGTCGCGGTCTCCGACGCCGTGCGCACCCGGCAGGTGCTCCGCTTCGACTACGACTCCGCGTGGGGCGGCGACCAGCACGGCCGCCCGTCGCGACGGGTCGAGCCGCACGCGGTCGTCGCCAGGAACGGCCGGTGGTACCTGCTGGCGTGGGAGCCCGAGCACGACGACTGGCGCACCTACCGCATCGACCGGATGCACCCGCGGACCCCGACGGGCCTCCGGTTCGTCCCGCGTGCGATCCCGGGCGGCGACCCGGCGGCGTTCCTCGCGGCCCGGTTCAAGGGTTCCGACGGCGCCGACGTGTGGCCGTGCACCGGCACAGCTGTCCTCGAGGTGCCGGCGCGGTCGATCGCGCCGTACCTCGACGCGGACGCGGTGCTCGAGGAGCTCGATGGCGACCGGTGCCGGCTGACGATCGGCTCGTGGTCGTGGACGGCCTTGGCCGCTCGGTTCGCCGGCTTCGACGCGGGCTTCTCCATCGAGGGCCCGCGAGCGCTCCGGGATGCAGCGCTGACGTTAGCGGGGCGCATGCGTCGCGCCGCGGGCCGTTAGGAGCGCGTTAGGAACGGCCTGGAGGCCCGGTTCCGGATCCAGCATCGGATCCGGCACCACACACGGTGCGGTCCACGGCACCGGTCGCGGACCTCCAGATCTCCAGGAGTCCTCGTGCTCGGCATCACCATCGCCGCCGCCGTCCTCGGCATCGCCGCGGTCGTCTACCTCGTCTGGGCGCTCGTGCGTCCAGAACAGTTCTGATGGGCAGCGCGGCAACGACCTGGGCGGGCATCGCCCAGGTCGCCGTGCTCGTCCTGCTGCTCGCCGTCTGCCACCGCCCGCTGGGTGACTGGATGGCGCGGGTCTTCACGTCCACCCACCACGGCCGGGTCGAACGACTCGTGTACCGGGTGATCGGGGTCGACCCGGACGCCGAGCAGTCGTCCCGCGCGTACCTGCGCGGCGTGCTGCTGTTCAGTGCCGTCGGGATCGTCGTCATCATCGTCCTGCAGCGCATCCAGTCGGTGCTGCCTGGTTCGCTCGGGCTGCCGAACGTCGGATGGGCGCTGTCCTTCAACACGGCGGTGTCGTTCGTCACGAACACGAACTGGCAGTCGTACTCGCCGGAGGCGACGCTCGGCTCCTCGGTCCAGATGGCCGGCCTCGCGGTGCAGAACTTCCTGTCGGCAGCCGTCGGGCTCGCCGTGGCGGTCGCCCTCGTCCGCGGGTTCGCCCGCCGACGCTCGGGCACGATCGGCAACGTCTGGGTGGACGTCGTCCGGGGGACCGGCCGGCTGCTCCTGCCGCTGTCCTTCGTGTTCGCGATCGTGCTCGTGGCGGGTGGCGTCATCCAGTCGTGGGGGAGCGGCACCGACGTCACGACGCTCGTCGGCGGGACGCAGCACATCCCGGACGGCTTCGTCGCGTCGCAGGAGGCGATCAAGCTCCTCGGCACGAACGGCGGCGGCTACTTCAACGCGAACTCGGCGCACCCGTTCGAGAACCCGAACGCGTGGACGAGCCTCGTCGAGGTGTTCCTGATGCTCGTCATCCCGTTCAGCCTGCCCCGGACGTTCGGCACGATGGTCGGCGACCGCCGCCAGGGTCGCGCGATCCTCGTCGTGATGGGCGTCCTGTTCCTCGTCTCGCTCTCGGTGATGTCCATCGCCGAGCTCGCCGGCGGTGGATCGGCCACGCAGGCGGCAGGCGCTGCGATGGAGGGCAAGGAGGTCCGGTTCGGGATCCTCGGCACGACGCTCTTCGGCACGACGTCGACGGCCACCTCGACCGGGGCGGTGAACGGCATGTTCGACAGCTTCACCCCGGTCGGCGGGCTGATGGCTCTCGTCAACATGATGCTCGGCGAGGTCACCCCGGGCGGGGTCGGCTCCGGTCTCTACGGCATGCTCGTCCTCGCCGTGATCACGGTGTTCATCGGCGGGCTGCTCGTCGGGCGGACGCCGGAGTACCTCGGCAAGAAGATCCGCGCCCGCGAGATGACCTACGCCGCGCTGTACATCCTCGTCACGCCGACGGTCGTGCTCCTCGGGACCGGGCTCTCGCTCGTCATCCCCGGCGTCCGCGAACAGACGATCGGCACCTCGCTGTTCAACCCCGGCAACCACGGGCTGTCCGAGCTGCTCTACGCGTTCACCAGTGCCGGCAACAACAACGGCTCGGCGTTCGGCGGGTTCACCGCGAACACCACCTGGATGAACACCGCTCTCGGCGTCGCGATGCTGCTCGGCCGCTTCGTGCCGATCGCCTTCGTCCTGGCGCTCGCCGGCTCGCTCGCGTCCCAGGAGAAGGTCCCGGCGACCGCCGGCACGCTCCCCACCCACCGGCCGCTCTTCATCGGCCTGCTCGGCGGCGTCGCCGTCATCGTCACCGCACTCACCTACTTCCCGGTGCTCGCACTGGGCCCCCTCGCAGAAGGACTGTCATGACATCCGTGACCTCCGTACCGGAGTCGCACACCACCTCGGAACCGGCCACGCGCCGGTCCGCATTCGGACCCCGGCAACTGGTGTCGGGCCTCCCGGGCGCACTCCGGAAGCTCGATCCGCGGCTCATGTGGCGGAACCCCGTCATGTTCATCGTGGAGGTGGGCGCAGCCCTCACCACGGCGGCGGCCGTCGTCGAGCCGTCCGCGTTCACGATCGCCATCGCGGTCTGGCTCTGGCTGACCGTCGTGTTCGCGAACCTGGCGGAGTCCGTCGCCGAGGGGCGCGGCAAGGCACAGGCGGAGGCGCTGCGGAAGACGCGCTCGACCACCACGGCTCGCCGCGTCCTCGGGTACGACACGTCCGCCCCGTCGGCGCTCGCCGCGGACACGGAGGAGATCGCATCCGTCGACCTCGCGAAGGGGGACGTGGTCGTCGTGGTCGCGGGCGAGGTGATCCCCGGCGACGGCGACGTGGTCGACGGGATCGCGTCGGTCGACGAGTCGGCCGTCACGGGTGAGTCCGCACCGGTGATCCGGGAGTCCGGTGGTGACCGCAGCGCCGTCACCGGTGGCACCACGGTGCTGTCCGACCGGATCGTCGTGCGCATCACCTCGACGCCGGGTGAGACCTTCATCGACCGGATGATCCGGTTGGTCGAGGGAGCCGCGCGCCAGAAGACGCCGAACGAGATCGCGCTGAACATCCTGCTCGCGTCGCTGTCGATCGTCTTCGTCATCGTCTGCCTGACGATGCAGCCCATCGCGGGCCTCGTCGGCGCCGACGTCAGCGTCCCGGTGCTCATCGCCCTGCTCGTGTGCCTCATCCCGACGACGATCGGCGCGCTGCTCTCGGCGATCGGCATCGCGGGCATGGACCGGCTCGTGCAGCACAACGTCCTCGCGATGTCCGGCCGTGCGGTCGAGGCGGCCGGGGACATCACGACGCTGCTCCTCGACAAGACCGGCACGATCACGTACGGCAACCGTCGGGCGTCGCGGGTCGTCCCGGTGCCCGGCGTCACCGAGGCGGAGCTGATGGAGGCGGCAGCACGCTCGAGTGCTGCGGACGGCACGCCCGAGGGCCGCTCGATCGTGGAGCTCGCGGCGCAGGCCGGGGTCGTCGTGGACGCGTCGGACGGGGCCGTCGAGGTGCCGTTCACCGCGCAGACCCGGATGTCCGGCATGGACCTGCCGGACGGGTCGTCCGTCCGGAAGGGCGCCGCTGCGGCAGTCCTCGGCTGGGCTGGAACCCCCGACGCTGGGCCCCGACCGCCGGTTCCGGATCGACGCGCCAGCGGCGAGCCGGCCGTGCCGGTTGGGAGGGTCGTCGCGGCGATCGACGCGACGGTCGCGGAGATCTCCGACCAGGGCGGGACACCGCTCGTCGTCGGGCGTCGCTCGGCCGACGGCGTCGTGTCGCTGCTCGGCGTCGTGCACCTCAAGGACGTCGTCAAGGACGGGCTCAGCGAGCGGTTCGGCGAGCTGCGGAGCATGGGCATCCGCACCGTGATGATCACGGGGGACAACCCGCGGACGGCGAAGGCCATCGCGGCCGAGGCCGGTGTGGACGACTTCCTCGCCGAGGCCACGCCGGAGGACAAGCTCGCGCTCATCAAGCGGGAGCAGGGCGGCGGGAACCTCGTCGCGATGACGGGCGACGGCACGAACGACGCCCCGGCCCTGGCGCAGGCGGACGTCGGCGTCGCGATGAACACCGGGACGACCGCGGCGAAGGAGGCCGGAAACATGGTCGACCTCGACTCGGACCCAACCAAGCTCATCGACGTCGTCCGGATCGGCAAGCAACTGCTCATCACCCGTGGGGCGCTCACCACGTTCTCGATCGCGAACGACGTCGCGAAGTACTTCGCGATCATCCCGGCGATGTTCCAGCTGGCGTTCCCCGGCCTCGCGGCGCTCAACGTCATGGGGCTGCACAGCCCGTCGTCCGCGATCCTGTCGGCCGTGATCTTCAACGCGCTCGTCATCGTGGCGCTCATCCCGCTGTCCCTGCGCGGCGTCAAGTACCGCGCAGCATCGGCGTCGTCGATCCTCGGCCGCAACCTGCTCCTCTACGGGGTCGGCGGCGTGATCGTCCCCTTCATCGGCATCAAACTGATCGACCTCGTCGTCGGTCTCCTCCCGGGGTTCTAGTCATGGCAACCACATCTCGCTCATCCCTCCGCTCGCTCGGCGTCGCCGTCCGGCTCACCCTCCTCGCCACCGTGGTGCTCGGCATCGCCTACCCGCTCGCCGTCTGGGGCGTCGGCCAGGCCGCCTTCCACGACCAGGCGAACGGCTCGATCGTGTCCCAGGACGGCAAGCCCGTCGGGTCGTCGCTCATCGGCCAGTCCTTCACCGGGAAGCAGGCCGACCGCTGGTTCCAGTCGCGACCGTCCGCCGCCGGCGACAAGGGGTACGACGCGAACGCCTCGTCCGGGTCGAACCTCGGGCCGTCGAACCCCGACTTGGAGAAGGCCATCGAGTCCCGCCGTGCGGCCGTGGCCGCGGCCGACCACGTCGACCCGTCTGACGTGCCCGCCGACGCGGTGACGGCGTCGGGCTCCGGCCTCGACCCCGACATCAGCCCGGAGTACGCGCTCCAGCAGGTGCAGCGCGTGGCCTCGGCTCGCGGGCTCAGCGACGACGACGTGCGGAAGCTCGTCGAGGAGCACACGGAGTCCCGCGAGCTCGGCGTCCTCGGTGCACCGGCGGTGGACGTCCTGCAGCTGAACCTCGCCCTCGCGACGCTCGGCTGATGCGAGGATGAGCGCGTGAAGCGAGGCAAGCTGCGGGTGCTGCTCGGGGCCGCACCCGGCGTCGGGAAGACCTTCACGATGCTCGAGGAGGGACGCCGGCTCCGCGACGAGGGCCGTGACGTGGTCGTCGCCGTCGTGGAGACCCACGGCCGCGCCGCCACGGCCGCCCTCGTCGAGGGGCTCGAGGTCGTCCCCCGCCGGGTCGAACGGCACCGCGACGTGGAGCTGGACGAGATGGACCTCGACGCCGTGATCGCCCGTCACCCCGACGTCGCGCTGGTCGACGAGCTCGCGCACACGAACGCACCTGGCGGCCGGCACGACAAGCGGTGGCAGGACGTCGAAGCCCTGCTGGCGGCGGGCATCGACGTGGTCTCGACGGTGAACGTCCAGCACATGCAGTCCCTCGGTGACGTCGTGCACGAGATCACCGGGACCGTCCAGCGCGAGACCGTCCCCGACGCGGTCGTCCGGGCAGCGGACCAGATCGAGGTCGTCGACCTGTCGCCGCAGGCGCTGCGCGAGCGGCTCTCCGAGGGCCTCGTGTACCCGGCCGCCAGGATCGACGCCGCACTGTCGAACTACTTCCGCCTCGGCAACCTCACCGCGCTCCGGGAGATCGCCCTGCTGTGGCTCGCGGACGAGGTCGACGACGCCCTGAAGCGCTACCGGGCCGAGCACGGCATCGAGCACCGGTGGGAGGCGCGCGAGCGCGTCCTCGTCGCCCTCACCGGCGGTCCGGAGGGCGAGACGCTCCTCCGTCGCGGGGCCCGGATCGCCGCCAGGTCCTCCGGCGGCGAGCTCGCGGCCGTGCACGTCACCACGAACGACGGGCTGCGCGAACGGCACCCTGGCGCGCTCGGTGCGCAGCGTGCACTGCTCGAGCAGCTCGGCGGGACGTACCACCAGGTGGTGGGCGATGACGTGCCCACGACGCTCGTCCGCTTCGCGCGGTCGATCGACGCCACACAGATCGTCATCGGGGTCAGCCGGCGCACGCGGGCTGCCGCCGCGCTCACCGGCCCCGGCATCGGCAACACCGTCATCCGCGAGTCCGGCGACATCGACGTGCACGTGGTCACCCACGAACGCGCCGGCGGTGGCTTCGCGCTCCCGCGGCTCGGCGGCAGCCTGTCCCGTGGCCGTGTGCTCAGCGCGTTCGGCCTCGCCCTCGTCGTCGGACCGCTGCTGACCTGGCTGCTGTCGTTCGGCAAGACCCCCGACGCGATCACCGTGGACGTCCTCGCGTACCAGCTGCTCGTGCTCGTCGTGGCGCTCGTCGGCGGGATGTGGCCCGCCGTGTTCGCCGCGGTGCTGTCCGGGCTGAGCCTCGACTACTTCTTCGTCCAGCCGCTGTACCGCGTCACCGTGCAGCAGCCCTGGCACCTCGTCGCCCTCGTGATGTACGTGATCAGCGCCGTGCTCGTCAGCTTCGTCGTCGACCGTTCGGCCCGACGCTCGCGGACGGCCCGCCGTGCCGCGGCCGAGTCCGGGCTGCTCATCGGCATCGCCGGCAGCGTGCTCCGTGGCGACGACGCGCTCCAGGCCCTCGTCGAGCGGACCCGCGAGGCGTTCGGCTACACCGGTCTGCGCGTCCGCCAGGGGGACATGGTGCCGGCCACGTCTGGGACGTTCGGCGACGTGCCTGACGCCACCACGAGCCTCCCGTCCGGTGCAGTCCTGGAGTTCGCCGGCGCACCGGACGACCCGACCCAGCGCCGGTTGCTGCGGGTGGTGGAGCAGCAGATCGACGCGGCGCTGGAGCACCGCGAGCTGACCAGGACCGCGGTCGACGCGGAACGCATCGCCGCGGCGGACCGGGTCAGGAGCGCGATCCTCGCGGCCGTCGGCCACGACGTCCGGCGGCCGATCGCGGCCGCCAGCGCGAGCGTGCAGACGCTCCGTGCCAGCGACATCCGGCTCTCCGACGCCGACCGGGAGGCTCTGCTCGCCACCGCCGACGAGAGCCTCGGCCAGCTCGCGGTGCTGTTGGGCGACCTGCTCGACGTCTCGCGGGTGCAGGCGGGAGTGCTCGCGGTCACCCCCGTCGCCCTCCCGTTGGAGACCGTGGTCGCGCCGGCACTCGACGAGCTGGAGCTCGGTCCGGACGACGTCGACCTCGACCTGCCCGGCGACCTGCCGCCGGTGCTCGCCGACCCGGTGCTGCT
Organism: Curtobacterium sp. NPDC090217; assembly: GCF_044746705.1. Taxonomy (NCBI): domain Bacteria; kingdom Bacillati; phylum Actinomycetota; class Actinomycetes; order Micrococcales; family Microbacteriaceae; genus Curtobacterium; species Curtobacterium sp. NPDC090217. The sequence goes on along the minus strand of NZ_JBIVCR010000001.1, from coordinate 432,832 downwards.
GCAGCGCGTCGTCGTGAACCTGCTCGCGAACGCGGTGCGGCACAGCCCGGCGGGCACGACGGTGCGCGTCGCGGCGAGTGCGTTCAGCGGGTCGGTGGAGCTCCGCGTCGCCGACCACGGACCCGGGATCCCCGAGGCGCAGCGCGACGACGTGTTCCAGCCGTTCCAGCGGCTCGGGGACACCGACAACGACACGGGGCTCGGGCTCGGGCTCGCCCTGGCGCGGGGGTTCACCGAGGGGATGGGTGGGACGATCGAGGCCGACGACACCCCAGGCGGCGGCCTGACGATGGTGGTGCGGCTCCCGATCGCCGGGCACGTCGGGGTGGAGGCACGATGAAGGTCCTCGTCGCGGACGACGACCCGCAGCTCGTCCGTGCCCTCGGCGTGACGCTGACGGCGCGCGGGTACGACGTCGTCACCGCCCGGGACGGCCGCGCCGCGATCGACGCGGTGATCACCGAGCGGCCGGACCTCGTGATGCTCGACCTCGGCATGCCGCGGCTCGACGGGATCGGCGTGCTCGAGGGCATCCGCTCCTGGTCGCAGGTGCCGGTGCTGGTGTTGTCCGGGCGGACGGACTCCGCCGACAAGGTCGACGCGCTCGACGCCGGCGCGGACGACTACGTGACGAAGCCGTTCCAGATGGACGAACTGCTCGCCAGGCTCCGGGCGCTCGGGCGTCGGCAGGCGGCGGCCGCCGCGGCGACGGACTCGAGTCCGACGGTGCGGATCGGGAGCCTCGTGGTGGACCTCGTTGCGAAGCAGGTCCTGCCGGCGGAGGGCCCGGCGATCCGCCTGACCCCGACCGAATGGCGGTTGCTCGAGGTCCTGATCGCCAACCCGGACCGGCTGATGACGCGGGAGATGCTGCTCACCGAGGTGTGGGGACCGTCGCACGGCAACGACTCCGGGTACCTCCGGCTCTACGTCGCGCAGCTGCGGCGGAAGCTCGAACCGGACCCGTCGTCCCCGCGCTACATCGTCACGGAGTCGGGCATGGGGTACCGCTTCACCCCCTAGGACCTGGCCGCTGCCAGCTCCGCCCGGGTCCTCGCGCCGTGCTTCCTGAGCAGGTTCGCGACGTGGTACTTCACCGTGTTCACGCTGATTCCGAGACCGTCGGCGATCTCCTGGTTGCCCACCCCCGTCGCGACGAGCCGCAGCACGTCCTGCTCGCGCGGGGTGAGGTCGGTGTCGTCGGCGACGTCGACCGTGCCGGGTGCCGGGTCGAGCGGGAGCGAGATGTCCAAGACGGATCCCCACGCCGGCGTCGACTCGACCGCGAGCCGCCCGTCGAGCGCCACGACCCGTTCGGCGATCGGCCGCATGGTGTCGTCATGCGCATCCAGGGTGCCCGCGCCGTCGTCGCGGAGCTGCATGAGGAGGTTCCGGCCGTCGCAGTCCCACTGGATCCGGACGCGGTGGGCCTCGCCGGCGTCGACGAGTGCGAGCACGGCGGTGCGGACGATCGCGCGGGCCGCGTGGGCGACGTCGCCGGGCAGCGCGCGGCCGGTCGCCGGCGGCTCGACGAACTGCACGTCGAGGTCGCCGAACCGGACGAGGGGACGCAGGTCGGCGCGCAGCCGTGAGAACGCGCCCGTGACGGGTTCGAGCAGCGTGCTCCGCTGCCGGTCGGTCAGCGTCCGGAGCTCGACGAGCGCAGCCGAGGCGATCTCGACGGCCTCCGACCGGGCAGCGGCGTCGCCCACCCGCGGGGACCGGAGCACCGCGAGCACGGACTCCAACGTGAGCGCGTGCCGGTCGGCCTGTTCTGCGACCGTCCTGGCGTGCTCCGCTGCCGCGCGCCGACTGGCGGGGCCGAGCCGAGCCTCCGTACCGTCCCGATCCGTGCCGTCCTGATCCGTGCCGTCCTGATCCGTCGCTCCCACGCGGCCGAACGTACCGGTCCCACCCGAGAGGACGGGGCCACCCGATCGGGTGGGACTCCCGCCGTGTCGGGGAGCGGTGGGATCGGCCTCAGCACGACAGGCTCGTCGGCATGCAGGAACCCACCGTCCCCGAGTCCTTCGGGCTCGTCCTCCGTGAGCTCGACGACCTCGCGCCGCGGATCGACCCCGAGGCGACCGCGCAGTTCGTCACGCTCGTCGAGGACGCCAGGCGGGTGTTCGTGCACGGCGCCGGTCGATCCGGGCTCGCACTCCGGATGACCGCGATGCGCCTGATGCACCTCGGGCTCGACGTCCACGTCGTCGGCGAGGTGACCACCCCGGCGATCGGCCCCGGCGACCTGCTCGTCGTCGCGAGCGGCTCCGGCACGACGACCGGGATCGTGCAGGCGGCACGCACCGCGGCATCCGTCGGCGCATCGGTCGTGGCGGTCTCCACGACGTCGGACTCCCCGCTGTCGTCCGTCGCGACGACGACCGTCGTGCTCCCCGCCGCGACGAAGACCGACCGCTCCGGCACCGCGTCCGCGCAGTACGCCGGCGGGCTGTTCGAACAGGCCGTCGCCCTCCTCGGCGACGCGCTCTTCCACACGCTCTGGGCCCGCGGCGGGCAGTCCGCCGACGACCTCTGGCCCCGACACGCCAACCTCGAATGAAAGGCACCACCACCATGCAGCTCCAGTTCGCCATGGACACCCTGACCACCGAAGCCGCCCTCGAGCTCGCCGGCGCGGCCGCTCCGCACGTCGACATCCTCGAGCTCGGCACCCCGCTCATCAAGAGCGCCGGGCTCTCCGCGATCACCGCGATCAAGCAGGCGCACCCGGACAAGACCGTGTTCGCCGACCTCAAGACGATGGACGCGGGCGAGCTCGAAGCCGGGATCGCGTTCGAAGCCGGTGCCGACCTGGTGACCGTGCTCGGCGTCGCCGGTGACAGCACGATCGCCGGCGCCGTCACCGCGGCGAAGAAGCATGGCAAGGGTGTCGTCGTCGACCTGATCGGTGTCGCCGACAAGGCAGCACGTGCCCGCGAGGTCATCGCACTCGGCGCGGAGTTCGTCGAGATGCACGCCGGCCTCGACGAGCAGGCCGAGGAGGGCTTCACGTTCTCCACGCTCCTCGACGACGGCAAGGCTTCCGGCGTCCCGTTCTCGGTCGCCGGTGGCGTCACGGCCGCATCCGTCGCGGACGTCCAGGCATCCGGTGCGACGGTCGCCGTCGCCGGCAGCGCGATCTACAGCGCGTCCGACGTCGGTGCCGCCGCCGCCGAGATCCGCGCTGCCATCACCGCGTAGTCCCCTCGGCTCGGAGGCGAGACGGCCGCTCCGTCACACCCCGACACGAACATCGCGCCCTGTCCTGACGGGGCGCGATGTTCGAACGGGGGTGCAACGGTGCCGGGACGTCGGGACGACCGGGCCGGAACGGACGTGAGCGCCGCCGCGCGGAGCGGTAGCGTCGGGGCGTGACGATCGAGCTCCGCGCGGTGACCGCCGACGACTGGCGGGAGTGGCGGCCCGTCCGACTGGCGGCGCTCACCGATGCGCCGGACGCGTTCGGGTCCCGTCTCGCCGACTGGGCGGACGCACCAGAGGACCGGTGGCGGACACGCCTGTCCATCCCCGGAGCGCTCGACCTGCTCGCCGTCGAGGGCGACCGCGCTGTCGGCATGGCCAGCGGTGCGCCGACGGACGAGGACCGCGCCGAGCTCATCTCGATGTGGGTCGACCCGGCCGTCCGCGGCCGGGGTGTCGCCGGACTGCTCATCGAGGCCATCGCTCGGTGGGCTGCTGGGGCGGGCACGACCGAGCTGGAGCTCTCGGTGATGCCCGACAACGACACCGCCCGCCGCACCTACGAGCGCAACGGCTTCACGGTCGCCGACGTCCCCGGCGACCGGCTCCCCGACGGCCGGCACGAGGTCGTCATGCGCCGGGACCTCACCGCCGACCGGACGCTCGACACCTACGAGCGGTCAGCCGGACTGTACGCCGAGCGGACCGACGGGCACCGCGCCGGCCTCGTCGACGACCTGCTGACGCTCGTGACCCCCGGTGCACGCGTCCTCGAACTCGGCTCCGGCCCCGGGCGGGACGCACTCGCCCTCGAAGCCGCCGGGCTCCGCGTCGACCGGACCGACGGCGCCCGCTCGTTCGTCGAGCGGCTCCGCGCCGACGGGCACGCCGCCCGGGTGCTCGACGTCCGCACCGGGGTGTTCGGCAGCGGGTACGACGCCGTGTTCGCGAACGCGGTGCTGCTCCACGTCCGGCGCGCGGAACTCCCCGGCGTGCTCCGTCGTGCGCTCGTGGCCGTCGTCCCCGACGGGGTCCTCGCCGCCACCGTGAAACGCGGCGACGGTGACGACTGGAGCACGCGGAAGCTCGACCGCCCCCGGCACTTCACCTACTGGACCGAGGACGAACTCGCGTCCGTGGTGTCCGAGACCGGGTGGACCGACGTCGTCGTCCGCGAGACGACCGCGCCGGGCGCCGAGGAACGCTGGCTGACCGTCACCGCACGACGACCGGAGGAGACCCGATGAACCGAGCACTGCGCTGGACCGCCTGGATCGTGGCGGTGCTGCTCGTCGTCGTGGTCGTCTTCCTGGTGTGGGCGAACATCGTCATGCAGGGCACCCGGTCCGCTGCGCTGCAGGTCTGGCGGGATGATCGCGTCGCCGTGCGGGACGCGGGGGACGCAGTCGTGATGACGCCGACCGGGTCCGCGAACGGCGTCGGGGTCGTGTTCATCCCGGGCGCGAAGGTCGACCCGTACGCGTACATGGCGACGTTCCGGCAGGTGATCGCGAGCGGTACGACGGTCGTGATCACGAAGCCGACGCTGCACCTGGCGTTCTTCGACACCCGACCGCTCGCCACGTTCGAGTCGCACGCGCCGGAGGTCCGGACCTGGGCGGTCGGTGGCCACTCGCTCGGCGGGGTCCGGGCGTGCCAGCTCGCCGACGACCCCGGGGTCAGCGGCCTCCTGCTGCTCGGGAGCTACTGCGCGAACGACCTGTCCGACACCGGCCTCGACGTGCTGAGCGTCTCCGGGTCGCGCGACGGCCTGTCGATGCCGGCGAAGATCGACGCCGCGCGGCACCTGCTGCCCGCGGACGCGACGATGACCGAGATCCAGGGCTCGAACCACGCCGACTTCGGGGCGTACGGTGCGCAGCCGGGGGACCGCACCGCGACCATCTCCCGCGCCGATGCCCGCGGCCAGATCAGCACGGCGATCGAACGCTGGACCGAGGAGCTCCGCTCGGCCGGACTCAGCTGATGCCGCGGCCCGTCCTCGTCCACCTGAACGGCATCCCGGCGAGCGGGAAGTCCACCACCGCTCGTGCCTGGGCCGAGCGGCACGCGCCGTCGATGCCCGTCGCGTTCGACATCGACGTGCTGCGCGCGATGATCGGCGGGTGGGACGCGCAGCTCCGCCCGGCCGGGAACGCCGCCCGCGCGATGGCCATGGCCGCGATGCGCGCGCACCTCGGCTCCGGCCGAGACGTGATCGTGCCGCAGTACGCCAGGGCCGACGCGTTCATCGACGAGCTCGCGGCGCTCGCCGCCGACGAGGGTGCGGGGTTCGTCGAGTGCGCACTCCGCCTCGACGCCGCCGAGGCGGACCGCCGCTTCACGGCGCGTGCCGCATCGGGTCCGGTGATCCACGGTGATCTGGGCGGCGACCTGATGGCGGACGTCCTGGTCGAACTGGAGGCCTTCCTCGCCACCCGCATGCACCTCACGTGGGTCGGTGGTCCCGACCAGGGCCTCGATGCGGTGCTCGACCAGCTCGACGCCGCCGTCAGCGCGGTCCGCTGAGCGCGAGCTCCACGGCCCGGCGGGCGCGCTCGGGGCGGAGCCCGATGCGCTCGAGGTCGTCGACCGGCACCCACGCGGGGTCGTACCGGTTCTCGGCGGTCGCGCGCCTGGCCTCCGGTGCGGTGTCGGGCATCCGCGGCGTCCCGCCCTCGACGCTGACCCGGAAGTACAGCGCCGGGGCATCGCGATCGAGCCCGACGGGCAACAACGCCTCGGCGACGCCCCCGAGACCGGTCTCCTCGCGGAGCTCCCGCACGCACGCCTGTTGCGGGGTCTCGCCGGCCTCGAGGCCGCCCCCGGGGAGCACGGCGTACGACCGGTCGTCGCGGTGTCGGAGGACGACGAGCACCTCGCGGTCCCGCACGGCGACGGCGACGGCGCGGACACGGATCCCTGCTGGTGTTCCCGGCATGCCCCGACCGTACCTGGTGGGTCGGTCGAACGAGGGGACTGGAGCGGTCCTAGACTCGGGCGCAGCACTCGTACGACACCACCCCCTGGAAGGTTGTCCATGACGTCGTCGGACCGGCGGACCCCTGCGCGCCTCGCTGACACGCGAGCCCTCCTCTTCGATCTCGACGGGGTGCTGACGCCGACGGCCGACGTGCACATGCGCGCCTGGAGCCGGCTCTTCACGCCGTACCTCGCCGCGCACGGCGTCGATCCGTACACGGAGCAGGACTACTTCGCGTACATCGACGGCAAGCCCCGGTACGACGGAGTCCGCTCGCTGCTCGACTCCCGCGGCATCGAGCTGCCGCAGGGCACCCCCGACGACGCCCCCGACCAGGACACCGTGTGCGGGCTCGGCAACCGGAAGAACGCCGAGTTCACGGCGGAGCTGCACGAGCACGGCGTCGAGCCCTACCCGGGCTCGCTGCGGTTCCTCGTCGCGGCCATCGACGCCGGGCTGTCGGTCGCGGTGGTGTCGAGCTCGGCGAACGCGGTGGAGGTCCTCCGAACGGCCGGCATCCTCGAACGGTTCCCGGTCATCGTCGACGGGCTCGTCGCCCGCGAAGACGGTCTCCCCGGCAAACCCGCTCCGGACACCTACCTCGACGCGGCGAGCCGGTTCGGGCTGCGGGCGGCCGAGTGCGTCGTGGTGGAGGACGCCACGAGTGGTGTGGCGGCCGGACGGAACGGCGCCTTCGGGCTCGTCATCGGCGTCGACCGCGGAGCGGGCGCCGACGAGCTGCTCGCGAACGGTGCCGACGTCGTCGTGACGGACCTCGCCGACCTCATCGCCGAACTGCCCCAGCCGGCCACGCAGACGACGTAGGCGGCCTGCACGGCGCGATCCGTGCCTCCAGGACGTCCCCGACCACCTCCCTTCCCACGGAGCACCCATGAACCCCATCACCTCGGATCCCCTCGATCGTGTGCGCTACCCCGTCGACGAGTGGGCGCTCGTCGAGACGGAGTACGCCCCCGACGAGCAGGGCGTCGCGGAGACGAACTTCGCGGTCGGCAACGGCTACCTCGGCCTGCGCGGCAACCTCGACGAGGGCCGCGGCGGTGTGCAGTACGGCACGTACATCAACGGGTTCCACGAGACGTGGCCGATCCGGCACGCCGAGGACGCGTTCGGCTTCGCCAAGACCGGGCAGACGATCATCAACGCGCCCGACGCCAAGGTGATCCGGCTCTACGTCGACGACGAGCCGCTGGTGCTGGCCGAAGCGGACATCCTGCGGCACACCCGCAGGCTGGACTTCCGCGGCGGCTACCTGCTGCGCGAGACGGAGTGGTCGACGCCGTCCGGCAAGCGCGTGCTCATCCGCTCGCGTCGGCTCGTCTCGTTCACGGACCGACACCTCGCCGTCATCGACTACGAGGTCACGATGCTCGACGCGGACGCCTCGGTGCTGCTGTCGAGCCAGATCCTGAACCGGCAGGACGTCGTCGACGAGTACCACGCGGGGATGCGTGCGGCGGCGACGGCGTTCGACCCGCGCAAGGCCGAGGCGTTCACCGAGCGGGTCCTCGAGCCGAAGATCAAGCGCAACTCCGGCACCCGGTCGTTGCTCGGGTACCAGGCAGCCAGCTCGGGCATGACGATCTGCGTCGGTGTCGAGCACCGGCTCGAGACGGACAACACCTGGGACGAGTCGTCGTCGATCGAGGACGACCTCGCCAAGCACATCTACCGGGTCCAGGCGAAGGCCGGGCAGCCGATCCGCCTGACCAAGAACGTGGTCTACCACACGTCCCGCGGGGTGCCGGCGCGCGAACTCGCCGATCGGTGCGACCGCACGCTGGACCGTGCACACGCCGAGACCGTCGAGGAGACGTTCGCCAAGCAGCGCACGTGGATGGACGACTACTGGGAGCGCAGCGACGTCGAGATCGCGGGGCAGCCGGAGATCCAGCAGGCCGTCCGCTGGAACCTCTTCATGCTCGCGCAGGCAACCGCACGCACCGACGGGCACGGCATCGCGGCGAAGGGCGTCACCGGGTCCGGCTACGGCGGCCACTACTTCTGGGACATGGAGATCTACGTCCTGCCGTTCCTGTCGTACACGGCGCCGATCGTCGCCAGGAACGCACTGCGGTTCCGCTACAACATGCTCGACGCCGCGCGCTCCCGTGCGCGGGAGCTGAACCAGCACGGCGCGCTCTTCCCGTGGCGGACGATCAACGGCGAGGAGTCGAGCGCGTACTACGCCGCCGGCACCGCGCAGTACCACATCGATGCCGACATCGCGCATGCCCTCATGCAGTACGTGCGGGCATCCGGTGACCGGGAGTTCCTGAAGCGCGGCGCGATCGACATCCTCGTCGAGACCGCTCGTCTGTGGGAGGACCTGGGGTTCTGGCGTTCGAACGGTGACCAGAAGTTCCACATCGACGGGGTCACCGGCCCGGACGAGTACACGACCGTCGTCGACGACAACATGTACACGAACGTGATGGCCAGGGCGAACCTGTGGTTCGCGGTCAACGCGTGCCGTGAGCTCGCGGTCGACGACCCCGAGGAGTACGCCCGCATGGTCAGGCGGACCGGGCTCGACGAGTCCGAGATCGTGGACTGGGAGCGCGCCGCCGAGTCGATGGAGATCCCGTTCGACCCGCACCGGGGGATCCACCCGCAGGACGCCCAGTTCCTCGACAAGGAGCTCTGGGACCTCGAGAACACGCCGGAGTCCAAGCGTCCGCTCCTGCTGCACTACCACCCGCTGGTCATCTACCGCTTCCAGGTGCTCAAGCAGGCCGACGTCGTCCTCGCGCTGTTCCTGCAGGGCCACGAGTTCACCCCGGCCGAGAAGCGGCGCGACTTCGACTACTACGACGCGCTGACGACGGGTGACTCCACCCTGTCGGCCGTCGTGCAGTCGATCATGGCGGCCGAGGTCGGCTACCACGAACTCGCGGAGCAGTACTTCAACACGGCGCTCTACGTCGACCTGGCCGACCTGCACGGCAACACCACGGACGGCGTGCACATCGCGTCGACGGGTGGCATCTGGGGCGGGCTCGTGAACGGGTTCGGCGGGATGCGGGACCACGGCGGGAAGATGACGTTCAACCCGCGGCTGCCGAAGTCGTGGGAGCGCCTGACCTACCGGATCACCGTGCGGGGCTCCCGGACCCGCGTTGACCTCGAACAAGAGCGCATGACGTTCACGGTCGAGACCGGCGACGGTTTCACCGCCTGGGTGCACAACCAGCCGTTCGACGTCACGGCGGAGGCACCGACGGTCGTGCCGCTGCCGCACCAGGGTCCGCGCATGGACGGGCACGCGCCGACCACCAGTGACATCCAGGGCACCCTGCGCGCTGACGGCTCCGTCATCACGGCGTCGATCCCGACGATCTCGCTCGAGCGGGAGTACGAGGTGGACGAGACGAGCGCCTGATCCCGGACGGCTGCTTGCCTCGTGCGTAGTGTGCGGACCAAGCAGTCTCTGACGGAGGGAAGCACCATGGCCGGGCTCGACGACATCATCTCCCAGATCCCGATCGGGGACCTCGCGAAGAAGCTCGGCGTGGACGAGGCCACCGCGAACCAGGCGGTGCAGAAGGCCTTGCCGGCGCTGCTCGGTGGAATGCGTGCGAACGCCGAGCAGGGTGGCGGGCAGTCCCTCGAGCAGGCGGTCGACAAGCACTCCGCCGCGCTGGTGGACGGCGGCGTGGACCTCGACGACGTCGACACCGACGACGGCAGCAAGATCGTGAAGAACGTCTTCGGGTCGTCGGAGAACCAGGTGGCCGCTGCACTCGGCTCGACCGGCGGTGGTGCCGGCGGCGGCATCGGCGACGTCATCGGGAAGGCGCTCCCCGTACTCGCTCCGATCGTGATGAGCTTCCTCGCCAAGCAGAAGGGCGGGGGCGCGGAAGCCACAGGTGGCGGTGGGATCGGCGACCTGCTGGGCGGACTGCTCGGTGGCGGCGGCGGTGGTGGTGCGGCTGCTGGCGGAGCGAAGTCCGGCGGTGGGATCGGCGACCTGCTCGGTGGACTCGGCGGACTGCTGGGCGGCGGGAAGAAGTAGCGCTCAGAGCAGCTTCCGGAGCGTGTTCACGTTCCGGGTCGTCGTCGTCCGCTTGAACCGGGCTGCCGCTGCTCGCTTCGCGAAGGGCGTGTCCGTGCTCGACCCCTTCGGGCAGGACCAGTAGACGACGGCGTCCCCGCGTGCGGCCCGTTCGAGCGCGGGGTCCAGCTCGAGGTCCGCGAGCAGGTCGTCGAGTGCGGCGTCGTCCGACCCGAACACCACGTAGTCGTGCCGGTCCGCGGCGCTCTCGAACGGGAACCCGTCGACCACGGCGGCCAGCCCGTCGTGCGGGACGAGCACGATCCAGGCGTCGTAGCCGAACCGGTCACGGAGCGCCTGCTCGACGTCCCGCTTGAGCTCGGCGGCGCCGGCGTCCGCGGCGAACACGACGTTGCCCGAGGCGAGGACGGTGCGGACGTCGCGGTACCCGCGCGACTCGAACAGGGACCGCAGCTCGGCGGACCGGATCGTGATCCCGTTGACGTTCACGCCGCGCAGCAGCGCGATCCACCTGCTCATGTCGCGACCGTACCCGGATCCCGGGGTCAGTTCCACGTCCGCGCGACGGTCCAGGCGGAGCCGTCGGGCACGATGTCGACGACGAGCGTCTCGCCGTCCTCCGCCGTGACCTGGAAGCGCCACCCGACCGTGCGTTCGGGGGCGTGCGTGATCGCGGTCGGCAGCGCGGCCGGAGTGACGGTGAGCCGCGTCGGGTGGTCGGTCACCCGCCAGCGTCGCCCCTGCCAGACGAGACGGACCGGCGCACCGTCCGCCCACCAGACCGTCGTGGCCGCATCGATGACGATCATCGGGTCCTCCCTCGTTCGAACGTGTGTTCGAATGCTAGGTCGCGTCTCGACGGTGTGCAACAGCACGGCGTGGCGCGGATGACATCTCGCTCAAGTCCACAAGAACTCTTGCACAACAGTCCTTGTGGATCTACGCTGGGCCGTATGGACGACGGACGGATCGACGACCCGGCACACATGCGGGCCCTGGCGCACCCCACCCGGCTGCGCATCCTCGGGCTGCTGCGGGCGAACGGTCCGCAGACGGCAGCGATGCTCGGCGACCTCATCGACGAGGCTCCAGGCACGATCAGCTACCACTGCACGCGCCTGGCCGGTGCCGGGTTCATCGAGCCCGCCGAGGGCCAGGGGACCGATCGCCGCGAGCGCTGGTGGCGAGCGTCGCACACCTCGTCGTCCTGGTACCTGGCCGACGCGATGGACGACCCTGACCAGTTGATGGCGGCCAGCGCGCTGGACCGTGCCGTCGCCCGGGTCTACGCCGCGAACTACGAGGCCTTCGTCGACCGGGCACCGGGTATGGAGCGCGAGTGGGTGGCCGCGGCGATGAGTGCCGACCGTGTCCTCCGGCTCACCGCGCCGGAGCTCGAGCGGTTCGGCGTCGAACTCCGCGACGTCGTCGAGCGCTGGCTGCCCGTCAGTGCAGACCACACCGCGGACGACGGCTCGGAACAGGTCTTCGTGCTGCAGCAGGCGTACCGATGGCCGCGCACCTGAGCCCGCGCGGACGGCTCCGGGCGCTCCTCGCCGTCCAGGTCGTCTCGCGCGTGGGCAACGTCGTCACCACGGTGGCCGTGCCGTTCGCCGTGCTCGCGCGAGGCGGATCGGCGACGGACGTCGGGATCACCGCGTTCATGGCGACCGTCCCGATCGTGCTCGGGGGACCGTTCGGTGGCGCGCTGGTCGAGCGCGTGGGGTTCGTCCGGTCGAGTGCCTGGTCGGACGTCATCAGCGGCGCGACACTCCTCGCCATGCCGGTGCTCGCCTGGACCGTCGGACTGCCGTTCTGGGCCCTGCTGGCGCTGGTGTTCGTCAGCGGGCTCTTCGACATGCCGGGGGAGTCGGCCCGGCGGGTGCTCCTCCCGGGGCTCGCGACGGCGGCGGGCGTGCCGCTCGAACGGGCCGTCGGGCACTTCGAGGCCTCTGCGCGTCTGTCCGTGCTGGTCGGCGCACCGGTCGGTGGGGTCTTGGTCGCGGCACTCGGCCCGATGCCGGCGCTCGCCTGCACGGCACTCGTGTTCGGCGCCGCCGCACTGCTGACGGCGCTCGTGGTGCGGGAGGCCCCGACACCGGTCGCCGACGTCGCGGCCGAGGCACCGGAGTCGGCCGGCTACTGGCGTGACATCGCCGAGGGCTTCCGGTTCTGCGTGCGGGACCCGTTCTTCCGGCTGATCATCGCGCTGGTGCTCGTCACGAACCTGCTCGACGCGGCACGGTCCACGACCCTGCTGCCGCTCTACGCGGACGAACGACTCGGCGGCGCGCAGTCGCTCGGCTTCGTCACGGGGACGTTCGGTGGGGCGGCGTTCCTCGGCTCGCTGGTGTTCGGGTACGTCGCGCACCGGGTCCCGCGGCGGATCACGTTCGTGGTGTGCTTCGTGCTCGCGGGCGGCCCGTCGTTGCTCGCCCCCGCGCTCGGTCTGGGGCTGCCGTCGGTCCTCGGGGCTGCCGCCCTGTCCGGACTCGCGGCCGGGGCGCTCAACCCGATCCTCGGCGCCGTCGAGCTCGAGCGGATCCCAGTGCACATGCGCGCCAGGGTCTTCGGGCTCCTCGGCGCGGGGTCCTGGGCGGGGATCCCGCTCGGTGGTCTGCTCGCCGGGGTCGCCGCGGACGGCATCGGCGTCTCCACGACGTTCGGCGTCGTCGCGTGCATCTACACCGTGGTCACGCTCGCGCCCCTGCTCGGTGGCTCATGGCGCCTCATGGAGCGCCCGGCCCCGAGTCTCGGCGACCGTGCGGGCGAGCCCGTGTACACGGGAAGGCATGACTGAGGACGAACAGGGCCCGGACGACCAGCACCAGGTACCCGACGGGGTGTCGGAAGCGACGGTCGAGGCACTCGGGACCCTGTCGGCAGCGCTCGAGACGATCGAGCACGCACGCGGGCTGCTCTACGGGTTCCACCGGCTGACGGGCAGTGCGGACCTCGACCTCGGCGAGGCCGTCGAACAGCTCAGGAAGGCCGGGCACACCGACCTGGCGGACCGCATCGACACGGAGCTCGTCGGTCGGAACGTCATCGCGGGACGGTGGACGTTCCAGGTCGTCGAGGACTACGACGACGGGTACTACGCCCTCGCCAAGGAGCTGGAGCGCACCGCGCGGGACGAACTCGTCGACGGCCGCCGCCACCTGTTCGAGGCGGGCATGAAGGAGGACCGGCGCACCTCCGGCCGACGCCACCACGAGGCGACCCCGGCCGACCTGCCGGGCTGACTCACGGCCTCCCGGTCGGCCCGCTCACCCGCCGCGACCGCGAAAGCGACAGTTCCCCGCCGGATCCTGGCAGGGAACTGTCGCTTTCGCATGACGGACCGGCGGGTCAGGCGACGCCGAGCACCGACTCCAGGGGACCGCGCGCGAAGTACAGCAGGAACCCGGCGGCGACGACGTAGAGCAGCCACGAGACCTCGCGGCCACGGCCGGACAGCGCCTTGATGAGCACCCAGCTGATGAAGCCCGCGCCGATGCCGTTCGCGATCGAGTACGTCAGCGGCATCACGACGATCGTCAGGAACGCCGGCAGCGCCGAGCCGAAGTCGGTCCAGTCGATGTCCTTCACCTGGGCGACCATGAGCGCACCCACGACCACGAGCCCGGCGGCGGCGACCTCGAGCGGGACGACCTGGGTCAGCGGCGTGAGGAACATCGACGCCAGGAACAGCAGCCCCGTGACGACCGAGGCGAACCCGGTGCGCGCTCCTTCGCCGATGCCGGCCGCCGAGTCGATGAACACCGTGTTCGACGACACCGACGCGCCACCGCCCGCGATGGCGCCTGCGCCCTCGACGACGAGCGCCGAACGCAGGCGGGGGAAGGTGCCGTCGGGCTTCGCGACACCGGCGGCCTTCGCCAGACCGGTCATCGTGCCCATGGCGTCGAAGAAGTTCGTGAAGACCAGCGTGAAGACGAGCATCGACGCGGCCAACGGCCCGATGCGGCTGAACGCGCCGAAGTCGAAGTGACCGACGAGCGACAGGTCGGGGAAGGCGAAGAGCGCGCTCGGCAGGCCGGGGGCGTTGAGGTTCCAGCCGGTCTTCGAGTCGACCGAGGTGGGCACGTGGAAGATCGCCTGCAGGATGATCGCGATGATCGTCGTCGCGATGATGCCGATGAGGAGCGCGCCCTTGACCTTCCTGGCCATGAGCGTGCCGATGATGACCAGGCCGATGAGGAACACGATCGTCGGCAGCGCGCCGACGGAGCCGTCCTCGCCGAGCTGCAGCGGGGGCGACGCCAGGCCGGACGAGCGGACGAAGCCGGAGTCCACGAGGCCGATGAACGCGATGAACAGGCCGATGCCGACGGTGATCGCGGCCTTGAGCTGCGCCGGCACCGCGGTGAAGATCATCGTCCGGATCCCGGTCAACGCCAGGATCACGATGATGATGCCGTTGATCACCACGAGGCCCATCGCCTCGGCCCACGTCACCTGGTGCACGACGCTCACCGCGAGGAACGAGTTGATCCCGAGCCCCGCCGCGATGCCGAACGGCAGGTTCGCGATCACGCCCATCGCGATCGTCATGAGGCCAGCGACGAGCCCGGTGGCCGCGGCGACCTGGGCGTTCTCGAGCCACCCGCCCGTGACGTCCTTCGCGGCCTGGTCGGCGCTGAACCCACCGAGGATGAGCGGGTTGAGGATGACGATGTACGCCATCGTCACGAAGGACACGAGGCCACCGCGGACCTCGCGGGGGATGGTCGAACCGCGCTGGGTGATGGAGAAGAAGCGGTCGAGGCCGGAAGCGACTCGGTTCCGGGACGGCGTTTCGGTTGTCTGCGGGGCGCTCACCAACGAAGTTTAAAGGACGCTGGCAACGTCGGTGGCCTGGTGTTGGATGGACGGGTGACGTCGCGCATGGACCGTGCCCGCGCAGAGGCCGCGGTGCGTGAGCTGCTGGCGGCCTTCGGCGAGGACCCCGACCGCCCCGAACTCGCCCGCACCCCGGAGCGGGTCACGGACGCGTTCGCCGAGTTCTTCCACGGCGCCGGCGTCGACGCGGTGGCGATCGCGCGGGACGGCACGGTGCACGCCGGAGACGCCGAACGCGGGCAGCTGGTCGTCGTCCGCGACATCCGCTTCCGCTCGGTGTGCGAGCACCACCTGCTGCCGTTCACGGGTGTCGCGCACCTGGCGTACGCCCCCGGCGAGCGGCTCATCGGGCTCGGGACGCTGTCGCGGGTCGTCGATGCGCTCGCCTCGCGTCCGCAACTGCAGGAGCGACTCGGCGAGCAGGTCGTCGCCGCCGTGCAGGAAGGGCTGGCCGCGCGCGGGGTCCTCGTGGTCCTCGACGCGCAACACCAGTGCGTGACGACCAGGGGTGAGCGCCAGACGGCGTCCACGACGGTCACGGTCGCCGCGACCGGGGCGCTCGCCGACCCGGCGGGACGTGCCGAGGCGATCGCCCTGATCGGGACGCACGCCGCGGCGACGGCACCGGTCGGGACGCACGCCGCACCGATCGGGACCCACACCGAGGCGGACCGATGACCGCCGACGGGCGCACCACGAGCCTCCAGGCCGCCACCGGACCCGGCTGGGTGGTCCCCGCCCTGCGCCACCCGGTCCGCACCATCGGCCGACGCTCCTTCGACTTCGACCGCCGCATCGCGGTGATGGCGATCGTCAACCGCACGCCGGACTCCTTCCACGACCGCGGCGCCACGTTCGAGCTCGACCGCGCCGTGGCCGCAGCGGTCCGCGCCGCCGAACAGGGCGCCGACTGGGTCGACATCGGCGGCGTGAAGTTCGCTCCGGGCCCCGAGCTCCCCGCCGCCGACGAGATCGACCGCGTGGTCCCCGTCGTCGCGCAGCTCGTCCAGCAGTCGGACGTCACGATCAGCGTGGACACCTTCCGCCCGGAGGTCGCGCAGGCCGCGATCACCGCCGGCGCGAGCGTCGTCAACGACACGACGGGGCTGTCGGACCCGCGGATGGCGTCCGTCGTCGCCGACTCCGAGGCCACGATCGTCATCACGCACTCGCTCGCTGCACCACGGACCGCGCTGGCGTCCCCGCCCCGGTACGCCGACGTCGCCGGGGAGGTGGTCGCGTTCCTCCGCGAACGGATCGACCGGGCGCTCGCCGCCGGCATCCCGGAGTCGCGGATCATCGTCGACCCAGGGCACGACCTCAACAAGAACACCGTCCACACGCTCGAGCTCACCCGTCGGCTGCCCGAGGTGGTCGCGCTCGGCTACCCGGTGCTCGCCGCGGTCTCGAACAAGGACTTCGTCGGCGAGTCCCTCGGCCGTCCCCGAGGCGAGCGGCTGTCCGGATCGCTCGCGGTCGCGACGGTGAGCGCGATGCTCGGCGCGCGGATCGTCCGGATGCACGACGTCCAGGAGTCCGTCGACGCGATGCGCATGGTGGAGGCGACGCTCGGCTGGCGCGAGCCGGTGGAAGCGCGGCACAACACGTGAGCGGGCTGCCGCCGGTGCTCCCGACGTCGATCGCGGACCTGTCGGACGAGCAGGTGGTCGCCCTGTACGGACTGGAGGCCCGGCCCGGGTCCGGCACTGCGGCCGGCGGTCGTCCCGGTTCCGGGCTGGAGGCCCGGCCTGTGTCCGGTACGTCGGCCGTCGGGTGGCTTCGGGTCAACTTCGTGGCCACCCTGGACGGGTCGGCATCGGCCGGCGGAGTGACGGCGGGCATCGGCGGCCCGGACGACCTGCGGGTGTTCGACCTGTTGCGCCGGGTCACGGACGTGGTGCTCGTCGCCGCGGGGACAGTCCGTCACGAGGGCTACGGCCCGATGCGGGTGCGGGACGCCGACGTCGCCTGGCGTCGTGCGCACGGGATGCCCGACCACCCGGTGTTCGCGATCGTGTCCGGGTCGCTGTCGTTGGATCCGTCCTCGCCGGTGTTCACCGAAGCGCCGGTGCGTCCGATCGTGCTGACCTCGTCGTCCGCGCCCGCCGACCGCCGCGATGCGCTGGCAGCCGTGGCGGACGTCGTGTCCTGCGGGGAGGACTCCGTGGACGTCGGGCTCGTGCGGGACGCCCTGGTGTCGCGCGGCCTCGGACGGATCCACTGCGAGGGCGGACCGTCGTTCCTCGGCTCCTTGATCGCGGCGGACCTGGTCGACGAGCTCTGCCTGACGATCGACCCGTCGCTCGAGGGCGGTGCCGGACCCCGGATCGCCCGGGGTTCCTCGCCCGACCTGCGGCGGATGCGCCTCGCGCACGTGCTCCTGGGCGAGGGCGACGTGCTGCTGACGCGGTACGTCCGACACGCGGACTGAAGTGTTACACATCGGATAGGCTGACCGCGGAGAGGGAGTCCGATGACGATGAGTGCTCGAGGGAACGGGAGTCGCTCCGCGGCGGTGCTCTGTCTCGCCGCCGCGATCGTGATGGCGCTCGGCCAGGTCGTGCCGGGTCTCCGGAGTGCTCCGGTCGCGGTCTGGGCGAGCGCACTCGTCCTCCTCGTCGCCGCACTCGTCGTCGCGATCCGTGCACGCCGCCGTATGCATCGCTGACCCATCTCGGGTGCTGCCTGCCCGGCTGCCGACCGGGCTGTGGCAGGTAGGGTCGGGCGCGTGATCGACATCGTGGCGTCCGGGGTCCTCTTCGACATGGACGGGACCCTGGTGGACTCGACCGCGATCGTCGAAGGGGCGTGGGGCCGATTCGGCGCGCAGCACGACATCGCGCCGTCGACCATCCTGGCGTTCTCGCACGGGCGGCAGACGATCGACACCGTCCGGCACTTCCTCCCGGACCTCGATCCCACCGAGCAGCGCCGGCTGGCCGACGAGCTCGTCGCGGACGAGGTCGAGAACACCCACGGCATCATCGAGATCCCCGGGGCGGCGGCGTTCGTCCGACGGCTCGTCCAGGCGGGCGTGCCCGTCGCGCTCGTCACGAGTGCTCCGCGTGACCTCGCCCTCAACCGGATGCGAGCCGCCGGGGTGGACCTGCCCGAGGCGGTCGTCACCTCGGAGGACGTCGAGCACGGCAAGCCCCACCCGGACGGCTACGTCCGCGGGGCGGCGATGCTCGGGCTACGCGCCGAGGAGTGCGTCGCGTTCGAGGACGCCCCTGCCGGTCTCCGGGCGGCCGTGGATTCGGGAGCGACGACGGTGGTCGTCGGCGAACTCGAGGACGACGTCACGATCGGCCTCGCCCGCGTGCACGGCTTCGACGGCATCGAGGTCTCGGCCGAGGACGGGACGTTCCGCCTGCACGGCTGAGTCGGCTTCCAGCGTGGCCGAGCACGGTGGGTGGCGCGGTCGGAGACCCCGACCCGCGGAAGGAGCGACCCATGGCAGCCCTCGACGGAACCACCATCCTCGTCATCACCACGAACTACGGCGTGGAGCAGGACGAGATCATCGTCCCCACCGAGGAACTCCGGAAGCGCGGCGCCTCGGTGACGATCGCCGCGAAGACGACGGACACCGTGCAGACCCTCGTCGGCGACAAGGACCCGGGCAAGTCCCTGGACCCCGACACCACGTTCGACTCGGTCTCTGCCGGCGACTTCGATGCCCTCGTCGTCCCGGGCGGCACGATCAACGCGGACACCATCCGCGGCGAGTCGGCGGCGATCGACCTGGTCAAGGCCTTCGTCGAGCAGGGCAAGCCCGTCGCGGCGATCTGCCACGGGCCGTGGACCCTCGTCGAAGCAGGGGTCCTGCCGGGTCGCACGATCACCTCGTACCCGTCGCTGCAGACCGACGTGCGGAACGCCGGCGCCGAGTGGGTCGACCGCGAGGTCCAGGTCGACGAGACGAACGGCACCGTGATCACGTCCCGGAACCCGGACGACCTGCCCGCGTTCGTCGACGCGATCCAGGCGGCGCTCGTCCCCGCCTCCGCATAGCGGTCTTCGGGGCGGGCGCTCGCCGGTTCTCCAGTCGAGTGCGCGGAATTGGGGGGCTCCGGAGCCGGCCGGCCACCGTTTCTGCGCACTCGATGCCTGGACGACGCCCCGAAACGCCGACGCCCCGAAACGCCGACGCCACGACGCGTTATGCCAACGCGACGGGGACGGCCGTGCGGAGCACCGCCGAACCAAGGGTCAACACCCCGTCGGACTCCGGGTCGCATCGCACCCCACCCCGACCGCGCATCGCCCGGAACGTCCCTGGAGCGAACTCGTGGTCCATCCAGGCGCACGGGTTCGCCGGGCGGTACCCGTGGAACAGCACGGGGCCGTCACCGGTGTCGAGCGAGAACGACTCCCCGCGCAACGCCTCGACGTCGACCCCGCGCAGGTACACGTTCCGCCGGGTCTTCGCGGGGTCCAGGGTGGTGCCGAGGGAGCGGCCGACGTCCTCCAGCGCCTCGAGTCCGATCACGGTGACCGACGCGTGCACGTGCGCCCGTGACGCGAAGTACCGGTCGCCGACGATGCCGAGCCCCGCGCGAAGCGAGATCCGGTCGCGGAGTTCCTCTTCGTCCGCGGGCAGCGCGCCGTCGGCGGGACGTCCTTCGTAGCGGTGCCGTCCGGACACGAGGAGCATGGCGACCTCGACCTGCGCGACGTGACCCAGGGCACTGGACGCGCGCGCGTCGACACCGGAAGCCATGCGGACGACGCTAGCCGTGCCTCCGATGCGGCGATCACCGCCCGGCCGCTGCCGCGTCCGATTTCCGCCAGTCGATGACGGTGGCGCGTGTCAGGCTTGGCACATGACCGCCATAGGACCCGACTCGCAGCACGACGAGCGGTACCGCATCGCGGCGTCCCGCGACGCCCGGTTCGACGGGCAGTTCGTGACCGCCGTGCACTCCACGGGCATCTACTGCCGGCCGAGCTGCCCCGCCCGGACACCGCGCTCGACGGGCGTCACGTTCTACCGGACCAGTGCCGCCGCCCACCTCGCCGGCTTCCGCGCGTGCAAGCGGTGCCTGCCGGAGGCCACCCCTGGGAGCCCGGAGTGGGACCTGCGCGAGGACGTCGCCGGCCGCGCGATGCGGCTGGTCCTCGACGGCGTCGTCGAGCGGGAGGGCGTCCCCGGTCTCGCTGCCCGCGTGGGGTACTCGGAGCGGCACCTCGGCCGGATCATGACCGAGGAGCTCGGCGCCGGACCGAAGGCCCTGAGCCGTGCCCACCGTGCGCAGACCGCGCGGACGCTGCTCACCTCGTCGGACCTGCCGATCGCGGACGTGGCGTTCGCAGCCGGGTTCGCGAGCGTCCGCCAGTTCAACGACACCGTGCGCGAGGTCTTCGCCGTCACCCCGTCGGAGCTCCGCGCCCGACGCCGGGTCCGTCCGGTCGCCGACGGCGGCCTGCACGTGCACCTGCCGGCACGGGCGCCCTTCGACGGGCAGGGACTCCTCGACTGGCACGCCCTGCACGCGCTCCCCGGGTTGGAGCACGTGGTCCGGTCCGCCGACGGCACCGTCACCTCCTACGGTCGCCTGGTCGCCCTGCCTGGAGGCCCTGGCTGGTTCAGCGCGTCGGCCGCGGCCCCGGACGCGGCCGGCCGGGGCGCCGGGATCGACCTGGTCGTCCGGGTCACGGACCTCAGTGACCTGCCCACGCTGGTCGCGCGGGTGCGGGCACTGTTCGACCTCGATGCCGACCCGGTCGCGGTCGACTCGGTCCTCGCGTCGGTGCCGACGCTCGCGCCGGCGGTCGAACGGGTCCCGGGCATCCGGCTGCCCGGCGCGGTCGACGCGCACGAGGTCGTGTTCCGCACCCTCATCGGCCAGCAGGTCTCGGTGGCGGCGGCCCGCACCGCGCAGGGCCGACTCGTGGCCGCGCTCGGGACGCCGGTGCCGACGGCCATCGCGTCGGACGGCCTGCTCTTCCCCTCGGCCGCGGACATCGCGTCGCGTGGCGGCGCGGTCCTTCGGGGGCCGGGTGCCCGGATCCAGACCATCCTGCGGGTCGCCGAGGCGCTGGCGGACGGGTCGCTCGTCGTCGACGGCGGGCAGTCGCTCGACGACCTCCGGAACGGGCTCCTCGCGGTGCGCGGCATCGGGCCGTGGACGGCGGACTACGTCGCGCTGCGGGTCCGGCACCACCCGGACTTGTTCCTCCACACCGACCTCGCCGTGCGCAACGGTGCACAGGAACTCGGGTTGCCCGGTTCGGCGCGCGAGCTGTCCCTATGGTCGGAGCAGGTCGCCCCCTGGCGGAGCTACCTCACGATGCACTGCTGGCGGCCGATCGTCGACCGCGCGGCCCTCGCCGCCCGTGCAGCGCACCAGAACCCTCGGAAGGACACCCCATGACCGACGCAGTGATCGCCACGCTCGACACCCCCGACGGCCCGTTCACGGTGCTCGAAGACGATGACGGCCGGGTGCTCGCATCCGGCTGGACGGACTCCGCGGAGCGCATCGTCGCCCGCGTCGTCGCCCGCCACCGACCGGCACTCGTGCGCGCGGGCACCGTCTCCTCGGCCGATGCCGTCGACGCGTTCTACGCCGGCGAGATCGAGCACGCCATGCAGGTCCCCGTCCGGCAGTTCGGCACCGAGCTCTTCGCAGAAGGCTGGCGGCAGCTCCGGCAGATCCCCGCGGGGTCGACCTTCACGTACACCGAGCTCGCCGCGGCGATGGGGCGTCCCGAGGCCGTCCGGGCGGCTGCGAGCGTGTGTGCGCGGAACGCCCCGGCGCTGTTCGTGCCGTGCCATCGAGTGCTCCGGTCGGACGGCTCGCTCGGCGGGTTCGCGTGGGGCGTCGACGTCAAGCGGTCGTTGCTCGAGCGGGAGTCGGTGGGCACCACGGCGTTCGTCTGACCTGTTTGACTTGTACAAAACGCTCTAGAATGTACGAGTGAGCGAAGTGTCGATCTCCGAAGCACGCACCCGCCTGGCGTCGATCATCGATGACGCCAGGAAGGAACCGGTCTACCTCACGCGCCGCGGCAAGCGGGTCGCGGCCGTGGTGGACGCTGACATCCTCGAACGGCTGATGGACGACGCCGAGGAACTCGACGATCTCCGCGCCGTGGAAGAAGCGAAGCGTGAAAACGCCCGACTCGGCGGCCAGAACGTCAAGTGGGAGGACCTCAAGCGCGAACTCGGGCTCGGATGACCTACGAGGTCGATGTCGAACCACACGCGCGACGAGCCATCCGGAAACTCCCGCCGCACGCCCGACGGCTGGTGGAGGGCGTCCTCGTGCTCCTCGCTGAGGAACCCCGACCGCCGGCCGCACGCAAGCTCGTCGGCAGTGCGGAGTGGCGTGTGCGCGTCGCCGAGTACCGCGTGATCTACCGCATCGACGACGGTCGCCTCGTGGTGGTGGTCGTGGCAGCGGCGCACCGACGCGAGGTCTACCGGGACCGCTGAGGCACCCCGGTTCCGTTCCGGGTCGGAACTGTCTGCCCCCGGAAGGTGGGATGTTGCAACGGTCACCATTGCTGCGACACTGCAGACAACCGACTCGCACGGTCCACCCGAGGACCCGACGCAGCGCCGTCGACCCACCTCCGAGGACTCCATGCACGCATCAGTCGACCGTACGGTCGTCTCCACCGACGGCACCCGCATCGCGGTGTCCGACGCCGGCTCCGGCCCGGCGGTGGTGGTCGTGGGGGGAGCCTTCGGCCACCGCGGTACCCTCTTCGTCGAAGAGGTCGTGCAGGGGCTCGCGGCCGACCGCCGTGTGGTCACCTACGACCGGCGCGGTCGAGGCGACAGCGGCGACACCGACCCGTGGTCGATCGAGCGCGAGGTCGACGACCTCCGTGCCGTCGTCGACTCGGTGGAGGGGCCTGTCACCGTCGTCGCCGTGTGCGTCGGCGCCGGTGTCGTCCTGCACGCCCTCGCCACCGGGCTGCCGGTGGAGGCCGCCGTGCTCTGGGAACCGCCGTACCGCGCGACCGTCGACCCGCACGCGGACGACGTCGTCTTCGCCGACAGCCTGGACGAGCACGTCGCGGCCGGCCGTCGAGCAGCTGCTGTCCGGGCGTTCCTCGCGCAGGTGCTCGGGCTCCCGATGGGGCAGGTCAGCGCCTACCGCCTGCGACCGGCGCTCTGGCGCACCTTCCTCGCCGACGCGCACGTGCTCGCCCGCGACGTCCGGATGCTGAACGGCCTCGCGATCCCGGAACGGACGCTGTCCGCCGTCGGGGTCCCGGTCGTCGTCGGATCCGGTACCGACAGCGCCGGCTGGCTCGGCCTCGCCGCCAGGGCCACCGCCGACGCCATCCCGGGATCGGAACTCGTCGTGGTTCCCGGGCAGGACCACTCGCCGGACGCCGCCACGCTCCAGGGGCTCCTCACCCGGGTCGGGGCACTGCAGCGCTGAACGTGGGGGAGGATGGTCGGGTGAGCGCACCACGACTCGGACTCTTGCTGGACGTCGACGGCCCCATCGCCAGTCCCGTCTCCCGCACCATCGCGATCCCCAGCATCGTCGACGACCTGATCGCGCTCGCCGCAGAGGGTATCCCCGTGGTGTTCAACACCGGCCGCAGCGATGCCTTCATCCGTGAGCAGGTCGTGAAGCCCCTGCTCGCCGGCGGCCTCGCACCGGGCGGTCGGGTGCACGCGGTGTGCGAGAAGGGTGCCGTGTGGTGCTCGATCGGCCCGCAGTACGAGGACGGCATGGGCGACATCACGGTCGCCGAGGACCTCGCGCTGCCCCGCGACTACGCGGACGAGATGCGCGAACTCGTCAGGAGCGACTACGCCGACCTGGTCTTCTTCGACGAGACGAAGCGGGCGATGGTGTCGATCGAGCAGCGCGTCGAGGTCCCGAACGCCACGTACCTCGCCCGACAGCCGGAGTTCGACGAGCGGGCGATGGCCGCACTCCAGCGCCGTGGACTCGGGGTCCGCCGACTCGACGACGTCCGTCCGGCGGCCGACGGCTCCGTGCAGTGGCGCATCGACCCGACGATCATCTCCACCGACGTCGAGGCCGACCGCAGCGGCAAGGACATGGGAGCCGAGCGTTCCCTCGAGCTCCTGGCCGAGGACGGCGACCTGCCGCTCGCGTGGCGCACGATGGGCGACTCGCGCAGCGACTACGCGATGGCGGACTGGCTGCACGCGAACGGCCACGCGGTGGCGCACGTCGACGTCCGTCCGTCCGACGGTGTCCCGGCGACGCCGTACCCCGTGCTGACCGCACCCGACGGCGTGATCCACGACGAGGCGGGAGCCCGCTACCTGTCGGGCTGGCGTCGCGCGATGGACTGACACCGAGCCTCCAGGCCGGACAGGCAGTCGCACGCTTTGCGTGCCGGGGTGGTACACCAGTACCCTTCCGGGGTCCACCGCCAGCCGATGACGGGATCCACCCCATGGCAACGAAGCTCCGCACGAAGTCGATCGAGGCCTCCCTCGCCGACTCCGAAGAACAGGGGCGGTCGCTCAAGCGATCGTTGAAGACGTTCGACATCGCGGCCATGGGCATCGCGGTCGCGGTCGGTGCCGGCATCTTCTCCGTCGGCGCGAACGCCGCGGCGAACTTCGCCGGACCCGGCGTCATCATCTCGTTCCTCCTCGCCGCCGTCACGTGTGGCCTGGCCATCATGTGCTACGCCGAGTTCGCCTCGACGATCCCCGTCGCCGGTTCCGCGTACACGTTCACCTACGCCACGATGGGCGAACTCCTGGCGTGGATCGTCGGCTGGGACCTGATCCTCGAGACGCTGACCGCCAGCGCCGTGATCGCGAAGTACTGGGGCATCTACCTGAGCCAGGCGTTCGAGGTGTTCGGCGTCGACCTGCCGAGCACGATCGCACTCGGGCCGATCGGCTTCACGTGGGGGCCGGTCCTGATCGTCGGCATCTTCACCGTGCTGCTCGCGTTCGGCACCCGGCTGTCGTCGCGCGTCTCGGCCGTCATCACGATCATCAAGGTCGCGATCGTCGTGTTCGTCATCGTCGTCGGTGCGTTCTTCGTCAAGGCGGCCAACTTCACCCCGTTCATCCCACCGGCCCAGCCGACGAAGGGCCCGGAGGGCAGCGTCTGGACCCAGTCGCTCGTCTCGTGGTTCACCGGCTCCGAGCCCGCGCAGTACGGCGTCTTCGGGCTGCTCGCCGCGGCGTCGCTGGTGTTCTTCGCGTTCATCGGCTTCGACGTCGTCGCGACCAGCGCCGAGGAGACCGAGAACCCGCAGAAGACCCTGCCGCGCGGCATCTTCATCGGGCTCGGCATCGTGACGCTGCTGTACGTCGGCGTCAGCGTCGTGATCACGGGCATGGTGTCGTACAAGCAGCTCGCATCGGCCGACTCGCCGTCGCTCGTCACCGCGTTCGACCTCGTCGGGCTCCCGTGGGCCGCCGGCATCATCGCGATCGGGTCGCTCATCGGCCTCACCACGGTGGTCATGGTGCTGCTCCTCGGCCTGTCGCGCATCGTGTTCTCGATGAGCCGCGACGGGCTCCTGCCCCGCTGGTTCTCGGTCACGAACCCGAAGACGCAGACCCCGGTCCGGGTGCAGGTCGTCGCGGGCGTCGTCGTCGCGGTGCTCGCCGGGTTCACGGCGGTCGACAAGCTCGAGGGCATGATCAACATCGGCACGCTGTCCGCGTTCGTGCTCGTGTCGATCGGCATCATCGTGCTGCGTCGCTCGCGGCCGGATGCGCCCCGCTCCTTCCGGGTGCCGTGGTCGCCCGTGCTGCCGATCCTGTCCGCGGTGCTGTGCTTCTGGCTGATGCTGAACCTCGAGGTCGAGACCTGGCTGCGCTTCGTGATCTGGCTCGCGATCGGGTTCATCGTGTACTTCGGGTACAGCCGTCGGCACAGCCGGGTGGGCCGCGGGCTGCAGTAGTCGCGTCAGGCGCCGACGAGCAGCGCGACCCCGAAGGCCAGCATCACGAGGGCGACCACCGCGTCGAACACGCGCCAGGTGATCGGCTTCGCGAAGAGCGGGCGCATCAGCCGCCCGCCGAACCCGAGCGCCCCGAACCACAGGCAGCTCGCGGCGACGGCGCCGATCGTCCACCACCAGCGGTCGTCCACACCCTGCTGGTTCGCGACGGACCCGAGGAACACGAGCGTGTCGAGGTAGACGTGTGGGTTCGCCCACGTGAAGACGAGCATGGTCAGGACCGCGGCACGCAGGGTGGGTGCGGCTCGTCCGGCTTGGTCCGCTCCGTCCGCGGGTGCATCGCGCCCCGCCACGACCGTCGCGCCCGCATGTGCCGGGGCGCGATGTCCATCAGCGGGCGCCATCACGGCGGACCCCGACCCCGACGCCGGCCCCGACCCCGACCCAACGGGGACCCCGTCGTCCGAGGCTCCGACCCGGATCGCGTCCCCGGACGGCCGCACCGCCCGACGCGCGGCCAGCACGCCGTAGGTCAGCAGGAACGCCGCACCCACGAACCGGATCACGACGAGCGCCACCGGGAACCGCTCGACCACCGCGCCCACGCCGAGCACCCCCGCGAGGATGAGCACCGCGTCGGACACCGCACACACGACGACCGCTGCCGCCACCACCCGGAGTCGAGCACTCACGGCGAGCCGGAGCAGATACGTGTTCTGCACGCCGATCGCCACGATGAGCGCGAGCCCGGTACCGAGGCCGGAGAGAGCGGGGAGGAGTGCGGTCACACGTCGACGGTACGGACACGGAGTTGTGTAGTACAGCTCACGTTCCTGATGCACCGTAAGCTCTGCTCATGCTGCGCCTCCACCGCGACCACCTCGAGACGCTGCTCGCCGCGGTCGACCTCGGGACCTTCGACGCTGCCGCCCGGGCGCTGGCGATCACGCCCTCCGCGGTGTCGCAGCGGATCAAGGCGATGGAGCAGCTCGTCGGCCGGGTGCTGGTGCAGCGCACGACGCCGATCGTCCCCACCGCCGACGGCGCCGTGGTGCTCCGCCATGCGAGACAGGTGCGGCTCCTCGACGAGGAGACCGCCCGCTCCCTCGGTACCGGCGGCGGTACCGAGGCCGGCGGGATCCCGTCGATCCCGCTCGCGGTCAACGCCGACTCCCTCGGCACGTGGTTCCTCGACGCCCTCGCCCTGGTCCGGGCGGACACCGAGGTCGTGTTCGACCTGCACCGCGAGGACCAGGACCGCACGGCCGAACTGCTGCGAGCCGGCACGGTGATGGCCGCGGTCACGGCAGAGGCCGAGCCCGTCCAGGGGTGCTCGTCGGTCCTGCTCGGGATCGATCGGTACCGCGCCGTGGCATCGCCGGACTTCGTCACGAGGTACCTCGACGGCGCGGACACCGAACGGCGGATGCTGCAGCGGCTCGATCGTGTCCCGCTCGTCGACTACGACCACGACGACGACCTGCAGCAGGGCTTCCTGCGCCGTGTCGTCGGCCACGCGCCCCGGGCACCGCGACACTTCGTGCCGACCTCGGCGGACTTCGCACGGGCCGTGACGCTCGGCTTCGGGTGGGGGCTGTTGCCGGAGGCCCAGTGTCTCGACGCCCTCGCGCAGGGGTCGCTCGTGGAACTCACCCCGGGGCGTCGGGCGGACGTCGCGCTGTGGTGGCAGCGCTGGAACCTGGCCTCGCCCCTGCTGGACCGGGTCACCGACGCCGTGCGCTCGACCGCCGCGTCACGCCTGCACCCGGGGCGCTGAGGCCTCAGACGGTCGCGCGGTAGCGCAGTCCGTCCACCAGGAGTCCGACCATCAGTTGGCTCTGTTCCGGTGTCGGTGCGCCGTGGCAGAGGTTCGCGACGGCGTGCAGGAGCTGACGTGCGTCGACGTCGGCGCGGATCGTGCCGGCTGCCGCGGCGGCGTCGAGCAGCCCGGTGAGCGCGTCGCCGAGTCGCCCGAGGAAGTAGTCCGGCAGGGCCTCGAACGCAGGATCCCCGGAGTGGAGCGCCGAGGCGAGCCCGCGCTTCGTCGCGACGAACTCGGTGAACCGCTGGAGCCACCGGGCGAGTGCCTCGTCCGGTGCGTACTCGGCCGCGAGCACGGGGGCGGCGTCCGCACAGGCGTCGACCGCGCGCTGGAACACGGCGACGACCAGGTCGGAACGCTGCGGGAAGTGCCGGTAGAGCGTGCCGACGCCGACTCCCGCGCGGTCCGCGATCACCTTCGCGGGTGCGTCGACCCCGTCCGTCGCGAAGACGGTCTTCGCGGCGTCGGTCAACGCGTCGAGGTTGCGTCGGGCATCGGCGCGCACAGAGTCCTCCTTGCTGCTTGCGTAAACGGAACGCCGTTCCGTATAGTTCCGGAAGAGCGTTCCAGTTCGGCCCACGATACGGCACGGACGTAGCGGACGCCATCGACAGGAGGAACCATGCAGTACCGCACCCTCGGCAAGACCGGGATCCAGGTCAGCCCCTTCGCACTCGGCGCGATGATGCTCGGCACCGACGGCCGGATCGGCAACGGCGACGAGCAGGACTCCATCCGCATCGTCCACCGTGCGCTCGACGCCGGGATCAACATCATCGACACGGCCGACCGCTACTCACAGGGCGGCTCCGAGGAACTCGTCGGCAAGGCGCTCAAGGGCCGCCGCGACGACGTCGTCCTCGCCACGAAGTTCCACGGTCCGATGGGCGAGGACCCGAACCGCCGTGGTAACTCCCGCCGGTGGATCATGCGCGCCGTCGAGGACTCGCTCCGCCGTCTGCAGACCGACCACATCGACCTCTACCAGGCGCACCGCCCGGACGACACGGTCGACATCGAGGAGACGCTGTCCGCCCTGACCGACCTGGTCCGGAGCGGCAAGGTCCGCGCGATCGGCAGCTCCGACTTCCCCGCGTCGATGCAGGTCGAGGCGCAGTGGACGTCCGAGCGTCGCGGCCTCGAGCGCTTCCGGACCGAGCAGCCGACCTACTCGATCCTCAACCGCGGCATCGAGCGCGAGGTCCTCCCCACCGCCGAGCGCTACGGCATGGGCACCCTGGTGTGGAGTCCGCTCGCCGGGGGCATGCTCACCGGCCGCTTCCGGAAGGGCCAGGAGAGCGACCTCGCGCGCGTCGGGATGTTCCGGCACAACCAGGACGAACGACGCATCGACGCCGTCGAGCAGGTCGTCGCGCTGTCCGAGGAGACCGGCATCCCGATGACCCACCTCGCGATGGCGTTCGCGATCGCACACCCTGGTGTGACGAGCGCGCTCATCGGACCGCGATCGATGGAGCAGCTCGACGACCTGCTCGCCGGTGCCGACGTGGCGCTCTCGGACGAGGTCCTCGACCGCATCGACGCGATCGTCCCGCCGGGCACCGACGTCGGGCGCCTCGACCAGCAGTACAACCCGCCGGCCGTCCTGCAGCCGACGCTGCGTCGCCGCTCGCTCGGCGACCGCTCCGCGTCCGCCTGACGCGCGTCCGTAACGAGCGACAGCGTCGCTGTCGTACGACAGCGAGCCTGTCGCAAGGACGCGCGTGCAACCGTTGCGTCCGCAAGCAACGACAGGACCGTCGTCGTACGACAGCGACTCTGTCGTTCTGGGTCGGGTCGGGCGGGCGGGCTCGCGTCTGCCGGACGGGAGGCTCGGCTCTCGTCCGGCACCGAGCCTCCCGTCCGGCGCGGCGCGCGACCAGTGCCCGGTGGGCGCCACTCAGATCGTTGCGTCCGCAACGAGCGACAGCGTCGCTGTCGTACGACAGCGAGCCTGTCGCAAGGACGCGCGTGCAACCGTTGCGTCCGCAACGAGCGACAGGATCGTCGTCGTACGACAACGAGCCTGTCGTTCTGGGTCGGGTCGGGTGGGCGGGTTCGCGTCTGCCGGTCGGCCCCCGCGACTCAGGTTCGGCAGCGCCGCTCCACCCCGCTCAGGTCTGGCAGCGCGGGCACCAGTACGTGTCGCGCAGGGTGAGCTCGGAATCGCCGAGCTCCTCGGCGCGGATCGGCGTCCGGCACCGCAGACAGGGCTTGCCGCGGCGGTTGTACACCCAGAACCGCGACCCCGGCCGATCGACGCCGGTCGTCACCCGCGCGCTGCGGTCACGGTTCATCACGATGAGCCGGCGTGCCAGGTCGATCATCCGCGCCGTGTCGTGCACCTCGCCGACGGGGCGCGTCGGCAGCACCCCGCGGAGGAAGCAGAGCTCGTTCCGGTAGACGTTGCCGAGCCCCGCGAGCACGCGCTGGTCGAGCAGCGCGAGTCCGACCGGGCGTGCCGGATCGGCGGTGAGGTTCGCCTCCGCGAGTCCGGCGTCCCAGTCGGGTCCGAGCAGGTCGGGTCCGAGGTACCCGACGATCTCGGACTCCTGGTCGCGTGGGACGACCTCGAGGACACCGAGCGCGAAGCCGACCGTCGACACGTCGTCCGCGTCGAGGATCGCCCGGGCCTGGTGCGCCGGTCGACGCCAGCGGTCGCCGGGGGCGTAGACGTCCCACCGCCCCTCCATCTTGAGGTGCGAGTGCACGGTCAGGTCACCGATGCGGTGCAGGATGTGCTTCCCGCGCGGGACCACCTCGTCGACGGTGCGCCCGACGAGGTCGAGCGTGGCGAACGCCGGTACCCGGAAGTCACTGCGCGTCAGGACCTTGCCGGCGAGCGCGGCGTGCAGTCGACCGGCGGCACGGAAGACGGTGTCACCCTCAGGCACGGAGCCGGACCCCCTGCGGTGTCGCCGTGAACCCTGCGGCACGGAGTGCCTCGCCGAGCGGGGCTTCGAGCACGAAGACGCCGTCGACCCGCTCGACGGAGAGCTTGCCGAGACCGCTCCGCACTGCGCCCGCGACGGCGGTGGCAGCTGCGGCGAGGTCGGCCGGGTCCTCGGTGAAGGTCAGCACGGACTTGCCGCCGCGCTCGACGTAGACCGCGAGTTCGCCGTCGATGAGCACCACGAGCGCACCCGCCTTGCGACCGGGGCGGTGCCCGCGGGACCTCGGCTCGGCCGTCGTCGCGACGGATCCGTCGTCGGGATCCGCTTCGGTCGGCCACGGCAGCGCCGCCCCGTACGGGTTCGCGGGGTCGGTCGCTGCCAGCACCAGGGCCGTCCGTGCGCGGTCCGGGTTCGCACGTTCGTCGTCGTCGAGGTCCCTCGCGAACGTGCGGAGCCGGTCGACCGTCGGGCTCGTCGCGAACTGCGCTGCCCCGAGCCCCTCGATGAAGTACCCGCGCCGTGCACGACCCGACTCCTCGAAGCGCGAGAGCACCCGGTACACGCCGGCGAACCCGCCGCGGACGCCCTCGACCTGCACGGCGCCGCGGGTCACGACGCCGTACCGTTCGAGCAGCTGCTCCGCGGTCGCCGCTGCCCGCACGGTCGCGTCCGCCTCGGCCAGGGGCAGGAGCGACCACCGGCCGCCGACACTGGGCGGCCCGGACTGCGACGGCATCGTCGGACGGCGACGCCCGCGGTACGCCCGGGTCCGCGGCGCTGTACTCGACCGTGCCTTGCCGCCGAGCATCGCGCGGAGCGGGGCGAACGTGTCGTTCGTGATCTGCCCGGCCCACACGAGGTCCCACAGCACGGTCGTGAGCGCCTGGTCGTCGGTGCTGCCGACGGCCTGCCCGAGCTGCCGGAAGAAGTACGCGCCACCGCCGGCGAGGGCGCCGAGCACATCGCGCTGCAGTTCGGTCGTCTCGTCGCCAGCCGGCTCGGCGAGGGTGGTCGGTGCCGTGTCGGCGAGGTGGAGGCGGACCCAGCCGTCGTTCCCGGGCAGGGTGCCGCCACCGGACCACAGGACCTCTCCCGTGGCGGTGAGCTCGTCGAGCATGCTCGGGGCGTAGTCGGAGACCCGAGCGGGCAGCACCAGGGACTCCCAGGCGCTGGCGGGCAGTGCGACCCCGGCGAGCTGGTCGACGACCTGCAGCACGCCGTCGATCCCGCGCAGGCCCCCGCGGACGCCTGGTGCCTGGACGTGCTGCCACGCGGGCAGGAACCGGCCGAGGGTGTCCGGGGAGACCGGTTCGACCTCGTGCCGGAGCGCTGCGAGCGACCGTGTGCGGATGCGCCGCAGGACCTCGGCATCGCACCACTCGGCGCCCTGACGGTCCGGGCGGAACTCGCCCTCCACCAGGCGCCGGTCCGCGACGAGCCGACGCAGGGTGTCCTGGACGACGGCGACGCCGAGCCCGAGGCGCGTCGCGGCGTCCTGTGCGGCGAAGGGGCCGTGCGACCGGGCGTACCGGCCGACGAGGTCACCGAGGGGATCGGCCACCGGCTCGATGAAGGCGGTGGGGACGCCGATGGGCAGCGGGACACCGAGGGCGTCGCGAAGCCGGGCGGCGTCCTCGATGACGGCCCAACGTGTGGACCCCGCGTGCGAGAACGACAGCACGCGGCGATCGCGTTCGAGCGATTCGAGGGTCGTCCGGACGGTCGCCCGAGCCGCGTCGCGGTCGTCCGAGGAAGCCACCCAGCTGCGGTCGACGGCCTCGTCGAGGTCGAGCGCGCCCACGAGTCGGAGCACGTCGACCAGCCCCTCGGCATCGCGTGCTCGACGGTCGGGGGAGAGCCGCTGCAGGTCCTGCTCGGTGGAGGCGATGACGGCCGGGTCGAGGAGCTCGCGGAGCTCGGCCCGCCCGAGCAGCTCCCCGAGCAGTGTCGAGTCGAGCGACAGGGCTGCCGCACGACGCTCGGCGAGCGGGGTGTCGCCCTCGTACATGAAGGCAGCGACGTACCCGAACAGCAGCGAGCGGGCGAAGGGCGACGGCTGCTCGGTCTCGCTCTCGACCAGGCGGATCTTCCGGCGGGCGATCTCGTCCGCGATGCCGAGCAGGGACGGCACGTCGTAGACGTCCTGCAGGACTTCGCGCACGGTCTCGAGCACGATCGGGAACGACGGGTACTTCTGTGCGACCTCGAGCAGCTGCGATGCCCGCTGCCGTTGCTGCCACAGCGGCGAACGCTGGCCCGGGTTGCGGCGCGGGAGCAGCAGCGCACGAGCGGCACACTCGCGGAATCGCGCGGCGAACAGTGCAGAGCCGCCGACCTCGTCGGTGACGAGCGCTTCGAGGTCGTCCCGCTCGAAGACGAACAGGTCCGCGCCCGGCGGCTCGGCGTCCGTCTCGGGGATCCGCACGACGATGCCGTCGTCCGCCGCCATCGCGTCGCCGTCGATGCCGTGGCGTTCGCGGAGGCGTGCTGCGACGGCGAGGGCCCACGGGGCGTGCACCTGCATGCCGTACGGCGAGTGCAGGATGAGCCGCCAGTCGCCGAGTTCGTCACGGAACCGCTCGACGACGAGCGTGGTGTCGTTCGGGACGTGGCCGGTGGTCTCGCGCTGTTCGCGGAGGAACGTCAGCAGGTTGGTGATCGCGCGCTCGTCGAGCCCACCGGCGGCGACGCGGGCGCGGGCGTCGGCGTCGGAGGCGCCCTCGACCTCTCGGATGAAGGCGCCGGTCGCCCGTCCGAGCTCGGCTGGCCGGCCGATGCCGTCGCCCTTCCAGAACGGGACCCGCCCCGGCTGCCCGAACGCCGGGCTGACGATCACCCGGTCGTGGGTGATCTCCTCGATGCGCCAGCTCGTGGCCCCGAGCGCGAAGACGTCCCCGACACGGGACTCGTAGACCATCTCCTCGTCGAGCTCGCCGACGCGGGACGCCCGCTCCCCGACCATGAACACGCCGAACATGCCGCGGTCCGGGATGGTGCCGCCGCTCGTCACCGCGAGTCGCTGGGCACCTGGCCGACCGGTCAGCGTGCCGTGCACCCGGTCCCAGACGAGGCGCGGGCGGAGCTCGGCGAACTCGTCGCTCGGGTACCGGCCGGTGATGAGGTCGAGCGTGGCTTCGAACGCCGAGCGCGGCAGACCGCTGAACGGCGCGCTGCGCCGGACGAGCTCGAACCAGTGCTCGACGTCGAGGGTGTCGACGGACCCGGCGGCGACGGTGTGCTGCGCGAGGACGTCGAGCGGGTTCGCGGGGACGGAGATCGACTCGATCTGCCCGGACACCATGCGCTCGACCGTGACCGCGCTGTGCACGAGGTCCGCCCGGTGCTTCGGGAACAGCACCCCTCGGGAGATCTCGCCCACCTGGTGCCCGGCTCGACCGACGCGCTGCAGTCCGCTGGCGACCGACGGCGGTGCCTCGACCTGGACGACGAGGTCGACCTCGCCCATGTCGATGCCGAGTTCGAGTGAGCTGGTGGCGACCACGCACCGGAGTCGTCCGGACTTCAGGTCGTCCTCGATGATGGCGCGCTGGTCCTTCGACACGGAACCGTGGTGCGCGCGTGCCAGGACGGGCACCGACGGGTCGGATCCGCCGCCGTCGGTCTGCCCGGACTGACCGATCACCTGGGCGGGCGGACGCTTCGGCTGGGCGACCGGCGCGTGCGCCGAAGCTCGGGCCGGTGACTGCGGCCGGGGAGCCCCCGCAGCCACGAGCGCAGCGTCGTCGGCAGATGCGCCGAGCATCCGTTCCTCGTGGATCTCGTTGAGCCGCGCGGTCAACCGCTCGGCGAGCCGCCGGGAGTTCGCGAACACGATCGTCGACCGGTGTTCCTCGATCAGGTCGACCACGCGTTCTTCGACGTGCGGCCAGATCGACCCGTTCGTCGGGGCGTCCGACGAGTCAGCCCCGACCGGGGGCGCCCCGAGCTCGGACATGTCGTCGACGGGCACGACCACCCGCAGGTCGAACGTCTTCTGCGCCGGCGGCGCGATGATCTCCACCGGAGACCGTCCGCCGAGGAACCGCGCGACCTCTTCGGCCGGGCGCACCGTGGCCGACAGACCGATCCGCTGCACCGGCTTGTCGAGCAGGTCGTCGAGCCGTTCGAGGGACACCGCGAGGTGCGCCCCACGCTTGGTGGAGGCGACGGCGTGGACCTCGTCGACGATGACGGTGTCGACGTTCACCAGGGTCTCGCGCGCCTGCGACGTCAGCATCAGGTACAGCGACTCGGGCGTCGTGATGAGGATGTCCGGCGGCTGCCGCAGGAGCTTCTGCCGATCGGACGACGGGGTGTCCCCGCTCCGCACGCCCACCGTGACGTCCGGTGGTTCCTGCCCGAGCCGACGAGCCGTCTGCGTGATGCCGACGAGCGGACTGCGGAGGTTCCGCTCCACGTCGACACCCAGGGCCTTCAGCGGGGAGACGTAGAGCACCCGCGTGCGCTGCTTGGCCGGCGGGTGCTCCGTCGAGCTGATCAGTCGGTCGATCGACCACAGGAACGACGCCAGCGTCTTGCCGGACCCGGTCGGCGCCACCACGAGCGCGTGCCGGCCGGTCGAGATCGCGTCCCACGCGCCGGACTGCGCCGCGGTGGGGGCGGAGAACGCGCCACGGAACCACTCCGCGGTCGCGGGGGAGAAGCGCTCGAGCACGTCCGTCATGGTCCGTCCCATCCTGCCCGCGACCCCCGACAACCGACCCAACGAGAACAAGTGCTTGACAGAGCGATAGTTACCGATCTATCGTTAACACATCGCGATACGAACGGAACAGTTCGGAAGCGCGAGACAACTTCGAACACGAACACAGGAAGGAGTCACTCATGCGCACCATGGATGACTACGACGACAACGACAACAGCCGCCAGCAGCGCGGCTTCGGACCGCGCGGCCCCCGCTTCGGCGGCGCGCGGCAGCACCACGGCGCCGGCTTCCCCGGCCGCGACCGCGGTGACCACGGTGGACGCGGCGGCTTCGGCCGTGGCGGGTTCGGTCCCGGCATGGGCTTCGGCCCGGGCATGGGTCCCGGGATGGGCTTCGGCGGCCCCGGCTTCGGCCGTGAGCGTCGCCGCCGCGGGGATGTCCGCCTCGCGATCCTCGGCCTGCTGGCCGAGGGCCCGCAGAACGGCTACGCGATCATCAAGACGATCGCCGAGCGCACCGGCGGCGCCTGGAAGCCGAGCCCCGGCTCGGTCTACCCGACGCTCCAGCAGCTCGTCGACGAGGACCTCGTCGTCTCGACGGGTGACGGCCGCAAGACGCTCTTCGAGCTCACCGACGCCGGCAAGGCCGAGGCAGAGGCGAAGGCCGACGAGATCGCCGCGGCGTGGGACTCCACGCCCGGTGTCCCGGACGCGCAGCGCGAGTTCTTCGAGTCGCTCCGCAAGACGATGGGCGTGCTGCACATGTACCGCACCAGCGCGACGGAGGAGCAGACCAAGGCGGCAGCCGCCAAGGTCGACCAGCTCCGCAAGGACCTCCTGCAGATCCTCGCCGACTAGCGACGCAACACCACAGGGACGGGAGGCCCGGTGCCAGCTGGCACCGGGCCTCCCGTCCGTGCGCGGGTCAGGAACCGATGAAGGCGGCCACGTCCGCCAGTTCCGCCGCCGACACCGCGTGTGGCAGGCCCTCGTAGGTTCGGTCGGTCACGTCGGTGTGCGCCGCTGCCCAGGCGGCCGTCCGCGCGGTGGCCTCGCCGGGGATGACCGGATCGAGGTCGCCGTGCCCGAGGAAGACCCGCGGGCGCACCGCCGCGACGGCCTCGTCACGGGAGTCCGTGACACCGGGAACCACGAACCCGGACAACGACACGGCGAACGCGAAGCCCGCCGGCCGTGCGCGCAGGAGCTGCAGCGCCATCGACCCGCCCTGCGAGAACCCGAGCAGCCCGATCCGCGGGTGGTCGGCCGCGACGGTGTCGATCCAGTCGAGGACGCCGTCCACCGCGGCGTCGACGAGCTCGAGCGACGGTGAGCCCGGCGTCCCGAGCGGGTACCAGCTGTACCCGGGCCCCCATGCCATCGGTGCCCGCAGTGACGCGATCGTCCACGTCGGTGGCAGCGCGGGTGCGAGCCCGAAGAGGTCCCGCTCGTTCGACCCCACCCCGTGCAGCAGGACGAGCAGGGGTGTGCCGGCGCGTTCGCCGGCCGGACGGGTCCACTGGACGGCGCTCTGGTCGATCATGCTGCCGACAATAGTTGACGCATCAACCATCCCCAACCCCGTGGTCTTGCACGTGCTTCGCCCCGGTCCCTGGTAGACACGGTGCATGGCCTCGTTGCGCACCCCTGACCCCGACTCCGGCTGGCTGTCCGACGAGGAGCTCGCGATGGTCCGCCGTCGCCTGCCGATCTGCTACGTCGAGGCGATCCCCGTCCGCACCGACGGCCTCGGCGTCGTGACCGAGGTCGGCGTGCTGCTCCGCGTCGCCCCGAGCGGCTCCATCGCCCGCACCCTGGTGTCCGGACGCGTGATGTTCGGCGAGTCGATCCGCACCGCGCTGTTCCGGCACCTCGAGAAGGACCTCGGGCCGATGGCCTTCCCGCAGCTGCCGTCGAACCCGGCGCCGTTCACCGTGGCGGAGTACTTCCCGCTGCCCGGTGCCTCGGTGTACACCGACGAGCGCCAGCACGCGATCTCCCTGGCGTACGTCGTCCCCGTCACCGGCACGTGCGAGCCTCGTCAGGACGCCCTCGAGCTGACGTGGATGAGCCCGATGGAAGCGGCGTCGGCCGCGGTCTCCGACGAGATGGAAGGCGGCCGTGGTGCACTCATGCGCGCCGGTCTCGCCTCCGTCGGCGCGCTGCTGTAACGCCCCCCGAACACGACGAAGCCCCCGCGATCCGTATGGGATGCGGGGGCTTCGCAGTGCGGTCTGTGCGACCGACTTGGGTCTTACTTGTTGTCCTTGAAGCTGTCGGCAACGCCGTGCGCGGCGTCCTTGACGTCGGTCGCGCCCTGCTTCGCCGAGGCCTTCGCCTGGTCGGTCTGGCCTTCGGCCTTGAGACGGTCGTTGTCCGTCACGTTCCCGACGGCTTCCTTGGCCTTGCCTGCTGCCTTCTCGGCAGCGTTCTTGATGTCATCGATGCCAGCCATAGGCGGCTCCTTCCGTCGGTGGACAGGTCAACCGGGTGACACTCGCGTGCCTTCCGGTGACCCAGAAGCTACACCTGACGGGACATCCGCTCGCAGGGAGCGTTGAGGTTGTCCCCCTTGGCGTCAGCGCGCGGAGCCGGCCGGACGCGAGGCCCGACGCGAACCGCCACGACGGTTGCCGCCGGACTCCGAACCCGAGCGACCGGCAGCGTAGCCACCGTCCGACGACCAGACCGGAGCCGAGCCACCGCGGACGGTGTCGCTCGACGCACGACGGCTCCCGCCGCCGCGGCGCTGCCCACCCGCCGACGCGGTGTCGGCGGAACGACCGCCGCGACCAGCTGACGCGGCGTCCGCGGAACGGCCGCCACGGCGTCCACCCGAGCTGCTGGGAGCCGAGCCGGACTGCGCGGCCGGGGCCGAGCCTCTCCCCACGGGCTCGGCCGCCACGTCGCTCCGCAAGCTCCGCGACGCGCCGGAACCGGCCCGCGTGGGCCCAGTCCGACCGCCGCGACCACGGCCGCGACCGCGACCCTGACCGGCGGACTCGGACGAGGCGGACTGCTGGCGACGCGGCTGCTGCTGCTGGACCGGGGCCTCGGCCACGTGGCGGATCGGGGCGATCTCACCGACGAGCTCGGCGACCGGCGCGGAGTTCGCGCTGACCTGCTGCGGCTTGGCGGTGATCGCGGCCTTGCGCATCATCTGCGCGACGTCGCGACGCTCTGCCGGCATGACGACCGTGACGACGTCACCGGACGAACCGGCACGAGCGGTACGGCCCGAGCGGTGCAGGTACGCCTTGTGCTCGGTCGGCGGGTCGACGTGCACGACGAGCTCGACGTTGTCGACGTGCACACCGCGGGCGGCGACGTCGGTGGCGACGAGCACGAGGGCCTCGCCGGCGGAGAACTTCGCGAGGTTCCGCTCACGAGCACCCTGCGACAGGTTGCCCTGCAGGTCGACCGCGGGGATGCCCTGCGACGAGAGCTGCTTCGCGAGGCGCTTGGCGTGGTGCTTCGTGCGCATGAAGAGGATGCGGCGACCGGTGCCGGAGGCGAGGGTCCGGACGAGGTCCTTCTTCGCGTCGGCGTCGGCGACCTCGAACACGTGGTGGGTCATCGCCTCGACGGGGCTGGACTCGTCGTCGACGGAGTGCATGACCGGGTCGTGCAGGAACTTCTTGACGAGCTTGTCCACGCCGTTGTCGAGCGTGGCGGAGAACAGCAGGCGCTGTCCCTGCTCGGGCGTCGCCTGCATGATCTTCGTCACGCCGGGCAGGAAGCCCATGTCGGCCATGTGGTCGGCCTCGTCGAGGACGGTGACCTCGATCGCGTCGAGCGACACGTGACCCTGCTGCATGAGGTCGGCGAGGCGACCGGGGCAGGCGACGACGACGTCGACGCCACCGCGGAGCGCGTCGACCTGACGGCCCTGCGAGACGCCGCCGAAGATCGTCGTCGTGTTCAGGCCCATCGCCTTGGCGAGCGGGGCGAGCGTCGCGTCGATCTGCGTCGCGAGCTCACGCGTCGGGGCGAGGACGAGGGCGCGGGGGCGGCCGGCGCGGCGCTTGCGCGGGTTGGCGGCGAGGCGTGCGGCGAGGGGGATCGCGAAGGCGATCGTCTTGCCGGAGCCGGTGCGGCCACGACCGAGCACGTCCTTGCCGTTGAGGGAGTCGGGGAGGGTGTCCACCTGGATCGGGAAGGCGGTCTCCTTGCCCTGGGCGACGAGCACGTCGACCATCGGGGTCGGGACGCCGAGATCGGCGAAGCGGACGTCAGCAGTGGGGTTGGTCATGGTGACCTTTCGGGCCGTTGCCGGCCGTGGTGCGCGCTCGGATCAGCGCGCGGGCGGGAGCATGTCCGCGTGCCGGTGCTCGCTCGGGAGCTCGTGCTCGGGAGTGGGCGCGGCGGTGCGGGCACTGTCGCCGCAGCAGAGAGCCTGGCACCGGTGTTCCGACCCGGACGGGTTCCGGGGGAGCGGTGGTGCGTGATACGCATCGGTCGAGTTCGACCGGGAGGTTTCGGGGGCGTCCGTACGACGCACGAGGCGATCGGCGCCTCGAGTACGACCCATCATAGCGGGTGGACCGGAAACCCGCTCGTGGGATGATCCGTGCATGCTGTCACGGACCCTGCTCATCGGTGCCGTCGTCGTGGGGACCCTGCTCGTGTCCGGTTGCGCGACTGCTCCGTCTCCGGCATCCGGGGGTCACGACTACACGAACCTGCCGACCTCGGGCGTCCCCGACTACCAGCTCGGTGGCGCGTACCGGCCGGCGGAGGACGTGACGATCGTCGAGCGCGACAGCACCGCGCACCCCGCGTCCGGCAAGTACAACGTCTGCTACGTCAACGGGTTCCAGACCCAGCCGGAGGACGCGTCGATGTGGAAGCGGTCGCACGCCGACGCCCTGCTGCGGGACGACGACGGCGATCCGGTGTCCGACCCGGGGTGGCCGGACGAGATGCTCCTCGACACCAGGACGGCCGCCGCGCGCGAGTCGATCGTGTCGGTGCTGACGAAGTCGATCGCCCGGTGCAGCGACCGCGGGTTCGACGCCGTCGAGTTCGACAACCTCGACTCGTGGACCCGGTCGCACGGTGCGCTGACCCGGTCGGGGAACCTCGCGCTGGCCTCGGCGCTCGTCGACGTCGCACATGCGCACGGGCTCGCCGCCGGGCAGAAGAACACCCCGCAGCTCGGGGCCTCCGGCAAGCGTGACACCGGGTTCGACTTCGTCGTCGCGGAGGAGTGCGTGAAGTACCGGGAGTGCGCCGCGTACACGAAGACCTACGGCGCGCGGGTCATCGACATCGAGTACTCGGACAACATCGGCCGGTCGTGGTCGTCCGTCTGTGACCTCGACGACCGCCCGGCGATGACGATCCTGCGCGACCGGGACCTCGTGCCGATGTCGAAGCCGGCGTACGTGTTCGAGCGCTGCTGAGGGCCCGCCGCGCCTACGCGGGCCAGACGTCGCGGAGCGCCGCCGTCGCCTGGTCCGCCGACAACCCGGCCCCGCGCGCGGCAGCCGCGAGCGCACGGGCTGCTGCGACGACGTCCTCCGGCACGGCCGCCGGTCGGATCACCCGCGTGCCCGCGCCCCGTGCGGTGTGCACGAGCCCGGTCTCCTCGAGCAGGGTGTAGGCCTTCGCGACCGTCCCCGGCGCGAGCCCGAGTTCGTCCGCGAGCGCACGGACACTCGGCAGCCGCTGCCCGTCCACCAGGTAGCCGGCCGTGATCTGGGCGGCGATCTGGGACCGCACCTGCTCGAACGGCGGGATCCGCCCTCCGGCGTCGATCGCCACGAGCCCGGTCGAAGACATCGCGCCCACCCTAGAAGTCGTACTGCTCGCCGACGGGGATCGCCACCGCGACGGTGTTGCCGGGAGGCGCGAGCGGGCACGCCCACGCCGGGTCGTACGCGCACGAGGGGTTGTACGCGAAGTTGAAGTCGAGCACGAGTTCGCCGTCGTCGCCGCCGAGGTCAGCGCCCTTGATCGTGTCGAGCAGGTAGCGTCCGCCCCCGTAGGTCCCGCGGGCCTTCCCGGCGCTGGCGTCCTTCACGGGGATGAACACCCCGCCCGCGTAGCCGCCGTGCGACCACACGTCGAGCGACCCGATGCCGGGCAGGGTCACGATGCCGAGCCGGTCGAAGTGCACGATGCCGTCCGTGCCGGTCTCGACGTCGAGCACCTGGGGCTCGGCCGGCTCGACACGGGCCCGGAAGCGCCACTCCGGGTCGTACGGCGGGACCGGGAGCTCCTCGAAGTCGCGGGCGTCCTCGTCGAGCAGCGGGCTGGCCGGGTGCTCCGCGAACATCGCGTCGCGCGTCTCCCGCCACAGCGCGTGCGCCGTCTCGGGGTCGGGGGTGGCGCGCACGCGGCGGTACAGGTCGAACGTCATGCGCCGCCAGTCCACGGTCGCCAGCGTGCTGTGCACGCGGTCGTCGGTCTTCGGCTCCTGGGGGCGCGTCTGGCTCACGTGGTCGAGGCTACGCCCGCTCCGCGGCGGACGGGAGGCTCGGCTCGATTCCGTGCGGAGCGTTGCGTCAGGCAGGGGGCCAGGTCGGGGCCTGCTGCCGCATCCGGAGTGCCCGCCACTGCCAGATCACCCACATGCCCGGCCACAGTGCGAGACCGAGCGCCCACGGGTGCATCCGGTAGTCGAGCCGGTCGACGAACAGCGTCGTCCCGTCCGGGAGCTCCGTCACGGCCATCCGGTGCCGCATGTCCATGCGGGCGAACAGGCCGCTCGTCCCGCCGCCGTTGTCGCGCTGTACGGGGACGCCGTCCACCTCGTACCGGTCGATGTCCACGTGGCTCGTCCCGCTCGGCAGCAGCCCCAAGGCGCTCGCGGCGATCGGGTGCGGCTGGCCCGGCGTCCACCGCGACGGGAACCCGTCGGGATCGAGCGAGCGGTAGACCAGGAACGGCCTGGTGACACCGACCATCACCTCCGGCGCCATGAGGGCGTCACGGACGACGTCGACAGGGGCGTCGAGGACCAGGCGGAGACCCACGTGCATACGCGTGACCGTACCGAGGTGACCACTCAGCCGTTACAGATACTTGATATTCCAATATGTGAGTATGCACAGGTTCCCTCGTTCCACCCCGTCCCTCGTCGCCGTCCCCGTGGCGCTGCTCCTGCTCGCCGGGTGCTCGTCGTCCTCCGAACCCGACGCCGCCGATGCCCACGGTGGGGACCCCGGCTCGTCCTGGTCGTACACCGGTGACGAGGGGCCGTCGCACTGGGGCGCTCTGGCGTCGGAGTACGGCACGTGCTCCTCCGGCGAGGAGCAGTCGCCGATCGACCTGCCCGCTCCGAAGCGCGGCGCGGCACTCGACCTCCAGGCGTCCGGCCCGGTCGAGGGCATCACGGCCGACAACGGGCACACCGTGCAGTTCACGGCCGCCGACGGCGCGCGCACCCGGATCGGCGGCGACGATCTGCACCTCGTGCAGCTGCACTTCCACGCCGGTTCCGAGCACACCGTCGAGGGTGGGGCCGCCGATGCCGAGTTCCACTTCGTCCACGCGGACGAGGACGGGGCGCTCACGGTCGTCGGGGTCCTGGCCGATCGAGGAGCGCACAACCCCGCGTACGACAGCTTCATCGCGGGGGCCACGGCGGGCGCCGGGCGGGAGAGCACGGTCGACCTCGACGCGATGCTGCCCGAGGCGCGGTCGCACTACCGGTACGACGGTTCCCTCACCACGCCGCCGTGCAGCGAGGGCGTCCGCTGGATCGTGCTCGAGGACCGGATCGAGCTCGGCACCGACCAGCTCGCCGATCTCGAGGCCGCGCACGTCGAGAACGTCCGCCCCGTCCAGCCGCTCAGCGACCGGACGGTCGACCATTCGCTCGCGTGATGCCCGCACTGAGCGATCCCGCGCCGCTGAGTCGAGGCACAGGAAGGAGCTCGACGACCTGACCGATCTTTAGATATGTAACATGCAGAATGGCCTGATGATCCCAACACATCGGAGCCTCGCCGCGGCCGGGCTGACCCTCGCTGTCCTCGGCACGCTGACCGCGTGCAGTGCGGCGTCCACGACGACGGCGAACGGCGCGCCCGTTTCCTCCACCACCAGCAGCCCGGCGCACTGGGCCTACGACGGCACCGACGACCCGGCGCACTGGGCCTCCTTGTCCGACGACTACCGCACGTGCGCCGCCGGGAAGGCGCAGTCGCCCATCGACCTCCCGGCCCTCGGCCACGACGCCCCGCTCGACCTCGACGTGGAGAAGGGCGAGGTCACCGAGACCACCGCCGACAACGGCCACACCGTGCAGCTCACCGCCGGCTCAGGCGAGACGACCGTCATCGACGGCACCGCCTACCACCTGCAGCAGATGCACTTCCACGCTCCGTCCGAGCACACCGTCGAGGGCAAGCGGTACCCGGTCGAGTTCCACTTCGTGCAC
Organism: Curtobacterium sp. NPDC090217; assembly: GCF_044746705.1. Lineage (NCBI taxonomy): Bacteria > Bacillati > Actinomycetota > Actinomycetes > Micrococcales > Microbacteriaceae > Curtobacterium > Curtobacterium sp. NPDC090217. The sequence goes on along the minus strand of NZ_JBIVCR010000001.1, from coordinate 389,113 downwards.
GCCGATGCGAAGGGGCACCTCGCGGTCGTCGCGGTCTTCGCCGAGGCGGGCGCGCACGACGCCGCGTTCGACCCCTACATCGCCGGAGCGGCCGATGGGGAGACGTCCGCCAGGAGCCACGTCGTCGACGTCGCGGCGATGCTGCCCACCAACCGCGCCTACTGGGCCTACGACGGGTCGCTCACGACGCCGCCCTGCACCGAAGGCGTGCACTGGGTGGTCCTCGCGACGCCGATCGAGCTCGGCCAGGACCAGATCGACGCACTGACGGCCGTCCACCACGACAACGACCGCCCCACGCAGCCGCTCGACGGCCGCACGGTGCGCAGCAGCACCGAGTAGGTCAGGCGTGCCGGGCGGAACGGCGACGCGAGCCCTCTGCCCGGTCGTGACGCCGGAGCCGCTCGGCCAGGGAGAGTCGTACCGTCGGCCACTCCGACGACGTGATGGAGAACACCACGGTGTCGCGGAGCGTGCCGTCCCGGCCGATCTGGTGGTTCCGGAGCACACCGTCCTGCTTGGCGCCGAGGCCCGCGATCGCCGCGCGGGACTGCATGTTGTGCCAGTGCGTCCGGAACTCCACCGCGATGCACTGCCACACGTCGAACGCGTGGGACAGCATCAGGAGCTTCGACTCGGTGTTGATCCCGGTGCGCTGCGAGGACTTCGCCAGGAACGTCGACCCGATCTCGACCCGGCGGTTCGCCGTGTCGACGTTCATGAAGGTGGTCGACCCGACCACGCGTCCGGTCGGCCGGTCACGCACCGCGAACGGCACCATCCGGCCAGCAGCGTGTTCCGCGAGACGCCGGTCGATCTCGTCGTCGACCTGCGCCGGCGCCGGGATCGCGGAGTACCACGTGCGCCACAGATCGCCGTCGGCGACCGCCGCCCGGAGGTCGTCCGCGTGCTCGTGTGCGATGGGTTCGAGCGTGACGCGGTCGCCGGTCAGGGTGGGTGCGGGGGCGATCTCCATGGGACTCGATCGTACCGTCGGGCATCTTCGTGAACGGCTCCGAGTGGGCGCCCTGTGGAAAGGGACAGGCGCTCCACAGCCGTTATCGTGACGGGGTGCGTGAACGAGGCCAGCAGCAGTACCAGGTCCGCTTCGGATGGGGTGTCTCGGGTGCCCACCGCGTCGCCGTGGGAGCGCACCTGATCGTCTGGGTGGACGTCCTCCCCGCCGGTCCGGGCACCGCCGGACCGGATCGTGCCGACCACCGGGCGGTGCGCCGCCTCCTGCCGGCGGGGCCCGAGGTGGTGGCCGGCCACCTCGGCAACGCGGCGGCGATCGCGGAACGGGTGACGAGCCTCCAGGCCGAGCGTGGTGACCGGTGTGTCGTCGCGGTGATCGCCGCCGGGCTGGACCACGCGCCCTCCGGTGGCGACGCCGCCGAAGCCGCAGGCGAGTCGGTCGACGTGCCCGATGCGCCGGACTTCGCCGTCGAGGACATGCTCGGCGCCGGCGCCGTGATCGACGCGCTGTCCGTCGTCGGGATCGACCACTCCTCGCCGGAGGCTGCTGCCGCATGCGCCGCGTACACGGGGCTGCGGCGGGCCGTGAAACACCTCGTCAGTGCCTCGGAAGCGGCTCGCGGCATCGGGCCGGAGCGGGTGCACGCGGCGCTCGCCGCCGGGCCGGAGCTCGTGACGATCCGCCCGGGGGAACACAAGGCGCGCGCGTAGCGTTCCGGACGGGTGAGCACACCGCTCATCAACGAAGGAGCGCACCATGAAGGCAGTCGCCGGCGACACCGTCATCGCAGAGGCATCCGAGGACGACCTCATCAAGATCGAGGGCAACTGGTACTTCCCGCCGTCGAGCGTGAACACCGAGCTCTTCACCGAGAGCGACACGCAGTACCACTGCCCGTGGAAGGGCGACACGCAGTACTACACCGTGCACGCCGGGGACCAGACGCTGCCTGATGCCGCGTGGTCGTACCCGACGCCGATCCCCTCGTCGTTCGACCGGGTCGGCAAGGACTACAGCGGCTACGTGGCGTTCTGGAAGGGCGTCGAGGTCGTCGAGTAGCCCGGGTGGGTGCGCCGCGCCGCCGCCCCGCGGCGCGGCTCACCCGGCCAGCGTCAGAGCCACCAGCGCGACGTTCAGCGCGACGATCACCGCGGCGATCACCCACGCCACCACCCGCGTGCCGACGGCGTTGACGTCGGCACCCATCACGCTCCGCTTGGACGTGTAGGCCACCAGCGGGACGATCGCGAACGCGATCCCGAAGCTCAGCACGACCTGGCTGACCACGAGCAGCATCGTCGCGTCGGCGTTCAGCGCGAGCAGCACGATCGCCGGCACCAGCGTCACGATCCGCCGCACCAGCAGCGGCACCCGCACGTGCAGCAGCCCGTGCATGATCTCCGCGCCGGCCATGCAGCCCACCGACGTCGAGGCGAGTCCCGACGCCAGCAGCCCCACCGCGAAGAGCACACCCACGACCGGCCCCACGTGCGTCGCGATCGCCGCCTGCGCACCCGGGATCGAGTCCGTCCCCGGCACGCCAGGCAACGTCGCCGCGGCCAGCACGAGCATGCAGAGGTTCACCCCGCCGGCCACGACGAGCGCGAGCGCCACGTCCCACCGCGTCATCACGAGCACCCGACGGCGCTCGGGCCCAGCAGGAGTGTCCCCGTGCCGGTCCCTGGCCAGCGCCGAGTGCAGGTACACCGCGTGTGGCATCACCGTCGCACCGAGCATCGAGGCCGCGAGCATCACCGACTCGGAACCCTCGAACCGCGGCACCAGCCCTGACACGAGCTCGCCGGGGGAGACCTGCGCGAACAGCAGCCCCGCGCAGAACCCGATCGTCAGGATCGCGAGCATCGCGGTGACGACGACCTCGAACGTGCGGGCGCCCCGCCGGTTCTGCAGCACGAGGATCGCCATCGACACCACACCGGTGATCACCCCTCCAGCGACGAGCGGCAGGCCGAACAGCAGGTGCAGGGCGAGCGCGCCGCCGATCACCTCGGCGATGTCGGTCGCCGCAGCCACGATCTCCGCCTGCGCCCAGAACAGCAGCCGGGGTGTCCGCTTCATCCGCATGCCGAGGAGCTCCGGCAGCGACTTCCCCGTGACGACCCCGAGCTTCGCCGACAGGTACTGGACCACCACGGCGCTCGCGTTCGCCGCCACGAGGACCCAGAGCAGCAGGTAGCCGTACTTCGCCCCTGCCGTGAGGTTCGCGGCGACGTTGCCGGGGTCCACGTACGCGATGGCGGCGACGAAGGCGGGACCGAGGAGCGTCAGGCTGGCAGCGCGCTTCCGTGGTGCGTCACCCGTGGCGGCTCGGCGTGCGGCGACGGTGTCGGTCATGGGGACCAGCATGCCAGAGAATTCGGCGTGCCGAATTCAGGGATTCGGTACGTTGCGCGGATGGTCGAGTGGGAGTCGGACGGGAGGCTCGGTGCGGGTCCAGCGCGTCGGCCCGGCTCGTGAGCCGGGCACCAGTGCTCGTGTCAGTGGCCGCGACGGGACACGATGCTCGCCAACCACTCGGGCATGTAGGCGGGGCTCCGGGGGTACTGCTCAAGGTCGAGCGCCCACATCTCGTCCGAGGGCATGGGGTTGGCCACGTCGGGCTGGGTGAACGGGTCGCCCGAGGTGTTCCACACGCGGCGGTCCCAGTTCGCCGTTCCCCGTACGGTTCCGGCGCGATCGAGATGCCAGTCGTAGGACATCCAGGCGCCCTGTTCTGGGGCGCTCATTGCACGGCGCAGCTCGTGGAAGGCGTCCATGAGGGGAACCGAGCGGATGCGCTCGTGGTGCCAGCTCTGCCCGTGCAGGAGTTCGACTCGGGCGGAACTCGCTCTCCCGGTCTCGCGGAAGTGGATCCGGATCGCGTCCCAGTCGTGATCCGCGAACGCGTCTCTGGCGATCCGCGCGATCGCACGGTGCAGGTCGGGCTGATCGTCGATGTGTTCGGACACGGTCAACCTCGGATCTGCGCGAGGCGTTGGTCGAGCTCGACGTCGATCATCTCGCCGAGCACGGAGTCCACGATCTCGAATGCCTGGTACACGTCCTCGTCGCCCTCGAGTGCGAACGTCGCCTGCGGGTCGATACGACTGCTGTCGAAGGCCGCTGCCTGCGGACGCACGAGCGGCATCGCCTCGAAGACGTCGAGGAGGAACTGATTGTCGCGCCCGTCGAAGAGCTCGGCGTACAGGAGATCCCAGGTGTCCTGGGCAAGTGCGGTGAGCGCCGTCTCGCGCTCCCGCTCGTGGTGCGCGGACAAGCGCGTGATGACGGATGTGCGCGCGGCAGCCACTGACGTATCGACGTGGTCCTGCACTGCTTCCCAGATGTCCGGCCACCCCCATGCCGACTCGAGCGGGGCGAGCGCCCCCGGGAAGGTGCCCTTCGCGGCGAGCAACGCCGCACGAGTGCGCTCCGCCGACACCCGAGCGCGCTCGTCGTCTTCGGCGTCGGGAACGAGGGCACGAGCCCAGACCGGGACGGCTTCGGCGGAGCGCGGATGCACTCGGAACTCAATCCGCCAGTCATCGTCGTCCGGGAATTGCATCCATGGCTCGGTTCCGGGAACGAACGGGTCAGCGGGATTCTGAAAGATGCGCCGATCCCAGTTGACATCGGCGTGGAGCCTACCGTCCTGCATGGTGACCGTTGTGGAGATCCATGCGCCACGACCAGGAGCTGCCTCGGCCGTGCGCAGGCTTTCCAAGACGTCGATGACGGCGTCCGGAGTGCGCCGTGCCTCTCGGGTGCCGTCTGCGCGCTCCGCGCTCATTGCCGCGATGATCTGGGTGGCCACCTGTCCGTAGAACAGGTGGATCGTCGTGGACGAAGGCTCGTCCACGCTGTCAAGGAGTGCGGTCGCGAGCTGGTCGTGCAGTTCGGCCGAGCGAGCGGGGCCAGCTGGTTCGCGAGTCACGCGCCTGGCCATCCGGGGCGCTGCGTCTGGCGGACCTCGGCCCCCGACAAGACGTCGAGCGGCAGCGTCGCCTCGTACCAGTCGGCGTCGAGCTTGGTCAGCTCGAGCCCTTCGTTCAGGCGGTAGTCGTGCTGGAGCGACGTCGCAGCGAGTCCGATCTCACCCGGACCGGTCGGCACCTCGTCGGAGACACGGAGGTCGAGTCCGTTCCAGCGGATCCTGATGTCGAGCTCGCAGAACTCAGAGACGTCCTCGATCGGAACGACCTTGCCCCAGGCACCGGGGCTCGTCTGGACGAAGCCGTCCTGCTCGGCAGCCGGATCGGGCCGGACGATCGCAACGTGGGTCTCTTCGAGGATGTCGCCGATGTAGCGCTCGCCGTCGACCGTCGCGATTCCCCCGCTGTACCGCGAGATCATCCGGCCTCGGAGGGTGCGTCGGGCTTGCAGGTCGTCTCGGTAGACCCACCCGATGTGGACGCCGGCATACCGGGCGACGAACGTCGACGGGCCGCTGCCGTCGTAGCGCCAGATCTCGGCGCCGTACGGGATGCGGTGGGACGGCATCCACGAGAGCGGCACCGTCCGGTCGAGGTCGTTCGGGACGAACCCTGTACCGGTGAAGGGTTCGTGGTCGACCCACGTCGCGCCGAGCAAGGCTGCGGTGCGTTCGTCGGTTCCGCCCATCGCCGGTGTGATGAAGAGCTCGGGAGCCGCCTCGAAGCGCAGGACGTCGAGGTACGGCATGTCCGCGGAGAACGGCGTCGCCGGGAACTCGAGGCCATGCACGGCGATGAGGTCAGGGATCCGCAGAAGCCCCGCCGCTGCGTCGAGCGGGATCACGTACCCGGCCACCCGTTCGATCAAGCCTGTGAAGTACCCGTCGCTCAGCTGCGGCGTGATGGCCTTCTGCATGATCGTGGCGCTCAAGTACTTCCCCCTGCGGTCGTCAGCGTTGTTGCTGCACCCATCCTAGGAACTCACTCGGACGTTGCGACGACCTCGCTCGTCAGGTTGTGGAGATCGGACGGGCGGACGAAAGCGGTCACGCCCTGCTCGCGCTTCCGGAAACGGATCGGATGACCGTCGCCCGCGAACACGGTGCCCGGCTCCGGGTCCTCGGCGCGGACCTCGACGGACTGTTGCAGGAGAGCGCTCCAGGGCGCGTCGATCACGACTCGTCGTCCTTCCACTTCAGCTGTCGTCCGGATCTGCGTCGACTCCTGGACCTCGTCCCGCCGAATCCGTCGTCGTGCGGTTCCGTTCGCGAGCACGAACGACGGGGACGGCGACGAGAGCGGTTGGCTGAGCAAGTACGTGTCGTCCGCGTCGGACTCGCCGCGGTACCAGCCGTCTTCGGTCCTGAGGTAGGTCCCGGCCAGGATCGCTGACGGCGACGGGAGGGCTTCCCATCGTCGCGTGACATCAGCAATTGGCAAGAATTCCCGTGACCTGTACCAGCCGAGCTGCACCTCATCACCGATCCAGACCCCGGTGTCGGCAATCGCTGCGCCGTCGAGGTGGTCTTCATCGAGCACCGTCGTGAGCGCCAGTTCTTCGCTGACGTTGAGCTGCTCGGCGGTGGCTTCCCGAAACTCGCCGAGCCTGAACTGCCATCGCAGGTCCGATCCGGGGTCGACGCGGTTCCCGACCGCATCCACCATGCCCGCCACGAGTGGCTGCTCGAACGTCAGCGGCACTGGATCGAGCCCGCGGAGGCGCTTCGCCGCCGAGACGAGGCCGATCGCGGAGTCGGCGAACTTCCGGTCGAACGAGAGTTCATCGGTGATGACCCGGAGTTCGGAGAGTGACGCGCCGTCGATGTCGTGCGCCTGGAAGCGGCCCCGCTCTCCCATCGCCTCTGCCGGGAGGGGCGGATCGTCGTCGGCTCGCGAGCCGAACACGGAGAGCGCGCCGTCCGGGGATTCCACGACCTCGACGGCAAGACCGTTCCACCACGCACTGGTCCGACGCCGAACGAGGCGCACGCCATCGCGGGGGACGCGTACCTCCACGGCATCGTGGATGATCACGTGATGGCCGTTCGGGGTGATTCGGCCCATTCGACCGGTCGCGAGTACTTCGTCGCCGGAGTACGCAGTCGTCATGGAGCCACGGACTCCAATCACGTCCGCCAACGCGCGCCGTCCCACTTCGCGACCAATTCCTGAGTGCCGTCTGGGTTGTAGCGCCAGAGTTCAGCGCCGTCGGTCAGCCGGAGATTGTTGCGGAGCTCGACCTCGGGTGTGTAGTGCTCGTAGTGGCCGGCCCAGCCGTTGCCACGGAACGGGTCAAAGCTCTCCTTGTCAAAGGACTTCGAGGTGTTCGTCTTGAGCGCTGCAAGCATCTTGGTGCGGAAGTCTGCCTGCGCGTCGGAGCCGTCTGGGAGGGCATCGGCGAGTTGGTTCAGCCGACTGTGGCGCTCTCCGTTGGACATCGCTGCCCATTCACGCTGATCGATCGTTCCGTCGTCGAGCCACTTCCGTATCGTCTGGAGCGGTTTCATCCGGTCGAAGACGTCGGAGTCGGACCGCCCCGAGCTGTCGAACTCGGTTTCGATGCGCATACGGATCCCGTGGATGGGCGAATTGCTCGGATTGGGGAAAGACGTCGTGTTGTAGCCGAGCCCGAGCTTCTGGAACACCCGGAGTGGGGTGATCGGCGCATGGTTCGAGATCCCGGTGAGGTGCGAGAACTTCGCGATGAACCCGCCGAAGCCGTGGTCGCCGAAGTACCCGGGGGTGTCCGAATCGATCGCCTCGCGGATTCCGGTGACGTGGGTTTCCGGGATCACCTTCTGGACGACGTCTCCGGTCTCGATGGGGTCGAGTCCCTTGCGGATGTCGAGCAAGGTGTCCATCTGATCGGGAGTCAGACGGTGAATCGGCTTGCTCACGAGCCGTCGGAATTCGCGACGGCTGAGTCCGTGGTCGTGCAGCTTGGCGTCGAGCTCTTGGCGGTAGGAAGCGGAATCGCGTGCGACGGCCGATTCCGGGAATTCGGGTCGGAGCGGCGGACGAGTCCCGCTGGAGGCATCTGAGCCACCGCCGTTGTCGCTGAGCGCCTCGCCGCCGGTGTCGAACCGCGAGGTCGGACCGACTGTGCGCGTGGCGGTCGGGTGTGCAGCGACGGCAGTCGCGGCCGTGGCGCTCGACCCTGCTGCGGCCGCGTGCCCCGCGTCGACCTGGTCCGTGTGGTCCGCAGGAGCGGGTGCATCGGTGGAGTCGTGGCCGTGGAGCGAGGCGGGCTGTTCGTGTGTCCCTGCGCTCGTGATCTTCGACTCGGTGGAGACGATGTCCGCGTGGGACGGGGACTCGGCGTGCGAGACCGCATCACGGACGTCGCCGCCGGCGATGTGCTCGGATGTGGTCGACGTCGTGTCCACGTGGTCAGACCCGTGCTGGGACGGCACCGAGTCAGCAGCGGTGCCGCGCGTTGCGGCGTCGTGGGAGGAGCCGACCGCAGCATCCGCGTGCTCAGGCGCCTCAGCGTGCGCAGGAGCGTCCGTGTGGGCGGATGCGTCCGCGTGCGCAGGTGCCTCCGCGTGTGCGGGGGTGTCCGCGTGCGCAGGCGCTTCAGCGTGGGCCGGGGTGTCCGTGTCCGCGGGGGCATCCGCGTGTGCAGGAGTCCCCGCGTGCGCCGGAGCGTCGGCGTGCGTGGTCGACTCGGTGTGTGTCGGCGTGTCCGCGTGTGCGGGGGCATCCGCGTGTGCAGGAGTCTCCGCGTGCGCCGGAGCGTCGGCGTGCGTGGTCGACTCGGTGTGTGTCGGCGTGTCCGCGTGCCCGGCGCCCTCGGCGTGCCCGGCACCGACGTCGTGCGACGAGGCGTCGACGTGGTCCACGTGCGTGACGACGTTCTCTCCGCCGGCGTGGGCGGTCGTGCCGCCACCGTGCGCAGCACCCGTCACCACCGGGGTCTGCGACCCGTCGATGTGCGGTCGTTCGCCCGAGTGCGTCGACGACGCCGACGACGTGTGTCCCGCGCCGGAGACGACCGGGCCGTCGGTGTGCACCGTCGTCCCGGAACCTGCTGCCGTCGTGTGCGCACCGGCACCCGAACCGGCGCCGACCGAGGTACCGAGGTCGACGTCGACCTCGGTCGTCGTGACGTGAGTGGTGTCCAGGTCGACGTCCGCGCCGTGCGTTCCGGTCGCGCCGTGCATCCCGGTGCCACCGTGCGCGTCTGACCCGCCCGCGCCTGACCCGCCCGCGTCGGACCCCCCGCTCGCGTGGGCGCCACGCGCCTCGATGCCCCCGTGGATACCGTCCGCCGCCCCGCCGCCGACGGTGCCGAAGACGAGCGACTGGATGACGTTGAAGTCCTGCCCGTTGGTCTTGGCGGTCACGTAGTCACCCGCGACCCCTGATGCCGCTCCGGTGGCGGCGCCGCGCCCCGTGGAGAGCACGACGTGCGTCGCAGTGGTCCTCGTCGCGGCGCCGGCGCCCGTGCGGCCGATGAGCCCCAGGCCGCCGCCGATGCTGCCACCGACCGCACCGCCGAGCAGTGCGCCGGTCCAGCCGTCGGTGAAGGACTTCCCCTCGACGAGGGTGTTCGTGAACCCCTGCGAGATGACACCGGTCGCCATCCCCTTGAAGGTCTCGCCGGCGATCTTCGCGAACTTCGATCCGCGGCCGACGGCCTGGAAGAGGCGGACGCCGTTCTCGATCGCCTCGCGCGGGATGCGCGACAGGCTGATCAGGCGGTTGATGACCTCGGCAATGCGCACCACGAAGCGCATGACCGTCGCGGACGTCGCGGCAGCGCCGACCACTGCCGAGGCGCCGAAGGTGAAGAAGCTCAGCGCGATGCTGACACCGACCTCGACGCCGACGGCGATCGCCAGCTCCTTGATGATGTCCATGATCTCGTTGCGGGCGTCGACGGTCTGCTGGATCAGGCCGTGCAGCGCCTGGATGGCCTGGTCGGACGCGTCGCCCATGGACTGCACGACCGTGGCGATGGAGTTGCGAGCGCCGTCCATCGCGTTCCACTGCGGGATCTCGGACGCTGCGGCGACCGCGAGCGCGCCAGTGATGTTGCCGCGGACGGTCGCGAGCTGGTCGCGGTACGCCTCCCAGGCACCGACTGCCTTGCCCATCTTGTCGGTGTCCGCCAGCGGCAGGTGGAGGCCCATTGAGGCGAGTGCCTCTTCGACCCAGCCCTGGAACTCCCCGAGCGCGCCCGGCCAGCCCTCACCCATCGCGGTCGGTACCGAGGTCGGCAGGCTGACGTCGTGCGTCGGGATGGAGATCCCGCCGTCGCTGTCCTGGAAGGCGCCCGCGAGCTCGGCGCGCTTGTACGCCGCGCCGGTGGCGCCCATGATCGAGTCGAACGCGGCCAGGGTCTGCGCGACGCCCTCGCTCGCTTCCCCGGCCTGAGCCGCGATGGAGTCGTAGGAGTCGATCCACTCCTTCGACGCCTCGTCGGGGCCGGCCATGCCGCCGGACGACGACAGGACCGAGTGCAGCGAGCGCCACGCGGTCGCGAGGTCGTGCGACGCCGAGGCCATGTCGTTGCCGTCGCGGGCGATGCCGAAGGCGTCGAGGCGAACGTTCGTCATGCGGTGGGATCCCCTTGTCCGTGGCCGCGGGTCACGCGAGCTGTGCCTGGAAGTCGTTCCAGGCGGTGTTGAGCGCGTCGATGGTCTGCTGGTACGCCTGGAGCACGAGCGTCGAGTGCTGCGTGAGCCCCTCGGCTGCGCTGGCCAGCGTGGTCGCCTGGGCGGACCACTGCTGGAACGTCGCCTGGAACGACGTCATCGCGGCGCCCTGCCACTCGGCCGGCAGGACTGCGGCGAACGACTGCGCACCCTGCTGGAGCAGGAGGCAGTACTCGTGGAGCTGCGTCATCGACTGCACGAGCTGGGTGAGGGTGGCGATGTCCGCCTGCTGCTCACTCATCGGTGCCCGCCGTGTCGGCCTGGGCAGCGACGACCCGTCGTGCCGACTTCTCTCGGTCGTCGACGCCGTTGCCGCCGGTCACGCCACCCGCGCTGATGATCGTCGCGCCCGAGGCCGCGGGCGCCGTCGTCTCCCCGGCAGCGCCGTCGATCTTGCGGACCGGGACGACGTGCTTGTTCTCGAGGAAGTTGCCGGAGAGTCCGGTCTCGTTGAGCTCGTACGACGCGCCCGCTTGACGGAGGCGTTCGGCGAGGTCGCGGAGCGTGGCTGCGAGAGCGGCCGAGCCCGCCTGGAAGTCGGTCCAGGAGCGCTGGAACGTCGCAGCGTCCTCGCCCTTCCAGATGACGTCGACGACGCTCTGCACGTGCGAGTTCGTCGAGCCGACCTGCGACTCGAACGTCGTGACGACGGACTGCAACGTCTGTGCCACCTGACCGAGTGTCTCGGTCCTGACTCTGTACTGCGCCATTGGTACCCCCGCGGATCGGCCGACTCCCGTGATCGCCCCTTCGGTCGATCACTGCTGCTGCTGGGTGGCCCGGAGCGGTCTGCTCCGGGCCGACCGATCAGCGGAAGGTGCCGGAGATCGAGTTCTCGGACTCCTCGTACGACAGGGCTGCGCGCGAGAGCAGCTGGCTGATGCCCGCGAGGGACTCCTTCAGCTGCACGGCCGACTGGTCCCACTGCTGGTACAGGTCCTGGAACGAGCCGGACGCTGCGCCCGACCAGTCGCCACCGACGAGACCGTCGACGAGCGACTTCAGGTTCTGCAGCTGCGACTCGATCGACTGCGAGCCGGACTGCAGCTGGTTCGAGACGCCCGAGAGCGATTCGGAAGTGACGCGGATGTCCGCCATGGTTCCCTCCAAGAAACACTGGTGTGTCCTGGGGTCGATCCGCTGACCTACCCCCCAATTCGGTCCGACCCCCGTTCGGGGGCGGTGGACCGTGCAGCAGCATAGCCGATGCTGCGCACTGCAACGAAGGTTACTCAGGACTGTGGCGATCCGTCGACTGTCCATGCCGACGCATCGACCGGGTCACCAGCCGGGGTGCCCCGCGCAGGCCTTCCCGAGCAGGTCGACGCCGTGCTCGTGGTGCGTGACCGCAGCCCAGAGCGCCGGGCCGTCGCGGTGCTCGAGCGCTCGGTCGACCTCGGCGAAGAAGACCGGCGCTGATGCGGTCCACCTGGCCAGACTCGCGTCGACCGACAGTGCCGTGGCGTCGTTCGTCACGGCGCGGAGCCGCTCGACCGCCTGTGACACCGGGAGGAAGCCGTCAGCGCCTTGCGCGCCGATCGCGGCGGCGACGACGTCCATCACCGGGCCGCGGAACCTGCTGCAGAGCGCAGCCGTTGCGTCGTCGGACATCCTGTTCACTTCGCTTCCGAGCGGCCGTCGAAGACCGCGATGCCGGAGTTCGTCCGGAAGAACTCACCCTGTTCGAGCATGTTCGCCGTTCGCGAGGCCGGCAGCCCACGGGCCGCGGCGAACGCGCGGAGCGTGCGATCGAGCAGGTCGGCGTCCGCATCGGTGTAGTACGAGTCGCCGATGAGCTGGACCGCGCCGAAGTCGGGCGCACCGGAGCGGGCCCAGAGCTTGATCCACCGGCGGTAGCGGGGCGGATCCACGCGCTGGCGGAGCGCGGGCCCGTCGGCGACGGCGATCGTCAGGTAGTGGTTGGCGGAGCCGACCGACTGCGTCCAGCGCTCGGCGACGCCGCGGATCCCGCGGGACCGGGCGTACCGGTCGGCGCGGTCCTGGTCCACAACGGTGAAGACGGCGACGATCTCCTGCCAGGCCACGGTGCCGAGGACCGGGATGTCCACCCCGGCGTCCGACACGGTGATCCCGCGCGAGGTGTCGCCGAGCGTCTGCGCCATCCGGTTGCGGCGGAAGCGCAGGACCGAGAAGAAGTAGAACGCGGCGACGAGCGTCAGCCCGTGCGCGACGATGATGGGGCCGAGCAGCCCGAGAACGCTCGTCACGACCTCTGCGGCGACGACCACCACGACGGTCCCGATCAGCGTCGCCCGCTCGCGTCGGACCACAGCGGCGTACCGCTCCGGATCCGGCGTGATGGTCACGGGCCTCGGACCCGCCGGCACGTCAGGCATCATCGACACTTCGCCCCTCGTCGTCTGTCGGCCCGGCGCCGCCCGCCGGGTTCCCGCGAAAGCCTAGTGCCGGAACGGGTTGCCGGGGACGTCCGCTGGCTTCGGGGGGACGACCCCGTCGACGGTGACGCCGCTCAGCAGGCTCGCGTACTCGGCGAAGTCGGACGCGCCGAGCGACTCCACGGCGTGGATGCCACGTGCCTGTGCCTGGACGAGCACAGCGGCCGTGATCTTCCTCGTGTCGTCGAACGACAGCACCGTGTCGAGGTCGAGGATGTACTGCGCGAACGCCGGACCGTTCACGTTCGTGAAGGTCTCGAAACCCTTCGCCCAGCGCTGGTCGACCACCTGCGACCGCAGGGCGGGTGCGTCCTCGAGCAGGAACCAGAGCTGCCTGGTCGCCTTGCCGTTGCCGGCCGCCCACACCTCCGCCGTGCCCGCGACGTTGCGCTGGCCACGCTTCTGCGCGAGCCGCGTGGACTCGTCGACCGCGAACACCGCTCGCACGCTGCTCCAGTCGATGAGCGGGACGAGCGGTGTGTGCAGCCCGCTGTTGGAGACCCCGAGCAGGAGCCCGGGTTCGCCCCCGGCCGGGCGGAGCAGCGAGAGTCGACGCCGCAGCAGGACGATCGCGAGGATCCCACCGACGACGAAGAGGAGCAAGCCGAGGACGATCGGACCGAGTCGCCCCCACAGCAGCACGAGCGCGAGCACAACGACGACGGACACGATGAGCAGGACCGCGTCGCGGAGGTTCCTGCTCGCGATCCTCCGGAAGCGTTCTGCGTCGTAGTGGACGTCGAACCGTCCGTCCTGCGCGAAGAACCGCTGCCAGCTCTGGCGGGTGGCGTCGTCGAGCACCGTCACCGGACCCGCGCCCCCACCGACCCGAACCACAGCTCGTCCCCCGGGACGAGCTCCACGGGCAGCCCCTCCGGGCACCGGTCCTCCCGGTCTCCTCGCCGGAGCACGGTGCCGTTGCCCGACCCACGATCGACCACGCGCAACCCCGACGCCCCGAACACCACCGCTGCGTGCACCCGCGACATCGACCGGTCCGGGTCGTCCAGCGCGAACGCGGCAGCGCCTTCAGCAGCCGCGATGTCCTCCGGCCGCCGACCGAGCAGCACGGTGCCCTCCCGCACCACGAGCGTCTGTCCGGTGGTGAAGACCAGCTGCGGCAGACCGGGTGCGGCGACCGGCGGGGCGGCGGTGATCCGGGCCTCCAGTCCGTCGGCGGGACCCGGCGACGGACGGGACGGAGCAGCGGGTGGCGGCGGGACGGACGCCGACGGCTGCGGCGGCACCTCGGACGTGTCGCTCACCGGGGCGGGCGTCGAGCGCCGTCCACCGGTGGCGAGCTGGCCGCACGACAGGCAGAACATGCTGTTCGGCCGGAGCTCGGCTCCGCAGTACGAGCAGCGTGCAGCCATCCGTCGTCATCCCCCGTCTCGCGCTTCCAGCGTCACAGCCTACGGGAGGCTCCGATCACCCGGCACGGGCACCGCACGTCCGTCAGGCGGCCGGGTCGGGCACCTGCACCTGCGTCCACTCGCCGCGGCGGTGGATCGCGCCGCCTCCGGCGGGCTGGCGCCCGACCATCCACTTCGGCACCTTCTGCCCGAACAGCTGGGTCCCCTGCAGAGCGCTGGACGGCGAGAGGATCATGCCCTCCTGGGTGCGCCGGACCTCGCCGTAGGGGCCGCTGAAGGTCTTCGCGGCCGCGTCCGGGTTGGTCGCGACGACGAACACGAAGCGTGCGCGGTCGCCCATCAGGGAGTTCTCGAGCGGGGTGTTCGACACGAGTTCGGCGTCGTCGATGAGCACGGTGATGAGTTCCGCGGGGTCCTCGTAGCGACCGATCGCGGGTCCGAGGTCCATGAAGCCCATCGGGTCGGTGAGGAGCGGTACGTCCGCCTCGCGTGCCCAGGTCTGGAAGACGGAGGGCTTCGTCGCGACGGCGATGACGGGGCGTCCTGCCCAGACGAGCTGGTGCGCGATCGACGTGAGCGCGGTGGACCGGCCGGTGCCGCGCTCGCCGACGACCTGGAACCCGCCGGCGGCCGGCCAGTCCAGGGTGATGCGGGCGAGTTCGTCGCCGCCGACGCCGGCGGTGGGGCCGTCGGCGGGGTGGCCGGTCGCGACGGGGAGGTCCTGCGCCTCGGCGAGGGACACCCGGGAGGGCAGCGCGTCGACGCGGAACGGGTCCTGCCCGACGGTGTCCGTCCACCGTTCGACGGCGGCGGAGACCGTGCCGCGGAGGGCTGCCGCCTGGGCCTCGGCGGAGGCGTCCTGGCCGAGGACGGCGAGCTGGGCCTCGCGGACGGTCGCGCCGAAGAACACGCGCCCGGCCGGGACGGTCTCGGGGAGCTCCCGCACCATCACCCCGGTGCCGCGGTAGTCGTTCACGTCGCGCATCGGGAGCACGTACTGGTCGCTGATGAACCCGGCGATGCGGTCGGCGGCGACGGTCTTGTCGCCGGTGACGACGACGCGGATGCCGGCGGCGGGTCCTTCGCGGAGGACCCGGGTCATCTGCTCGCGGATCGGCAGCAGGTCCTCGGGCTGCATCGAGCTCGTGGCGCGGTCCCACCCGTCCACGGCGACGACGATGTACGGCAGCGCGTCCGTAGGGTGCGCGCGGCGCTGCTCGACGATGGTGCCCACGGCGGCGCGGGAGAGCACGCCCTGGCGGCGGGCGAGCTCCTCGATCAGCCGGTCCATCAGGCGCGGGAGCCGAGCCGGTTCGAGCGGGGTGACGACGGCACCGGTGTGCGGGGCCTGCGCGAGGGGCAGCATCCCGCCGTTGCCGTGGTCGATCACGTACAGGTGCAGGTCGTTTGGGCTCATCCGCTCGACGGCCTGCGCGAGGACGGTCCGGAGCGCGGTGGTCCGGCCGGACAATGCCCCGCCGAGGAACATCAGGTGCGTCCCCGCCTCGAGGTCCCACGTCAGCGGGCGCTGGGTCTGCTGGCCGGGGACGTCCTCGATGCCGAGCGTGACGGTCGTCGGGGCACCCGCTCCGCCCGCGACCTGCGACAGGGGCAGGAGCGACGGCAGCGGCATCAGCCACGGCGAGGAGTTCTTCGGGATGCCGAGCGACTCGGTCGCCCGGGTGACGACGTCGACGAGCGCGCGGAGGTCGGTGTCGTCGTGGTCGACGGGCGCTGCCGCGTGACGCCGGACGGGGAAGCGCGGGGCGTAGCCGACGCCCTCCCAGTCCACGGGGGCGATCTTCGGCAGCTGCCGCTGGACCCGCTGCACACCCTGGCGGATGCCGGCGACGCGGGCGGTCTGGAACCCGCTGGGCATGGCCCCGAGACCGGCCCGCACGAAGCCGCGGCCGGGGGTGGCCTGGCTGATGAGCGCCGCCTCGGGGGAGCCGAGCACGTCGGTGGAGTCGGCGCGGTCGGTCACGCGGAGCGCCACGCGGAGGTTGATGTTCGACTGCATCTCGGGCGTGATCACCCCGGACGGACGCTGCGTCGCGAGGACGAGGTGCACGCCGAGGGACCGGCCGACACGGGCGATGCGCACGAGTCCGTCGATGAAGTCCGGGTGCTCGGTCTTCAGCTCGGCGAACTCGTCGATGACGATCATCAGTCGCGCGAGTCCGTTGCGGGCGGCGGCGTCCGGGTCCTTCGACCAGGCGGCGTCGACGTCCTTCACGCCGAGCTCCGGCAGGCGCAGCACCGTCTCGCGGCGCTTCAGCTCGGCGTCGAGCGAGGTCAGGGCGCGCTCGGTCTCACGGGCGTCGAGGTTCGTCACCATGCCGACGGTGTGCGGCAGGCGGGAGCAGTCCGCGAACGCCGAGGCGCCCTTGTAGTCGACGAGCACGAAGTTGAGCGCGTCCGGGCGGTTCGCCATCGCGAGCGAGACCACGAGCGCCTGCAGGAACTCCGACTTGCCGGAGCCCGTCGTGCCGGCGACGAGGGCGTGCGGGCCGTCCGCGGCGATGTCGATCGCGAACTCGCCGTCCGCTCCTGCTCCGACGACGACGTGCGTCCGACGCGGCGAGCGCTGCCACCTGGCGACGATCGGCGCCGGGTCGTCGAGGTCGACGCCGAGCAGGTCCACGTAGCGGACGCTCGTCGGCAGCATGCCCTCGTCGCCGACGCCGGAGACGTGGCGGATCGAGCACAGGCTGCGGGCGATGCGCTCGGCGGTGGGCACCGACAGCCCGTCGAGGAGCACGGACGCGTGGTACTCGGCGTCCGATTCCAGCCGGGCGAGCGAGCGGTCGTCGGCGTCGACGGCCACGACGGTGCGGGACTCCTCGGGGAGCCGAGCGCGGTCGCTGTCGAGTGCGACGACGTGCACACCGACGAGTGCGCCCTGCTCGAGCACCTGCACCATGCCGGGGAGCGTGCGGTACTCGCGGGCGCCGTCGACGACGAGCACCACGTCGGTGTCGAAGTCCCGCGCGCTGACGGCGGAACCCGCACGCGAGCGGGTCTGCACGAGCGCGGCGAGCTCGCGGATGCGCTCCCGTCGGGCGTCGTCGGTGTTGCCGATGAGCGCGAAGGCGCCGTCCTCGGCCTGCTGCGTGTGGGGGAGCCACTGGGTCCACTCCCACCTGCTGGCGTCCTCGTCCCCGCAGACCACGACGATGCGGGTGTCACGGGGGGAGCGGAGGGTGGCGACGGCGGCGAGCATCGACCGGACGAGCGCGCGGGTCACGTCGCCCGGCCCCGCGATGCCGACGACCCCTGCTGACAGGTCGACGTCCACCGGAGCCGGCGCGACGCCGACGTGGTGCGGCGAGGCGTTCTTCGCCTTGCCGCCCTGGAAGTTCGCCTGCAGCGGGACCTCGGCGACGCCGACGCGCACGTGCAGGGCGTCCGCGTCGCGCTTCCGGCGCTCCCACAGGCGCGCGAGCGGCCGGGTGGCGATGTCGCGGATCACCACGGGGTCGACGCTCCGGTACCAGGAGTCGAGGCGCTGTTCGCGGACGAGCTGCGCGATGCGGACCCGGGTGTCGGCGATGTCCTGCCGCCACTCCTCGAACGTCTTCACGCCCTTCTTCTTCGCCCGCGAGCGCTGGGTCAGGAACGTGCCGACGACCATCACGGGCGAGGCCGCCGCCATCATGAGCATGATCGGCCGCGCGAACACGAATGCCATCGTCACGCCGAGCACCACCGGGATCACGGCGGACAGCCACGGCATCGGGGTCTTGTCGACGTCGTCGGGCTGGTCACCCGGCAGCACCACGGTCGGCGGGGTCGCCGGTGGCATGATCCGCGAGCTCCGGTTGAAGCCGCGCATGCCGACCTCGTCGGGGGCCAGGTCAGCGTCGACGTACGGTTCGATGCCGATGCGGAACACCGAGCTGCCGATCTGCACGACGTCGGCGGGGACGATGTCCGCGGTCCCCGTGACGGCCCGGCCGTTCACGACGACGCCGTCGGCTCCGTCCATCACGCTGAGCACGGCGCGCAGCGGACCGGGCATCGCGGGAGTGGGGGTGCTCTCCGGCGAACCGTGGTCGAGCGCGATGGTCGCGTGGTGCGGCCGCAGGAACGGGTCGGCGACGCAGAGCTCCATGGCGCCGGAGCTGCCGATGCGCAGCGGTCCGTCGAGGGGCAGCGGCACGGTCTCGCCGGAGAACGGTCCGCCGACGACCTCGAGCCGCGGTCGCCCCGGGGGCAGTTCGCTCGGTGCCCGGGCGGGGAGCGTCGACCCGTTCAGGATCCCGGCGTCGGCCAACGACGTCTCCGGAGCGGCACCAGGCGCGATGGTGGCCGGGTCGACCCCGAGTCCGGCCGCCACCTCGGCGACGCTCGTGACGTCGGTCGCGTCGACCACGAAGGTCGCGTCCTGCAGGCTGAGCCGGAGCGTCATCGGTTTCCGTTCGTGATGCGGTCGAGTGGTGCCGTGAGCGGGGTGAGGAGTCCGGTGGACCCGCCGCCTGCGGCGGTGTCGTCCTCGGACGGCAGGGTGCGGACGACGCTGTGCGCGGTCGTCGCCCCGGTGTCGGCCTGGAGGCCCGTGGCCGGGTACCGCACGCCGCGGTCGTCGTCCGTCGCCACCGTCCCGGACGCGGTGGCGACCGTCCGCGCGCCCTCGCGTGGGAGCACGGTCACGGTACCGGTCGCCTGGTCGCCGGAGGCGGTGCGGACGTGGAAGGAGAACTGGTCGGCGGCGCGCATCGCCCCGTCGGGACGGGCTGTGCCGTCCGGACGATACGTGGCGGTGCCGTCGTCGGCGCAGGTGACGGTGCCCGCGACCGGGGTGCCGCACCCGTCGATCGTCACGGTGCCCTGCTGCGCGTCGGCCAGGTCGTGCAGGTCGATCGTCACGGAGCCGTCGGCACCGAGTCGGCGCACGACGTCGTCAGCGGCGATGCCGGACTCCCCCTGGTCCACGAACACCGCCTTCACCTTCGCGGTGCCGGAGTGTCCCTGGTCGTCGGTCGCACGGAGCCGCACGGTCGCGGTGCCCGTCCGGTCCTCGGGCCCGCGGACCAGCAGACCGGTGCTCGTCACCGTGGCGACGAACCCGGCGGGCTTCGTGGACACGACGGTCATCCGGGGCCCTGCCGCGCAGCCGTCGCAGCGGACGCCGAGGTCCGACCACGGGATCGACGCGGTCGTCCCCGCGGCGAAGGGGTAGTCGTAGGTCTGCCCGTCCAGGGTCGGAGGGGTCGGCGGTGCCAGCGACACGAGGTACGTGACGTCGAGGTCGAACGACGCGGAACGCAGCGGCACGGTCATGAGCACCGTCCCGAAGTCCGTCCGGTAGCCCTTCGACGTGAGCGAGAGCGAGTCGCCTGAGCACGCCATCGCGACGCCCGTCGGCACGTTCACGCGCCCGCAGTCGGCGACCGTCCACCCGTCGCCGAGCGCCACGTCGGCCTTGCCGGTGTACGGGACGGCGACCCGCACGGGGTCCGACGCCGCTGCCGCCCCGTCGGTCGAGCCGGTCGAGCCGGTCGAGTCGGCCGCCGCTGTGTCGACCTGCGCTGTGTCGACCCGCGCTGTGTCCAGCCGCTGTGGGCCGTTCGCCGCCTGCGCGGCCGGAGCCGGGCCTCCCGTCAGTGCGACGAGGCCGACCGCAGCGAGCGCGACGGACGCGAGCACGGCACCCAGCCGCCCTCGTCCAGCCGTCGTCGCACGCCCCCGGAGCACGACCTCATGATAGGCGGCGCGCACCTCCCCGACAGGTGCCGCCCAGACGGGGGCTTCCGGGGACCTCCGCCCGACCGCTTGGATCGGAGGGTCCGAACGGGTGCGCACCGGCTCCCGAGGGGAGACGGCCGGGGGTACCGGCCCCAGGAGGAGACACCACCGATGGAGCCAGCACCGATGGAGCCCGTACTGCCGGACGGGGCCGTCGGCCGCGTGCCCGTCATGTCCGACGACACGGGAGCGATGCCGCGCTTCGGCTGGACCCGGGTCGCCATGGCGCTCCGGCCGATGTGGGACGCGCAGGACGACGTGCTGCGCGTCGAGATCGCCGGACACGAGCCACTGCTCATCGACGTCACCGCGAACGCCTACTGGTGGTCCACCGACCTCGCCGACATGCCGATCGAGCCGCTCGAGCTCCGGGTCGGCCGCGAGTCCCGCGAACAGGACTCCGCCGTCACGACGACGCCGGGCAACGAGCTCCAGTCGCTCCTCTGGCACATCGGCCTCAACTCCTTCCCCGGTGAGCTCGCCTGGTGGCTGCAGCGCGACGACACCTACCGGCTGCAGCGCTGGCCGAACTTCACCACGCTCGCGCACACCCCCGACCACGTGCGGATGACGTCCATGCTCGGGTACGCGTCGCTCACGGTCGACGAGCTCGCCGAGCAGGCGAACGTCGCGCCCGCCGAGGCCCGTCGCGTGGTCAACGCCTTCAGCCTGATGCGGATCCTCCGGTCGACGGCCCCCGACGTCGCGATGGCCCGTCCGGCGTTCGACCGCCCCGTCGTCACCGCCACGGCCACCGCCGCACCCGCCCGCGGCGGGCTGTTCCGCCGTCTGCTCGACCGGCTGGCACGCTGATGGCCGAGCACGTCATCCTGTTCGCCGGCCCGATGGGCGCCGGCAAGACCACCGCGATCGAGGCGCTCAGCGAGGTCCCCGTCGTCCGGACCGAGGCCGCGAACACCGACCGCGAGACGGCGGACAAGGCGACCACGACGGTGGCGCTCGACTACGGCGAGATCACCGTCGGCGACGTCGACAAGGTGCGGCTGTACGGCATCCCGGGACAGCGCCGGTTCGACTTCATGTGGCAGATCCTGAAGGACCGCGCGCGCGGGCTCGTCGTGCTCGTGAACGCCGATGCGCCCGACCCCGTCGCGAGCATGCTCGAGTTCATCGAGGAGTTCCGCGACCTGCACGACCGCGGCGGTGTCGTGGTCGGGGTGACCCGTGCGGACGTCGTCGGCGGGACCTCCACCGCCGCGTTCTCCGACGCCCTGTCCGCGGCGCACCCCGAGATGCTCGTGCCCGTCTTCACCGTCGACCCCCGCGAGCCGGAGCAGATGACCACCGTCCTGCTGACGCTCGTCGCCAACATCGAGATGCGCGCGGCCATGGCGCCAGTGGCTCCCGCTCCCGCTGCCGCTCCCGCGCAGGAAGTGCACTGATGTCACTCGCCCCCCACCAGGACCCCGTCGTCATCGACCTCGGTCGCGTCGAGCTCACCGCGATGCGCGACATGACCACGTCGCTGATCACCGCGTCGCTCCTCAGCGACGACGGCTTCGAGATCGTCCGCCTGTCCGACAGCGCCTCCGCACCGACCGACGGGGCCCGGTTCGCCAGCATGGCGAGCTCCATCCAGGCGCTCAGCGAGGCCGTCGCCCGCGAGCTCACGATGGGCACCAGCGAGTACGTCATCATCGCCGCCGAGCGCGGGCACGTGGTGCAGATGCGCATCCCGGGGCAGACGATCGTGCTCGCCGCCCTGTTCGACACCGACGAGATGCTCGGCAAGGCGCTGACCGTGTCCCGCCGCTGTGCCTCCCGCATCGCCGAGGCGCTCGCGGTCCCCGCTCCCGTCCCCGCCGGCTCCTGATCCGAGCCCGGCACCGAAGCTCCTCGCCACCGCGGCGGGGCCCGGCGCGTCCCTGCGCGTCGGTACCGAACGACAAGGAAACCCGAATGGCCACCATCACCGACTCCCTCAACGAACTCGTCTCCGTCGACGGCGCCATGGCCGCGGCCGTGGTCGACAGCGGCTCCGGCATGCTGCTCGGCGGCGCCGGCAGCGGCATCGACCTGGAGCTCGCTGCCGCCGGCAACACCGAGGTCGTCCGCGCGAAGCTCAAGACCGCGAAGTCCCTCGGTCTCGCCGACTCGATCGACGACATCCTCATCACGCTGTCCTCGCAGTTCCACATCATCCGCCCGCTGGCGAGCCACCCCGAGGTCTTCATCTACTTCGTGCTGGACCGCGCGAAGGCGAACCTCGCGCTGGCCCGCATGAAGGCCAAGGACATCGAGGGCTCGCTCACCTTCTGATCCGTCCCGACGGCCCCCGCGCGTGCTCGCGGGGGCCGTCGTCGTCCGTATGCTTGCCGTGCGATCCGCACCGTGGGGTCCGCATCACCGTCTTGGGGAGGAACCGGTCCGTTGAGCGAGTCACCACCCGTCGTCCCGCCGATCCCCTCCGTCCCGGTGCCGTCCGCTCCGTCACCGTCGACCTCGGCCGCGCCGTCCCAGCAGCGACAGGGCACCCGGCTCGGCTGGGACCCGGGGCAGCCGGCGCTCTACGAGCAGTGGGGCGTCCAGAGCCAGACCCCGAAGCGCGCGATGGGGTCGGACATCGGCGTCCTGCCCGAGCTCGAGCGCACCGAGACCACCCGCCGCCCGCTCTGGCGGCACCCGGCGTTCCTCGTCTCCGCGGCCCTCGCCCTGATCGCCGTCGTGATCGGTGCCGTGCTCGTCGTCCGCGCCGTCACCGCAGAGGGACCGCCGTCCCCGTCCGGCCTCGCGGTGCAGTCCGGCTCCGGGAACGTCCGGGTGTCCTGGAAGGGCGACGACGTCGCGTGGTCGGTGTTCGTCGTCGAACCCGGCACGAAGCCCATCGACGTCAGCCGGCTGGTCCGTGGCACCGAGGTCTGGATCCCGAAGTCGTCCGGCCTGTACGACGCCGACTCGTGCTTCGTCGTCCGCGCGACCGCCGACAACCAGGGCAAGAGCGTGCCGACGGACGCGGGTGCGCTCTCCGACCAGGGTGCGAAGCAGGTCTGCGTGGGCGATGCGGGCTGACGCACGCGTGCGCCGCTGGTCGGTCGCAGCCGGGGTCGTCGCGACGATGCTCGTGCTGACCGCGTGCTCCGGGCAGGCTCCGACGGACATCGCGGTCACCCCGACCGCCACCGGGTTCGGCGGGCAGGCCCCGGTGGACGGTACGAGGAACGGCATCGAGACCGTCGACGGGACGACCGCGCTGCAGGACGTCCTCGCGGCGATGCGCTCCGAGCCCGTCGTCGCGACGGGCACCGTCACCGAACTCGTGCCGGACCCCGCCGCCGCGAAGGGGTCCGGTGACACGGTGCCCGGCCGGGCCGTGCGGATCGACTACCGCGGCACGACCGAGGACTCCGCGCTGCGACTGTCCGTCGGCGACGTGTCCCTCGATGCCCGTCGCCGGGCCGACGACGTGTGGGTGTCCGGCAACGCCGCGTTCGCCGCGCAGTCCGGTCTCGCGAAGGTGACCAGCGGCCGTGTGTGCGTGCCAGCGACCTCCGCCACCGTGCGGGACCTGGCGCCGTTCACCGAGCCCGACGACCTGCTGCGGAGCATGCTCGGCACCGGGTCCGACGTCACGCTGCACCCCGGGGCGGTCACCGGCACCGGCGACGACGCCCGCGTGCAGATCGTCGTCGCGAACGGGTCCTCCCCGATCGGGTCGCTCGTGGTCTCCGCCGTGGGGGAGCCCGTGCCGTACTCGTTCCGGGCATCGGACACCACCGGAACCGTCGAGCTCTCCTTCGCCGACTGGGGGAAGTCCCAGGACCTCGGCGATCCCGACCACGTCGTCACCGACTGCTGACGGCGCCTGTCCCGACCCGCGCCGGACGCGAGGTTGATTCGACGACGTGCCCCGAGCCTCCCGGGTCCGTACCGTGGCGACCATGCAGGGGACCAGACGACGACTGACCACGGCGAGCGTGCTCGCCATCGCCGCCGCCGCGATGCTCAGCGGGTGCGCGCAGGGCGGCCACGACATGGGTGACTCCGTGACGACGAAGCTCAACGGCTCCGCGTTCCACGGGCAGCTCGACATCCGCGCCACGAAGGTCGAGCGGGTCACCGCGGCCGCGATGGACCAGTTCGGGTTGAACCCGAAGGGCGACGACGCGTACCTCGCGCACTTCACCGTCAAGCGGGTGTCCGGTGCGTTCGACCCGGACGCGGTCGGAGACCTGACGAACGACGCGTGGGGGCTCCGTGCGGCCGACAAGCTGCAGGCCGGGCCGGAGCTCGCCGCGAGCGACCGGAACGACGTGCTGCAGGAGGCGTGCCCGTTCGACCGGAAGGCGATCACGTCGGCGCTGACGGGTACCGGCACCGCGGACGTCTGCGCCGTGCTGCTGGCGCCGAAGGACTCCACCGTCGACGCGGTGAGCTACATGCGTGCGGCGCCCGTGGACGAGGCCCCCGAGGGCGACTCGACGATCACCTGGCGCGCGGAGTAGGCGCGCGCTTGCGTGCGGGTCGGCTCCGGCTGCCCGCGCCGGTTCCGGTTGCCCGCGCCCGTTCCGGTTGTCGACTCGGAACGACAGAGTCGCTGTCGTACGACACCGGTCATGTCGCTCCCACGCGCCCGCAACAGTTGCACGCGCGGGACTGCGACAGCATCGCTGTCGTACGACGACGGTCCTGTCGTTCGGGGTCGGTGACGTTCGACGCGCTCGCCGACCCGCAGGTCAGGCGGCGGCGCGCCGAGCGCGGTGCGCGCGCACCTTCGCGCGGTTCCCGCAGCGCTGCATCGCGCACCACCGGCGCGTGCCGCCGCGGGACGAGTCGTAGAACACGAGCCCGCAGTCCGGCGCCGAGCAGCGGCTGAGGCGGGTCGGTCGGCCGTCGGCCTCCACGTCGTCGAACCCGACCTCGGTGAACAGGGCGACGGCGTCGCGAGCGACGCTCGAGAGCGCCTGTGCGAGCCGCACACGGTTCGCTCCGGCCCGGCGACGGCCACCCGGGAGGCTCGGGGGCACGTCCGGCAGGGCGGCGAACAGGTTGACGGTGTCGATGTCGTCTGGCGCGGGGCGCGTGCGGCCGGTCCCGGCACGCAGGCTGGCGGCGACCGCGGTGCGCTCGGCAGCCGTGGACGCCGGCGCGGGCGCCGCCGCGACCGCGAGACGGCCGATGGCGGCGCGGAGTTCACGGGCGTCCTGCAGCTCGCGGGCGCTCGCGCCGACGTCGATCGGTTCGGTGTGGTCGCTCAACCACTCGTCGAGGTCGGCCGGCGTGACGAGGAGTTCACCGAGCTGGGCGCGGGGGCGTCGGCCGTCGGGGTCGTCGGCGAACCCGCCGGTGTGCGCGAAGTCGAGGGCGATCCGTCCGGCGTCGAAGAACCACGACGACCCCGAGTCCGTGCGGATGTGCTGCCCCGTCTGCATCCGCCCAGGCTAACGGGTTACCGGCGCGCCTCGGTGCCGAGTTCGGAACGCGCGGGCTCGGTCCGGGCGACGTCCGCCCGGCGGGTCCACGTGATGAGGTGGCGCTCGTCGAACCGGCGGGAGCACTTCGCGCACGCCAACGGTCTGGTCGGCGTGCGGTAGCGGAAGTGCTCGTGTCCCGCCGGGCACTCGCCGACCCACGGGGCCAGTTCGCTGGCGATCGGGCCGTCGTGCAGGCGGGACCCGGTGTACCCGATCGAGGCAGCCGTGCGCCGCCACTTCGGCCCGTGCCCGGCGCGGGCGCCGCTCAGGGCGTGCGCGACCTCGTGCAGCAGGACCTGCTCGACGTCGTCGTCCGAGAACCGCACGGCGAGGTGCTTGCTCACGGTGATCCGGCGCTTGGCGAAGTCGCACTGGCCCGCACGGGTCTTGGCGTTGTCGAAGCCGAACGACCACGACCCGGTGCCCAGGTGCGCCGCGATGAGCTCCGCGGCGCGGGAGCGGACCTGGTCGAGCGACGTCACCGGTCGGCTGGGCCCTGCCGCTGGGAGCGGTCGGTGCGGTCGGCGCGATCGGAGAGCTTGCCCCAGAGGCTGTCCGCCTCGGTGCGGGCGGCATCCGGTGCCCCGAGGACCCGGCGGCGGACCGGCGGGACCTCCTTCACGGGCTCGGCGACGCGCGTGACCGGGTCGGTCTCGCGACGGACCGCTGCCTCTCGTGCGGTGCGGGGACGGTCGGCGGTCGGGCGCTCGGGAGCTGCCGCCGGCTGGGCGATGGACGCGCGCATCGCCGCCTCGACGGCCGAGCGGAGCGCGTCGGTGCGTTCGGACGGGGCCCCGGCGGCGCGGAACGCCTCGTACGAGCGACCGAGGATTTCGCGCGCCTCCTCGAAGCGGTTCAGCTCGAACAGCGACCAGCCCTCGAGCTCGGCGGCAGCGCCCTCGAGCTCAGGCCATTCCTCCGTCGCCGCCGTGTCGCGGGCGAGGGCCGATTCGGTCGCGGCCCGCTCGTACCGGCCGAGGTCGTGCAGGACGTGCGCACGCCGGATCCGTGCGGCGACCTTGTCGGCGCGTTCCCCCGTGAACATGGTCAGCCGGAAGACCTCTTCCGCGACGACGAGGGCCTCGTCGAGGCGGCCGAGCAGGCGCAGGAGTTCCGCGCGCTCGGCGAGGGCCTCGGTGCTGCGGCTCTGCCCGAGGGCACGGAGGCGGTCCTGGACCACCTGCACGTCCACGGCCGGACGGAGGCTGATGGGCGCGAAGGTGCTGCCCGGGCTGACACCGGCGGTGACGGGAGCCGCGTGGCGCGGTTCCCGGGCGCGGTCGTCCAGGTCGTCGAGGTGCTGGCGGTCGTCGGGGGACATCAGGGTCGAGGGTAACCGTGCGTGCCCGGGAGCGGCCGGTGCCACACGCGGTTGCTCAGGAGACGCCGTTCGAGACCGCGACCGCGGCGACCGCCGCGTACGTGACGAGCACCGCGATCACCGCGACGATCGCGAGCACGACGGCGAACACACCCCAGCCGCGTCCGCGCTTCGTCGCGATCGCGATGATGCCCTGCACCAGGGCCCAGAGACCGATCACCGTCCCCAGGAGGAACAGCACGCCAGCACCCGCGAGCGCCGGGTCGTTCTCCATGTCCTGGAACTGCGACGGGTCCGGGGTCGTGCTCCCGCCGTTCTGCAGGAGCTGGTCGAACGCGCTGCTGTGAACGATCGCGGTGCCGAAGAGGTAGCCGGTGATGACGCCGACCACGAGTGCGACGAGCCCGAGGACGAACGCGATGACACCGACGGTCTTCTTCTTCGCCTTCGGTTCCTCGTAGCTCTGCCACCCGGGGGCGCCGGCGGACGCGGGTGCCGCTGCTGCGTGCTGCTGACCGCCCCACGTCGGAGCGCCCTGCTGCTGGTCGTACTGCTGCTGGCCGTACTGCTGCTGGCCGTACTGCGGCTGCTGCTGGCCGTACTGCTGCTGGCCGTACTGCGGCTGCTGCGGTGCGGCCTGCTCGCCGTACTGCGGCTGCTGCGGTGCGGCCTGCTCGCCGTACTGCGGTGCGGAGGCCGGGGTGATGCGCTCGCCGTATCGCGGTGCATCGTCCTGCGGAGCCGCCGGCTGCTGCGGAGCGGGCTCGCCCCAGGTCGGTGCCTGGCCGTCGCCCGGCCGGTCCTCGTTGCTCCGGTCGTCGTTCGTCATGAGCGCTTCCCCGTCTCGTTCGTCCACGCACCTGCGCGGTCGTTCAGCACCCATCCTGGCAGCGGCACCACCAGGTTGCCCGCAAGCAGGTCCGGGTCAGGCGCCGAAGACGGACCGGTTCGGTTCGGGAGACGCGACGGCCGTCGCGTCGGTGACGATGGGCGCACCGGCGATGAACGACCGGAGCTCCGCGCCGTGCACGACCTTCGCGGGCATCGGGTCGGACGAGTACCGGCGGGGCATGTCCGCGACCGGGAGGTCCGTGGGGGAGCCGAGCAGCACGATGTTGCCGAACCGACGGCCCTTGAGCATGCCGGTGTCCGCGACGGCCGCGACGGACGGCAGCACCGACTGCAGCGTCGACGCCTGGCCCCTGGCGAAGGCGAGGCCGGCACCGTCGGCGACGTTCACTGCGACGATGCCCGTCGGGGACAGGAACTCGGCGACCTCGCGGTAGAACTCGACGCTCGTCACGTGTGCCGGGATCCGTGCGCCGCCGAACACGTCCACCACGGCCAGGTCGACGGTGCCGCGGAGCCCGTGGGGGAGCTTGCCGAGGACCTCGCGCGCATCGCCGTACCGGACCCGGATCGAGGCGCCCCGGGGGAACGGCAGGGCCTCACGCACCTGGTCGACCAGGTCGCGCTCGAGCTCGATCACCTGCTGCCGGGAACCCGGTCGGGTCACCGCGACGTAGCGCGGGAGCGTCAGGGCACCGGCGCCGAGGTGCAGTGCCGTGATCGGTCCGGGCGGCAGCAGGTCGATGGCGTGGCCGATCCGACGGATGTACTCGAACGCCAGGTGGGTCGGGTCCTCGAGGTCGACGTGCGACTGCGGCGTGCCGTCGACGACGAGCGTGAACGAGCCCGGCCGGTGCCGGTCGGGCTCGATCACCGAGAACCCGGCACCGAGCTTGAACCCGTCGAACGCATCAGCCATGGGTCCATGGAACACCACGCGATCACCACCCACGTCCCCACCCGTGGTTGGTGTGGCCCGCTGAGCGTCCGAACCACGATGGGATCACCGGTCGGGAACCCCCGCCGGACCCCACCGAAAGGCACACATCATGTCGGTCCAGCTCATCGCGAACATCGTCATCGGGCTCGCGCTCGTCGGGTTCCTGGCGTACCGGCAGGCGACCTGGCGCTACCTCGACCCGGCCCGGATCTGGCGCACCCCGCTCGTGATGGCGGTCATCGGCGTCGTCGTCCTGGCGCAGACGAAGGCCACGATCACCACGACGGACATCGTCTTCCTCGGCATCGAGGCGCTCATCTCGGTCGGCGTGGGTCTGGCGATGGGCACCATGACCCGCTTCCGGACGGTGTCGACCCCTGATGACAAGGGCCGCACGATCCAGTCCCGCACCGGCTGGTACGGCGCCGGACTCTGGTTCGTGCTCATCGCCGTGCGAGTCGGGCTGGACGTCGTCGGCGGGAACATGGGCGCACACCTCCTCACCTCCACCGGCGCGATCCTGCTGATGCTCGCGATCAACCGTGCCGCCCGCGCGCTCGTCATCGACCAGCGCATCCCCGGACGGACCCGCGGCATGATGGTCAGGTGACCTTGCTGTCCGTCCCCGAGCCGACCGACCCGTCCGCGGGCCGGTCGCGTTCGCGTCTCGGGTGGGTGCTGAGCGCCGTCGGCATCGTCGCCGTCACGTTCTGGTTCATCAGGAACGGCATCGCCGAGGAGCTCCCACCGTGGGTCTGGGTCGTCGGTGGCGTGACGATCGCGGCGTGGACGTTCCGGGAGTTCGTCAGGACGCCCCGCACGATGGCGGCAGCCGGCGCGGTCATGGTCGTCGCGGGCTCCGCGGTGGTCGCTCCGACCGACGCGCTGATGATCGCGGCGGTGATCGTCGGCATCGTCGTGCTGCAGGCGAGCGCAGCGGTCCCGGTGTGGACCGGAGTCGTCGCCGCGCTGGTCGCCCTCGTCGAGATCGCCGTCTCCGCGAGTCTCGAGGGCGCCACCGTGCAGTTCGTCCTCGGGTCGTGCGCCGGTCTCGTCCTCGGGATCCTCGTCGGGTTCAGCCGGCGGCAGTACCGCGTCGCCGAGCAGCAGGCGCGCCAGGCCGAACGCGACCAGCAGCGCGCCCGGCTCCTGGCCGACCGGTCGCGGGCCGCTCGGGACATCCACGACGTCCTCGCGCACTCCCTCGGCGGCCTGGTGCTGCAGCTCGACGCGGTGGAGGCCCTGCTCGAGGCCGGCCGGGTCGACGAGGCCACGCAGCGTGCCGGTGCCGCGCGCACCCTCGCGGCCGACGGTCTCGCCGAGGCCCGCCGTGCGGTGCACGCCCTCCGCGACGACGCAGAAACGGACACGCACGCAGCCGCAGCCGCGGACACGCACGCAGCCGCAGCCGCGGACACGCACGCCGCCGCAGACACAGACCCAGCCGCGACCACGGACACAGCCCCAGCCGCAGCACCCGACGCCAGCCTGCACCCCCTCGTCGCCGCCCACCGTGACTTCGGCGGGGAACTCGTCGTCACCGGCGACCTCGCCCTCGCCGACCTGGACGACGCCCACCGCGCCGTCGTCGTCGCGAGCACCCGGGAGGCCCTGAGCAACGCCCGCCGCCACGCCCCCGGCCGACCGGTGTCCCTCTCGGTGATCCGGGACGGCGACGCCGTCGACGTGGTCGTCGCCAACCCGCTCTCCGGCGGCGGGCACGGGTTGATCGGCATCCACGAGCGCTTCGCGGAGCTGGACGCCGGCGCCACCGTCGAGGCCGAACGCTCCGAGGACGAGTTCGTCGTCGCGATGCACGTCCCCGTCGCCGGCGCCCGCGTCGACGAACCAGACGCGCAGGACGTGCGGAACGCGCAGGACGTGACGGACGCATGACCATCCGCGTGCTCGTCGTCGACGACCAGGCGATCGTGCGCGACGGCCTGGTGACGGTGCTGTCTATGGTGCCGGACCTCGAGGTCGTCGGAGAAGCAGCCGACGGGGCCGAGGCGCTCGCCGCGGTGGAACGGTGGTCCCCTGATGTCGTGCTGATGGACCTGCGGATGCCGGGCGTCGACGGTCCGACCGCCACCGCACGCATCACGGCCGAGCACCCCGACGTGGCCGTGCTCGTGCTGACGACCTTCGCCGACGACGAGTCCATCACCACCGCGCTCCGAGCAGGTGCCCGCGGCTACCTGACGAAGGACGCCGGTCGCGTGGAGATCGCCACCGCCATCCGCGCCGTCGCCTCGGGACAGTCCACGTTCGACGCCGCGGTCGGAGCACGACTCGTCGCACAGTTGACCGGAACGCCGCTGACCGGAACGCCGCCGACCCGGACGGACGTGTCCACGCCCCCTGCGTCCCTCCGGGAGCGCTTTCCCGAGCTCACCCCGCGTGAGGCCGACGTGCTCGAGCGCATCGCCGACGGCCGGACGAACCCGGAGATCGCCGCCGAGCTGTTCCTCACCGTGCCGACCGTGAAGTCGTACGTGAACCAGCTGTTCCAGAAGCTCGGTGTCCGCACCCGCGCGGAGGCCGTCGCCCTCGCCCTGCGCTGACGCGCGAGCGCGGCCGGCCGGCTGATGCGCGCGCACCGCCGCCCAGATGAATGCGTACACATGAACGGCCAGTGAACGCCAAGCGTCCTGACGTATCGTCGACGACCGTCGTCGTGCCGGGTGCGTCGACCCCCTGGAGCCCCCACCTCCCTGCGGGTCCGCACGCCGGCCGACCGTGACGCGCGTCGCTGTGCAGTGCACTCCGCGCCGTCACCCGCAGTCCGCCTGCGGCTCCTCGGCGTGCTCGCGCGCACCGACCATTGAGTACATTGCGTTCGTTATGTAAAATACGGATGCAGCATCCGCCGGCCACGAACCGCAGGAGACCCGACATGTCCGCCGACACCATGAGTATCCAGACGCACCGTCCCGCCACGCCGAGCGTGCCCGCGGAGGCGACCCGTGCCTCCCGTCCGTTCCACGCGGACCGCGAGACGGCCCCCGTCTGGATGCGCGTGATCGGTGGCGCGCTCCTCACGGCGGGTGTCGGGCTGACCGCGGCCGTGCTCGGCTGGCCGGGGGAGGCGCCGGAGGCGGCGCTCCTCGTCCCGGGTCTCGTCGGCGTCGTCGTCGGACTGCTCCTGCTGCTGGCGCGGTCCGGGTTCACGGTGACCGACACGCACGTCACCCTGCACTTCCGCCCCCTCCCGCCCCGGCGGATCGCGCGGCACCGGATCGTGGACGCCCGTCTCGTCGAGGCCGACGCGGCGACGTACGGCGGCATCGGCCTGCGGCTCGGCCGCGGCGTCCGGGCGCTGCTGCTCACCCCGGGGCTCGGCATCGAGCTCACGGACGAGCGTGGTCGCGTCACGTTCGTGCGGACGCGGCGTCCGGAAGACGCGTTCCGTGCGCTGGCGGGCCTGACTGGAGGCTCGGCTGCAGCTGAGCGCGAACGCCTGGGCTGAGCGCACGGCCGGGAATGGCTGCTGGTCGCCGCTGCTTATACACGGCAGTCCTGATCTTGGTCAAGCCAGGACTGGACATCGTGCGCGAGCGCTGCCTATGATGGCAGTTCGCGCTCCCTGGCATCCGTGTCGTCATATTGCGGTCGACGCAGAGTTCTTCGAGGCAGAGTCCTTCAAGAGCAGGCCCTGGTGAGTTCGGTCCCGTATATGTCGGCGGGCACCGCTCACCCAGATCATCGCACATGTGTTCCCGCTCACGCGGCTGGCCCATGATCGCGTGTCTTCGAGGGTTGCGCCGAGCGTTCAATCCACTCACCTACATGCTGCTCGTCAGTACCGGCCCGACGGGGCCTACGGAGGTCACACCCTTGGCTGCTGCGCCCAACGCATCCACCAACCCCAAGAACGGTCGCAACCACTCGCGACTCTCGTTCGCCAAGATCACGGACACCCTCACGGTTCCCGATCTGCTCGCTCTCCAGACGGAGAGCTTCGACTGGCTCGTCGGCAACGACGTCTGGAAGGCCCGACTGGCCGAGGGGCAGGAGCAGGGTCGTACCGACCTCGCGCTGCACTCCGGCCTCGAGGAGATCTTCGAGGAGATCTCCCCGATCGAGGACCTCGGCGAGACCATGCAGCTCTCGTTCACGTCCCCGGAGCTCGAGGACCCGAAGTACTCCATCGACGACTGCAAGGAACGCGGCAAGACCTACGCCGCCCCGCTGTACGTCAACGCCGAGTTCATGAACCACATGACCGGTGAGATCAAGACGCAGACGGTCTTCATGGGCGACTTCCCGCTCATGACCGAGCGCGGCACCTTCATCATCAACGGCACCGAGCGTGTCGTCGTCTCGCAGCTCGTCCGCTCCCCCGGCGTGTACTTCGAGCGTCAGCAGGAGAAGACGTCCGACAAGGACATCTACTCCGCTCGCATCATCCCGTCGCGTGGCGCATGGCTCGAGTTCGAGATCGACAAGCGCGACCAGGTGGGCGTGCGCATCGACCGCAAGCGCAAGCAGTCGGTCACGGTCTTCCTCAAGGCCCTCGGCCTGACGAGCGAGGAGATCCTCGACGAGTTCCAGGGCTTCGCCTCGATCGAGTCGACCCTCGAGAAGGACGCCATCCTCACCAAGGAAGAGGCGCTCAAGGACATCTACCGCAAGCTCCGTCCGGGCGAGCAGGTCGCTGCCGAGGCTGCGCGTGCGCTCCTCGACAACTTCTACTTCAACCCGAAGCGCTACGACCTCGCGAAGGTCGGCCGCTACAAGCTGGACCGCAAGCTCGGCATCGACGCGCCGCTGTCCGACTCCGTGCTGTCCGTGCAGGACATCGTCGCGACCATCAAGTACCTGGTCTCGCTGCACGCCGAGCGCACCACGATCGACGGCGTCCGCGACGGCGAGCCGGTGCAGCTCCGCCTCGACGTGGACGACATCGACCACTTCGGCAACCGTCGCATCCGCGCGGTGGGCGAGCTCATCCAGAACCAGGTCCGCACGGGTCTGTCCCGCATGGAGCGCGTCGTCCGCGAGCGCATGACCACGCAGGACATCGAGGCGATCACGCCGCAGACGCTCATCAACGTGCGTCCCGTCGTCGCCGCGATCAAGGAGTTCTTCGGAACGTCCCAGCTGTCGCAGTTCATGGACCAGAACAACCCGCTCGCGGGCCTGACGCACAAGCGTCGTCTCTCGGCCCTCGGCCCGGGTGGTCTGTCTCGTGAGCGTGCCGGCGTCGAGGTCCGCGACGTCCACCCGTCGCACTACGGCCGCATGTGCCCGATCGAGACCCCTGAAGGCCCGAACATCGGTCTGATCGGCTCGCTCGCGTCGTTCGGTCGGATCAACTCGTTCGGCTTCATCGAGACCCCGTACCGTCGCGTCGTCAACGGCGAGGTCACGAAGACCATCGACTACCTCACCGCCTCGGAAGAGGACGAGTTCGTCGTCGCGCAGGCCAACGCCCCGCTGACCGACTCGTTCCACTTCGCCGACGACAAGGTGCTCGTCCGCAAGAAGGGCGGCGAGGTCGAACTCGTCGCCAAGGACGAGGTCGACTACATGGACGTCTCCCCGCGCCAGATGGTGTCGGTCGCGACGTCGCTCATCCCGTTCCTCGAGCACGACGACGCGAACCGCGCCCTCATGGGTGCGAACATGCAGCGCCAGGCAGTGCCGCTCCTCCGCTCCGAGTCGCCGCTCGTCGGCACCGGCATGGAGGGCTACACCGCCATCGACGCCGGCGACGTCGTCACCGCCGACAAGGCCGGTGTCGTCTCCGAGGTCTCGGCCGACGCCGTGACCCTGCAGCTCGACGAGGGCGGCACGCAGACGTACTACCTGCGCAAGTTCGACCGCTCGAACCAGGGCACGAGCTACAACCACCGCGTCGTCGTCTCGGCCGGTGAGCGTGTGGAGCAGGGCGAGGTCATCGCCGACGGACCCGCGACGGAGAACGGCGAGC
This sequence comes from Curtobacterium sp. NPDC090217, assembly GCF_044746705.1. NCBI lineage: Bacteria > Bacillati > Actinomycetota > Actinomycetes > Micrococcales > Microbacteriaceae > Curtobacterium > Curtobacterium sp. NPDC090217. The sequence continues at coordinate 354,530 of NZ_JBIVCR010000001.1, read as the reverse complement.
TCGCGCTCGGCAAGAACCTCCTCGTCGCGTTCATGCCGTGGGAGGGCTACAACTACGAGGACGCGATGATCCTGTCGCAGAACCTCATCAAGGACGACACCCTCTCCTCGATCCACATCGAGGAGTACGAGGTCGACGCCCGCGACACGAAGCTCGGCAAGGAAGAGATCACCCGCGACCTCCCGAACGTCAGCCCGGACCTCCTGGCCGACCTCGACGAGCGCGGCATCATCCGCATCGGTGCCGAGGTCCGCCCCGGCGACATCCTCGTCGGCAAGGTCACGCCGAAGGGCGAGACCGAGCTCAGCGCCGAAGAGCGCCTCCTCCGCGCCATCTTCAACGAGAAGTCGCGCGAAGTCCGCGACACCTCGCTGAAGGTGCCCCACGGTGAAGAGGGCACGATCATCGGCGTCAAGGTGTTCGACGCGCAGGACGGCGATGACGAGCTCGGCTCGGGCGTCAACCAGCGCGTGGTCGTCTACATCGCCCAGAAGCGCAAGATCACCGCCGGTGACAAGCTCGCCGGTCGTCACGGCAACAAGGGCGTCATCTCGACGATCCTGCCGGTCGAGGACATGCCGTTCCTCGCGGACGGCACCCCGGTCGACATCGTGCTCAACCCGCTCGGCGTCCCCGGCCGCATGAACTTCGGCCAGGTCCTCGAGATCCACCTCGGGTGGCTCGCGAAGCAGGGCTGGAACGTCGAGGGCGTCCAGGAGTGGGCATCGGCCCTCCCGGAGGCGGCGCGCAGCGCGGCACCCGGCACGAAGGTCGCCACCCCGGTGTTCGACGGTGCCTACGAGCGTGAGATCGAGGGCCTCCTCGACTCGACGCTCCCGAACCGCGACGGCGAGCGCCTGATCGGTTCCTCCGGCAAGGCCCAGCTCTTCGACGGTCGCTCCGGCGAACCGTTCCCGGAGCCGGTCTCGGTCGGGTACATGTACATCCTGAAGCTCCACCACCTGGTCGACGACAAGATCCACGCCCGTTCGACCGGCCCGTACTCGATGATCACGCAGCAGCCGCTGGGTGGTAAGGCGCAGTTCGGTGGACAGCGTTTCGGCGAGATGGAGGTGTGGGCGCTCGAGGCGTACGGCGCCGCCTACGCCCTCCAGGAGCTCCTGACGATCAAGTCCGACGACATCCTCGGCCGCGTGAAGGTCTACGAGGCGATCGTCAAGGGCGAGAACATCCAGGAGCCCGGCATCCCGGAGAGCTTCAAGGTCCTCATGAAGGAGATGCAGTCGCTCTGCCTGAACGTCGAGGTCCTCTCGGCCGACGGCCAGGCGGTCAGCCTCCGCGACACGGACGACGAGGTCTTCCGTGCCGCTGAAGAGCTCGGCATCAACATCTCCTCGCGGTTCGAGTCGTCCTCCGTCGACGACATCTGATCCCGCCCCGCCCGACAACGTTTCGAATTCAGCAAGAGAGAAGAACATTGCTCGAAGCAACTTCCTTTGACGCACTGCGGATCGGCCTCGCCACGGCCGAGGACATCCGCCAGTGGTCGTACGGCGAGGTCAAGAAGCCGGAGACCATCAACTACCGCACCCTGAAGCCCGAGAAGGACGGTCTGTTCGGCGAACAGATCTTCGGTCCTTCCCGGGACTGGGAGTGCGCCTGCGGCAAGTACAAGCGTGTCCGCTTCAAGGGCATCGTCTGCGAGCGCTGCGGCGTCGAGGTCACCAAGTCCTCGGTCCGTCGTGAGCGCATGGGCCACATCGAGCTCGCCGCACCCGTCACGCACATCTGGTACTTCAAGGGCGTCCCTTCGCGCCTGGGCTACCTGCTGGACATGGCGCCGAAGGACCTCGAGAAGGTCATCTACTTCGCCGCGTACATGATCATCAGCATCGACGAAGAGGGCCGGCACGCTGACATGCCGGGTCTCGAGAACGAGATGCGCCTCGAGATCAAGAACCTCGAGAACCAGCGCGACTCGATCATCGCCGACCGCCTCAAGAAGCTCGAGGACGACCTCGCAGCGCTCGAGGAAGAGGGCGCCAAGGCCGACATCAAGCGCCGCACCAAGGACACCGCCGAGAAGGAGATGTCCCAGGTCCGCAAGTCGTTCGACGAGGACATCACCCGCCTGGAGCGCGTGTGGGAGGACTTCCGCAACCTCAAGGTGGGCGACCTCAAGCCCGAGGACGCCGTCTTCCACGAGCTGCAGGACCGGTTCGGGATCTACTTCGACGCCTACATGGGCGCCGAGGCGATCAAGCTCCGTCTCGAGGCGTTCGACCTGGCCGCAGAGGCCGAGTCGCTCCGTCTGCAGATCGCCGAGGGCAAGGGCCAGAAGAAGATCCGCGCGATCAAGCGTCTGCGCGTCGTCTCCTCCTTCCTCGCCACCGGCAACTCGCCGGCAGCGATGGTCCTCGACGTCGTCCCGGTCATCCCGCCGGAGCTCCGCCCGATGGTGCAGCTCGACGGTGGCCGCTTCGCCACCTCGGACCTCAACGACCTCTACCGTCGTGTGATCAACCGCAACAACCGTCTCCGCCGCCTGCTCGACCTCGGTGCCCCCGAGATCATCGTGAACAACGAGAAGCGCATGCTGCAGGAAGCGGTCGACGCGCTGTTCGACAACGGTCGTCGTGGTCGCCCCGTCACGGGAACCGGCAACCGCGCCCTGAAGTCCCTGAGCGACATGCTCAAGGGCAAGCAGGGTCGTTTCCGCCAGAACCTGCTCGGCAAGCGCGTCGACTACTCGGGTCGTTCGGTCATCATCGTCGGCCCGCAGCTCAAGCTCCACCAGTGCGGTCTGCCCAAGCAGATGGCCCTCGAGCTGTTCAAGCCGTTCGTCATCAAGCGCCTCATCGACCTGTCGCACGCGCAGAACATCAAGTCGGCCAAGCGCATGGTCGAGCGTTCGCGTCCGCAGGTGTGGGACGTCCTCGAGGAGATCATCCGCGAGCGCCCCGTCCTGCTGAACCGTGCGCCGACGCTGCACCGTCTGGGCATCCAGGCGTTCGAGCCGCAGCTCGTCGAGGGCAAGGCCATCCAGCTCCACCCGCTCGTGTGTGCTGCGTTCAACGCGGACTTCGACGGTGACCAGATGGCCGTGCACCTGCCGCTGTCGGTCGAGGCCCAGGCCGAGGCACGCATCCTGATGCTCGCCTCGAACAACATCCTCAAGCCGTCGGACGGCCGTCCGGTCACCCTGCCCGCGCAGGACATGATCATCGGTCTGCACCACCTGACGACCGTCCGCGAGGGCGCCGTCGGTGAGGGCCGTGCGTTCTCCTCCGTCGCCGAGGCGATCCTCGCGAAGGACCAGAACACGCTGCACCTGAACGCCAAGGTGAAGATCCGCATGTCGGGTGTCCACTTCGCCGAGGGTGAAGCCCCCGAGGGCTACGAGGTCGGTCAGCCGATCCTCCTCGAGACGACCCTGGGTCGCGCGCTCTTCAACGAGACTCTGCCGGCGGACTACCCGTTCGTCCAGCGGGTCACCGACAAGGGCACGCTCTCCGCGATCGTCAACGACCTCGCCGAGCGCTACTCCAAGACCGAGACGGCCGCTGCGCTCGACCGGATCAAGGACGCCGGCTTCTACTGGGGCACGCGCTCCGGTGTGACCGTCGCGCTCTCCGACGTCGTGACGCCTCCTCGCAAGAAGGAGATCATCGCGGGCTACGAGGCGCAGGCCGCCAAGGTCCAGGGCGAGTTCGACAAGGGTCTGATCACCGACGCGGAACGTCGCGCCGACCTGATCAAGATCTGGACCGAGGCCACCAACGAGATCGCGCAGGAGATGCGGGACAACTTCCCCATCGACAACACGATCAACCGCATGGTGTCCTCCGGCGCCCGTGGTAACTGGCTGCAGGTCCGCAACATCGCCGGTATGCGTGGTCTGGTGAACAACCCGAAGGGCGAGATCATCGCCCGCCCGATCATCAACTCGTACCGCGAGGGCCTGACCGTGGCGGAGTACTTCATCGCCACCCACGGTGCTCGGAAGGGTCTTGCCGACACCGCGCTCCGGACCGCGGACTCCGGGTACCTCACCCGTCGTCTCGTGGACGTCTCGCAGGACGTCATCATCCGCGAGGACGACTGCGGCACCACGCGCGGCCTCGAGCTGCCGATCGCCACGGTCGACGCCGACGGCAAGCTCGTCCGCGACGCCCGCGTCGAGAACACCGTGTACTCGCGCACCCTCGCCACCCCGGCGACGGACGCGAAGGGCACGGTCGTCGCTGAGGCAGGCGAGGACGTCGGTGACGTCCTCATCGACAAGCTGGTCGCGGCCGGTGTCGAGAGCATCAAGGTGCGCTCGGTGCTGACCTGCGAGTCGGCCGTCGGTGTCTGCGCGAAGTGCTACGGCCGGTCGCTCGCCACGGGCAACCTGGTCGACATCGGCGAGGCCGTCGGCATCATCGCCGCGCAGTCCATCGGTGAGCCCGGTACCCAGCTGACGATGCGTACCTTCCACACGGGTGGTTCGGCGTCCGCTGACGACATCACCCAGGGTCTGCCCCGTGTCACCGAGCTCTTCGAGGCCCGTACCCCGAAGGGCGCGTCCCCGATCGCCGAGGCCCCCGGCCGCGTCGTCGTCGAGGACACGGACAAGGGTCGTCGGATCATCCTCACGCCGGACAACGGTGACGAGCCGTTCATCTACCCGGTGCTCAAGCGTGCGACCCTCCTCATCGAGGACGGCCAGCACGTCGAGCTCGGCGAGCAGTTCATCGCCGGCACGGTGGACCCGAAGGAGGTCCTCCGCGTAAAGGGCGTCCGTGAGGTCCAGAAGCACCTGGTCAACGGTGTGCAGGACGTGTACGGCTCGCAGGGTGTGCCGATCCACGACAAGCACATCGAGGTCATCGTCCGCCAGATGCTCCGCAAGGTGACGGTCGTCGACCACGCCGACACGGACCTGCTCCCGGGTGAGCTCGTCGACCGCTCGCGGTACAACGAGATCAACCGTGCGGCGCTGCAGGAGGGTCGCAAGACCGCTTCCGCTCGCCAGGAGGTCATGGGCATCACCAAGGCGTCCCTCGCGACCGAGTCGTGGCTGTCCGCCGCGTCCTTCCAGGAGACCACCCGCGTGCTCACGCAGGCGGCCATGGAGGGCAAGCAGGACCACCTCGTCGGCCTCAAGGAGAACGTCATCATCGGGAAGCTCATCCCCGCCGGGACGGGCCTCAGCCGGTACCGCGACGTGGACGTGAACGCGACGGAGGAAGCGAAGGCGGAGCGGTACCCGAACCGCATCTTCGCGGACGACTCGTCGTTCTCGGACGCCGACCTGAGCTTCGTCGACTTCGACAGCTTCTCGTCGGACGACTTCACGCCGGGCACGTACAACTGAGCCGAGTGATCCACTGACGAGGGCCCCGCATCCACCAGGATGCGGGGCCCTCGCTCGTTGCCGGACTGGATGTGGTCAGCGGTACGTCCGCGTGACGCTGCCGAGGGGACCGTCGTCGCCCGTGGCCGAGACGGTCACGGTGCCGCCGGCCATGCGACGTGGGTCGAGCGTCACGGTCCACTGCGACGACCCGGGCACCGGCAGCTCGACGCGGTTGCCGTCGGCGTCGGTCACCGGTGTGCCGTCGGCGTCGGTGAACGACAGGCGGGCGCCGGGCTCGGCGGATCCGCTGAGGACGAGCTTCGTGGCGGTGGCCTTCGTCACGTCCGCCGTCACCGGGAACGGGATCGTCGCCCCGCTCGTCGTCGAGCCGATGAGCTTGCCGTCGTCGTACACCTCGGCGACGATGCCCATGAACCGGGTCCCGGCGGGCGGGTACGCCAGGTCGGCGCTCCACGTGCCGTCGGTGTTCGCCGTCCAGTCCTGCCCGTCGGTCAGTGGCCACGGGGCTCCTGATTCGTCGACGAACCGCATGTCGGTTCCTGCCGGGCCGCGCCCCTCGAGGTGCACGGTGCGTGCGACGGGGTCGACCCGGACCGTGTCCACGAAGGGGGAGGGTTCGAGCTTCGCCGAGGAGTTCACGCGGAGCTGCTCCGTCCCGTCGAAGCGCTCCACGGTCGTGAGGGTGTGGTCGCCGAAGCGCACGCCGGAGATCCGGTGGGCGAAGGCGCCGTCGCGGTCGGTCGTGGTGGTCGCGGTCGGGACGCCGTCGAGGGTGAGCTCGATGCGGCTGCGGGGCTCGAAGCCGGTGCCGTCGATCTTCAGGGAGCGGTTCCAGTTCTCGCGGGCGACCACGATCCGCTCGAAGCTCACCTCGTGGGTGCTCGCGCGGAGGGTCGCCACGGGGGAGCCGATCGAGTCGGCGACGCGGAAGGTGTGGTCCCCGAACCCGTCGACGTGCGCCGTGGTCCGCCACGAGCCGTTCGGCTTGACTCGGGTCTCGACGGGCGCACCGTCCGAGGGGGTGATCGAGACGAGATCGCCGGCGTCACCCGTGCCCGCTAGGGTCACGTCACCCGCGTTGTGCGCGATCGCGCCGACCCTCGCGGTGAACTGTGCCGCCTGCGCAGGGGACGCGACGAGCGTCGATCCGAGGACCAGCGCTGCAGCGACGACCGCCGCTGCGCATCGCCGCTGTACCACATCTGAAATACGTGTGTTCTGCATGGCGGCCATGCTGGCACTGCGACGGACGCCTGTCCAGGGTCGAAACGCAACGTTCACACGGGTGCTGCACCGCGGAACGCGGCACCACAGACCGTCAGGAGGCTCGGTGCCAGCTGGCACCGAGCCTCCCGTCCGCCGTTCGGTCGCGTCTAGATCGTGCGGCCGGCGTCGCTGTCGCGACCGCCTGATCCGCGCCCCGTCTCGTCCGCGAGCGAGTAGAGGCTGAGCACGTTGCCGTCGGGGTCACGGACGTCGAACCAGTCGACGGCGCCGTCGACGCGCTCGATGGGCCCGACGTCGATGCCGAGCGCGCCGATCCTGGTGTGCTGCGCGGCGACGTCGTCGACGCCGAAGCGGACGATGACCGCGTTCTCCTCGGCCTGGTCGTCCTCGAAGAGCTGGATCCAGATACCGCCGATCTCGTACTCGGCGATGCCCTCGTCCGGCTCGAGGTCCGGCTCGACGCGCTCGAACACCGCGCCGTACCAGAGGCAGGACGCTTCGATGTCGGTGACGGGCAGCCCCACGGTCACGCTCGTGATGTCCATGACTCATCATGTCCTGCGAGTGCCGCGCACGTCGAGGGATTTCCTCTCCTCCACAGCGCGATCGATTCCGCGCCCGTCCACCGTCCCCTGTTCTGGGTGCGCGCTGACCCCGCTCGCCCCCTCATTCTGGGACTCGGCACCGTCGCGTCGTCCCCATAGCGTGGACAGGCGTCGAACCCTGTCGACGCACCAGGACGTCCTCACGCAACCCGAAGGAGGCAGCGAGACTCATGGCGACGCTCTCCGAGATCCTGATCCTCAACGGAGCACTCCCGATCGAGCACCTCGACTCGCTCACCGGCGACGAGGAGATCGACGAACGCTCGATCCGCTCCCTCGTCGACCGTGGCGTCGTCAGCGAGGCGCAGTTCATCACCGCACGTGCGGCGTCGAACAACTCCAAGACCGTCCCCCTGACCGACTACCCGGTCGACGGCACCGCGGTGTCGATGCTCCCGGCGGCGCTCTGTCGGCGGCACCAGGTGCTCGGCATCGGCTTCGAGGGTGACGTGCTCGTGCTCGCGATGGTGAACCCGACGAACGTGCTCGCGGTCGACGACGCCCGTGCCGCCTCCGGCCGTGCGATCAAGCCGCTCCAGGTCGAGGAACGCGACCTCGCCGCAGCGCTCGACCGCTACCTGCGTGCCGACGACGAGCTCAACGACCTGACGTCCTCCCTCGAAGAAGAGGCGACGGCGAACGCGCAGCAGCAGGTCGACATCGGTGAGGGCTCGCTCGACGACGTCCCGATCGTCCGCTTCGTGAACCTGCTCGTCTCGCAGGCGATCCAGGACCACGCGTCCGACATCCACATCGAGCCCGGCGAGCACGAGGTCCGGGTGCGCTACCGCATCGACGGCGTGCTGCACGAGATGGCGCCTGCGCCCAAGAACATCCAGAACGGCGTCATCAGCCGTCTGAAGATCATGAGCGACATCGACATCGCCGAGCGTCGCAAGCCGCAGGACGGCCGCATGTCCGTCCGCCACGGTGGCCGCCAGATCGACCTCCGCGTGGCGACCCTGCCCACCGTGTGGGGCGAGAAGGTCGTCATGCGAATCCTCGACAACACGAACACGTCGATGTCCCTCAAGGACCTCAACCTGCTCGAGCAGAACTTCGACGCGTACCAGCGGTCCTACTCCAAGCCGTACGGCATGATCCTCGTCACCGGCCCCACCGGCTCGGGCAAGTCGACCACCCTCTACACGACGCTCAACGCCGTCGCCCGACCCGAGATCAACGTGATCACGGTCGAGGACCCGGTCGAGTACCGGATGGCGGGCATCAACCAGGTCCAGGTCAACCCGAAGGCCGGCCTGACCTTCGCGTCCGCGCTCCGGTCGATCCTGCGTTCCGACCCCGACGTCGTGCTCCTCGGTGAGATCCGCGACCACGAAACCGCCCAGATCGCGATCGAGGCATCGCTCACCGGCCACCTCGTGCTCTCCACGCTGCACACGAACGACGCCCCCTCGGCGATCACCCGTCTCACCGAGATGGACATCGAGCCGTTCCTGGTCGGGTCGGCGCTCGACTGCGTCGTCGCCCAGCGTCTCGCCCGCAAGCTCTGCGACCGCTGCAAGGCCCCGGCCGAGTACACGTTCGACCAGCTCCGGGTGATGGGCTTCGTCGGTGACGACGACGCCACGATTCCGCCGTTCTTCGCACCGGTGGGCTGTGCCGTCTGCTCGAACACCGGGTACCGCGGTCGCATCGCCCTGCACGAGGTCATGACCGTCTCCGAGGAGATCGAGCGCCTCGCCGTCGCACGGGCGTCCAGCGCCGAGATCAGCCGCGTCGCACAGGAGCAGGGCATGCTCACGCTCCGCCAGGACGGCTGGGAAAAGGTGAAGCTCGGGCTGACGAGCGTCGACGAGATCCTGCGCGTGGTGGCGTAGGCGAAGGGCACGAACCGATGACCGACTCCGTGTACGACATCCCCGACGTCAACGACCCCATCGACGGCTGGCACCCCGGCCGTCCCGGGACCGAGGTCGGCGGCCGACGTGCCGCGCGCCTGGCGTCGCAGTCGGAGGCGCCCGCCGCTGCGCCGGCCCCTGCCGCTGCGCCCGCGCCAGCCGTGCCCGTCTACGACCTGTCCGACGACCTCGCCGGGTGGCCCGCACCGTCCGGTTCGCCCGTCGCCGTGCCGGTCGCGCAGCCGCAGGCGCGTCCGGCCACGCCGCCGGCGGCGGTCCCGCCCTCGATGGCGTCCTACGGGTACGCGGACCAGGCGACCCAGCACCTGCCGGTCGTCCCTGCTGAACCGACCACGGTCCTCCCGGCCGTGCACGCACCCACCGTGTTCGCGACGCCCGCCGTCGCACCGGGTGCCGAGCCGCTGCCGGAGATCGGCTTCACGCGCCACGCTCGTGAAGTCGCGGACCCCGACCTCATCACCGCGCTCGCCCAGGTCGTCTACCAGGGCGCATCCGACCTCCACGTCACCGCCGACGCCCCGCCGACCGTCCGTGTCGACGGCGGACTCCGCCCCGCCGTTCCCGGCGGGCCTTGGGCGCGGAACAAGGTCATCGCGGCGCTGAAGACCCTGATGACCGTCGAGCAGGCCGGGCAGTTCGACCACGAGCAGGAGCTCGACTTCGCGTACTCGCTGTCGCCGGAATACCGCTTCCGCGTGAACTACTACCAGCAGCGCGGCAACTGGGGAGCGGCCTTCCGCATCATCCCCACCAAGATCAAGACGCTCAAGCAGCTCGGGATCCCGGAGCACGTCGGCGACTTCGCCAAGCTGCCGCGTGGGCTCGTGCTCGTCACCGGCCCCACCGGGTCCGGCAAGTCGACCACCCTCGCCGCGCTCATCGACCTGGTCAACGAGACCCGTGCCGACCACATCGTCACGGTCGAGGACCCGATCGAGTTCATGCACGACCACAAGAAGGCGATCATCAACCAGCGCGAGGTCGGTGCGGACACGCACTCCTTCGCGAAGGCGCTCAAGCACGTGCTCCGTCAGGACCCCGACGTCATCCTGATCGGCGAGCTCCGCGACCTCGAGACGATCTCCGTCGCGCTGACCGCCGCCGAGACCGGCCACCTGGTGTTCGCGACGCTGCACACGCAGAGCGCTCCCGGCACCATCGACCGCGTCATCGACGTGTTCCCGCCGCACCAGCAGGGACAGATCCGGACGCAGCTCGCCTCGACCCTCGAAGGCGTCGTCTGCCAGACCCTCGTGCCGAAGGCGAGTGGGGTCGGCCGGGTCGTCGCGACCGAGATCATGACCACCACCCCCGCCATCGGCAACCTCATCCGTGAGGGCAAGACGTACCAGATCACCTCCGCCATGCAGGCCGGTCGTGACTCGGGCATGCACACGATGGACCAGGACCTCGCCGAACTCGTCAACGTCGGCACCATCACGCGTCGCGCGGCGATGGAGAAGGTCCACGACCACGAAGGGTTCGACCGGCTCGTGCAGCGCGTCGAATCACCGTCCGACTCGTCCGCAGCGGCCATCGCCGCGAGCGGGATCGACTTCGGCGACAAGTTCTCCGGAGGCCACTGATGTCACTCGCGTTCGACTACCGGGGCCGCGACGGCGGCGGCAAGCTCGTCAAGGGTCGGCTCGACGCCGCGTCCGAGGGTGCTGTCGTCCAGCGCCTCCGCACGATGGGGGTCTCGCCGATCGCCATCACCGAGGCGAAGGCCGGCACCGGGCTGCAGACCGAGATCAAGATCCCGGGATTCGAGAAGGGCGTGGGGCTCAAGGACCTCGCGATCATGTCGCGGCAGGCCTCCACGATGCTGTCGTCGGGGCTCTCGCTGCTCCGCGCGCTGACGATCCTCGCTGACCAGACCGAGAACAAGAAGCTCAAGGACATCATCGGCAAGGTCCGCGATGACGTCGAGCGCGGTGTCTCCTTCTCCGACGCCGTCGCCAAGTACCCGGTCGACTTCCCGCCGATCATGATCAACATGATCCGCGCCGGCGAGACCGGCGGCTTCCTCGACCAGGCCATGGACTCCATCGCCACGAACTTCGAGAAGGAGCACAAGCTCCGCTCGACGATCAAGTCGGCGATGACCTACCCCGTCGTCGTGCTGGTGATGTCACTCGTCGCCGTCGTGGTGATGCTCGTCTTCATCGTCCCGATCTTCCAGGACATGTTCTCGAGCCTGGGGGGCAAACTCCCGCTTCCGACCCAGATCCTCGTCACGCTGTCCCACGCCATGCGGTGGGTTGCGCCGATCCTCGCCGTCGCCATCGTCGTCGGGTGGGTCTGGTACCGCGCGAACAAGAACACCGATCGGTTCCGCAGTTTCCGTGATCCGCTCCTCCTCAGGATGCCGGTCTTCGGTGGGCTGACGAAGAAGATCGTGATCGCGAGGTTCGCGCGGAACTTCTCGAACATGATCGGTGCTGGCGTTCCGATTCTGCAGGCACTGAAGATCGTCGGCGAGGTCTCGAACAACTTCGTCGTGCAGCGTGCTCTCGAACGCGTTTCAGAAAGCGTTCGAAAAGGTGAATCCATTGCAGATCCACTGGCGAAGGAAAAGGTCTTCCCCAGCATGGTTTCGCAGATGGTCGCCGTCGGCGAGGATGCGGGTTCGCTGGAAGTCATGCTCGAGAAGATCGCGATCTTCTACGACTCGGAAGTCGAATCGACGACGGAAGCGCTGACGTCGCTCATCGAGCCGCTGCTCATCGCCTTCCTGGGCGTCGTGGTGGGTGGCATGATCATCGCCCTCTACCTCCCGATCTTCCAGATCACGTCGCTCGTCCACTGACGAGCCCGACCGCGACCTCCGTTCGGGGGTGGTTTGGTCAACGAGTGCCCCCGTTACTGGGGGCATTTTGTTTGTCGGTGACCCCCGTTCTCGGGATTATGCCCAGAAACCGCCCCGAATACGCTTGCCATCGGCGGCGAGCAAAGCCCCGAACAAAACTCCACCCGACATTCCTGAACGAATGGAAACAACCATGTACTTCGCTCTCATGGGCAAGCTCGACGCTCGCCGCAAGGGTCTCCTGGCCGAAGAGGAGAAGGGCTTCACGCTCATCGAGCTCCTCGTCGTCGTGATCATCATCGGTATCCTCGCGGCCATCGCGATCCCGGTGTACCTCAACGTCCAGAACAATGCCAAGGACGCGACCGTCAAGTCCGACCTCGCGAACGCCAAGACTGCGGTCATCGCGTTCCAGACCGACAAGAACGGCAAGCTCCCGACGACGACGGAGTTCGGTACTTCGGCCACGATGACCCCGTACGGCTGGACCAAGAGCACCGACACGGTCTTCACCTACGTGCCGGCTGCGACGGGTTCGTCTTTCTGCATCTCCGCGAAGGGCGCCACCGCCACTGACTACAAGATCACCGACACCACGGCTGCGGCTACTGGCACCTGCTGATCTGAATGACCTTCCGAGGGGCGGTCCGTCTGTTGACGGACCGCCCCTCGTACGAACACCCCGACTGAAGGAGGTGACCATGTTCCGACGACTGCAGCGCGTCCTGCGTCCGATCGACCCGACCGACCGCGACGCGGGCTTGTCGATCATCGAGGTCATGGTCGCGATGATGGTGTTCGCCGTGATGTCCGTGGGCATCGCCTACGGGATCGCGAACACGCTCCAACTCACGCAGAGCAGTCGAGGACGTGAGACCGCGGTCGCGTTGGCGTCGCAGGACATCGACATGCTGCGGCAGACCGCTGCGGCGTCGACCGCCGGGATCTTCAACGTCGTGAGCAAGGCCGGTACCAGCAACACGAAGACGATCGGTGGGGTCACCTACCAGATCGACCGCGCGGTCACGTGGGTGCAGAGCGACGGCGCGAGCGGCGCGTGCGGAACCTCGAACGGCAAGCTCGCGTACAAGAGCGTGGTCGAGACCGTGTCCTGGCCCAAGCAGGGCAGTGGGATGTCCTCGACAACGGTCACCTCTGCGATCGCACCAAGCGACGCGGTGACCGACCCGGGGTACGGGACGGTCATCGTGTCCGCCGTCAACGCATCGGGCGCCCCGTTCCAGGGCGTCTCGGTGACGATCACTCCGGTGAGCGGCGGTGCAGCGCTCTCGACCGCGCCGCTGCCGACCGACGCGCAGGGCTGTTCCTACGCCGTGAACGTCGTGCCGGGGGACTACTCCGTGACGGCGAACGTCTCCGGCGGGATCGACACCAACCAGGCTCAGCCGTCGACCCAGTCTCCGATCACGGTGAGTGCTGGAGCAAGCTCACCGGTGCCGTTCGTCTACGACAAGGCGAGCCAGCTGACGCTGCGGTACGCGCAGACCTACGGAGCGACGCTCCCGACGAACATGGTCACGGTGCTCTCCAGTTCAGCTGGCGGCCTCGACACGATCAAGCCGTGGGACGTCACGAGCAGCTCGCTCGTCGTGAACTCGGCGTCGACCCCCAACCTCCCCGTGTTCCCGTTCACCTCCGGGTACACCGTTTACGCCGGTCCGTACTCGAACAGCACGAGTGCCAGCACGAGCTGCTTGAGCCCGAATCCGTCGTCCTGGTCGACGCCGAGTCAGACCGGTGCAATCGGCGTGAGCCCGCAGACCGTGAACGTCAGTCCCGGCTCGCCCTCGAACGCGTCGGTGATGATGGGCGTGGCCACGGTCAACGGTGTGAAGAACCGCTACATCACAGCGGTGTCGTCAGCGAACCCCGGAGCAGGCGATCCTGGTTGCTCCGCGGGCATGACGATGAAGTTCCCCGTCACCACCGGTGACTCCGCGACGATCGCCCTGCCGTTCGGAACCTGGACGCTGTACTCCGGAACGAGTTTCGGTTCAACCACCAAGAACGAGATTGCGTCGAACGCGTCGAACGTCAAGCCGGTCACACCGGGCAACGTCAACCAGAAGACCGCCCTCGTCGTCATCAACTACGACAACACGCTGACCCTCGATCCGCGCGGGCAGACATCATGATGCGTTCGATGACCCGGTTCCACCGCGACCAGTCCGGGGTGAGTCTGTCCGAGCTGATCATCGCGCTGAGCATCTCGATGATCGTCCTCGTCGCGGTCGGTGGGTTCTTCACCGCGACCCTCCGCGCCGGTACGACGAACACGACGTCGGATCAGAACGCCCGATCGGCGTCGATCGTGATGAACTCCGTCACCAGGTACGTCCACGCTGCGAGCCTCTTGCCGAAGTCGGACGGGACGTACGCATCGGCGGTCACACAGGCGAGCGGCACACAGCTCACGTTCTACGCCTACATCAACCTCGATGGCAGCAGCACCGACAACCCGGTCCAGGTGCGCTACTCGCTGAACGCATCGAAGCAGCTCGTCCAGGACCAATGGGCCGGCACGGCGTCCGGAGGTTTCTACTCGTTCCCGGCCCCGACCCAGACCCCGAACACGTCAGCCGTCCTCGGTGGCCCCATCGCATCCCCGACGGTCGAGGGTGACCCGTTGTTCACCTATCTCGGGGCCGACGGTGGCGTCCTCCCGACGCAAGCCGACGGCTCGCTCGCGGCGGCACAACTCGGGAAGATCCGGGCCGTGCGCACCAACCTCGAGCTCGGGTCGACCACGGCCGGCGCATCCGGGAACACCCGTATCCAGAACACCCTGTACCTCTTCAATGTGGCGTACGGCACGACGAGCGGAGCGACCCCATGATCCGGTGGATCGGCGAACGCCTCGGGAGAGAACACGGCGACGAACGCGGCATGGTCCTCGCGAACGTGGTCATCTTCGGCACCGTGATGCTGCTGCTGGTCGCGACGATGGTGGCGGTGTCCACCTCGGGCGCGATCAAGTCGGCGGCCGACAGGAACTTCCAGAACGCCATCACCGCTGCGTACGCCGGCTTGGCGGACTACCAGGCCAAGCTCTCGAACGACAACGGCTACGCGCTCTACGGCAACGCGGCGGCACAGTTCAGCAAGTCAAGCGGGTCGACGTTCACCGGCAACGACAACAACGCGGCGTTCACCAACAGCGGTTCGACGTGGGCGCCGGTCGTCGGGTCGTCGGACCAGTGGTACCGGTACGAGGTCGACAACTCGAACTACTCGTCCAAGGGCATCCTCCGCGTGCGCGTCACCGGGAAGTCCGGCGGCAGTGTCCGGTCACTCGTCGCGAACCTCAAGGGCGATGGCTTCATCAACTACCTGTACTTCACGAACTACGAGTCGTCGAACCCGGCGATCTCGGGCAGCTCATGCACGACCGCTTACCAATGGCAGTCAGGCGTCAGCAACAAGTGCCAGGCGGTCCAATTCGCGGGTACGGACGTCCTCAACGGACCGATCCGGACGAACGACGTCTTCACCGCTGCGTGCGCGACGACGTTCAACGGCGCGGTCGAGCAGCACGACACCTCGGTCCGCGCGTCGAGCGGTACGTGCAACGGTACGTTCAACGGAGGTGCGGCGAGTGCAGTGCCGTACCTCGGCTTGCCAGCGCTGAACTCCAACATGTCCCAGGAGACGCGGACCGACATCCCGGCGACCGTTCCCCGTCCCGGCTGCCTGTACACAGGGCCGACTCGGGTCAGCTTCCTCGGGAACGGCAAGATGACGGTCTGGTCGCCGTGGTCGAAGGCGACGCAGGTCAAGGTCGACAGCGTGTCCGGTGCGGTGACGGAAACGAACGACACGGCGAAGGCCGCGGCGCTGTGCGGTGCCGTCGGAGACCTCCAGAGCGCCGCAGGTGCGACGATCTCCACCCTCCCTTCGAACCTCATGTACGTCCAAGACATCCCGTCCGCCGCGAACAACGTGAACACCTGGGCCGCCGGAAGCTACCCGTCCAAGTACACGAACACGTACTGCACGACCACCGTCACCGTGCGCGGCAACGGCTCGTCCAGCACCGCAGGGAACCAGACCTTCAGCAACGGCCAGGGGTACCCAGCGTCCGGAGAGTGGATCAACGGCGGGAGTTCGGGGTCCGGATCCACCTACCAAACCGGGTCGGCGTCGGACACCTACTCCTGCACGGCAGGAGACGTCTTCGTCAGTGGCGCGTTCTCCGGAGCCATGACCATCGCCTCGTCGGGGACGATCTGGGTGACCGGCGACATCACCTACGTCGACGGCACGAGCGACATCCTCGGGCTCGTCGGGCAGAACGCCGTCGAGATCTACAACCCTGCGAAGTGCACCTCGTACCCGACGACGGGCTCCTGGTGGGCCGGGTACGTGACCGACTACTCGCGCTGCAACAATGCGGGCGTCGGACTGCTCAACCGGGTACGGGGCGCCGGCATCACGGTGAGCGCAGCGATCGCGAGCAACGCCGGGACGTTCTGGAACCAGAACTACGACATCGGTCCGCAGCTCGGTGTGCTGAAGGTCGTCGGATCGATCGCGCAGAACTGGCGAGGTCCGGTGGCGACCACAGGCGGCACCGGTTTCTCGAAGAACTACGTGTACGACCAGCGACTCCTGACGACCGCACCACCGAAGTTCCTCCAACCGGTCTCGACGTCGTACGGAGTGACGACGCAGATCGAGGTGCAGTCCGCGTACCAGGTGGACGGTTCGTGCGCGAAGACCACGGCAGGGGTGTGCCGATGACCGCGTCGATGTTCACGGCGGTGCTCGCCGGCGCCTTCGGGCTGGTCACCGGGTCGTTCCTCAACGTCGTGGTCTACCGGGTGCCCGCCGGTCTGTCGGTCGTCGCTCCGGCGAGCGCGTGTCCGAATTGTGGGCACGCGATCCGACGGCGTGACAACATCCCGGTGGTGTCGTGGATCGTCCTCGGTGGGCGCTGTCGCGACTGCGACGTGTCCATCTCGCCCCGGTACCCGATCGTGGAGCTCGGCACAGGCATCCTCTTCGCGGTCGTCGGGCTCATCGCGCTGTCTCCGCTCGAGGCGATCGCTCCGCGCGATGCCGTCGGCCGGGCGGTGCTCCTCGTCGCGTTCCTGTACCTGATGGCGATCAGCGTTGCGCTCGCCCTGATCGATCTCGACACCCACCGTCTCCCGAACGCGATCGTGTACCCATCGGCGGTTGTCCTCCTCGTGCTGTTCGCCGTGGCCTCGGCGCTCACAGGTGACTGGGGTGCCCTCGCCCGTGGGCTGCTGGGTGCGGTCCTCCTCGGTGGTGGGTACTTGGCGCTCGCCGTCGCCGTGCCGGGTGGGATGGGGCTCGGCGACGTGAAGCTCGCCGTCGTGCTCGGTCTCGTCCTCGCGTACCTCGGATGGGGACCCCTCGCAGTGGGAGCTTTCGGGGCGTTCGTCGTCGGAGGTACGGTCGCGATCAGTCTGATCATCTTCCGTCGAGCGCGGTGGCGCGGCGGCTTGCCGTTCGGCCCGTCGATGCTCGTCGGCGCCTGGGTCGGAATCCTCCTGGGTGACCGGCTCATGGGTGCGTACCTCGCCATCCTCGGCGTCGCCTGACCCGACTGTCCACCTCCACCAACGAAAGCAGCATCATGGGCAAGAGCATCGTCGGCCTCGACATCGCGGGGTCATCGATCCGTGCAGTCGAGGTAGCGGACGCAGATCGTCCTCGCCCTACCGTCGTGCGGTTTGCGGAGGTCCCCACCCCGGCGGGCGCGGTGAGCCGTGGCGAGGTACTCGAGCAGAACACCGTCGCGGCCGCACTCAAGCAGCTCTGGTCGATCGGCAGGTTCCGCTCCCGCGACGTCGTGCTCGGAATGGGGAACCAGCGCGTCCTCTCGCGGGATCTGACCGTGCCGCGGGCTCCGCTCGCACAGATCCGTGAGAGCTTGCCCTTCCAGGTCCAGGACATGCTCCCGGTCCCGGTCGGCGACGCCATCCTCGACTTCTACCCGACGGCCGAAGGCGTGAGTGAGTCCGGCCCGGTGCTGCACGGTCTCCTGATCGCAGCGATCAAGGACGCGGTCCTCGCCAACGTGAAGGCCGTCCAGCTCGCCGGGCTCAACCCGGTCGGTGTCGACTTGATCCCCTTCGCCCTCACGCGGGTCGTGGTCGGTCGGCAGCAGCGCAAGGGAACGACGGCGCTCGTCCAACTCGGAGCCGACACCACGAGCGTCGTTCTCGCAACCGACGGCGTCCCGCAGTTCGTCCGCATCATCCCGACCGGCGGCAACGACGTGACGAAGGCGTTGGCTGCGCGGCTCGACATCTCGTTCGAGCAGGCGGAAGCAGTGAAGCGTCACCTGGGGATCGGCCGAGTCGCACAGACACCGGACGACGCCCGAGCGGTTGCGGCGACGTTCGACACCGTGAACGAACTCATGGCAAGTCTCCGGAACACGATCAACTACTTCGTGAACACGCGTCCGGGCGAATCCGTGGCGAGTGTCGTGCTCGTCGGCGGGGGGTCGCGTCTCATCGGCTTCCGTGAAGCTCTTGCGGACTACACGCACCTGCCCGTCGAGATCGGCTCCGCGTTCGCGGCCGCCGGCGTCGGCCGCTCGATCCGTGAGGAAGACATCGCCGTCCACGGCGACACGATCGCGGTCGCCTACGGGCTCGCGGTAGGAGGCAAAGCAGCATGACCAGCACAGAAGTTCGCCCGACGCCCACCCTGAAAGCGGACGATTCGAAACGCCGCGGGCATCGTGACCGCACTTCGGAAAACGCCGCGGCCGTCGGCCTGGAGCCCCGTGTCGACCTCCTGCCCCAAGAGGTCCGTGCCGACCGTCGAGAGCGTGGCATCGCTCGCCGGGCTTGGTTCGGCGTGGTGGTCGCCGGAGCCGCCGTCATGCTCGGTACGGGCGCTGCCGTCGCGCACCAGTTGGGCACGGCGGCAGGACTCGCTTCCGCGCAAGCCGAGACGTCCACCTTGCTCGCGCAGCAGCAGCGCTTCGCCGATGTTCGGACCGCGGAGCAGCAGACGCAGCTGCTCCAGGCCGGGCAGGCCGTCGGCGGCGCGTCCGAGATCGATTGGCACGACACGCTGTCCGAGGTCGAGAGTGTCCTCCCGGACGGCGTCGAGATCAGTGCGATGCGCATCGCCTCTGCAGACTCGGTCGAACCGTTCTCGCAATCAACCGCTGCGCTCTCGAAGTCGCGTGTCGCCACCGTCTCTATCACCGTGAAGTCTTCCGAGATCCCGTCGGTCTCGGACTGGAATGGCAGGCTCTCGTCGCTACGCGGGTACGTCGGGTCCACGATCTCCTCGATCTCGTACGAGAAGGAGACGGCCCGCTACAGCTCGGTGATCGACATCGAACTCGACGACAAGGCCTACGACGGCAAGTACACGAAGGACGCAGACCGATGAGCAAGAACCGTCTCTCCCTCGTCATCGCACTCGTCGTCACCGTGGCAGTGCTCGCCGGTGGTTGGTTCCTCGGTGTCCAGCCGCAGCTCGCACAGGCGGCGAGCAACGGGACACAACAGGAGACCATCGACGCCACCAACGACAGGAACCGCACGGAGCTGGAGCGTCTTGCCAAAGCGAACGAGAGCCTCGACTCGACGAAGGCGGAACTCGCGAAGCTCCAGGCATCGCTCCCGTCCACTGCAGACACCGACCCGTTCGTGGAGTCGCTGAACGGGTTCGCCACGTCGTCCGGCGTGACGATCACGAGCGTGACGATCGGCGACCCTGAACAGTACGTCCCCGTCTCGACCACTGCGGCCGGTACCGCGACGGCCTCTCCGTCGGCTTCGGCGAGTGCGACACCGGCACCCGGGTCCACCGCGGCGCCGACCGCTGCCGCTACCCCGCAGGCGGCCGATCCGCACAGCGATCCGCTGATCACCAGCTCCAACTTCTCCGTGATCTCGGTCACCGTCGCAGTCGATGGTTCGTACGATCAAGCGCTTGCCTTCACGCAGGCGGCGCAGAGCGGGGCGCGGTTGTTCCTCGTCAGCGGCATCGCTGCGACGAGCACGGACGAGAAGCCGCCGATGGAGGCGCAGTCGTGGTCGCTGACCGGCACGATCTACGTGCTCGCCGACTCCGGAACGACCCCCGCGAAGGGCTGACAAGCACCCCCGCCAACTGGGGGAGGAGCCGCCACGCCGAAGCCTCTTCCGTGGCGGCTCCCGCTGTGCGTACGATGCTCCCGATGCCGCGTTCTGCGGCTCGTCACACCCCCTCGGACGGTCGGCTTGAATCGGCCGTTCCTCGTCGTGCCCGGAGTCGCGCGTGTTGTCTGGAATCGTGGAATTCCTCGGATGGTTCGGAGCTGTAACCGTCCTTGCTGGTTACATCTTGTTCTCGACTGGCAAGCTCCCGAACGGCCCGGTCTACCAGCTGTTCAACCTCGTCGGCGGACTCGCGGTGGCGGTCAACGTCGCCGCCCACCACGCCGTCCCGTCGACCATCGTGAACGGCATCTGGGCCGTCGTCGCGGTCGTCGTCCTGGTCCGCATGGCCAGAGCGCGTCGCACGGCGAAGCGGGCCGGTCTCGAGACGCACCACGAGCTCTCGACGGAGCCAGCGGCAACGACCGCGGTGCTGCCCGTCATCGGCCCCGCCGTCCGGCACCACGAGCCGGACGTGACCGACACGGCGGACGCACCCCCGAGCCTCCAGACCGACGTGGCCGACGTGGCCGACGTGGCCGACGTGGCCGACATGGCCGAGTCGGCCGAGCAGGCGACCACCGCGATCACCACTGCCCCCGCCGCCCCCATGACCGAGAGCGTCCCGGTCATCACCGCAGCGATCGCCATCGCCCTCGTGAACGCCGCGCAAGAGCAGCGCCGCGCCGAGCGCAACGAGCAGCACGACCGCGAGCAGCAGGAGCAGCCCGCGAGCTGACCTCACCGAACCACGCAACGGTTCGGTGCGGGATCCCGCCACGACCGCCACCCGGCCCGCCACGACGGAGACCCACGAGGCCACCGGCGCTACCATCGGTCCATGTCCCGGTGGTTGGTGGCGACGATGACGTCGATCCTCTTCATCGCGCTCGTCATCGCCGTGAGCGGGTTCGAGTCCCTCCTCGCCGACATCGCGATCATCTCCCAGACCGACGCGACGCCGTACCTCGGCCCGGCGATGGTCCTCGGCGGCGCGGTGGTGGTGTTCCTCGCGACGGCGTTCGGCATCCCGGACGGCAACCCCGGCGTCACGGGCCTGGTCGCAGCCGCGACGAGCTACCTCGTGATGCTCGGCGTCGGATCGGTCGGCTACGCGCTGATCCGCCAGGACGTCACCGAGCTCCTGGTGTTCCCGGCGGGCTACGCCCTCGGCCCGTTCGTGGTCGGCTCGGTCGTGATCGCGCTGCTCTGCGTGATCGGCGGGATCGCGATGGCCAGGCACCAGACCAAGCAGTCGAACTGACGGCGGTCGCCGGTAGGATATCGGTGCCGCCGGAACAGCGCGGCAGCGAGACCACGGGGGACCGATGAGCACGGACGACACCGCACCGCAGGACGGATGGGGATCCGTCCCACGGGTCGCGGACATCAGCGGCACGCGCGAGGCGCCGGCGCCGGCCACGCGCGAAGCGCCGGCGCCGACGGGTGCTGCAGCAGCGCCGGCACCGCGGCCGCGCAAGCGGATGCGCCGCGGGGCACTCATCGGCATCATCGCGGGCGGAGCGGCCGTGGTGCTGTTGGCCGTCGCGGGCGGGGTCGGCTACTCGGTCGGCTCGAACAGCCACGCACCGGAACGC
This sequence comes from Curtobacterium sp. NPDC090217, assembly GCF_044746705.1. Taxonomy (NCBI): domain Bacteria; kingdom Bacillati; phylum Actinomycetota; class Actinomycetes; order Micrococcales; family Microbacteriaceae; genus Curtobacterium; species Curtobacterium sp. NPDC090217. Next base: position 332,929 of record NZ_JBIVCR010000001.1, on the reverse strand, counting down.
CAGGTCGAGGCGTTCCTCGACGACCTCCGGTCCGGCAAGGTCGACGCGGCCCTGACCGACGCCGGCATCGAGCACGCGAAGGACGACGTCCTGCTGACCGACGCCGCGTACGCCAAGGCGAAGTCGCGCGTCACGGGGTACCGCATCGCCGCCACGAAGACCGACGGAGACACCGCGACGGTGGGCGCGTACCTGACGCAGAGCGGACGCCAGGTCGCCGCCACGTTCACCCTCGACAAGACCGGCACCGACTGGGGCGTGTTCCCGAAGTGGGAGCTCCAGGCCCCCGACCTCGGATCGGTGGACGTCGTCGTGCAGGCCCCGGCGGGCACCACGGTCGCGGTCGCCGGCCAGAAGGTGACCACGGACAAGACCGGCGGGCTCACCCTGCGTGCGCTCCCGGGTTCGTACGACGTCGCGGTCGACGGCGGCAAGTGGTTCACGGCCGACACCACGACGGCGGACGTCCGCGGGTTCGCCGCGGCGGAGTCGGCGCCGGTCTCGATCACGACGACGCTCACCGACGACGGCAGAGCGGCTGCGACGGATGCCGTGAACGCCTGGGTGGACGGCTGCATCGCCTCGACGTCGACCACCCCGGACGGCTGCAGCTTCTACGCGTACGGCGAGAACCCGGCGAACACCTACACCGACCAGAAGTGGACGCTCGACGCCCGCCCGACCGTGCAGGTGGACGGCTGGCTCGCGGATGGCTGGATGGTCACCACGTCGTCGTACGGCTCGGCGACGTTCACGGCGAACTTCACGGGGCCGGCTGGCTCCGGCACGGCGACGGCCGGTCCGATCAACGTGAACGCCTCCGGCTACATCACGGGCTTCACCGACGCGGGCGCGACGTTCGAGTCGTCGATCGGCAACGGCTCGTCGGACACCGGCTCCTGATCGCTGGTGGTCGCCTCCGTCCCGGACGGGAGGCCCGACCCGCCTCCGCGACGGCAGCACGCCTGAGCACGTGGCGGGCTCCAGGGCGCGCCCCGCGCCCGGCGCGACCGGCCGGCGGACGTGCGTTCGCCGACGGCCGATTCCACGGGCCTCCAGGACGACGCGCCCGGATTGATTTCGCGAGGGTACGCAGGTAGGCTCTTCCGGGTGTGCGCCCTCGGGCGCGCCCGAAAAGTTCGGCAGGTCGACGACCTGATCCGGACAGTCCGCCCCCTGACCACGTCCGCCTGACAGGCGGCCGTTCGCGTGGGCGAGGATGCCGACGGACCACGTCGGCCAGAGAACACGAGCGAAGAACCAGGAGAACAGTTGCCTACTATTCAGCAGCTGGTTCGCAAGGGTCGTACGCCCAAGGTCGTCAAGACCAAGGCACCGGCCCTCAAGGCGAACCCCCAGCAGCGTGGTGTGTGCACCCGCGTCTACACCACCACCCCGAAGAAGCCGAACTCGGCACTGCGCAAGGTCGCTCGTGTGAAGCTCTCGAACGGTACCGAGGTCACGGCCTACATCCCCGGTGAGGGCCACAACCTGCAGGAGCACTCGATGGTGCTCGTCCGCGGCGGTCGTGTGAAGGACCTCCCGGGTGTCCGCTACAAGATCATCCGTGGCGCACTGGACACCCAGGCCGTCAAGAACCGTAAGCAGGCGCGTAGCCGCTACGGCGCGAAGAAGGGTTGAGTTAGATGCCTCGTAAGGGTCCCGCCCCCAAGCGTCCCGTCGTCGCAGACCCCGTCTACGGCGCACCGATCGTCAGCCAGCTCGTCAACAAGATCCTCCTCGACGGCAAGAAGGGCCTCGCCGAGCGCATCGTCTACGACGCACTCGAAGGTGTCTCGTCGAAGAACGGCCAGGACGCCGTCGTCACGCTGAAGAAGGCGCTCGACAACGTCCGTCCGACCCTCGAGGTCCGTAGCCGCCGCGTCGGTGGCTCGACCTACCAGGTCCCGGTCGAGGTCAAGCCGCACCGTGCGAACACGCTGGCCCTGCGCTGGCTGACCTCGTACGCCAAGGCTCGCCGCGAGAAGACGATGACCGAGCGTCTCATGAACGAGATCCTCGACGCGTCGAACGGTCTCGGCGCCGCTGTCAAGCGTCGCGAGGACACCCACAAGATGGCCGAGTCGAACAAGGCCTTCGCGCACTACCGCTGGTAATCCCGGCGTACCTGGCTGATCGGTTCGGGCGCCGTCAGGGCAAGACCCACGGCGCCCGGCCGACCACCATCTCCTACAACTCTTCCGGAGGAACCCTGTGGCACAGGACGTGCTCACCGACCTGAACAAGGTCCGCAACATCGGCATCATGGCGCACATCGACGCCGGCAAGACCACGACCACCGAGCGCATCCTGTTCTACACGGGCATCACGCACAAGATCGGTGAGGTCCACGACGGCGCCGCCACGATGGACTGGATGGCGCAGGAGCAGGAACGCGGCATCACGATCACGTCGGCCGCGACGACCTGCTTCTGGGACAACAACCAGATCAACATCATCGACACCCCCGGTCACGTGGACTTCACGGTCGAGGTGGAGCGCTCGCTCCGCGTCCTCGACGGTGCTGTCGCCGTCTTCGACGGCAAGGAGGGCGTCGAGCCCCAGTCCGAGACCGTGTGGCGTCAGGCGGACAAGTACAACGTCCCGCGCATCTGCTTCGTCAACAAGATGGACAAGCTCGGTGCGGACTTCTACTTCACCGTCGACACGATCGTGAAGCGCCTCGGCGCCGAGCCCCTCGTGCTGCAGCTCCCGATCGGTGCGGAGTCCTCCTTCGAGGGCGTCGTCGACCTGGTCGAGATGCGTGCCCTCACCTGGCGCGGCGACGCCAAGGGTGACGTCCAGATGGGCGCCAAGTACGAGATCGAAGAGATCCCGGCCGACCTGGCCGACCGCGCCGCCGAGTACCGCGAGAAGCTCATCGAGCGCGTGGCCGAGGCGGACGACGAGCTCATGGAGCGCTACCTCGAGGGCGACACCGACTTCTCGGTGGCCGAGATCAAGGCTGCGATCCGCAAGCTCACCGTCAACAGCGAGCTCTACCCGGTGCTCTGCGGTTCTGCGTTCAAGAACCGCGGCGTCCAGCCGATGCTCGACGCGGTCATCGACTACCTGCCGTCGCCGCTCGACGTCCCGCCGATGATCGGCCACGACGTCAAGGACGAGGAGAAGGAGATCATCCGCAAGCCGGATGCCTCCGAGCCCTTCTCGGCGCTCGCGTTCAAGGTCGCGGTGCACCCGTTCTTCGGTCGCCTCACCTACGTCCGCGTGTACTCCGGCCACATCGAGTCCGGTGCACAGGTCATCAACTCGACCAAGGGCAAGAAGGAGCGCATCGGCAAGATCTTCCAGATGCACTCCAACAAGGAGAACCCGGTCGACGCGGTCACCGCCGGTCACATCTACGCGGTCATCGGCCTGAAGGACACCACCACCGGTGACACCCTGTGCGACCCGCAGGACCAGGTCGTCCTCGAGTCGATGACCTTCCCGGAGCCCGTCATCGAGGTGGCGATCGAGCCGAAGACCAAGGCTGACCAGGAGAAGCTCTCCACGGCCATCCAGAAGCTCGCCGAAGAGGACCCGACGTTCCGCGTCGAGCTCAACGCCGAGACCGGTCAGACGACGATCAAGGGCATGGGCGAGCTCCACCTCGACATCCTGGTCGACCGCATGAAGCGCGAGTTCAAGGTCGAGGCGAACGTCGGCAAGCCCCAGGTGGCCTACCGCGAGACCCTCACCAAGACCGTCGAGCGCTACGACTACACCCACAAGAAGCAGACCGGTGGCTCCGGTCAGTTCGCGAAGGTGCAGATCGCGCTCGAGCCGATGGAGGTCACGGCGGAGAAGGTCTACGAGTTCGAGAACGCCGTCACCGGTGGTCGCGTGCCTCGTGAGTACATCCCGTCGGTCGACGCCGGTATCCAGGACGCCATGCAGGTCGGTATCCTCGCCGGGTACCCGACCGTCGGTGTGAAGGCCATCCTCAAGGACGGCCAGGCGCACGACGTCGACTCGTCCGAGATGGCGTTCAAGATCGCCGGCTCGATGGCCTACAAGGAAGCGGCTCGCAAGGCCGGTCCCGTCATCCTCGAGCCGATCATGGCCGTCGAGGTCCGTACGCCCGAGGAGTACATGGGCGACGTCATCGGTGACCTGAGCTCGCGTCGTGGCAACATCGCCGCGATGGAGGACGCTTCCGGCGTCAAGGTGGTCCGCGCGAGCGTGCCGCTGTCCGAGATGTTCGGCTACGTCGGGGACCTTCGTTCGAAGACCTCCGGTCGTGCCGTCTACTCGATGACGTTCGAGACCTACAACCAGGTCCCGTCCAACGTCGCCGAGGAGATCGTCGCGAAGTCCAAGGGGGAGTGACGCTCTTCCGAGCGTGCTCTCCACAGGCGGGGGCGCCCGGCGACGGGCCCCTCGCCACCAAGTAAAGTAAAGACACACACACCGCGTGCCAACGGTTCGGCATCCCTGACAGGGGTGCTCCCGGGGGTCTCGCATCCGAGTCCTGAGGAGGACCCACAGTGGCCAAGGCCAAGTTCGAGCGCACCAAGCCGCACGTCAACATCGGAACCATCGGTCACGTCGACCACGGCAAGACCACGCTCACGGCGGCGATCACCAAGGTTCTGCACGACCAGTACCCGGACCTCAACGAGGCCCGTGACTTCGCTCAGATCGACAACGCTCCCGAAGAGCGCCAGCGCGGCATCACGATCAACATCTCGCACGTCGAGTACCAGACCGACAAGCGCCACTACGCGCACGTCGACGCTCCTGGTCACGCCGACTACGTGAAGAACATGATCACCGGTGCGGCCCAGATGGACGGCGCGATCCTCGTGGTCGCCGCCACCGACGGTCCCATGCCCCAGACGCGTGAGCACGTGCTGCTCGCTCGCCAGGTCGGCGTGCCGTACATCGTCGTCGCGCTGAACAAGTCCGACATGGTCGACGACGAGGAGATCCTGGAGCTCGTCGAGCTCGAGGTCCGTGAGCTCCTCGGCTCGCAGGAGTTCGACGAGGACGCCCCCGTCGTGCAGGTCTCGGCGCTCAAGGCGCTCGAGGGCGACGAGAAGTGGGTCAAGTCCGTCCAGGACCTCATGGCCCAGGTCGACGAGCACGTGCCGGACCCGGTGCGCGCCACCGACCAGCCCTTCCTCATGCCGATCGAGGACGTCTTCACGATCACCGGTCGTGGCACCGTCGTCACCGGTCGCGTCGAGCGCGGCGAGCTGGACCTCAACTCCGAGGTCGAGATCGTCGGCATCAAGCCGACCCAGAAGACCACGGTCACGGGCATCGAGATGTTCCGCAAGCTGCTCGACAAGGCAGTCGCCGGTGACAACACCGGTCTGCTCATCCGTGGCCTCAAGCGTGAGGACGTGGAGCGCGGCCAGGTCGTCGTGAAGCCGGGTTCGGTCACGCCGCACACCGAGTTCACCGCGAACGCGTACATCCTGAACAAGGAAGAGGGCGGTCGTCACAACCCGTTCTACGCGAACTACCGTCCGCAGTTCTACTTCCGCACCACGGACGTCACCGGCGTCATCACGCTGCCCGAGGGCACCGAGATGGTCATGCCCGGCGACACCGTCGCGATGACGGTCGAGCTGATCCAGCCGATCGCCATGGAAGAGGGCCTCCGCTTCGCCATCCGTGAGGGTGGTCGTACGGTCGGCGCCGGCACGGTCGAGAAGATCATCAAGTAACTTCTGGTTCCTTGCGTCAGCGGGGTCGGACCTTCGGGTCCGGCCCCGCTTTCGTCGTTGCCGGGACGGTGCTGCGTGCTGCGGACAGATCGCGCACGGTCGGGCAACATGTCTCGCAAGCGGCCGGACCACCCGGCCATCGGATGGCCGGGACCCCGGCCGACAGGGAGGCACCATGGCCGGCTTCGACGACATCCAGAAGAACGTCTCCGCGAAGGCGCAGGAGGTCACCGACAAGGCGAAGGCCTTCGTCGACGAGAACAAGGACAAGATCGAGGAGGCCGTCAAGAGCGAGAAGGTGGAAGAGGTCTCGGACAAGATCATCCACGGGCTCGCGGACGGCCTGAAGAAGGTCACCGGCGGGAAGTTCGACGACAAGATCGACGACGCCGCCGCGAACGTCGACAAGCACGTCGGCAACGAGTAGCCCCGCGCCGACTCTTGCGACCCCACACCCGTCCGGCTCTCGCCGGGCGGGTGTTCGCGTCCCTCGGACGGCGGACAACGGTGTACCCCGATCTGGGTGCATCGGTCCGTCTGCGTGCTCGATACCGTGGAGTCGCGGGACCGCCCTGGGTCCCGCGGTGACCCGAACACCCCCTCAACGCTGCTCGACCCTGCCCGGTCGACGGCGCGGTCTGCTGTGCCTCGCGTCATCCGACGACGACTCGAGAGCACTCTCCGATGCGACTGTCCCTCCTGCCCGCACGCCCCCGATCCGTGGCGATGGCGGTGGTGATCGCCCTGGTGACCGGGCTCCTCGCGGTGTTCGCGATCGCGCAGCCCGCATCGGCGGCCTCGACGGTCACCGTGACCGCGAAGGCCGACGACTCGGTCCTGAGCGGGGCGCCGGCGACGGTGACGCTCACGGCGAAGAACACCGCCGACGCCTCCGGGGGGACGGACCTCTACAACCTCGGGTACTCGTACACGCTGCCGGCCGGCGTGACCTACGTCGCGGGCAAGGCGACGGCGGACGGCACGGCGCTCCCGGATCCGAGCACGACGACCCTCGCCGACGGCGGAACGCTCCTCGTCTTCTCGAACGTGTCCGACCTGGTCTCGGGCGACCAGAAGTCGATCGCGTTCCAGGTCACCGCGTCCGACACGGTCTTCCCGGTGGGCACGTCGTTCACCGGCACGGCGCAGATCGCCGTCAACAGCGACGCACGCAACATCCCGACGTTCGACGCCACCGGGGCTCCGGCGACGAACACGTCGAACTCGGCGACGGCGACCTCGAACCCGACGTCGATCTCCGCGATCCGCATCACGAAGGCGGAGGGGAGCCCCGAGAACGAGCTCGTCCGCGGCGTCCACGACCACCCGATGGTGTACACGCTCACCGTGCAGAACACCGCGACGGCTCCGAGCACGGACGTCACGGTGACGGACCTCCTGCCGGCGGGGCTGGAGTTCCTCGGCTGCGGCACGATCGACAACACGACCTCGGGGCCCGAGTACGAGGGTGCGCCGTCGCTGCAGTCCGCCACGGCGGCCGGCGCCACGGGCGAGTGGGACCAGAGCGCCTGCCTGACGCCGCAGAGCGTGACCACGGTGGACGACGTCGCGGGACAGAACGGCAAGGTCTTCACGAAGGTCGTCTGGTCGATCCCGACGTTGACGAACACCCCGGTCACCATCAAGTACCTCGCCGCGGTGCCGCTGTTCGAGAACACCATGTCGTTCAGCGGGCAGGGCACGGGCAAGCCCGCCGGGGCCGTGTCGGCACCGGCCGCCACCGACCTGCACGACGAGGCGAACCTCGACAACAACAACGGCCCCTCGACCCGTCAGGACACCGCAGACACCACGTCGAACGGCCGCGGGCAGGAGAACACCGTCGTCGCCGCCGGGACCTACACGGGCAAGGTCGGCGGGACGGCGACCTCGGCACAGTCCGCGAGCGCCGCACTCACCGTCGAGGCGATGGACCTCGCCGTGGCGAAGTCGGTCACCACGCCGGCCGATGGCTCCTTCGCGGCCGGCAAGTTCGCGACCTACTCGCTGGACGTGCGGGCGAGCGAGTACGAGTCGTCGGCGGGCATCACGTTCACCGACACGCTCGGCGACGGACTCTGCCCCGCGTTCCCGACTGGTACGCCCACCACGGGGACCTTCCCCGCGGACTGCACGCTCTCGATGAACGCGTCGCTGGACCAGCAGATGACGAACGCCACCGTCGACCGTGTCGCGTACGACGCGGCCACGGGGAAGTTCACGATCTCGTTCCACATCGCGGACATGGCGGCAGACGGCGTGACGACCGTCCGCTACCAGGCGCTCATGCGGACCGCCTACTCGGTCACGGGCTCCGGCGGGCCGACGTCCGCCGGTGACTCGTTCGACAACACGGTCGCGATGACGGGCACCTCCACCGGTGTCCACGGCGACAGCGGCGACACGAAGGTGGTCGACGACTCCCGTGCGTCCATCACGTCGAAGGCGCCGGTGATCTCGAAGTCCGTCCTGCCGCGGAGCGCGAGCGACGGCGTGACGAGCTCCGCCGACTGCACCGCCGACGGCCGGCCCGGCTCCTACGTGACGACCACCCCGAGCGACGCCTTCCAGCTCGGGGACGTGGTCTGCTTCAAGCTGCAGGTGGACTTCCCGGCCGGCGTGCAGAGCCGCAACGCGACGATCACCGACATGCTCCCCGTGCACACCACGGCCGGCAGCAGCTGGGACGAGGACACCGACTGGTCCTACGGGACGGAGAGCACGGTCCCGGAGTCGGACGTCGCCCTGAAGTCCTCGTCGTCGACGATGGGTGCGTTCGCGATCGGGCACACTGTCTCCGGCGCGAGCGGCACGTACGTGGACGGTGACACCGACGGTGCACGGGTCGTGCTCTACGTCGCCGCGCGCATCACCTCGCAGGGCTCGAGCGCGACGACGGTCGACCTCGCCGACAACCTCATGAAGGTCGCCCAGCAGAACACCGCCGGCGCCGTGACGAGTCTCCGCACCTCGGTCGGCTACGCCGTGGCCGGGACGCCCACCGCGACCCTCGCGAAGGACATCGTCGACCCCGACGGTGCGGTCACGAACCCGTCGACGACGACGGAGGGCGCGACGCTGCACTACCGCCTGACCGTCGGCAACGAGCCCGCGACGGGGACCAGCACGGCCATCGGTGACGTCACCGTGTGGGACGCGCTTCCCGTCGGCGTCGAGTGTGCTGCCGTCGCCGCGATCTCGGACGACGGAGTCTGCGGTCCGGCTCCGACCGGCGCCGCGTCGCAGTACGCGTCCTCGCGCTACCTCCGCTGGACGATCCCCTCGATCGACGCCGCTGCCACGACGGCGCTGACGTACGACCTGACCGTGCCGACCCCGGGGTACGTCGGCACGGCGTACGCCAACACGGCATCGGTCACGAGCTTCACGACCACGACGAACGCGGACACGACGACCACCTGGATCCCGGCGAAGACCGCTGGGAGCACTTTCACCGCGACGCCTGGGGCAGGGCAGGGGACTGCGCCGAACGCCGATGCCTCGCGAGCCGTGTCGATCCCGGCCGTGGCGGTCGAGAAGCGCGGGAGCGCGGTCGCCGACTCCACGACGAACCTCTCCGGTGACACCGCGGCACCCGGGCAGGGCGTGACGTACACCTACTCCGCCACCGTCCCGGCGCACACGAGCGTCGGCAACGGCGCGCTCAGTGACCCGTTGCCGACCGGCGTCTCGACGACGTCCGCGAGCAGCTGGACCCTGACCTTCCCGGACGGCAGCACGATCACCGTGCCGGCTTCGGCGCAGTCGACCGACGTCGACGGGACCTACGCCGGACAGACCTTCACGCTGACCGGGACGGGGAACACGCTCGGTGCCGGTGCCGTCGTCTTCCCCACGACCTTCGACAACGCCGGGGACTCGACCGCGATCTTCTCCGTGACCGCGTCCGGGCTCGTGGTGACGAAGGGGGTCGGGAAGTACGACGCGTCCGGTACCGCCCCCGGCACGGTCACGAACACGGCGACGTTCTCGTCGAAGCCGGCCGACGGTACCCCGTCGACGAGCACCGCCGCGAAGACGATCGCGGTCCAGCCCCCACAGGTCGGCATCACGAAGACCAACAACCTGGGCGGCCGGACCGTCGCCGGTCGGGACACCGTGACGTGGACGCTGACGGCGAAGAACACCGCGTCCACCGCGGACGCGCGGTCGACCGTGATCGCGGACTGCTTCCCCGACGACCTCACCCTCACGAGCAGCTCACGTGCCGAGAGCACGCCGACGGGCGCGCAGCGGAGTGCACTGGGCTCCTGTCCGACCGGCACCACGCTGCACACGTGGTCGGTGGGCACCCTGGCCGCCGGCGCCTCCGCGACGATCACCGTCACCGCGACGGTGGGGACGGCCGCCCCCGCCGGACGGCAGTACGTGAACACCGCCAGGGTCCTCGCGTCCAGCCTCGACACCGACTACGCCACGGCGAACACGTCGTTCGTGCAGGTCGGGACCACGACGAACACCGTGACCGTGTCCGGACCGTCCATCGCGAAGACGCTCACCGCGCCGACGTGGAACGCCACGACCGGGGCCGGCACGGGCACCGCGACGACGAACCCCGCGAGCAAGAACGCGCTCCCGATCCGCGGGGGCGACACCGCGACCTACCGCATCACCGCGACCGTCCCGGCGAACGTCGCGATGTACGACGGCCGGATCACGGACACCCTGCCGAAGGGCATGACGGCGGTCGGGACCCCGACCGCGACCGCGAGCGACTCCTCGGTCACGGTCACCCCATCGGTCGCCTCCGGGACCGTCACGGTGCGGATCTCCGACATCGCGTCGGGGCTCGGCGCACCGCTGACGATCACGGTCGACGTCCCGGTGCGGGTCGGTGCCGGTCAGTCGTCCGGCACCGCGTACTCGAACACGGCGAAGCTCGCCTACGACCGGGCGGCGAAGGGCGCCGAGCCGACCGACGCATCGACGACGTCGAACCAGGCGAACGCGACCGCGGTGACCCCGTCGCTCGCGATCGCGAAGTCGGCGACGGTGGCCGGGCAGACGACGACCACCGCGAAGGCCGAGCCGGGCCAGGACATCACCTACGCGGTGACGGTCTCGAGCTCCGGTTCGCCCGCGTACGGCACGAGCGTCACCGACTGCGTGCCGGACGGCATCGTGGTCGACCCCGCACGGATCTCCGGCGGCGGCACGCTCAGCACCGACGCGAAGTGCGGCGGCGGCGTCATCACCTGGCCGAGCACGACCTTCGGCACCGGTTCCACGACCACGTACACGTACCACGCCGTGCTCGCCGAGGACGCGGAGCTGACCGGTGACGCCCTGGTGAACACCGCCTCGACGGGCACGTACACCTCGCTCCCGGACGGTGACGGCGGCTCGTACGGCCCGACCACCGCGAGCGCGTCGGTGACCCCGTCGTTCCCGTCCGTCGCCGTGGCGAAGTCGAACGACACCGCCGGCGGGCTGTCCTACCTCGGCGTCCCGTCCGACTTCACGGTGACGTTCACGAACACGGGCAGTGCCGCGACCTCCGTCGCCGCGCGAGACGTCCTGCCCGACGGGTGGAGCTACGACGCCGGGAGCTCGACGACCGCCAGGAACGGAGGCGCCAGCACGGCAGCTCCCGACCCGTCGGTGGCCGGGACCACGCTCACCTGGGCGGACCTCGGGGCACTCGGGACGAACGAGACCCTGACCCTGCACTACCGCGCGACCCCGACGACGGCCGCCGCGACCGCGGCGGGCACGGCGACGAAGCACACGAACCACGTCACCGCGACGATCACGGACGCCTCCGGCGGCACCGGGTACGACGGCGGCGCCGGCTCGTTCACCACCTACCCGAAGCAGCAGGACGGCACGAAGGGGACCGACGCGACCGCGACCGCCTCGATCGCCGCGGCCGACCTGTCGATCGCCAAGAAGGCGACGACCGCGGACGTCGTGGCCGGCGCGACGACGGCGAAGGCCTGGACGATCGTGGTCACGAACACCGGCGGGGACGCCGCTCACGGCACGACCGTGGTGGACACCGTCGCCGGGCTCCCGGACGGTGCGACCCTGCGGTTCTCCGGCTCGGGCTGGACGTGCACGACGACCGGTACGGACGAGCAGACCTGCGTCAACGGCGCTGTGGTCGCGTCGGGCTCGGCGTTCCCGGAGCTCGACGTCGCACTGACGCTGCCCGCCGACGCCCCGCTCACGGCGATCCGCAACAGCGCGACGATCCACCAGGGCACCGGCCAGACCTTCGACCCGAACGACGCGAACGACTCGGACTCGGCGAGCACCACCCCGGTCGCGATCGCGGACCTCGCGATCACGAAGACGGCAGCAGCCGACCGGTTCACCGCCGGTGGGATCGCGACGTGGACCCTCTCGGTGCAGAACGTCCGTGACCCGGCCGAGCAGAGCGTCTCCGACGCCCGCGGCACCGTCACCGTGACCGACACGCTGCCGAGCACCGTGCGGCTCGAGCAGGTGACCGTCGCGGACGACAGCGGGTGGACGTGCGACACCGACGGCAACACCCTGACCTGCACCCGTGACGGCCTGGCGAACGGGACGACCGCACCGCCGATCACCGTCGCGGCGACGGTGCGGCCGGACACGACGGCGTCGCAGACGATCGCGAACACCGCCCGCGTCGCCGTCGACCCGTCGACGACCGACCCGAAGGCGTCGAACGACGTCAGCAACACGAGCACCCCGGTCGACGACACCACCTCGCTGACGATCGCGAAGGCGTTCTCCAGCGACCGCCTCGTGGCGGGCGAGCCGGCGGACTGGACCATCACGGTCCGGAACACCGGCACGGCCGACGCGCGGAAGGTCGTCGTGACCGACGCGCTCGAGTCGGGGACGAGCCTCCAGGGCGGGTCCCAGACCGACGGCGACTGGACCTGCACGTCGGACGACACGGTCTCCTGCGTGCTCGACGGCACCCTGCGTGCCGGGACGTCGTCGTCGTTCACCATCACGGTGACGACGCCTGCCGGCCTCTCCGGCACCCTCGCGAACACGGCCGTGGTGCGGTCGGACAACGCGGCCACACAGACCGCGAGCACCTCGAGCGCCGCGACGCAGACGGTCGGACTGCGGGTCACGAAGACCGCGGACGTCCAGTCGGTCGACGCCGGTGAGGACGTCACCTACACGATCCAGGTCGCGAACCCGGACGGGCCGTCCGACCTGCCGGCGGGCGACGCGACCACCCCGAGCGTCCGCGTGCAGGACACGCTGCCGGTCGGTGTCGAGTACGTCGGGCTGACCGACGGGACCGCCGCGCACTGGACCGTGGAGTCGAACGTCGACGGCGTCCTGACCCTCGTGAGCACCGACGGCATCGCCGCTGGTGCCACCGATCCGGACACCATCGGCGTCGTGGTGCACGTCCCCGCCTCGTTCCGTGGCTCGTCCATCGTGAACACCGCCACCGCCGCGCCGGTCACCGCGAAGGGGGAGACCGCGCACGACGACGCGACCGTCGACGTCACCACCTCCGCGGACCTGTCGATCACGAAGACCAGGACCAGCGCGGCCACGGCCGACGCCGGTACGGACGTGACGTACGACGTGACCGTGACGAACGCCGGCCCCTCGGACGCCCAGCGCGTCACGTGGACCGACTCGGCTCCGGCCGGGATGACCGTGACCGCGGTCACCACGGACGACGACGGGTGGCAACAGGGCGCCGACCCGACCTCCTGGTCCACCGGCACGCTCGCATCCGGTGCATCCGCCACGTTCCACGTGACGGCGGCGATCGCCTCGGGGACGCCAGCCGGCACGCTCAGGAACACGGCGACGGTCTCGTCGGGGACGGACGACCCCGACCCCTCGGACGACACCGCGGGGGCTGACGTCGACGTGACCACGCACGCCGCGCTGACGCTGTCGAAGACCCCGGTCGACCGGACCGGGTCGACGGACCGTTCCACGACGACCACTGCCGGCGCCCAGCAGGTCTGGTACCTGCAGGTGCGCAACGAGGGACCGTCCGACGAGCAGCCGGACACCGTCGTCACCGACCAGCTGCCGGAGGGCATGCGGTTCGTGGCCGCGGAGTCCGACGGTGCGGCCTGGACGTGCGACGGCACCACGGACACCACCGTCGTGACGTGCACGCTGGGGTCGACCGTCCTGGCGGGTACCGACGCGCCGGGACTCTGGCTGACCACGGCGATCGCATCTGGCTACACGGCCGGTGCGATCGAGAACCGCGCGGCGATCACCGCGCAGGGCACGCCGGAGCCGATCGGGACGAACGGTGGGACCGCGGTGGCCCCGCTGCCCGTCGCCGCCGTGGCGAACGTGCAGATCAGCATCGGGCAGAGCGGGAAGGCCGTCATCGGGAAGGACCTGCCCGAGACGGTGCAGGTCCGGAACGCCGGGCTCTCCGACGCGGCGGCCGTCACCGCGACCTACACGTTGCCGAAGGGCCTGACGTACGTCTCGACCGAGGCGGATCCGGCCTGGACGGTCACCGGGGTCGTCACGAACGCCGACGGCAGCACGACGGTGTCGTTCGCGCTGAGCGGCACGCTGCCGGCCGGCACGCTGGCGCCGGCGATCACGGTGCACCAGACGCCGACCGCTGCGGCGTACCCCGGCGTCACGCCGACGGCGACGGTCGCGACGACGACCACCGAGACGACGTTGGCGGACAACGCCGCCGACGACGAGCTCGCGGTCCAGCCGCTCTCGAGCCTCTCCGTGACGAAGACGCACACCGGCGAGCTGGTCCGGGGGAGCACGGTCGGGTACACGATCACGGTCAGGAACGCCGGGCCCACCGAGGACCCTGGCCCCGTCGTGGTCACCGACGCACTGCCGACGGGACTGTCCTTCGTGAGCGTCGACGACCGCGCCGCCACCTGCACGACGGGATCGACGGTGTCCTGCACGCTCGACGAGCCGCTCGCCAGCGGTGACCGGATCGCGATCCAGCTGACCGTCCGGGTCGCCCCGGACGCCCCCGACCGCATCACCAACGTCGCGACCGTCCGGTCCGCGACGACGCAGGTGACCGGTGCGGTCGCGACGGATCCGCTCCGCGCGAGCGACCCGGCTCCGGTCCGCGCCTACCCGCAGCCCCGTGAGCTCGCGTTCACCGGTGCGGCGGGCCTGGGGCTCGGTGGAGCGCTCGCGTTGCTCGCGCTCTCGGTCGGCCTGCTGCTGCTCCTGCTCCGCCGCCGACGCGACGCACGATGACGGAGCGGCGGGCGGCGACCGAGCGGCGGGCGGTGACCGCCTGACGGACGGGAGGACCGGTGCACGCCCGCACCGGTCCTCCCGTCCGCCACCGGTCGCCACCGCCCGCCGGCCGGTGGGATCCGCCGGGCCGCGGTGCGCGATCCGTCGCTTCCTGCTGCCCCGCTGAGGCGGGTCGTGTTTGCTCGGAGGGGTGACACGCCTCCGCAGATCCGCGACCAACGGTCGTGGCTACCACCGCGTCCGCTCGGGCAAGGGCTTCTCGTACCGCGACCCCGACGGGCAGACCGTGACGGACCCCGGTGTCCGTCAGCGCCTCGAGGACCTCGTCGTGCCGCCGGCGTGGGAGGACGTCTGGATCTCGCCGTACGACAACGGCCACGTCCTCGCCACCGGCATCGACGCGGTCGGACGACGGCAGTACATGTACCACCCGTCCTGGCGCGAGCGGATGGACCGCATCAAGTACGACCGGGCGCTCGCCCTGGCGGAGTCGCTCCCGAGCGCACGCCGCGGTGTCACCCTCGACCTGCGACGCCCCGAGCCGGACCGGCGACGCGCGCTCGCTGCGGCGTTCCGGATGCTCGACCAGGGATCGCTGCGGGTGGGGTCGGAACGGTACGCGACCGAGCACGGCAGCCGTGGTCTCTCCACGTTGCTCTGCGCGCACGCGCACGTGTCCGGTGACGACATCGAGCTCTCCTTCCCCGGCAAGAGCGGGCAGGAGTGGTCGTCGTCCATCCACGACGCCGACCTGTCGAGCGTGATCGCCGGGATGAAGCGACGCGGACCCACCGCGCGGCTGCTGTCCTTCCGTCCGACCAGGGGAGCCGACTGGGAGCCGCTGTCGGCCGAGGACATCAACGCCTACGTCAAGGAGCGTGCAGGGGACGAGTTCACCGCGAAGGACTTCCGGACGCTGCACGGCACGGTCGCGGCGGCGATCGACCTGGCGGAGACCGGGCCGCAGTCCAGCGAGGCGAAGCGGAAGCGTGCGGTGTCGCACGCGGTCAAGGCGGCGAGCGAGGTCCTCGGCAACACCCCGACGGTGGCCAGGCAGAGCTACGTCGACCCCCGCCTGCTCGACGCGTACGAGCACGGCGAGACCATCGATCCGAAGCGCGAGCACGCCGCGGAGTCCGAGGTCCGGGCGCTGCTCTACCGCCAATGACCTGCATCGGTGCCGCGACGCGTCCGGGATGACGTACCGTTGACCCTCGTGCCGTCCCACCCCCACGCGGCACGGAAGGACCCACATCAGTCGTGACCGACGAGTGCATCCACGGATTCCCCACCGAACTCTGCGACATCTGCGCGCCTCGACAGCGCGAGGTGCCGGACGTCCCCAAGGCCCCTGCGCCGCGGCGCACCCGCGTCAGCACCTCGCTGCGGTCGACCCCCGGCGGTTCGCCCGCCCGTGCGAAGGCGACCGCGCTGCGCACGGCTGAGCCGGACATGCCGGCCGCCCGGGTCTTCGGCGCCCTGCGCGCACACCACGTGACCCACATCGACAACTTCGACGGGATCGTCGCGGACGGGGCGATCCTCGCGTCCGACGCCGTCACACCGTCGTACGACATCAGCGCCCCTGCTGCCCGCGCGGCGCGCGCTGCGGCGACCGCTCCCGACGGGTCGAGCGTCGCCAGCCACGTCCCGTTCTCGCTCTCGCCCGACGGCGCGCGCTGGGACGAGGTCCGTCGCGGGGCGCACGACACCGAGCGCTGGTCCGACGCCGCCCGGCACGCCCGTGGCGTCGACTACGTCGTGCTCGTCGTCCCCACCGCGGCCTTCGGTGCATCGGTGATCCTGGCGGACACGGACGCCGACGCCGAGGACGTCCGGTTCGCCGTCGGTCCGGAGGCAGCGGCGAACCTGCTGCGTCGCACGGACCTCACCGACCCGGAGATGCACGGCGTGGAGGTCCTCGCCGGGCCGAGCGTGCCGTTCTCCTCGGTCGCGGTCATCGGCGTGCCGAACGACCGTGCACGCCACGCCGTGAAGGACATCCTGTCCGAGCACGGCGGGCACGTCCCGCGCGTCGCGGTCTTCCCGCCGTGGTTCGTGCCGCCGGTCGTCCCCGACGAGGACTGACCCGAGCGCCCCGGCTGCACATCGCGCCCCCTCACGAACACCGCACCCCGCCGCACCGGGGCGCGATGTCCGGGAGGGGGCGCGACGCATGTCGGCGGGGGCGGCCGAGGCGTCTCGGGACGTGCGCTGCGGGGCGGACGCGAGCCGGGCCTCCAGGCCGGTGGATCCGCGGCGGACCGGGGAAGTACGCTGGTCTCGACACGCCCGGGGAAACGCGACACGCCCGGGTTGCACGGAACCCCGGGCTATGGGAGACTTGTCCGGTTCCGAAATTCCGGGGGCGTTCGCGCCCCGAAGGATCACTGCACTGGCAGTGCACAACCCCCCTGTCCAGCAGGGCTGGGTTGGGCCGCAGGCAGCAGAACACATCGAAGCCCCACAACCTGACGGACATCCGTGTCCTTCAGCCGGGGTGGCGATACGTCCACGCGGGCCGTCGTGTGCAACACGGCATGACCGTCCGCGCGGTTGACAGGAGAACAGCGGTCATCCCCAGCGGATGCGTCCGGTGATTCACGCAAACAGCCAGGTCCGCACAGGGCGGAACCCGGCGGCGTCAGGCGGCCCGAGGGTGCGCGGCGCAGAGAGGACAGAGAACACATGGCGGGACAGAAGATCCGCATCCGGCTCAAGTCGTACGACCACGAGGTCATCGACACGTCGGCCCGGAAGATCGTCGACACGGTGACCCGTGCCGGTGCGACCGTGGTCGGCCCGGTGCCGCTCCCCACCGAGAAGAACGTGATCGCAGTGATCCGTTCTCCCCACAAGTACAAGGACTCGCGCGAGCACTTCGAGAAGCGCACGCACAAGCGGGTCATCGACATCGTCGACCCGACGCCGAAGGCCGTCGACTCGCTCATGCGTCTCGACCTCCCGGCCGACGTCAACATCGAGATCAAGCTGTAAGGGGGCTGAACTGATGGCGAACACAACCAAGACCGTCAAGGGCCTCCTCGGCAAGAAGCTCGGGATGACCCAGGTGTGGGACGAGAACAACAAGTTCATCCCCGTCACCGTGATCGAGGTCGGCCCGAACGTGGTCACCCAGATCCGCAACGTGGAGCGCGACGGCTACGAGGCGATCCAGATCGCCGCTGGCCAGATCGACCCCCGCAAGGTGAACAAGCCGGCCGCTGGCCACTTCGAGGCCGCCGGGGTCACCCCGCGCCGCACCCTCACCGAGATCCGCACGTCGGACGCGGGCGAGTACACGCTGGGCCAGGAGCTCACCGTCGACGCCACGTTCGAAGCCGGCGCGAAGGTCGACGTCGTCGGCACGAGCAAGGGCAAGGGCTTCGCGGGTGTCATGAAGCGCCACGGCTTCGCCGGCGTCTCCGCATCGCACGGTGCCCACCGCAACCACCGCAAGCCCGGCTCGATCGGTGCTTCCTCGACCCCGTCGCGTGTCTTCAAGGGCATGCGCATGGCCGGTCGCATGGGTGGAGAGCGCGTGACCGTCCTCAACCTCACGGTGCACGCCGTCGACGCCGAGAAGGGTCTGCTGCTCGTCAAGGGCGCCGTCCCCGGTGCTCGCGGTCGCTCCGTCTTCGTCCGCACCGCCGTGAAGGGTAAGTGATCATGGCCACCACGACTGCAACCACGATCGACGTCCTCGACGTCTCTGGCGTCAAGTCCGGCTCCGTCGAGCTCCCCGCCGAGCTCTTCGACGTCGAGACCAACGTCCCGCTGATCCACCAGGTCGTCACCGCGCAGCGCGCGGCGTCGCGTCAGGGCACCCACAAGACCAAGAACCGCGGCGAGGTCCGCGGTGCTGGTCGCAAGCCGTTCAAGCAGAAGGGCACCGGCCGCGCCCGTCAGGGTTCGGTGCGTGCTCCCGAGCACACCGGCGGTGGCGTCGTCCACGGACCGACCCCGCGCGACTACTCGCAGCGCACCCCGAAGAAGATGATCGCCGCTGCGCTGCTCGGCTCGCTCTCGGACCGTGCCCGCGGTGGCCGTATCTCCGCTGTGGAGGGCTTCGTCGCGGCCGAGGTGCCGTCGACCAAGACCGCCCGCACGCTCCTCGAGAAGGTCGCGCCCGTCAAGAACGTGCTCGTCGTGCTCGAGTCGGACGACGAGCTCACGCTCAAGTCGATCCGCAACCTGCCGAACGTCCACGCGCTCTCGTACGGCCAGCTGAACGCATACGACGTCCTCGTCTCGGACGCCATCGTCTTCAGCAAGAGCGCCCTCGACGCCTTCATCGCGTCGAAGACCGCGAAGGAGATCTCCGCATGAGCGGCTTCAACAAGGACCCGCGCGACATCATCATCGCGCCCGTCGTGTCGGAGAAGAGCTACGGCCTCATCGACCAGGGCAAGTACACGTTCCTCGTGGACCCCCGCGCGAACAAGACCGAGATCAAGCTCGCCATCGAGAAGATCTTCGACGTCAAGGTCGCCGGCATCAACACGCTGAACCGTCCTGGCAAGACCCGTCGCACGCGTTTCGGCATCGGCAAGCGCAAGGACACCAAGCGCGCCATCGTGACGCTCAAGTCCGGTTCGATCGACATCTTCACGGCTGTCGGCTGAGGACCAGAGGGAAAACATCATGGCTATTCGTAACTACAAGCCGACGACCCCGGGTCGTCGCGGCTCGTCGGTCGCCGACTTCGCCGAGATCACCCGTTCGACGCCGGAGAAGTCCCTGCTTCGTCCGCTGCCGAAGACCGGTGGCCGGAACAGCTCGGGCCGCATCACGACCCGTCACATCGGTGGTGGCCACAAGCGCCAGTACCGCGTGATCGACTTCCGTCGTCACGACAAGGACGGCGTCGACGCCAAGGTCGCGCACATCGAGTACGACCCGAACCGCACGGCGCGCATCGCGCTCCTGCACTTCGTGGACGGCACCAAGCGCTACATCCTCGCGCCGAACAAGCTCAAGCAGGGCGACGTCGTCGAGCAGGGCCCCGGCGCCGACATCAAGCCCGGCAACAACCTGCCGCTGCGCAACATCCCCGTGGGTACGGTCATCCACGCGATCGAGCTCCGCCCCGGTGGCGGCGCCAAGCTCGCGCGTTCGGCCGGCGCCTCGGTGCGTCTCGTCGCCAAGGACGGCCCCTACGCGCAGCTCCGTCTGCCGTCGGGCGAGGTCCGCAACGTCGACGCCCGCTGCCGCGCCACCATCGGCGAGGTCGGCAACGCCGAGCAGTCGAACATCAACTGGGGCAAGGCCGGCCGCATGCGCTGGAAGGGCGTCCGCCCGACCGTGCGTGGTGTCGCGATGAACCCGATCGACCACCCGCACGGTGGTGGTGAGGGCAAGACGTCCGGTGGTCGTCACCCGGTCAGCCCCTGGGGCCAGGCCGAGGGTCGCACGCGCAAGCCGAACAAGCCGAGCGACAAGCTCATCGTCCGTCGCCGTAACGCCGGCAAGAAGCGCAAGTAGGAGTTCAGAAGATGCCACGCAGTCTGAAGAAGGGCCCCTTCGTCGACGAGCACCTGCTTCGCAAGGTCGTCACGCAGAACGAGGCCAACACGAAGAACGTGATCCGGACGTGGTCGCGCCGCTCGATGATCGTTCCGAACATGCTCGGGCACACCATCGCGGTGCACGACGGACGCAAGCACATCCCGGTGTTCGTCACCGAATCGATGGTCGGTCACAAGCTCGGCGAGTTCGCGCCGACCCGTACCTTCCGCGGTCACGTGAAGGACGACAAGAAGGGCCGTCGCCGCTAAGGCGGCGACGCAGAGGAGGAACGAAATGGTGGAGTCGATCGCACGCGTGCGACACATCCGCGTCACGCCTCAGAAGGCCCGTCGCGTCATCGAGCTGATCCGCGGCAAGCAGGCCCACGAGGCGCTCGCCATCCTGAAGTTCGCCCCCCAGGGCGCTTCGGAGCCCGTGTACAAGCTGGTCGCCTCGGCGATCGCCAACGCACGTGTCAAGGCGGACTCGACGAACAGCTTCCTCGACGAGCGCGACCTCTACGTGAGCCGCGTCTTCGTCGACGAAGGCACGACCCTCAAGCGGTTCCAGCCGCGTGCTCAGGGCCGGGCCTTCCGGATCAACAAGCGCACCAGCCACATCACGGTGGTCCTCGCGACCCCTGACGAGGCCGAGGCTGCTGCCGCGACGAGCAAGAAGGCGAGCAAGTAATGGGCCAGAAGGTCAACCCGTACGGCTTCCGCCTCGGGATCACGACGGACCACGTCTCGCACTGGTTCACCGACAGCACGAAGCCGGGTCAGCGCTACGCCGACTACGTCGCCGAGGACATCAAGGTGCGTCAGTACCTGAAGAAGACCCTCGACCGTGCCGGCGTCGCCCGCATCGAGCTCGAGCGCACCCGTGACCGTGTCCGCGTGGACATCCACACGGCGCGTCCCGGCATCGTCATCGGTCGCCGCGGCGCCGAGGCGGAGCGCATCCGTGGCGAGCTCGAGAAGCTCACCAAGAAGCAGATCCAGCTCAACATCCTCGAGGTCAAGAACCCCGAGACCGAGGCCCAGCTCGTCGCGCAGGGCATCGCGGAGCAGCTCTCCGCCCGTGTCGCGTTCCGTCGCGCCATGCGCAAGGGCCTCCAGGGTGCACAGCGCGCCGGTGCCAAGGGTGTCCGCATCCAGGTCGCCGGCCGTCTCGGCGGCGCCGAGATGTCGCGCTCGGAGTTCTACCGCGAGGGCCGCGTGCCCCTGCACACGCTCCGCGCCAACATCGACTACGGCTTCTACGAGGCCCGGACGACGTTCGGTCGCATCGGCGTGAAGGTGTGGATCTACAAGGGCGACATCACGAACAAGGAGCTCGCTCGCGAGCAGGCGAACCAGCGTTCGTCGCGCCCCGAGCGTCGTGGAGGCCCGCGTGGCGACCGCAACGACCGCGGTGACCGTCGTGGCGGCGACCGCGGCGACCGCGGCGACCGTGGCGGCCGCGAGCAGCAGGCCCCGCAGGACGCGCCGGCCGGCGCAGGAGTTGAGGCGTAACCATGCTTATCCCCCGTCGAGTCAAGCACCGCAAGCAGCACCACCCGAAGCGTTCGGGTCAGGCGACCGGTGGCACCAAGGTCTCCTTCGGTGACTACGGCATCCAGGCCCTGACCCCCGCTTACGTGACCAACCGTCAGATCGAGTCCGCTCGTATCGCCATGACGCGTCACATCAAGCGTGGCGGCAAGGTGTGGATCAACATCTACCCGGACCGTCCGCTCACGAAGAAGCCTGCCGAGACCCGAATGGGTTCCGGTAAGGGTTCCCCCGAGTGGTGGATCGCGAACGTCAAGCCGGGCCGCGTGCTCTTCGAGCTCTCCGGCGTCAGCGAGGACATCGCCCGCGAGGCGTTGACCCGTGCAATTCACAAGCTGCCCCTCAAGGCACGCATCATCAAGCGCGAGGAGGGCGACGCATAATGGCGATCGGTTCCAAGGAGCTCCGTCCGACGGAGCTCGACACGTTCGAGAACGAGCGTCTTGCTGACGAGCTGAAGAAGGCCAAGGAGGAGCTCTTCAACCTCCGCTTCCAGTCGGCCACCGGCCAGCTGGAGAGCCACGGTCGTCTTCGTGCCGTCAAGCGCGACATCGCCCGGATCTACACCGTCCTCCGCGAGCGCGAGCTCGGCATCCGTGCCACCCCCGCGCCCGTCGAGACCGCAACCAAGGCCAAGAAGTCGACGAAGAAGGCTGACAAGCCGGTCGAGTCGACCGAGGCCGAGACCGCCGAGGAGAACTGATGGCGAACGAAGAGAAGGACTCCGCCGCCCTCACCCGCGGCTACCGCAAGACGCGCCGTGGTTACGTGACGAGCGACAAGATGGACAAGACCATCGTCGTCGAGGTCGAGGACCGCGTGAAGCACGCCCTCTACGGCAAGGTCATCCGCCGCACCTCCAAGGTGAAGGCACACGACGAGGCCGGCTCGGCCGGTGTCGGCGACCTCGTCGTGATCAGCGAGACCCGTCCCCTCAGCGCCTCCAAGCGCTGGCGCCTGGTCGAGATCCTCGAGAAGGCCAAGTAGGCCTCGCGGCCCGCTTGCGGAAATAGGAGACAGCAGTGATTCAGCAGGAATCCCGCCTGAAGGTCGCCGACAACACGGGTGCCAAGGAGATCTTGACCATCCGCGTGCTCGGTGGCTCGGGTCGTCGCTACGCCGGTCTCGGTGACGTCATCGTCGCCACGGTGAAGGACGCCATCCCCGGCGGCAACGTGAAGAAGGGTGACGTCGTCAAGGCGGTCATCGTTCGCACCAAGAAGGAGACCCGTCGCAACGACGGCTCCTACATCAAGTTCGACGAGAACGCGGCAGTGATCCTCAAGGCTGACGGCGACCCGCGCGGCACGCGCATCTTCGGTCCGGTCGGTCGCGAGCTTCGTGACAAGAAGTTCATGAAGATCATCTCGCTCGCGCCGGAGGTGCTGTAAGCCATGGCGAACATCAAGAAGGGTGACCTGGTCCAGGTCATCACGGGCGCGACGCAGGAGCGTGGCGGCGACCGTGGCAAGCAGGGCAAGGTCATCGAGGTCCTCACGGACAAGAACCGCGTCGTCGTCGAGGGCGTGAACTTCGTCACGAAGCACGTCCGCGTCGGCCAGACCCAGCGTGGTTCGAAGACCGGCGGCATCGAGCAGCACGAGGCCCCGATCCACGTGTCGAACGTCGCGATCGTCGACCCCAAGACGAAGAAGCCGACCCGCGTCGGCTTCCGCACCGAAGAGGTGGAGAAGGACGGTGTCAAGAAGACCGTCCGAGTCCGCTACGCCAAGAAGTCTGGTGAGAAGCTCTGATGACTGACACGACTGCCGCGACGGCTGACAAGGTCCAGCCGCGCCTGAAGCAGAAGTACAAGAACGAGATCAAGGCGGCGCTGACCGAGCAGTTCGGCTACGCGAACGTCCACCAGGTCCCCGGCCTGGTCAAGGTCGTCGTGAACACCGGTGTCGGCGAGGCAGCTCGCGACTCGAAGATCATCGAGGGGGCCATCAAGGACCTCACGGCGATCACCGGTCAGAAGCCGCAGGTCACGATGGCCCGCAAGTCCATCGCGCAGTTCAAGCTGCGTGAGGGCCAGGCCATCGGCGCGCACGTCACCCTCCGTGGCGATCGCGCGTGGGAGTTCCTGGACCGCCTGCTCTCGCTGGCGCTTCCCCGTATCCGCGACTTCCGTGGTCTCAGCGACCGCCAGTTCGACGGCAACGGCAACTACACCTTCGGTCTCACGGAGCAGAGCATGTTCCACGAGATCGACCAGGACCGCATCGACCGTGTCCGCGGCTTCGACATCACCGTCGTGACCACCGCGAAGACGGACGACGAGGGACGCGCCCTGCTCAAGCAGCTCGGCTTCCCGTTCCGCTCTGCCGAGCAGACGGTCTAAACTACTTCGGGCGCTGCGGGCCGAAGGACTCTCGAGTCCTCCGGCCCGCACGCACGAACACAGACTCCGGGGAATCGCCCTGGAGTCACTCGATCGCTCAGGTCGGCATTCGTGGAACGGGTGTCGAAACCAGGCGAGAAACGGAATCACATCATGACGATGACCGATCCGGTCGCAGACATGCTGACCAGATTGCGGAACGCGAACTCGGCGCACCACGACGCCGTCTCGCTTCCGAGCAGCAAGCTCAAGACCACCATCGCTGACATCCTCAAGCGCGAGGGTTACATCACCGAGTGGAAGGTCGAGGACGCCCGCGTGGGCAAGACCCTCACCATCGAGCTCAAGTACGGCCCCGAGCGCGAGCGTTCGATCGCCGGCATCAAGCGCGTGTCGAAGCCCGGTCTCCGGGTCTACGCGAAGTCGACGGAGATCCCCCAGGTCCTCGGTGGCCTCGGCGTGGCGATCCTGTCCACCTCGTCGGGTCTCCTGACCGACCGCGAAGCCGAGCAGAAGGGCGTGGGTGGGGAAGTCCTCGCCTACGTTTGGTGATCGAACATGTCACGAATCGGACGTCTTCCCATTGACATCCCCGCTGGCGTGACCGTCTCCATCGACGGTCAGAACGTCGCGGTCAAGGGCCCGAAGGGCGAGCTCGCGCTCGTCGTCGCGGAGCCCATCCAGGCGAACGTCGAGGAGAACCAGGTCCTCGTCACCCGCCCGGACGACGAGCGTGAGTCCCGGTCGCTCCACGGCCTGACCCGCACGCTCATCGCGAACCAGATCATCGGCGTCACCCAGGGCTACTCCAAGGGCCTCGAGGTCGTCGGCACCGGTTACCGCGTCCAGGCGAAGGGCTCGAACCTCGAGTTCGCGCTCGGCTACTCCCACTCGATCACGGTCGAGCCGCCGGCGGGCATCAGCTTCGCCGTCGAGGGCAACAACAAGGTCACCGTCAACGGCATCGACAAGCAGGCCGTCGGCGAGGTCGCTGCGAACATCCGCAAGCTGCGGAAGCCCGAGCCCTACAAGGGCAAGGGTGTCCGTTACGCGGGCGAGAACGTGCGCCGCAAGGCCGGAAAGTCAGGTAAGTGATCATGGCTATCGGAACTCGTACCCGAGGCAAGAGCAAGGCGGCTGCCAAGGCCCGTCGCCACAACCGCCTCCGCAAGAAGATCACCGGCACCGAGGCACGTCCGCGTCTCGCCGTCACCCGCTCGGCACGTCACGTGTTCGTGCAGGTCATCGACGACTCCAAGGGTCACACCCTTGCCAGCGCGTCGACGATGGAGGCCGACCTCCGCTCGTTCGACGGCGACAAGACCGCCAAGGCGCGTCGCGTCGGCGAGCTCCTCGCCGAGCGTGCGAAGACCGCCGGTGTCGAAGCCGTCGTGTTCGACCGCGGTGGTAGCAAGTACGCCGGTCGCGTCGCCGCGATCGCCGATGGTGCCCGTGAAGGAGGGCTGAACCTGTGAGCGACATCGCGAACAACAGCAACGCCGAGGAGACCCCGGCCGTCGAGGAGACGACCGAGGCCACCAGCGCTGAGGAGACCACCGAGGCCACCAGCGCCGAGGAGACCAAGTCCACCGACGCCAAGGCGGAGGCTGCTGCCCCCGTCGCCGAGCGTCCGGTCGAGACCGCTGCCGGCTCCGCGTCCAACAACCGCGACTCGGCCGACAACCGTGGCCGTCGTGGTGGCGGTCGTGACCGTCAGCAGGGCCGCGACCGCAACAACCGCGGTGGCGACAGCCAGTTCCTCGAGCGCGTGGTGACCATCAACCGCGTCTCGAAGGTCGTCAAGGGTGGTCGTCGCTTCAGCTTCACGGCGCTCGTCGTCGTGGGTGACGGCAACGGCCTCGTGGGCGTCGGCTACGGCAAGGCCAAGGAGGTCCCCACGGCGATCTCCAAGGGCGTCGAAGAGGCGAAGAAGAACTTCTTCCGCGTCCCGCGCGTCGGCAACACGATCCCGCACCCGGTCCAGGGTGAGGCCGCCGCTGGCGTCGTCCTCCTGCGCCCGGCCGCTGCCGGTACCGGTGTCATCGCCGGTGGTCCGGTCCGCGCCGTGCTCGAGTGCGCCGGCATCCACGACGTCCTGAGCAAGTCGCTCGGTTCGTCGAACACCATCAACATCGTGCACGCCACGGTCGAGGCCCTCAAGCAGCTCGAGGAACCCCGCGCCGTCGCCGCACGTCGTGGCCTCGACGTGGACCACGTCGTGCCGGCTCGCCTCCTGAAGGCCGAGGCGGCAGCACGTGCCGCAGCGACCGAGAAGGCAGGTGCCTGATGGCCATGCTGAAGATCACGCAGACGAAGTCCGTCATCAGCGAGAAGCAGTACCAGCGCGACACGCTCCGCAGCCTGGGTCTCAAGCGCATCGGCCGTACGGTCCTGCGCGAGGACAACTCCCAGAACCGCGGGTACATCGCGACGGTGGCGCACCTCGTGAAGGTCGAGGAGGTCGACGCATGAGCGACGAGAAGAACGAGCGCGTCCAGATCCTGAAGGTGCACCACCTTCGTCCGGCCGCTGGCTCGAAGAAGGACCGCACCCGTGTGGGTCGCGGTGAGGGCTCGAAGGGCAAGACCGCGGGCCGCGGTACCAAGGGCACGAAGGCCCGTTACCAGGTCCGCGTCGGCTTCGAGGGTGGGCAGATGCCGCTGCACATGCGCACCCCGAAGCTCCGCGGGTTCAAGAACCCGTTCCGCGTCGAGTACCAGGTCGTGAACCTGGACAAGCTCGCGGAGCTCTACCCGAACGGTGGCGACGTCACCGTTGCGGACCTGGTCGCCAAGGGCGCCGTCCGCAAGAACGAGAAGGTCAAGGTTCTCGGTCAGGGTGACATCAGCGTGAAGCTCACCGTCACGGTCGACAAGGTCTCGGGCTCCGCCCAGGACAAGATCGTGGCTGCGGGCGGCACCGTCTCCCAGTAGTCCCGTCGGCGGCCCGTGCGTTTGCGCACGGGCCGCCGTTACGGTTTCCTTGATGACAGACCCGGAGCTGGTCGGCCACGTGCCGACGGTCCCGGGTCGCGCGGTCGGCGTCCCGGCCACGGGCGGCCTCGCCCGGCTCGATCGGCAAGACCGGTCCCAGTAGTTCGGAGAGTTCTCGTGTTCAGAGCGGTCGCGCGCATCATGCGCACCCCCGATCTTCGCAAGAAGATCGGCTTCACCCTGGCGATCATCGCGCTGTTCCGGCTCGGGTCGTACATCCCGGCCCCGTACGTGGACTACGCCGCCGTCCAGACCTGCCTCGCGAGCGCATCGTCCTCCGGCGGTCTCTACGACCTGATCAACCTGTTCTCCGGTGGCGCGCTGCTGAAGCTCTCGGTCTTCGCGCTCGGCATCATGCCGTACATCACGTCGTCGATCATCGTGCAGCTCCTGCGCGTCGTGATCCCGCACTTCGACGCCCTCTACAAGGAGGGCCAGACCGGCCAGGCGAAGCTGACGCAGTACACGCGCTACCTCACGATCGCGCTCGGTGTGCTGCAGTCCACCACGCTGATCACGGTGGCCCGTTCCGGCCAGCTCTTCGGCACGAACGCCAGCGCCTCCTGCTCGTCGATCATCTCGAACGACAGCTGGTACGCGATCATGCTCATGGTCGTCACCCTGACCGCCGGTACCGGCCTCATCATGTGGATGGGCGAGCTCGTCACCGAGCGCGGCATCGGCAACGGCATGTCGCTCCTCATCTTCACGTCCATCGCAGCGCAGTTCCCGTCGGCGCTCTGGGCGATCGAGCAGTCGCAGTCCTTCGAGCTCTTCCTGTTCGTGATCCTCGTCGGCCTGGTGATCATGATGGCCGTCGTGTTCGTCGAGCAGTCACAGCGCCGCATCCCCGTGCAGTACGCCAAGCGCATGGTGGGTCGCCGGACCTACGGCGGCAACAACACGTACATCCCGATCAAGGTGAACATGGCCGGCGTCGTGCCCGTCATCTTCGCCTCGTCGCTGCTCTACCTGCCGGCCCTCATCGCGCAGTTCAACCAGCCCTCCGACGGCTCGGAGCCGGCCGCGTGGGTGACCTGGATCCAGAACAACCTGACCTCGGGTGACAACTGGTTCTACATGGTCCTGTACTTCCTGCTCATCGTCGGGTTCACCTACTTCTACGTCGCGATCACCTTCAACCCCGAAGAGGTCGCCGACAACATGAAGAAGTACGGCGGGTTCATCCCCGGCATCCGTGCCGGTCGTCCCACCGCCGAGTACCTCGACTACGTCCTGACCCGGGTGACGTTGCCCGGCTCGCTCTACCTCGGTCTCATCGCGCTCATCCCGCTGGCAGCACTGGCGCTGTTCGGCGCGAACCAGAACTTCCCGTTCGGTGGCGCGAGCATCCTCATCATCGTGGGTGTCGGTCTCGAGACCGTGAAGCAGATCGACTCGCAGCTGCAGCAACGTCACTACGAAGGGCTTCTCCGTTGAGCGCACGTCTCATCATCGTCGGACCTCCCGGAGCGGGAAAGGGAACCCAGGCCGGCCGCATCGCCGAGTCCTTCGGGATCCCCGCCGTCTCCACCGGTGACATCTTCCGGAAGAACGTCTCGGAGGGCACGCCGCTCGGGGTCCAGGCGAAGGCGATCATGGACGCGGGCGACTACGTCCCGGACTCGCTGACGAACGAGCTCGTGAAGTCCCGCCTCGGCGAGGCCGACGCCGAGAGCGGCTTCCTGCTCGACGGCTACCCCCGCACCGTCGGGCAGGTCGAGTACCTCGACGCGCTGCTCGCCGAGCAGGGCACCGGCCTCGACGCCGTCGTGCAGCTCGTCGCCGACCAGGACGAGCTCGTCGGGCGCCTCCTGAAGCGCGCCGAGGAGCAGGGCCGCAGCGACGACAACGAGGAGACGATCCGTCGTCGCCAGCAGGTCTACGTCGAGCAGACCGCCCCGATCGTCGCGGCGTACCAGCAGCGCGGTCTCGTGGTCGAGGTCGACGGCCTCGGCGCCATCGACGAGGTCGGCGACCGCATCCAGGCAGCGCTCGCGTCGCGCGGGCTCACCGCCGGCGTCTGACCCCGGCGTGGTCCGGTTCCGCAAGCCCTCGATCTACAAGACGCCCGAGGAGCTCCGCGCCATGGTGCGCCCTGGACTCCTCACCGAGGCGGCGTTGAACGCGGTCCGTTCGGCGATCCGACCGGGGGTCGCCACGGGTGAGCTCGACGCCATCGCCGAGCGGACGATCCGTGACGGCGGCGGCATCCCGAACTTCCAGCTGGTGCCCGGGTACCGCCACACGCTGTGCGTGTCCGTGAACGACGAGATCGTGCACGGCATCCCCGGTGACCGTGTCCTGCAACCGGGCGACATCGTGTCGGTGGACGCGGGCGCCGAGGTCGACGGCTGGAACGGCGACAGCGCCTTCACCACGGTGGTGCCCGGTGGCGACGCCGGTGTGACCGCGGCGCGCCAGACGCTCTGCGACACGACCGAGCGGTCGCTCTGGCACGGCATCGCCGCGCTGGCCCACGCCAAGCACCTCAACGAGGTCGGCGACGCGGTGGAGGACGCCATCGACGAGACCGGCGCCTGGGGCATCGTCGAGGACTACACCGGACACGGCATCGGCCGGTCGATGCACGAGGAACCCCCGGTCTTCAACTACCGCGTCCGTGGCGCGGGCCCCGCTGTCCGTCCCGGGCTGGTGGTCGCGATCGAGCCGATGGTCACCGCCGGCACGATCGACAGCACGACGGACGACGACGAGTGGACGGTCCGGACCCTGGACGGCGCCGACGCGGCGCACTGGGAGCACAGCGTCGCGGTCCACGCGGACGGCATCTGGGTCCTCACGGCCAGCGACGGTGGGGCGGCTGCCCTGGCCCCGCTGGGAGTGACGCCGGTCCCGATCCCGTAGGCCGAGCCTCCAGGGCCTGGAGGCTCGGCTCGGCCCCGCCCCGTCGGCGTCAGTTGCCGACGGAGCAGGTCTCCTCCGCCGCGCTCTGTCCGGTGATCGACGACGGCAACGGCGTCGACGACGGACTCGCTGCGCTCGTACTGGTGCTCGTGCCGGTCGGTTCGCTCGACGGCGTCGCAGCCGACGACGGGGCGGTGCCGGAGGATCCGCTCTGGTCCTCTGATGCGCGACCGGTCGACGAGTCGCTCAGGGTCGTCTTCTCGTCGGTCTGCAGCGCGACGTTGAGCGTGTGGGCGGTCGTCTGGTCCACGATGACGCGTGCGCTGTCGTCGGGGTCGTCGGCGACGGGGTACTGGACGAACAGCATGCTCGACGTGCTCATCCCGCGGAGCATGCTCGCGAGGCCGACCAGCGTCTTCGGTTGGTTGAGCCCGTCGGACAGGACCATGTTGTTCAGGGCCGCGCCGGCGAGCTTGTAGAGCGTGATGGGGTTCGAGAGGGTGCCGTCCGAGGTGACCTTGCGGAGCAGCGCCGAGAGGAACACCTGCTGCGAGCTGATGCGGGCGAGGTCGCTGCCGTCGCCGACGCCGTGTCGGGTCCGCAGGAAGGCGAGCGCGTCGGAGCCCTCGAGCGAGTGCGACCCCGCGGTGAGGTGCAGTCCCGTGTAGGTGTCGTCGATGTCCTTCGCGACGCAGACGTCGACGCCGCCGAGCGCGTTCGACATCTCGATCACGCCATCGAAGGTGATGAGGCCCGCGTACGGGATGCTCAGTCCCGTGAGGTTCTCGACGGTGTCCACCACGCAGGAGACGCCGCCGTTGCCGAGTGCGGTGTTGAACTGCGCCGAGGTCGCTGCGGGGTAGCTCGTGCCCGTCTCCGGGTTGGTGCACGCGGGGATCGGCACCATGAGGTCGCGGGGGAAGCTCACCGCGGTCAGCTGGGTGTGGTCCTGCGAGACGTGGATGAGCATCGTCACGTCGTTGCGTGCGCCCTCGACGTCCTCGTTCGCGTCGAACTGCCCGACGCGGGTGTCACTGCCGATGAGCAGGATGTTCGCGCCGCCCTTGATGGCCGTGATGTCGGCGGTCTTCGCGGCGCTCTGGTCGTCGGTGCTGAGCTTCACGGACGTCGGCGCGCCGGCGAGCTGCGCGCCGGCGATGGCCGCGACGCTCGTCCCGCTGATGAGCACCACCGCGAGGGTGGAGGCGACGATCGACAGGAGGGTCGTCCAGGCTCGTCGTCGCGGGAGTCGTCCGTGACGAGCGAAGGGCCGAGAGGCGTCGGGCACGTGGTCTCCGTTCGGGTGGCTGCATCGTCACCGTAGGGCTGGACCCATGTCCATCCCCTCGAACGCGCCGTGGAACCACTGTGGAACGCTGGCCCGTCCCTCAGGAACACCCCAGCTCTGGGGGCGCGCCGGCTGCACTTGGCAATCGGACCACTTTCCCATAAGATCGCTCTTTGGTGTGTCATGCCCTCTCGGCGTGGCGACCGACCCGCAGACCGGCTCGGGGATCACACCGGTAATCCAACCAAGCGACAGTGAGGCTATGGCCAAGAAAGACGGCGTCATCGAGATCGAAGGCTCGGTGCTCGAAGCTCTGCCCAACGCGATGTTCCGCGTTGAGCTGACCAATGGGCACAAGGTCCTCGCGCACATCTCCGGGAAGATGCGCCAGCACTACATCCGCATCCTCCCCGAGGACCGCGTGATCGTGGAGCTGAGCCCGTACGACCTGACCCGCGGCCGGATCGTCTACCGCTACAAGTGATCCGCGAGCTGGAAAGGAACGACTCGGCAACCCTGCCGGGCACGAAGCCAGCGAGCACGAGGAAACAGCAATGAAGGTCAACCCCAGCGTCAAGCCCATCTGCGAGCACTGCCGTGTGATTCGCCGCAAGGGCCGCGTCATGGTGATCTGCAAGAGCAACCCGCGTCACAAGCAGCGCCAGGGCTAGTCCCCGGAACTGCCTGACCGGACGCCGACAGGCGGCCTGCGCAGGATCCACAACTGAACACCGCAAACGCAGTACCAGAACCCTGGTCCGGCTCCGGCCGTGCACAGGGGGACACCTCGGGTCGGAGGCCCGAGCACCGGCACTGCGCCACACCTCCATCGACAACAGGAGCAGCCAGCACATGGCACGTCTAGCAGGCGTCGACATCCCGCGCGAGAAGCGCGTGGAGATCGCACTCACGTACATCTACGGCGTCGGCCGCACTCGCGCGGTCAAGACGCTCGCGGACACCGGTATCTCCGGTGACATCCGCGTCAAGGACCTCACCGACGACCAGCTCGTCGCCCTCCGCGACTACATCGAGGGCAACTTCAAGGTGGAGGGTGACCTCCGCCGCGAGGTGGCCGCCGACATCCGCCGCAAGGTCGAGATCGGTAGCTACGAGGGTCTTCGCCACCGTCGTGGTCTCCCGGTGCGCGGTCAGCGCACCAAGACCAACGCTCGTACCCGCAAGGGCCCGAAGCGCACCGTGGCAGGCAAGAAGAAGGCTCGATAGGAGACCCCGATGGCTACCCCTAAGACTGCCGCGCGCAAGCCGCGCCGCAAGGAGAAGAAGAACGTCGCAGTGGGCCAGGCTCACATCAAGAGCACGTTCAACAACACGATCGTCAGCATCACCGACCCGTCGGGTGCCGTCCTCAGCTGGGCGTCCTCCGGAGCCGTCGGCTTCAAGGGTTCGCGCAAGTCGACGCCGTTCGCGGCGCAGCTCGCCGCCGAGTCCGCTGCGCGTCAGGCGCAGGAGCACGGCGTCAAGAAGGTCGACGTCTTCGTGAAGGGTCCGGGTTCGGGCCGCGAGACCGCGATCCGCTCCCTCCAGGCCGCCGGCCTCGAGGTCGGTTCGATCAACGACGTCACGCCGCAGGCGCACAACGGGTGCCGCCCGCCCAAGCGCCGTCGCGTCTGACGCGAGGAGCAACCGGCCGTCCCCTGCTCGGTCCCTGACGGGGAAGACCCGTCTGACGGGAACGAGCGGGGACGGCCATTCCTGGTCGTTCGATCGCGCACTCCGGTGCGCGTGATCACAACTCAACAGACCCGTCGGGGCCTCGCCGGCCCCGTCGTACCGCCAAGTGTCATATAGCGGACACTTCGCCGAAAGGAATCCCACAGTGCTCATTGCACAGCGCCCCACCCTCACCGAGGAGTCGATCTCCGAGCACCGCTCGCGCTTCGTCATCGAGCCGCTCGAGCCTGGCTTCGGCTACACCCTCGGGAACTCGCTGCGCCGCACGCTCCTCTCCTCGATCCCCGGTGCTGCGGTCACGAGCATCCGTATCGACGGCGTCCTCCACGAATTCAGCACCGTTCCCGGTGTGAAGGAAGACGTCACGGAGATCATCCTCAACATCAAGAGCCTGGTCGTCTCCAGCGAGCACGACGAGCCCATCACGGCGTACCTGCGCAAGCAGGGTGCCGGTCAGGTCACCGCTGCGGACATCTCCGCACCGGCCGGCGTCGAGATCCACAACCCGGACCTCGTCATCGCGACCCTGAACGACACCGCGCGCTTCGAGCTCGAGCTCACCATCGAGCGTGGCCGCGGCTACGTCTCGGCGACGCAGAACCGCTCGGAGTTCAGCGAGGCCGGTCAGATCCCGATCGACTCGATCTACTCGCCCGTCCTCAAGGTCACCTACCGCGTCGAGGCGACGCGTGCCGGTGAGCGCACGGACTTCGACCGTCTGGTCGTCGACGTCGAGTCGAAGCCGGCCATCACGCCGCGCGACGCCATCGCGTCGGCCGGTCGGACGCTCGTCGAGCTCTTCGGTCTCGCCCGTGAGCTCAACACGGCGGCAGAGGGCATCGAGATCGGCCCCGCGCCGGTCGACGCAGTGCTCTCGAACGAGCTGCAGACCCCGATCGAGGACCTCGACCTGTCGGTCCGCAGCTACAACTGCCTCAAGCGGGAGGGCATCAACACGGTGTCCGAGCTCGTCGCCCTGTCGGAGACGCAGCTCATGAACATCCGCAACTTCGGTCAGAAGTCGGTGGACGAGGTCAAGGACAAGCTCACCGAGCTCGGCCTGTCCCTCAAGGACACCGTCCCCGGATTCGACGGCGCCCACTTCTACAGCGGGTACGACGAGGACGAGTCCAACAACTGACCTCGCGCTCACGCGCACGCGTGCCGCTGACGCAGCGCGCACCACTTTCACCACTGGAGAACTGACATGCCGAAGCCCACCAAGGGCCCCCGCCTCGGTGGCGGCCCCGCCCACGAGCGCCTGCTCCTGAGCAACCTCGCCAACGCCCTCTTCACGCACGGTCGCATCACGACCACCGAGACGAAGGCCAAGCGCCTCCGCCCGGTCGCCGAGCGTCTCATCACGTTCGCGAAGCGTGGCGACCTGCACGCGCGTCGTCGCGTGATCAGCATCCTGCGCGACAAGACCGTCGTGCACACGCTGTTCACCGAGATCGCTCCGCAGGTCGAGGACCGCCAGGGTGGCTACACCCGCATCACCAAGCTCGGCTTCCGCAAGGGCGACAACGCTCCCCTCGCGTCGATCGAGCTCGTCCTCGAGCCCGTCTCGGGCACGCCGGCCCCCGTCTCGCGCAAGTCGGCTCCTGCCGCCGCCGCGCCGGTCGAGGAGCCCGCAGCCGAGGAGCCCGCAGCCGAGGAGACGACCGAGGAGGCCCCGGTCGAGTCGACCGAGACCACCGAGGAGTCGGCTCCCGTCGCGGAGGAGACCGAGACCGAGGCTGCCGCCGAGGTCGAGGCAGACGCCGAGGCCAAGTCGGACGAGAAGTCGGACGACAAGTAACCCCAACACCACACGACCCGGCCCCCGCAGCGCATGCTGTGGGGGCCGAGTCGTTCCCAGCCGCGGCATCGTAGGGTGACCCGTCGGCCCATCGGGTGCGGGCCGACACCGGAGGACCCATGGGATTCGAACACGTCGCGGGGGTGGGAACGAGGATCTGGCGCTGGAGCCGGACCTCGGGCACACAGCCGCGCCTGCTGCACGCCGGGAAAGCCGCGTTCGCCGCGTGTCTCGCCTGGTTCATCGCTCGACACGTGCCAGGGGTCGCGTCGGACTACCCCTACTACGCGCCGCTCGGGGCCGTGGTCGCGATGCAGACGACGGTGTTCGCGGGGCTCAGGAGCGGGATCCAGACCCTCGTGGGTATCGGCCTCGGGATCGTGATCGCCGGGTTCACGATGTGGATCGGCGACCCCGGGTTCATCGCGATCGCCCTCGCCGTGGGGATCGGGGTGCTCGTCGGCGGGTTCCGCATCCTCGGCGAGGGCAGCTCGTGGGTGTCCACCGCGGCGCTGTTCGTCCTGCTCGTCGGCGGTGCGCACGCGGAGGGGTACTCGCTCGGGTACCTCGTGCAGATGGCCGTCGGCG
The DNA here is from genome assembly GCF_044746705.1 of Curtobacterium sp. NPDC090217. Taxonomy (NCBI): domain Bacteria; kingdom Bacillati; phylum Actinomycetota; class Actinomycetes; order Micrococcales; family Microbacteriaceae; genus Curtobacterium; species Curtobacterium sp. NPDC090217. Next base: position 297,409 of record NZ_JBIVCR010000001.1, on the reverse strand, counting down.
TCGCGGTCGGCCTGCTCGTCAACTTCCTGGTCTTCCCGCCGCTGCGCTTCTGGGACGCCGAACACCGGATCGACGCGGTCAACGAGGTGCTCGCCGACCACCTCGACGGCCTCGCCGCGGTGCTCGAGGCCGACGAGCGCGACGAGAAGGCATGGGACAAGCAGCAGGACCGGCTCGACCGGGCCATCGCCGACGTCCGGTCCCGGGTCTCGATCGCGCACGAGAGCCGGAAGCTGAACCCCCGCGGGGCGCTCCGCGGGTCACGGGCTCGGCTGCAGCAGGACGGCGCGCGGTTCCGGGCGCTCGAGCGGGCCGCCTGGTACACGACGGACCTCACCGAGCTCGTCGCCCGCTCGGGTCCGGTGTCCGACGGACTCGGCCGCCCGGACCCGGCGTTCGCCGAACCGCTCGCGAAGGCGTTCCACGAACTCGCGTGCATGATCCGCGGCGAGTGCCCGGAGAGCGCCGGGGACGACGCGATCGCCGAGGTCGAGCGGGCCCTCGACGCGAGCAAGGAGGACCCGTCGCACGTCGCGGTGACGTCGGCTGCGCTGGTGTCGCTCCGGGGGATCGTGGAGTCCGAGCGGCGGGCGACGGCCGACCTCGCGACGTCGACGGGGCCGTCCGCGTTCGGTCACCGGCGCGACGTCAGGCGGTGAGGGACGACTCCGCCCAGCGCTCGATCGCCGAGCTCGTGTTCGGAGCGGCCCAGGAGAACAGGACGTAGTGCGTCCAGGTGCCGTCCTGCACGACGTCGACGGAGCACGCGGCCTCGTCGCAGGTGCGCCAGGCGGCGGCGTCCTCCGCGAGACCGTCGAGCTCGAGCCGGTCGTGCCGGTCGATGAGTCCGTTGCCGAGGCGGGCGCTGACGACCCATCCCGAGTCGGGCATCGAGGAGTACGAGGCTCCGGTCCGTGAGAACGGCTGCTCGGCAGGACCGAACGAGCACGCCGCGGCACCCAGACGGTTCAGCGCGTAGTAGGTCGGCTCGGCGCCGACGTCGGAGCCGAGCGACCACGGGTCGACCAGTGCGACGGCGGTGACGGCGTTCACCCGGTCGGCCGTGCAGGTGCTCGGCTTCCAGGACGCTGCATCGTGTTCGGTCTGCACCCCCGCGACCGGTGCCGCGGCGACGGTCTCCTCGACGTGGTCGAGCAGCGCCTGGAACGCGGGCTGCACCTGCTCCGGGGTGGCGTCGGCCGTGGTCTGCAGGCGGGTCAGGGAGAGGTCGATCCAAGCGTTCCCGGCGAGCGCACGCCCGCTGCAGCTCACCCGGGCGGCGTCGGAGGCCCCGCAGTACACCGACGCGGGGTCCGTTGACGGATCGACGTGCTCGGTGGCATCGGCGTGCTCGGGGGCCGCGTCCGGCAGCACCGAGAGCCCGACGCCCTCGTACATCGGATCGCCCTGCTCGCCGGGGCTGACGTCGTCGAGGAGCGAGACACCGTTGGTGCTCCAGCAGTCGGTACCGCCACTGGTCGTCGCGGTCGTCCAGGCGCCGAGGACGTGGTCCTGCGTCGTCATCGGATCGAGCACGGTGGTGCCGGGGACCGCTCGGGTGACGAGGTGCGACGGCAGCAGCTGCGCACAGGTCGGCACGCCGTCGGACTCCGGCGACGGACCGAAGTCGACGCCGGAGGCCGTCTCGGTCGGCGTGGCCGACGGTGCGGCGCTGCGTGACGGTGCCGGTGTCGGCCCTGCGGACGACGCGGTGGAACAACCGGCGACGGTGACGATCGCCGTGGTCGCGAGCGCCACGGCCACGACCCCCCTCGTGAAGATGTGCACACGCACAGGCTAGGCCGCCGTGGCGCCCGCCGATCGGTGCGCGCATCACGATCGCACAACACCGTCCGTAGACTCGCTGCGTGCCGCAGCAGCCCCGCATCGCCGTCCTCGGACCGGTCCTCGTCGAGGACCCGTCCGGCGCGGCGGTGCCCGTCCCCGGGGCGCTCCCGCGGGCGTTCCTGACGGCCCTCGTGCTCGCCCGCGGTCATGCGATGACGGCCGACGCGCTCATCGACGAGCTCTGGACCGACGCACCGCCGAAGGGCGCGCGGGCGGCCCTGCAGACGCTGGTGTCCCGGCTCCGACGGAGCACGGCCGAGGGGCTCGTGGTGTCGACGAGCACCGGGTACGCGCTCGACGTCCGGCCGGACGACGTCGACCTCGTCCGTGCCGAACACGTCGCCGCGGCCCGGCACACGTCCGACGACACGAGTCGGGCGGCGCTCGCCCTGTGGCGGGGTGATCCGGGCGCCGATGTCGACGGCGACCTCGGGACGGCGCTCGCCGAACGAGCCGAGGCGGCGCGACGTGCGCTCCGCCGGGCGCTCGGCACGGCGATGCTCGACGCCGGTGACGCCGACGCGGCCGTCGGGCTGTGGCACGAGGAAGCGGCCTCCGACCCGTTCGACGAGGTCGCGGTCTCGGGATCGATGCGCGCGCTCGCCGCCGCCGGCCGGACCAGCGAAGCGCTCGCGGTCTTCGCGGCCCACCGGGAGCGGCTGGCTGACGGGCTCGGTGCCGACCCGTCCGCCGACCTGGTGCGGCTGAACGCCGACCTGCTCCGCCGGACGGCGTCCGCCTCCGGGGGCGTCCGACGGATCGGCCTGCGTGCCGCGCCGAACGCGTTGGTCGGACGGGAGGCCGACCTCGCCGCCGTCACGGACCTCCTGTCCCGCGAACGGCTGGTGACCGTCCTCGGTGCCGGTGGGCTCGGGAAGACCCGGCTCGCGCAGGCGGTCGCGGCGGCGCTCCCGGCCAACCGCAGCGTCGTGGTGCTCGAGCTCGCACCACTGGCCGCCGGCGAGGACGTCGTCCCCGCCCTCGGCGCGCTGCTCGGGATCGCCGAGGTACGGTCCGCCCGGGCGCTGCGGGACGCCATCGTCGCCGACCTGCGGGGCCGCGTGTTCCGTGCGCTCGGTGAGGAACCAACCGTGCTCGTGCTCGACAACTGCGAGCACCTCGTCGAGGACGTCGCCGCGTTCGCCGCCGACCTGCTCGCCCAGCTCCCGTCCCTCCGCATCCTCACGACGTCGCGTGCACCGCTCGCCATCGCCGGCGAGGTCGTCGCGCCCCTCGCGCCGCTGCCCGTCGACGCGGACGGCGCGGCGGTCCGGCTGTTCACCGACCGCGCACGAGCCGCCCGCCCCGGTGCCGTCCTGCCCTTCGACACCGTGCGGCGCATCTGCACGCGGCTCGACGGGTCGCCGCTCGCGATCGAGCTCGCCGCCGCGCGGATCCGCGGGATGAGCGTCGAGGAGATCGAACGGCGGCTCGACGACCGTTTCGCGTTGCTCCGTGGCGGCGACCGGAGCGCACCCGAGCGGCACCGCACCCTGCTCGCCGTCATCGAGTGGAGCTGGCGGCTCCTCGACGACGGTGCCCAGGACCTGCTGACCCGGCTGGCGCTCTTCCCGGACGGCCTCGCGGTCGACGCGGTCGAGGCCGTCGCGGCACCCGAGCAGCCGGACGACGCACTCGACGCCCTCGCCGAGCTCGTCGAGCAGTCCCTCGTCCAGCTCGTCGAGCACGAGGGTGCCGACATCAGGTACCGGCTGCTCGAGACCGTCCGCGAGTTCGGTGCCGCCCGCCTCGACGAACGCGGGCGCACCGACGAGGTCCGCGCGGCGATGATCCGCTGGGGGCGGGACTTCGCCGCCACCCGCAACGTCTTCACCGCGACCGGGGAACCGCAGCGACGGTGGTTCCGCGAGATCGGCCGCGAGGCGGACAACCTCGTGACGCTGCTGCGCTGGAGCCTCGTCGCCGAGGACCGGTCGGCGCTCGCGCAGGTGTTCGCGGCCCTCGGCGGGTACTGGACCCTGCGCGGTGCCCACGGCGAGGTCGTCGCGGTCGCCGCCGAGGTCGTCGCGCTGCTCAGGACCGCGGAGCCGTCCTCCGGCGACCGAGCCGCCACGACCCTGGGTCTCGTCCTGATCGGCGGTTCCACGGCGTTCTCGGACCGCAGGACCTCCGTGCGCGCGATCGCGATGCTCCGCCGGGTCGTCCGGCAGGGGACCACCGGCTTCCCGGTCCTCGACGCGCAGGCGGCACTGCTGCTCACGCTCGGCCGCCCGGACGACGGGCTGCGGATGCTCGCCGCGCTCCGTGACGACCCGGACGACGGCGTGGCCTGCCTTGCGTGCATGCTGAGCGCCCCGCTGGCGGAGAACGACGGGGAGTTCGACGACGCGCTCCGCTACGCCCAGCGCGCCGAGGCACTCGCCACCAGGACCGACGACGCATGGGCACTGGGGTCGGGTGCGGTCACGATGACCCAGTTGCTCGCGCAGACCGGACGGCACGCGGACGCGCTCGTCGTCGCCGACGTCGCGCGCACCCGCCTCGAGGTGTTCGGCGCCGAGGACGACCTCTACGAGATCGGCTGGACCGTCGGGCTGTGCGCGGCGGCGACGGGCGACGTCGTCCGCGCGCGGCAGGTCGCAGCGGACCTCGCGAACCAGCCGGTGGCGAACCGCGGTGGTCCAGACGGGGAAGCCGTGCAGATGGCCGTCCTCGCGATCGCGATCGCCGCCGAGTGCGCACGGAGCGACGGCGACGTGGCCTCAGGGGCGGCCGAGTACGCGCGGGCCTGGGACGCCGTGACCGCGCATCGCAAGCAGACGCCGAACTGGACACTGATGGCGGGCGCGGCACGCATCGCGGCAGAGGACGAGGCGGCGGCGAGCCGACCCGCAGGAGCCGAACCGGGCCTCCCGTTCGGATCGGACGTGTCGCGTCGCCTGCGGGTCGGCGCGCTCGTGATGCTCCGACTGCACCCGTGGTGGATCGACCTGCCCGTCATCGGGACCACGCTGCTCGGGCTGGCGGTCGCCGCCGCCCGGCAGGGTGCGACGGACCACGCGGCCAGGTGCTGGGGCCTCGCACGACGGCTCGGTTCGCGACAGGACTTCGCGGTCCTCGCCCACGTCCGGTTGCGCGAGGTCCTCGGCGCCGTCGTCGGTGCCGGACCCCTCGCGGACGCCGAGACGGCCTCGGCCGGATGGGACCGGGCCGAGGCCGTCTCGCGGGCGCGCGTGCTGCTCGAGGAGCTGCGCTTCAGCGCCTGATCGTCACGCCTTCCGCATGTAGGCGCGGACCGTCAGCGGGGCGAACACCGCGACGACGACCGCTGCGCCGACGAGCGAGAACACCAGGTCGCCGCCGACGGCTCCGTGGTTCACGAGCTCACGGACCGCGGTGATGAGGTGCGAGATCGGGTTGACCTCGGAGAACCAGCGCAGCCAGTCCGGCAGTGTGTCGGCGGGGACGAACGCGTTCGACAGGAACGTCAGCGGGAACAGCACGAGGTTCGAGATGCCCGAGACGCTCGACGCGGTGCGGGCGACGACGCCGAAGTAGGCGAAGATCCAGCTGATCGCCCACGCGACGACGATGACCAGCAGACCGGCGAGGACCACCGCGCCGAAGCCGCCCTCTGGTCGGAGTCCCATCGCGAAGCCGGTGATGAACGTGATCGTCGTCGCGATGGCGTAGCGGACGGTGTCGGCGAGCAGCGCTCCGGCCAGCGGGGCGATGCGGGCGATCGGCAGCGACTTGAAGCGATCGAACACGCCCTTGTCCATGTCCTCGCGGAGCTGGACGCCGGTGACGATCGACGACGTGATGTTCGTCTGCACGAGGATGCCCGGGATGATGATCGGCAGGTAGGACGCCACGTTGCCGGAGATCGCGCCACCGAAGATGTACGTGAACATCACGGTGAAGACGATCGGCATCAGCGTCACGTCGAAGAGCTGCTCCGGGGTGCGACGGACCTTGATCAGGCCGCGGTACGCCATCGTGAAGGACTGCCGGATCGTGGCACCGATGCCCGTGCCGCCGACCCCGGGTCGCGGGGTGATGCGTGGGGTGGTCGGAGCCTGCGGGGTGAGCGTGGTCATGCGATGCTCCCTTCGAGCTCGCGCTGGGCGTCCTCGTCCGCCGCGTCGGCGGTCGGCTTGCCCGTGATGGTCAGGAAGACCTCGTCGAGCGTCGGCTTCTGCACGCTCATCTCGGCGAGGGAGATGCCCGCGTCGCGGAACGACACGAGCAGGTCGGTGACACGGTCCGGCTCGGCCATCGGCGCGGTCAGCCGGGACCCCTCGGGGCTCGCGACGGCGTCGACGCCGAGCGTCTGGCGCACGATGGTCCTCGCCGCGTCGAGTCGGAGCGCATCGGCGAGCCGGAGCTGCAGCGACGCGGTGCCGATCGACGCCTTGAGCTCGTCGCCGGTGCCCTCTGCGACGACCCTGCCGTGGTCGATCACGGCGATGCGGTCGGCGAGCTGGTCGGCCTCGTCGAGGTACTGCGTCGTCAGGAGCACCGTCGAGCCGGTCGTGACGAGCTCCCGGATCGTGTCCCACATCTGCGCGCGGGTCCGCGGGTCGAGGCCCGTCGTCGGCTCGTCGAGGAAGATGAGCGGCGGCTGCGCGATGAGGCTCGCCGCCAGGTCGAGCCGACGACGCATGCCGCCGGAGAAGTTCTTCAGCGGACGCTTCGCCGCCTCGGTCAGGCCGAACCGCTCGAGGAGCTCGGCGGACTTCCGCTTCGACTCGGCCCGGGACAGCCCGAGCAGCCGCGAGAACACGACCAGGTTCTCGGTCGCGCTCAGCGTCTCGTCGACGCTGGCGTACTGGCCGGTCACGCCGATGAGCCGGCGGACCTCCTGGGGCTCCCGCCTGACGTCGTGGCCGAAGATCCTGGCTTCGCCGGCGTCCGCCTTGAGCAGGGTCGCGAGCATGCTGATCGTGGTCGTCTTGCCGGCGCCGTTCGGGCCGAGCACGCCGTACACGGTGCCGGCCTCGACGCGGAGGTCGACTCCGTCCACGGCGCGGTTCTGCCCGAAGGTCTTGACGAGGCCGGTGGCCTCCACCGCGAGTGGTGTCGTCGTCATCGCAGTTCCTTTCGTCGATGTCGAGGACGATGCTGCCGCCGGGCGCTCACACGGCACTGACGCGGCGCTGACATCGGTACCGTTGGGGTGTGAGCGAGAGCGACGGGCTGCAGAGCGGGGTGCGGCTGCGGCTCGACGTCGCGTACGACGGCGCCGCGTTCTCCGGGTGGGCCAAGCAACCGGGACTGCGGACGGTGCAGGGCGCGCTCGAGGACGCGCTCGTCACCGTGTTCAGCCGCTGGGGGAGCGCGCCGCAGCTGACCGTCGCCGGACGCACCGACGCCGGAGTGCACGCCACCGGGCAGGTCGCGCACCTCGACCTGTCCGCCGAGCAGTGGGGTGCGCTCAGCACGAAGCGGGGATCCGGGCGCTCGCCGCTGGACGGGCTCGTCAAGCGCCTGAACGGGCTCGCGGGGCCGCTCGGGGACGTCGTCGTCAGCCGGGTCTCGATCGCGCCCGACGGGTTCGACGCCCGGTTCTCCCCGCTCTGGCGCCGCTACACGTACCGCGTCGCGGACCTCGACGCACCCCGCGATCCACTCCGTCGGGGGCACACGACCTGGTACCCGGGGCATCTCGACCCGGGAGCGATGGAGCGCGGTGCGCTGACACTGCTCGGGCTGCACGACTTCGCGGCGTTCTGCAAGCCGCGCGACGGCGCGACGACCATCAGGACGCTGCAGGAGTTCCGCTGGGACCGTGAGCCGGACGGCGTGCTGGTGGCGAGCCTCCAGGCCGATGCCTTCTGCCACTCGATGGTGCGCGCGATGGTGGGGGCGACCATCGCCGTCGGCGAGGGGCGCTTCGGACCGGACCGTCTCGAGGAGTTGCGCATCGCGGGGGAGCGGACCAGCGCCTTCAAGGTCGCGCCGGCACGCGGTCTCACCCTGACCGAGGTGGGCTACCCGGCCGACGACGAGCTCGCCGCGCGGGCATCGCAGACGCGGGCGCGGCGCTCCGCACCGTCCGGCTCGGATAGCGTCGGGGGATGAGCTCCAGCGAACCCCGGTCCGTCGTCTCCGTGGCACCAGGGGTGGTCTTCGTCGAGGGCCCCGTCTCGAACTGGGTCGTCCTCGCGGAAGAAGACGGCGTCGCCCTCATCGACGCCGGCTACCCAGCTGACACCGACCTGGTGCTGGACACCGTTCGCTACGCCGGACACGATCTCGACGACCTCCGCCGCATCTACGTCACGCACGGACACGTCGACCACGTCGGTGGCATCCCCGGCATCCTCGAACAGCACCCGCACGTCGAGGTCCTGGCGCACGCGGACGAGCTGTCGAACGTCCGAGGACCCTCGCGGCAGCAGGTCACGCCGGCGGAGATCGGCGGCCGGCTGGCGTCGGCGCGGGTGCTCAGGTGGCTCGCCCGCGCGATCCGGTCCGACGCGCTCCGGCCGACCACGGTACCGAGCGTCCGGGCCTTCACTGGAGCGGACTTCGAGGGCCGGGCGATCACGCCGTTCCCGGCGACCGGGCACACCGACGGGTCCACCGCGTACCTGCTGCCGGCCGCGGACGCGATCGTCACGGGTGACGCGGTCGTCTCGCGGCACGACACGCAGCCGGCGTCGTGGACGCCCAGGCCGCGGATGATCACGCCGTTCTTCACGGCGGACCAGGCAGTGGCGCTCGAGTCCGCCCGCGCGCTGCCGATCCCGGAGATCGTGCTGCCGGGGCACGGGCCGGCGGTGCACCGGGTCGGGCGGGAGTGGGTACCCGTCGGGTCGTGATGACCGGTGGAATGTGACATTCTGGACCGATGCGCGAACCCGACGACGTCCTCCGTGCCCCTGACACGCAGCCGCCGACGCCGTGGAGTGCCAGGCAGGCCCTCGTCGCGTTCCTCGTCGTCGTCGCCACGGTGGCCCTGTTCACGGTCGGGGTGGCCGGGCAGGATCCGGTGATCCGCTGGATCGCGCTCGCCGTGGCCGGCGCGACAGCCGCACCGTCGCTGGTGCTCGCGAAGAAGCGTGGGAACCTCGCGGGCTGGTACGTGGTGACCGCGGGCGTGATGGTGCTGCGCCTCCTCGCCGGGGAGTGAGGCCGACGACGATGTTGTCGATCGCAATCATTTACCTGGGCGCAACCTGAGGGACTCTGCAGGTCGGTACGGTCTGACCATCCACGTCTCCGACCAGAAGGTCAGCATGCCCAAGATCGTCGGCCGCACTCTGCTGTGCGCCACGGTGGCCGCGACACTCCTCGCAGCGCCACTCGCCTCCGTCTCCGTCGCCAGTGCGAACACCGCAGGGACGGGTCTCGTCATCGCCGAGGCCTACCTGAAGGGCGGCAGCGCGAACGCCGTCTTCAACAAGAAGTTCGTCGAGATCGCGAACCCGACCGACGCCCCGGTCTCGGTCGACGGCTGGTCGCTGCAGTACCGCTCGGCGACCGGCTCGGCCGCGTTCAGCACCAGCGGCCTCGCGGGCACCGTCCCCGCGAACGGGACGTTCCTCGTCACGATGGCGGGCAACGGCGCGACGGGTGCGGATCTGCCCGCCGCGGACGACACCGCGACCCTGAACACCTCGGGCACCACGGGCACGCTGGTCCTGTCCGACCAGTCCCAGGCGCTCACCCTGCCGACCGGCGCGCTCGCGGCGGACACCGCCGGGGTCGTGGACCTCCTCGGCTACGGTGCGTCGAACACCTTCGAGGGTCATGTGCGCACCGTCGACGGTGGGAACACCGTCCCGAACGGCCTGGTTCGCCAGGGCACGGTCGACAGCGACGACAACGCCGCGGACTTCTCCGTCACGACGACGCTCACGCCGACGAACGCAGCCGGCGAGACCGCGCCGACGACGCCGACGGACCCGACGGACCCGACTGAGCCGACAGACCCCGGTGCTCCTGCCGAGGCCGTCACCATCGCGCAGCTGCAGGGCACGACGGACACCTCGCCGTACGTCGGCAAGACCGTCGTCACGAAGGGCGTTGTCACCGCCGTGTACGCCACCGGTGGGTTCAACGGCTACACCGTGCAGACCCCCGGCACCGGCGGTGCGATCGACCTCGGCACGCACACCGCGTCCGACGGCGTCTTCGTGTTCTCCTCGGCCACCGCGTCCCGGGTCGCAGCGGGCGACTACGTCGAACTCACCGGCTCGGTGAGCGAGTACTACGGCCTCACCGAGCTCAACGTCGCCGCCGGCGGCATGACGAAGCTCACCGAGACCGTGCCGGCTCCGCAGCCCGCCACCGTTGCCTTCCCGGCCTCGGACGCACAGCGCGAGTCCCTCGAGAGCATGCTCGTCGCACCGCAGGGCGACTACACCGTCGCCGACAACTACACGACGAACCAGTACGGCGAGATCGTCCTGGCGTCGGGCACGAAGCGGCTGATCCAGCCCACCGAGGTCGCCCGTCCAGGCAGTGCAGCGGCCAAGGCGGTCGAGGCCGACAACGCCGCCCGCAAGGTCACGCTCGACGACGGCGGCAGCACGAACTTCCTGACCCAGGCGAACAAGTCGATCCCGGTGTCCTGGTTGACGCAGGGGCCCGTGACCGTCGGAGCAGCGGCGACCTTCACGAAGCCCGTCGTCCTCGACTACCGCAACGACTCGTGGAAGTTCCAACCCACGTCGCCGATCACCGGCGCGACCGCGAAGACCGATCTGCCCGCGACCTTTTCGAACGTCCGCACGGCGAAGCCCCAGGACGTCGGCGGCGACCTCAAGCTCGCCGGCTTCAACGTCCTCAACTACTTCCCGACGACCGGCGACCAGCTCACCGGCTGCTCGTACTACACGGACCGCGACGGCGACCCCGTCACGGTGAACTCCGGCTGTGACGCCCGCGGCGCCGCCGAGCAGGAGGACTTCGAGCGCCAGCAGGTCAAGATCGTCAAGGGGATCAACGGTCTCGGCGCCGACGTCGTCTCGCTCGAGGAGATCGAGAACTCCGCCGAGTTCGGCCAGGACCGCGACGCCGCCGTGGCCACCCTCGTCGGCGCGCTCAACGCCGCGACCGGTGCCGACACCTGGGCGTACGTCAAGTCCCCGAAGACGCTCCCCGCGAGCGAGGACGTCATCCGCCTGGCACTGATCTACAAGAAGGACCGGGTCGCACCCACGGGAGAGTCGACGATCCTCATCGACCCGGCGTTCACGAACGCCCGTCAGCCCGTCGCGGACGCGTTCCGTCCGGTCGGGGGCACGGCGGACGACGAGTTCCTCGTGATCGCGAACCACTTCAAGTCGAAGGGGTCCGGCACCGGCGAGAACGCCGACCAGGGTGACGGCCAGGGGGCGTCGAACGCCGACCGCGTGAAGCAGGCGACGGCGCTCGCCGCGTTCTCCACGAAGATGCAGACGCAGTACGGCACCGACAAGGTGTTCATGCTCGGCGACTTCAACGCCTACAGCCAGGAGGACCCGATGGTCGTCCTCGACGATGCCGGCTACACGGACCTCGGGCCGGCGCTCGACTCGTCGGAGTGGTCGTACGTGTACAGCGGCCTGAGCGGGTCGCTCGACCACGTGCTCGCCTCGCCAGCGGCACTCGCGACGGTGACGGGTGTGGACATCTGGAACATCAACTCGGTCGAGTCGGTGGCGCTGGAGTACAGCCGCTACAACTACAACGCGACGAACCTGTACACGGACGACGTGTACCGGGCGAGCGACCACGACCCGATCCTGGTCGGCTTCGACCTGACCGGCGACACCACCCCGACGGACCCGGGCACGGACCCCACGGACCCGGGCACCGATCCGACCGGCCCGTCGGACCCTGGCACGGTTCCGGGTGCCGGTCAGACCCCGGCTCCGACTCCTGGTGCTGGTTCGGCGCCGGTTGCTCCGTCGGAGTCGTCGCTGACGGATGCGAACCGTGGAACGGTGTCGGCGCCGTCGTCGGCGCGTCCGGGGGAGACGATCACGATCGGTGTGGGGGCGCAGTACGCTGGGCAGCGGGTGAGCGTGTGGATGTTCTCCACGCCCACGCTGCTCGGGACGGTGACGGTCGCGGCTGACGGGAGCGTGCGGGTGACGATCCCGGCGGATGCTCCGGCGGGGCCGCACCGGATCGTGGTGACGGTGGCTGACGGGACGCTGATCGGGTGGACGACGATCACGATCGATCCGGTCACGGGTGCGCTGGCGTTCACGGGTGCCGACCTCACGGGTGGGATCGCCGCAGCGCTGCTGCTGCTCGCCGCTGGTGCCGGTGTGCTGGTGGCGCGCCGCCGCCGTGGGGTGCGGGGCCGAGTCTCAGCGTGAGGGACGGCCCTCGCGGTGCGGGCCGCGAGGACCGTCGCCGGGCGCGAGTCTCGCCCTGGGCGTGACCAGATGCCGAACGGGAGGCACGGTGCCAGCTGGCACCGTGCCTCCCGTCCGCCGTGTGCGCGCGTTGCAACCCATGGCGTGCGCGGTGGAAAGCGGAAACGCGCGTAGGTGGTCGGAAGTCCGGGCCACGTACGCGCGTTTCGACCTCCTACGCGCGATTCGGCCACCCGGACCGATCCGGCCGCGTTTGACCAGCGGGAGGCCGGTCCGGTAGGCTCTCACCTTGGTCTGCGCGCCATGTGCGCCGGACAGTCAGATGAGCCCTCCACCCGGGCGTTCCGCCGGCTTCTGCCGCGGGGAACCCCGACCGGAGCGGGATTCACGGACTCCTCACCTCGACACGAAAGCAGCACTCCTGTGACTCGCACGTTCTCACCGAAGCCGGCAGACGTCCAGCACGACTGGATCGTCATCGACGCGACCGACGTCGTCCTCGGCCGTCTCGCCACCCACGCCGCTGCGCTCCTGCGCGGCAAGCACAAGGCCACCTTCGCCCAGCACATGGACATGGGTGACTACGTCATCATCGTGAACGCGGACAAGGTCGCCCTCACCGGCTCCAAGCTCGCGAAGAAGGTCTACTACCGCCACTCGGGCTACCCGGGCGGCCTCACGGCGACCTCCTACCCGGAGATGCTCGAGAAGCACCCCACCCGCGCCGTCGAGAAGGCGATCCGCGGCATGCTGCCGAAGAACACCCTCGGTCGCGAGCAGCTCAAGAAGCTGAAGGTCTACGCCGGCGCGGAGCACCCGCACTCCGCGCAGCAGCCCAAGGCGTACACCTTCGACCAGGTCGCACAGTAGTTCCGGCCACGACGACTTCAAGGACATAGAGAAACTCATGGCTCAGATCGCTGATTCCCTCGACCAGACCCCGGAGAGCTTCACCACGGAGAGCGCACCCGCCGCTGCCGAGGCCGCTCCCCGTCAGATCCTCAACGTCTCCGGCGGTGCCGTCGGGCGCCGCAAGGAGGCCATCGCGCGCGTTCGCCTCGTTCCGGGCTCCGGCTCGTTCACGGTGAACGGCCGTTCGCTGGAGGACTACTTCCCGAACAAGCTGCACCAGCAGCTCATCAACGACCCGTTCAAGGTGCTCGAGCTCCTCGGCGCCTACGACGTGACCGCCCGCATCACGGGTGGTGGCCCCTCGGGTCAGGCCGGTGCCCTCCGCCTCGCGATCGCACGCACGCTGAACGAGATCGACCGCGAGAACAACCGCGCCACCCTCAAGAAGGCCGGCTTCCTCACCCGTGACGCCCGCGTCATCGAGCGCAAGAAGGCCGGTCTCAAGAAGGCCCGCAAGGCTTCGCAGTTCTCGAAGCGCTAGTCGTCACCGGCTGAGGATCGCAATGCCGCGTCTGTTCGGTACCGACGGGGTTCGTGGTCTCGCCAACGGCGAGCTGACGGCCGCGCTCGCACTGGGTCTTGCCCAGGCGAGCGCGGCCGTTCTCACACACGGACACCATGCCGACGCCCGCCGGGCGTCCGGTCGACCGCGCCCCCGCGCGGTCCTGGCGCGCGACCCGCGCGTCTCCGGCGAGTTCCTCGGTGCCGCTGTCGCGGCCGGGCTCGCCTCCGCCGGCGTCGATGTGCTCGACGCCGGGGTCATCCCCACCCCTGCTGCCGCGTTCCTCGTCGCGGACATCGACGCCGACTTCGGCGTGATGATCTCCGCGTCGCACAACCCGGCGCCGGACAACGGGATCAAGTTCTTCGCCGCAGGCGGCCGGAAGCTCCCCGACGAGGTCGAGGACCGCATCGAAGCGGCGATGCACGACCACTCGGCACCGACCCCCACCGGCGCCGACGTCGGTCGCATCACCCGGTTCGCCGATGCCGAGGACCGCTACGTCGTGCACCTGCTCGGCACGCTGCCGCACCGTCTCGACGGGCTGCACGTCGTGCTCGACTGTGCGAACGGTGCCGCTGCCGGCGTCTCGCCGGAGGTCTTCGTCAACGCGGGTGCCGAGGTCACGCTGATCGGCGCCGACCCCGACGGCATCAACATCAACGACGGCGTCGGGTCCACGCACATCGACAACCTCGCGCGTGCGGTGCTCGAGCACGGCGCCGACGTCGGGATCGCCCACGACGGCGATGCGGACCGCTGCCTCGCGGTGGACGCCGACGGCAACGCGATCGACGGCGACCAGATCATGGCGATCCTCGCGCTGTCGTTGCAGGAGCGCGGACACCTGCAGGACGACACGCTCGTCGCGACGGTCATGTCGAACCTCGGACTCAAGCGCGCCATGGCGGACGCGGGCATCACCGTGATCGAAGCCGGAGTGGGAGACCGCTACGTGCTCGAGAAGATGAACGCCGGCGGCTTCTCGCTCGGTGGCGAGCAGTCCGGGCACATCATCTTCCAGGAGTACGCCACGACGGGCGACGGCATCCTCACGGGGCTGCACCTCGTCGCCGAGATGGCGCGCACCGGCAAGACGCTCGGCGAGCTGGCGTCGTGCATGACGGTGTTCCCGCAGGTGCTGCTCAACGTGAAGGGCGTCGACCGGCACGGCCTGGCGGACCAGGGTGTGCAGGACGCCGTCGCATCGGCCACCGAGTCGCTCGGCGACACCGGCCGCGTGCTGCTGCGCCCGTCCGGCACCGAGCCCGTCGTCCGCGTCATGGTCGAGGCCGCTTCGCAGGACGACGCCCAGCGGATCGCCGAGGAGCTCGCCGCGGTCGTGTCCGACCGCCTGGCGCTCGACGCCGCGTAGGAGCGTCCGGCTGGGGCCGGCCCGGTCCATTTCGCACCCCACCATGAACATCGCGCCCCGTCGGGACGGGGCGCGATGTTCGTGGCTGGGCGCAACTCAGCCCAGCGCGGCCCCGCCGCCCCTCCGCCTCAGATCTTGCGGAGGAGGACCGACGAGACCTTGTGGTCGGCGGCCTTCTTCAGCACGAGCGTCGCCCGCGAGCGCGTGGGGAGCACGTTCTCGACGAGGTTCGGCTCGTTGATCGCGCGCCAGACCTGGGTGGCGGTCTCCACGGCGTCCGACCGGGACAGGGACGCGAACCGGTGGAAGAACGAGTCCGGGCTCGAGAACGCCTCTTCCTGCAGGGCGAGGAAGCGGTCGACGTACCAGGACTCGATGTCCTTGGTCTTCGCGTCGACGTAGATCGTGAAGTCGAAGAGGTCGGACAGCGCCAGCCGCCCGTGCACCGGCGGCGCGAGCACGTTGAGGCCCTCCACGATGAGGATGTCCGGCTGCCGCACGACGATCTCGGCGTTCGGCACGATGTCGTAGACGAGGTGCGAGTAGTACGGCGCCCGGACCTCGGTCGCCCCGCTCTTCACCTGGCTGACGAAGCGCAGCAGGGAACGGCGGTCGTAGGACTCCGGGAAGCCCTTCCGGTCCATGATCCCGCGGCGCTCGAGCTCGGCGTTCGGGTACAGGAACCCGTCCGTCGTGACGAGCTCCACGCGCGGGGTGTCCGGCCAGCGCTTCGTGAGTTCGCGCAGCAGCCGTGCGACCGTGGACTTGCCGACGGCGACCGAGCCCGCGACGCCGATGACGAACGGCGTGCGCCCGGCCCGTTCCCCGAGGAAGCGGCTCGTCTCCGCGTGCAGGTTCCGCGCGCCGGCGGCGTAGAGCGTGAGCAGGCGGGAGAGCGGGAGGTAGACCTCCTGCACCTCCTGCATGTCGAGGCGGTCACCGAGGCCTCGGAGCTGCACGATCTCCGTCTCGGTCAGGGAGAGGTGCTCCTTGGGGGCGAGCTGCGACCACTCCCCGCGAGGGATCTCCACGAAGGGGGTGGGGTGCGCGACGGCGGTCTCCGGGATCGGCATGGGAACGAGCGTAGACGGGAGGCGCGGTGCAGGTGGGCGACGCGGCGGACGTGATCCGAGCCTCCCGTCCGGAACCGTGGTCGCGCCGGGCGCGACGGCTCAGGCGGGCAGGGCCGCCTCGATGGCCGCGATCACCTCGGGGGAGTCTGGCTTCGTCGTCGGGCGGAACCGGGTGACGGTGCCGTCCGGCGCCACCAGGAACTTCTCGAAGTTCCAGATCACGCGACCGGCCTTGCCGGCGGCGTCCGGTGTCTGCTTGAGCTCCTTGTAGAGCGGGTGCGCGCCACCGCCGTTCACCTTGACCTTCTCGGACATCGGGAACGTCACGCCCCACGTGGTGGAGCAGTACTCGTCGATCGCCTCGGACGAGCCGAGCTCCTGCAGGAACTGGTTGCTCGGGAACCCGAGCACCGTGAAGCCCCGCGGGCCGTAGGTCTTCTGCAGCTCCTCGAGCTGCTCGTACTGCGGTGCGAGACCGCAGCGCGACGCCACGTTCACCACGAGCACCGCCTTGTCCGCGAAGGCGCCGAACGTGGTGTGCTCACCGTGCAGCGTCGTGATGTCGATCTCGTCGAAGCGTCCCATGTCGGTCACGGTATCCCCGGCTTCTGCTGCTTCGCAGTGAGCGACCCCGGCTCCATCGTAGGATCGACGCCATGTGTGGAATCGTTGGATACGTCGGGAGCAACAGCAGCACCGAGGTGCTCCTGGGGGGCCTGCGTCGGCTCGAGTACCGCGGGTACGACTCGGCCGGCATCGCGGTCATCGACCCGGCCGGTGACCTGAGCTCGGCGAAGAAGGCCGGCAAGCTGCAGGTGCTCGTCGACGAGCTCGACGCGCACCCGATCGCCGACGGCGGAACGGGCATCGGCCACACCCGCTGGGCGACCCACGGCGGCCCGACGGACGAGAACGCGCACCCACACCTCGCCGACGGCGGCAAGCTCGCGCTCATCCACAACGGCATCATCGAGAACTTCTCCGCGCTCCGCGACGAACTCGCGGCGGAGGGCGTCGAGTTCCTCAGCGAGACCGACTCCGAGGTCGCGGCACACCTCGTCGCCCGGGCGCTCCGCGAGACCGGCGACCTGACGAGCGCGATGCAGCAGACCGTGCAACGGCTCGAGGGGGCGTTCACGCTCCTCGTCGTGCACGCCGACCAGCCGGGCGTCGTCGTCGGCGCCCGCCGGAACTCACCGCTGGTGGTGGGTCTCGGCGACGGCGAGAACTTCATGGGCTCCGACGTCGCGGCGTTCGTCGCCTACACGCAGCGTGCGCTGTCGATCGGGCAGGACGAGATCGCGACGATCCGCCCCGACGGTGTCGACGTCGTCCACTTCGACGGCACCCCCGCGGACCGCAACGAGTTCGAGGTGAACTGGGACGCCTCGGCCGCGGACAAGGGCGGCTGGTCGTCCTTCATGGCGAAGGAGATCAGCGAGGAACCTGAGGCGGTCGCGAAGACCATCCTCGGCCGCGTGCACGACGGCGCCGTCACGCTCACCGACCTCGACCCGATCGCGGAGCGCCTGCAGCAGGTCGACCGCGTCATCGTCATCGCCTGCGGCACCGCTGCCTACGCCGGGATCCTCGGCAAGTACGCCATCGAGCAGTGGGCCCGCATCCCGGTGGAGGTCGAGCTCGCGCACGAGTTCCGCTACCGCGACCCGGTGCTGAACGACCGCACGCTCGTCGTCTCGATCAGCCAGTCCGGCGAGACGATGGACACGCTCATGGCCGTGAAGTACGCGCGTGAGCAGGGGGCGCAGGTCCTGTCGATCTGCAACACCCAGGGCGCCACGATCCCGCGCGAGTCCGACGCCGTGATCTACACGCACGCCGGTCCGGAGGTCGCCGTCGCGTCGACGAAGGCGTTCCTCGCGCAGGGCGTCGCGCTGTACCTGCTCGGGCTGCACCTCGCGACACTCCGCGGCACGCTGACGGCCGAGCAGATCGCCGAGCAGGTCGCCGAGCTCGAGGGGCTGTCGGGCAAGCTGCAGCAGACCATCGAGGACGCGTCCGGTGTGGCCGAGCTCGCGAAGTGGATGGCCGACACCCGCAGCGTGCTGTTCCTCGGCCGCCACGTCGGCTACCCGATCGCGCTCGAGGGCGCGCTCAAGCTCAAGGAACTCGCCTACATCCACGCCGAGGGCTTCGCCGCCGGTGAGCTGAAGCACGGTCCGATCGCGCTCATCGAGCCGGGCCAGATCGTCTTCGTCATCGTGCCGTCGCCCCGTGACGCCCGCTCGCTGCACCCGAAGGTGGTGTCGAACATCCAGGAGATCCGCGCCCGCGGCGCCCGGGTGATCGCGATCGCCGAAGAGGGCGACGCCGCGGTGCTGCCGTTCGCCGACGAGGTCCTCCGCATCCCGCTCGCGACCCCGCTGTTCGAGCCGCTGCTCGCGGTCGCGCCGCTGCACATGTTCGGCATGGAACTCGCCGCGGCCAAGGGCCTCGACGTCGACCAGCCGCGCAACCTCGCGAAGTCGGTCACCGTCGAGTAGTCGGACGGTGATCATCGGGATCGGGGTCGACGTCGTCGACCTCTCGCGGTTCGGGCAGGTGCTGGAACGCACGCCCGCGATGCGCACGCGCCTGTTCACGTCGCGGGAGCTGCTCCGGGACGGCGAACCACGCCCGATCGCTTCGCTCGCGGCGCGGTTCGCCGCGAAGGAGGCCCTGATCAAGGCGTTCGGCTCGAGCGCAGGACTGAGCTGGCAGGACCTCGAGGTCGTCTCCGATGACCAGCGGAACCCGTCGCTGACGCTGCACCAGCAGGCGCGGCGGGTCGCCGATGCGCGTGGGGTCACGAGCGTGCACCTGTCGCTGTCCCATGATGGAGGGATCGCCACGGCGTTCGTGGTGTTGGAGGGGACTGTTCGATGAGTGCGTTCACCGGGATCACGGTCGACCGGGAGGCACTGATCGCCAACTACGCGACGGTCGCCGAACAGGTGGCACCGTCCGGCGTCATCGCGGTCGTCAAGGCGAACGCCTACGGGCACGGCGCGGCTGACGCCGCCCGGGCGTTCGTGGACGCCGGCGCCGAGTGGCTCGGCGTCGCCGACATCGACGAGGGCATCGCGCTCCGGCAGGCCGGCATCGACGAGGGCGTCCGGATCCTCGCCTGGTTGCACGCGCCGGACGAGGACTTCCGCCGCGCCGCCCAGTACGGCATCACCCCCGCGGTGTCGAGCGTGTCCCAGCTCGCTGCGGCGGCCGACTCCGAGGTGCCCGAGGTGCACATCTGCGTCGACACCGGGCTCAGCCGGAACGGCGCCGTCGAGTCCGAGTGGCCTGAGCTCTTCGAGACCGCGGGGCGACTCGCACGGAACGGCGCGAGGACCCGGGTCGAGGGGCTGATGTCCCACCTGTCGAACGCCTCCCGTACCGACGACCTCGACCAGGACGCCGCCCTGCAGCGCGCGATCGACGGCCTCGGCGCGTTCGGCATCGTGCCGCCGATGGTGCACCTCGCCGCGAGCGCCGCGAGCCTGGCCGTCCCCGAGACCCGTCGTGACCTCGCCCGTGTGGGGATCGCGCTCTACGGCCTGAGCCCGTTCGCCGACCGCACCTCGGCCGACCTCGGGCTCCGACCCGCGATGCGCCTGACCGCGTCGGTGCTGCGCACGGTCGTCGTGCCGGCCGGCGACGGCGTCAGCTACGGCTACACCTGGCGTGCCGAGTCGGACACCCGCCTCGCGGTGATCGGCCTCGGCTACGCCGACGGCTTCGACCGCGCCTTCGGCAACCGCGTCGTGGTCCGCATCGGCGATCGGACGTTCCCCGTGGTCGGCCGCGTCGCGATGAACGCCATGCACATCGACATCGGGGACGCCGACGTCGCCGTGGGGGACGAGGTCGTGCTCTGGGGTGACCCGGCGAACGGCGATCCTGCTGTGGAGGACTGGGCGGCGGCCGTCGGCACCATCAACTACGAGGTGGTCGCCCGACTCGGCCGGAGCATCGAACGGAGGACGACGTGAGCGCACCCCTGCGCCAGGCGGAGATCGACCTCGACGCCTACCGCGCCAACCTCGACCTGGTCCGCGAGTGGATGGACCCCGTCGAGGTCATGGCGATCATGAAGGCCGACGCGTACGGGCACGGCCTCGAACCGATCGCGCTCGCCGCCGTCGACGCCGGCATCCGCTGGATCGGTGTCCTCACCGTCCCGGCCGCGCTCCGGCTCCGGTCGATCGGCGTCGGCGAGGACGTCCACCTCTTCACCTGGCAGCACGACCCGGCGCTCGACTTCCGCGACGCGATCGACTCCGCCGTGGACCTCGGCGTCTCGAACGTCCCCGAGCTGCAGCGCGTCGTGGACGCCGTCGACCAGCGTCCGGCCCGCGTGCACCTCGGACTCGACACGGGGCTGCACCGCGACGGTTCGTCGGTCGACGACTGGCCCGCCCTGGTCGAGGCCGCACGGGACGCCCAGCGTGCCGGGCGCATCGAGGTCGTCGCCGCGTACACGCACCTGGCCGAGTCGTCGGAGGACGACGACAGCGCCAGCGTCGGGCGCTTCGAGGACGCGGTCGAACGCGCCGAGGACCTCGGGCTCGACATCCCGATCGAGCACGTCGCCGCATCGCTCGCCGGACTCGAGCGCAAGGAGTTCCGCAAGGACATGGTCCGGATGGGGGCGAACCTGTTCGGCATCCCCGGGGCCGACGGCGTCTCGGCGGCGGACCTCGGGCTCGAGCCCGTGATGACGCTCACCGCGTCGGTCGCGAAGACCAAGCGCGTGCCGGTCGACACCGGTGTGTCCTACGACTACACGTACCGCACGACGACGGAGACGACCCTCGCGCTGGTGCCGGTCGGCTACGCGGACGGTGTCCCGCGGCTGGCGCAGGGGCGCCTCGAGGTGACGATCGCCGGCAAGCGCTACCCGATCGCCGGTCGGGTCGCGATGGACCAGTTCCTCGTCGACGTCGGGGACGACGACGTCCGGACCGGGGACACGGTGGTGCTCTTCGGCACGGGCGAGCGCGACGAGTCGACCGTGCTCGAGTGGGGTGCTGCGCTCGGCACCATCGGCGAGGAGATCGTCTGCCGCATCGGCTCCCGCGTGCCGCGCGTCTACTCCGGGCACTCCGTCGAGGGGCGCGTGGGCGAGTACCTGCGGGGCGAGCCGGCGTGACCGTCCTGCTCGACACCACCGTCGCGGGGACCGACGACATGGGCACACTCGGCGCCCGGATCGCCGCGGTCCTGCGCGCCGGCGACCTCGTCGTGCTGACCGGGCCGCTCGGCGCCGGCAAGACGACGCTCACACGCGGACTCGGTGCGGCGCTCGGCGCGCGGGGCCAGGTGTCGAGTCCGACCTTCGTCCTCGCACGGACGCACCCCACGACGGCCGGGCCCGACCTGGTGCACGTCGATGCCTACCGGCTCTCGGACCCCCTCGAGCTCGACGACCTCGACCTCGACTGGGACGGTGCCATCGTCGTCGTCGAGTGGGGGCGTGGGTTCGTCGACGGCATCAGCGACAGCGTGCTCGACGTCGAGATCGTCCGCGCGACCGGTGCTGCGACGCTCGCTCCGGGTCTCGACCCCGACGACGTCCCCGACGAGCCCCGCCGTGTCGTCGTCACGGCCACCGGTCCACGCTGGGAGGGCATCACGCTCTGACCAGCGACCTGATGAAGGTCCTGCGTGTTCCGGTGCCGGGCGATCACGATCCGGTGACGGTGGCTACCGTGGACGCATGCAGATGCGCCGGATCCTCGTCGTCGCCGCCGGGGTCGCGGTCGTCGTGGTCGCGCTCGGGGCGGCGCACTCGATCCGTTCAGAGGCCTCCGGTTCCGGCACCGCGTCGCCGACCGCATCAGCGCAGCGCGTCGCCACCATCGGCGACTCGATCATGGCCGGCTACGGCCTGGACAGCGAGGACCAGGCGTGGCCCGCGGTGCTCGCCGCGAAGGAGCACTTCGCCCTCACGAACGTCGCGTGCAGCGGAGCCGGCTTCATCAACGACGGCGACGCCTGCAACACCCACTACGACGGACTCGTGTCCCAGGCGGTCGCCGCGAAGCCGACGCTCGTCATCGTGCAGTCGTCGGACAACGACATGGGCGAGAGCGCGGCGGACATCCAGCGGGCGACCTCCGAGACGATCGAGGACATCCACTCGGCGCTCCCGCACGCCGAGATCGTCGGACTGAGCACCCTGTGGGACCAGCCGGGGAGCATCCCGGACGAGGTCTCGGTGAGCTCCGACGCGCTCGAGGCCGCGGTGACCGCCGTGCACGGCGAGTACGTCGACATCGGGCAGCCGATCGCGGGCGGGCACGGTCTGCTGCAGTCGGACAGCGAACACCCGACGGTCGCCGGGCAGCGGGTCCTGGCCGCGGCGATCGGGAAGGACCTGCGGAAGGCCGGCGTGCAGCTCGCGCCCCGTCAGGGCTTGTAGACGGCGGTCGACACCCAGTCGATGTTGAGGTGGCCGGACTTCCCCCAGTTGCCGGTCTGGAACATGTACCGGTGCGGGGTCGTCGGGACGTCCTTCGTGACGGTCCACAGCACGCGCCCGTCGACCGAGTAGGTCACGGACTTCCCGGGGATCCACTCGACCGAGTAGGTGTGCCAGTCCCGCCACGACAGCTTCGTGGGCACCGTGACGGCAGAGACCTCGTTCCCCGGAGTCATCGAGTGGTGGAAGAACGTCGGCGACGTGTCGTAGTTGCCCTCGGGGAAGTCGATCTCGCCCTCCGACCACACGTTCGAGGTCGGCCACAGGATGAAGGCCGCGCCGTTGCCGTCGGCACCGGTGGCCCTGGCCCGGACGGTGAACTTCCCACCGACGTGGCTCCACGCGCCGCTCGGCGTCCCGAAGGTGCCGGCCGCGCCACGCTTGCCGTCGAGCGACACGTCCATGATCCCGCCGTGCGCGCTGATCTGCGTGCCGGACCAGTACATGCCGTCGCCCATCCCGTCCGGGTACGGCTGCCAGGACTTCGCGTAGACCGAGGCGAACTTGCCCTTCGACGCCTTCGTGGAGAAGTCCTCGCGGAACGTCTGCACGAACTTCCCGGAAGTGGTGCCGGCCTGGGCGACGGACCCGCTGCCGATCGGCACGGCGACCAGCGCCGCGGTGAGGACGACGGCCGCGAGGGCGGCCCGTGTGGTGCGGTTCTGCATGCGCTTCCACTCCCTGAGGGGTGCGGGCCGACCCGAACGGCCCGCACAGCGCGGACCGACCCGAACGATCCGCACGATGCAAGCCGACCCGATCGGCCTGCATCGACCCTTGTCGGCCGTCCGGATCCGTCCGACAGCGTCGTCCTGCCCCCAGAGGGAGGGTGGACAGCCTGGTCGACGCCCGGACGCCTACGATGGACGGGTGCTGCTCGCCATCGACACGTCCGCCGGAACGAGCGTCGCCGTCGTCGATCCGGAGACACGACAGGTGCTCGCCGAGCGTTCGACGGAGGACACCCGTCGGCACGCCGAGGTCATCGGCCCCTTCCTGCAGGGGGTGCTCGACGACGCGGGGATCACCGCCGCCGACGTCACCGGCGTCGTCGCGGGGATGGGTCCAGGTCCGTTCACCGGTCTGCGTGTCGGCATCGCGGCCGCACGGACGTTCGCCGCGGCACGCGGCGTCCCGTTCCTGCCGCTCGTCAGCCACGACGCCGTCGCCGCCGAGCACGACGGCCCGCTGGTCGTCCTGACGGACGCTCGCCGACGCGAGGTCTACTGGAGCGTCCACGACCAGACCGGCGCGCGCACCGCAGGTCCCGGACTCGCCAAGCCGGCGGACCTGGACGACGTGCTGGGAGCCTCCAGTCGGTTCCGGCGGGTCACCGCCGTCACGATCCCGGCCGGGAGGCTTGGCTCGCTCGCCGCGGACCGGCTCGCCTCCGGCGGTTCCTTCGCCGACGACACCCCCCTCTACCTGCGCGACCCCGACGTCACCATGCCGGGCGCGCCCAAGCGGGTGAAGCAGTGAGCGACTCCGGCGGGCTCCTGCCCGACGGGCTGCGCCTGCGGCGCGCCCACCCGCAAGACCTCGACGACGTGATGTGGCTCGAGCACGCCTCGTTCCCGACGGACGCGTGGTCGGCGTCGCAGATGTCCGGCGAGCTGTACTCGCCGCACGGGTACTACGTCGTCGTCGAGACCACCGACGACGGCGCTCCGACGGTCGTCGGGTACGCGGGACTGTCGTCGCTCGCGGGCAACCCGGTCGCCGACGTGCAGACCATCGCCGTGTCGGCCGAGCACCGCGGCAGGGGCATCGGCCGGGCACTCTTCACCGAGCTCCTCGACGAGGCTCGTCGTCGCGCGGTGGAGGAGGTCTTCCTCGAGGTCCGCGCCGACAACCCCGTCGCGCAGGCGATGTACACGGCGTTCGGGTTCGAGCACATCGCCACCCGCCCGCGGTACTACCAGCCGGACGGCGTCGACGCGTGGGTGATGCGGGCGACGCTCGCGCCCACGAGGCAGGGGCCCGGCCCGATCGGACAGGAGACGCTCGATGCGTGAACCGCTGGTGCTCGGCATCGAGACGAGCTGCGACGAGACGGGGGTGGGCATCGTCCGGGGCAGCACGCTGCTCGCCAACGTCATCGCGTCGAGCATGGAGGAGCACGCGCGCTACGGCGGCGTCGTGCCCGAGGTCGCCGCTCGCGCGCACCTCGAGGCGATGACCCCGACGCTGGAGCAGGCGCTGTCGCAGGCGGGTGTCACGCTCGACGAGCTCGACGCCGTGGCGGTGACCGCAGGACCCGGGCTCGCCGGGGCGTTGATGGTCGGGGTCGGTGCGGCGAAGGCGCTCGCCGTGGCCACCGGCAAGCCGCTCTACGGCGTGAACCACCTGGTCGGGCACGTCGGGGCGGACGTCCTGCGCGCCGACGGCAGCGCGATCGAGCTGCCGACCGTGGCACTCCTGGTGTCCGGTGGGCACACGTCGCTGCTGCTCGTGCGCGACCTCGTCGGTGACGTCGAGCTCCTCGGTGAGACCATCGACGACGCCGCGGGAGAGGCGTTCGACAAGGTCGCGAGGCTCCTCGGCCTGCCGTACCCGGGCGGGCCGCAGATCGACCGGGCGGCAGCGGACGGCGACCCGAAGGCGATTCGGTTCCCGCGGGGGCTGACCCTGCCGAAGGACATGGCAGCGCACCGGTACGACTTCTCGTTCTCGGGGCTGAAGACCGCCGTCGCGCGGTGGGTCGAGCGCTGCCGTGACGAGGGGCGCGAGGTCCCCGTGGCCGACGTCGCCGCCTCGTTCCGCGAGGCCGTCGTCGACGTGCTCGTCACCAAGGCCCTCAACGCCTGCCGTGACACCGGGGTGGACCGGCTGTTGCTCGGCGGCGGCGTCGTGGCGAACGCGCGCCTCCGCGCGGTCGCGATCGACCGCTGCGCCGCAGCCGGGGTCGAGCTCCGCATCCCCCCGCTCGACCTCTGCACCGACAACGGGGCGATGATCGCGGCCATCGGTGCGCGACTCGTCGCCGAGGGGCACGCGCCGAGCGACCTCGGCATCGCCGCGGACTCGACGCTGCCGGTGACGACCGTTCAGGTCTGAGCCCGGCCCCCGCGCTTGTGGGAGGATCGGGAGCGACGGCCGCACGGGTCGTCGGGAGGGGTGCAACGTGTCCGATCAGAACCAGTGGCCGAAGCCGGGCGAACAGCAGCCGGACGGGCAGCAGCCGGCGTCGCAGGACCCGACCGCATCGGCACCGGCCCCCGGGTCGGCGGCGGAGCCGAACGGGTACGGCCAGGACACGCAGCAGCCGAACCCGTACGCGCCGCAGCAGCCGCAGTACGGTGCGCAGCAGCAGCAGCAGCAGCAGCAGCAGCAGCAGCAGTCGCAGTACGGTGCTCCGGAGCAGCCGCAGTACGGTGCGCCGCAGCAGAACCCGTACGCCGCTCCCCAGCAGCCGCAGTACGGCGCTCCGCAGCAGCAGAACCCGTACGCTGCCTCGCAGCAGCCGCAGTACGGCGCACCGCAGAACCCCTACGCCGCATCCGCTCCGGGTTCGGCGCCGTACGCCGGGCAGGGCGCTCCCGGTTCCGCGCCCTACGCGAACCCCTACGCCCCCGCCGGCGCGTACTCCAACGCCGGGTACCAGCCCTACGCGCAGCGCCCGAAGACGAGCATCCTCGCGATCCTGTCGATCGTGTTCGGTCTCGGCGCGATCCCGTTCTTCTTCATCGCGATCCTGCTCGGCCCAGCCGGTGCGATCCTCGGACACGTGGCGCTCGGCAAGATCAAGCAGAACGGCGAGCAGGGTCGCGGCCTCGCACTGACCGGCATCATCGCCGGGTGGGTGATGACCGGCGTGTGGATCCTCTGGATCGTGGTCGTCGTCTTCGCGATCGGGCACTCCGGCGGCGGGTACTACGACGACAACTACGACTACGGCTCGACCGGCGCGTTCATCAGCTGAGGCGGGGACGCATCCCACTCCACCATCCGCCAAAGCGACAGTTTCCGCCAGAGACCCGGGCGGAAACTGTCGCTTTCGGGGGACAGAGCGGCACAGGTCGGGTGCGCCCGCCCTACGTGAGGCGCTCGCAGAGGATCGCCGTGTGGCGGCCCTCGAGCCTGGTGAGCACCAGGGTCACCCGGCCGGACCCGCCGCGCAGTCGCAGTCGCTTCCGGAACTGGGTGGGGTCGACGTCCACGCCGCGCTTCTTGATCTCCACCGTGCCGATCCCGTCCGCGGCGAGCCGTGCCGCGAGCTGCTTGACGTCGAGGGGCATCGTGTCCAGCACCCGGAAGCCCTGCGCGAACGGCGTGGTCACCGCACGTGAGGACGTCACGTACGCGATCCCGTCGGAGAGCATGTGCCCGTCGATCGACCGCGCCAGGTCACCGATCAGCCGCGCCCGGATGACGGCCCCGTCCGGTTCGTAGAGGTACTCGCCGATCGGCCCGGCCGGTTCGTCCTCGGAGTCGTCCGCCGCGGTCAGCTCCGCGATGCCGTGCGGCCCGATCACGGTGGCCGCGCGCCGGATGCCAGGGCGTGCGAGCGGCCCGAACCAGAGTGCGAGCTCGACGACCTCGCGGTCGACGGACGTCCACTGCGCTTCCGCGGTGTCCGGGACGAGGTCGCGGTCGATCCCGGGGCCGAGCTTCACCCCGGTCGGCGTGGTCGTCGCCGCCGCGAACACGGTGTCCAGCGACGGCGACCAGTCGTCGGGGTCGACGAGGCGTCGCGTGTTCGCGTGGCCGGCCGTCCGTCGTGCGGGGTCCATCCAGACGCCGTCGACGCGCGACAGGTCGAACGAGGCCGCGTCCCCGAGCTCCACGCGGGCATCGGACCACGGCGAGAGGTTGTACGTGGCGACCGCCGCCGTGACCTCGTCGCGGTCGACCGCCGTCACGTCGAGGTCGAGCGCCGCCATGGCCATCGCGTCCCCGCCGATGCCGCAGCCGAGGTCCGCCACCCGACGGAGCCCCGCCGCGGCGAAGCGTCCGGCGTGCTGGGCAGCGACGGACAGCCGGGTGGCCTGCTCGAGCCCGGATTCGGTGAAGAGCATCCGCGACGCGAAGTCGCCGAACTTCCCCCTGGCCTTCTGCCGGAGCTTCGCCTGGGTCAGCACGGCGGCGACGAGCCCGGGATCGTGCCCCTCCGCCCGCAGCCGGGAGACGACGCGGACGATCTCACCGTCGTCGGAGACGCTCGGCGTACGGTCGAGCAGCGCCATCCCGTCCGGGGTCAACAGCTGGGCGAGATCGGCGGCGTCCATGAGACGATCCTGTCATCAACGGATGCGCTGGCACTCGGATTGACCGAGTGCCAGCGGCCCCCTACAGTTGGACTTGGCACTCTCGTGTGCGTAGTGCCAACCGGTTTTCATCTGTACCGAGTCAGTACCGAGAAAGAAGAGGTCACCGTGGCCGTCACCATCAAGCCGCTCGAAGATCGCATCGTCATCCGTCAGGTCGAGGCGGAGCAGACCACTGCTTCCGGTCTCGTCATCCCGGACACCGCGAAGGAGAAGCCGCAGGAGGGCGAGGTCGTGGCCGTGGGTCCGGGTCGCATCGACGACAACGGCAACCGCGTCCCGCTCGACGTCGCCGTCGGCGACAAGGTCATCTACTCGAAGTACGGCGGCACCGAGGTCAAGTACTCGGGCGAAGACCTCCTGGTCCTCTCGGCTCGCGACGTCCTCGCGGTCATCGAGCACTGAACCCCGCTCCACGAACGAACGCCCCGTCAGCTCCCGGCTGATGGGGCGTTCGCCGTTCCGGCCTGGAGGCCCGGGGCACGTCCGTCGTGTCGGCGCACGTCCGTAGCATTGGTCCGTGACCGAGCGCGTGGCCAGGAGCGAAGCATCCGTCGGGGTCGTGCAGGCGATCGTCGCCTACGGGCTCTGGGGACTCATGCCGCTGCTCTTCGCGGCGATGGCCCCCGCGGGCGCCTTCGAGATCGTCGCCTGGCGGATCGTCTTCGGCCTGGGCTTCTGCGTGATCGCGATCGCCGTCACCCGGTCGTGGCTCCGGACGCGGTCCCTGCTCGTCCAGCGTCGGGTGATGGGCGTCATGGCGATCGCCGCGGTGCTCATCGTCGTGAACTGGACCGTGTACGTCATCGCGACGACGACGGGCCACACGGTCGAGGCCGCGCTCGGCTACTTCATCAACCCGCTCGTGACGATCGCGCTCGGCGTCGTGCTGCTCCGGGAACGCCTCCGTCCGGCGCAGTGGACCGCGGTCGGCATCAGCGTCGTGGCCGTCGTCGTCATCGCCGTCGGGTACGGCCAGATGCCGTGGATCTCGCTCGCGCTGGCGTTCTCCTTCGGGCTGTACGGCCTGGTGAAGAAGCGTGTCGGCGGCACCGTGGACGCGCTCTCCGGCCTGACGATCGAGACGATGTGGCTCACACCGCTCGCGGTCGGCGCGTTGGTCGTGCTCGGCGTCACCGGGATCGGCGGCGGCATCACGTTCGGCAGCGAGGGCTGGGTGCACGCGCTGATCATGATCGGGGCGGGCCCCGCGACGGCGGTGCCGCTGCTGCTCTTCGCGTCGTCGGCCAGGCGGCTGTCGCTCTCGACGCTCGGGCTGACGCAGTACCTGACGCCCGTGATGCAGCTCGTCGTGGGCGTGACGATCCAGCACGAGGCGATGAGCACCTCGCGGTGGATCGGCTTCGGGATCGTGTGGTGCGCCCTCGTGATCCTGTCCGTGGACTCGTTCACCGCCGCGCGCCGCGCCCGACGTACCGTCCTGCCGGCCGCGCCCGCCTGACGGACGCGCCCCGAGCCTCCCGTCCGCCTGCCTGTCCTGTCCTGTCGTGCCGCGTGCCGCGTGCCGTCGTTCCGTGAAAGCGACAGTCCCCGGCAGAAACCCTGCCGGGGACTGTCGCTTTCGCGGGGTGCGGTGCGGTTACTTCGCGACCGAGCCCTGGATCGCGCTCTGGTACTGCGGCTTGTTGTCACCGTCGAACTTGTAGATGCCGATGTAGGCGGTCGACGGGTCGTTGTTCTTGTCGAACGGGCCGATGCCGGACGGGCCCGTGTAGTGGATGTCCTTGCCGTCGTCGAGGAGTGCCTTGCAGTCCTTGAACGTCGAGCACTCGGTGCCGCCGTCCGCGCCGGAGACCGCAGCCATGTTGGCCTGGATCGTGCCGGAGTCGGTGCCCTTGCCCTTCACCGCTGCGAGGGCGGCGAGGGTGGTGGCGTCGTAGGACTCGGCTGCGTACGAGTAGTCGGTGAGGTCCTTGCCCGACGACGTCTTGTAGTAGTCGACGAGGCGCTGCTTCAGCTCGTCCTTCGGCGAAGCACCGGGGATCGTGCCCTGCGCTCCCTCGAGCGTGCCCGGGTCGAAGTCCTTCGAGTAGTCCGCCGTGTTGCCGTCCGACATGTAGATCTTCGCCATGTCGGCGTTCTGCGACTTCAGCTCGGGGATGATCGACTTCGTCTCGTCGAACGCGAGGACGACGATCGCGTCGGGCTTGGTCGCGAGTGCGGCCGTCACCTCGGACGAGAACGTGGTCTGTCCGGGCGGGAACTCCTGGCCCTTGCCCTTGCCGCCGTAGACGACCTGGCCACCAGAGGCCTCGACGGCCTTCTGGACCGAGTTGCGGAGGCCCGTGCCGTACGTGTCGTTGAAGACCAGGAACGCGACCTTGGCGTTGCCGTCGCCGGTGATGAGCTGGCCGAGCGCCGAACCCTGCACCGAGTCCGGCGGAGCGGTCCGGTAGTAGTACGACGAGTAGCCCGAGAGGTCGGTCGCCGTGTTGGCCGGCGAGATCTCCACGATGCAGTTGCTCGTGAGCTGGTCGATCACGTTGAGCGTCACCGAGGACGACTCGGCGCCGATCGCCACCGGGACCTTCGCGTTGACGAGCTTCGTCGCAGCGGAGCTCGAGACGGTCATGTCGGTGCTGTCACCCGAGTCCGTCTGCGGCTCGATCGTGACGTCCTTGTCGAGCACGCCGCCGGCGGAGTTGATGTCCTCGACGGCGAGGCCGACACCGGACTCGGCGGGCGGGTTGAGGTACGCCAGCGAGCCGGTGAGCGGCAGGATCGTGCCGATCTTCAGCGCGTCGGTGCCTGGTGACGACGGTGCCTTGCAGCTCGACGCCGGGTCCTTCTTCGCTGCCGAAGCCGACGACGACGGGTCGGCGCTGCCGGCCGTGGAACACGCCGCGAGCAGCACCGCTGCCGCTCCCGCCAATGCCAGCGCCGTGGTGACGCGGGTGGTTCTGATCATCCGTGGAACCCTTTCTCGGCACGGAGGCTGAGCCGCATCGGGTCGAGTGCGACGCCTCCGTGTGGGGATGCGAGCAAAAGTAGGGTCCGGGTGTTTCGCCCGTGTGACGGGGCGGTACGCAAACTGTTTCGTTACCGAGCCGTGACAGAAGCTGTGCGTCTCCACGGGTTCGCGGCGACTGCTGCTCCTGCTGCGAGACGCCGCCAATGTTCCGAGACGCCGCCTTCGTTCCGAGACGCCGCGCAATTCGGCGGCGCTTCGGGCAGATGGAGGTGTTTCGGGCAGGCGGAGGTGTCAGTCGAGCTCGGACTGGGAGCGGAGGACACAGAACTCGTTCCCCTCGGGGTCGGCGAGCGTCACCCACCCGCCGCTGGGCGTGCGGCGGTCGGCGAGCTGGACGGCGCCGATGCCGATCAGCCGTTCGACCTCCGCGTCCCGGGTGCGGTCGGTCGGGCGGAGGTCGAAGTGGATCCGGTTCTTCACGGACTTCGCCTCGGGGACTTGGATGAACAGCACGTGGTGGGAGCCGTCGGGGGAGAGGATCATGCACTCCTCGTGGCCCGGCTCGTTCGGGTCGTCGGCGACGTCGATGTAGCCGAGCACCTGCCGCCACCACTCGGAGAGCGTGTACGCGTCACGGCAGTCGATGGAGGTGTGCGAGACGGCGCTGACCATGACCGGAGCGTACCGGCTCGCGTCGTCGACGCCTCAGTGACGCATGACGCCCGCTCGCGGTACCGGCAATCCGGCGGCGAGCACGACTAGGGCCAGAGCCGCCTGAGAGCGTGCTTCGCGCATCGTCCACCGTGCGAACCCGTGCACCTGGGGCAGGCGACGGAGCGCGTCTTCTCGGAGCTTCTCGCGCCAGACCACCTCGTGGTCGTCGTACTTCACGCGACCGTCGAACTCGCCGACCACCCCGTGCTCGGGCCACCAGAAGTCCACGCGGAACCGTCCGGCATCGGTGGTGAACTCCTGCTGGAGCACCGGTGTGGGTACCCGGAGGCTCCGCAGCGTCACACGGCTGATCGATTCGCCGGGTGAGTCGCTCCCGGGATCGGCGAACGCGAGGGCATCCCGGGCCTGCCGGATCCCGCGCAGTCCGTCGAGCGGGTCGAGCGCGCGTCCGAGGTCGTCGCGGGAACAGTCTCCCCGGCGGAGGACGTGGTCGAACACCACGACGGCCTGCGTCGACGTGCCGGTCCGAGCGAGGTCGACGGCGGTCTGGACGACGGTCGTCACGGGCACCCCGTCGATGCTCGTCGCGGTGAGGTCGCCGCGTGCGTCGACGTGTCGGACGACACCGCGACCACTGTGCGTCCGCTTCGCGCCCGGGACGATCAGGTGCAGCCGGACGTCGGGCGGATCGACGTCGGGCATTCCCCACAGCGCGGCGGCGGAGCGGTGGGACACGATCCCCGGCGCGGTGAGTGCGGCGTACCGAGCGCGCACGAGGAGCCGTCGTCGCTCCAGGTGGTCGAGTCCGTCCCACTCCCGACGCTCCATCGCGGCGCCGTGGAACAGCCGGACGGGGTCGCTGAGCGACGACGGGAGTCGGATGATCGGCACGTCCATCCCCTCAGCGTCCGGGATCCGCGCCCCGCACATCCGGCCCCCGACGCCGTCAGTGGACCGTGCACCCCTGAGGACCCGTGTGGAGGACTCCGGCACGCCTGCCGGCGCACCCTCGGAAACGCGAGACGCCCCCGTCCGCCTGAGACGCCGCCGGATTCGGCGGCGTCTCGAGGGAACGGGGGCGTCTCGGGCGCCGGAGCGCGTCAGCTGCGGTAGTTCGGCGCCTCGACGACCATCTGGACGTCGTGCGGGTGCGACTCCTTGAGCCCGGCCGGCGTGATGCGGACGAACTTGCCGCGCGCCTTGAGCTCGGGGACCGTGCGGCCGCCGACGTAGAACATCGACTGCCGGAGCCCACCGACGAGCTGGTACACGACGTTCGCGACCGAGCCGCGGTACGGCACCTGGCCCTCGATGCCCTCCGGCACGAGCTTGTCGTCGGAGGGGACGTCGGCCTGGAAGTACCGGTCCTTCGAGTACGAGGTCTTCTTGCCGCGGGTCTGCAGAGCGCCGAGGGAGCCCATCCCGCGGTACGCCTTGAACTGCTTGCCGCCGACGAACACCAGGTCGCCGGGGGACTCGTCGGTGCCGGCGAGGAGCGAGCCGAGCATCACGGTGTCGGCTCCCGCCACGAGGGCCTTCGCGATGTCGCCCGAGTACTGCAGCCCGCCGTCGGCGATGACCGGCACGCCGGCTTCGCGTGCGGCGAGGGACGCCTCGTAGACCGCGGTGACCTGCGGCACACCGACGCCGGCGACGACGCGGGTGGTGCAGATCGAGCCGGGGCCGACACCGACCTTGACGGCGTCCACACCGGCGTCGATGAGCGCCTGCGCTCCTTCACGCGTGGCTGCTTGGCCGCCGATGACGTCCACACCGTCGAACGCCGGGTCGGCCTTCAGACGACGGACCATGTCGAGCACGCCGGCGCTGTGGCCGTTGGCGGTGTCGACGACGAGCACGTCCACGCCCGCTTCGAGCAGGGCGGTCGCGCGCTCCCAGGCGTCACCGAAGAAGCCGATCGCCGCACCGACGCGCAGCCGTCCGGCGTCGTCCTTCGTGGCGTCCGGGTACTTCTCGCTCTTGTCGAAGTCCTTGACGGTGATGAGCCCGCGGAGCTTGCCGTCGGCGTCGACGAGCGGGAGCTTCTCGATCTTGTGCTGGGCGAAGATCGCGACGGCGTCGTCCGGGTCGATGCCGACCTGCGCGGTGATGAGCGGCGCCTTGGTCATGACGTCGCGCACGAGCGTGGTCTGCTGCTCGAACGGCGCCACGAACCGCATGTCACGGTTGGTGATGATCCCGACGAGGGTGCCGTCGCCCTCCACCACGGGGAGGCCGGAGACGCGGAACTGTCCACAGAGCGCATCGACCTCGGCGACGGTGGCGTCCGGGTTGGTGGTCACCGGGTTGGTGATCATGCCCGACTCGGAGCGCTTGACCTTGTCGACCGCAGCGGCCTGGTCGGCGATCGACATGTTGCGGTGCAGGATGCCGATGCCGCCCTGGCGCGCCATGGCGATCGCCATGCGTGCCTCGGTCACGGTGTCCATCGCCGCGGAGAGCAGCGGGACGTTGACCGTGATCCGCTTGGTGAGCCGGGACGCGGTCGACGCCTCGCTCGGGATGACGTCGGTGTACCCCGGCAGGAGCATGACGTCGTCGTACGTGAGTCCGATGAATCCGAACGGATCCGGCTGGTCCATGGGTCCCCTTCGTGGGCGAGTGAAGTGGTTTCAGACACCGGGAACGCAGCTGTGGGTTCCGGATAGACCATGCTAACGCGCGCGACGGACCGCGCATTCCGGATGGGCACGGGCCTGGAGGCTCGGTGCGGGCCCGCCTCGGAGCTCCCTGCACAGCATCACAGTTCTGGCACGAATTCCACAGGGAACGAGATGGAAACACGGGTGACACAAAATCCCCATAGGTTCCTCGGCATCCGAACGAGAGGCTCTTCCGTGGGATCCATCACTCCTGCGGGATCTGCGCTGCTGCGCCGATTCCGCCCCGGTGCGCCAGGTCGTCGCCGACTGGTGCTCGTCGTCGTGCTCGTCGCGGCCTTCCTGGCGACCTTCTTCGTCGACTGGGCCGTGACCCTCCCTGCTCAGGGAGCCACGACCGCGGCCACGGCGAGCGCGACCCCCAGCGCATCCGCCAGCACCGCGCCCTCGAGCACCCAGCCCTGCACCGTCAGCCCGACCAACGGCTGCATCCAGGGCACCATCCTCGACTCCGAGCGGAAGCCGGCCGAGGGCGTTGACGTCGACGTGGCCGGCCCGAGCGGCTTCACCGCGACGTCGACGACGACCGACGCCGGCCGCTGGTCCGTCAGCGTCCCAGCCGCCGGGCAGTACTCGGTGACCGTCGACCAGGACACGCTGCCGAAGGGACAGTTCCTGACGAACGCGGCGGACGCGAAGCGCACCGTGCAGGCGAACCTCAACGCCAACGCCGGGCAGATCTTCCAGCTGTCCGACCAGCAGGGTGCGACGACGAGCGATGCCTCGACGAGCGTCACACCGGCGCGGGCCTGGCAGCAGTTCGTCTCCGGCATCCGGCTCGGGCTGCTCCTCGCGCTCGCGTCGATCGGTCTCTCGCTGATCTACGGCACGACGGGCCTCTCGAGCTTCTCGCACGGTGAGCAGGTGACCCTCGGTGGGCTCCTCGCCTACGTGTTCGCGAACCAGCTCGGCATGAACGTCTGGGTGGCAGGCGTCATCGTCGTGGCCCTCTGTGCGGCGACGGGGTACTTCCAGGACATGGTCATCTGGAAACCGTTGCGCCGCCGACGGATCAGCCTGACGCAGCTGATGATCGTCACGATCGGTCTGTCGATCGCGGCGCAGTACGCGTTCCAGTACTTCTTCGGGGCCTCGACGGTCCGCATCCAGCAGAGCAACCCCGCGACGGTGACGTTCGCCGGCGTGACGCTCACGGTGCAGTCCTACGTGGCGATGGGCATCGCGCTCGTCGTGCTCGTCGCGACCGGGTTGTTCCTCGCGAAGACGCGGTTCGGCCGTGCCACCCGAGCGGTGTCCGACAACCCGGCGCTCGCGTCGGCGTCCGGCATCGACGTCGACCGGGTCATCCGGTTCGTGTGGACGCTCGCCGCCGGGCTCGCCGGAC
Organism: Curtobacterium sp. NPDC090217; assembly: GCF_044746705.1. NCBI lineage: Bacteria > Bacillati > Actinomycetota > Actinomycetes > Micrococcales > Microbacteriaceae > Curtobacterium > Curtobacterium sp. NPDC090217. The sequence continues at coordinate 262,041 of NZ_JBIVCR010000001.1, read as the reverse complement.
TGTCCGGCGTGATGCTCGGCCTCGTGCTCAACGGCGTGAACTGGCAGACCGGCCTGCAGCTGCTCCTGCTCATGTTCGCCGCCGTGACCCTCGGTGGTCTCGGGACGGCCTACGGCGCGCTCGTCGGGTCGATGATCATCGGCGTCGTCGTCGAGCTCACGAACCTGGTGCTGCCCGGTGACTTCAAGTACGCCACGGCACTCGTCATCCTCATCCTCATCCTGCTGTTCCGGCCGCAGGGCATCTTCGGTCGCGCCGAGCGGATCGGTTAAGGGAGCGCCGTCATGGACTACATCGTCAACCTCCTCAGCGCACTGACGCAGGAGGCACTCGCACCCACCACGGCAGCGTTCGCGCTCGCCGCGATCGGGCTGAACGTGCACTTCGGGCTCACCGGGCTCGTCAACATGGGGCAGGCGGCGTTCCTGCTGCTCGGCGCCTACGGCTTCGCGATCTCGATCACGAACGGGCTGCCGTTCGGGATGGCGGTCCTCGTCGCACTGCTCGTGGCGATCGTCTTCGCGATCATCCTCGGCATCCCGACACTCCGGTTGCGGGGCGACTACCTGGCGATCGTGACGATCTCCGGCGCGGAGATCATCCGCATGGTCGGCAGGTCGAGTCTCCTCACGACGACGACGGGCGGCTCGAACGGCATCGCCGGATCGGCCTACCGCGACCCGTTCAACGCGCTGAGCTTCCTGCCGGACGGCACGACCACGATCCTGTGGTTCACGTACTCGAACAACGGCGTGAACGGCTGGTGGATCCGCATCGTCGGGTGGGGACTCGTCGCCCTCTTCACGCTCGTGCTCTTCCTGCTCATGCGCAGCCCGTGGGGCCGCGTCGTGAAGGCCATCCGCGAGGACGAGGACGCGGTGCGCTCCCTCGGCAAGAGCGTGTACTCGTACAAGATGCAGGCGCTCGTCTTCGGTGGTGCGCTCGGAGCGCTCGCCGGGGTCATCTACGTCCTGCCGAGTTCGGTGCAACCGGACGCGATGGGTCGCTCGATGACGTTCTTCATCTGGACCGCGCTCATCCTCGGCGGCGCGGCGACGGTCTTCGGGCCGGTGCTCGGTTCGGTGCTGTTCTTCGTCGTCCGGCTCGCGATCAGGACGCTCGCGAGCGACTTCATCCCCAACTCGATCATGAACGCGCAGCAGGCGGAGCAGTTCTCCTACGTGCTCGTCGGCGTCGCGCTCATGCTGCTCATCGTCTTCCGTCCACAGGGACTCCTCGGGAACAAGAAGGAGCTGACGTTCAGTGTCTGAGACCTCCACGAGCACCGTCGCGCACACGCCGGGCGCCGCGAAGCCCGACGCCATCCTCACCGTCGACAACATCACCAGGAAGTTCGGCGGCATGACCGCCGTCGACGTCGACCACCTCGAGGTCCAGCGCGGCTCGATCACCGCGTTGATCGGGCCGAACGGTGCCGGCAAGACGACGTTCTTCAACCTCCTCACCGGGTTCGACAAGCCGTCGAGCGGCAAGGACGCGAGCTGGGTCTTCAACGGCAAGACCCTCGGCAACACCGGCGCCGCCAAGGTGGCCCGCGCCGGCATGGTCCGCACCTTCCAGCTCACCAAGGCGCTGTCGCGGCTCACGGTGATGCAGAACATGCTGCTCGGCGCGAAGGACCAACCCGGCGAGAACTTCTTCGCCGCGCTGATCGCGCCGGTCTGGCGCCGCCGTGAGCGGGAGATCACCGCCAAGGCCGAGGAACTCCTCGCCCGGTTCAAGCTGCTCGAGAAGAAGGACGACTACGCGGGATCGCTCTCGGGCGGCCAGCGGAAGCTCCTCGAGATGGCCAGGGCACTGATGTCCGACCCGACGATGATCATGCTCGACGAGCCGATGGCCGGCGTGAACCCGGCGCTCACCCAGTCGTTGCTCGGGCACATCCAGTCCCTCCGCGACGACGGCATGACCGTGCTCTTCGTCGAGCACGACATGCACATGGTCCGGCACATCTCGGACTGGGTGGTCGTCATGGCCGAGGGGCGCGTCGTCGCCGAGGGGCCGGCAAGCACGGTGATGGACGACCAGGCGGTCATCGACGCGTACCTCGGGGCGCACCACGACACCGACCTCGGTGACGACTCGCTCCTCACCGAGGAGACCTACGAGGAACTCGCCGAAGAGGTCGCCGAGGAAGACGCCGTCGAGGGTGCCACCGAGACGGCACCCGCGACGGACACGACGGCGGCACCCGCGACGGACACGACGCCGGCACCCGCAACGGACACGACAGCAGACAGCACGGCGGACTCCGCCGACGACGGGAAGGCGACCCGATGACCGACGCGACGAACGGGGCGGAACCGACCCGTGCCTCCAGTCCGACCGGCGGAGCGCAGACCGGCGGAACCGGGACGGCCACGCTGGAACCGGTGATGCGTGCCAGCGGCCTGGTCGCCGGGTACCTGCCGGGGGTGAACATCCTGAACGGTTGCGACCTGGACTGCTACCCGGGTGAGCTCATCGGCATCATCGGCCCGAACGGAGCAGGCAAGTCGACGCTCCTCAAGGCGCTGTTCGGGCTGGTCTCCGTGCGGGACGGCTCGGTGACGCTGCAGGGCGAGGACATCACCAACATGAAGGCGAACAAGCTCGTGCAGGCGGGCGTCGGGTTCGTGCCGCAGACGAACAACGTGTTCCCGTCGCTGTCCATCGAGGAGAACCTGCAGATGGGGCTCTACCTGCGGCCGCGGAAGTTCGCCGAGCGGCTCGAGGTCATCTACGACCTGTTCCCGGTGCTCGGCCAGCGCCGCGGCCAGCGCGCCGGATCGCTCTCCGGCGGCGAGCGGCAGTCGGTCGCGATGGCCAGGGCGCTGATGATGGACCCGAAGGTGCTGCTGCTCGACGAGCCGTCCGCCGGGCTGTCCCCGGTGCGCCAGGACGAGACGTTCATCCGCACACGCCGGATCAACAAGGCCGGTGTGTCGATCATCATGGTGGAGCAGAACGCGCGACGCTGTCTGCAGATCTGCGATCGTGGGTACGTGCTCGACCAGGGGAAGAACGCGTACTCGGGCACCGGGCGCGAGCTCGCCGACGACCCGAAGGTCATCGAGCTCTACCTGGGGACGCTCGCGAAGGACGTCGACGCCGCTCGCTAGCGCGAGTCGGGGTCGGCATGCCGGTGCCGCTGTGGGGGCGGTACCGGCAACCGAGAGGGGTCGTGCGAAGTCGCTTCTGCGCCGCACGGCCCCTCTCCCAGCCTGGAGGCTCGGCTCGGCTCCGCCATGCGGGTAGCGTTCCGCAGGTGGAACGCGTCTCGAGCATCGCGATGGACATCCTGGTCTGGGTCGTCTTCGCCGTGCTCTTCGTCGGTGCCGCACTGCTCGTGAAGGTCGCGGCGGCGCTGCTCGTCGTGCTCATCGTCCTGGCGCTCGCACTCGGCCTGACGCTCCGCATGCTCCGCCGACGACGCGCGCGGTAGGCCACCGGTAGGCTTGCCGGGTGAGTGAAGTCGAGATCGGTGCAGGCAAGCGCGGACGTCGGGCGTACGCGTTCGACGACATCGCGGTGGTCCCCTCGCGGCGCACGCGTGACCCGCGTGACGTGAACGTGCAGTGGTCGATCGACGCCTTCACGTTCGAAGCGCCGATCCTCGCCGCGCCGATGGACTCCGTCGCCTCGCCGGCGACGGTCATCCAGATGGGCAAGGCCGGGATCCTCGGTGTCCTCGACCTCGAGGGGCTCTGGACCCGGTACGAAGACCCGGAGCCCTACTACGCCGAGATCCGTGCGCTCACCGACGGCAACGTCACGAAGCGCATGCAGGAGATCTACGCGGAGCCGGTCAAGGCCGAGCTCATCACCGCGCGGCTCGCGGAGATCCGCGCCGCCGGTGTCGCGGTCGCCGGGTCGCTCAGCCCGCAGCGCACGCAGGAGTTCTCGCAGACCGTCGTCGACGCCGGTGTCGACCTGTTCGTCATCCGCGGCACCACCGTCTCCGCGGAGCACGTGTCGCAGAGCACCGAGCCCCTCAACCTCAAGAAGTTCATCTACGAGCTCGACGTCCCCGTGATCGTCGGCGGTGCCTCGACCTACACGGCCGCCCTGCACCTCATGCGGACCGGTGCCGCCGGTGTGCTCGTCGGGTTCGGCGGCGGCGCTGCCTCCACCACCCGTGCCGCGCTCGGCATCCACGCGCCGATGGCCACCGCGGTCGCCGACATCGCCGGCGCCCGCCGTGACTACATGGACGAGTCGGGTGGCCGCTACGTGCACGTCATCGCGGACGGCGGCCTCGACACCGCCGGCGACGTCGTCAAGGCGATCGCGATGGGTGCCGACGCCGTCATGCTCGGCACGGCACTCGCCCGTGCGACCGAAGCCCCCGGCGGTGGGTTCCACTGGGGCGCCGAGGCGCACCACCCGGAGCTGCCGCGCGGCCGCCGTGTCGAGGTCGGCACGATCGCCCCGCTCGAGAACATCCTCAACGGCCCGACCCCGACGTGGGACGGCCGCGCGAACATCGTCGGGGCGCTGCGTCGCTCGATGGCGACGACCGGTTACTCCGACGTCAAGGAGTTCCAGCGAGTAGAAGTGGTCGTGGCGCCGTACCACCAGCAGTGACGGTGGCACCCGTGCAGCGCGGGTGACGCTCCGGCGCCGCTCGCAACGGCAGCGCGGAGGCGATGATGGCAACGACGGTCTCGGGCAAGAAGGCACCGACCGGAGCATTCGGCACGGCGGGGTTCGACCCCCGGGCGAAGCTCGGACCGGACGAACGCGCGGCCGCGATCGAGGTGCTGAAGACCAAGGAGCTGGACGTCCTGGTCGTCGGCGGCGGGATCGTCGGCGGTGGGAGCGCGCTCGATGCGGTGACCCGGGGACTGAGCGTCGGCATCGTCGAGGCCCGTGACTGGGGATCCGGTACGTCGAGTCGCTCGTCGAAGCTCGTCCACGGCGGCATCCGCTACCTCGAGCAGCTGAACTTCGGGCTCGTCCGAGAAGCCCTCATCGAGCGCGGCCTGCTGCTCCAGCGCATCGCGCCGCACCTCGTGAAGCCGGTCCGGTTCCTGTACCCGCTGAACCACCGCGTCTGGGAGCGCTTCTACATCGGCATCGGCATGGCGATGTACGACGCGTTCAGCTGGTCGGGTGGGCGCCCGCCCGGTGTCCCGCACCACCGACACCTCAGCCGCACGCAGGTGCTCCGCTCGATGCCGTCCCTGAAGAAGGACGCCTTCGTCGGGGGGATGACCTACTACGACGCCCAGGTGGACGACGCCCGCTACGTGTCCTCACTCGTCCGGACGGCTGCGTCCTACGGCGCCCACGCCGCGTCCCGCATCCGCATCGAGGGGTTCATCAAGGTCGGCGAACGGGTCGTCGGCGCACACGCGCACGACATCCAGACCGGCGAGAAGTTCGACATCAAGGCCAAGCAGGTCGTCAACGCGACGGGTGTCTGGACGGACGACACCCAGGCGATGGTGGGCACACGGGGGCAGTTCAAGGTGCGGGCGTCGAAGGGCGTGCACCTCGTCATCCCACGCGACCGCTTCCAGTCGAACATGGGCATGATCCTCCGCACCGAGAAGAGCGTGCTGTTCGTCATCCCGTGGGGACGGCACTGGCTCGTCGGGACCACCGACACCGACTGGTACCTCGACAAGGCGCACCCGGCAGCCACCGCGGCGGACATCGACTACATCCTCGAACACGTCAACAAGGTGCTCCGCGTCCCGCTCACCCGTGAGGACGTCGAGGGCGTCTACGCCGGACTCCGGCCGCTGCTCGCGGGCGAGTCCGACCAGACGTCGAAGCTCAGCCGCGAACACGTCGTCGCGCACACGGTGCCGGGGCTCGTGGTCGTCGCGGGTGGCAAGTGGACCACCTACCGGGTGATGGGCAAGGACGCCATCGACGAGGCGGTCGCCGCGATGGACGGCAAGATCCCGTCGTCGACCACCGAGGACATCCCGCTGCTCGGTGCCGAGGGGTACCCGGCGGCGTGGAACAAGCGCGGACGCACCGCCCGCACGTTCGGGCTGCACAAGGTCCGCGTCGAGCACCTGCTCAACCGGTACGGAACGCTCACCAGCGAGGTGCTCCAGCTCGTGAAGGAGGACCCCGCGCTCGCCGAGGCGCTCCCGGGGGCGGACGACTACATCGGCGCCGAGGTCGTGTACGCGGCCTCGCACGAGGGGGCACTGCACCTGGAGGACGTCCTCGCCCGCCGGACCCGCATCTCCATCGAGGCGTGGGACCGTGGCGAGTCGGCGGCTCCCGTCGCGGCGAAGCTCATGGCCGGTGTGCTCGGCTGGGACCAGGAGCAGACCGAGGCCGAGGTGTCGAACTACCTGAAGCGCGTCGCCGCCGAGCGGGCCTCGCAGCTCGAACCGGACGACGCGTCTGCTGACCGTGTGCGTCTCGAGGCGCCGGACATCGCGTTCGGGTTCGAGGAGGACGACGTCGTCGTCGGCGGCGGGCGGAGCGAGGGCGCCGACGGTGCGACGGCGAGCGACGAGCAGGTCGTCGGCGAGAAGACCACCGAGCCGAAGTAGTCGCGGCGGCGATCGGGTGCTTCAATTGCTGTACCGGGTAGCCGGTACAGCAAAGGAGCACCATGACCGTCACCGCGTCTCGTCCCGTCTCCGTCCACACCGGCGCCCTCGACCCGGCTGACGTCGTCGCCGTGGCACGGCACGGTGCCCTCGTCGAGATCAGCCCGGAGTCCCTCGTCGCGATGGCCGACAGCCGCGCGGTGATCGAGGCGCTGGCCGACGACACCGCGCCGCACTACGGGGTCTCGACGGGGTTCGGCGCACTCGCGACGAAGCAGATCCCGTTCGACCGACGGAAGCAGCTGCAGGCGTCCCTCGTCCGGAGCCACGCCGCGTCGAGTGGTCCGGCGATCGAGGACGAGGTCGTCCGTGCGCTCATGCTCCTGCGGCTCTCCACCCTGGCCACCGGTCGCACCGGGGTCCGGCCGGACGTCGCGCTGACGTACGCGTCGCTGCTGAACGCCAGGATCACGCCAGTGATCGGCGAGTACGGCAGCCTGGGCTGCTCCGGCGACCTCGCGCCGCTGGCGCACTGTGCGCTCGCCGCGATGGGCGAGGGCGAGGTGCGAGTCGACGGCGTCCCGATGCCGGCCGCCGACGCACTCGTCGCCGCGGGCATCGAGCCGCTCGTCCTCCGCGAGAAGGAAGGGCTCGCGCTCATCAACGGCACCGACGGCATGCTCGGGATGCTCCTCCTCGCGTTGGCAGACCTGCGGGACCTCGTCGCCACCGCCGACCTCGCCGCCGCCATGAGCGTCGAGGGGCTCGCCGGGACGGACACGGTGTTCGCCGCCGATCTGCAGGCGCTCCGGCCGCACCCGGGCCAGGCGCGGTCGGCAGCGAACATGCGGGCCGCCCTCGACGCGTCACCCGTCATCGCCGCACATCGCTCGTCCGGCTTCACCCGGGTGCAGGACGCCTACTCGCTGCGGTGCGCACCCCAGGTGCACGGAGCGGCGCGCGACACCCTCGACCACGCGGCGCTCGTCGCCTCGCGTGAGCTCGCGTCGGCGGTCGACAACCCCGTCGTGACGATCGACGGGCGTGTGGAGTCGAACGGCAACTTCCACGGGGCGCCGGTCGGCTACGTGCTCGACTTCGTCGCGATCGCGGTGGCTGACGTCGCGAGCATGTCGGAGCGACGGACGGACCGGTTCCTGGACGCGAGCCGGTCGGGAGGGCTGCCGCCGTTCCTGGCGAACGACCCCGGCGTGGACTCCGGGCACATGATCGCGCAGTACACCCAGGCCGGGATCGTCTCCGAGCTGAAGCGGCTCGCGGTGCCGGCGTCGGTGGACTCGATCCCGACGTCCGCGATGCAGGAGGACCACGTGTCGATGGGCTGGGGCGCCGCGCGGAAGCTCCGTCGCGCGGTCGACGGACTCGGGCGTGTGCTCGCGATCGAGATCATGACCGCGGCTCGGGCGGCGGACTTCCGCGGGGAATCGTCGGCACCCGTGACCGGCGCGGTCCGGGCCGCGCTCCGGCAACGCGTGGCCGGTCCTGGCGACGATCGGTGGTTGGCGCCGGAGATCGCCGCGGCGGTCGAGCTCGTCGTCGACGGAACGCTCCTGACGGCGGCTCGCGGTGCCGGAGCCGGAGCCGAGATCGCCTGACCGCACGCCAGCGGTCGTCTGCGGTCATCCCGCGTCAGACCGCCGCGGTCTCGCGGTCGGTGATCCTGCCGTCGACGATCGTCACGAGGTCATCGAGCGACCCACGGTGCACGAGGTCGTGGGTCACGAGCAGCGTCGCCGTCCCGCGTTCGTGCGTGAGTCGCGCGACGAGCTCCATGATCGCCGCCCCGCGTTCCCGGTCGAGGGCACTCGTCGGTTCGTCCACCAGCAGGACGTCGGGATCGTGGACGAGCCCCCGGGCGATCGCGACGCGCTGGCGCTGTCCACCGGAGAGCTGCGCGGGACGCTTCCCCGCGTGCTCGGAGAGACCGACGGCGTCGAGCAGGTCATCGGCGCGCTCGGCGATGCGGCGACGACGTCCTCGGTCACCACCGCCGAGCTCGGCCATCACCAGGAGCTGTTCCCGCGCGGTGAGCGACGGCAGCAGGTTCGACTGCTGGAAGACGATGCCGATCCGTTCGCGGCGGAGCGTGGTGGCCTCGTCGCGGGAGAGCCCGGCGGCGTCGACCTCACCGATGAGCACCCGACCGGAGTCGGGACGGATGAGCGTCGCCGCGACCGCGAGCAACGATGACTTGCCCGAACCGGACGGCCCGGTGATGCCGGTCACGACGCCGGCCTCTGCTCGGAGCGTGGCGTGGTCGACCGCGGTGACCCGGGCGGTGCCGTCCGGGAACGTGAGGGTGACGTCGTCGAGGGTGATCATCGGTTGCTCCCGAGTGCGGTGAGGGGGTCTGCGGCGGTGACGGTGCGGAGCGCGACTGCTGCGCCGGCGAGGCCGAGCACGGCCATCGCGAGCGCCGGCACCAGGGTGGTCAGCGGGCTGAGGAGGAACGGCAGTGCGCCGCCGGCGAGTGCGCCGAGGCCGACGACGGCGAGCATGCCGACCCCGATCCCGACGACGAGCACGACGAGTGCCTGCCCGAGAGCATCGCGGACGAGTGACCCCGTGCTCGCTCCGAGCGCCTTCAGGACGGCGACGTCTCCTGACCGCTGCATGGTCCACACCGTGAAGAACGCGCCGACGACCAGTGCGGAGACCCCGAACAGCATCGCGATCATGAGTGCGAGCGACCCGACCTCGGACTTGAAGGTCTCGAGCGCGCCGAGGCTCAGCAGCGGCGACGCGGCCGAGGTGTCGGTGGCGTCCGCGACGGCGTCCCAGTCGGGCTGACCGCTCACGGCGAGGACCGTCACGTCACCGTCGCCGCCGAGTCGGTGGTCGGCCGCGGCCCAGGCCGTCGGGGTCATCGCGACGACCGGCGTGTGGCTGAACCAGGCGTCGCCGCCGATGCTCGCGACGCGGTAGGTCGTCCCGGTGATCGTGATGCGGTCGCCGGTCGTCACCCCGAGGTCGTCGGCGGCACCGGCGGACAGGCCGACCTCGGCGTCGGAGGTCGGCGCGAGGTCGGACACCGTCGAGCGTGCGGCATCGTCCGGGCGTGCGGCATCGTCCGAGCGCGCGGCATCGTCCGGGACGCCGAAGAGTGCGACCCCGACCGGCGACCCCGACGCACCCGACCCGGTGACCACGCCGTGCGCGCGGCCCTGGACGATCCCGATCGGGACCACGTCGTCGGTCCCGTCGGCGTCCTGCCAGACGGCGACGGTGCGCGGCGAGATCGCGGACTCGGAGAACGAGGCGGTGCCGTCCGACGGTGCCTGCAGGACCAGCTTGCTGCCCGGCAGGCCGAGGACCGCGGAGACGTTCTGGGACGCGAGGCCGCCGGTGAGTCCTGCGAGGAACCCGACGAGCAGGGTGATGAGTGCCACGACGGCGGCGATGAGCACGAACCGGCCGCGGGCGTGCCGGAGATCGCGCCAGGCGACGAACACGCTGTTCCTTCCCGCGCCGTGGACCCTCCGCGGCGCAGTCATCAGCCTCGCCGGACACCGCTCCGCGGGCATCGTCGCCGGGGTTGGTCCTCGGATCGAACTTTCGGTTGATCCCGTCCGCTCGGGCGCTCCGTACGCTGGTGGGGAAATGGCGCACAGCACGCTCACCCCGGTCTTCGTAGGGCTCCGGACGGGGCTGCACGTGCTCTTCGCCACGCTCACCGTCCTGGTCGTCGTCCGTGTCCTGCTGGTCCGTGCGCCGTCGATGTGGATCGCGCTGGCGCTCGTGGTGGTCTTCGCCGCCGTCTACGTGGTCGGCGGCCGCGTCGCTGCGGCCGGGCCTGATCGTCGTGCCCTGGCCGGCGCCGTGTGGCTCGTCGCGCTCTCGGTGGTGTGGATCGCGCTCCTGGTCCTCGTGCCGGAAGCCGCCTACCTCGTCTTCCCGCTCTTCTTCCTGTACCTGCACGTGCTCCCGAGCATCGTCGGGCCCGTCGCCGTGATCGTGGCGACGGGCGTCTCGATCGTCGCGCTCGGGTTCCACGGCGGGTTCACGGTCGGCGGTGTCATCGGTCCGCTCGTCGGCGCCGGGGTCGCACTCTTGATCGGGCTCGGGTACCGGGCCCTCGCACGTGAAGCAGCGGAGCGCGAGGAACTCGTCGCCCAGCTCCTGGCGACGCAGGGCGAGCTCGCCGCCACCCAGCACGAGCAGGGCGTCCTCGCGGAGCGGTCCCGCCTCGCCCGCGAGATCCACGACACCGTCGCGCAGGGGCTCTCGAGCATCCAGATGCTGCTGCACGCGGCCGAGATGGTCGACGGGGACCGGCCCGGCATCGAGCACGTCCGTCTCGCCCGGCAGACCGCTGCCGATGGTCTCGCCGACACCCGTCGGTTCATCCGCGAGCTCTCCCCACCGACGCTCGACCAGGGGATCGCCGCGGCGCTCCACCGGCTCGCGGAGTCCTCGGGACGTGACGGACTCTCCGTGCGGGTTGAAGTCCCCGACGACGTCGAGCTGCCGATGACGGTGCAGAGCGCACTCCTGCGGATCGCGCAGGGGGCCGTTGCGAACGTGGTGCAGCACGCCGGCGCCACGTCGGTCTGCATCGAGCTCACCACGTCCGGACAGGCGGCCCGTCTCACCATCACCGACGACGGTTCCGGATTCGACCCGGTCACCGTGGCGAGCGACGCCGGGTGGTCGGATTCGTTCGGCCTGCGCGCGATGCGGGAACGCGTCGCGCAGTTCGGCGGCACGCTCGACGTCGACTCCGCGCCAGGGCGCGGGACCACGCTCGTCGCCGTGCTGGAGGTGACCGCGTGATCCGCATCGTCATCGCCGACGACCACCCCGTCGTCCGCGCCGGACTCCGGGCGCTGCTCGACGCCGCCGACGGCATCCAGGTCGTCGGGGAAGCAGGCGACCCGGACGAAGCATTCGAGTACGCGGCGGCGTTCAACCCCGAGCTCGTGCTGATGGACCTGCAGTTCGGCCACGAACGCACCGGTGCCGACGCCACCCGGCGGATCCGGGCGCTCGACGCACCGCCCTACGTCCTCGTGCTCACGAACTACGACACCGACGGCGACATCCTCGGCGCGGTGGAGGCCGGCGCGAGCGGATACCTGCTGAAGGACGCCCCGCCCCACGAACTCGTCGCGGCCGTCCGTGCTGCAGCTGCCGGGGAGAGCGCACTCGCGCCGGCGATCGCCGGGCGCCTGATGGAACGCATGCGTGCCCCGCAGGTCAGCCTCTCCACCCGCGAGATCGAGGTCCTCCGGCTCGTGGCCGACGGCGCATCGAACGGCGAGGTCGCTGCGGCGCTCTACATCAGCGACGCCACCGTGAAGTCGCACCTCGTGCACGTCTTCTCCAAGCTCGGGGTGACGTCACGGACGGCGGCGGTCTCCACAGCCCGCAGCCTCGGCATCCTGCGCTGACGGACTTTCCACAGGTGGAATGCGCGGGCACTCGCGGTGGTTAGCATGGGCGTACTCGAAAAGGGAGCCATCATGGTCGACGTTCACCGCGTCAAACTCCCCGGAGTCGGCGTGCTGCACAGCTTCTACACCGACGACGGTGGCAAGTGTGGTGTCATCACGCACCGGTCGGGACACTCCGACCTCATCTCCTTCGCGGACGTCTCCGACGGCGCCGACAAGTCGGAGAAGGTGTCGCTGCGCCTCAGTGAGGACGAAGCGCACACCCTCGCCGAGCTGCTCGGCGGCACCCGCATCACCGAGGGGCTCGACAAGCTCGACGAGATCCCCGGGCTGTCGATCGACTGGTTCTCGGTCGACTACGACGACGCGATCGCCGGCAAGCCGCTCGGTGACCTGCACGACTCGGGCTTCATCGGCCTGACCGTCGTGGCCGTCGTCCGTGGCGACAGCGCCAACCCGGCGCCGTCACCGGACTTCGTCGTCTTCCCGGGTGACACGATCGTCGTCGCCGGCGCTCCCGAGAAGGTCGCGAAGGCCTTCTCGTTCTACCGCAGCGGTGAGCTCGCGGCGGCAGCAGCTGCCGAGGCCCCGCCCGGAAGGTAGCGCGGATGCACCTGGGTGGTGAGCTGCTCACCATCGGCGGCCTGTTCCTCATCGCCTACGTCCTCGGACGCCTCGGCAAGCTGATCGGCCTGCCCGCCATCCCGATCTACATGATCGTCGGGCTCATCGCGAGCCCGCACACGCCGTGGATCGGGCTGAGCGTCGAATCGCACACGATCGAGCTCATCGCCACCTTCGGCCTGATCCTGCTGCTGTTCAACCTGGGGCTGGAGTTCGACCAGGAAGAGTTCTACGGCAACGCCGGCAAACTCCTGGTGTCCGGCGGCACGTACGTCGCGATCAACATGGGCGTCGGGTTCGCCTTCGGGTTCTCCCTGGGCTGGGGCACTCGGGAAGCCCTGATCATCGCCGGGATGACGGCGACGTCGTCCAGCGCGATCGTCACGAAGCTGCTCATCGAACTCCGTCGTCTGGCCAACGACGAGACCCCGATGATCCTCGGCGTGACCGTGATCGAGGACGTCTTCATCGCGATCTACCTCGCGATCGTCTCCGTCGTGCTGTCCGGCGACACGAACGTGTGGGGCGTGATCGGCAAGCTCGGGCTGGCGTTCGGGTTCCTCATCGTGATGTTCAGCCTGGCGCGGTGGGGCGGCAAACAGGTCTCGCGGATCTTCGCGACGCGCGACGACGAGCTCTTCACGATCCTGTTCTTCGGCCTCGCCGTGATGTTCGGTGGCATCGGGGAGCTCCTCGGCGTGACCGACGCGATCGGCGCGTTCGTGATCGGCCTGCTCTGCGGCGCGACGCGCTACCGCGACCGCATCGAGCAGCTGGCACTCCCGATGCGTGACGTCTTCGCGGCGTTCTTCTTCGTCAACTTCGGGCTCGGTCTCGACATCGCCACCTTCGGCGAGGTGCTCTGGCCGGTCCTCGCGGCGGTCGGCATGACGGTCGTGCTGAACGCCGTCGCAGGGCAGCTCGTCGCCCGGATGAACGGCTTCTCCGTCCAGCAGGGCATCAACACCGCGGTGATCCTGGTGAACCGTGGCGAGTTCGCGCTGATCCTCGCGACGCTCTCGGCTGCCGCCGGACTGGAGGCACGGATCACCGCGTTCGCGGGCCTGTACGTCCTCATCATGGCGATCCTCGGGCCGTTGCTCGCCTCGAACTCGGACCGGATCGGCCGCCTCGTGGTCCGTCCTGCCCGGGTGCGCAAACTGCGCGGGCGCGAGCGCGCCGCCGCCGAGGCAGCGGCTGCGCGCAAGGCCGAACGCGATGCCCGGTTCGCCGAGGAGATCGCCCTCGTGGAGGCTGCTGGCAGCGAAGAGCGCGAGAATGGTCGACCGGAGACGACATCCGAGCGTGAACCGGAGACGGTGAGCACGGGGACGTCGTCGGTCGAGATCCCCGCCGAGCGCCCCGAACGCCCGGCACGCCAGCGCGATCCGGAGTACTGATACGCATGTGGGCCGTAGCCCGACGACCGAGATGGATCGCGCTGCTGCTGCTCGCGCTGGTCCTCGCAGCGGTGTTCGCATTCCTCGGTAAGTGGCAACTCGAACGCAGCATCGAGAACGGCAAGCCGCTCCCGGCCACCACCGAGACGCGCCACGTGTTGTCGGACGTGTCGAAGCCCGAGCGCGGGGTGGGCGACAGCCTCGCCGGTCAGAAGGTGACCGTCACCGGCCGCTTCGTGGAAGGTGACACGACGGTCCTGACCGGGCGCAGCGGGGGTGGGAAGTACCAGACCGTCGGACACATGGTCGACACGACCACTGGGGCGAGCCTCCCGGTCGTCATCGGCTGGTCCGACCAGAAGGCAGCCGCCGTCGCCGGCGGTGACCGCCTGGCGGACGGTGCGACCGTCACGGTGCAGGGGCGGTACTACCCGTCAGAGTCCCCGGACCAGGACTCCTTCCAGCAGAGCGAGTACTCGGCCGTCGCACCCGCGCGGTTCGTGAACACGTGGAAGGCGTTCGACGACCGCATGTACGGCGGCTACGTCGTCGCGGACGGCACCACGGCGAAGGCAGCGGACCTGTCCACCGTGGCCGACCGCGCACCGACCCGCGACGTCCAGTTCGACTGGCTGAACCTGTTCTACGCGGTCGAGTGGGTCGTCTTCGCCGGGTTCGCCGTGTTCCTCTGGTGGCGCTTCGTGAAGGATGCCTGGGAGCGCGAGAACGAGGACGAAGAGGTCATGCTCGCACGACGGTAGGATGGCCGATATGGCTCTGACCGTCCGAACCCGCGACATCCCGAAGATCCCGGGAGCGGTGAAGTGGTACCGCGTCTCGGCGTACATCACCGGTGTGCTGCTGCTCGCCCTGGTGGTCGAGATGGTCATCAAGTACACGCCGCTGCACCTCGAGATGCAGCTCGGCGGCGGAGCGTTCTTCGTGCCGGAGGGCACTGCGGGCAAGGATCCCGGCACCTTCAACCTGTCCATCGGCATCCTCATCGCCCACGGGTGGCTGTACGTGCTGTACCTGTTCACGGACTTCCGTCTGTGGAGCATCATGCGCTGGAAGCCGATCCGGTTCCTGCTCATCGCCCTCGGGGGCATCATCCCGTTCATGTCGTTCGTGGTCGAGCACCGCATGCAGAAGATCGCCATGGACACCTACCACGAGCTGACCGCGCAACAGGCGCGTGAGAAGGAGGCCGCTCGGTGAGCGAGACCGAACAGCGTCCCGTCCTCGTCGTCGACTTCGGAGCCCAGTACGCGCAGCTCATCGCTCGCCGCGTGCGGGAAGCGAACGTCTACAGCGAGATCGTCCCGCACTCCATCACCGCGGACGAGGTCCGTGCGAAGGCCCCGGCAGCGATCGTGCTGTCCGGCGGACCGTCGTCCGTGTACGAGGACGGCGCACCGTCGCTCGACGGTGACATCCTCGAGCTCGGCGTCCCGGTCCTCGGCATCTGCTACGGCTTCCAGGCCATGGCATCGGCGCTCGGTGGGACGGTGGCGAACACCGGTCTCCGCGAGTACGGCGCCACTTCCGTCGAGGTGAGCGGGACCGATTCCGTCCTGCTCGGTGGACAGCCGGCCGCCCAGACGACCTGGATGTCGCACGGCGATTCCGTGTCGGCGGCGCCTGCGGGCTTCGACGTGCTCGCGTCGAGTGCGTCCACTCCCGTCGCGGCCTTCGCGTCCGACGAGCGCAAGCTCTACGGCGTGCAGTGGCACCCCGAGGTGAAGCACTCGGAGCACGGCCAGGAGATCATCGAGAACTTCCTGCACAAGGCCGCCGGGCTCCCCGGCGACTGGAACTCGTCCAACGTGATCGAGGAGCAGGTCGCCCGCATCCGCGCGCAGGTCGGGTCCTCCCGCGTCATCGCCGGGCTGTCCGGTGGGGTCGACTCCGCCGTCGCCGCAGCGATCGTCCACAAGGCCGTCGGGGACCAGCTGACCTGCGTCTTCGTCGACCACGGGCTCCTCCGTGCCGACGAGCGCAAGCAGGTCGAGGAGGACTACGTCGCCTCGACCGGCGTCCGCCTGATCACGGTCGACGCCGAGCAGCAGTTCCTCGACGCCCTCGCCGGCGTGAGCGATCCGGAGCAGAAGCGCAAGATCATCGGGCGCGAGTTCATCCGCACGTTCGAGGCCGCCGCCGAGGCACTCGTGCTCGAAGCCCGCGCGTCCGACGGCGACGCCGAGGTCAAGTTCCTCGTGCAGGGCACGTTGTACCCGGACGTCGTCGAGTCCGGTGGCGGCTCCGGTACCGCGAACATCAAGTCGCACCACAACGTCGGTGGTCTGCCCGAGGACATGACGTTCGAGCTCGTCGAGCCCCTCCGTGCGCTGTTCAAGGACGAGGTCCGTGCCGTCGGCCGCGAGCTCGGGCTCCCCGAGGTCATCGTCGGCCGCCAGCCCTTCCCCGGCCCCGGTCTCGGCATCCGCATCGTCGGGTCCGTCGACAAGGAGCGGTTGGAGATCCTGCGCGCGGCCGACAAGATCGCGCGTGAAGAACTGACCGCAGCGGGGTTGGACGACGAGATCTGGCAGTGCCCGGTCGTGCTCCTCGCGGACGTCCGCTCCGTGGGCGTCCAGGGCGACGGGCGCACGTACGGGCACCCGATCGTGCTCCGCCCGGTTTCGTCCGAGGACGCGATGACCGCCGACTGGACGCGTCTGCCGTACGACGTGCTCGCGAAGATCTCGAACCGCATCACGAACGAGGTGCGCGACGTCAACCGGGTCGTGCTCGATGTCACGTCGAAGCCGCCGGGGACGATCGAGTGGGAGTGATGCTCCCCTGACGTCGGAGGCCCGTCGAGCAGTGCTCGGCGGGCCTTCGTCGTGCGTGGGGCGCGCCGCGGGTGCGGGTGCCCCTGTCCCCGGATGCCGCAGTGCCTGTGCCGTGCCCCGTGCCCCCGTGCCCCCGTGCCCCCGTGCCCCCGTGCCCCCGTGCCCCCGTGCCGGGTGACCCGTGCCCCCGTGCCGGGTGCCCGCGTACCGGGTGCCCCCGTGCCCCCGTGCCGGGTGCCCGCGTACCGGGTGCCCCGTGCCCCCGGGCCCGGTGCCGGGTGTCCGCGTGCCGGGCGCCCCGTGCCGGGTGGTCGCAACACCCCGCTCACGTTCGTGGAGTGGTCACAGACCGTCGGTCGTCGGCGCTCCGAACGACGTTTCGTGACCGGTTGGCGAACCTGAGCGGGGAGTTGTGACCGGTCGGGCAGCGCGTCGGGCATCGGGCAGCGCGTCGGGCGTCGGGCGTCGGGCGTCGGGCGTCGGGCGTCGGGCGTCGGGCGTCGGGCGGCGCGCGACGGGCGGCACGCGGAGGACCACCACGACGAAGGGCCCCGGCGAGTGCCGGGGCCCTTCGTGTGTGCGCTGCCGCTAGTTGCGGGAGCTGCTCGCGACGATGGCGAGGATGCGCAGGATCTCGAGGTACAGCCAAACGAGCGTCACGATGAGGCCGAACGCCGCGGTCCAGCCGTAGATGCGCGGGGCACCGCGCTCGACACCGGTCTTGATCTGGTCGAAGTCGAGGACGAGCGAGTACGCGGCCATCAGGACAACGAAGATGCCGATCAGGACGCCGAGGGGGATACCGAACACCTTCGTGCCGAGGAGCCCGAACGCCGTGTTGGTGACGCCGGTCCACATCAGGACCAGGTTCACGAGCGAGAACGCCATGTACCCGACCATCGCGACGAGGAAGAACCGCGTCATCTTCGGGGTCGCACGGACCTTGCCCGAACGGAACAGCAGCAGCGTGACGAAGAACACGCCGAGGGTGCCGAAGACTGCCTGCGTGACGATGCCGTCCCACATGGAGTTGTAGGCACCGGAGATGCCGCCGACGAAGAGTCCCTCGAAGAAGGCGTACGCGAGCACGAGGCCACCGGACGGCTTCTTCTTGAAGGTGTTGACGAGCGCCAAGACGAACCCGATGATCGCGCCCGCGATCCAGACGATCGGGGGGAGGTTCCACCCGGCGACCGCGCCGACGATGAGCACACCGAACGCCATGAGCGTCTTGACGATGGTGTCTTCGTACGACATGCGGTCGGTGTCGACCGTGCTCGCCGACGGACGGTCGTACATGTGCTGCAGCTGCTCGGGCGTCATGCCCGCCGACTGCTGCGGGGTCTGGCCCCATCCGGCCTGCTGCGAGTTGGCGCCGGCGCCCCAAGCGTTCCGGCCCGCGTCATTGAAGGCGGGGGACTGGTCGAAACCGGGCTTGAAAGCCATGGTGTCCTCGTGATTCCTCTGGATTCGGGTCGTCGAGCGGGAACGATGGACCGTTCCTTCGCGTCCTCTCAGCCTAGGTGTGCGTCGCGCCGAAAGGCTGAGGATTCGCGGCGAGCGGACGCCGGTGCTGGCATCCGTGCATGCACTCTACGGGCGCGGGCTGCGGGATGGGTCGGTGCGGGTCGGGAGTTCACCGAGCGGGCCGAGAACGGGCGCGGTGGGGAGAGCCAGGTGACGAGTGCGACCGAGATCGTCATGAGCAGCAGCCACGCCACGATCTTCGTCGATGCGACAGGGTGCCAGGCGGCCACCTGTGCCGGGTAGGACCACGCCCCAGCCCAGGTCGCGATGTTCTCGGCGACCCAGATGAACACCGCGACCAGCCCCATCGCCACGAGGATCGGCATCCGGATCGTCGCACGGTAGACGCGCACGTGCATCGTCGTCCTGGCGAACAGCACCACCACGAGCGCGAGCAGCACGTACCTCGCGTCCCAGACGAAGTGATGTGCGAAGAAGTTCACGTAGATGCCTGCGGCGACCACTGCGGTGTGCCACTGCGCCGGGTAGCGCGAGAACCGGAGGTCGAAGAGGCGGTACACGCGGACCATGTACGAACCGACCGCGCCGTACATGAAGCCGGAGAACAGCGGGACGCCGGCGACGTGCAGCAGGCCACCGCTGTCGTAGGCCCACGAGCCGACGTCGGTCTTGAAGACCTCCATGACGGTGCCGACGACGTGGAAGAGCAGCACGACACGGAGCTCGCGCACGGCCTCGAGTCCGAACACGAGCATCGCGACCTGGATGGCGATCGCGGCGATCGTCAGGGCGTCGTTCCTGGCGACCGGGGCGTCATCGGGCCAGGCGATGCGTGCGAGCGCGATCACGCCGAGCAGCAGCGCCCCGAACGTGCACGCCCACGCCTGCTTCGCGCCGAAGACCAGGAACTCGGTAACGAACTCGCGGATCGGCGTCCGGGGCTGCCGTCCGGCGTCGAGCACGCGGCGGGCGGCGCGGTCGATGCGGGACTCGACGGCGGTGGACAGGGATCGATCGGCCATGGCGGGATGGTCCCGCCGCCGGCTGGGATCCGGGGTGCCCACTCCTCCACATGTGCCCGCGGTTACATGGCCCTGCACATCGAGGAAAGGCCGTTGACACGAGTAAACCCGCATGGCCACAATGGTCGAGCAACGACGCACACCCACCCAAGGAGCCAGCATGACGTTCACCCTCGGCATGGTCGGAGCCGGCCAGTTCGCCAGCCACTTCGCGACCCTGTTCGACAAGCACCCCGGCATCTCCGACGTCTACGCCACGGACGTCATCCCGGAGCGCGCCGAGCAGCTCGTCGACGATCTCGCCCTGGCCGGGACCTTCCCGAGCTTCGAGGCGATGCTCGCGAGCCCGGACGTCGACGCCGTCGCGATCTTCACCCAGCGCTGGACACACGGGCCGCTCGTGCTGCAGGCGCTGCGTGCGGGCAAGCACGTGTACTCGGCCGTCCCGATGGCGACCGCGGTGACCGAGATCGAGTCGATCATCGCCGCGGTGCAGGAGACCGGGCTCACCTACATGATGGGCGAGACCAGTCAGTACAACCCGGCGACGGTGTTCGCGCGGCAGAAGGCAGAGCAGGGCGCGTTCGGCCGGGTGTTCTACGCCGAGGGTGACTACGTCCACGACATGGACCTCGGCTTCTACGACGCCTACAAGTACAGCGGCGGCGACGGATGGAAGGCCACGGCGAGCTACCCGCCCATGTGGTACCCGACCCACGCGATCGGCGGTGTCCTCGGTGCGGTGCCGCGGCACGCGGTCAGTGTGAGCTGCATCGGGGTGCACGACGACCGCGGCGACGGGGTCTTCGACACCGAGGTCAGCATGTTCGACAACGACTACTCCAACATGACGGCACTGTTCGAACTCGACGGCGGCGGCTCTATGCGCATCAACGAGTTCCGTCGCGTCGGCTTCCCGTCGTACATCCGCGAGAGCCGATTCCGGTGGTTCGGCACCGACGGCAGCTTCGAGCAGCTCGTGACGAACTCCGTCTGGCAGGACCGTGACGGGGTCACCGATGTCTCCGACCAGATCGCGACGCGTCCGACCATGTCCGAGGACGACCCGCGCCTGGCGGACGTCTCCCCGGCGCTCCGCAGTTCGTTCATCTCCGGACACGCGCCCGTGCACGACGCGCTGACGGACCGGTTGCCCGAGGAGTTCGCGTTCGCACCGAACGGGCACGAAGGGTCGCACCACTTGCTGGTCGACGACTTCGTCCGTGCGGTCAACGACGGAGTACTGCCCCCGGTGAACGCGTGGCAGGCAGCGCGGTACACGTTGCCCGGGCTCATCGCACTCGAGTCCGCCCGGCGGGACGGGGAACGGCTGCCGGTCCCGGACCAGGGTGACGCTCCCGTCGCCGTCGGTGAGGCGCTGCCCGTTGCCGATCGGGTGTCATGATCGACCGGTGACGAACGGAACGAGCGACGAGCGACCCCGGAAGCCCACGCGGCGGGACGTCGCCCGGCTCGCCGGGGTCTCGGATGCGCTCGTGAGCTACGCGCTGAACGGTGGAGCGCCGGTCGCTCCCGAGACTCGGCGACGGATCCTCGCGGCCGTCGCCGAGCTCGGGTACCGGCCGAACCAGGCCGCGCGGGCCCTCCGATCCGGTTCTGCCCGCACGCTCGTGCTCGCCGTGCCGGATCGCGAGGACCCCGTGTTCGCGAACCCGTTCTTCGCCGAGTACGCGGCGGCGATCGAATCTGCCGCGTGGGAGCGCGGGTACGCGCTCTACACGACGGCGACGAGCTTCGAGCCAGACCGACTCCGCGCACGTTTCGAGGAGTTCGCGGCGCGCATGGTCGACGGCGTGCTCGTACTCTCCAGTGGAGCGGCCGACCCGGGTGCCATCGACCCGGTCGGCCTGCCGTGGGTCGAACTGAACGTCTCATCGGCGCGAGCGGGTGTCGCGAGCGTCGGCACCGACCTGCAGGCCGGTGCCGAGCAGGCGACGGCGCACCTGCTCGGCCACGGTGCCCAGCAGGTGGCGTTCGTCGGCGAGCCGAACGCCCGAGAACCCCGCCATCGTGGATGGCGAGCTGCCTGCGAGCGGTGGGGCGTGCCTCCAGGCCGGGTCTACGACGGCGGGTACACGCGCGAAGGTGGTTACGTGTCCGGATTGCAGATCGCGGACGAGGGCGATCGTCCCGATGCGGTGTTCGCCGCCTCGGACCGCACCGCGGTCGGAGTCCTCCGTGCGTTCCACGAGTGCGGCGTCCGGGTCCCCGACGACGTCGCGGTCGTCGCGTTCGACGGATCGTGGGAAGCCGAGTACACGTGGCCCCCGCTCACCACCGTCCGGCAGCCGGTCGTGCCGATGGCCGCTGCTGCCGTCGGGCGACTGCTCGGTGAGCCGGAGACCGAACACCGGGAGTTCCCGGCCGAGCTCGTGGTGCGGGCGTCCTGCGGTGCGCACGATGCCCACGGACCGGCAACTCCCGCCCAGTAGGGTCGGCCGCATGACCCTCGTGATCGCCCACCGCGGTGCCTCCGGGTACCGCCCGGAGCACTCCCGCAGCGCCTACGAGCTCGCGATCGACCTCGGTGCCGACGCGATCGAACCGGACCTCGTCCCCACGAAGGACGGCGTGCTCGTGCTCCGGCACGAGAACGAGATCTCGGGCACGACGGACGTCGCCGACCACCCCGAGTTCGCGGCGAGGCGCACCAAGAAGGTCGTCGACGGGAACCGGCTCAGCGGCTGGTTCACCGAGGACTTCACGTGGGACGAACTCACCACGCTCCGCACGCGCGAGCGGCTTCCGGCGCTGCGTCCGCGGTCCGCGGAGCATGACGGCGAGGACCCGGTCCTACGGCTCGAGGACCTGCTCGCCATCCTCGACGCGACACCCCGCCCGGTCGCGCTCGTCGCCGAGGTCAAGCACGCGACGTACTTCGATTCGATCGGGCTGCCGATGGGGGAGCTGGTCGACGGCGTCATCGGGGGAGCCGGGTGGCGTGGTGACGAACGACTGACGGTCGAGTGCTTCGAGAAGGGCGTCCTCCGCGACATCGGCTCGCGTGGCGCCGGTGGTCGGCTGGTGTACCTCCAGGAGGCCCGGGGCAGCGCCGCGGACGAGGTCGCGTCCCACGGACGTGCGGCTCCGACCTATGCGGACGAGCGCACGGACGGCGCGCTCGCGCGGCTGGCCGAGGAGTTCGACGGGATCAGCGTCGACCTGAAGACGCTGATGGCCGGCACCGATCCGGTGGCGCTCGACGACCCCCGACCGGTGCGGTCCGACGTCGTCGAGCGTGCGCAGGCGGTCGGCCTCGCGGTCTTCACGTGGACCCTCCGGCCGGAGAACCGGTTCCTGCCCGCGCCGCTCCGGCGTGGCGGGGACGTCGCGGCGCACGGCGACTGGGAGCGGTGGTTCACCTCGGTGGTGCGGACGGGGGTCGACGGGGTCTTCGCGGACCACACCGACCTCGCGGTCCGGGCGCGTTCGCTGGTCGAGGAGCGGGGTGCCGGTGTCGGGGGTCCGGCCTAGACTGTCCCGGACATGACGATCGTGCTCGACCCATTCGACTCGACGCCCGAGCCGGGTGCCGGGGCCCGCCCGTACGACGACCCGTTCACCGCCGGTCTGAACCCCCAGCAGAAGGAAGCCGTCGAGTACCGCGGCGAGTCCCTGCTCATCGTGGCCGGCGCCGGTTCCGGCAAGACCAGCGTCCTCACGCGTCGCATCGCCCTGCTGCTCGCGAACCGTGAAGCATGGCCGTCGCAGATCCTCGCGATCACGTTCACGAACAAGGCGGCCGCCGAGATGCGCGAGCGCGTCCGTGCCCTCGTCGGCCAGGCGTCAGAGGGCATGTGGATCTCGACGTTCCACTCGGCATGCGTGCGGATCCTGCGTCGTGAAGCCGAGCGCTTCGGGTTCCCGCAGTCGTTCACCATCTACGACTCCGCCGACTCGCGGGCGCTGCTCAAGCGGATCATCAAGGACCTCGAAGCGGACTCGCTCGGTCTGACGGTCGGTGCGGCGGCGTCGAAGATCTCGAAGCTCAAGAACGAACTGCAGGACATCGACTCGTACGCGCGGAACATCAACGCGAACGACCCGCAGGAAGTCATGTTCACCGAGGTGTTCCGGCGGTACACGAACGACCTCCGTCGCGCCAACGCGTTCGACTTCGACGACCTCATCGGCCAGACGGTGTTCCTGTTCCGCGCGTTCCCCGAGGTCGCTGCGCTCTACCAGCGGCGCTTCCGGTTCATCCTCGTCGACGAGTACCAGGACACGAACCACGCGCAGTACTCGCTCATCCGCGAGCTGACGCGTCCGGTCCCGGTGGAGCAGGTCGACCGGCTCGAGGACGAAGGCCAGCACGTCGCCAGGATGCGCGAGGCGGACGGCTCGATCGCCGGTGCGTCGCTGACCGTCGTCGGCGACTCCGACCAGTCGATCTACGCCTTCCGCGGCGCCGACATCCGTAACATCGTCGAGTTCGAGCGGGACTTCCCGAACTCCAAGGTGATCCTGCTCGAACAGAACTACCGCTCGACGCAGAACATCCTCGACGCGGCAAACGCCGTCATCGCGAACAACTTCGACCGCCAGGTGAAGAACCTGTTCACCGAGGTCGGCGCCGGCGACAAGATCGTCGGCTTCACGGGCTACACCGGACACGACGAAGCCCAGTTCGTCGCGGACGAGATCCAGCGCCTGCACGAGGACGGCACGGACTACCGCGACATGGCGGTGTTCTACCGGACGAACTCGCAGACGCGTGCACTCGAGGAGATCTTCATCCGCGCGGCGATCCCGTACCGGGTGCTCGGCGGCACGAAGTTCTACGAACGTGCCGAGATCAAGGACGCGATGGCGTACCTGATCACCGTCGCGAACCCTGCAGACCCGATGGCGCTCCGCCGTGTGCTCAACGTCCCGAAGCGGGGCATCGGCGCGGTGACCGAGACGACGTTGCAGCGCTACGCCGACGAGCACGACGTCACCATGCGCGAGTCGCTCCGGCACGCGGACGAGCTCGGGTTCGGGCCGAAGGTCCGGAACGCGATCACGGCCTTCGCGGCGCTCCTCGACGAGGTGTCCGCCAAGGCGCAGGACCAGCCCGTCGTCGACACGCTCACGCAGCTCCTGGACGGGTCCGGACTGCTCGAACAGCTCCGGAAGTCCCCGGACGCGCAGGACTCGGCGCGCGCCGACAACATCGACGAGCTCGTCGCGGTGACGCGGGAGTTCCAGAAGAACAACCCAGACGGCACACTGAGCGACTTCCTGACCGAGGTCTCCCTGGTCGCCGCGGCGGACGAGCTCGACGACTCCTCCGGAACGGTGTCGCTCATGACACTGCACACGGCGAAGGGCCTCGAGTACGACGCGGTGTTCCTGACCGGCGTCGAGGAAGACCTGCTGCCGCACCGGATGTCGGCGAACGAACCAGGCGGACCGTCCGAGGAACGCCGGTTGTTCTACGTCGGCATCACCCGTGCCAAGAAGTCGTTGTTCCTGTCGCTGGCGATGACCCGTGCGCAGTTCGGCGACGTCAACGTGGCGATGCCGTCCCGCTTCCTGCAGGAGATCCCCGAGGGGCTCATCGAGTGGAAGCAGTCACCCGGCATGGCGAACAGCCGTGGTGGGACGCAGCCGCGTGCGCTCAACGCCAAGCGTGACGGCGCCGGACCCGGTGGATTCGGTGGCGGAGGCGGCGGTGGCGGCTACCGCGGCGGTGGTGGCTGGGGCGGCGGCTCCTACGACCGTGCTGCGGCGGCGGCGAAGACCCGGCCGAAGACCGAGTGGGCGAACCGTGTCTCCGGGCAGGTTCGTGACAACGGCGACATGGAGCTCGCATCCGGCGACCGCATCAAGCACGTCGACTTCGGTGAGGGCACGGTGTCGGCGGTGACCGGTCAGGGGGCCAAGCGCATCGCCGAGATCGCGTTCGACTCGGCCGGGCGGAAGAAGCTCCTGATCAAGATCGCCCCCATCGAGAAGCTGTAGCGCTCGGCGGTACCCGACCGCTCAGCGCACCAACCGCACGGCATCGAGCGGGTGCGGGCCGAGGCGCTCGCGCTTCGCCGCGCCGTCCCGGTGGAACCCGTTGCGCCGGTAAAACGCCTCGGCGCGCGGGTTGTCGTCCGCCATCCACAGGTACGCGGGCGCGTCGCCGACGGCCCCGTCGAGCAACGCCTGCCCGGCACCGGAGCCGTACGTCGACGCCAGCACGTAGATGCCCTCGAGCTCCCGGTCGCGTGGAGCCCCGGGCTCGCGTCCCGGTCCGGCTGAGGCCCAGCCCACGACGACGTCGTCGATCGTGGCGACGAGCACGTCGGTCTGCGGGTCGGTGATGATCGTCCGCCATCGATCCGCCCGCGCATCGACGTCGAGTGCCGCCAGGAAGGGCGCCGGCAACAGGTGTGCGTACGCCTCCTGCCAGGCCTGGACGTGCACGCGCGCGATGCGGTCGGCATCCGAGACGTTCGCCGGACGGACCACGGGGTTGTTCATCCAACGATGATGCCGCAACTGGCCGCCGCCACGCCCGGGCCCCTGTTCGGGTGACAGCCGAACGGAGGTGAGGTTAGCCTTACCTAACGTGACACCTGTGATCGAAATGCTGACCAACGCCACCGCCGCCCGCTACCGAGACCTCGTCGGATCGACCGTGGACCGTCTCGCCGACCGCGTCGCCGGGGTGACGACGCCGACGACGAGCACCTCCGCCGCCGAACTCCGGGACCGGGTGGCCGGGATCGATCTCGACGGCGTACCGCTCGGGACGGATCGGGCGCTCGCGGAGCTCGACGAGCTGTTCGTCCGGGAGGCCGTGTGGTTCCACCATCCCGGTTCCCTCGCACACCTGAACTGTCCGGTGGCCCTGCCCGCTGTCGCTGCCGAGGCCGTGCTCGCGGCGGTGAACCCGTCCGTCGACACCTGGGACCAGTCGCGGATCGGCACCGAGATCGAGCGACACGTCGTCGACTGGCTGGCACGCCGGATCGGCTTCGCGGCGGGCGACGGCATCTTCACGTCGGGCGGCTCGCAGTCGAACCTGCAGGCGCTCCTCATCGCGCGGGAGCGACGGGGCACCGGAACCGTCTTCACCACGGCGGAGACCCACTTCAGCATCGCCAAGTCCGCCCGGCTCCTCGGCCTCGACGCAGTCGTGACCGTCCCCACCGACCCCGCCGGTCGCATGCTCCCCTCCGCCCTCGCCACGGCGATCGCGGAGACCCGCGCCGCAGGCCGCACCCCGATGGCCGTCGTCGCCACGGCCGGCACGACCGACCGCGGTGTGATCGACCCGCTCGAACCCGTCGCCGACGTCTGCGACCTCGAGGACGTCTGGCTGCACGTCGACGCCGCGTACGGCTGCGGCCTGCTCGTCTCGCCCACCCGACGACACCTGCTGGACGGCATCGAGCGGGCCGACAGCGTGACCACCGACCTGCACAAGTCGTTCTTCCAGCCGGTCTCCTCGAGTGCCCTGCTGGTCCGTGACCCCGCCGACCTCCGCAGGATCGCCTGGCACGCCGACTACCTGAACCCCGAGGACGCGGCGGAACCGAACCAGGTGGACAAGTCCCTGCAGACGACGAGGCGCTTCGACGCGTTGAAGCTCTGGGCGACGCTCCGAGCGACGGGCGCTGACGCGATCGGCCGAGCGTTCGACGCGGTCATCGACCTCGCCGAGGCCACCCACGCCATCGTCGCCGACCACCAAGACCTGCACCTCGTCGCGCCGACGCAGCTCAGCACGGTGCTGTTCCGCTGGCAGCCGGCGGGGATGTCCGACGCCGAGGCCGATGCCCTGGTGGCACCGCTCCGGGCAGCGCTCCTCGCCGAGGGGCGGGTCCTCGTCGCCAAGACGGTGATCGACGGGCGGCCGTGCAACAAGCTCACGCTCCTGAACCCGGAGACCACCGCGGAGCAGATGCGGGCTTCCCTCGACCACGTGGCCAGAACGGCCGCCACAACCGCAGCAGCCGCCGCAGCCGAGACAGCCGCAACAGCAGGAGCAGCACGATGACCACGACCACGAACGACCCCCTCGACCTCGTCGCCATCGGCATCGGCCCGTTCAACCTCGGCCTCGCCTGCCTGACCGACCCCCTCGACGACCTCGACGCGGTGTTCCTCGACGCCGCGGACGGCTTCGCCTGGCACCACGGCATGATGCTCGACGACGCCACGATCCAGGTGCCCTTCATGGCGGACCTCGTCACGATGGCCGACCCGACGTCCCCGTTCTCGTTCCTGGCGTGGCTCAAGGAGACGAACCGGCTCTACCCCTTCTACATCCGCGAGGACTTCCACCCCCTCCGCAGCGAGTACGACGCGTACTGCCGCTGGGCCGCCGAGCGCCTCGACACCCTGCGCTGGGGCCGGACGGTCACGGCGGTCGAGCACGACGAGGCGACGGACCTGTTCGCCGTGCACGCCGACACCGACCACGGCCCGGAGACGTACCGCGCCCGCCACGTCGTCATCGGCGTCGGCTCGGCGCCGTCCGTCCCGCCGGCGCTCCGCGACCTGCCGGGCCCGGTGATCCACTCCGCCGAGTACGTACCGAACCGCGACGCGCTCCGGAGCGCCGGCAGCATCGCGGTGATCGGCAGCGGGCAGTCCGCCGCCGAGGTCTACCGCGACCTGCTCGAGGACATCCGCACGCACGACTACGCGCTCGACTGGATCACCCGCTCGCCGCGGTTCTTCCCGATGGAGGACACCAAGCTCACGCTCGAGATGACGAGCCCCGAGTACACGGACCACTTCCACGGGCTGCCCGAGGACCTCCGCGACCGCCTGGGACGCGAACAGCGCGGGCTGTACAAGGGCATCAGCGCCGACCTGGTCGACGACCTCTACGACGCGCTGTACCGGATCAGCGCGAGCGGCCCGATCCCGACGTCGCTGCGGACCGAGACGAGCGTCGTGGACGCGTCCTGGCTCACCGACCGGGGCAGGTACCGACTGACCCTCCGGCACGAGCAGCTCGGCGAGACCTACGAGCACGAGGTGGAGCGGCTCGTCCTCGCGACCGGGTACGCCCCGCGCCCGACGCGGTTCCTCGACCCGGTCGAGCACCTCGTCGCGCGGGACTCCCGCGGTCGGTTCGCCGTTGCGCGCGACCACCACGTGGACACCATCGGTGGTCGGATCTGGGTGCAGAACGCCGAGGAGCACACGCACGGGCTGACCGCCCCCGACCTCGGCATGGGTGCGTGGCGGAACGCGTCGATCATCCGGTCCGTCACGGGTCGCCCCGTCCACGGACTGGAGGACCGGATCGCCTTCCAGGAGTTCGGCCTGCCCGCCACACGGCAGCCCGGGGCCCCGGGCACCGCGCCGGAACGGCGCGGCGCCGAGCGCGCGGAGGTGCGCGCATGACCGAGAACGGAACCGTCCTGCTCGACGTGCCCCGCGAGGCGGGCGCGACCCCGAGCCTCCTGTCCGTCGAACCCGTGGACCCGGATCGCGACGCCGCCGTCGTGCAGGCGTGGCTCGCCCACCCGGCGTCGAGCTGGTGGGAGATGGGCCACCTCGACGTCGACGCCGTGCGCGCGTACCTGGCCGGCGTGCAGGCGGACCCGGCGCAGGCCGCGTGGTTGGGGCGCCACGACGGCGAGCCGTGCTTCCTCGCCGAGACCTACAACCCGGGTGCCGTGCTGCTGACCGACGTCTGGCCGGCCGAACCCGGCGACGTCGGCATGCACCTGCTCGTCGCACCGCCGCCTGCCGACGGGCGGGTGCACGGACTCACGAGCGCGGTGATGCGGACCGTGGTGGAGCACTGTCGGGACGCCCTCGGCGCACGTCGCGTCGTGGTCGAGCCCGACGTCCGGAACACCGCGGTGCACGCGAAGAACGCCGAGGTCGGGTTCCGGGTGCTCCGCGAGGTCGACGTCGACGGCAAGCGCGCGCTGCTCTCGGTGCTCGACACCGACCGGATCGGGGTGTCGGACGACGACGGCCCTGCTGCGCACCTGCGGCCGGAGCACCTCGACGTCGCGGAGCGGCACCTCGTGGCGAAGGCGATCGCCGAGTTCACCCACGAGCGTCTGATCGCACCGGTGGCCGACGGCGACGGCTGGCGCCTTGCGGCAGGGCCGTCGACCTACCGGTTCCGGGCGCGGCTGCACGCGCTCGAGCACTGGTCGATCGACGAGGCCTCGCTGACCAGGACCCGTGACGGCGACGCCGTGCCGCTCAGCGCACAGGACCTCGTGCTCGAGCTCCGCGACCTCCTCGGCATCCCCGACGAGCTGCTCGGCACGTACCTCGAGGAGATCGCCTCGACCCTCGCCAGTGCCGCCGCCAAGCACCGACGGGGCGGGCCCTCGGCTGCCCAGCTCGCGCGAGGACGAGCGGATGCGGTCGCGGCGTTCCAGGCGACCGAGGCGGCGATGACCGAGGGGCACCCGGCGTTCGTGGCGTCGAACGGCCGCATCGGGTTCGGGCTCGACGAGTACCGGGCGTACGCGCCGGAGTCCGGGCGGACGTTCCGGTACCGGTGGCTCGCGGCACGCCGGGAGCACACGCACCTGGCGTTCGCCGCGGACCGGACCGAGGACGCCCACTGGGCGGCCGAGCTGCCCGCGGCGACCGTGCACGGGTTCCGGCAGACGCTGGCACGCCGCGGGCTCGACCCGGACGACTACGTGTGGCTGCCGGTGCACCCGTGGCAGTGGCAGCACCGGATCGCCGTGACGTTCGCGCCGGACCTCGGACGACAGGACCTCGTCGACCTCGGGGAGGGGCCGGACGAGCACCAGCCGCAGCAGTCGATCCGGACGGCGTTCGACCGGACGGACCCGACGCGGTCGTACGTCAAGACGGCGTTGGCGGTGCAGAACATGGGGTTCCTCCGTGGGATGTCGCCGGCGTACATGCGGAACACCCCTGCAGTGAACGACTGGGTCGCCGGGATCGTCTCGGCCGACCCGACGCTGCGGTCAGCGGGCTTCGAGGTGCTGCGGGAACACGCGGCGATCGGGTACACGGGCGACGCGTACCACCGGGTGGACGTGTCGTCGCCGCAGCGGAAGATGCTCGCGGCGCTCTGGCGGGAGAGCCCGGTGCCGCGGCTGTCCGACGGCGAGCAGCTCATGACGATGGCGGCGCTGCTGCACCGCGATGCCTCCGGTGCGGCGGTGGCCTCGGCGCTGGTCGCCCGGTCGGGGCTGCCGGCGGACGAGTGGGTGCGGCGGTACCTCGACGCGTACCTGCTCCCCGTGGTGCACTGCCTGACCGTGCACGACCTGGTGTTCATGCCGCACGGGGAGAACCTCGTGCTGGTGCTCCGCGACGGTGTCGTGGTCCGCGCGGTCATGAAGGACATCGGGGAAGAGGTCGCGGTGCTCGCTCCGGTCGCCGTGCCGGCCGGGATCGAGCGCATCGTGCACCCGGTCGACGACGACGAGGCGGCCCTCGCCGTGTTCACGGACGTGTTCGACGGGGTGCTGCGGTTCGTCGCGGCGATCCTCGACGACGACGGAGTCCTGCCGGAGTCCCGCTTCTGGGAGCTCGTCGGCGCGTGCATCGACCGGCACGCTGCGGCCCATCCGGACCGGCGCCGCCCGCTCGACCTGCGTGCGCCGACGTTCGAGCACTCCTGCCTGAACCGGCTGCAGCTGCGGAACACCCTGTCGATGGTCGACCTGGCGGACCAGTCGTCGTCGCTCATCCGCGCCGGGTCGATGCCGAACCCCGTCGCGCGGGCGTAGGGCGGGCGGCGGGCTCGCCGGTCGGGTCGACCGAGCCACCGGGATCGCGCCCCGTGACGAACATCGCGCCCCGTCGTGACGGGGCGCGATGTTCGTGTGGGGGCGCAAACGGTGCGCGCGGCGCCGCGGGCGCGCGGCGCCGCGGCCGCGCGCGGCGCGGCCGCGCGCGGCGCGGCCGCGCGCGGCGCGGGCGCGCGGCGCGGGCGCCGCGCGCCCGCTACCGCACAACGCTCCGGCCGCCGACCCGCACGACGAGCCCGGCGATCGCCGCGCCCACGAGCGGCGCCACGATGAACACCCACAGCTGCGCGAGCGGGGTCCCGCCGCCGTAGATCGCCGCCGCGATGGACCGCGCCGGGTTCACCGACGTGTTGCTGACCGGGATCGAGATGAGGTGGATCAGCGTCAGCGTGAGTCCGATCGCGATCGGCGCGAGCGCGCGGTACTCGGGCTTCGCCGTCACGGAGAGGATCACCCCGAGGAACACGGCCGTCAGCACCACCTCGGTGAGGAACACCGACCAGAGCCCGAAGCCGCCTGGTGATGCGGAGCCGTAGCCGTTCGACGCGAAGCCGGCGTCGTGCGCTGCCGAGAACGCCCCTGGCTTGCCGGCCAAGATCGCCGCGAGGATGCTCGTCGCCACCGCACCGCCGACGATCTGCGAGATCCAGTACCCGGCGAGGTGCTTGGCGTCGGTGCGCCCGGCGAACCGGAGCCCGAGCGACACCGCGGGGTTGAAGTGGCCGCCGGAGATGTGTCCGACTGCGCTGATCCCGGCGACGAGGGTCAGGCCGAACGCCAGGGCGACGCCGAGGAACCCGACGCCGAGCGCGTTGCCGGCATCCGGGAACGCGGCGGCGAACAGCGCGGTGCCAAGCCCGCCGAAGACGAGCAGGAAGGTGCCGAAGAACTCGGCGGCGTAGAGCTGGATCGCGGAGCGCGCCGGGGCGTCCTCGACGATCTGCTCGGAGGTGGATGCTGCGACGGGACGTTCGGAACTCATGACGCTCCTTGCGACGGTGACAGTGACGATGACGACGATGTCCGGCCGGGGCAGACCGGATCGTCTGCCTCGGTCACCTCAGCGAATCACCACCCGCGCGCCCTGTCCGAAGATGGCTCACGGTTGCAACACGCGTGTCGTCCACCCGTCATCCGACCGGCGGTACTGCAGGCGTCGGTGCATGCGGTCGCGGCTGCCGTGCCAGAACTCCACGACGACCGGTTCGAGCCGGTAGGCGACCCACGACGCCGGACGGGAGGCATCGTCACCGAGGGCCCCGGCAGCGGACAGCAGGTCGTCGAACGTGCCGTCGAGCGGCTCGGACTGGTGTGCTGCAGCCGTCGCTGCCCGGGACTTCGGCGACCGGTCGGCGAAGAGGGCGTCGGACTCGTCGTCGGAGAGCACCACGACGACCCCCTCGAACCGCATCTGCTGCATGGTCTCGCGCCAGTACACCTGCAGCGCGGCCGCCGGGTTGGCTGCGAGCTGCCGTCCCTTCGGGCTCTCGGTGGACGACCCGAACACGAGCCCCTCGTCGTCGAGCCGCTTGACGTCGACGGTCCTGGCGCTGACGACCCCGTCCGCCGCGGTCGCGAGTGTCATCGACAGCGGTTCGGAGACGTCGTCGGCCGTCGCCAGCCAGGCCCGCGCGGCGGCCATCGGCGTGGCGGGCGGATCGGTGAACTCGGGGAACGCGAACGACGGGTCGCCGGAGAGGGGTGCGGTTGGCATCCCCTCAGCCAACCCCGGTCAGTCCGCCCACGTCCAGGAGACCGGGGGACGTCCGCCACGCTGGCCCGACGTCGTGGTCGCCGCCGCCCGGACGAGCGCCGGGTTGGTCCGCAGCGCCCGGTTCAGGTTGCCGGGATCGGGGGCGACGCCGGTCACCGCGGTCTGCAGCCGGCTCGCGTCCGCCGTCGTGAACCGCGTTCCGAGGAGGGCGCGGGTGAGCGGCAGGTCCCGCCACAGCCGGGTGCGGACGTGGTCGAGCGCGGCCTGGATGATCCGGTCGTGGTCGAACGGGAGGCCCGGCTCGGCCTGGGCAGGGTCGCGCCAGACCGCCGACGACGCGACTCCAGGGCCCCCGCCGGGTCCGGCGGACGACTCGGCGCCGCGATCGGATCCCGCCACCACCGCGACGAACGCGATGCTGATCGCCGTCGACCGCGGGTCCCGCTCTGGTCCGTCGAACGCGCCGATCTGCGCGAGGTGCCGGATCGACGCGTCGTCGATCCCGGTCTTGGTGCGGAGCGCGCGCCGCGCCCCGTCGGTGAGCAGTTCCGTACCGTCCAGGAGCACGCCGGGGAGTGCCTCCTGTCCGGCGTACGGGTCGTACGGCCGGCGCGCGGTGGCGACCAGCAGGCCGTCGCCCGCCGTGAACGACATCGGGACGACGTCGATCGCGATGAGCGGCTGGTCGCGGGCCGCCACGGCGCCGTCGGTCACGCCGATGCCGCCCGGCGTGCGGCACGGTCGGCGCGTTCGGCGCGTTCGCGGCGGAGCGTCGCACGCACGTCGGCGAAGGACTGGTGCACGAGGAACCGGCCGTCGGTCCAGACCGGCTGGAGCAGGCTCGTCGCCTCGTCCGCCGCGCTCGCCTGGTCGCTCTGCCGGATCTCGCCGGTCTCGTCACGGTGCAGGGCGATGCGGCCCTTCGCGCTCTTCTTGCCGCTGCCCGTCTTCGGGTCCTTCTGGATGTCGACGGGCTCGCCGTCCACCAGCGCCCACGTCGCCTTGACCGCGCTGCCGAGGTTGTCGCGGGTCATGAACTGGTACGTGTACGACCCGATGCCGAGCACGATGTTGTCGCTCGAGTAGCCCTTGGCCTCGAGGCGCTCGTAGATCCGACGCGCCCGGTCGAGGGTGATGCTGTCGCCGTAGATCACGCCGATGTGCTGGTCGAGGACCTTGTACCCGGCGTCGTTCACGGTGTGGCCGAAGATCTCGTCGAGGAGCTCGACGACGCCCTTCTCCTCGTGGCTGCGGGCCGGGTCGGCGAGTGCGTCGGCACCCACCCCGTGCACGGTGCCGGTGACGATGTCGACCGGGTCACCCGAGTCCGGGCGGATCACGAGCTTGCCCTCGCGCCCGGTGATCCGGTCCTCGAGCTGCGGGAGCGTCTCGGTGATGACCTTGAACAGGTCGAAGCCGTCGCTGACCGCCGACACGATGCCCGTCGGGTAGACGTCGAGGATCTGCTCGAACGTCTCGAGCTCCCCGTCGGCCCCGCGGACGCACATCACGCTGTGCTCGGTCGCCGGGACGCTCGCCGCAACGAGTCCGTTGTCGCCCGGGTAGTACCGGTCGATGAAGTCGAGCGACGGCATCGAGTCGGTGCCGAGGAACGAGAGCAGGTGTCCGGCGCCACCGGCCGCTGCGGACTCGATGCTGGACTGCCCGCGGAACGAGAAGTCGTGCGCGGCGAAGTCGATGCTCTCCGGGACGGCACCGGTGCGCGCCGCCCAGTCCTCCATCAGGTCCCGGTACTCCAGGGCCTTCGTGGCGACGGTCGAGGGGTGCCAGATCGACGCGGACAGGGCGGTCTCGATGTAGTTCGGCAGCCAGAAGAACTCGTCGACGGTGTTCTCGACCGTGAGCGTGGCGACACCGATCGGCGCGAGGGTCCCCTCGGGCAGGGCCTTGATCGTCAGCGGGAGGTACCCGAGGCGGTGCAGGGCGCGGACGTGGTCGACGCCGATGTGGTTCGGGCCGAAGTACCCCTCGAGCGCCTGCTGGAACAGGTCGGCGACGAGGTCCTCGTCCGCGGCGAAGAACGGCGCCCACGCCTCGACCAGGGAGCGCTGGATGAACGCCTGCAGGCCGAACACCACGGCGTGCGTGGACTCGGGCATGTGTGCGTTCGAGCGGTTCGTCCAGTTGATGAGGATCCGCGTGGTCCCCTGCGGGTACACCTGCCGGTGCGAGTGCTTGTACCCGTCGACGGCGAGGAGCGGCGCGATGGGGCTCGGGCCGGTGATGCGGGGCTCGATGTCGGCGGTGGTCGAGGTGCCGGTCGCGGTGGTGTCGGTGGTGGTCATCGGATCTGCTCCGTCAGGAAGGGGGTCAGGGGAACGGTCGTGAGCCCGGGCACGTCGCTCTGCGCCGGGTAGGAGTCGGTGGTGACGATCTCGCCGAAGTGCTCGGCGAGTGCCGGTGCCCGGCCGGAGAAGACGCCGTGCGAGACCCAGAGGCCGAGGCGTTCCTTCGGAAGGCCTGTCGCGCCGGCGAGGCCCATGAACGTTCCGCCGCCGTCGCAGATGTCGTCGACCACGAGCAGCCGTCCAGACTCGGGGAGGGGCTCGCAAGTGAACCCGTCGAGCTTGCCGGTGTCGGGGTTGCGGTGCTTCTCGGCCCGGTAGACCGGCAGACCGCAGGCGTCGGCGACCGCGGTGGCCCGTGCGACGGCGCCCTTGTCCGGGGCGATGATGCCGACGTAGTCGGAACCGGCGACCACGGCGTCACGGACGACCCGTTCGCTCGTGACGACCGTCAGGTTGTCGACCAGCCCGACGATGACCGGCGAGTGCGGGTCGAAGGCGATCACCTGGTCGATGCCGAAGCCGTTGATGACGTCCGCGTAGACCTTCGCCCCGAAGGGGAGTCCGCGGTCCTGCCGAGCGCCTGGGAGGTACGGGATGAGTGCGACCGACTTCGAGCCGCGCTGTCGCACGGCGTCCGCCCACATGCCGAGCATGAGGAGGTCGTCGCCGCTCGCGCCCCGCAGGGTCGCGATCTCGGTCGTCTCCCCCGTGTCGGCGTCGTCGTTCGCGACCTTGACGTGTGCTTCGCCAGCGGGGAACCGCATGGTGGAGAACGTCGGGGTCACGCTGGTTCCGGAAGCGTTCCGGGTGGTGAGTTCGACTGCCATGACCCGACCGTAGCACGGTAATTGTCAGTGTGACAAGTACCGCTTCGCGATCCGTCGCATCTGCCGGAGCAGCAGCGGGCCGGGGAGGCGGAGCAGTGGTCCCGGCACGACGGCCCGGACGCGCCGGAGCCCCGCGGTCACCCGTGCGTACCGCCGTCGCTCGCGCGGGCCCCACGCGAAGCCGTACTGCGCGCGGACGGCATCGGGGAGCATGCCGACGGTCACGATCCGCACGAGCGG
This sequence comes from Curtobacterium sp. NPDC090217, assembly GCF_044746705.1. Taxonomy (NCBI): domain Bacteria; kingdom Bacillati; phylum Actinomycetota; class Actinomycetes; order Micrococcales; family Microbacteriaceae; genus Curtobacterium; species Curtobacterium sp. NPDC090217. The sequence goes on along the minus strand of NZ_JBIVCR010000001.1, from coordinate 225,970 downwards.
CATCGCAGCACGGACCCAGAACGGCGCGAACCGCGGGTGCAGCAGGTCGCGAACCACGGCCCTCGCGTCGTCGGTGACGTGCAGCCCGGCGAGCGTGCCGGCCCAGTACTCCTCGAAGGCGGCGACGGAGTCGGGCCACCGTCCCGCCGGCACCCGGAGCGCCACCCCGAGCGGTTCGTAGGCCGCCAGCACGCGCTGGGCGAGTTCCGGCGGCACCGGGTCACCGAACGCCTCGTGCGCCCGGAGCGCCGAGTCGTACAGCGTCGCCGCCACCCAGAGCTGCCGGTCGGCGTCGTCCGCGCCCGTGACCGGTGCGTGCGCGCGGTGCACGAACGACGTCGCGATCGCCGCGTCCGAGGGCGAGCCGAGCATCACGGCGTAGACGTACATGAGCGTGTGGGCGAGCCGCTGCTGCGGCCGTCGCGCGAAGTCCGAGTGCCGGTGGACGCCGGCCGCGACCACCGGATCGGCGATCTGCAGCAGGATCGCACGCCCGCCGGCGACGACGGGGGTGCTGTCCGCCAGGAACCGGTCGAGCACCCGGTCCCGACCACGGGGCGGACGGGAGGCTCGGCGCACGTCCGGCGCCGAGCCTCCCGTCCGTTCGCTGGTCACCGTCTCGTGCCCCGCTCGCGTCGGCGCGGCACCACGTCGATCGCGACGGCGCCGGCCAGGGCGGCTGCGCCGCCGACGAGCGCGGTGACGACGAAGGCGACGCTGCCGACCGGGCCGGTGCTCATCGCGACGAGCGTCGCGACGAGCCAGATCGCGGGGAGCGGCCAGCAGTGCGACGGCGTCGCGGCGACCACGGCGACGAGCACTCCGCCGATCAGCAGGGGCAACCAGAGGAGGTTCGTGCCGCAGGAGGGGCCGTAGGTGGACGGGCCGCACGCGGTCACGCCCGAGCGGACACCCGTGTGCGCCGAGGCGGCCACGAGCAGCAGTGACGCGATCGCCAGCAGCCGTGCGACCGCTGGCATGCCGTGGACACTGGCCTGGACACGACGGAACACGGCTCGATGGTACCGAGCCGTGCTCCGTGGTCGATGTGGTGCTGGGCGGTGCTGGCTACAGCGGCTTCGTGCCGAGGTCGTTGCCCAGGTCGGGCAGCTCGGAGTCGCCGTCGTGCTCCCACAGGTCCGGCGAGCCCTCGCGGGGCGCTCCGCCGGTGGGGCCGTCGTCGGTGCCGTCACCCGGCTGCGGTTCGACGGTCTCGCCGGCCACGGCGTCGTTCGTCACCGTCTCGAGGGACTCGTCGGTCTCGTCGACTTCGTACGGGCCGACGTGCTCGCGGTCGACGTCGTCGTCGCGGCGCTCCTCTGCGTCGAAGTCGTCGATCGGGCTGATGCCGGGATCGGTCATGGTGCTGCTCCTTCGTGGTCGGGTCGTGCCGGGGTCAGGCGCTGACGAACTTGGTGTCGTGCTCGCCGAGGCGCAGCTGCTCCGCCAGGCCCTTCTCGTCGGTGGAGCCCCAGCGCTCGACGATCTTGCCGTCGCGGAACTTCGACACCTGGATGCCGCGCACCGTGAAGTCGCGGCCGGTGGGCTCGTGGCCCTGGAACGGGCCGGTGTGGGTCCCGCGGATCGTGAAGACGGCGGTGATGTAGTCGTCCGTCACGACGAGCGGGTCCGGTTCGAGCGAGAGGTCGGGGAACGCCGTCGTGAACTCGGTCCAGAAGTCCACGATGCCCGCGAGCCCAGGTGCCTGGTCCGGCGCCGGGTCGTGGTCGACGACGTCCTCGGCCCAGACCTCGCTGAACCGGTCGAACGCGCGCGCCTCGAGGATCTCGCCGAGTCGTTCCTGTGCCTGCTGGTTCTGTTCCGCCGTCATGGCGCTCCTTCCGTCGGGCCTCCTGGTGTACGCCAGGGGCCCTGGCGGGTCGCCCAGGATGTGGGGGACTCAGACCCGTTCGAGCAGGTGCCGTTCGGCGACGTCCGCGAGGGCCAGGGTCCGGTACCCGGCGTCGTCGAAGAAGACGGTGAGCCGGTCGTCCTCGGTGCTCATCACGACACCCCGACCCCACTCGGTGTGCTCCACCGCTGCGTCGGGCGGCCACTCGGCGTCGTGTGCACCGTCGACGCCCGTGGTCGCGTCCGCGGTCCCGGCTGAGCAGGTGTCGCAGTTCCCGCATGGCTCGCGGAGCTCGTCGCCGAAGTACCCGAGCAGGAACTGGCGGCGGCAACCAGACGTCTCGGCGAACCGGCGCATCATCGCGATGCGGGACTCCTCGATCGTCACGAGCTGGGCGGCGCGGTCCCGTGCGGCCTTCGCGGCAGCGGACGCGTCGCGCGGAGCGTCGGCCGCGCGCGCCAGCCCCTCGCCGTCGTCCGAGAGGACACCGGCGTCGAGGAGCGCGTTCGCCGCCCGTCCCGCGGTGCGCGCCGACAGTCCGGACGCGTCCGCCAGGTCGGCGCGGGCGATCGACCCGGTGGCCGGGACCGCGTCGAACACGGAGCGGAGCGATGCCGGACGCGGGCTGCCGGAGGCGAAGAACCGACGGAGCCCGAGGTCTTCCTCGCGGTAGTGCAGCGTGGCGAGCCCCGGCGCACCGTCCCGCCCGGCGCGGCCGATCTCCTGGTGGTAGGCGTCGACCGACTCCGGTACGTCGGCGTGCACCACGAAGCGCACGTCCGGCTTGTCGATACCCATGCCGAACGCGCTCGTCGCCACGACGACCTCGACCGATCCGTCGTGGAACCCGGTGAGGACCTGCTCGCGGTCCGCCACCCGCAGTCCGGCGTGGTACGGCTTGGCGACCCGGCCGCGCTCGACGATCTCGTCGGCGTACACGAGCGTCTCCGCACGGGTCGCGACGTAGACGATGCCGGTTCCCTCGAGGCCGGCGACCTGGTCGACGACCGCCTCCCGCTTGCCCTCGTCGTCCCCGTGGCGGCGCACCTCGAGCCGGAGTTCCGGGCGGTCGAAGCCGGTGGCGAGGACGAGCGGGTCGCGCATCCGGAGCCGCTCGACGACGTCGTCACGCACGGGGCCGGAGCCCGTCGCCGTCAGCGCCAGCACTGGCGGGTGGCCGAGGCGCTCGACCACCTCGCCGAGTGCCAGGTAGTCCGGGCGGAAGTCGTGCCCCCACGACGACACGCAGTGCGCCTCGTCGACGGCCACCAGCGCCACGCCGACCTTCAGGAGTCGCTCGATGACGGTGTCCTTCACGAGCTGCTCCGGGGCGAGGAACACGTACCGGACCGCGCCGGCGGCGACGTCGTCCCACGCCTCGGTCAGGTCGCGCGTGCCCTTCGTGGCGTTCACCGTCACGGCTCGAGGAGCGTCCGGGTGCTCGGCGAGACCGACCACCTGGTCCTCCTGCAGGGCGACCAACGGCGAGACGACGACCACCAGGCCGTCGAGGGCGAGGCCGGCGACCTGGTAGATCGCGGACTTGCCGGCGCCGGTGGGCATCACCGCGAGGGCGTCCCTGCCGTCGAGGACCGCGTCGACGACGGTCTCCTGATCGGGGTGGAGGTGCCAGCCGAAGACCTCGGCGGCTCGGGTTCGGAGTCGATCGTGCACCGGACCACCGTGCCGTCCCATGCCTGGGACGGTTTCCGGGATGCCGTCCCCCGGATCGCGCGTCCATGTCGCGACCCGTTGCTGTCTGTGCGGGCTGGTGCTGTCCGTTGTCTCGACGTCCATGTGGCGACCCGTTGCTGTCTGTGCGGGCTGGTGCTGTCCGTTGTCTCGACGTCCATGTGGCGGCGCTAGGCTCTGTCACGGCCGTTGTCTCGACATCGAGCGACCCTCGATGCTGAGCGCTGCGACCTGCGAAACCGATGCCGATCGCACGACGAGTGCGGGAAGAAGAACAGCGTGGATCTTTTCGAGTATCAGGCCAGGGACCTCTTCGAGTCCTACGGCGTCCCCGTTCTGCAGGGGATCATCGCCGACACCCCAGAGGAGGCGAGGGCAGCGGCCGAGAAGATCGGCGGCGTCGTCGTCGTGAAGGCCCAGGTGAAGGTCGGCGGCCGCGGCAAGGCGGGCGGCGTGAAGGTCGCGAAGACCCCCGACGAGGCGTTCGAGCACGCCCAGGCCATCCTCGGCCTCGACATCAAGGGCCACACCGTCAAGCGCGTCATGATCGCGCAGGGTGCGGACATCGCCGAGGAGTTCTACTTCTCGGTGCTCCTCGACCGCGCCAACCGCTCCTACCTGTCGCTCGTCAGCGTCGAGGGCGGCATGGAGATCGAGCAGCTCGCGGTCGAGAAGCCCGAGGCGCTCGCACGCGTCGAGGTCGACCCGCTGACCGGGATCGACAAGGCGGCTGCGCTCGACATCGCGACGCAGGCGAACTTCCCCGAGGCGCTCCGCGACCAGGTCGCCGACGTGTTCGTGAAGCTCTACGACGTCTACAAGGGCGAGGACGCCACCCTGGTCGAGGTGAACCCCCTCGTCCGCACCGGCGACGGCCAGATCCTGGCGCTCGACGGCAAGGTCTCCCTCGACGAGAACGCGGACTTCCGTCACGACGCCCACAAGGCGCTCGAGGACACCGCGAGCGAGGACCCGCTCGAGGCCAAGGCGAAGGCCCACGGCCTCAACTACGTGAAGCTCGACGGCCAGGTCGGCGTCATCGGCAACGGCGCGGGGCTCGTCATGTCGACGCTCGACGTCGTCGCGTACGCCGGAGAACGTCACGGCGGTGTGAAGCCCGCCAACTTCCTCGACATCGGCGGCGGCGCATCGGCAGAGGTCATGGCGAACGGCCTCGACGTGATCCTCGGCGACCCGCAGGTGAAGAGCGTCTTCGTGAACGTCTTCGGCGGCATCACCGCCTGCGACGCCGTCGCGAACGGCATCGTCGCCGCGCTCGGCATCCTCGGCGACGCGGCCACCAAGCCGCTCGTCGTGCGCCTCGACGGCAACAACGTGGAAGAGGGTCGCCGGATCCTGGCGGAGGCGGCGCACCCGCTCGTCACCGTCGCCGCGACCATGGACGATGCGGCCGAGCAGGCCGCCGAACTCGCTGCAGCAGCGGCCTGAAGGGACTGACCATGTCGATCTTCCTCAACAAGGACTCCAAGGTCATCGTCCAGGGCATCACCGGTGGCGAGGGCACGAAGCACACCGCCCTCATGCTCAAGGCCGGCACCCAGGTCGTCGGTGGCGTGAACGCACGCAAGGCCGGCACGACCGTCACCCACGGCGACGTCACCCTGCCGGTGTTCGGCTCGGTGCGCGAGGCCATCGACACCACGGGTGCCGACGTCTCGATCGTCTTCGTCCCGCCGGCGTTCGCGAAGGACGCCGTGCTCGAAGCGATCGACGCGGAGATCCCGCTCGTCGTCGTGATCACCGAGGGCATCCCCGTGCAGGACTCGGCGGAGTTCTGGGCGCACGCCAAGGCGAAGGGCGGGACGACCCGCATCATCGGTCCGAACTGCCCCGGCATCATCACCCCGGGGGAGTCGCTCGTCGGCATCACCCCGGCGACGATCACCGGCAAGGGCCCGATCGGCCTCGTCTCGAAGTCGGGCACCCTGACCTACCAGATGATGTACGAGCTCCGTGACCTCGGCTTCTCGACCGCCATCGGCATCGGCGGCGACCCGGTCATCGGTACCACGCACATCGACGCGCTCGCCGCGTTCGAGGCCGACCCCGAGACCGAGGCGATCGTCATGATCGGCGAGATCGGTGGCGACGCCGAGGAGCGTGCGGCTGACTACATCAAGGCACACGTCACGAAGCCGGTCGTCGGCTACGTCGCGGGCTTCACCGCGCCCGAGGGCAAGACGATGGGCCACGCGGGCGCGATCGTGTCCGGCTCGGCCGGCACGGCCGAGGCGAAGAAGCAGGCGCTCGAGGCAGCCGGTGTCAAGGTCGGCAAGACGCCGTCCGAGACGGCTGCGCTGCTGCGCGAGGTGGTCGCCGCCCGCTAGCGGGTCGCGTCCACGTCAGGACTGCCGGGAGGCTCGGTGCGGGTTCCGCACCGGGCCTCCCGTCGTTCCCGGCCACCGGTAGCATCGCGGCGTGGGGGAGCAGCGCGCGCGTCGACCGGGTCCCGCCCGGCCGTGGATCGTGGCGGGTGCGGCGTCGGGCGTGATCGCACTCGCCGCCCTCGTCTCTCCGCTGCGGTCGTCGGTGACCGGCAACGTGCCCGTGTGGTTCCTCGCCGTCGTCCTGCTGGCGACCGGCGCATGGTTCGTCGTCTACGCGGTCATCGCCAGACCCCGTCGTGCGGGTGACGTCCCGCTCGACCCCGAGGCGACGTCGATGCCACGGGACCCGGCGATCTACGACCCGGCGGACTACGAGCCCAGGGCCGGGTACGTCACGGACGTGTCCGGTCGGACGAACACGACGCCCATCTCGGTCGTGGTCGCCGTGGTCGCCGGGTTCGCGACGCTGTTCGTGTGCGGAGCCTTCGCCGTCGGACGGGTGGAGGCGTACGGCCTCGCGACGATCGTCGCCGTGGTGACAGCGCAGGTCTGGTCGCTCACCGGACGGCGCTGACGCTCCACAGGTGTCCACACGCTGCTGACTCTCCACAGGAGCCGCGCGGCTCACCCGTCGGTCACGGATCGCCACGTATTCTCACTGCGATGAACCGCCTGGGAACCGCACTGCTCGCCGCTGTCGAAGCGATCGTGACGGTCGGCGTGGGCGTCGGGATCGCGCTCGTGCCACTGACGCTGCTCTGGGGCTTCGAGTACGGCCTGCAGGTCGACTGGGACGTGTTCTGGAAGGCCGCGGGCAGCGTGTGGCTCGTCGGGCACGGCGTCGACGTGACGTTCGTGCTCGGGGCCGCCACCGCGAAGGCCTCCGGGGTCAGCGGTGCTGCCGACCCGATCTCGGTGACGCTCGCGGCACTCGGGTTCGCACTCGTCACGGCATGGCTCGGTGGCCGTGCCGGACGACGCTTCGCCGAGACGGAACACCGCGTCACGGGCGTGCTCGTCGGCACCGGGGTGGTCGCCGCCCTCGGGCTCGGCCTCGCGCTGTCCTCCACGTCCGCGGCGACGCAGCCGACCGTGTGGCAGGCCGTGGTGTTCCCGGCGCTGTGGTTCGGGATCCCGGCGCTCGTCGCGGCAGAGGTCTGTCGTCGTCGTCGCTCCATGCCGGCCGATCCGGTCACCGCGTGGGTCATCGGGCAGCTCGACCGCGTGCCGGCGGTGTGGCGTTCGGTCGCGGGCTTCGGGCTGCGAGCCGGTACCGCTGCGAGCGCGATGGTCGTCGCCGCCGCCGCGGTCGTCGTCGGCTTCCTGCTCTTCGGCTCCTTCGCCGAGGTCATCACCCTGTACGAGCGCTCGCACGCCGGGGTCGTCGGCGGGATCTCGCTGACGATCGGGCAGCTGGCGTTCCTGCCGGACTTCGTCGGCTGGGCGACCTCGTGGCTCGTCGGCCCCGGGTTCGCGATCGGCACCGGCTCGAGCGTCTCGCCGATCGGTACCACCCTCGGGCCGATCCCGAGCATCCCCGTCTTCGGTGCGCTGCCGTCGTCAGGACACACGTTCGGTCTGCTGTGGGTCCTCGTCCCCGTCCTCGCCGGGTTCGCGGTCGGCGGGTTGCTGCGACCGCGCCTGGTCCGCGCACTCGGGTCCGAGGACAGCGCGCTGCACCGCGCTGCCGGCGGGCTCGCGACCGGGATCGTCGCCGGTGTGCTCACCGGTCTCGTCGCCTGGTTGTCGTCCGGGTCGTTCGGGCCGGGGCGTCTGGCCGACGTGGGACCGCACGCGCTGGTCGTCGGCTCGCTCGCCGCGCTCGAGGTCGGCGTGCCGGCGATCGTGGCCCTCGCCGTCGGGCAGGACCTCGTGCGGATGCCCGAGCGCACCTGGACCCGCGAGCGCTGGCACGAGTCCGAGGACGACCAGGACGCTGCATCCGTGCAGGCCGAGGGCTCGCTGCTCGACGCGCTCGATCGTGCGGGCGCCGGGCGGACGACCGACGTGCACCGCTTCGTGGTCGAGGAAGCGCACGACGGTGCGCGCCCCGCGGACGTGCCGTCGCGAGCCGGAGCGCCGGAGCCGGGCGATGCGGTGACCGAGACCATCGAGGACGACGTGCGGGGCGAGGCGGACGGACCACGGGCCTCCCGTCCGGCGTCGGCCCCGGAACACGACGCTGATGCCGATGTGGAGATCCCCGAGTGGGCGCGCACCGGTGCCGTCGTGTCCCCGACGACCGCGCCGGCGTCGTCCGAGCCGCTCCGCCGAGGCAGTAGCATCCGCGACCGCCTGCGTGGCGCTGCCGACGGCGTCCGCGGACGTGCCGGCGACCTGCGTGAGCGGGCCAGCGGGATCCGCGACCGAGCCGGAGACCTGCGCGACCGGGTGACGGGTGCGGATGCCGAGCGGCCGGACAGCGCACCGGACGACCGCCCGGACCGGCACCGTCCCGAGCGGCCTGAGGTCGCCGGCGCACGCGACGAACAGCCGGCGTTCCCCTGGAGCACCGAGGAGTTCGTCGCCGGCCGCGATGACGTGGACGAACAGCCCGCCGTCCCGGTGGCACCGCCCGCGAAGCCGCGGTGGGACGCCACCGACCAGATCGCCGAGGACGAACTGCCGTGGTGGCGCCGTCCCAAGGACGACCGGGCGTAGCAGCGCAGCACCGCCGGTAGGCTTGTCCCCGTGCTCGAACTGGTGGTCCTGATCTCCGGTGCCGGATCGAACCTCCGGGCCCTGCTCGAAGCGACCCGCGATGCGGAGTACCCCGCGCGGGTCGTCGCCATCGGGGCCGACCGTGACGCCGAGGGACTCGGTCTCGGCGAGGAGTACTCGATCCCGACCTTCACGGTGCCGTTCTCCCGGTACGAGACCCGTGCCGAGTGGGGTCAGGCGCTCGCCGAGCAGATCCGGCCCTGGTCGCCAGACCTCCTCGTCCTCTCCGGGCTGATGCGCCTGCTGCCGCCGGCCGTCGTGTCCGAGTTCGGTCCCGCGATCATCAACACGCACCCCGCGTACCTGCCGGAGTTCCCCGGTGCCCACGGCGTGCGTGACGCGTTGGCGGCCGGGGTCGGGCAGACCGGCGCGAGCGTCATCAAGGTCGACGACGGCGTCGACAGCGGCCCGATCCTCGCCCAGGAGCGCGTCCCCGTGCTCCCCGGCGACTCCGAGTCGACGCTCCACGACCGCATCAAACCGGTCGAGCGGCGCCTGCTCATCCAGACCATCCTCGACATCGCCAACGGCACCACCGACCTGAAGGGCACAACGAGCGCATGAGCGTGCACGCAGCCGACCCCAGCCTGTACCGCGACCGGGACGTCGTGCCCGTGCGTCGCGCGCTCATCTCGGTGAGCGACAAGTCCGGCCTGCTCGAGCTCGCCGGAGCCCTCGCCGACTCCGGTGTCGAGATCGTGTCGACGGGGTCCACCGCGCAGACGATCCGTGACGCGGGCTACGCCGTGACCGACGTCGCGAGCGTGACGGGCTTCCCCGAGTCGCTCGACGGTCGGGTGAAGACCCTGCACCCGTCGGTGCACGCGGGGCTCCTCGCCGACCTGCGCCTCGAGTCGCACGAGCAGCAGCTCGGTGAGCTCGGCATCGAGCCGTTCCAGCTCGTCGTCGTGAACCTGTACCCGTTCGTCGAGACCGTCGCGTCCGGTGCCGACACCGCGACCGTCGTCGAGAACGTCGACATCGGCGGCCCCGCGATGGTCCGCGCCTCGGCGAAGAACCACCCGAACGTGGCGATCGTCGTGTCACCGTCCTCCTACGCCGAGGTCGTCGAGGCCGTCCGTGCCGGCGGGACCTCGCTCGAGCTCCGGAAGCGCCTCGCCGCGCAGGCGTTCGCGCACACGGCGGCGTACGACACCGCGGTGGCGTCGTACTTCGCGTCCGACGTGGTCGCAGCCGCCGGTCACGACATCGAGACCCCCGGAGCGTTCGACGAGACGCTGTCGCTCGGCGGTTCGCTGCACGCCACCCTCCGCTACGGCGAGAACGCGCACCAGGCGGCGGCGCTGTACACCTCCGACGGCGGCACGGGCATCGCGCAGGCGACGCAGCTGCACGGCAAGGAGATGTCCTACAACAACTACGTCGACGCCGACGCGGCCGTCCGCGCGGCGTTCGACTTCGACACACCAGCCGTGGCGATCATCAAGCACGCCAATCCCTGCGGCATCGCCATCGCACCCGTCGACGCGGCGGACCCCATCGCCGCCGCCCACGCCGCCGCGCACGCCTGCGACCCGCTGTCGGCGTTCGGCGGGGTGATCGCGGCGAACCGTCCCGTCACCGTCGCGATGGCCGAGACGGTCAAGGACATCTTCACCGAGGTCGTCGTCGCACCCGGGTTCGACCCCGAGGCGCTCGAGATCCTCTCGCGCAAGAAGAACATCCGCCTGCTCACGCTGCCCGCGGACTTCGCGCTCGCCCCGCGGGAGGTCAAGCAGATCTCCGGTGGGTTCCTCGTGCAGGATGCCGACCGCTTCACGACGTTCGACCAGTCCACCTGGAACCTCGTCTCGGGCGAGCCCGCGGACGACGCCACCCTGGCGGACCTGGCGTTCGCGTGGAAGGCCTCGCGCGCGGTGAAGTCGAACGCGATCCTGCTCGCGAACGCCGGCGCGTCCGTCGGTGTCGGCATGGGGCAGGTCAACCGGGTCGACTCGTGCCACCTCGCCGTGAACCGTGCCGGGGACCGCGCTGCCGGGTCGGTCGCCGCGTCCGACGCCTTCTTCCCGTTCGCCGACGGGCTCCAGGTGCTGCTCGACGCCGGCGTCCGTGCGGTGGCGCAGCCCGGGGGCAGCGTCCGCGACGAGGAGGTCATCGCCGCTGCGAAGGCCGCCGGCGTGACGATGTACTTCACGGGCGAGCGCCACTTCTTCCACTGAGACCGACTGGTCACGACACCCCGCGTGTGCGTCGTCGAGTGGTCAGGAATCGTCGCGCGCGCGGCGTGGGAGCGACGGATCGTGACCACTCCGCAGAGGTGAGCGGGGTGTTGTGACCAGTCAGGCCTCCGGGGCAGCGCGGGCAGGGCGGGGTTTCGTCCACGGATTTGGCAAAAGCGGACGAAGCCTATTGCGCGCTGAGAGTCGCTGCGAATACTCTGTAAGGCTCCGCGACAGGCACGCCGACGACTCCCAGGAGCCGGCGGCACCGCGGACACAACGGTGACGAAGACGACGACTGGAGTGACGATGAACACGACGACCGGAACAGTGGCGACGGCTGCCCGGGCAGGTCTCGTGTCCCTCGTGGGGACCACTCCCGCTCCGCGACCCCGACGGGCCGCGGCCGCCGCCTAGCCAGGCCGTTCCCACGGCCTCGCGGCGCCGCACCTGCACACGACAGCAGCTCGGCGACCGCGAACCACCCCGCTGAGAACCCGGGGGACGGGTGTCCCTCGGCGCCTACCGGCCCGACCGACGTCACGGAAGCGACGGCGGTGGCGCGCGACCACGCGCCCGGCTGATGATGACCACGCAACGCACACCGAGCCTCCAGGCCGGATCCGAGCAACCGACGGACCGACCTGCCCGTCTCGGCAGACGCATGAGGACGCAACGCATGTCCAAGTCGCCCACCACGGCGCGCCCGTCCACCTTCCGTGCCATCGCGCGGATCTACCCCTACGTGAAGCCCTACCAGGGCCGCCTCATCGCCGGCATGGCCGCGGCGATGGGTGCCTCCCTGGTGGCGCTCGCAATCCCCTACGTCCTGCAGTGGCTCGTCGACGGGCCGCTGTCCTCCAAGGACTCCGCCCAGATCTGGCCGGCCGGCCTCGGCGTGCTCGCCCTCGGCGTGCTCGAGGCGTTCTTCATCGCCTCGCGCCGCCGGATGGTGATGCGCCCGTCGACCCGCATCGAGACCAGCATGCGGAACGCGCTGTACGCCAAGCTGCAGGACCTGCCCGTGGCGTTCCACGACCGTTGGGAGTCCGGGCAGCTGCTGTCCCGGTCAGTCTCCGACCTGTCACTGATCCGTCGGTGGCTGGCGTTCGGCGTCGTGCTGCTCGTGGTGAACATCGTCACGATCGTCGTCGGCTTCGTCGTGCTGTTCACCTTCGGGTGGCTGCTCGGGCTGATCTTCCTCATCGCCTCGATCCCGCTCTGGATCAACGGGCTGTTGTTCGAGCGCCGGTACTCCGTCGTCGCGCGCCGCAGCCAGGACCAGGTCGGTGACCTCGCGACCAGTGTCGAGCAGTCGGTGCACGGCATCCGCGTGCTCAAGGCGTTCGGTCGCGGCGGCTACAAGCTCGAGGAGTTCAGCGAGCAGGCCGAGGCGCTCCGCGGCACGGAGATCAAGAAGGCGAAGGCCATCGCGAGCATCTGGCTGTGGCTGCTGCTCGTGCCGGACGTCGCGTTCGCGCTGTGCCTCCTCGCGGGCATCTACCTGGCGAGCCAGGGGCAGCTCAGCGTCGGGCAGCTGTTCGCGTTCTTCGCGACGGCGACGGTGCTGCGGTTCCCGATCGAGTCGATCGGCTTCCTGCTCTCGATGACGTTCGACACCCGCACGGCGGTCGACCGCTTCTTCGAGGTCATGGACTCCGAGAACACGATCACGGACCCGAAGGAACCGAAGACGATCGCCGAGCCGCACGGGGCGCTGTCGTTCAACGCGGTGCACTTCCGGTACCAGGACTCGCCGCCGCAGTACGCGGACCTGATCAACGGCGTCGAGCTGCAGCTGCAGCCCGGCGAGACGATGGCGCTCGTCGGGTTGACCGGGTGCGGCAAGACGACGCTCCTGTCGCTCGTGCCGCGGCTCTACGACGTGACGGGTGGGTCGGTGACGATCGACGGCGTCGACATCCGCGACCTGACCCGCGAGGAACTCCGTCGCCACGTCGGTGTCGCGTTCGAGGACGCCACCCTGTTCTCGACGACGGTGCGGCAGAACGTGCTGCTCGGTCGCCCCGACGTCGAGGGTGAGGAAGCCGAGGTCCTGATGCGCGAGGCGCTCGACATCGCGCAGGCGTCCTTCGTGGACGACCTGCCGGACGGCGTCGACACCCGCGTCGGGGAAGAGGGGCTCTCGCTGTCCGGTGGGCAGCGGCAGCGTCTGGCACTGGCCCGCGCGATCGCCGCGCGACCGTCGGTGCTGGTCCTCGACGACCCGCTGTCGGCGCTCGACGTCGACACCGAGGCCAGGGTCGAGGCGGGGCTCCGCCGGGTCCTCGCGGAGACCACGTCGCTCATCGTCGCGCACCGTCCGTCCACCGTGACGCTCGCCGACCGCGTGGCGCTCATGGAGAACGGCGTCATCACCGCCGTCGGCACCCACTCGGAGCTGATGGCCACCAACGAGCACTACCGCTACGTCATCTCGTCGCTCGACGACGACGACGCGAACACCCGAGAGGAGGCGATGGCATGAGCCAGCAGACCGACCAGAACCTGCCTGGAGGCACGGCACCGGTCAGCGACGACGCTGCGGACACGCAGACTGCCGCGCCGATCACCGCATCCATCACCACCCTGGGCGTGCGCGGCGAGGAGCGCGAGGACTTCACCAAGGCGGAGAGCAAGCGCCTGCGGCGCCGCTCCCTCGCCCTGCTCGGGTCGCTCGCGGCTCCGCTGAAGCTCCGGCTCGTCCTGCTCGGCATCGTCGTGGTGGTGTCGACGGGCGGACAGGTCGCCGGCCCGGCACTCATCGCCTGGGGCATCGACAACGCCCTGCCGGCGGTGCTCGACCAGAACGACTGGGTGCCGGCGTTCGGAGTCGTCGCGACCTACATCGTCGTGGCGATCGCCGGCGCGGTGCTCACCGCGTGGTACACCGTGCTCGCGGCGCGCATCAGCCAGGCGATCCTGTTCGACCTCCGCAAGCGGGTGTTCCTGCACACGCAGCGGCTGTCGCTCGAGTTCCACGAGACGTACACGTCCGGCCGGATCATCTCCCGCCAGACGAGCGACCTGGACTCCATCCGCGAGCTCCTCGACTCGGGGCTGAACCAGCTCATCCAGGGCGTGCTCTACATGGGCTTCACCGCGGTGGCCCTCGTCTCGCTCGACCCGACGTCCGGGCTGGTGCTCGCGGTGTCGCTCGTCCCGCTCTGGTTCCTGATCCGCTGGTTCCAGACGAACTCGCAGACGCTGTTCCGGGCGACCCGTGTCACCTCGGCACGGGTGATCGTGCACTTCGTCGAGACGATGACCGGCATCAGGGCGGTGCAGGCGTTCCGCAAGGAGTCGCGCAACCGGGACGAGTACGGCGGCTACGTCGAGGACTACCGGGTGGCGAACACGAAGGTGTTCAACCTGTTCGGGACGTTCGACCCGGTGCTCGTGCTCATCGGCAACGCGACGCTCGCCGCCGTGGTCATCGTCGGTGGCTTCCGGGTCGTCGGCGGGACGCTCGAGGTCGGTGCGCTGCTCGCGGTGGCGCTGTACGCCAAGCGCTTCTTCGACCCGGCGCAGGAACTCGCGATGTTCTACAACGGGTACCAGTCGGCATCGGCGGCGATGGAGAAGATCTCCGGCGTCCTCGAGGAACGGCCGAGCGTGCCGGAGCCCGTGAAGCCGACGAAGCTCGCCGACGCCCACGGCAAGATGGACTTCGACGACGTCGTGTTCGCCTACAACAAGGGCAAGGTCGTGCTCCCGGAGTTCGACCTGCACATCCCGGCAGGGCAGACCATCGCGCTCGTCGGGTCCACCGGTGCGGGGAAGTCGACGCTCGCGAAGCTGATGGCGCGCTTCTACGACCCGTCGCAGGGGTCCGTGAAGCTCGACGGTGTCGACCTCCGCGACCTCGACTCGCGGGACATGCGCCGTGCGATCGTCATGGTGACGCAAGAGGCGTACCTGTTCTCCGGGACCGTGGCGGACAACATCGCGCTCGGCAAGCCGGGGGCGGAGCGCCACGAGATCGAGGCCGCGGCGAAGGCCGTCGGCGCGCACGAGTTCATCATGGCGCTCCCAGACGGGTACGACACCGACGTGAACAAGCGCGGCGGTCGTGTCTCGGCGGGCCAGCGGCAGCTGCTCTCGTTCGCCCGGGCGTTCATCGCGGACCCGAAGGTGCTCATCCTCGACGAGGCCACGGCGTCGCTCGACATCCCGTCCGAGCGGCTCGTGCAGGAGGGCCTCGAGACGTTGCTCGCCGACCGGACCGCGGTGATCATCGCGCACCGGTTGTCGACCGTGGCGATCGCCCACCGGGTGCTCGTGATGGAGTACGGCAAGATCGTCGAGGACGGCACGCCGGACGACCTGATCGCGGGTACCGGGCGCTTCGCCCAGCTGCACGCGGCCTGGCGCGACTCGCTGGTGTAGCGCGCTGCCGGGCTGGAGGACGTGGTTGGCTTGGGGGATGACCAACGACAGTCCGCAGCCCGGCGGCGTGGCCCTGCGCGACCCCTTCTACGGAGCGCCCTTCGCCGAGGCCGTCCGGCGCTTCTGGCGGAAGTACACCGTGTTCACCGGGCGGGCGTCGCGCGCGGAGTTCTGGTGGTGGTGGATCACGTCGTTGGCCATCGGCCTCGTGCTGCAGCTCGTGCCGCAGATCTTCACGCCGGACACCGCGATGCTCGAGAACCCGGTCGGTTCGTACCTGTTCGTGCTCTGGGCGCTCGCGACGCTCGTCGGTTCCCTCGCGCTGGGTGCCCGCCGGCTCCACGACGCGAACCGCTCCGGCTTCTGGCAGTTCCTGCACGTGCTCCCCGGCATCGGGTCGCTCGTCCTCTTCGTGATGTTCCTGCTGCCGTCGAACCCGAAGGGCACCCGCTTCGACCTCTAGAACGGGTCGCGGGGGAAGTTCGGGTCGCGCTCGTCGCGACCAATGGTGTCGGGTGACCAGCGCGCCCGACGCATGTCGAGCCTCCAGGTCGTGTCGCGCCACGTGAGCGGCGTGCCCTCGACCCGGTACTGCTCGAGCGCGCGCGCCTCGTGGTGGACGGGCGGGAGCCCGCCGGACCGCACCACGCGCCACCACGGCAGGTCTGCGCCCTCGTGCGCCATCACCTTGCCGACGGCGCGGGACGCCTTCGAGCCGAGGGCTGCGGCGACGTCGCCGTAGGTCATCACGCGACCCGGTGGGATCGTGCGCACCACCTCGGCGACGGCGATGCCGAAGTCGTCGATCGGTGCTGCCGGTTCCAGCGGTGCTGCCGGTTCCAGCGGTGCTGCCGGTTCCACTACAGCGAGAGCACCGCGAAGTGGTCGCCGTACTGGGTCTCGCGGACGAGGTCGAAGCCGACCGCGCGGAAGAACTCCTCCGGGCTGCCCTCGCCGGGTTCGTACACGACGGTGAGGCGTTCGAAGCCGCGGCTGCGGGCCTCGTCCGCGAGACCGTGCACCGCGAAACGCCCGATGCCCCTGCCCTGTGCGGTGGCGGACACGTTGACACGCCAGATGCACGCCTGCAGTTCCTCCTGCGGGTTCTCGGCGTCGAAGCTGCCGATGATCAGTCCGACGACCTCGTCGCCGTCGAGCACGACACGGGGCCACGACGCGCTCGGCTTGACGTCGGACTCGGCGACGCCGTAGGTCGTGGGCTGCACGAACTGCTCCTGCCCCGGCTTGAGCGTCAGGGAGTTGGCCGCGGCGGCGGTCGCTGCGGAGAGTTCTTCGAGGCGGAGGTCCGTCATGCGGTCAGGCTAACGGTGGTACCCGTGCGGGGGCCAGTGGGTCGCCCGTCCCGGGTGAGGCGGAGGGGGTCGGCGACACGGTGGGTCGCACGGCGGAGTCGGCACGATATGGTCCAGACATGGCGGAACACCGGCGCGGCGCGAACCTGCCGTCGATCGGCGGGTTCAACCGCACCGTCGTGCTCGACGCGGTCCGACGGTCGCCCGACGGGCTGAGCCGCGTGGAGCTCGCCGGTCGCACCGGACTCAGCGCGCAGACGGTGTCGAACGTCACGCGCTTCCTCATCGACGCGGGGATGATCGTCGAGTCGGGCACGATCGTGTCCGGGCGCGGCAAGCCCCGGACCATCCTCCGGCTCGAACCGGGCAGCCGGTTCGCGGTCGGTGTGCACGTCGACCCGGCCGTCGTCACCTACGTCCTGCTCGACCTCGCCGGCACCGTCGTCGGGTCGACCACCACCTCCACCCCGACCGCGGACGACCCCGAGCAGGTGGTGCGGACGATGGCCTCGGCGGTCGACCGCCTCATCGCGGACGCCGAGGTGGATCGCGACTCCGTGCTCGGTGTCGGCATCGCCAGTCCTGGTCCGATCGACATCGACGCCGGCATCGTCGTCGACCCGCCGTTCCTGCCCCGGTGGCGGGACGTGCCCCTGCGGGACGCCCTCGCCGAGGCCACCGGACACCCCGTGCTCCTCGAGAAGGACGTCACCGCGGCCGCGGTCGGCGAGATGTTCCTGGCGGGGGAGTCGTCGGCCAGGAACTTCGCGTTCGTGTACTTCGGGACCGGGTTCGGCGTCGGGCTCGTCATCGACCACGAACCCGTGCGCGGGACCGGCGCGAACGCGGGTGACGCCGGACACCTGATGGTCGAGCTCGGTGTCCTCAGCGGGACGCCGGACAGCGCTGCCGACCGGGGCGAGGTGGGATCCGCCGTCGCGCCAGAGCGTCTCGTCGGCATCGCCGCATCGCGAGGGCTCGACCTCGGGGCCGTCGCACCGTCGGACGTCGAGGCGGTCGACCGCGCGTGGGACGCGCTGGCGGCGGCGATCGACGACGGCGACCAGACGGCGCTCGAGCTCGCTGCCGACGCCGGCACCGTCATGGGGCGCGCTGCCGTGCTCATCGTGAACCTGCTCGACATCGACCGCGTCGTGTTCGGCGGGCCGTTCTGGTCCCGCATCTCGGCTGCTGCGCTGCCCGCTGCCCGTGCGGCGATCACGGGGTCGCCGCTCCTCGTCCCGAAGCACCCGGTCACCGTCGTGGAGAGCGACCGTGGGGCGGACGTCGCCGCGGTGGGTGCCGCTTGCCTGGTGCTCGACGCCGCGTTGTCGCCGCGGGCGAGCGCGTTGCTCATCCGGCGCTGACGGGGGCCTGGTCCTTCCGGCGCTGACGCGCGGGCGCCCGGTACGTCCGTTGCCGAGGCGTTCGTGGCGACACCTGTCGTTCACCGCCGCGACACCGGCCGGACGCCCGGGTGCTGAACAGTCGTGCAGGTCCCCGCCGTCCCGCTCGAAGGATCCTGCATGCCCACCCCTGTCCTCCGCCTCGGCGCAGCAGCCGCGACCTGTGCCGTGCTCGTCGCCGGCGTCCTCGCCAGCGCTCCGGCGGTCGCCGCGACGCCGAGCACCGCCGCGACGCCGACTGCCCCCGCCGCGACGCCGACTGCTGCCGCCGCACCCGACGGCCTCGTCATCAACGAGGTCGAGTCCAACGGCGACGACGTCGACTGGGTGGAGCTGAAGAACACCTCGGCCGCAGCGATCGACATCAGCGGGTACTCGATGCTCGACGACAGCGACGCGCACACCCCCTACGTGCGCCCCGCGGGATCGGTCGTCGCACCCGGCGGGTACTTCGTGCTCAACGGGAAGTCGACCACCGCGGACGGCTTCGACTTCGGGCTCGGGAACCCGGACGAGGTCCGGATCTTCGACACCACGGGCGCGCTCGTCCTCGACTACGCATACCAGCAGCACGCGAAGGTCACGTACGGCCGCTGCCCGGACGGCACCGGCGCCCTCGTCGACACCACGAAGTCGACCAAGGGTGCGGCGAACGACTGCTCGTCGCCCGTGCGCATCAACGAGGTCGAGTCGCAGGACGGTGTCCCGGGTGACTGGGTGGAGCTGACGAACACGGGTACGACCTCGGTCGACCTCGGCGGGTACGTCTTCAAGGACGACGACGACTCCCACGGCTACCCGATCCCGGCCGGCACGACCATCGCCGCCGGCGGGTTCACCGTCCTCGACGAGGCCGACTTCGGCTTCGGGCTCGGCAAGGCCGACTCCGCGCGGCTGTTCGGCCCGACCGGCGCGCTCGTCGACTCGTACTCGTGGACCGCGCACGCCGCCACGACCTACGGCCGGAACCCGGACGGCACGGGCGACTTCGCCGTGACCGCTTCGCCGACGAAGGGCGCCGCGAACGAGTTCGCCGGCGTCATCACGGCGAAGGCCTGGCCCGGGAGCCCGGACGAGACGGTGCTCGACGACGAAGACACCTTCTCCGGCGACCTGAGCGGCCTCGACTGGCAGCCCTCTCCGACCGCGAAGGACGGCGGGGTGCTCTGGGGTGTCCAGAACGGCGACGGCCTGCTCTACCGCATGGTCTCCGACGGCGCGGGGGGCTGGGCGCCGTCGAACGCGGCGGGCACCACGCTGCACTACGCCGACGGCTCCGGGACGCCCGACGCCGAGGGCGTCACGGTGACGTCGGACGACCCCGGCGCCGTCTACGTCTCGACGGAGCGCGACAACGACGTGTCCTCGACGAGTCGTCCGGCGGTCCTGCGCTTCGCCACGTCCGACGGCTCCGAGCGGACGCTGAACGCCACGGACGAGTGGAACCTCGCGGCCGACTTCCCCGGCCTCGGTGCGAACTCCGGCCTCGAGGGCGTCAGCTGGATCCCCGACGCCTGGCTCACCGCACACGGTTTCACCGACGAGCACACCGGCGCGGCGTACTCCCCGGCGACCTACGCCGGGCACGGTGCCGGACTCTTCTTCGTCGGCGTCGAGGGCACTGCGAGCACCTACGCCTACGCCCTGATGGAAGACGGCTCGTTCCAGCGGGTCGCCACGATCGCCTCGCCGTTCGCGGTCGTCGCCGACGTGCAGTTCGACCCGACGCTCGACGCGCTCTGGGTGGTCTGCGACGACGCCTGCGCCGGCCGGACCGCGCTGTACAGCGACCAGAACGGCGTCTTCACGCTCGACACCGTGTACGAGGCGCCGGCGAACGCCGACCGCACGCTCGCCAACGAGGGCTTCGCGATCACGGACGGCAGCACCGACGGGGTCCGGCGGACGTTCTACGCGGACGACAACGACACCGACGGGTTCTCGCTGCGGACGGGCACCTACCCGGGCACCGACGACGGTGGCACGGCGCCGACCGACCCCGGCATGGACCCGACCGGCCCGTCGGATCCTGGCACGGTTCCGGGTGCCGGTCAGACGCCCGTTCCGACTCCTGGTGCTGGTTCGGCGCCGGTTGCTCCGTCGGAGTCGTCGCTGACGGATGCGAACCGTGGGACGGTCACGGCGCCGTCGTCGGCGCGTCCGGGGGAGACGATCACGATCGGTGTGGGGACGCAGTACGCGGGGCAGCGGGTGAACGTGTGGATGTTCTCCACGCCGACGTTGCTCGGGACGGTGACGGTCGCGGCTGACGGGAGCGTGCGGGTGACGATCCCGGCGGACGCGCCGGCGGGGTCGCACCGGATCGTGGTGACGGCTGCTGACGGGACGCTGATCGGGTGGACGACGATCACGATCGACCCGGTGACGGGTGCGTTGGCGTTCACGGGTGCCGACCTGACGGGTGGCATCGCCGCGGCCCTGCTGCTGGTGGCCGCGGGTGCCGGCGTGCTGATCGTGCGCCGCCGCCGCGCCAGCGTCGCTCGCGCTGGCAAGTCGAAACGCGCGTAGGAGGTCGGAAGTTCGGGCCACCTACGCGCGTTTCCGCCTCCCAAGCGCAATTCGGCCAGCCAGCCCGAGCGACCGGTCCGTGGCACGCTGGGAGCATGCAGCCAGACGTCCTCCGCTACACCGCGTTCGCTTCCGAACCCGGGGGCGGCAACCCCGCCGGACTGGTCCTCGACGCCAGCGCGTTGTCCGCCGAGGAGATGCTCGCGATCGCTGCCGAGGTCGGGTATCCCGAGACCGCGTTCGTCACGGGCGAGACCGCACACGGCCTCCGCGTGCGGTACTTCTCGCCGGGCGCCGAGGTCCCGTTCTGCGGCCACGCGACCGTCGCGCTCGCGGTGGCCCTCGCAGAACGGCACGGTACCGGCCCGCGGACGTTCACCACCATCGCCGGCGACATCGCTCTCGACGCGACGCGGGACGAGCACGGGGCGGTCCAGGTCGCGATGACGAGCGTCGAACCGGCCACCCGGGACTTCGATCCCACTGCGCTCCTCGAGCTGCTCGGCCTGACCGCGGACGACGTCGCCGACGGGTACCCGCTGCTCGAGTCCTACGCCGGCAACTGGCACCCCGTCGTGGTGCTCGACGACGCGGAGCGCTTCCACCAGTTCCGCTTCGACCCGGCGGCGCTCGCCGACCTCAAGCGCGAGCGCGGCTGGGCGGGCACGGTCACCGTGCTGCACCCGACAGGCCCGGGGGAGTACGAGGCGCGGAACCTCTTCCCGGTCGGCCGCATCACCGAGGACCCCGCGACGGGATCCGCTGCGGCGTCGACGGGCGCCTACCTCCGCGCGATCGGCAAGGCCGGCGCCGGGGACCACGTCGTGATCCGGCAGGGCCGCCACGTCGGTCGCCCGAGCATCCTGCACGTGGACGTCCCCGCGTCCGGCGGCATCACCGTCCGGGGCGGCGCGACCCCGATCTGACGCGCGAACTCGCCCACAACGCCTGCGATAGGAAGCCAGATCGCGCGTAGGAGGTCGGAAAAACCGACCTCCTACGCGCGATTCGACCTCCTACGCGCGATTCGACCCTCCGGCCCTGCGCGAGACAGCGCACCCTCGGTCACGAACCGTGCGTCAATCTCTGGGAACCCCTTGACAAGCAATAAGTCCATACGCTGGAGTAACCCCTGTACGCGAGCGATGGGGCCCGCGCACACATCACCTGTGCAAAGGAGCACCGATGAAACGCACCCGAATCATCGCCGGACTCGCAGCCGTGGCAGTCGCCGCGCTCGGCCTGGCGGGCTGCTCGAGCTCGGGGTCCGCCTCGAGTGACACGATCAAGATCGCGTACCAGAAGTTCGGTTCCTTCCAACAGCTCGACGCCCAGATGAAGGTCGTCAAGAAGACCTACGAGAAGGAGCACCCTGGCGTCAAGGTCACCCTCGTGCCGATCCAGGCGCAGGAGAACGACTACTACACGAAGCTCGCGCTGATGAACAAGGCCCCGGCCACCGCTCCCGACGTCATGTACGAAGACACCTTCCTCGTGAAGGCCGACGCCGAGGCCGGCTACCTCCTGCCGCTCGACAAGTACACGGCGAAGTGGAAGGAGTGGGATCAGTTCTACGACAACGCCAAGCAGGCGGGTCAGGGCGACGACGGCAAGATCTACGGCGTCCCGATGGGCACCGACACCCGTGCGCTCTGGTACAACAAGGACATCTTCAAGGAGGTCGGCCTCCCCGTCCCGTGGCAGCCCAAGACCTGGGACGACGTGCTCGCGGCGGCGAAGACCATCAAGGAGAAGAAGCCAGACGTCATCCCGTTCAACGTCTACTCCGGCAAGCCGCAGGGTGAGGCGTCGACGATGCAGGGCTTCGAGATGCTCCTGTACGGCGCCGACGGCAAGGGCAACACGCTCTACAAGAACGGCAAGTGGGTCACCGGCTCGAAGCAGTTCGAGGACTCCCTGCAGTTCATCAAGGACGTCTACCAGGGCGGCCTCGGCCCGACACCGCAGCAGGCGCTCGACACCAACGTCGGCACCACGATCGCGCAGACCTGGCTCCCCAAGGGCCAGCTCGCGATCGACCTCGACGGGTCGTGGCAGTCCGGCACGTGGCTGAAGTCCGGCACCGCTCCGTGGGCCGACTGGTCGACGGTGATGGGCCAGGCGCCGATGCCGACGCAGAACGGCCAGGCTCCCGGCTACAACAGCATGTCCGGTGGCTGGACGCTCGCGGTGGGCAAGAACTCGAAGAACCCGCAGGCCGCCTTCGACTTCATCTCGACGTTCCTCAACAAGGACGGCTCGATGAAGTACGACATCGAGAACTCGCAGATCGCTGTTCGCAAGGACGTCTCCGAGGACCCGAAGTACGACGCGTCCAACCCGACGTTCAAGTTCTTCTCCGGGCTCGTGGAACACACGAACTTCCGCCCGGCGACGAGTGACTACTCGCAGATCTCGAACGCCATCCAGGTCGCCATGGAATCGGTGATGACCGGCCAGCAGACGCCGAAACAGGCGGCTGCGACGTACGACCAGTCCCTGATCGGCGTGGTCGGCAAGGACAAGACGGTCGACGTCGGCTGACGTGACCACATGACGGACTGGAGGCACGGCTCGCCACGTGCCCCGAGCCTCCAGTCCGTCTCTCCCCTTTTGAGCTCCGTCAGCACCCCATGAAGGCGGCACCCGCATGACCAGCACCCCGATCGCGCCGACGCTGTCGGCGCCCGGTTCGCCGAAGCGCACCGACCCACCCGTGCCGCGCAAGCGGCGCCCACTGCGGAACGTGGGACGAGCGGTCCCGCTCCTCCCCGCGGTGGTCCTCCTCGTCATCTTCCTGCTCGGCCCCGTGATCTCGTCGTTCTACGGGTCGTTCACGAACTCCGCACTGACCGGCGCCGGCGCCGCGAACCAGGAGTTCATCGGCTTCAAGAACTACATCGACCTGTTCCAGGACAAGGACTTCCCGAAGTCGGTCGTCCTGACGCTGGTCTTCCTCATCGCCTCGGCCGTCGTCGGCCAGAACGTCGTCGGCCTCGGGCTCGCGCTCCTCATGCGGAACGCCAACAGGGTCATCCGCGGGCTCGTCGGCACCTTCGTCGTCGCCGCCTGGGTCCTGCCGGAGATCGTCGCCGCGTTCGCCGCGTACGCGTTCTTCAACGACAAGGGCACGCTCAACTCGTTCCTCGGGCTGATCGGGATCACCGGGCCGAACTGGCTGTACGCGCTCCCGATGCTCAGCATCATCCTGGCGAACATCTGGCGCGGCACCGCGTTCTCGATGCTCGTGTACTCCGCCGCCGTCCAGGAGGTCCCCGAGGAGATCACCGAGTCGGCCGAGGTCGACGGCGCGACCGGCTGGCAGCGCCTCGTCTACATCACGCTCCCGGTCATCCGGCGGTCCATCTCCACCAACCTCATGCTGACGACGCTGCAGACGCTGTCGGTGTTCACCCTCATCTACGTGATGACCGCCGGCGGTCCGGGAACGGACTCGTCGACCCTGCCGATCCTGGCGTACCAGGAGGCGTTCAAGTTCTCGCAGCTCGGCTTCGGGACCGCGATCGCGACCATCCTGCTCGTGGTGGGGGCGCTCTTCTCGATCGTCTACATCCGGGCGCTGAAGCCGGAGGTGGACTGATGGCGATCACCGCTGCTCGTCCCGACACGACCACCCGATCCGTGACCGCTCCCGGTGCGCTGCACATGACCTCGCCCCGCGGGCGGACCATGCGCTGGGTGTCGAACATCGTGCTGCTCATCGTGGCGATCTGCTTCGCGGTGCCGCTGCTGTGGCTCGTGCTCGCATCGGTCGACGCGAACGCCTCACTGTCGGTGAAGGTGCCGTCGCAGTTCACGCTCGACAACTTCACGAAGGTGCTCACACCGGAGCTGTCGTTCATCCCGCTCGCGAACAGCCTGCTGCTCTCCGGCGGGTGCGCGCTCATCACGGTGGTCGTCGCGCTGCTGGCGGCGTACCCGCTGTCCCGGTACAAGATGCGGGTGAACAAGCCGTTCCTCTACGGGATCCTGTTCGGCACCTGCCTGCCGATCACGGCGATGATGGTGCCCGTCTACAGCCTGTTCGTGTCGCTCAACCTGATCGACAACGTGTGGGGCTGCATCTTCTTCCTCGCCGCGTCCAGCCTGCCGATGGCGATCTGGATGGCGAAGAACTTCATGGACTCCGTGCCGATCTCGCTCGAGGAGGCGGCGTGGACCGACGGCGCCTCGATGATGACCACGCTGACGCGCATCGTCGTGCCGCTCATGCGCCCCGGGATCGCCGTGGTGTTCATCTTCGTGTTCATCCAGGCCTGGGGGAACTTCTTCGTCCCCTTCGTCCTGCTCCTGTCGCCCGACAAGGTGCCCGCCGCGGTGAGCATCTTCAACTTCTTCGGGCAGTACGGCGCCGTGGCCTACGGGCAGCTCGCGGCGTTCTCGATCCTCTACTCCGTGCCCGTGATCGCGCTCTACGTGGTCGTCTCTCGAGGCCTCGGCGGCGGCAACGCCCTCGCCGGCGGCATCAAGGGCTGATCGAACTCCCTGCGAAAGGAAGCAACTCCATGCACAAGGACGAACCGCTCGTCGAGGCCCGCATCGCCCGCCTCGTCCGCGACCGGATCGACCCGGCGGTCCACCGCCGGTCGGCACCCGTGACGGTGACGGCGTGGGAGGTGCCCGACGAACCCGTGCCGTTCGCCGACGCCGTCACGCAGGAGTTCACGCCGTTCACGGTGGGCTCGGCGTGGGGCGGCCGTCCGTGGGGCACGACGTGGTTCAAGGTGACGGGCACGGTGCCCGAGGACTTCGGCACCGCTGACGGCACCACCGTCGAGCTGCTCGTCGACCTCGGGTTCACGAAGCGCCACCCCGGGTTCCAGGCCGAGGGACTCGCGTACCGGCCGGACGGCACCACGATCAAGGCCATCGAGCCGCGGAACAACGCCGTGCCGCTCGCCGTCGGACCAGGGGAGTCGTTCGAGCTCTACGTCGAGGCCGGAGCGAACCCGGACATCGGCGGCGACTCGTTCCAGGGCGCGACGCCGCTCGGCTCCCGGACGACCGCCGGCGACAAGCCGATCTACCGGCTGCGCGCGCTCGAGGTCGTCGAGCGCGACGACACGGTGTGGGAGCTCCAGCAGGACTTCTGGGTGCTCCGCGGGCTCATGGCGGAGCTGCCGACCGACGGCACCCGTGGCGCGGACATCCTCCGGGCGCTCGAGCGTGCCGCCGATGCGCTCGACCCGGACGACGTCGCCGGGACGGCCGCAGCCACCCGCGAGGTGCTCGCACCGGTGCTCGCCGTCCCCGCGAGTGGAGCGGCGCACCGGGCGATCGCCGTCGGGCACGCCCACATCGACTCCGCCTGGCTCTGGCCGGTGCGCGAGACGAAGCGCAAGTGCGCCAGGACGTTCTCGAACGTGCTCGACCTGATGGACCGCGATCCCGACTTCACCTTCGCGTGTTCTTCAGCCCAGCAGTACGCGTGGATCCGGGACGAGTACCCGTCGATCTTCGCGCGCATCAAGCAGCGGGTCGCCGAAGGACGGTGGATCCCGGTCGGCGGCATGTGGGTCGAGTCGGACACGAACCTGCCCGGCGGTGAGGCGCTCGCCCGGCAGTTCGTCGCGGGCAAGCGGTTCTTCCTCGAGGAGTTCGGCATCGACACCCCGGAGGCATGGCTCCCGGACTCGTTCGGGTACACCGGGGCGCTGCCGCAGATCGTCCGGGCAGCCGGGTCGAAGTGGTTCGTCACGCAGAAGCCCTCGTGGAACGAGACGAACGTCATCCCGCACACGTCGTTCCACTGGGAGGGGATCGACGGCTCCCGCATCCTGACGCACCTGCCCCCGGCGGACACGTACAACTCCGACGTCTCGCCCGCCGACCTGCACCGCGGGGAGCGGCAGAACAAGGAGCGCGGCACCGCGAACACGTCGATGCTGCTCTACGGCTTCGGCGACGGCGGTGGTGGTCCCACGCGCGAGATGGTCGCAGCAGCCCACCGTCAGCACGACCTGGACGGCTCGCCCCGAGTCGACCTCGGGACGCCGGCGCAGGTGTTCGAGCAGCTCGAGCAGGAGCTCCCGGTCCCCGGCGTCTGGTCCGGCGAGATGTACCTCGAGTTCCACCGCGGGACCTACACGTCGCAGATCCGCACGAAGCAGGGCAACCGACGCTCCGAGCACCTGCTCCGCGAGGCCGAGCTCTGGGCGGCGACCGCTGCCGTGCGGCTCGGGCTCGAGTACCCCTACGAGCAGCTCGAAGCGGCATGGCACACCGTCCTGCTGCAGCAGTTCCACGACATCCTGCCCGGCTCCTCGATCGCGTGGGTCTACGAGAACGCCGAGGAGAACTACCGGCTCGTCGCCGAGACGCTCGAGGGGCTGATCGGCACCGCGACGACCGCGCTCGCGGGCGGCTCGACCGACGGGACCGTCGTGCGGTTCAACGCGTCGCCCGTCAGTGCGGGGGACGCAACCGCCCTGGGTGGTTCCCTGGGGTCGGAGGCGGAAGCCGTGCCTCCCGTCCGCTCCGGCGACCACTTCGTGTTCGACACCGGCGCGGTCGTGGCGACCGTCGACGCGGCCGGCCACGTCGTGTCGTTCATCGAGCACACCTCCGGACGCGACGCCATCGCGCCCGGGACGGTCGCCGCGGAGTACACCGTGTTCCGCGACACCCCGAACCAGTGGGAGGCGTGGGACATCGACCGCGCGTACCAGCGCAACGGGAACGCCCTGTCGGCCACGTCGGTGTCGGTCGAGGGAGACTCGCTCGTCGTGGTCCGTCCGGTCGGCTCGTCGACCGTGACCACGCGCTACTCGGCCGTCGCCGGGCAACCGGAGCTCACCATCGAGACCGAGGTCGACTGGCACGAGCAGCAGAAGCTCCTGAAGCTGGCGTTCCCGCTCGACGTGCGGGCCAGCGTCGCCTCGAGCGAGATCCAGTTCGGGCACATCGACCGGCCGACCCACCAGAACACGTCGTGGGACTTCGCCCGCTTCGAGACCTCGGCGCACCGGTGGGTGCACGTCGCGGAGCCCGGGTTCGGTGTCGCCGTCGCGAACGACTCGACCTACGGGCACGACATCACCCGGTCGACGCGTGCCGACGGCGGGACGACGACGCTCGTCCGCGAGTCGCTCCTCCGCGGCCCGACGTTCCCGGATCCGCACGCCGACCAGGGGCACCACGTGTTCCGCACGGTGCTGCGCGTCGGGGAGTCGGTGCTGGACGCCGCCGACTCCGGGTACCGGCTCAACCTGCCGGTGCGCACGGTCGCCGGTTCGGCCCCGGTGTCGCCGCTCGTCGTCGTGTCGTCGCCGCAGGTGTTCGTCGAGGCCGTGAAGCTCGCCGAGGACCGGTCGGGGGACGTCATCGTGCGGCTCTACGAGGGACTCGGCGGTCGTGCCACGGACGTCGGCGTGGACTTCGGGTTCGACGTCGCCTCGGTGGCCCAGGTGGACCTGCTCGAACGGCCGCTCGGTACGTCGTGGGACGCGGGCTCGCCCGTGGCGCTGACGCTGCGGCCGTTCGAGATCGTCACGCTGCGGGTGCAGCGGGCGTAGGGACCGCGACGCCGGACGGGCACGGGTGCGCTCGTCCGGCGTCGTGTCGCGCGGAGTGGCAGCTCCGCGTGCGTGGGGGCGTTTCGCGCGTAGGCAGCTGTTTCGCGCGTGGGAGGCCGAAACGCGCGTAGGAGGTCGGTTGTTCCGACCTCCTACGCGCGAAAGTGCTTTCCATCGCCCGGGCGATGGGCAGGAACGTCATCCCTGCACAGAGGCGCCTACCTGGAGGCTCGTCCACAGTTGGCGCGTTCTGTGCGGTCCGCCTCGTGTCCGGCCGCGATCGTGGGGGCATGGAACGACCACTCGCCATCTTCCGTGCGAACGAGATGCGCGAACCCGGACGATCGGGTTCCGCCATGCGCCGACGAGCCGCGGGCGACGGGCCCGACCGCCTCGTTCGCGTCGGTCCGAACGCGTTCGTGCGCGGTGCCGAGTGGGATGCGGCCGGAGCACGTCGGCGGTACGTCACGCGGGTCTACGCCAGACTCGGGCGGCGAAGTGCAGCGGCGGTGGCGTCGCACGCGTCCGCGGCCGCCATCCACGGGCTCCCTTGGCTCGGTCCGTGGCCAGAGGACGTGCACCTGACGGTGCCGAAGAACCAGTACCGGGCCAGAACCGTGTCACTCGCGCTCCACACACGACCGATCACATCCGACGATGTCGTTCGGCACGAGGGGCTCTCGGTGACGAGCCTGTCACGGACGGTCGCGGACATCGCCCTCACGGGAGACATCCGCCAGACCGTGATGGTGGCGGACGCAGCCCTTCGGCGAGGCGTCACGAAGCGACAACTGACGCAGTCCGTGAACGGACTGCCACACCACCGGGGGCGTCTCGCCGCAAGCCTGTCGATCGAACTCGCCGACGGGCGATCGGGATCGCCGGCTGAATCGCTGGCACGGGTCGTGTTCCGTGAGCTCAACCTGCCCTCCCCGGTCCTCCAACAGGAGTTCGTGGTGCGCGGGCATCGCTACGCCGTCGACTTCTGGTTCCCCGAACAGGGCGTCGTCATCGAGATCGACGGTCGCGCCAAGTACACGGATGCCGCCTTCCGCAACGGCCGGACACCGGATCAGGTCTTCATCGACGAGAAGCGGCGTCACGAAGACCTCTTGACGGTGCCAGGGGTGCGCACGGTGGTCCGGCTCGAATGGCGCGATCTGTTCGATCTCGACGCGCTGACCGGTCGGCTTCGTGCGGCCGGCCTGCCCTGCCCGGCGCGACCCGTTCACAGTGCTCGCGATGTCGCCGGACGCACGCCGACTCCGGCGCCGTCGGGTCGGATCGGTGCGTCGTCGGGCCGGGTCAGTGGGCCTTCGGGCGGGAGATCCGGTCGATGAACGCCAGGGCGACCGCGGAGACGATGAACACCATGTGGATGACGACCTGCCACAGCACGCCCTCTGACGTGTAGCTCTCGCCGGCGAGCGCTCCGCCGCCCGCGCGGCCGAGGTCGCCGACCGCGATGAACGTCTTGAGCAGGTGGATCGACGAGATGCCGATGATCGCCATCGCGAGCTTCACCTTGAGGACGTTCGCGTTCACATGCGAGAGCCACTCGGGCTGGTCCGGGTGCCCGTCGACGTTGACGCGGGACACGAACGTCTCGTAGCCGCCGATGATCACCATGATGAGCAGGTTCGCGATCATCACGACATCGATCAGCCCGAGCACCGAGAGCATGATGGTCGCCTCGTCGATGTGCGACGGGTCGGCGATGACCGTCTCGGCGAGGTGCCAGAGCTCGACCATGAAGACGACGACGTAGACGATCTGCGCCACGATGAGCCCGAGGTAGAGCGGCGCCTGCAGCCATCGGGACAGGAAGATCAACGAACCGATCGCGCGTGCGGCGGGGCGCGTGGGGCGTTCGACGGTGCTGGGGGTCGGGCGGGCGGGGGTTTGCTCGAGCGTGTCGGTCACGGGGTCCTTCGCGAGTGATCGGCGGGAGCAGGACTCTCCCTGAACGATCCGACAGGTGCCCGAGCGCGCGACCGAACCCATCGCGCGTGTAGGAGAAAGCTGAATCGGGCGTAGAGAGCCGAAACATCGGGCCTCCTACGCGCGATTCGGCCTCCTACGCGCGATTTGATCCACCCCCGCGGCACGCACCACTCAGGCGCGCAGTGACTCCACGGCCTTCTCGATGCGCCGGAGTCGGGTCTCCGGTGCCTTCGCCTGCACCACCGGGTCGACGAGCGCCCGCTGCCGGGAGTTCGACAGCGTGTCGAACGCCGCACGGACGCCCGCCTCGGTCAGCGCCGCCGCCAGGTCCTCCGGCAGGTCCACGGTCCGGGGTTGTGCATCGACCACGAGCGAGACGGTGACGGTGTCACCCGCGGCGAGGCCGGATGCCGCGCGGTGTTCGGCCGAGAGCGGGACGAGGAACTGCTCGTTCATCACGCCCACCGTCGACCGGTAGGAGTACCCGCCGTTCAGGGTGACCACCACCGGCGGGCGCTTCCCCGAGCCGAGCGCGTCGATGACCTCGGCCGGCACGGGCAGGCCCGTCGCCGTCTTGCGTGCCTGCAGCACCGTCGTCGTGAACTCCACAGGCAGAACGTACAACCGCTCCCCGACGTTCCGCCACCGTTCACCGTCGCAGCACGAACGCGAAACCGGCCGCGTCCACGATCATCCCGAACGCAACACCGAACGCAACACCGAACGCAACACCGAACGCAACACCGAACGAGGCGCCGGCCGCAGCACCGAACGCGACGCCGGCGCACCACACGACGTCACACCGAACGCCACCCGAAAGGCACCTCTCCGTGCAGTACAAGCGCACCCTGGCCGGCCTCGCCCTGGCCGCAGCCGCAGTCGTCACCCTCGCCGGCTGCTCCGCGACGAGCTCCGCGTCCACCGGCAGCGGCGGCGACGCCGACTGGAAGACCGCCACGAGCGCCGAGAGCGCCGGCGGCATGGACGCCCTCGTCAAGGCAGCGAAGGCGGAGGGGCAGCTCAACGTCATCGCGCTGCCGCCGTCGTGGGCGAACTACGGCAAGATCATCGACGGCTTCACCAAGAAGTACGGTATCACGGTCAACTCCGCGAACCCGAACGGGTCGAGCGCCGACGAGGTCGCCGCCGTGAAGTCGCAGAAGGGCCAGTCGACGGCACCGGACGTGCTCGACCTCGGCAACGCCGTCATGCAGCAGAACCTCGACCTGCTCACGGACTACAAGGTCGCGAACTGGAGCGACATCCCGACGAACCTGAAGGACGCGGACGGCAAGTGGACGCGTGACTACACGGGCCTCATGTCGATCGGCTACGACTCCTCGAAGATCAAGTCGGCCCCGGAGGACCTGGACGACCTGCTCGGCTCCGAGTACAAGGGCAAGGTCTCGATCTCGGGCGACCCGACGCAGGCGAACCAGGCAGCGTCCGCCGTGTACCTGGCGGCGCTCGAGAACGGCGGCTCGGCCGACGACATCACCAAGGGCGTCGAGTACTTCGGCAAGCTCAAGCAGGCCGGCAACTTCCAGAACGTGCTGCCGACGCAGGCCACGGTCGCCTCTGGGGAGACCCCCGTCGTGGTCCAGTGGTCGTACAACAACCTGGCGTGGGGCCCTGCTGCGGGGACGAGTGGGAACAAGAACTGGAAGACCGTCGTCCCGAAGGGCCAGGCGCTCGGTTCCTACTACTCGCAAGCCATCAACAAGGACGCCCCGCACCCCGCGGCAGCCCGCCTGTGGCAGGAGTGGATCGCAAGCGCCGACGTGCAGAACCTCTACCTGCAGGCCGGTGCCTTCCCGTCGACGCTCGCCGCACTCGAGAAGTCGGGCAAGGTCGACCAGGACGCCCTCGACGCCGCCGGCGGTGCGCCGAAGGACTACGTCGAGCTGACGGACGACCAGGTCGCAGCGGCATCGAAGGTCCTCGCCGCCAAGTGGTCCGCCACGATGGGCTCCTGACCAGCATGACCACCGCATCGGCACCAGGCGCGCCGGCCGCCGCGAGCATCACGCCCGCGGCGACGCTCGTCTCGAGCGAGCACGCCGATGCCACCACCCGCCGCGGTGCCGGACCCCGTGTCCGGCGCCGCGGCGGCGTCGCGTGGCTCGGACTCACCCCGTTCGCCGCCTACGTGGTGCTCTTCCTCGCCGTCCCCGCGGTGATCGCGGTCGGCAGTGGGTTCTTCGACGCGACCGGACGCCCGACGCCGGCGAACCTCGCCGCGTTCGCGGACCCGAGCGTGCTCCGGGCGTTCGGCGCATCGTTCGGGCTCTCCGCGGTTTCCGCGATCGTCGGTGCGGTCGTCGGTGCGATCGTCTGCTGGGCGATGTCGTCGCTCGCCCCCGACGGCATCGTGCGCTCGATGATCGACTCCGCCGCGAGCGTCCTCGCGCAGTTCGGCGGCGTGATGCTCGCCTTCGCGTTCATCGCCACGATCGGCGCCCAGGGTCTCGTGACGACGTGGCTGGCGTCGACGTTCCACTGGGACATCAACTCCGGCGGTGCGTTCCTCTACACGGTCCCCGGTCTCGTGCTCCCCTACGTGTACTTCCAGGTGCCGCTGATGGTGCTGACCTTCATGCCGGCGTTCGAGGGCGTGAAGACCCAGTGGGGCGAAGCCGCCGCGACCCTCGGGGCGAGCCGCTGGACCTACTGGCGCCGGATCGCCCTGCCCGTCCTCGCACCGGCGTTCTGGGGATCGCTGCTCCTGCTCTTCGCCAACGGCTTCTCGTCGTTCGCCACGGCCGCTGCGCTCATCTCGCAGGGCGGCATCGTCCCGCTGACGATCCGCGCCCAGCTCACGAGCGAGACGATCATCGGCCTGCAGAACGTCGCCGGCGTGCTGGCGTTCGGCATGGTCGTCGTGATGGCGGTCGTGATGGGCGCGTACTCGCTCCTGCAGCGTCGCGCATCCAGGTGGCAGCGATGACCAGGACGGGAGGCTCGCCCCGCGTCACGCAGACCGGCCAGCGCCGGTCGCGGCGCACCACGGCACGCTTCGGCGCCGCCCCGTCCCGGGTCACCGCCGCGATCGTCCTGGCCGTGATCGGAGTGGTCTTCGCCGTCCCGATCGCCGCGCTCGTGCAGTTCACCTTCCGCCAGGGGCCCTCAGGTGCCCTGACCGGCGCGCACTACGCCGCCATCGCCGACCCGGTCAACCGGGCGACCTACCAGCCGGTGTTCGACGGCCTCGGCGCCTCGCTCGTGATCGCGCTCATCACCGTGGCGATCGTTCTGCTCGTGCTCCTGCCCGCGCAGATCATCACCGCGCTGCGGTACCCGAGGCTCCGCCGGATCCTGGAGTTCGTCTGCATCGTGCCGATCACGGTCCCCGCGGTGGTCCTCGTCGTCGGCTTCGTGCCCGTCTACCAGGTCGTCTCACAGGTCTTCGGTTCCGGCGCCTGGACCCTGGCGTTCGCGGTGGGGATCATCGCGCTGCCGTTCGCGTTCCGCCCGATCGCCGCCGCCATCACCGCGACCGACATGACCACCCTGTCCGAGGCCGCACGCTCGCTCGGCGCCTCGTGGTGGACGG
This sequence comes from Curtobacterium sp. NPDC090217, assembly GCF_044746705.1. Lineage (NCBI taxonomy): Bacteria > Bacillati > Actinomycetota > Actinomycetes > Micrococcales > Microbacteriaceae > Curtobacterium > Curtobacterium sp. NPDC090217. The sequence continues at coordinate 192,508 of NZ_JBIVCR010000001.1, read as the reverse complement.
TGACCTGGCGGGTCCTCCTGCCGAACCTCCGACGCGGCATCCTCGCGGCGTGCTTCCTGACGATCACCGTCGTCCTCGGCGAGTACACGCTCGCATCGTTCCTCTCCCGCACGACGTTCCAGACCGGGCTCGTGCTCGTGCAGCAGACCGACCCGTACGTCGCGGCGGTCTTCTCGCTCGGCGCCCTGGTGTTCGGGTTCGTGCTGCTCGTCGCCATCGGCCGGATCGGCACGCGCCGCACCTCCAAGGAGTCCGCATGACCGCCATCGCCCCCGCTGCACCCGCGTCCCTCCGAGCGACCGGCGCCGTCGTCGAGCTCGAGGCGGTCGAGAAGCGCTACGGCACCCACCTCGCCCTCGCGGGGCTGTCGCTCCGCATCGAGCCGGGGGAGTTCCTGTCGCTCCTCGGCCCGTCGGGCTGCGGCAAGACGACGGCGCTCCGCGCGCTCGCCGGACTCGAGGGCATCGACGCCGGCGCGATCCGCATCGACGGCGCCGACGTCGCGAGCACCCCGGCGAACAAGCGCGACATGGGGATGGTCTTCCAGCAGTACTCGCTGTTCCCGCACATGACGGTGCGCCAGAACGTCGCCTTCGGCCTCGAGATGCGCCGCGTGCCGACGGGCGAACGGAAGACCCGTGTGGTCGACGCGCTCGACATGGTGCACCTCGCGGACTTCGCGGACCGCTTCCCGCACCAGCTCTCCGGCGGGCAGCAGCAGCGTGTGGCTCTCGCGCGTGCGCTCGTCACCCGGCCGCGGGTGCTGCTCCTCGACGAGCCGCTGTCCGCCCTCGACGCAAAGGTCCGGGTGTCGTTGCGCGACGAGATCCGACGCATCCAGACCGACCTCGGCATCACGACGGTGTTCGTCACCCACGACCAAGAGGAAGCGCTCGCCGTCTCCGACCGGATCGCCGTGATGAACGCGGGCGGCATCGAGCAGATCGGCACGCCCGAAGCGCTCTACCGCTCGCCGTCGTCGGCGTTCACCGCGGACTTCGTCGGGCAGTCGAACCGGCTCCGCGGGGACCTCCGCGGCGGAGACGTCTTCGTGTACGGGTTCCGCGTGCCGGCGCTCGACCAGTCGGCCGCCGACGGCCCGGTGCTCGCCTACGTCCGGCCGGAGGACATCGCGTTCGCGTCGGACGGCGTCACCGGCACCGTGGTCTCGTCGAGCTTCCTCGGATCGATCCGACGGACCACCGTCCGCCTCGACGACGACACCGTCGTCACGGTCCAGCACGAGGTCGGCGACCGCCACGCGACCGGCGACGCCGTCGCCGTGCGCCTCCTCGGCGCACCCGTCGCGATCGCACCGATCGCCTGACTGTCCGCGGTCCGGGCCAGGTCCAGGGTCGCGAAAGCGACAGAATGCCGCAGGAATCTGGGCACGATCTGTCGCTTCCGCGGCTCTGGTGGCGACCGCCGCCGGACGGGAGGCTCGGTGCGGGCCCGCCCCGAGCCTCCCGTCCGATGCGGTGCCGGTCAGCGCTGGAAGCGCGCCTCCGGTTCGCCCGCCAGGGCGACCCGCACACGCTCCCGCATGTTCTCGGACATCGCCGGCAGCGCGGAGACCGGGGCCCAGAACGCCTCGGTGTTCTCGCCGTCGGCCGGGTACGGCTCACCGGACGACCACCGGCACGCGAAGACGAGGTCCATGTACTGCGCACGGTCCCCGTTCGCGTAGGTCGTCTCCGGCAGGGTCTGCACCCACACCAGGCGTTCGGCGACCGCGACGACGCCCGCTTCCTCGAGGACCTCGCGCTCAACCGCGACCGCGGGCTCCTCACCGGGGTCGACGATGCCGGTCACCGGGGTCAGGGCGCCGTTGTCCGCCCGGCGGACCACGAGCAGTTCGCGGTCGTCCCCCTCGCCGCGGGTGACGACGGCCGTCACGCCGGTCAGCCAGAGCGGGGCGTTCCCGATCTTCTCGCGCAGGGACAAGACGAAGTCGGGCGTCGGCATGCGACCACGCTACCGATGCGTCGATACGCTCGGACCATGGCACGCGCAAGCAGGGCGCTCGAGGTGCGGGCGGACCACGGGGTCTGGGCCGCAGGATGGCGACTCGCGCTCGCCGGGGTGGTGCGCGCCGTGACCCCGGGTCGGCGAATCGCGTTGTTCGTCTCGCTCGGTCTCGTGGTGGTCGGGCTCGTCGTCGCGGTCGTCGTCGGACTCGTCCGCGGGTCCGCGTCGCCGGCTTCGGTCGCTGTCCTGATCGGGACCGCGGCGCTCCTGGCGTACCTCGTCGTCGCGGTCGAACTCGTGCTCTGGACGATGGCGGATCGTCGTCGGGTCGCCCCGACCGACGTCGACCCGGAACGGCTCGGACGGGTGCAGCAGGCGATCGCCGACGGGCACGCGTCGTCGGTCGAGCCCGCCGACCGCCGCGCACTCGTGCGGTTCGCCCGGGTGCAGCAGACCGCGCTCCCCGCGACCGTCCTGGTCCACGTGCTCGGGGTCAGCGTCGGTGTGCTGCTCGCCGCCCTCGAGGCGTTCGCCGGGTCGGCCGGGATCGTCGTGCTCGTGCTCGCCGTGCTGATCGTGGCGGTGTCGGCGTGGTCGCTCCGCGGTGCGCTCCGCGCGCTCGGGTCGACGCCGGAGCTCGTGGCGCTGGAGGACTGATCGGCCCTGTCGCGGACTGGTCATGACCAGTAGGATGTGCCCGTGGAGATCATCATCCTGCCCACGCCCGCTGAGGTCGGTCGCGTCGCCGCGGCGAAGATCGCCTCGGTCGTGGCGAAGAAGCCGTCAGCCGTCATCGGTCTCGCGACCGGGTCCAGCCCCCAGGGCATCTACACCGACCTGCAGCGCCGCGTGGACGCGGGGGAGATCTCCTTCGCCGAGGCACGCGGGTTCGCCCTGGACGAGTACGTCGGGATCCCGCTGGAGCACCCCGAGTCCTACGCGTCCGTCATCGCCCGTGACGTGGTGGCGCCGCTGTGCTTCGACCCGTCGCGGGTCCGGGTGCCGGACGGTCGTGCTGCGGACATCGAGTTCGCGGCGAAGGAGTACGACGCCGCGATCCGTGCTGCTGGGGGGATCGACGTGCAGATCCTCGGGATCGGGGCGAACGGGCACATCGGCTTCAACGAGCCGACGTCCTCGTTCGCGTCGCGGACCCGCATCAAGACGTTGGCGCCGTCCACGCGTGCGGCCAATGCCCGGTTCTTCGACAGTCTGGACCAGGTGCCGACGCACTGCATGACGCAGGGGCTCGGCACCATCCTCGAGGCGCAGCAGCTGGTCCTCGTGGCGCAGGGGTCGGCGAAGGCCGACGCGATCGCCGCCGCGGTGGAAGGGCCGCTCAGCTCCTTCGTGCCCGGCAGTGCGCTGCAGCTCCACGAGCACGCGACCGTCGTGGTCGACGAGGAAGCAGCCGCCGGACTCCAGCTGTCGGACTACTACAAGTACACGTACGCGAACAAGCCGTCCTGGCAGCTGTTCGAGTAGGCGTCACACCGATCGGGCGGCATACGCCGAGTGCAGTCGGCTGAGTCCCTCGCGCAGTGTCTCCGCCGAACACCCGAAGTTGAGCCGGGCGAACCCGCGCCCCTGCCGCCCGAACGCCGGTCCGCTGGCGAGCGCCACCTTCGCCTCGTCGACGAGTGCGGCTGCGGGGTCGTCCCCCCACGGCAGCGCCCCGAGGTCGATCCACGACAGGTAGGACGCCTGCGGCTGCCGGTGCACTGCTCCCGGCAGTGCGGTCCCGAGCTCCTCGGCGAGGATCCGCCGGTTCGCGGCGAGTTCGGCGAGCAGCGACGCGAGCCACGGACCGCCCTCGCGGAAGGCGGCGACGCTCGCGGTGTACCCGAGGATGCCCGTGCGCTCGACGACCTCGCCCGGGAGCCCGTCGAACCACCCGCGTGCCCGGTCCGACGCGCCGACCATCAGCGCGCACTTGGTCCCGGCGAGGTTCCACGCCTTGCTCGCGCTCGTCAACGCGACGCCGAGCGCGGCTGCCTCCTGGCAGGAGTCGAGGAACGGGGTGAACGTCGCGTCGGCGTGCACGAGCGGTGCGTGGATCTCGTCGGAGACGACCACGGCGTCCCACTCCGCGGCGAGCTGCGCGAGTGCCTCGAGCGACGCGCGGTCGTGGACGAGTCCGAGCGGGTTGTGGGGGTTGCAGAGCAGGACCGTCCGGGCGCCGTCGGCGAACGCACGACGGACGCCGTCGAGGTCCATCCGCCACCCGGCCGTGGTGTCGAACGGGTCCGCGTGGCCGTCCGGCGCGATGAGCGGCACCTCGGTCACGGAGCCGCCGGCTTCGCTGACGTACTCCCAGAACGGCGGGTACACGGGCGGCATGATGACGACCTGGTCGCCCGGCTCGATCACCCGGCGGAGCACCTCCACCGCGGCGACGGACACGTCCGTGGTGGTCCGGACCATGTCGGGGTCCACCTTCCATCCCCAGCGGTCGCCTGCGAAGTCCGCGAACGCCTCGGGCAGGGCCCTGCCGTGCCCGACGTACCCGGTGTCCCCGGCGGTGACGGCGGCCACGAGGGCGTCCCGCACGGGTTCAGCGAGCATGCTGTCCATCTCCGCGACGAACATCGGCAGCACGTCCGGCGGGTAGGCGGTGTACTTCTCGCTCGTGCGGGACCGGCTGGCATCGAACACGGAGACCATGACGCTCATGGGACTCATCCTCGCACCGTGGTCGCGATGTGCTGAGCGGTGCCTCAGACTGGAGGCATGCCGGAACTTCCTGTCGTGTTCGAAGTCGGCTCGATGATCGCCCTCGTCGCGATCCTGCTCGCTGACCTGCTCATCGTCGCCCGTCGTCCGCACGTGCCGACGCTCAAGGAGTCGGCGATCTGGGTCGGGCTCTACGTCGGGCTCGCGCTGGTCTTCGCCGTGGCGATGTTCGTCTTCGCGGGCGGGGAGCCCGCCGGGCAGTTCGTCGCCGGATGGCTGACCGAGTACAGCCTCAGCATCGACAACCTCTTCGTCTTCGTCATCATCATGGCGCGGTTCTCGGTCCCGAAGCAGATCCAGCAAGAGGTCCTCATGCTGGGGATCATCATCGCGCTGGTGCTCCGAGGCGTCTTCATCCTCGTCGGTGCCCAGCTGATCGAGGACTTCTCCTGGATCTTCTACCTCTTCGGCGCCTGGCTGATCTGGACGGCGATCCAGCAGCTCCGGGACGAGGACGGCGACGACCAGAAGGACGGCCTCGTCGTCCGGCTGCTGCGCCGACGCGTGCGCCTCACCGACACCTTCGACGGGATGAAGTTCCGCACCACGAAGGACGGCGTCCGGCACTTCACACCGCTGCTCGTCGTCCTGATCGCCATCGGCACGACCGACCTGCTCTTCGCGCTCGACTCGATCCCCGCGATCTTCGGCATCACCGAGAGCGCGTTCATCGTGTTCACCGCGAACGTGTTCGCCCTGATGGGCCTGCGGCAGCTGTACTTCCTGCTCGGTGGACTCCTCGAGCGGCTCGTCTACCTGAAGTACGGGATCGCGTTCATCCTCGCCTTCATCGGCGTGAAGCTCGTGCTGCACGCACTGCACGGCAACGAGCTGCCCTTCCTCAACGGCGGGGACGGCTTCGCCTGGGCGCCGGAGATCCCGACGTGGGTGTCGCTCGTGGTCATCCTGGTGGCGATGGCCGCGTCGACGTTGGCGAGCGTCGTCCGTCTGCGCCGGGACTCCGCTCTGCCCGTGCGCGATCGCGTGTGACCCTCGTTCCAGGCGCCGTTCCGATCGGGCGGTGACCCGCTTCGTGTTTCGATGCCTGTCTCACTCCAGAAGGTCGGCAAGGTCGCGTCCATCCGGGCTCCCGGCGAGATCTATGCTGGTGCGCGCACGGGCAGCGAGGTCGAGCGGTGCGAGAGCGGTCGTGAGGTGCGCATGCGTGACTCGGTCGAGGCCGGCCCCCAGGAGAGGTGCCACGGTTCTGAGTGTCATCGGCAGACTGACGACATCGACCGCTCCTCCGTGCATCAAGAGGTTACGGTGACGGTAGAGACGACGAGTTGCGCGTTGCATGTGCGTCTCGATCTCACGCAGGGTCAGTCGGGGCCTGTGCACCAGTTCAAGGAGGCGGTGCTCCGCCGCTTTGTCTCTCCCTCGCCTGAGGCTCAGTGTGCTGTCCCGGCGCATCGCGGCCGCGACGGCCCGGGCGCGATCCCGATTGAGTTCTGCGTTCCGGAGCTGGACAGCAAGTCTGTCCGCCGGGTCGGCTCTGTGTTTGTAGGAGAGGGCGGTGAGTTCCGCGCGAGGCCAAGAGCAAGTGATGAGTGCAGCCATTCGATCTGCGGCGAGGACGCCTCTTCCCTCCTCGCTTTCGTCGACTGACGAGAGGAGAAGTGACTCGATGGCTGCCCAGGCACCCGAGATCGCCGGTCCAGCTGGGCCGTCGTTGAGCGGTGCTGCGAGCTCCAGTGCGGCATCGAGGAGCGAGTTGCTTCCGACGTCGTACAGACGCTTCTCCGCCAACAAAGACAGGACGCAGGCGTGGCGGCGCCGCGTTCGCAGTGGGAGTTCGCCGTGCTCCGCCACGATCGCGACGCCAGCCGGCTCAAGCTCGACACGCTTGCGGCTGTACCGCGCGCGAGCAGTCATGCGATCGACGATCTCACTGACGCTCTCCACCGCGCCGTGCGGGTCGTGGGCACTTACCTCGTAGAGGAATCCGCCGTTGTGGCGAACCGTGCTCTCGACATTTGATGCTGCCAGCCATCCGGCTACTTTCCCGGGCGAAATCCATCCTGGAGCGCTGTCGCGATTGCCATCCATCGCTGGGATGGCGACGAACGGCACGAAGACCGACCATGAGTACTCGGGCTCGGAAGCCAGCGCGTGAGCGGCTTCGGCCACGGTCGCCGGGTCAGCATCCCCGAGAGCGCTCACCCAATCGTGAAGAAAGTCGATGTGATATCCAGCATCGAGCAGATGTGTCGCAATCGCACGGCTCATGCGCTCGATCGACGGGGTTTGGTCGGAGCGCGCCGCATCCGCCCAGCGGAGAAGGTAGGTCTCATCGACAAGGTCTGTGAGTCGCGCGAGCGAGCGGTGGGCATGATTACCACTCGTCGGCTTCGCGCGGAGCCCCGCGGTGAGCTGCTTTCGAAGCTCGCGATCGCCGAGTCCACGATCCCTCCCCACGTCCGCCTCGACATCCCGCGCGAGCCATGTTGCCGTCGCTGGTGACAACACCTTCTGGCCCGCCCAAGTGATGGCCGAGTGCAGTTCGCGAAGCGAGAGCACGGCTCCTGCACCCCATACCCGTCGGGGCCAAGGAGCAGTGTCATCGACGAGCTCACTGAGTCGTGCGCGGAAGAGCGCAGGTTCGTCGGACACGGATGGAGGTGAGATCACCACGCCATCATTGCGGACGATTCGTGTACCATGAAGCTTGTCCACAGGACCCACACGCTAAAGCTGGGGAGCCGCCCGATCTCGGGCCGCTCCCCGCTTCTTTTTTGCGCTTATGCCGTGTCTACCGGCTGCCCGTCGGCCCACACCCGCTGCACCTCGAACGACGGCGACAGCGCCACGAGGTCCGCGGCGAACCCCGGTGCGAGACGGCCCAGGCGGTCGCCGATCCCGAGCGCCGCGGCGGGCACGCTCGTCAGCGCCGCGACGGCAGCGGGGAGCGGCTGCCCGGCGAGGGTGACGGCGTTCCGCAGCGCGACGTCCTGCGTGAGCGTCGACCCCGCGATGGTCTCCGTCCCGGCGACGTGGGCGACACCGTCCGTCACGGTCACGTCGAGGGATCCCAGCGTGTAGGAACCGTCCGCGGCGCCGGCGGCCCCCATCGCGTCCGTGATCAGTGCGACCCGCCCCGGGGCCGCGCGGAACAGGGTCTCCGCGACGACGGGGTGCACGTGGACGCCGTCGAGGATGAGCTCGAGGGTCACACGGTCGTCCGCCACGGCGGCCCCGATCGGACCCGGCGCGCGGTGGTGCAGGCCCGGCATCGCGTTGCACGCGTGGGTGAGCACCGTCGCGCCGGCGTCGAACGCGGCGCGTGCCTGGTCGAACGTGCCGACGGTGTGCCCGACCGCGACGACCACGCCGCCGGACACGAAGGTGCGGACCGCGTCGAGGGCGCCGGGCAGCTCGGGTGCGATGGTGACCTGGCGGACGACACCGTCGCCGGCCGACAGCAGCTCGTCGACCGCGGCCGGGGTCGGGTCGATCAGGAACGACTCGTTGTGGGCGCCCTTGTTGTGCGGGGAGAGGAACGGCCCTTCCAGGTGCACACCGAGCACGAGCGGGTCGGCGTCCATCACGGTGCGGATCCGTGCGAGCGAGTCGGCGATGGCCGGGACGGGGTTCGCGACGAGTGACAGTACCGATCGGGTCGTGCCGTGGGACCGGTGCATCGCGAGCGACTCGGCGAACGAGTCGTCCTCGTAGGACTCCGTCGCCCCACCGTGCCCGTGCAGGTCGATGAACCCGGGGGTCAGGATCGCGTCGCCGAGCTCGACGACCTCGTCCGCGGCAGGTGCTTCGGGACCGGAGCCGACCGCGTGGACGGTGTCACCGGTGACCAGGACCCAGCCGTCGGCGGTGGACCCGGACACGTCGACGACGTGACGGGCGCGGACCAGCGTGCGCCGAGCCTCCAGGCCGGATGCGCCGGACCCGCCGCTCACCGCGTCTCCCGCCGGAACGTGACGATCCCGGAGACCGCGGCCACGACGATGAAGACCAGACCCACCACCGGGTGCCCGATCGAGATCCAGCAGCCCCCGGCCGCGACGATCAGGGCCACCTCGACGATGGTCTTGCCGACCGCGTCCGTCTCGATCGGGGACCGTGGCGACCGGAACAGGTACCAGACGACGATCGCGAAGACGGGCGCGCCGATCATGAACAGGATCCCGGGCATCGGGAACGGCCACGCGATGTAGCCCCAGTACGCCAGGGAGAGCAGACCGAAGGTGCAGACGACCACCCGCAGCACCTTCCAGGCGTCGAACTCGCGTCGGGGCTTGCCGATCGCCGACGGGTCAGGCGTGTCGCCCCAGTCCATGGGGGAGCGCGGTGCGTTGCTCATGGTGCCTACTTGAAGATGATCGTGCGGGCGCCGTCGAGCAGGACGCGGTCCTCCGCGATCCAGCGCACCGCCTGGGTGAGGGTCCTGGACTCCTCGTCCTGGCCGATCGACACCAGCTCGGACGGGTCCTTCGTGTGGTCGACGCGGACGACGTTCTGCTCGATGATCGGCCCCTCGTCGAGGTCGCTCGTGACGAAGTGCGCCGTCGCACCGATCAGTTTCACGCCGCGGGCGTGTGCCTGCCGGTACGGGTTCGCACCCTTGAAGCCGGGCAGGAACGAGTGGTGGATGTTGACGGCGCGGCCCTGGAGTGCGGCGCAGAGCTCCGGCGACAGGATCTGCATGTAGCGCGCGAGGACGACGAGCTCGATGTCGTGTTCCTCCACCGCCTCGAGGATACGGCGCTCCATCGCTTCCTTGCTGGCCGCGTCGGTGACCGGACGGTGCTCGAACGGGACGGAGTAGAACGACGCGAGCTCGGACAGGTCCGCGTGGTTCGACAGCACCAGCGGCACGTCGATCGGGAGCTGGCCGCCGCGCTGCCGGTAGAGCAGGTCGTTCATGCAGTGCCCGGCCTTCGACACGAGGACGAGCGTGCGCATCGGCCGGCCGACGACGTCGAGCTGGACGCGCATGCCGTACCGCTCGACAACCGGGGCGAGTGCCTGCTCGAAGGTCGCGCGGTCGACGGGCGCCATCACCTGCAGGCGCATGAAGAACGTGTTCGTGTCGTGGCTGGAGAACTGCTGCGACTCGGTGATGTTGCCCTGCGCCTGCACGACGGCCCCGGAGACGGCGTGCACGATCCCGGGCTGGTCGTCGCAGACCAGCGTGAGGGTCCAGTGCGTGGGGGTGCTCGCGGGCGTCGGGTCGGTCACCGGTTCAGGGTACCGGGGCGGGGCCGCTGCGCGGTGCGGACGGGAGGCTCGGTGCGGGTCCGGCGCGCGGGCGGCGGCCCGGCGCCCCCCGGCTCGCGCCCGCGGCGCGCGCGGCGCAGCGCGCTGCGCTCAGCGCGCTGCGCGGGACCCCAGCGCGCGGTCGGAGACCGTCAGCGCGGTGAGCAGGACCGCGATCCCCACGATGACCCACCCGAGGACGTGCAGGTCCGCCGTGGTCGGACCCTGGCCGAACACCCCGCCGATGAGCGACGACGCGGCGATCGCCCCGATGTAGACGCTCGTGCGCGAGAGCCCGGCAGCGGTGCCGATCGACTCCGGCGGGACGATCTTGTACAGCGCCGCCTGGTTCGACACCGACGCGAGTGCCTGGGGGATGCCGAACAGCGCCGGCGCAAGAGCGAGCAGCACGACGGGCGATCCGGTGTGCAGCCCGAGGAGCAGCAGCCCGCCGACGATCGGTACGACCGCGGCGACGACGAGCGGCCCGCGGACGGCGGTCTTCCGGGCGACGAGGAACGACACGATCCCGGCGACGATCGCCGCGGGGAGCTGGATGTACCCGGCCTGGTCGCTCGAGTACCCCGCGACGTCCTGCACCCACTGCGAGAACCCGTACGTCATCGTGTACGCGAGCATGTAGACGAGGAACAGCCGGACGTAGGTGCGGGACAGCGCCCCGTTCCGCGCGAGCATCCGCACGTCGATGAACGGCTTCGCCGCCCGGAGCTCCCAGACGATCAGCGCCGCCAACAGCACGATCGCCACACCGAGGAGCCACCAGAGCCCGGCCGAGATGTCGAGCAGGAACACCAGGAGCGCCGACACCGTGCCCGTCATGAGGACCATGCCGAACGGGTCGAGCGCCGTCAGCACCGGGACGTCCGCGTCGTAGCGGGGTCGGAGCCGGTCGGCCGGCAGCCAGAGCCCGGCGACGACGAGGCCGAACGCCGCCAGCGGGACGTTCACGAGGAAGATCGCGTGCCACCCGAACGCCGCGATGAGTGCCCCGCCGAGGGGCGGCCCCGCCGCGGCCGAGACCAGCGAGGTGATCGAGAGCGCACCGAGGACGAGCGGCGGGGTGGGTTTGCCGATCCGGGCGGAGTGCTGCCGGAGCGTGGTGAGCGCCGCCGGGTACGCGGACGAGGTCCCGATGCCGATGAGCACGCGCGCGAACACCGCGCCGCCGAACCCCGTCAGGACCTCGGGCACGACGCCGGCGATCCCGACGACGACGAGTCCTGCCATGAAGACCTTCTTCGGCCCGAACCGGTCAGCGAGCTTCCCCATCGTCGGCTGGGCGATCGCGCTCGCCAGGTACAGCGCCGCGACGAGCCAGATCGCCTGCGACGCGCCGATCCCGAGGTCGCGGGAGATCGGCGCGAGGGCGACGGAGACCATCGTCGTGTTGATCGGGTTGAGCAGTGGTCCGACGAGGATCGGGACGAGGAGCTTCGGCCCGAAGCCGGAGCCCTTCGGTCCGCGCGCCGAGGAGACGGGGGTGGGAGCGGTTGCGGTGGACGTGGTGGGGTGCCTTTTCGACGTGGTCGGGGAGGTGCGGCCTGGAGGCTCGGCGCGCGTCGGGGACGCCCGTCACGCCTGGCGGGCGGTCACCGCTCGACGAGGGTTCCGAGGATGGTGAGGGACCGCGCGACGGTCGCGCGGTCGTCGGGGTCGAGCGCGGCGAGGCGCTCGGCGAGCAGACGGGTGCGGGAACGCTGGGAGTCCCTGCGGGCAGCGTGCCCGGCGTCGGTCGCGCTGACGATCGTGCGACGGCCGTCGGTCGGGTCTTGCGTGCGCTCGACGAGCCCGAGGTCCTCCAGCGCCTGGACCGTCGCGCCCATGGACTGCGGGCGGACCCCTTCGGCGCGGGCGAGTGCCGCGGTCGTGGAGGCGCCGTCGCGGACGAGCCGTCCGAGGGCTGCCGACTGTGACGCGGTGACGTCGTCGGCCTTCCCGGCGATGAGGGTCCGGCGGATCCGGCCGTGCATGGCGAGGATCTCGTCAGCCAGGTCGGTCTCGGTCTCCACACGCCTGTCCACGTCGCCGACGGTACGCTTCAGAAGGCGAACTTGCAAGTTTGCCTTCTGATCGCGCGCGCATTGGAGCCGTTGTCTACGGTGAGTGCATGTCGCGTATGACTGGATGGTTGCAGCGCGAAGTGGTCCGGCACACGGTGGCGAGCGTGATCGCCCTCGCCGTGGCGTTCGGCCTGATCGTGCTGGCCGGCGTGACGACCGATGATCCGGACGTCACGCGTCGGGCCTCGAGCGCCGTCACGTCGCTGCTCTTCGGGATCTACGGCCCGGTGTTCCTGGTGCTCTCGTACCTCGCGTTCCGGGACGCGGAGGGGTACCGGCTGCGCGCGCTCCTCGTCCGCACCGACGAACGGAGTCGGGCCGTGCGGATGCTACTCCTGGCCGGACCGAAGTCATGGGCGATGCTCGTCATCGTCGCCGGACTGGTCTCCGTGGTCGTCCTCACGGCCAACGATGCCCGGCAGAGCCTGTGGCTCGTCGGGATCTGCGTGCTCGGCGTCATCGGCACCTGGGTGGTGATGGTGGCCGTGTTCGCGGTCGAGTACATGCGGTCGTGGGCGGAGGACGACGGCATCGCGTTCCCCGGGGCCGAGGAGCGTTCGTTCCGGGACTTCGTCTACCTGGCCGTGCAGATGTCCACGACGTTCTCCTCGTCGGACGTGCAACTCGTCCGGCGATCGGCGCGGAGCCTGGCGACCGTGCACTCCGTCGTCGCCTTCGCCTACTCGACGGCGATCATCGCAGTGTTCGCGTCGCTGCTCATCGCGAACGCCTGACGAGCGGCAGCTCAGGTGTCGAAGACGATCCGGCGCTTCGTGACGACGAACCCGGCGCGCTCGAACGCCCGGCGCATCGGGGTGTTCGCCGCGTCCGTGGTGCCGACCACCCGGGTCTCCCCGGCGTCGGCGTGGACCCGGAGCCCCTCGCTGAGGAGCGCGTCGACCACCCCGCGCCCCCGGTGCTGTGGCAGGACGCCGATGGAGCTGATCGCGGCGTCGTAGGCCGTCCGCGTGGCCAGGACGAACCCGACCGTGAGGCCGTCCGTGTCGACCGCGATCCGCCAGTCCTCGCGCCGGCCGGGCAGCGACCGGTAGAAGTCGAGGTCGTCGGCCGCGGTGCCCCTGGCGCCGAGCCGTTCGACGGTGGCGACGGTGTGCGCGTCGAGCGACCCGACCGTGACCCGGGCGAACAGGTCCGTGAACTCGGCGTCGTCGCCCTCGCGGAAGCGGAACGGGCCGGTGTCCGGCACCCCCGCCGACGGCGTCCAGGCGACGCTCACGCGCTCGGTCGTCCTGACCAGTCCTGCCGCCTGCGCTGCGTCCGCCCGCCACGAGACCGCGGCGACGGCGGACGGGTCGTCGTGCCAGTCGACCGCGACGTCGACGATCCACTCCGGGAGCACCCCGAACGCCTGCGCGCCCGTCCGGATCAGACCCGCGGCGATCGCCACGCGGTCGCCGTGCTCCGACGCGGACACGATCACGTCGTCGAGCGTGCTCGGCGCTCCCCCGTCGGCACCGCCCCACCAGATCGCCCGCCCGACCGGGCGACCGTCGCGCTCAGCGAGGAACGACCACCCCGGGCGGTGGTTCCGCGCGGCCGACTCCTGCCGGTACCGGTCCGCCACGGTCCACGCGACCGGTTCCGACGTCGAGAAGGCGAGCAGGGCCTCCAGGTCGGATCCCGTGGACGCGCGGAAGGTGAGCGTCACCGCTGGCCTGTCATCTCTTGTCGGTCATCGTCGTGACCAGGTGTTCCTGGACGTACCCGAGCCAGTCGTAGACGTCGCGGAGGCCGACGGCGGCGGCCGACGTGCGCGTCGCGTCCTCCGTCGCCTGGTCCACGATCCCCAGCCGGTCCGCGATCGTCAGTCGCAGATCGGTCAGGCACCGGAGCCAGGACTGCTCGTCGGCCGCGGTGAGCGCGCCGTCCTTCGCACCCGTGAGCCAGTCGTGGACGACCTGCGCGTTCGCGGACTTCGCCGTCCGGAGGTCGCTCTGCGTGTACCGGCGGAACTCTGCGCTCGCCGCCCGATCGCCCGGGTAGGCGTCCGGGAACATCCGGAGCGTCACCGGGTCGGAGTCCATGTCGCCGTCGAGGATCTGCCGGAGCTGCTCGGTGAGGCTCATCAGCACGTCGCGCTCGCCGGACGCCAGGCCGAGGTGGATGCCGTCCCGGCGCCGAACGAACGGGATCACGCGCGGTACCCGTTCACGCTTCGGGCGCCCGGTCGACGGTGGCCTGGAGTCCGTAGCCGTGCATCGCCTCGACGTGCCGCTCCATCTCCTCGCGGTGGCCGGTCGCCACGATCGCCCGTCCCTCGGAGTCGACCTGGTGCATCAGCCGCTCCGCCTTGGCCACCGGGAACCCGAAGTAGCTCTGGAAGACGTAGGTGACGTAGGACATCAGGTTCACCGGGTCGTCCCAGACCACGGTGACCCACGGCACGTCGGCGCGCGTGCTCGTGGCTTCGTCCACGTCCGGCGACAGCATGGTCATGTCTCCAGGGTGACACAGGCTGGGCGGCTCGGTACGATCGTCACGTCGCGACTGGCGTTGGATGGGTCACCATCGGGAAGCGACACCTGACACGGTGCGCTGCCGTACGCCTGGGCAGCGCGCACCGACCGTCCGAGCACGACCGCATGGTCGTCCGCACACCGTAGGAGTCCCGTGTCCATCACCGATCTGCCCGCGCCGTCCGCTCCGTCGAACACCGCGCAGTCCACCTTCAACGCCCCGCTCGCCGAGGTCGACCCCGAGATCGCCGCGGTCCTGCAGAACGAGCTCGGCCGCCAGCGCGACACCCTCGAGATGATCGCGTCTGAGAACTTCGTCCCGCGCGCCGTCCTCGAGTCGCAGGGCTCCGTCCTGACGAACAAGTACGCCGAGGGCTACCCGGGCAAGCGCTACTACGGCGGCTGCGAGTTCGTCGACGTCGCCGAGCAGCTCGCCATCGACCGGGCGAAGGCCCTGTTCGGTGCCGCCTACGCGAACGTGCAGCCGCACTCCGGCGCCAGTGCGAACGCCGCGGTCCTGCACGCCATCGCCTCCGCCGGCGACACGATCCTCGGCCTCGAGCTCGCTCACGGCGGCCACCTGACCCACGGCATGAAGCTCAACTTCTCCGGTCGCATCTACAACGCCGTGTCCTACGGCGTCGACCCGGAGACGTTCGAGGTCGACTACGACGACATCCGCGCGAAGGCGATCGAGCACCAGCCGAAGGTCCTCATCGCCGGCTGGTCGGCGTACCCGCGCCAGCTCGACTTCGCGAAGTTCCGCGAGATCGCGGACGAGGTCGGTGCGTTCCTCTGGGTGGACATGGCGCACTTCGCCGGGCTCGTCGCCGCAGGCCTCCACCCGTCGCCGCTGCCGCACGCCCACGTCGTGTCGTCGACGGTGCACAAGACGCTCGCCGGTCCTCGCTCCGGCATCATCCTGTCCAACGAGGAGTCGCTCTTCAAGAAGCTGAACTCCGCGGTGTTCCCGGGCCAGCAGGGCGGCCCGCTCATGCACGTGATCGCCGCCAAGGCGACCGCGTTCCTGCTCGCCGGTCAGCCGGAGTTCAAGGACCGTCAGGAGCGCACGCTCCGCGGTGCTCGCCTCCTTGCGGAGCGCCTCACGCAGCCCGATGCGCGCGCGGCCGGTATCGACGTGCTCACCGGCGGCACCGACGTGCACCTGGTGCTCGTCGACCTGCGCGAATCCGAGGTCGACGGCAAGCAAGCCGAGGACCTGCTGCACGAGGTCGGCATCACCGTGAACCGCAACTCGGTGCCGTTCGACCCGCGCCCGCCGATGGTCACCTCGGGAGTCCGCATCGGTACCCCGGCGCTCGCGACGCGCGGCTTCGGGGACGCCGAGTTCACCGAGGTCGCCGACATCATCGCGCTGACGCTCATGCCGAACCCGGACGTGTCGGCGCTGTCCGCGCGGGTGAAGGCGCTGACCGACGCGTTCCCGCTCTACGCGTGAGCGGCGCCGTGACCGACCTGCCGCGGGTGCTCTGGGCGGGTGAGGGCAGTGCCGTCCGCATCGACGGAACCGCCCTCGCCGCCCGGACGCTCGACGACCTGAAGGTCCGGATCGACCGGCTGCACGACCACGGGTTCCGGCCAGGGCTCGGCACGATCATGGTCGGCGAGAACCCGGGCTCGGTGTCCTACGTGGCCGGGAAGCACAGGGACTCGGCGCAGATCGGACTCGACTCGGTCCGCATCGACCTCCCGTCGTCGGCGGCCCCGGCGGACATCCGGGCGGCGATCCTGCAGATGAACGACGACCCCCGGGTCACCGCGTTCATCGTGCAGCTGCCGCTGCCGCAGGGCATCGACCCGATCCCGATGCTCGAGCTGATGAACCCGGCGAAGGACGCCGACGGCCTGCACCCGACCAACCTCGGTGAGCTCGTGCTCGCGGTCCCCGGTGGTGCCGGCACGATCGACGCCCCGCTGCCGTGCACCCCGCGCGGCATCGTCGCCATGCTCGACGCCTACGGCGTCCCGATCCGCGGGCAGCACGTCACGATCATCGGGCAGGGGCTGACGGTCGGCCGGCCGCTGGGCTTGCTGCTCACCCGGCTCGAGGCCACCGCCACCCTGACGCACTCCCTGACCGAGGACGTCGCCGCAGAGTGCCGTCGCGCCGACATCATCGTCGCGGCCGCCGGTGTCGCCGGGCTCGTGCAGCCGGAATGGGTCAAGCCGGGCGCGGCCGTGATCGACGTCGGCATCAGTCGTGTGGTCGACGAGTCAACCGGCAAGGCGAAGCTGCGCGGCGACGTCGACCCCGCGGTCGCAGAGGTCGCCGGGTTCCTGTCCCCGACGCCGGGTGGCGTCGGACCGATGACCCGCGCGATGCTGATGAAGAACGTGGTCGAGGCCGCGGAGCGCCACCTGAAGTAGGCGCGCCGGGTCCGTCCCGCGAAAGCGACAGTTCCCCGCCGCATTCCGGCCGGGAACTGTCGCTTTCGCGTGGTCACGAGCGTGCTAGCGTCGCGCCATGGGGGAGCAACTGGTGACCGCGCCGGTCATGTCCGTCGAGGGGCGTCGATTCCGGATCCGCGGATGGATGGTCGCGGCGGTCGCCGTCGTCGCGGTGTTCGTGTTCCGTGCCGTCTCGGTCTGGAGCGTCAGCGCGGACTACGGCGGCGTCGACGCAGACGGGCACTGGATCGATGCGCAGGGTGCCGTCGTGCCGAGCGCCCCACCATCGGTGTCGGTGGTCGGACACGCGTCGCCGCTCGTCCTCGTGCTGATCGTGCTCGCCGGTGTCCTCGGTGTGACGCTCCCGGCGACGCTCGCCCGGTACGGCCGGGATCGCGCCGGCCGGATCGTCCGGGTCGTGGCCCTCGTCGCGATCCCGGTGCTCGTCTTCGTCGGCGTCGGGGTGTACTCGTTCTGGCAGTCCGAGTTCGTGCTGGAACAGGTCCAGCGCCAGACGCTGCCGCTCACGTCCTTCCCGTGGGGCGGCGCGACCGTCACCGTGGGGCACATGACCCGCTGACGCGCCGCTCAGCCGTCTCGGCGCGCGCCCTGGTCCGCGTGCACGGTGAACACCGAGGGCTCCCGGTACCCGGCTTCGGCGAAGGCGGCCGTCACCGCGGCGCCGATCGCCTCGCGCTGTGCGGCATCGACGAGCGCGATCGCCGCGCCCCCGAACCCACCGCCGGTCATGCGTGCCCCAACGGCTCCGTTCGCCATCGCGGTGGCCACGGCGAGGTCGAGCTCGGGCACCGAGATCTCGAAGTCGTCGCGCATCGACGCGTGCGATGCGACGAGCAGCTCACCGATCGCCCGCGGGCCGTGCTCGCGGAGCGTGCGAACGGTGTCGAGGACGCGCTGGTCCTCGGTGACGACGTGGCGCACACGGCGGAAGGTCTCGTCGTCCAGCAGCGCAGCGGCACGGGGGAGGTCCTCCACCGTCACGTCACGGAGTGCCTCGACGCCGAGCACCTGGGCGCCTCGCTCGCAGGACTCCCGACGGGCCTTGTACCCGCCGGTCGCGTGGGCGTGCTCGACGCGGGTGTCGATCACCAGCACTTCGAGTCCGTTCGCCGACAGCGCCATGTCGACCACGGCGGTGTCGAGCGTGCGGCAGTCGAGGAACACGACGGCGTCGCGCTCGCCCAGGAGCGACGCGGACTGGTCCATGATCCCGGTCGGTGCGCCGACCGCGTGGTTCTCGGAGTACTGCCCGACGCGTGCGAGCTGCTTGCGGTCGAGGCCGAGCTCCCACAGGTCGTTGAACGCCAGCGCGACGCCGCACTCGATCGCGGCGCTCGACGACAGGCCAGCACCCACGGGCACGTCGGACTCGATGAAGACGTCGAAGCCGGTCTTGTCCGACAGATCCGCTCCCTGCTCCTGGAGGGCCCACGCGATGCCGAGCACGTACGCCGACCAGCCGTTCATCGCGTCCGGTTCGAGGTCGTCGAGTGCGAGCGAGACGACGGACTCCGGGTCGAAGGCCGAGGCGACACGGAGCACCCGGTCGGTCCGCGGAGCGATGGACGCCGTCGTGCGACGGTCGATCGCGAACGGCAGGACGTAGCCCTCGTTGTAGTCGGTGTGCTCACCGATCAGGTTGACCCGCCCCGGGGCGGAGTACCGCACCGTCGGCTCGTACCCGAACACCTGCTGGAACGTCATGCTCGTTCGATCCCTCCTCGGATGAACTCGGCCTGCTGCTCGGGGACGACGTCCCCGATCCAGGCCCCCATGGCGGCTTCGCTGCCGGCCAGGAACTTCAACTTCGTCTCCGCCCGACGCGGCGACGTGATCTGCAGCATCAGCCGCACGGTGTCACGCGCGGTGTGCACCGGGGCCTGGTGCCACGCGGCGATGTAGGGCGTGGGGTCGCCGTACAGCTGGTCCATCCCGCGGGTCAGCCGCAGGTGCATGTGCGCGAGCTCGTCCTTCTCGGCATCGGTCAGGCCGGCGAAGTCCGGCACGTGGCGGTGCGGGAGCATGTGGATCTCGAGCGGCCAGCGAGCGGCGAACGGCACGAAGGCGGTGAAGTGCTCGCCGGCGAGGACGACCCGGTCGGAGTCGCGCTCGTTCGCGAGGTGCTGCTCGAACAGGTCCGGGCCGAAGCGCTCGATCGAGTCGAGGAGCCGCTGCGTGCGCGGTGTCACGTACGGGTACGCGTAGATCTGCCCGTGGGGGTGGTGCAGCGTGACCCCGATCGCTTCGCCCCGGTTCTCGAACGGGAACACCTGCTGGATGCCGGGCATCGCGGAGAGCGCAGCAGTGCGGTCGGCCCACGCTTCGACCACGGTGCGGGCCCGCGACTCGGAGATGGACGCGAACGACCCGGCGGTCTCGGGGGAGAAGCACACGACCTCGCACCGACCGACCGACCGGAACGTCCGGTTCAGGCCGACCTCGGTCAGCGAGTCCAGCGAGTCCAGCGAGCCAGGAGCGTCGTCGGCCTGCAGCGCCGGACCGAACGAGGGCGACCGGTTCTCGAACACCGCGACGTCGTACACGCTCGGGATCTCCGACGGGTTCGCCGCGGACTGGGGCGCGAGGGGGTCCTGGTCGGCCGGGGGCAGGAACACGCGGTTCTGCCGGCTGCTGGCGATGGAGACCCACTCGCCCGTGAGGACGTCCTGGCGCATCTGCGCGGTCGCCGGACGCGGGTCGAGTGTCCGCTCGTCGATGCGACGTTCGGCGGGCAGCGTCGTGTCCGCATCGTCGAAGTAGATGAGGTCGCGGCCGTCCGCGAGCTTCGTCGCGCGCTTGGTGATCACCGGACGAGCCTACTCGATGAACGAAGGATTGCGAAAGTGATCGGAAGCAGACGAAACTACCCGTGTGAGCGACGACGACCTCTTCCTCGCCGGCACGATGCCGGCCCCACTGCGCCAGGAGCGCATCGTCGCCATCGTCGACGGCGCACCCGGCATGGTGCGCACGACGGCGCTCGCCGCGGCGCTCGGCACGAGTGAGGTGACCGTCCGCCAGGACCTCGCGGTCCTCGACCGGGAGGCTCGGGTCAAGCGGGTGCACGGCGGCGCGCTCCGCCTCGGGGTCGGTTCCGGCGAGCGGCCGTTCGAGGAGACCGCCGTCGAGCACCAGGTCGCGAAGGCCGCCATCGGCCGCGCCGCGGCCGCGCTCGTGCGGTCCGGCCAGTGCGTCGTGCTCGACGTCGGCACCACCCCGGCCGCCGTGGCCGAGGCACTGGTCGCGCGCGAGGACCTCGTGGACGTCACCGTCGTCACGAACTCGCTGACGACCGCCCTCGCACTCGAACGCGCCGTCCCCCGGTTCACGGTCATCGTCACCGGCGGGACGCTCCGCCCGCTCCAGCACTCGCTCGTCGCACCCTTCAACAACACCCTGTTGCCGATGATCGCCGCCGACGTGGTGTTCCTCGGCGGGACGGGCGTGGACGTCGAGCACGGGCTGACGAACGTGAACCTGCCCGAGACCGAGGCGAAGCGCATGCTCGCCGCCCACGCCGGGCGTACGGTCGTGGTGGCGGACGGCTCGAAGTTCGGGCGCGCCCACGTCGGGGTCGTCAGCGGCCTCGGGGACATCGACGTCGTCGTGACCGCGGAAGCGCCACCGGAGCTCGTCGAGCCGGTGCGTGCCGCCGGGGTCGAGGTCGTCGTGGCCGACGGCGGACAGTCGGACACCACCGCATCGGGAAGGAACCACAGCGCATGACCGCAGCACCCACCGGGGGCCAGTACCACCTCCGTCACGCCGGCCCGGACGGGGTCGTCGAGGCGGTCGTCACCGAGGTCGCAGCCGGTATCCGCGAACTCCGGGTCGCCGGGTTCGACCTGACCGAGCCCTTCCCGGCGTCGGAGGCGCCGGCCGGTGCGAACGGCATCGTGCTCGTCCCGTGGCCGAACCGCGTCGCCGGGGGGAAGTGGGAGCTGGACGGCACGGCCCAGCAGCTCGACGTCTCCGAGCCGAAGTACGGCAACGCCTCGCACGGGCTGCTCCGGTTCTCGCCGTACCGCGTGGTGTCGCAGACGGAGACCAGCGTCCTGCAGGAGGCGACGATCCACCCGCAGCACGGCTGGCCGTTCACCCTCGAGACGCGGGTGCACCACGAGCTGGTGGACGACGGGATCCGCATCACGCACGAGATCACGAACCGCTCCGGCGTGCGTGCCCCGTTCGCGGTCGGGGCGCACCCGTACCTGCGCGCCGGCGACACCCCGGCAGAGGACCTCGTCATCACGCTCGACGCCGCGACGGCGTTCACCGTCGACGACAAGCGCATCCCGAACGGCACCGAGCCCGTGGCGGGCACCGGTGTCGATCTCCGCGTCGGTCGTCGTGCGGGTGACTCGGACCTCGACACCGCGTACACCGACGTGACGCCGGACGCCGACGGGGTCCGGCGCACGACCATGCACGGGCCGGAGGGTGACGGCGTCCAGCTCTGGCAGGACGAGTCGTTCCCCTACGTGCAGGTGTTCACGTCGCGGGAGTTCCCGCGTGGCGACGGCAAGGGTCTGGCCGTCGCCGTCGAGCCGATGACCGCGCCCGCCGATGCCCTGAACTCCGGCGAGGGGCTCCGATGGCTCGAACCCGACGAGACCTGGACCGGTTCCTGGGGCATCCGCCGCGTCTGGTCCTGACCCTCGCGGGCTGATCAGCCGCGGCGCATCCGCAGGGCTTCCACCGCGAGCGATTCGGTGCCGTAGCGCCCGATCTCGTGCGCCCACGCGGGGTCGTCGCCGCGGAGGGCGATGAACTGCTTGCGCTGCCGGCACACGTAGCCGAGCACGCTGGAGGCGGTCGCGACCTCGACGAAGTCCTTGCGGATGTGCCGGGTGGTGACCTGGGCGTTCCGGCGGAGCGTGTCCAGCAGCAGCTGGTCGCTCATCGTGGTGTTGGTCGCTGCTGCGAGCTCGACGATGCGGCGCGCGTCTCCGCTGGTGCTGGACTGCGTGGCGTCGATGTGCTCGATCACGGTGTACCCCGTTCGTTCTGCTTCAGGTGGTGCTGGCGATCCACGAGGAGTGGATGCGGGAACGACACTATCGGCGGCATCCCAACAGAGCGCTGAACGAGACCTGGACTGTGCAGTGCGAACGCCATGAGCTCGCTGTGGGCGCCTTGTACCCCGGCACGTGGGGGCGACATCGGCGCGACGTGACACGACTGGCGACGGACCCAGGAGCGGCGTCCATCTCGGCTAGCATCCCCGAGTGATCGTCGCTCGCCATCGTGATGGCTCCGCCACTCCGTGGATGCGCGTCTTCCTGTCGGCGTTCGCCGTCTTCCTCGGGTTGTCGATGAGCTGGGCCATGGTGTCCCCGCTGATGGCCGTGCCCGACGAGCCGTCGCACACGATCCACGCCGCGGCGGTGGTCCGCGGTCAGCTCACCGGAGAACCCGGCACGCATCCGAGCTGGAAGTACGTCCAGGTGCCCGAGTACGTCGAGCGCGCCGAGTCGCAACTCTGCTTCGCGCAGCACCCGGAAGTGAGCGCCGCCTGCGCCGCGCCGTTGACCCACTCGGCCGAGCTCGTCCGAGCACGCACCACCGCCGGCACCTACAACCCGCTGTACTACGCCGCGGTCGGTCTCCCCAGTCTCTGGCTCTCGGGTCCCGCGGCGATCTACGCGATGCGCCTCGTCTCCTGTCTCATCAGCGCCCTGTTGCTGGCCGGTGCCGTCGTCGCCGTGACCCGCACCCGGTCCAGCGGCTTCACGCTGCTCGCGCTCGCGGTCGGGGTCTCTCCGATGGTGCTGTTCCTCAGCGGAGCGGTCAACCCGAGCGGCACCGAGTTCGCCTCCGCCGCGATGGCGTTCGCCTGGCTGCACCAGCTGGCTCGCTCGGCTCGGCTCGGCAGGGTCCCGTGGCGGGAGGTCGCGTGCGTGGTCGGTGCCGCGATCGTGCTCGTCAACACCCGGCCCATCGCGATCGCGTGGTTGGCCGTCTTCATCGTCGCGACGCTCGCCGACCTCGGCGTCATCCGCATGCTCGTCCGGAGCCGGGTGTTCTGGGGCGGTGTGCTCGTCATCGGCGCTGCCGTCGCGGGGTCGGCAGCGTGGACGATCTCCACTGCTTCCCTCTCCGTCTCCCATCCGGGCCCGGGCGCAGGGATGTCGTTCCCGCGGGCGTTCGTCTACATGGTGGGGCTTTCACTCGACTACATCCGTGACTACGTCGGGATCTTCGGGTGGTTCGACACCACGATCCCGACCGGGACGACGGTGGCGTGGGGAGCAGCGTTCCTGCTGCCCGTCGGCGCGGCGATCGTCTTCGGTCGCGGGCGAGCGTGGCGGACGACCGTGCTGATGGCCGCTGCGCTCGTCCTGGTACCAGCAGTCGTCCAGGGGCGGACCGCACACGACTTCGGCCTGATCTGGCAGGGACGGTACAACATCGCCCTGCTGCTCGGTCTGATGCTCGCCGCCGGCTCGGCACTCGACGCGGCCTTCCCAGACGCGTTCGCGGCCCCGAGGATGGTCGTGATGGCCGCTGCGGGCACGTTCCTGCTCGCCTTCATGCACGTCCACACGTTCCTGTGGGTCGCGCGGCGCTACGCCGTCGGAGCGAACGGCGAGTGGGGCACCATGCTCCGGGCTCCGGCTTGGCAACCGCCCGGTTCCTGGGAGCTGTGGACGGCGATCCTGGCAGTCGCTGCTGTCACCGGCGGTGCCGCCGTGGTCCATCGCATCCGTCGGTCGCGCCCTGACGAGGACGGCCGTTCGTTGCCTCGGTGGGCCCCGTGGGGCTCGAACCCACGACCCTCGGATTAAAAGTCCGGTGCTCTACCAACTGAGCTAGAGGCCCTCGGTGTCCAGGCTACCGGGACGGGCGCGCCGACAACGAACGAGTGCGCAGTACTGGGGCCTCCACGCGATGGGAGCCCCCAGCTACTGCGCACTCGTTCGATCTCAGACCGGCACCACGTCGGGTGCCGGCGAGGTCAGCTCCGACGACCGGTCAAGGTCCGGAGCAGCCAGGCGATGATCGCGATGACGAGCAGCACGACGCCGACCCACAGCAAGAACTTCAGGCTCGCGGCGAACCCGCCGACGAACAGCAGGATGACGGCGATCACGGCCAGGATGATGAGCAGGGCGTTCACGGGGTTCCTCTCTTCCACGTCCAGGAGGAGTGCCTCCCTTACGCACGAGCACGGTACCCGTCACCGCCGCTGTCCGTTCGGGGCGAACGGAGGGCGGGCGTGTCACCGGCGGCGCCTACACTGCTGCGGTGCCTCGCGATCACCACCGTCCCGTCCACTTCACCGACGCCGAGTTCGCCGCCATCCAGGGTGGCGAGGACCCTGCGCTGGTGAACCGTGTCGCGCACGAGACCGCGAACGCGCTGCTCCACCGCGTCCGGCAGGACCCGGATCCCGCGGTGGTCGAGCGACTCGTGACCTACACGGACGTGCACGGCATCGAGGCCGTGGCGGAGCTCTGGGCCCGTGTGGGGGCACACACCCTGCCAGGCGCGCTCTGGCGGATCTACCTCATGCGGACGGTGATCCGGCAGAACCCGGACGAGATCGCGTTCCTCTTCACGCGGGGCACGGAGCGCATCGGCACGATCGACCAGGCCGTCGCGGGTGCTGAGGCACCGACGGGCCCCGCCGAGATCCTGACGCTCGCGGACAGCATCCTGCACGGCCTCTACACGGGCGACTTCGCGGTGGCGCTCGACCGCGGTGCCGCGTTCTGCCGCCTCGCCGCAGCGGGAGCCACGAGCCTCGCCGACGACTCGGACCTCACGGCAGAGGAGCGGGCGAGCGTGCTGACGGTCCGTGCCTTCCGGCTGTCCGAGCTGGCGGAGGACCTGTCCGCGGCTGCCGCGCTGTGGCGCCGCGACGCCCTGGACTGAGCCGACCACCCGACGAAACCGGGGCGGAAGACCCGCACCGAGCCTCCAGACCGGACGACCGGACCAACCGGACCAACCGGTCAGAAGGCAGAGAAAAACCGGGCCGCAGAAGCGCCTCTCGGCGCGAGGCCGCTCGAAGCGGCGAATTTTGGAGCCCGGGGCTTGCTGCGGCCCGGCGACATCGATTCTACGAGACACCTGCCGTGCGCGCGTCCGTGTTCACTCTCGGTGGACACATCGATCTCGGGCGCGCCCCGAACGCGTGACGATCCTCGCCGGAATCCCGAGCAATCCGACTGGACGAGGGTGCCGAATCATCAGCGTGACGGAACTCATGGGCCGTCACACAGCGGGGGCTCCCCGTGCGACCCGACCCGGCTCACCCGGCCGGAGTAATTCCCTGCGGATCGCACGGGACCCTCGCTGCCAATCAACGCAGCATGGAGCAACCCGGACACCGGAAGGAGGAAAACCTGCAATGCTTGCCATCGTGGAACGCGACACCGAACGCTGGAGCTCGACCGAGCCTGTTCCGTCGTCGCCGGATTCCCTCCTCCTCCGCGTCGCCCAGGGCGACCAGCAGGCCTTCTCGGAGCTCTACGACGAACTCGCCGGCCGCGTCCTCGGACTCATCACGCGCCTGCTCAAGGACCGTGCCCAGTCCGAAGAGGTCGCACAAGAGGTCTTCCTCGAAGTCTGGCAGCAGGCCGCCAAGTTCGACACCACCCGGGGCAGCGCCTCGAGCTGGGTGCTGACGATGGCCCACCGCCGCGCGGTGGACCGGGTGCGTGCCGCGCAGTCCTCCCGTGACCGCGACACCAAGATCGGGATCCGCGACTTCGAGTCCGGCTTCGACCAGGTGTCCGAGTCCGTCGAGATCCGGATCGAGCACGAACGGGTCAGCCGGGCACTCGCCCGCCTGACCGAGTTCCAGCGGCAGGCCGTCCAGATGTCCTACTACGGCGGCTACTCGCACAGCGAGATGGCCGAGCTCCTCGGGGTGCCGATCGGCACCGTGAAGACCCGTCTCCGCGACGGGATGATCAGACTGCGCGACGAGATGGGAGTGGCGTCATGACCGAACGACACGACGATCCCGCACTCCTCACGGGTGCGTACGCGCTCGACGCGCTGAGCGACGCCGAGCGACGCGAGGTCGAAGCGGCACTCGCCGAGTTCCCGGAACTCCGTGCAGAGGCCGACTCGCTCTCCGAGACCGCCAGGGCCCTGGCCTACGCGGTCGAGCCGATCGAGCCGCCGGCATCCCTCAAGGCGTCGCTGATGGCCGCGATCCAGACCACGCCGCAGGTCGCTCCCGACACCGGTCGGGCTGCGCAGTCGGTGCCCGCCACCGTCCAGGAGGCTCCGATCGCCTCCGTCACGGACGTCACCTCCGGGGGTGGCTCGGCCAGTGCCGCGGCTCGCCGTCGGTGGTTCCAGCGTCCGGCCGCGATGCTCGGTGCCGCTGCTGCGGTCGGTGTCGTGTTCCTCGGTGTCGGACTCGGCGCCGGTGGGGCGATCTTCGGCCAGGACTCCGGCCCGGGGACCAGCGCGTCCCAGGCGGCGTCCGGCCTCGACCAGATCTACGCCGCTGCCGACTTCAAGCGGTCCACCTCCCCGGTGACCGGCGGTGGCTCTGCGACGGTCGTGTGGTCGGACCAGCTCGGCAAGTCCGCCGTCATCCTCGACGGGGTGGCCGCTGCGCCGAAGGACAAGACCTACGAGCTCTGGTACATCGGCTCCGAGGAGTCTGGCGGCACGATCGAGTCCGCCGGGCTGATGAACGACGTCGACGGCGGTGTCCGCTCGGCCGTGCTGAGCGGTGCGAAGTCCGCCGGGGCGACGGTCGGCATCACGGTCGAGCCCGCCGGTGGGTCGAAGCAGCCGACGACGACGCCGATCGTCGCGGTGCCCACGGCGTAGGTTCGTCCGCCCGCGCCCTTCGCCGGGCGCCCGACGCGTGCTGGCATCGCCATCCGACTCGGAACGACGAAGTCGCTGTCGTACGACAGCGACTTCGTCGTTCGTTGCGTGCGCCGACCCCGGGCGCCCGCGGACGACGACAACGCCGATGTCGTACGACATCGGCGTTGTCGTTCCGAGTCAGCGCGAGGCCGACCCCAGAACCCGCACGCTCACCCGAAGCGGCCGGAGACGTAGTCCTCGGTGGCCTGCACGGACGGGTTCGAGAACATCGTCGCGGTGTCGTCGAACTCGATGAGCTTCCCGGGAGCACCCGTGCCGGCGATGTTGAAGAACGCCGTCTTGTCGCTCACGCGCGAGGCCTGCTGCATGTTGTGGGTCACGATCACGATCGTGAACTCCTTCTTCAGCTCCTCGATGAGGTCCTCGATCGCGAGCGTGGAGATCGGGTCGAGCGCCGAGCACGGCTCGTCCATCAGGAGCACGTCGGGCTGCACGGCGATCGCCCGCGCGATGCAGAGACGCTGCTGCTGACCGCCGGACAGGCCCATGCCGGGCTTGTCGAGGCGGTCCTTGACCTCGTTCCAGAGGTTCGCGCCCTGCAGGGAACGCTCGACGATGTCGTCGGCCTCGGACTTCGAGATGCGCTTGTTGTTGAGCTTCACGCCCGCGAGGACGTTGTCCTTGATGGACATCGTGGGGAACGGGTTCGGGCGCTGGAACACCATGCCGACCTGACGCCGGACGATGACCGGGTCGACGCCGGGTGCGTAGAGGTCGTCGCCGTCCACCTTCACGGAGCCCTCGACGTACGCGCCGGGGATGACCTCGTGCATGCGGTTGAGCGTGCGGAGGAACGTGGACTTGCCGCAACCGGACGGGCCGATGAACGCGGTGACGGTGCGGGGCTCGATCGTCATGTCGACGCCCTCGACCGCCTTGAACTTCGAGTAGTAGACGTTGAGGCCGTCGACCTCGATGCGCTTGGACACAGTGGACCTTCCGGAGGTGCTAGCGGGAGAGCTTGGGGGCGAAGAGGCGGGTGATGAAGCGGGCGAGCAGGTTGAGCACCATCACGATGAGGATGAGCACGAGTGCCGCGGTCCAGGCCCGGTCGACGAACGGCACCGGGTTGGCGCCCTGCTGCGAGTACTGCGTGTACGCGAACACCGGCAGCGTCATCATCGGGTTCTTGAACAGGTCGTAGTTCATGCTCGTCGTGAACCCGGCGGTGACCAGCAGGGGAGCCGTCTCACCGATGACGCGGGCGATGGCGAGCATGACACCCGTCGTGATGCCTGCGAGCGACGTGGGGAGGACGACCTTGATGATCGTGAGCCACTTCGGCACACCGAGGGCGTAGGACGCCTCGCGGAGCTCCATCGGGACGATCTTCAGCACCTCCTCGGTGGAGCGGACGACGATCGGGATCATCAGGACCGCGAGGGCGACCGAGCCGACCAGGCCGAACCGGGCGCCGGGACCGAGGAACAGCGCGAAGAGCGAGTAGGCGAACAGACCGGCGACGATCGACGGGATGCCGGTCATGACGTCGACGAAGAACGTGATGCCGCGTGCCAGGGGTCCACGGCCGTACTCGACCAGGTAGATCGAGGTCAGCAGGCCGATCGGCACGGCCATGAGCGCCGCGAACAACGTGATCTCGAGCGTGCCGATCAGGGCGTGCAGTGCGCCGCCGCCGACCGAGATGACGCCGCGCATCGAGTACGAGAAGAACGCCGCGTCGAAGCGGGCGAGACCGTCCGCGAGGACCGTGTACAGCAGCGAGACCAGCGGCAGGACGGCGATGACGAAGGCCGTGACGACGAGCGACGTGATCAGCCGGTCGACCGCCTTGCGCCCGCCTTCGACGATCCGGGACACGACCACGATGAGGACGTCGAACAGGACCGTGCCGAGGAACAGCGCGGCGACGATGTTGAAGTCCTTGACCGCGCCGCCGGCGTTGAGCAGGGCGAAGACGAGGGCGAGCGCGACCCAGCTCCCGCCGAGGAGCAGCCACGGGACGGACTTGTGGAGCTTCCCGTTGGCGAAGACGTTGCCGGGGGACTGACGGAGTGCGAGGGACATCGGGGTGCGACCTCTCAGCTGACGCGCTTGCGCACGATGTACCGCGCGAGCATGTTGATGACCAGGGTGATGACGAAGAGGATCAGACCCGATGCGATCAGCGCGTTCAGGGCGGTTCCGGATGCCTCGGCGAACTGCAGGGCGATGTTCGCCGCGATCGTGGACGGGTTCAGCGACGTGAGCAGCTGGAAGGTGACGTTCGTCGACACCGACAGCACCAGCGCGATCGCCATCGTCTCGCCGAGCGCCCGACCGAGGCCGAGCATGATCGCGGACACGATGCCGGACTTGGCGAACGGCAGGACCGACAGGCGGATCATCTCCCAGCGCGTGGCGCCGAGCGCGAGTGCCGCCTCTTCGTTGAGGGTCGGCGCCTGCAGGAAGATCTCGCGCATGACGGCGGTCATGATCGGGATCGCCATGACCGCGAGCACGATCGACGCGGTGAGGATGGTGCGTCCGGTGCCGGAGATCTGCCCGGAGAACAGCGGGAACCACCCGAGGTACTCGTTGAGGAACGAGTAGAACGGCTGCACGAACCGGGCGAGCACCACGATGCCCCAGAGGCCGTAGACGACCGACGGGACCGCGGCGAGCAGGTCGATGACGTAGCCGAGCACCGGCGCGATGCGGCGCGGTGCGAAGTGCGAGATGAAGAGTGCGATCCCGATGGAGAGTGGCACGGCCATCACGAGCGCGAGGAGCGCGGACCAGACGGTGCCGAAGACGAGGGGCCCGACGTAGTCCCAGAAGTTCGCCGCCTGGTTCGGCAGCTCGCCGACCTTCGCGGAGAAGGCGGGGATGCTCTGCCACACGAGGAAGGCCGCGACCAGCGCGAGCACGACGAGGATGAGTCCGCCGGAGATCACCGAGGCGGCGGAGAAGACCCGGTCGCCGACGCGGACGACGGCCTTCGGCTTCGGGGTGGTCGGTGACCCTGGGTGGGCCGGTGCTGTCGTCATGGGAAGTGGGGCTCCTGTCGGGTGACGGGGAAGTGCCCGGGTGCCGGTCGGTGGACCGGCACCCGGGCGTTCAGGAGGTGCTACTTGATGGACGCGACCGCGTCAGCGGCCTTCTTCGCGAGGTCGCTCGAGAGGGCGGCCGACTTGGCCTCCGTCGCGGCGGCCTTCTGCGCGTCGTCCGAGACCACGTACGTCAGGTAGGACTTCACGAGGTCGGCCTTGGCCGAGTCCTTGTACTCCTGGCACGCGATGGCGTAGGAGACGAGGACGAGCGGCCATGCGCCCTTGGCGGTGTCCTTGCGGTCGATGTCGATCGCCAGGTCGTTGGTCTCGCGACCCGACACGGTCTTCGAGTCGGCGACGACCTGAGCGGCGCCCTCGGCCGAGATCTTGGTGGCGGTGTCGCCGACCATGAGCTTGGCCTTGTCGAGGTCACCCGCGCCGGAGTCATCGATGTAGGTGATCGCGTTCGAGGCGCCCTGCATGGCCGAGGCCACACCCGAGGTACCCTTCGCGCTGTCGCCGACCTGGTACGGGTAGGTCTGGCTCGGGGCCTCGGTCCAGACGTCGCCGGCGTTCGCCGAGACGTACTCGGAGAAGTTCTGCGTGGTGCCCGAGTCGTCGGAGCGGTGCACGACCGTGATGTTCGCGTCCGGCAGCTTCGCGCCGTCGTTCAGTGCCGCGATCTGCGAGTCGTTCCACTTGGTGATCTTGCCGGAGAAGATGCCGGCGATGGTCTTCGCGTCGAGCGTCAGGTCCTTGACGCCGTCGACCTTGTAGGCGATGGCGATCGGGGAGATGTAGACCGGGACGTCGATGGCCTTCGAGTCCGCGGCGCAGAGGCCGAAGGAGCCGGAGAGCTCCCCGTCCGAGAGTGCGGCGTCGGAGCCGGCGAAGTCCGCGGCACCCGAGATGAAGTTCTTGCGACCGGCACCGGAGCCGTCGGGCGAGTAGTTCACCGTGACGCCGGAGGCCTGGTCCTGGAAGCCGGCGGCCCAGGTGGCCTCGGCGGTCTGCTGGGCGGAGGAGCCCGATCCGGTGAGGGTGCCGGAGAGCTTCGAGTAGTCGACACCCGAGGCCGAAGCCGACGAGGTGCTGCCCGCGCCGCCTTCGTTCGCCGCGCACGAGGAGAGCACGACCGCGCCGGCGATCGCGATTGCCGCGACCGTACCGATTCGCTTGATGTTCACAGGGGTCCCTTCGGGAATGTGGAGTGCAGGTGGGACCGCTGCTGGTCCCCGGGCCGGTGCCGACCCGGGAGCGACTGTAGGGACGCGAAGTGACCGGGATCACGCCCACTGGTGAACGGAAGGTGAACGACGGGTTGTCCTCGCGCGGAACGCGCACACGGGTGCGGATCCGGGGGCATGCTCGGGAACAGCGTGCCCAGGAGCGGACGGGAGGCCCGGCTCGCCCGGGCGCGCCGCGGGACCCCGGCGGGTGGCCGGGATCGCAGGTCCTGCTCGCGCTGTGCTCCTCAGGCGGAAACCGGGTTGCGGTGCGTCTCCACGGCGACGAGTTGCCCGTCGGCGATGTGCATCACCGAGAAGTCGCCGACCGACAGCATCGCGGCACGACGGAGGTCGAACCGGCCGCTGTCGTCGGCGGTCGCGGTGGCGATGCGCGCGATGATGTCCGGGACGACCGGACCGTGCGAGCACAGCACGGCGGTCTTCCCCTTCTCGAGCCGCTTGCGCACGACGCCCTTGACGTCGGCCGCACCCTGGTCGTGGGCGTCCTGGCTGATGTCCGGCGTGCTGGAGACACCGAGCTTCGTCGTGTCCGAGAGTGGCTCGACGGTCGCCAGGCACCGGGCGGCCGTGCTGCTCAGGATCTTGCGCGGCCCGAAGGCGGCGACGGGCGACGCCACGGCCTTGGCCTGCGAACGGCCGACGGGCAGCAGCGGACGGGTGGCGTCGGGTCCCTGCCAGTCCGAGCCCGGGATGGTCTTGGCGTGCCGGAGCGTGATGAGCGCGAACGTCCGGTGGTGCCCGACCTCGGCGCGGGCGGCGAAGCGGTCGAGGATCTCGACGTCACGCGCGTACGTCAGGCGGGTGCGGGCCTGGTCGATCGTGACCCACTCGAGCGCGGCGACCTCGTCGTTGGGCCGGAACTCCCCAGCACGCTCGTACTCCTTGTTCGAGACCCGAGCCGACCAGTAGTGCACGACCTTGTCGCGGCCGTTCGGGAGCACGTACTCCGCGACGCCGAGCGGTGCGCCGAGGTGCACGCGGTAGCCGGTCTCCTCGTGGATCTCGCGCACGGCCGTCGTCGGGACGGCTTCGCCCGGGTCGACCTTGCCCTTGGGGAGGGAGACGTCCTTGTGGTGCTCGCGGTGGATGAGCAGCACGAGCGGGACGCCGTCCTGCTCACGCCAGACCACCGCTCCCGCCGCGACGACGGGACCCGTGGGACCGCCGCTCACCGAGTGGAACGCTTCCGCGCAGAGATCTTCCGCATGAGGACATTCTGCACGTCGTCGAGGGGCCGTCCGTCGTCGTCCGTAGAGTGGCGCGTCCACTCGCCGTCCGACTCGAGGTGCCAGGAGCTCGTCGTCTCGGCCATCGCCAGGTCGAAGATCTCCTGGATCTCGTTGACGTGCGCCGGGTCCGACATCCGCACGAGTGCCTCGACGCGGCGGTCCAGGTTGCGGTGCATCATGTCGGCGCTGCCGATGAACACGTAGGGGTCGCCCTCGTTGTGGAACGCGAACGCGCGGGAGTGCTCGAGGTACCGGCCGACGACGCTGCGGACACGGATCGTCTCGCTGACCCCCTCGATGCCCGGCTTCAGGGAGCAGATGCCTCGGACCAGGATGTCCACGGGCACACCGGCCTGGCTCGCCAGGTAGAGCGCGTCGATGATCTGCTCGTCCACCATCGAGTTGACCTTGATGCGGATGCCGGACGGCTTGCCCGCCGCGGCGTTGTCGGTCTCGACCTGGATGCGCTTGAGCAGGCCCTTCCGCAGGTGCAGCGGCGCGACGAGCAGCCGCTTGAACTTCTTCTCGATCGCGTACCCGGAGAGCTCGTTGAACAGGCGCGTGAGGTCCTTGCCAACGGTGTCGTCCGCGGTGAACAGCCCCATGTCTTCGTAGATGCGTGAGGTCTTCGGGTTGTAGTTGCCCGTCCCGATGTGGCTGTAGTGCTTGAGCGTCCCGCCCTCCTGGCGGATGACGAGCACCAGCTTGGAGTGCGTCTTCAGCCCGACCAGGCCGTACACGACGTGCACGCCGGCCTTCTCGAGCTTCCGCGCCCACGTGATGTTGTTCTGCTCGTCGAAGCGCGCCTTGATCTCCACCAGCGCCAGGACCTGCTTGCCGGCGGCCGCGGCGTCGATGAGGGCCTCGACGATGGGGGAGTCGCCGGACGTGCGGTACAGCGTCTGCTTGATGGCGAGCACGTTCGGGTCGGCGGCGGCCTGCTCGAGGAACGCCTGGACGCTCGTCGCGAAGGACTCGTACGGGTGGTGCACGAGGACGTCCCGCGACGCGATCGCACGGAACAGGTCCGGCTTCGTGTTCGGCTCGCCCGGCTGGAACTGCACGGGCGTCGTCGGGACGTGCTTCGGGTAGTGCAGGTCGGGGCGGCTGATCTTCGAGATCTCGAACAGGCAGCCGAGGTCGAGCGGCGACGGCAGCCGGTAGACCTCTTGTTCGGTGATGTCGAGCTCGCGGACGAGCAGGTCGAGCGTCACCGGGTCCATGTCCTCGGTGATCTCGAGGCGGATGGGCGGCCCGAACCGACGACGGAGGAGCTCGCGCTCGAGGGCCTGGATGAGGTTCTCGGCCTCGTCCTCCTCGATCTCCACGTCCTCGTTGCGGGTGACCCGGAACACGTGGTGCTCGAGCACCTCCATGCCGGGGAACAGGTCGTCGAGGTGGTTCGCGATGAGGTCCTCGAGCGGGATGAACCGCATGCGGCCGGAGTTGTCGTCCGGCAGCTTGATCAGTCGGGAGAAGTTCTGCGGCACCTTGAGGCGTGCGAACTCCTGCCGCTGCGACTTCGGGTTCCGGACCCGCACGGCCAGGTTGAGCGACAGGCCGGAGATGTAGGGGAACGGGTGCGCCGGGTCGACCGCGAGCGGCATGAGCACCGGGAAGATCTGCTCGGCGAAGTACTCGCGCATCCGGAGCCGGTCGGCCTCTGCCAGGTCGGACCAGTGCTCGATGTGGATGCCGGCGGCGTCGAGGTCGGGCTTCAGCGACCCCATGAACGCCTGCGCGTGCCGGTCCTGCAGCTCGTGCGCCTTCGTCGCGATGTCGCGGAGGACGTCGCTCGGGGCGCGTCCGACGTTCGTGGGCACCGCGATGCCGGTGTCGATGCGGCGCTTCAGGCCCGCGACCCTGACCATGAAGAACTCGTCGAGGTTGGACGCGAAGATCGCCAGGAAGTTGGCGCGTTCGAGCAGAGGTACCGTGCGGTCCTCGCCGAGCTCGAGCACGCGCTGGTTGAACCGGAGCCAGCTCAGTTCGCGGTCGAAGTATCGATCCGAGGGGAGGGACTCGTGCTCGATCTCCACGACCTCGTCGAAGTCGTCGAGGTCGGGCGCGACGGAGTCGCCGTCGAGCTGCGGTTCGGTGTCCATGCCCACATCCTGCCACCCGGACGTTTCAGGGAGCGGCGTACTGCACGTCGATCGCGTGCTGCGTGAACCCGGACCGCCGGTACAGCGCCAGCGCGGGTTCGTTGTCGCCCTCGACGTAGAGCGCGGCTGCGGTCAGGTCACGACCGGCGAGGCGGGCGTATCCGGCGCGCATGAGCACACCGCCGAGCCCCTGCCCCTGCAGGTCGGGGCGGACGGCGACGGCGTAGAACTCGCCGATCCCGTCCTCGACCTTGAGCCAGCAGGACCCCGCGAGTTCCCCGTCGGCGTCGCGCAGCAGGATCAGGTCGTCCGGCGAGAACCACGGCTCGGCTTCCCGCGCCCGCAGGTCCTCGAGCGTCATCGAGCCCTGCTCAGGGTGCGATGCGAAGGCCGCAGCGTTGAGGGCGAGCCAGTCCGCCTCGTCGGTGCCGGTCCGGAAGGCGGCCAGCGAGTACCCGGCCGGGAGGCTCGGGTCGGGTGCCGACGTCGGCACCGGTGCGCGCAGCTGCAGCAGCGTCCTGGTGGCGGCCCAGCCGTACCGGGTCGCGATCGCGCGTGCCGCCGGGCTGTCGCCGTGTGCCCAGGCGAGCCGGGGAGCGGCCCCGCCGCCCAGGGCGAGCGCCTGCTCGACGAGCCGTGTCCCGACGCCGTGGCCACGGGCCTCCAGTCCGACGACCAGCTCCAGCTCGCCGTTCCTGACGACCGCGACCCCGTCGGGTTCCTGCAGCACGACCGCGCGCCCCGCGCGCACGTCGACGAGGGTCTGGTCGGAGAACGGCGGTGGTTCGCCGGGAACGGTGAACCGGGCGGGGTCCACCACTACTGGCCCATCAGCCGATCGGCCTCGTCGTCGTAGACGTTGAAGCGGTAGCCGACGTTCCGGACGGTGCCGATGAGCGACTCGAGGTCGCCGAGCTTGGCGCGGAGACGTCGAACGTGCACGTCGACCGTGCGGGTGCCGCCGAAGTAGTCGTAGCCCCAGACCTCGGAGAGGAGCTGTTCGCGGGTGAACACGCGCGACGGGTGCGTGGCGAAGAAGCGCAGGAGCTCGAACTCCTTGAACGTCAGGTCGAGCGGCTTGCCGCGCACCTTGGCCGAGTAGCTCGCCTCGTCGATGACGACGCCGGAGGCCTGGATCTTCGAGCCGGTCTGGTTCTTCGCGGCACGGCCGGCGCTCAGCCGGATGCGGGCGTCGACCTCTGCCGGGCCGGCGCTCTCGAGCACGACGTCGTCGATGTTCCACTCGCTGTTGACCGCGGTGAGGCCGCCCTCGGTGACGACGAGCACGATCGGTGTCGTCGAGCCGGAGGTGGAGAGGATCTTGCACAGCGCCTTGGCGCTGACGAGGTCGGTCCTGGCGTCGACGAACATCAGGTCGCTCTGCGGGGCGTTCACCAGCTGCGCGGCTTCCGCCGGCACGTGGCGGATCCGGTGGCTCAGGAGGCCGAGGCTCGGGAGCACGTCCCCGGGCGCAGCCGAAGTGAGTACCAGGAGCTGTGCCACAGGACCTCCAGAACGGATGAGACGTCGTGCGGACATCCTAGTGATGCTCGACAAGCGTCCTCGACGCAGCCTGCAATGATGGGGTGGTGACCGAGCCCGTCCAGCCAGCAGACCAGCGCCGCCTGAAGCTCACGTCCGTGCTGCCCGTCTGGCTGCTGTCGATCGTCGGCGCCGTGCTCGTCCTGACCCTCACCGAGAAGGACTCCTTCGCCTGGCTGCTGCTCGTCTTCGTGGCGTCCGTGCTCGTGAGCTTCGTGCTGCAGCTCATCACCGCGACGAAGGACGGCCTGGTCGAACGGATCAGCATCGCGTCGTCCGGGTCGTTCGTCGTCGTGCTCGTCACCGCGGTGGTGCTCCTGGCGCGTTGACCCGGTGCGCTCGGATGGTGGCCGCGTAGACTCCTGGCATGGATTCGCTGCTTGCGCTCGAGCTGTTCTACGTCGGTCTGTTGGGCCTGGCATCGCTCGCGATCGCGTTCGTCTCGGTGACCGTCGTCGTGAAGCTGTTCAAGGGTCAGCGTTGATCGAACTGCCAGAGGGCCTGGCGCCCGAACTCGTCCCCCTCTCCTGGCTCGTCGGCGTCTGGGAGGGCACGGGTGTCGTCGAGTACCCCGTCGGTCCCGCCGACGCCGACGAACCCGACGTCAGGACGTACGAGTTCGGCCAGCGCGTGAGCTTCAGCCACGACGGTCTGCCGTACCTCAACTACTCGTCCACGACGTGGCTGCTCGACGACGAGCACACGCCGCTCGCGGCCGAGATGGGCTACTGGCGGCTCGACCGTCCGTCCGAGCCGGGCGACCGCGGCCCCGCGATGCTCATGGGCGAGGGCAACGTGCCGTTCACCACGACCCAGAGCGTCGAGGCGCTCCGCAACGCCAACGACGGCTTCGACATCGAGGCGGCGATCATCCACCCGACCGGCGTCAACGAGCTCTACGTCGGGCAGGTCCGCAAGGGCCGCATCGACCTCGCCACCGACGCCGTGATGCGCTCGGCCAACGCGAAGGACTACTCCGCGGCCACCCGCATGTACGGGCTCGTCGAGGGCAAGCTCTTCTGGGCGTGGGACATCGCCGCGCTCGGCCAGGGGCTCACCTCGCACGCCTCGGGGCAGCTCGCGAAGGTCGACTGATGGCCGCCTTGGCCGACCGTGCGGGGTTCGTCGCGTCCGACCTCGGTCCGGCCGCGCACTTCGGCAACCCGCTCGGTGAGCAACGTCTCCTCGCCCGTGGTTCCGCCGTCGTCGAGCTCGGGCTCGGCGTCGTGACCGTCACCGGTCCTGACCGTCTGTCGTGGCTCAACTCGATCACGTCCCAGCTGCTGCTCGGCCTCGCGCCGGGGATGAGCACCGAGACGCTCGTGCTCGACCAGTCCGGTCGTGTCGAGCACGCCGCCCGCGTGGTGGACGACGGCACGACGACGTGGCTCCTCACCGAGCCGGCCGATGCCGCACCGCTCGCCGCGTGGCTGTCGTCGATGCGCTTCATGCTCCGGGTGGAGGTCGCCGACGTCTCGTCCGACCTCGTCACCGTCGGGTCGTTCGCCCCGGGGCTCATCCCCGACGCGGTGGTCGAGTGGGTCGACCCGTGGAACACGATCACGCCGGGCGGGTGGAGCTACGCCGAGCAGCAGGGGCACCCCGGCGCCGACTGGGCGCTGCGGATCGCCGTGCTCGACACCATGGCTGTCGACGCCCTGGCCGCGTCGGACCTGCCCGTCGCGGGGCTCCTCGCGCTCGAGGCCCTGCGGATCGCCGCGTGGCGCCCCGCGCTGACCGACGTCGACGAGCGGACGATCCCGCACGAGCTCGACTGGCTCCGGTCCGCCGTGCACCTGACCAAGGGCTGCTACCGCGGGCAGGAGACGGTCGCGAAGGTCCACAACCTCGGACACCCGCCGCGTCGTGTCGTGATGCTGCACCTGGACGGGTCGGACGCCGTGCTGCCGGCGCCGGGCACCCCGGTGACGCTCGACGGCGTCGTCGTCGGCAGGTTGGCGGCATCGGCGGTGCACCACGAGCTCGGGCCGATCGGCCTCGCCGTGGTCAAGCGCTCCCTGGACCCCACGGCCGTCCTGACGCTCACCGCGGATGACGTCGTGGTGACCGCGGCTCAGGAGACCATCGTCCCGCCGGGCGCCGGCGCCACCGCGAACGTCCCGCGCCTGCCCCGCCTCGGCGCCGTCCGCCGCTCGTAATCCCCGGTCGGGCCGGGTCGCGCCCCCGTACGACCATCGCGCCCGGTCACGAACGGGCGCAATGTCCACGTGCGGGCGCGACGAGGCGTCGTCAGCCGACGGTGAGCGTCGTGATCGAGCGGCTGCCGGCTATCTCCTTGCCGTTGTCCGAGCCGCCGACGTTGAGCACCGTGCCCGCCGGGCGGTCGTAGACCAGGTCGTAGTCGGTCGTGTCCGGGTTCATCCAGGCGCCGATCCAGCCGGTGGCGGTGGTGCCGTTCGGGACGGTGCCGATCGGCGTGTACCCGGCCTTCGACATCGCGGGCGTCAGGTCATCAGGGTTCGAGAGTCCGAGGCTCACGAGGTCCAGGTTCGCGTCGCGCCGCGTGATCGACACCGCGGACTCCATGACGTCGTTCGAGAACTTCGTACCGGCGGTGACGCGGATCTCGACGAGCACCGGCTTCACACCTCCGGCCGGGGCATCGGCGGGGACGGGGAAGTCCGTCACGATGGCCAGCGGTCGCACCACGGTCCCGCTCACGTCGTCGCGGAGTGTGTCCGCGGTGACGGGGGTGCTCGGCGGCGCCGAGACGGTCGGGGTCGGGCTCGCCGACGCCGAGCGGCGCTGGACGTCCGGCTGCCCGGCGGCCGAGCACCCCGACAGGGCGACGGCGCCGATCACGAGCCCGGCGACGGCGAAGAGCTGAGTGGTGCGCACGTTCATGCTCCCATCCTGTCAGCGCGGGGCGACGGCCGACCACGGGACGCTGAGCTCGCCGAGGCGCCACCTCGACGTGCCGTGCAGCACCGGCCAACCGCGGTCGCGCATGCCGACGACGGCCGCGAGCCACCGCTGCCGAGGGCCGTACGTGCCGAGGGGAGCGGCGACGGCCCACGACAGGTCGAGGTCCCGCAGGAAGTCGTGCACGCGCTCCCCGGGGACGTTCCGGTGGATGAGCGCCTTCGGCAGCCGCTCCGCCACGATGCTCGGGACGTCGAGCCCCGCGAGCCGGAGCGAGACCGTGAACGTCCGTGGTGCGAGTGGGTCGAGCGTCACCCACGACGCGACCCGGCCGACCTCGTTGCAGGTCCCCTCGACGAGCGCGCCGCCCGGTTGCAGCCGGTCCTGCATGATCCGCCACGAGTCCACGACCTGGGACTCGTCGTACTGCCGGAGCACGTTGAACGCCCGGATCACCGCAGGCCGACGTCCGCCGGGTGTCGGGGTCTCGAAGCCGCCGAGCCGGAACGTCACCCCGTCGCGCGTGCCGGCGTTCGCCAGTGCGACGCGGGAGGGCTCGATCTCGATCCCGGTGACCTCGACGTCCGGCCGGACGCGTGCCAGACGGTCCCGGAGCTCGAGCGTCGTCGTCGGGCTGGCGCCGTACCCGACGTCGGCGACGAGCGGGTCCGACGCCTTGCGGAGGGCCGGCAACGACGCGATCCACCGGTCGACGCGGCGGAGCCGGTTGTACCCGGTCGTCCCGCGCGTGACGTTCCCGATCGGCATGCGTCAAGGGTACGGGGACCACGGCGCTCGGTAGGATCGGAGCATGACCTCCACGCTCGTCCTGCTCCGTCACGGCAACAGTGACTGGAACCAGAAGAACCTGTTCACCGGTTGGGTCGACGTCCGGCTCTCCGAGCTCGGTGAGAAGGAGGCGAAGCGCGCCGGCGAGCTCATCGCCGAGTCCGGCATCGTCCCCGACGTCCTGTACACCTCGCTCCTGACCCGTGCGATCCAGACCGCCGACATCGCCCTGCTCGAAGCGGACCTGGCATGGCTGCCGGTCAAGCGCGACTGGCGTCTCAACGAGCGCCACTACGGCGACCTGCAGGGCAAGGACAAGGCCCAGACGCTCGAGCAGTACGGCGAGCAGCAGTTCATGGAGTGGCGCCGCTCGTTCGACGTCCCGCCGCCCCCCATCGCCGACGACGCCGAGTGGTCGCAGTTCGGCGACCGTCGCTACGCCGAGCTCGGTGACGCGCTGCCCCGCACGGAGTCGCTGAAGCTCGTGATCGACCGGCTGCTGCCCTACTGGGAGTCCGACATCACGAAGGATCTCGGCGCTGGCAAGACCGTGCTGGTCACGGCGCACGGCAACTCGCTGCGTGCGCTCGTCAAGCACCTCGACGGCATCTCGGACGACGACATCGCGGGGCTCAACATCCCGACGGGCATCCCGCTCGTGTACGAGCTCGACGACGACTTCCGCCCGACCGGCCCGTCGCGCTACCTCGACCCCGAGGCCGCCGCCGCCGGTGCCGCCGCGGTCGCCGCGCAGGGCGCCAAGAAGTAGGACGCGAGTCCAGCACTCATCGCGAAAGCGACAGTTCGCCGCGGAAGATCCGCGGCAAACTGTCGCTTTCGCGGAAGAGCGCGGGTGACGGCACCGCGAACTGTCGCTTTCGCGGAAGCGCGCGGGCGACGGCGCGCCTCAGACGAAGTGCGACGCGATCTCCTGCACGAGCTCGCCGACGTCGTACTGCGCCGTGGTGTCGACGCGGACGACCGGTCCGAGGCCGATCGGTCCGGCGGTGGGGCCGTGCTCGTCCCAGAACGCCAGGAGGTCCGCCAGGTCGCCGTGCACCTCGTGACGCACGGGTGAACCCGGGTCGTACCGGTCCGTCAGCCGCTCCACGGCGGTCGCGTGGTCGACGTCGCACCACACCTCGACGGCGCGAGGCGACCCTGCGGAGGCGAGCCCGGCCTCCAGGAAGGCGCGGTCACGGGACGGCAGCCAGACGGCGTCGAGGACGACCCCGTTCTCCACCGCTCCGGCCATCGCCCACATCGTGGTCATCGCGATGGCGCCGAGCGGACGCGAGGCGATCATCGGGCCGGCGATGTCCGCCAGCGGTTCCTTGATCCGGTCCTTCGAGAGGAAGGGGCAGCCGAGCACCTCGGCGAGGGCGGCGCCGACCGTGCTCTTGCCGGAACCGGGCATGCCGTTGACGATGATCGCGACCTGGGCCATGCCACGATCCTGGCAGAGAACCGTCGGTCAGACGTTGGCGCTCGCGCCGGCCCAGTCGCCCGTCGCCAGGTACTGCACCTTCTTCGCGATCGACACCGCGTGGTCCGCGAAGCGCTCGTGGTACCGGGATGCGAGGGTCGCGTCGACGGTGTCGATCGGCGCCCCCTTCCAGGTCTCGCCGAGCACGAAGTCGAACACGCTCGCGTGCAGCTCGTCGACGGCGTCGTCCTCGTCGCGGATCTCCTCGGCGAGCTGGATGTCTTCGGTGGCGAGCAGGCGCGTGAGCTTCTGCGCCATCGCGACGTCGTGCTGGCCCATCTTCTTGAAGGTACCGCGCAGGCCCTTCGGGACGACCTTCTCCGGGAAGCGCTGGCGGGCGAGCTGCGCGATGTGCTCGGCCATGTCGCCCATGCGCTCGAGCGAGGAGCTGACACGGAGGGCGGTCACGACGACGCGGAGGTCACGGGCGACGGGGGCCTGGCGGGCGAGGATGTCGATCGCGACCTCGTCGAGGTTGTTCGCCGCCTCGTCGATCTTCGCGTCGTCGGCGATGACCTCTTCCGCGAGGGCGACGTCCGACTCGGTGAAGGCCTCGGTGGCCCGGGTGATCGCGGACTCGACGAGCCCGGCGATCTCGGTCAGACGCTCCTGGACGTCCTGGAGCTCCTGCTGGAACACTTCGCGCATGGGGGATTGCCTCTCTGATGCGTACCGGGAGAGTGTCGAGTGCCCAGGTGAACGAACGGTGACCTGCGACTGAACGCTTCGCGATCCTCCGGGCGAAGGCCCGCGAACGCGGGTGAACGGCGCCGGAACCCCTCGTGACCACTCCTACACTGACGGCATGGACAACGCGTGGCTCGTGCCACTGTCGATGCTCCTCGGCGGGGTCTTCGGCGCGGGAGTCGTCGGACTCATCATCACCGCCGAGCGCACGGCACGGGCAGCCGACGTCGCCGAGCGGACCCTGCCGGACGGCGTCGCAGCGGTCATCGCGACGATGCACAACCCGGCCGTGGTCGTCGACCCCTCGAACACCGTCGTGGCCGCGTCGCCCCAGGCGCTGACGATCGGACTGGTCGTGCGGCGCCGGCTCGTGCACGACGAGCTGCGTGCGCTCGTCGACCGCGTGCGCTCGAGCGGCGAGATGGGCTCGGAGGACATGGAGCTCCCGCGTGGCCGTCGCGGGGAGCTCGTCGGGTACCTCAGTTTCCGGGCCGCCCAGCTCGGGAACCGCTACGTGCTCGTGACCGCGGACGACCTCACCGAGTCCCGACGCATCGACGAGGTCCGCCGGGACTTCGTCGCCAACATCTCGCACGAGCTGAAGACCCCGATCGGCGCGATCGGCCTGCTGTCGGAGACCCTCATCGCCGCGGCCGACGACCCGGTGCACGTGAAGAAGTTCGCCGCGCAGCTCGTGACCGAGTCCGAGCGGCTCGGTGCCCTCACGAAGGACATCATCGAGCTGTCCAGACTGCAGTCCGTCGACACGCTGGACACGAGCGAGGAGACGTCGATCGACAAGGTCGTGCAGGCCTCGATCGACGCGAACGAGGTCGTCGCCCGCGCGCGCGACATCGAGCTGGTCCGGGCGAAGAAGTCGAAGCTCCGCGTGATGGGCGACCCCGGTCTCCTGCAGGTCGCGGTGTCGAACCTCATCGCGAACGCG
This sequence comes from Curtobacterium sp. NPDC090217, assembly GCF_044746705.1. Lineage (NCBI taxonomy): Bacteria > Bacillati > Actinomycetota > Actinomycetes > Micrococcales > Microbacteriaceae > Curtobacterium > Curtobacterium sp. NPDC090217. Next base: position 149,831 of record NZ_JBIVCR010000001.1, on the reverse strand, counting down.
ATCAAGTACTCCCCGGACAACACCCGCGTCGGCGTCGGTGTGCGGAGCAGCAAGGGCTTCGTCGAGATCGCGGTGACCGACCAGGGCGTCGGCATCCCGGAGGCCGATCTCGACCGGGTGTTCGAGCGGTTCTACCGCGTCGACCCAGCACGGTCGCGGGCGACAGGGGGCACCGGCCTCGGACTCGCGATCGTGAAGCACGTCGTCGGCAACCACGGCGGCGACGTGCGCGTGTGGTCCCAGCCCGGCAAGGGCTCGACCTTCACGATCCGCCTGCCGGAGGCGGACACCGAACTGACAACAGCACTCGAAGAGCAACTGGAAGAGCAGCCATCGTGACCAAGATCCTCATCGTCGACGACGAGCCGGCCCTGAGCGAACCCCTGGAGTTCCTCCTGCAGCGCGAGGGGTACGAGACCTCCGTCGCAGCGGACGGCGTGACCGCGCTGTCGAAGTTCGACGCGGAGAACCCCGACCTCGTCCTGCTGGACCTCATGCTCCCGGGGCTCTCCGGCACCGAGGTCTGTCGGCAGATCCGCACGCGGTCGAACGCCCCGATCATCATGCTGACGGCGAAGGACTCGGAGGTGGACATCGTCGTCGGGCTCGAGCTCGGCGCCGACGACTACGTGACGAAGCCGTACTCGACCCGCGAGCTCCTGGCACGCATCCGCGCGGTGCTCCGCCGTCGCACCGAGGACGACCCCGCCGACAGCGGCATCCTGCAGGTCGGCGGCATCAAGATGGACGTCGAGCGCCACACGGTGTCGGTCGACGGGTCCGAGACGCCGATGCCGCTCAAGGAGTTCGAGCTCCTCGAGCTGCTGCTCCGGAACGCCGGCCGGGTGCTGACCCGCGGGCAGCTCATCGACCGCGTGTGGGGCTCCGACTACTTCGGCGACACGAAGACCCTCGACGTGCACATCAAGCGGATCCGATCGAAGATCGAGCGGGTGCCGTCGGCGCCGGAGGTGCTGGTCACGGTGCGTGGTCTGGGGTACCGGATCGAGGCCTGACGGCCTGGCAACGCATCGGAGGCCCGGTGCCGGTCCGACGGACCGGCACCGGGCCTCCAATGCGTACGTTGGCGCGTCGGTGCGTGACGCGTCGTCGCGTTACGGGTTGATCGGGGTGTCCGTCGGGGTCGCCGACGGCGTCTCGACGGGGAGGGTGATCTCCGACGTCGGCGTCGAGGTCGGGGCGAGGGTCTGGTACTCCTCTTGCGAGCTCGTCAGGACGGGGACGCTGCCGGAGACGCCCGCGGCGCCCGGGTACGAGAAGTAGACCTTCACGAGCGACCCGGGGGTGACCTTGGCGTCGGCGAAGTCGAGGGTGTCGTGCTTCTGGTCGTTCGCGAGGTCGACGTGCGAACTGGCCGGCACGTCGACGGTCTCGGTGTCGCCGCCGATCTCGACCGAGACGGTGATGTCGTCGGTGTCGCTGTTGTTGACGAGCGTGCCGATGAAGCGTGCGTCGTCGCCCGAGTCGGAGATGAGCAGCGCGTTGCGGACGTCGATCTTGCCCGTCGTGACGTTGACGCCGTCCGTGATCTGCTTGATCGTCTTGGTGTCCTGCGGCGTCCAGAACGCGCAGCCGGATGCGCCGATCGCGATGGTTGCCGCAACGGCGACGGACACGAGTACCCGAGCTCGCAAGAGATTCCTCCGAAGATCACGATGCGCCAACCGAGCGGCTCGCGCGGCCTCCATCCTACCGATCACCTGGGAGTGCTCGCGGTTAGGCGCCCCTTACCCGAATTTTCCTTGTGGTAAACTGGGTGTTGCGGAACGGAGCTTGATACATGCAATTCGAGGTCGGCGAGACCGTCGTCTACCCCCATCACGGGGCGGCAACCATCTCTGAAGTCAAGACGCGAGTCATCAAGGGCGAGGAAAAGGTCTACCTGAAGCTGCGTGTCACGCAGGGTGACCTGACGATCGAGGTACCGGCGGACAACGTCGACCTGGTCGGCGTCCGGGATGTGATCGGCAAGGAAGGCCTCGACAAGGTCTTCGAAGTGCTGCGCGCACCGTTCACGGAAGAGCCCACGAACTGGTCTCGCCGCTACAAGGCGAACCTCGAGAAGCTCGCGTCCGGTGACGTCATCAAGGTGTCGGAGGTCGTTCGTGACCTGTGGCGCCGCGACCAGGACCGCGGTCTCTCGGCTGGTGAGAAGCGCATGCTCGCCAAGGCCCGGCAGATCCTGATCTCCGAGCTCGCGCTCGCGGAGAAGACCGACGAGGACAAGGCATCCACCGTCCTCGACGAGGTCCTCGCTTCCTGATCGCCCCGGCTTGAGCAGCAGCCCCTCGACGACCCCACTGACCGACACGGTCCGTGGGGTCGTCGTCGTTGCGGCAGGGTCGGGCACCCGGCTCGGGCTGGCGACGCCGAAGGCCTTCGTGCCCGTCGCCGGGTCGCTGATGCTGGAGCGTGCACTGTCGCCGTTGTTCACGCTGGCGACGCCGACGTTCGTGGTCGTGGTCGCCCCGGCCGCGCTGCTCTCCGAGTGCTCGGACGTGGTCGCCGTGGTGGCCGGACCCGCCGTCGGGTACACGGCCGTCGTCGCGGGCGGGGCCGATCGGCACGCGTCGGTGCAGGCGGGTCTCCAGGCGCTGCCGTCGTCGGTCGAGACGGTGCTCGTGCACGACGCTGCCCGCTGTCTGACGCCGGCTGCACAGTTCGAGGACGTGTTCGCCGCGGTGGCCGCGACCGGGGGCGGGATCATCCCCGCGCTGCCCGTCACCGACACGGTCAAGCAGGTGTCCGGCGACGTCGTGGTGTCCACCGTGGACCGGTCGGCGCTCGTCGGGGTGCAGACCCCCCAGGGCTTCCCGCTCGCCGCGCTCCGGGAGGCGTACGCGGTGTCGACGCAGTCCGAGACCGACGACGCCGGCGTCTTCCAGGCAGCTGGTGGCACCGTGCGGTTCGTCCCCGGCGACGCGGACGCGTTCAAGATCACGACGCCGTGGGACCTTCGCCGGGCCGCTGCCGTGGTGTCGGAGCGCACCGGAGCCGCTCGAGACGTCCGGGTCGGGCTCGGCGTCGACGTGCACGCGTTCGACGCCGATGCGGTCTGCCGGGTCGGACTGCTCGAGTTCCCCGGCGAGCAGGGGCTCGCCGGGCACAGCGACGGGGACGCCGTGGCGCACGCGGTGTGCGACGCGCTGCTCTCCGCCGGGGGACTCGGGGACATCGGCGGACGGTTCGGCACGTCGGACCCCGCCTACGCCGGAGCGACCGGCGACGTCTTCGTCCGCGGTGCGGTGTCCGCGCTCGCATCGGCCGGCCTCGTCCCGACCTCGGTCACCGTGCAGGTGATCGGCAACCGTCCGCGGATCGGTGCTCGGCGGACCGAGATGGAAACCGCACTGTCCGCGGTCGTCGGGGCGCCCGTCGCGGTCTCCGGCACGACGACGGACGGGCTCGGGTTCACCGGTCGTGGCGAGGGGCTCGCGGCGATCGCGACGGCACTCGTCCGGGCCGACCGCTCCGTCTAGGGTTGAGGCGTGACCGTTCGCCTCTACGACTCCCGTGCCGCAGACGTCGTCGACCTCGTCCCGCTGGTCGACGGACAGGTGAGCATGTACGTGTGCGGACCGACGGTGCAGTCGTCGCCGCACATCGGGCACCTCCGCTCGGCCCTGGTGTACGACATCTGGCGCCGCTGGCTCACCCACCGCGGGTACCGCGTGACGCTGGTCCGGAACGTCACGGACATCGACGACAAGGTGCTGGACCTGGCCGCCGGGACCGACGAGCCCTGGTGGGCGCGGGCGTACCGGGTCGAGCTCGAGTTCACCGCCGGGTACACCGCGCTCGGCATCCTGCCGCCCACGTACGAGCCCCGCGCCACCGCCAGCATCCCGCAGATGCAGGACATCATCGCCCGCCTCATCGAGCGGGGGCATGCCTACCCGGCCGCCGACGGCTCCGGGGACGTCTACTTCGACACCGGGAGCTGGGCGTCGTACGGCGCCCTGACCCGCCAGCGTCGCGAGGACATGGTCGAAGCCGCGGACGCCGACCCTCGCGGTAAGCGGGACGCCCGTGACTTCGCGCTCTGGAAGGGCGCGAAGGACGGCGAACCCACGACGGCGAGCTGGGACTCCCCGTGGGGAGCCGGCCGTCCGGGTTGGCACATCGAGTGCTCCGCGATGTCCCGGCGGTACCTCGGGCCGGCGTTCGACATCCACGGCGGCGGGCTCGACCTCCGGTTCCCGCACCACGAGAACGAGCTCGCCCAGTCCACGGCCGCCGGCGACCCGTTCGCGACGTACTGGCTGCACAACGGCCTCGTGACCGTCGGCGGGCAGAAGATGTCGAAGTCCCTCGGCAACTCGATCTTCGCGGCGGACTTCCTCGGGTCCGCGCGGCCGATCGTCGTCCGCTACTTCCTCGGCGCCGCCCACTACCGGTCGACGATCGACCACCACGAGGGGTCCCTGGGCGAAGCAGAGGCAGCGCTCGACCGGATCGACGGCTTCCTCTCGCGAGCGGCCTCGCGACTCGAAGGCGTCACGCTCGCCGACGCCCCGGACGTCCCGGACGCGTTCGCCGCAGCGATGGACGACGACCTCTCGGTGCCGCAGGCGCTCGCCGTCCTGCACGAGACCGTCCGCGCCGGGAACGCCGCGTTGGACGCCGACGATGCGGATGCGCTCGGGACCGCGTACCATCAGGTGGCTGCGATGGTGGAGGTGCTCGGCATCGACCCGCGAGCGACTCACTGGTCCGGTGCCGGTCAGGACCCCTCCGCCGCACCGCTCGCCGCCCTCGTCGAACGCCTCGTGCAGGAGCGTTCCGACGCCAGGGCGTCCCGGGACTTCGCCACGGCCGACCGTGTGCGCGACGACCTCGCGGCCGCGGGCATCACGATCGAGGACACCTCGGCCGGAACACGCTGGAGCATCGCCTGACCACGGCAGTGCCGAACAGGAGAGAACCATGAAGAACGTCTCGGGCAACAAGAAGGGCCGTCCCGGTGCCGTGCGCTCCGGGCGCAAGGGCAACAAGCAGGTCGGCTCCGGCGGCCAGGGAGCGCAGGCGCTCGAGGGGCGCAAGCCCACCCCGAAGGCGGAGGACCGCCCGTACCACCCCGCCGGTAAGCGCAAGGCCGCCAAGGAACGGTACGACGCCGCTCGTGGTCGGCACGGTGCGTCGAGCGCGCCGTCGAACCGCACCGGGCGTCCTCCGCAGCGCAAGAGCGACGACTCGGAGCTGGTGACCGGGCGCAACTCCGTGCTCGAGGCCCTGCGCACGAAGACCCCGTCGACGACGCTCTACATCGCCGCCCGCATCGAGGTGGACGACCGCGTCAAGGAGATCCTGGCGCTCGCCAACCACCGCGGCGTGCCGATCATGGAGATCATGCGCCCGGAGCTCGACCGCATCACCGGGCACGACAGCGTGCACCAGGGCGTCGCGCTCAAGGTCCCCGCGTACGAGTACGCCGTGGCCGAGGACGTCGTCGAGCGCGCGTTCTCCCGCGACGAGGTGCCGCTGATGGTGGCGCTCGACGGCATCACCGATCCGCGCAACCTCGGTGCGATCATCCGGTCCACCGCGGCGTTCGGCGGCCACGGCGTGATCGTGCCGCAGCGTCGGTCGGTCGGCGTGACCGCCTCGGCGTGGAAGACCTCCGCCGGTGCCGCCGCCCGCACCCCCGTCGCGATGGCGCCGAACCTCACGCAGACGCTCAAGTCGCTCAAGTCGATGGGGCTGTTCGTGCTCGGCCTGGCGGGCGACGGCGACGTGCAGCTCGACGCGCTCGAGCTCGCCGACCGGCCGATCGTCATCGTCGTCGGTTCCGAGGGCAAGGGCCTGTCGCGCCTGGTCACCGAGACCTGCGACGCGATCGTGTCCATCCCGATCTCGTCGGCGACGGAGTCCCTCAACGCGGGCATCGCCGCGAGCGTCACCCTGTGGGAGGTCGCCCGCCGCCGTCGCGCGGAGTAGGGCGCAGCACCGGAGGCCCGGTGCCGGTCCGACGGACCGGCGCCGGGCCTCCAGTGCGTTGCTCACCGCCCGTCCGAGTGGTCGCGACACCCCGAGGGCGCGCCGCCGAGTGGTCGCAGAACGCCGCTTCGCGACGCTCCGGCCGACGGCTCCTGGCCACTCGGCGGAACCGGGCGGGGTGTCGTGACCGGTCGGCGCGGCGGGGGCGCGGCGGGCGCGGCGGGGCGCGGCGGGGCGCCGCGGGGCCGGGGTCAGACGTTCGCGCGCCAGTCCTCGACGTCCTCGGCCTCGTCGACGTCGGCGTCGTTCTCGACCAGCGGGATCGGCAGCGTCATCGAGGACGTCGGCGGGTTGATCAGCAGGCGCTCGTCGCGACGGTGGCGCAGCACGTCGTTGATGTACGCCGTCGTCGCCTCGGGCAGGGACACCGAACGCTCTTCTTCCTGGGACATGAACCAGCGGTGCTCGAGCAGCTCGTGGAACACCTCGGCGGGCTCGAGCCGTCCGCGGAGATCGCGTGGGATCGCTCGCACGACGGGCTCGAACACGCGGGACACCCACTCGTGCGCGACCATCTCCTCGTCGAGCTCGTCGCGACCGTTCCGCGCACGGTAGGCGTCGAGGTCGTTGAGCAGGCGGCGTGCCTGGTTCTCGCCGGCGTCCAGTCCGGTGAGCCGGAGCAGACGTCGCTGGTGGTGTCCGGCGTCCACGACCTTCGGCTGGATGCGGACCTCGCCGCCGCCGGGTGCCGCGTTGATCGAGAGCTCCTCGATGTCGAAGCCGAGTGCGTTGAGGCGCTCGACCCGGTCGTTGATGCGCCAGCGTTCCTTGGCGTCGAACTGCTCGGTGCCGGTGAGCTCCTTCCAGAGCGTCCGGTACTGGGCGACGATGCGGTTCGAGACGTCCACCGCGTCGGCGTTCTCGTCGAGACGTCCGCCTGCCTCGAGGTCGAGGAGCTCACCGGCGATGTTCACGCGTGCGACCTCGAGGTCGTTCTCACGCTGCCCGTTCGACAGCCCGCCCGGGTAGAGCTTGCCGGTCTCGGCGTCCACCAGGTAGGCGGCGAAGGACCCGGCGTCCCGGCGGAACAGGGTGTTCGACAGCGACACGTCGCCCCAGTAGAAGCCGAGGATGTGCAGGCGCACGAGCAGGAGGGCGAGCGCGTCCACGAGCCGGGTCGCGGTGTCGGGTCGGAGCGTCTGGGAGTACAGCGCGCGGTAGGGGAGCGAGAAGCGCAGGTGCCGGGTGACGAGCACCGGGTGCAGGGGTTCTCCGTCCGCGCTCATCCGGTTCGTGATGACGGCGACCGGGTCCACGCACGGGACGTCCATGCGCTGCAGGGTCCTGAGCATCTCGTACTCGGACCGGGCGATCTCCTCGCCGGTCTCCTTCACCGCGACGACGTACCCGCTGAGGTGCACGAACCGGACGAGGTGCCGCGAGATGCCCTTCGGGAGCGCCACGATCGTCTCGTCCGGCCATTCGTCGAGCGGCAGATCCCACGGCAGGTCGAGCAGGCCGGGGTCGACGGTGGCTGCGGTGATGGACATCGAGTCGGGCACGGTTGCTCCTGTGGTGCGGTGTGCGTCCGGTGGGTGGTACGACGGGAGCCCGCCACCCGCCCTTGTGAGGCGGGCGCGGGCTCCCGAAGGGTGCGCTGCTTACGCGCTGACGACGGCCTTGTCGTCGAGGCGCTCGCCGGACTCGGCGTCGAACACGTGCACGTGGCCCTGCTTGGGGCTCACGACGATCGTGTCGCCGATCGACGGGTGTGCGCGGCCGTCCACACGCGCGACGATGTCGGTGCGCGTGCCGTTGACGTCGGCGTGACCGTAGAGGTAGCCGTCGGCGCCGAGCTCCTCGACGACGTCGACCGTGACAGGGAGGCCCTCGCCCGACTGGGACACGATGATGTCCTCGGGGCGGACACCGACGGTGACCTGACCGGCACGCGCGTTGGAGAGCGTGTCGCGGTCGATCGGGTGGTTGAGCGAACCGAAGGAGATGCCGCCCTCGACCACACCGGCCGGGAGCAGGTTCATGGCCGGCGAGCCGATGAAGCCGGCGACGAACACGTTGTTCGGCTTCTCGTACAGGTCACGCGGGGTGCCGACCTGCTGGAGGATGCCGTCCTTGAGCACCGCGATGCGGTCACCCATGGTGAGGGCCTCGGTCTGGTCGTGCGTGACGTAGACCGTGGTGACACCGAGGCGGCGCTGCAGCGAGGCGATCTGCGTACGGGTCTGGACGCGGAGCTTGGCGTCGAGGTTCGACAGCGGCTCGTCCATGAGGAACACCTGCGGCTGACGGACGATCGCACGGCCCATCGCGACACGCTGACGCTGACCGCCGGAGAGCGCCTTCGGCTTGCGGCCGAGGTACTGCTCGAGGTCGAGGAGCTTGGCGGCTTCCTGCACGCGGGTGGCGCGCTCTTCCTTGCCGACGCCGGCGATCTTGAGCGCGAAGCCCATGTTCTCGGCGACCGTCATGTGCGGGTACAGCGCGTAGTTCTGGAAGACCATCGCGATGTCGCGGTCCTTCGGCGGGACGTCGGTGACGTCGCGGTCGCCGATGCGGATCGCGCCGGAGTTCACTTCTTCGAGGCCCGCGAGCATGCGCAGCGAGGTCGACTTCCCACAGCCCGACGGGCCGACGAGGACGAGGAACTCGCCGTCAGCGACGTCCAGGTCGAGGGAGTCCACCGCGGGGCGGTTGCCTCCGGGGTAGAGACGGGTTGCCTTGTCATAGGTGACGGACGCCATGAGCGTTCGGTCCTTTCTCCACCGGCAGGTACGTGCCGGACGATCCGAGTGAAGCGGTGTGCCCGTGGGGGCCCCGGATGGTCGCCGTCGACCATCGAGGTTCATACAACACGACTTCCCTGTGGTGCGCCAGTGCCAGTTTGCGGGATTGGGCGCTTCCCAGAGCGTCCCACTACCATCGGTCGGGTCCGTCCGCCGTGCGGGGGTGAGCGCGAGCGGACACCGATCAGGAGGACCACCGAGCATGACGAACCGCCCCGAGGGTGACGCCCGCGCCGAGCGGAACCAACGCCGAGCAGCGGCACGTGAGCGTGCTCAGCGCGCCCGCCTCCAGCAGAAGCGCCGCCAGCGCGGACTCCGCCTGGGGCTGCAGATCGGCCTCGGCGTCGTGCTGCTGGCAGCGGTCACGGTCGTGACGCTCGTGCTCGTCGACTCGACGAAGCCCGCAGGCCCCGGCCCGTCGTCGATGTCGCAGGGCGGCATCACCATCGGGCAGGACCTCAAGGCCGTGTCGGCGTCCACGTCGCCGCAGCCCTCCGCGACCGACGGTGCCGACACCGTCCGCATCACGATGTACGTGGACTACAACTGCGCGGAGTGCGCCGACTTCGTGCAGACGAACAACGCCTACATCCGGGGCCTCGTCGAGTCCGGCGCAGCGACGGTGGACATCCACCCGGTCGCGACGCTGTCGAACCGCTCGCAGGGCACGAAGTACTCCCTGCGTGCCGCGAACGCCGCGGCCTGCGTCGCGGAGTCGTCGCCCGACCAGTTCTTCGCCGTGAACAAGGCGCTCTTCGCGGCGCAGCCGGAGGAAGGGACCGCCGGCCTCACCGACGCGCAGCTGACGAAGGTCGTGACCGGGGTGTCCGGCGTGCAGTCGGGGTCGACGATCACGAAGTGCATCGACGAGCAGCGGTACGGCAAGTGGGTCGACGAGCGCACGACTGCGGTGACCGGTGGCGACATCCCAGGCTCGGACCTCACCGAGTGGCCGGGAGTGCCCCTGGTGCTCGTGAACGGGCAGCGGTACGAGTACTCGCAGCCGTTCACCAACGACGAGTTCCGCACGTTCGTGATCACGGCCGCCGGGTCCGGCGACGCGACCCCGACGCCCACGCCGAGCGCCAGCCCGAGCGCCAGCGCGTCCTAGAGCGACGAGCCGGGGACGCTGAACGTGTCGCAGGACGTCGCGCCCTGCTCGTAGCCCCGCTCGAACCACCGCTGCCGCTGGGCGCTCGACCCGTGCGTGAACGAGTCGGGGTCCACCTGACCGCTGCTCCTCCGCTGGATGCTGTCGTCGCCGACGGCGCTCGCCGCTGAGAGCGCATCGGCGATCTGCGCACGGGTGATCGGCTTGAAGAAGGTCTGCCCGTTCGCCGCCTTCGTGTTCGCCGCGTCGCCCACCCAGGCGCCCGCGTAGCAGTCCGCCTGGAGCTCCACGCGGACACTGCCCGACGAGGCGCCGCTGCCGCTCCGGTCGGTGTCGGCGAACGTGCCCTGCAGCTGCTGCACGTGGTGGCCCCACTCGTGCGCGACGACGTACATCTGCGCGAGCGGGCCGCCCGACGCGCCGTACTTCGACTGCAGGTCGTCGTAGAACGCGGTGTCGAGGTAGATCGCGCGGTCCGGCGGGCAGTAGAACGGGCCGGTCGCGGCGGAGGCCGTCCCGCACCCGGTGTTCGTCGACCCGTCGAACAGGTAGAAGTCCGGCGACGAGTACGAGATCCCCAGCTGCCGGCTCTCGGTCGTCCAGTAGGCATCGAGCGACTCCGCTGCACCCTCCATGCGGCAGTCGATGCTGAGGTTCGCGTCCCGTCCCGTGCGGCACTCGGCCACCGGTGACGCCTCGGACCCGGCCTCCTGGATCTGCGTCAGACCGCCGCCGGTCCCGACGAGCCCGCTGAGGTCGAAGCCGGTGAACTGCGCGATGAGGAACACGACGATGGCCGCTGCGCCCACACCGCCCCCGGCGATGGCCGTCGTCCGCCCACGCCGCTTGACCTTGCCGCCCTGCAGCTGGGAGTCGTCGTTGAACGTCATGCCACCGAACCTACGGACGGATGAGCGGCTCCGTCCGCGCGAGCTCCGCGCCGATCCCGACGTCGACCAGTTCGATGCGTCCGGCGAGGGTCGCGCCAGGGCCCGTCAGCAGGCCGGCCTTCACACCGCCGAACGTCACGGTGACGTCGGCCTGCAGCACGTGGTCGTCGGCGATCGCGCCGGTGTCGACGTCGATGCCGCTCGGCACGTCGACCGCGACGACGAACGGGGCGCGCTGGTCGCGCGCGAGCTCGCGGATCGCCTGCACGACCTCGCGCGCCGGGGAGCGGAGCGCGGACGCGCCGTGCACGCCGATGCCGAGGATCGCGTCCAGGACCAGGTCGGCGCGCAGCGCCGCGTCGGACGCGGTCGCGGCCTGGTCGCCACCGTCGGACAGGAGGACCGCACCGGCATCCAGCGCGGCCCTGAGGCCCGCCTCGTGGATGCGCGAGCCGACGCGCAGGATCTCCACGTGCCTCCCGTCCGATGCCAGCCCCGCACCCGCGAACAGGGCGTCGCCGCCGTTGTCGCCGCTGCCCACCAGCAGCAGGACCGACCCGCGGCCGTCACCCGGCCGCTCGGCCGGGTCGTCGAGCAGCCGACCCACGTGCTCGGCCAGCCCAGCCGCCGCCCGCTGCATCAGCGGCTCACCCGCGTCGAGGTGCGGCCGCTCCGCCGCCCGGATCTGATCGCCGCCGTAGCCGTCCATGGCGACCACAGTGCCCGGATACCCTGGAGAGGACATGTCACTCGTCCCCGAAGCACCCCGACCCCGCGCCGTGATGTCCCCGGACGGGCAGCGCATCGCCACGTACGACTTCGGCGACCCCGACGCCCCGACCATCGTCGCGGTGCACGGGTTCGCGTCCGGCGCGCTGCTCAACTGGCACGCCTCCGGCTGGACCCGCGACCTCGTGCGGGCCGGGTACCGCGTCGTCGCGCTCGACCAGCGCGGGCACGGTGCCTCGTCGAAGCCGCACGAGCCGAGCGCGTACTCGATGGACCTCCTCGTTGCCGACGTCACGACCGTCATCGACACGTACCTGCTCGACGACGTCGCGTTCCTCGGGTACTCCCTCGGTGCCCGCGTCGGCTGGCACACCGCCGAGCGGATCCCGGACCGGATATCCCGCGCGGTGTTCGGCGGGATCCCCGACGCCGACCCGATGCGGCGTGTGCAGGTCGACCAGGCCAGGGCGTTCATCGCCGACGGCACGCCGATCGAGGACCGCGTGACGAACGGCTACCTGACGATGGCGGGGAACGTCGAGGGGAACGACCTCGGCGCGCTCGTGGCGATGGTCGAGGGGATGCGGAACAGCATCGAGCCGACGCCGGCGAACGCACCTGGTCAGCCGATCCTGATGGCGGCCGGCAGCGAGGACGGCATCAGGGACAGCGCCGTGCGGCTGGCCGAGGCGGCGCCGGACGCGTCGTTCTTCGAGATCCCGGGGCGCAACCACTTCAATGCCCCGACGAGCAGGGCGTTCCGGCAGGCGGCGATCGCGTTCCTGGGCGCAACCACGCAGTGACATCGTTCGGCGCCCCGACGTCGAGGGCGTTCCGGCAGGCGGCGATCGCGTTCCTGGACCGCACCGCCCTGTCCGCCACGCGCTGACGGGTACTGCCGGGGCCTCTCGGCCCGGCGGCGACGCGGCGTAGCGTCCGCCGCATGGAATACAGACTCCTCGGGAACAGCGGGACAGCGGTGTCCACCCTGACCCTCGGCACCATGACGTTCGGCAGCGAAGCCGACGAACCCACCTCGCACGCGATGATCGACGCCTTCGTCGCAGCGGGCGGCACGCTCGTCGACACGGCGGACGTGTACTCCGGCAACGAGTCCGAGCGCATCATCGGCCGGTGGCTCGCGGCACACCCCACCGAGGCCGAGCAGATCGTCATCGCGACGAAGGGCCGCTTCCCGCAGGGCGACGGGCCGAACGACCTCGGGCTGTCGCGGCGGCACCTCCGTGTCGCACTCGACGCCTCCCTGGAGCGGCTCGGCGTCGACCACATCGACCTCTACCAGATGCACGCGTGGGACGCCCTGACACCGATCGAGGAGACCCTGCGCTTCCTCGACGACGCCGTGTCCGCGGGCAAGATCGGCTCGTACGGCTTCTCGAACTACCTCGGGTACCAGGTCACGAAGGCCGTGTACGAGGCCCGTGCCCACCACTTCGCACCGCCCGTCACCCTGCAGCCCCAGTACAACCTGCTCGTCCGCGACATCGAGCACGAAGTGGTCCCCGCGTGCCTCGACGCCGGTATCGGACTGCTGCCGTGGTCGCCGCTCGCCGGTGGGTGGCTCTCCGGCAAGTACCAGCGCGACGAGGCGCCGACCGGCTCCACCCGCCTCGGCGAGAACCCCGAGCGCGGCATGGAGGCATGGGAAGCCCGGAACGGCGACGAGCGGACGTGGGAGGTGCTCGACGTGCTCTCCGGTGTGGCGGATGCGCACGGTGCATCGCGCTCGCAGGTCGCGCTCGCGTGGCTCCTCGCCCGCCCGGCGGTCACGAGCGTCATCCTCGGCGCGCGGACGGTGTCGCAGCTCGAGGACAACCTCGGTGCGGCCGACCTCGTGCTCACCGACGCCGAACTGCAGGCGCTGACGGACGCGAGCGCCCCGCGGATCGACGACTACCCCTACGGCACGGCCGGCGTCGCACAGCGGGAGCGCAAGATCCGGGGCGGTCGCTGAGCGTTCGTTGCGGGAAGCCGCGAGGTCGCTCAGCGAGTCTGGACGGGCGGTTGGGTGAGGTGTCATCATCCCGGTACGGCCGGCTGGTTACCGCGCCGAGCGCCCCGGAACGCCCCCTGATCCGTGTTCCACCTGCGCCGAGAGCCCCGAGCGACATGGTCGCCCGGGGCTCTCGCTCCGTCAGGGGATCCCGACAGCACTGGGCCGGCAGCGGGACTTGAACCCGCAACCCCCGTATTACAAGTACGGTGCGCTACCAATTGCGCCATGCCGGCTGACGCGCATCATCTTACCGGTGAGCGCGTCGGTGACTCATTCGCTCTGCTCGGAGAAGTTCAGCGAGAGCGAGTTCATGCAGTACCGGTCGCCGGTCGGCGTGCCGAAGCCGTCGGGGAACACGTGCCCGAGGTGCGAGCCGCAGTTCGCGCAGCGGACCTCGGTGCGTGCCATGCCGAGGGAGTTGTCCTCGATCAGGGTCACGGCCTCCGGGTTCACCGACTCGTAGAACGACGGCCAACCGCAGCCGGAGTCGAACTTCGTGCCGCTCTTGAACAGCTCGGCGCCACATGCCGCACAGGTGTAGATCCCGGCACGTTCCTCGTCCAGGAGTTCACCCGTCCAGGGACGCTCGGTGCCGGCCTGCCGGAGGACGGCGTACTGCTCGGGGGAGAGTTCCTCGCGCCACTCGGCGTCGGACTTCTCGACGTTGTAAGCCATTGATGTGCCTCCTGCTTCTGGCTCTGGGATGCAGCCACTGTCAGTAAACTCGCCCGGGTGTCCGAGCATTCCGTGCAACGCGCCTCGTGGGACCGTCTGACGACGGACGAACTGTACGGCATCGTCCGGTTGCGCAATCGCGTGTTCGCACTCGAGCAACGCGTCTCGGACGAGGACTTCGACGACCGCGACCGCGAACCCGACACCGAGCACTGGTGGTTCGGAACCGACGCCGAAGCGGTCGGGTACCTCAGGCTGATCCGTCCGGCAGCCGGTGAGGTGCACCCGGCGGACACGGCAGCCCCGGCGTGGGTGATCGGTCGTGTCGCGACGCACCCCGACCACCGCGGCACCGGGATCGCGGGACGTCTGGTCGCGGCGGTGCTCGAGGCCCACGGGCACGAACCGTTCGTCCTGCACGCGCAGGAGTACGTCGCGGCGCTCTACGAACGGCACGGGTTCGTGCGGTTCGGCGAACCGTACGTGGAGGCGGGCATCCGCCACCTCGGGATGTACCGCGGGTGAGCACCCGCGCCCGCTACGCCGCGTACGCCGACCGGATCGCGTCCGTCTCGCCGACCTACGCCGCATGGGCGCGCTCGCTCGACGACCACCTGATCGGGCTCCTCGACGAGGTCCCGGCGACCCAACGGCAACCGGAGCTGCTGTTCGCGGTCGCGCGTCGGCTGGGCGCGGATCCGTCGGTTCCGGGAGCGCTCCGCGCCCTCGGACGGGAGGCTCGCCCCACGCTCGTCGCGGCCCTCGCCTCCGCCACGGTGCAGGCGAACGACCCGCGGCGGCTCGGTCCGGTCGTCCCGCTGTTCGCGGCGCTCGCCGCGACGGTCTCGCGGCCGATCGGGCTGGTCGACGTCGGTGCGTCCGCCGGGCTGTGCTCGATCCCCGACCGCGTGACGCTCGACTACCGTGTCGCGGCCGATCCGGATCGCGCCCCGTCCCGGACATCGCACCCCGTCACGACCGGGCGCGATGACCATCAGGGGGCGCGATCCCGCACCGTGCGGATGGCCACCGCCGCGGCGGACCCGTCGATCCACCTCGTCGCGGACGCATCGGGAGCGGTCCCGGCGCCGGCCACGGCGCCGATCCGGATCGCGACGCGCGTCGCCCTCGACCCGAACCCGATCGACCTCGCCGCGCCCCACGCGTTCGACCGGGTGGTGGAGGCGGTGCCGCCGGAGGCACTGGACCGCACCGCCCTGATGCGTGCGGCGGCGCGCGCGACGCTCGCCGTGCCTCCCGTCCGGGTCGCCGGCCGCGTGCCGGACGACCTGGACCGTGCACTCGACCTGCTGCCGGACGACTGCGAGCCGGTCGTGCTGACCACCGGGACCCTCGTCTACGTCCCCGGGCCGGACCGCCAACGGTTCGTCGACCGCGTCGCCGAACGCGGCGTGCGCTGGATCGCCCTCGAGCGGACGGGCATCCTGACGGGTGTCGCGGCCACGCTGCCGGACGACGTCGACGCCGCGGCTCCCGGCGCGTTCGCGACCCTGTCGGTCGACGGCGTCGCGGTCGCGGTGTCCGACGCCTTCGGCACCACGATCCGCTGGTTCTGAGAGGGCCAGCGGCCGATTCCGCGACAGTCCAGCGCCATGCCAGGGTCGACATCGACGGCACCCCTACGATGTGCGAGACCCGTTACCCGAATGTGATCGGACCGTCGTGACCACCATCCCCGCGGACGAGCTCAGCGAGCTCGCCAAGCACGTGCTCGCCTTCGAGCACGAGCGTGCGCGGCACGACCGGACGAAGGAAGCCGAGATCCGGGTCGAGTTCGACATGTCGCCGGCGCGCTACTACCAGGTGCTCAACCGGGTGATCGACTCCCCGGCGGCGCTGGCATACGACCCCCAGCTCGTCGGGCGACTGCAGCGACTGCGCCGTGCGCGGACCAGCGCGCGGGCGAACCGCAGCTTCGTCCAGCCGGCGACCGCCACCGGAACCGAAGAGGAACGATGACGAGATTCCCCCATGACCGCTTCGACGACGTGACCGACGGGCCACGAGTCGGTGCGCACCGCGGCGTGCACCGGCGGGGACGCGGCTGGATCGCGTTCGCGTGGGCAGCGCTCGCGACGGGCGTGCTGGTCGGCATCGGGGTGCTCGTCCTCGCGCTCCTGAACGGCAGCTACTCGTTCACCGGCGACTCGTCGTCCGCGCCGTCGGCGTCAGCGTCGTCGTCCGCTTCGCCGTCTTCGTCCTCGTCGCCGGACGGTTCCTCGTCGTCTTCGTCGTCGGAGGCCGCTGCCGCGACGCCGTCGGACCAGGGCAGCACGACGCTCGTCGTCCTGAACGGCACGTCGACGCCCGGGCTCGCGGCCTCGGGCACGTCGAAGCTGACCGCAGCTGGGTGGAAGGTGACCTCGAGCGGCAACGCCGGGACCACGGGCACCGCGTCGACGATCGTGTACTACCAGCAGGAGTCGCAGGCCGCGCTCGCGAAGGGGATCGCGCAGTCCCTCGGGGTCACCGCCGTGGAACAGTCGGCGGCGTTCCCGAATGCCGACATCAGTGTCGTGCTCGGGGCCGACTTCAGCGGTTGAGCCTTCCTTTTGTAACAACTGTGTTTCCGGCACGTTGAGTTCCGGCGGAATCGTCGTGAAATACCCGTCACACCCCTTGCCGAATCGCGCTTCCTGATTAGAGTCACAAGTGGTCACCCCGTGATCGGAATGTCGTCGCACCTCGGTACGCACGCCAGGAAAGCCCGGGACTCGGACCCGCGGCGCCTCCCGACGGTGCCGTCGATCGCAACAGCAGTACCGCAGGGAGCAACAGATCATGGCCAACGGAACCGTCAAGTGGTTCAACGCTGAAAAGGGCTTCGGCTTCATCACCGTCGATGGAGGGGGCCAGGACGTGTTCGTCCACTACTCGGCCATCGACATGAGCGGCTACAAGGTCCTCGAAGAGGGTCAGGCAGTGACGTTCGACGTCGGCACGGGGTCCAAGGGCCCGCAGGCCGAGTCGGTGCGTCCGGCCTAGTCGCCGAACCACTCGCGAACGCGTCGTCCCGTCGGGGCGGCGCGTTCGTTCGTGCGGGGCGGCGCGTTCGTTCGTGTGGTGCGGCGCGCCGTTCGTGCAGGGCGTCGTGTGTTGCACTCTCAGGGGGTGAGTGCCAGAATCGGGATTGGCACTCGGTCGTACTGAGTGCCAGAAGACCCCCACGACGTCCGGGAGGGACGAGAAACTCACATGGCTAAGATCATTGCTTTCGACGAGGAGGCCCGCCGAGGCCTCGAGCGCGGCCTGAACCAGCTGGCCGACGCCGTGAAGGTGACGCTCGGCCCGCGCGGCCGCAACGTCGTCCTCGAGAAGAAGTGGGGCGCCCCCACGATCACGAACGACGGTGTCTCCATCGCCAAGGAGATCGAGCTCGACGACCCGTACGAGAAGATCGGTGCGGAGCTCGTCAAGGAGGTCGCCAAGAAGACCGACGACGTCGCCGGTGACGGGACGACCACCGCGACCGTGCTCGCCCAGGCCCTCGTCCGCGAAGGCCTCCGCAACGTCGCCGCGGGTGCCGACCCCGTCTCGCTGAAGCGCGGCATCGAGAAGGCGGTCGCGGCCGTCTCGGACCAGCTGCTCGCGAACGCCAAGGACATCGAGACCAAGGACCAGATCGCCGCGACCGCGTCGATCTCCGCCGCGGACCCGACGATCGGCGCGCTCATCGCCGAGGCCATCGACAAGGTCGGCAAGGAAGGCGTCGTCACCGTCGAGGAGTCGAACACCTTCGGCACCGAGCTCGAGCTCACCGAGGGCATGCGCTTCGACAAGGGCTACCTGTCGCAGTACTTCGTCACCGACCCCGAGCGTCAGGAAGCCGTCTTCGAGGACGCCTACATCCTGATCGTCAACTCGAAGATCTCGAACATCAAGGACCTCCTGCCGGTCGTCGACAAGGTGATCCAGGCGGGCAAGCAGCTCCTGATCATCGCCGAGGACGTCGACGGCGAAGCGCTCGCGACCCTCGTCGTGAACAAGATCCGCGGCATCTTCAAGTCCGTCGCCGTCAAGGCCCCGGGCTTCGGCGACCGTCGCAAGGCCATGCTGCAGGACATCGCGATCCTCACCGGCGGCCAGGTCATCTCGGAAGAGGTCGGCCTCAAGCTCGAGAACGCCACGCTCGACCTGCTCGGCAAGGCCCGCAAGGTCATCATCACCAAGGACGAGACCACCATCGTCGAGGGTGCTGGCGACGAGGAGCAGATCGCCGGCCGCGTCCGTCAGATCCGCTCCGAGATCGAGGCGACCGACTCCGACTACGACCGCGAGAAGCTCCAGGAGCGCCTCGCGAAGCTCGCCGGTGGCGTGGCCGTCATCAAGGCGGGTGCCGCGACCGAGGTCGAGCTCAAGGAGCGCAAGCACCGCATCGAGGACGCCGTCCGCAACGCGAAGGCAGCCGTCGAAGAGGGCATCGTCGCCGGTGGTGGCGTCGCCCTCATCCAGGCCGGTGCCGTGGCGCTCGAGTCCCTCGCGCTCGAGGGTGACGAGGCGACCGGTGCGAACATCGTCCGCGTGGCGATCGACGCGCCGCTCAAGCAGATCGCGCTCAACGCCGGCATGGAGCCGGGCGTCGTCGCTGCTCGCGTCCGCGAGCTCGAGTCCGGCTGGGGCCTCAACGCCGCGACCGGTGAGTACGTCGACCTGATCGCCGCCGGCATCATCGACCCGGCCAAGGTGACCCGCTCGGCGCTGCAGAACGCCGCGTCGATCGCCGGGCTGTTCCTCACGACCGAGGCCGTCGTCGCCGACAAGCCGGAGCGCACCCCTGCTGCTCCCGCCGGCGACCCGACGGGTGGCATGGACTTCTAGTCCGTCGTTCCGAAGGCCCCCGCACGCTGCGCGTGCGGGGGCCTTCCGCGTGCGCGGGCGCTTCCGCGTGCGCGCAGGGTCGGGTGCACGCGGCCGGGCGCTCGTCGACCGGTCGCAACACCCCGCTCACTTCCGCCGAGTGGTCACAAGTTGTCGGGTGGCGAGGCTTCAGGCGACGGACTGTGACCAGTGGGCAGCACTCTGACGGGGTGTCGTGACCAGTGGTGAGCGCCCGCCCGCGAGCTGAGTCCCACACAGGAGGCTCCAATCCCGTCGCTCTCCACCGTTTCGTCCGGCGCTGAGCGGCTTCCGGGCATCTCGACGCACGATCAGGGATGCCGCACCCACGACCGCTGCCCGATGTCCTCCTGCACCGCGCCTTCCGCGTCTCCGACGCTGCCGCCCACGGCGTGAACGCCGAACGGCTCCGTCGCTCGGACCTGTCGAGGCCCGTCCACGGGGTCAGGGCCGCCGTGGACAGTCACGGATTCGAGTCGTTCGTCACCGCCCTGTCCCTCGTGATGCGGCCCGATCAGTTCTTCAGCCACACGACGGCCGCGCGACTCTGGGGTGCACCCCTGCCGAAGGCGGTGCAGGACGATCCGGCCGTCCATGTGTCGACGGTCTCGGACGCTCCACGAATGCGCCGCCCGAACGTCCGGGGCCACCGTCTCTCTGCCGCCGGTGTCACGGAGTCGGGCGGACGACGGCTCGCCACGCCGGCTGATTCCTGGGCACAGTGCGCCTCGCTCCTCGGCACCCGTGCACTCGTCGCCGTCGGGGACCACTTCGTGGGGCGGAGCCACTTCGAGACGACGATGGCGGACCTGGCCGGCGCGATCATCCCGGGTTCGCGGTCCTCGATCGCAGCGCGGACCGCGGTCGGCCTCGTGCGGGTCGGCGCGGAATCGGCGATGGAGACTTGGTTCCGGCTGGCGATCGTCGACGCCGGGTTCCCGGAGCCGGAGCTGAACGTCGAGGTACGAGACGCGAACCGGCAGTTGCTCGGCCGCGTGGACATGGCCTGGCCCGAGTTGCGCATCGCGTTCGAGTACGACGGCGATCATCATCGCGCGCGCGACGTCTTTCAGCAGGACCAGCGGCGCGACAACGGGTTCGTCGTCAACGGCTGGATCGCCGTGCACGCCACATCAGCCGACGCGCATCGTCCCGCCGTCGTGTTCGAGCGTCTCCACCAGGCGTTCGAGCAGCGACTGGGCACAGATCGTCGGTCCGCCGCATGAGACCGACCACGCCGCACCAATCGCGGCGCCTCGAGTGGTCACGACTCCCCGTTGGCTCACCTCCGACCGGTCGCAGAACGTCGGGCGAGAACCCGCCGAACGACGATTTGCGGCCACTCGGCGGAGCTGAGCGGGGTGTTGTGACCGGTCGGGGGGGGGAGGGGGGGCGGGCGGCGGAGGCCCCGCGGGCGCGGGACAGCGGGCGGATGTGCAGGGCCCCGCGGGCGCGGGACAGCGGGCGGATGTGCAGGGCCCCGCGGGCGCGAGACAGCCCGCGGGTGTGCGGGGCCCTGCGGACGGCGGGCGCCGGCTCAGGACAGGGTGGGGGCGGCGGGGGACTCCGGGGCGGGCGGGGTGTAGTCGCGGGGGAGCAGCGGGAGCCAGATGCGGAAGGTGGCACCGCCGCCCTCGGTGTCGATGACCTCCACCGAACCCTGGTGTGCGGCGACGATCCCGGACACGATCGCGAGGCCGAGCCCCGAGCCGCCGGTGTCCCGCGCGCGGGAGGTGTCCGCACGCCAGAAGCGCTGGAAGATCTTGTCGCGGAGCTGCGGCGGGATGCCCTCGCCGTGGTCGATGACGTCGATGTGCGCCATGCCGCGGTCGTCGTCCACGCCGATGCCGATCTCGATCGGGTCGTCGTGCTCGGTGAACCGCATGGCGTTGCCCATCAGGTTCGTCACGACCTGCCGGATCTTGTTCTCCTCCGCCAGGACGATCGGCGGGCGCTTCGGCATCACGACGGTGGGCAGCGGCGTCGTCTCGTCCGTCGGCGGTGCGTCCACGTTCATGGCGCGGTTCCGGCGGGCACGCAGCCGGGCGAGGGTCTGACGGGAGAACGCGATCGGACCGGTGGTGTTGGCGGACGGCGACGCCGGAGCGGAGTCCGACGACGGGGAGACCGCGGCCGGTCCGAACGCCGACGGCGCACGCACGGCCTGCGGCACGTCCTCGACGAGCACCTGGATCTCGCGGTCGGGGTTCGACGCCATGGTGTCGAGCGCCGAGTCGCGGGCGATGGCCACGAGGTCCACAGGGCCGAGCTCGAGCGGCTTCGACTCGTCGATGCGTGCGAGCTGGAGGAGGTCCTGCACGAGGAGCCCCATGCGCTGGGCTTCCTTCTCGATGCGGCCCATCGCCTGGGCGACGTCCTCTTCCTTGCGGAGCGCACCCATCCGGTACAGCTCGGCGTACCCGCGGAGGGACACCAGGGGCGTGCGCAGTTCGTGCGACGCGTCGCCGACGAACCGGCGCATCTGGTCGATGGTGCGCTGCCGGTCCTCGAACGCGCTGTCGATCCGCTCGAGCATCGCGTTCAACGAGCGGTTGAGTCGGCCGACCTCGGTGTTCGGGGTGTCGTCCTCGAGGCGCTGGTTGAAGTCACCGGCGGCGAACCGGGCGGCGGTGTCCTCGACGTCGCGCAGCGGGTCGAAGGTGGCGGTCACGAGGAGCCGGGTGAGCATAGCGCCGAGCAGGATCACCGAGATGCCGAAGCCCAGGAAGATGACCGTGAACCGCGCGATGGTCTGGTCGGTGTCCGCGCTGGACACGGCGACGAGGACGTAACCGGTCTCGGTGGCACCGGTCGACAGGTTCTGCAGGTTCGCCGGGATCACCTGCGCGCGCCACTCGTGGTTGTGCTGCTTGTCGTAGAGGCTGAACGGGGCGTTCGCCTTCGTGGCCGCGGAGAAGTTCACCGACGAGATGTCCGGCTGCGACGTCGACTGCGTGTCGCAGATCTGCTTGCCGTCCCCGTCGTAGGCGGCGACGTACGAGCTCTTCTCGAGCACCATGGTGAGCTTGCAGTACTGCTCACCGTCGCTGATGTTCTGCCCTTCGAGCTGCGACGTCGTCGTCGTCACCTGGTTGTCCAGACGAGAGACCAGGTAGGTCGACAGCACCGTCATGGTGCCGAGCCCGGCGACGAGCAGCCCGAGCGCGACCAGGAGCACCGTGATCCCGGTGATCTTGGTGCGCAGGGAGATGCCGTCCCACCAGCGGTTCATTCTGGAGTGCATGCTGCCTCAACGGTAGACGGCGCCCGTCCGGCGAAACCGGACGAGCGCCGTGAAGAACGCGACGAACGCGAACGCCTCAGGAGGCCTTCGACGCCTTGAGCATGTAACCGAACCCACGCTTCGTCTGGATGATCGGCTCGGTCGAGTACTGGTCGAGCTTCCGGCGCAGGTACGAGATGTAGGACTCGACGATGCCGGCGTCCCCGTTGAAGTCGTACTCCCACACGTGGTCGAGGATCTGCGCCTTCGACAACACGCGGTTGGGGTTGAGCATGAGGTAGCGGAGCAGCTTGAACTCGGTCGGGGAGAGCTCGATCTGCGCGTCGCCGATGGTGACCTCGTGCGTGTCCTGGTCCATCGTGAGCTCGCCGGCGCGGATGATCGCGTCTTCCTCGTCGTTCATCGTGCGACGGAGGATCGCCTTGATGCGGGCGACGATCTCGTCGAGCGAGAACGGCTTCGTGACGTAGTCGTCGCCGCCGACGGTGAGGCCGGTGATCTTGTCCTCGGTGTCGTCCTTCGCCGTGAGGAACAGGATCGGCGAGGTGTACCCGGAGGAACGAAGGCGCTTGGTGACGCCGAACCCGTTCATGTCGGGGAGCATGACGTCGAGGATGATCAGGTCCGGCTCTTCCTCGAGCACGGCGGAGATCGCCTGCGCGCCGTTCCCGACCGCACGCACGGCGAACCCGGCGAAGCGGAGCGAGGTCGTGAGGAGATCGCGGATGTTCGGCTCGTCGTCGACGATCAGGATCTTGGGGCCATCGGTCATGACCCCATCCTCTGACTGTTGGCTAAACGTTTCCTGAGAGCGAAGCAGACGTCACCTGGTCGGCGTCGAGGATCGTGTACGAGTACCCCTGCTCCGCGAGGAACCGCTGCCGGTTCTGCGCGAAGTCCTGGTCCACCGTGTCCCGCGTCACGAGCGTGTAGAACGATGCCGGCAAGCCGTCCTTGTTCGGCCGCAGGAGTCGCCCGAGCCGCTGCGCCTCTTCCTGCCGCGACCCGAACGAGCCCGAGATCTGGATGGCGACCGTGGCGTCCGGCAGGTCCACCGAGAAGTTCGCCACCTTCGACACGACGAGCACGTCGATCGAGCCCTCGCGGAACGCCTGGAACAGCCGCTCCCGCTCGTCGATGGGCGTCGCGCCGGTGATCTCGGCGGCATCGAGTGACGCGGCCAAGGAGTCCAGCTGGTCGATGTACTGCCCGATCACCAGGATCTGCTCGCCGCGGTGCCGCTCGATGAGCGAGCGCACCACCGGGGTCTTCGCCGGGGTCGTCGCCGCGAGCCGGTATCGCTCGTCGTCGCCGGACGCCGCGTACTCCAGCCGGTCCTCGTGCGGCAGGTCGATCCGCACCTCGTAGCACGCAGCGGGGGAGATGTAGCCCTGGGCCTCGATCTCCTTCCACGGTGCGTCGTACCGCTTCGGGCCGATGAGGGAGAACACGTCGCCTTCGCGGCCGTCCTCGCGCACCAGGGTGGCGGTGAGGCCCAGGCGTCGTCGGGCCTGCAGGTCGGCGGTCAGCTTGAAGACCGGCGCCGGCAGCAGGTGCACCTCGTCGTAGACCACGAGGCCCCAGTCGAGCGCATCGAGGAGTGACAGGTGCGTGTACTCGCCCTTCCGGCGGGCGGTGAGGATCTGGTACGTCGCGATCGTGACCGGCCGGATCTCCTTGACGCTGCCGGAGTACTCGCCGATCTCGTCCTCGGTCAGGCTCGTCCGGCGCAGCAGCTCGGAGCGCCACTGCCTGGCGGACACGGTGTTCGTCACGAGGATGAGCGTCGTGGCCTTGACGGTCGCCATCGCCCCGGCGCCGACGAGCGTCTTGCCGGCACCACATGGCAGCACGACGACACCGGACCCCTGCGCGAAGAAGCTGCCCACGGCGTCTTCCTGGTAGGGGCGGAGACTCCACGAGGAGGTGTCGAGGTCGATGGCGTGGGGCTGCCCCGGCGTGTACCCGGCGAGGTCCTCCGCCGGCCAGCCGATCTTCACGAGCTCCTGCTTGATCTGCCCGCGTGCCCACTGCTGCAGCTCGATGGCGGTGTCCGAGCGCTTGTCGCCGAGCAGCGGCTTGATGCGCTTCGAGCGGACCACCTCGGCGAGGACCGACGGGTCCGTCGCCGTGAGCAGGAGGGTCGGCTGCCGCTCGAGTGCTTCGCCGGGGGAGTTCGCGATGACCGGCGCGTCCACGGGGTCCTCACGCCGGATCACGAGGCGTCCGTACCGGGAGACGGTGTCGCGGATGTCCACGGTGACGCTCTGCGGCACCGGGAACTTCGCGAAGCGCTCGAGCGTGTCGATCATGGACTCGGCGTCGTGCCCGGCGGCGCGCGCGTTCCACAGGCCGAGGCGCGTGATGCGGTAGGTGTGCACGTGTTCCGGCGCGCGCTCGAGCTCGGCGAACACGGCGAGCTCGTGGCGCGCGTCCTCGGCGTCGGGGTGCGCGACCTCGAGCAGTACCGTGCGGTCGCTCTGGACGATCAGCGGTCCGTTCATGACCTTCTAGCCTAGCCGAGCACGCCTGGGTCAGGCTTCGCTGTCGACGGACACGACGAGCGACAGCGGCAGGGTCCGTTCGACGTCCGCCGCGATGTCCTTGCCGCGGATGCGTCCGGCGGCGACCGAGGTCGGCACGATCGAGAACGGGCGCTCGCTGCCGTCCGGCATCCGGACGACCACGCGGATCGGCGTGCGACCGCGGACGGCGAGGTCGATCTGCCGCCCCAGCCACTCCTGCTCCGGCTCGGCGTCGCCCCGCTGGGTCGTCAGCCGGAGCCGCTCGACGACCCCTCTGGCCGCGGCTTCCGGGGACCGGCCGACGGCCCGGCGCCGGCCTGGAGGCTCGTGGCGCGTCTCGGGGCGGGCGCCGGGTTGCAGCACGGCCGGGTAGCGCTGGTCCTCCAGCGCTGCGTGCACCACGTGGGCCGGGTAGCGGGAGACGAGCGTGGTCAGGTCCGGACGCTCCCACGCCAGCTGGCGCAGCTCGGCGTCCACGCCGATGAGGTCGAGCTGGTCGGCGGTCCCGCGGACGACGGTGCCCACGCCGTCGCCCTGCCGGTCGACGACGATGCTGCCGTCCCGGGCGGCGACCTGGTCGACGAGGTACGCCAGCGGCTGCGGGACCCCGGTCAGACCGATGCGTCCGAAGAGGTCGACGACCTGTTGCCGGGAGCTGCCCGACCGGAGTGCTCGGCGGAGCGAGTCCTCGGAGACGCGGTACCGTGCCGCGAGTCCCGGCGCCTCGAGGTCGGCGACGGTGCGGAGTTCGGCGTCGTCCGCCGGCGCGAGCGGCCCAGGCGCGATGACCGTCAGGTCGTGCTGGAGGTAGACCCCCTCGACCGTGGCGGGCAGGTCGGCCTCTGCTGCACGCTCGGCCGCTGCCCGGTCGTCGCCGAGCAGGACGCGCCCGGTGTCCGTCACGACGCCGTCGACCGTCACGCCCAGCGCCGCGCCCGTGCCGCCGACGTCGAGCAGGACGGCGTCCAGCCACCGCGCGCCGGCCGGGTATGCCCAGCGGCCGAGGGAGACGAGGTCGCGCCAGTCGCCGTCCGCCACCGCGATGACCTCGCCCACGGCGGGGTCGAGCCCCTCGTGCCAGCGCGCGACGAGCCCGGCCCAACGGCCCGCCCACGGGGTCGTCAGCCACTCGAGGCCGTCGTCGGTCAGGGACCAGGCGCCGTCGGCGGTGCTGGTGAAGCGGATGCGTTCGAGCAGGTCGAGCCGTCCGGGGACGACGTCCGGGTCGGCGCCGGAACGCTCGGCGAGGGCACGCGCGAGTGGTGAACCGATGCCGCCCTTGACGAGCTCGCGGACACCGCCGTCGTCGACCGCGCGGAGGAGTTCCGCGAGCATCGTCATCGTCGCGAACGCGTGCTCCGCGCCGGTGGTGCGCGCGGTGGTGGACCCGGCCGTCTCCGTGGCGGCGGCTGCGGGGCGGGCCGGCACCGGGCCTCCCGTCAGACCCACGAGGTCGGGGTGGGCGGCCACGCGTGCCGCGACCGCGTCGTCGACCCTGCCGTCCTCGGCTGCCAGGGCGAGTGCGATCGCCGGGGCCAGGTCGGGACCGGCGGCGCCGTCGCGGAGCGCGACGAGGGTGCGTCGGGGGAGCCGTTCGATCGCGGCGTCGACCGCGGCGTCCGCGCGGAACGCCTCGGCGAGGTCGAAGAAGTCCGCGACGCTCTGCGGGCCGGTCTCGCCGAGGACCGCGGTCGGGAGCTCGCGCGCGACGATGAGCCGCTCGAGGTCGTCGTCCGGCATCGCCCGCAACCGGGCGGCCAGGTCGGCGGTGGTC
Source organism: Curtobacterium sp. NPDC090217 (assembly GCF_044746705.1). Lineage (NCBI taxonomy): Bacteria > Bacillati > Actinomycetota > Actinomycetes > Micrococcales > Microbacteriaceae > Curtobacterium > Curtobacterium sp. NPDC090217. The sequence continues at coordinate 123,247 of NZ_JBIVCR010000001.1, read as the reverse complement.
GTCATCGTCCTCTGCCGGCGTCCGGAGCGGACGTCAGCGGGCTTCCCGGTTCGCTCGGGCCTTGCGGGTCCACGTGACGCCCAGCAGGACGAAGATCAGCACGAGCGCGATCGGCGGTCCGACGTAGAGGATCCCCAGGACGATGGGCCAGATGCCCGTGCCAGGGATCGTGCCGAGCGTCAGCCAGCCGATGATCATGGCGGCGAAGCAGAGGATCGTGAAGACGATGATGCCGCCCACCATGAACGCGAGGGTGCGTTCGGTACGATTGAACGTCGCCGGGGGTTCAGCGGAGTTCCGCGTGTCCCCGGGGGATCGGGTCGGCTTGGCCATCGACCCAGGATATCCGCACCACGGCCGCAGACCTATCGAGGAGTCCACGCATGCCCACCGGCAAGGTCAAGTTCTACGACGACCAGAAGGGGTTCGGGTTCATCACCGGCGACGATGGCGACCAGGTCTTCCTGCACGCCTCCTCGCTCCCGGACGGCGTGACCACCGTGAAGAACGGCACACGGCTCGAGTACGGCGTCGTGCAGGGCAAGCGCGGCTCGCAGGCGCTCTCCGTGCACCTGCTCGACCCGCAGCCGTCGCTGGCGAAGATGTCGCGCCGCTCGGCGGACGACATGGCCGTCATCGTGGAGGACCTCGTGAAGGAACTCGACCGGATCAGCGGAGACCTCCGCCACGGTCGCTACCCGAAGAACGGCACACGCCTCGCCGCGATCCTGCGGCACGTCGCAGACCAATTGGACGCATGACCATGACCGACCAGACCGAGCCCCACGAGCGGCCAGCTCCACCCGAGCGGCCAGCGCCCCCGGAGGTTCCCGAGCTCCGCGCGCTCGCTCGCACGGCCCTCCTCGAGGTGACCGCCGAGTCGACCATCGGCGGCGCTGCCGGGACCACGGACGAGGGCGACGGCGTCGTCTCGTACCTGTTCGCCAACCGGATGCCCGGGTACCCGGGGTGGCGCTGGACCGTCAGCATCGCCCAGGTCGAGGGCGACGAACCGACCGTGCTCGAGGTCGAGCTGATGCCCGGCGACGGGTCGCTCGTCGCGCCGGACTGGGTGCCGTGGTCCGAGCGGCTCGCCGAGTACCGCGCGGCGCAGGACGGCCACGACGAGGAGTCCGACGAGTCCGACGACGAGGACTCTGATGAAGAGGCCGACGACTACGACGAGTCGGACGAGGACGACGATGAGTCCGATGACGAGGACGACGACGAGTCGGACGACGACGATGACGACGACTTCGACGACGACGAGGACGACCTCGCCGAGTCGGACGACGACGAGATCGACGGCGTGGACGTCGACGAACTCGACGACACACCTCCGTCCCGCTGACACGCCCCCACAACGACGAAACGCCGCCGGATCCGGCGGCGTTTCGTGTGTTCCGGGGTGCCCGGGCGTCAGCCCTGCAGCGCGCCGACCACGTGGGTGATCGCACCGACGAGCTTCTGCACGTCGTCGGGGTCGATCGCCGTGAAGGTCGCGACGCGGAGCTGGTTCCGCCCGAGCTTCCGGTACGGCTCGGTGTCGACGATGCCGTTCGCTCGCAGGGTCGCGGCGACCGCCTTCGCGTCGATGGAGTCGTCGAGGTCGATCGTGGCGACGACCTGCGACCGGTGGTCAGGGTTCGTCACGAACGGCGTCGCGAAGTCGACCGACTCCGCCCAGTCGTAGAGGATCGACGACGACGTCTTCGTGCGGGTGTCCGCCCACCCGAGCCCGCCGGACTCGTTGATCCACCTGATCTGGTCGTCGAGGAGCAGCAGGGTCGAGATCGCAGGGGTGTTCAGCGTCTGGTTCAGGCGGGAGTTGTCCACGGCGTTCTTCAGGGACAGGAACTCCGGGATGTACCGGCCGGACGCGGCGATCCGCTCGACGCGCTCGATCGCGGCGGGGGAGAACAGCGCGAGCCACAGCCCGCCGTCCGACGCGAAGTTCTTCTGCGGCGCGAAGTAGTAGACGTCCGTGGCGCTGACGTCGAACGCCGCACCGCCGGCGGCGCTCGTGGCGTCGACGACGGTCAGGGCACCGGGGTCGCCGGCGGCGCGGACCACGGGCGCCATGACGCCCGTCGAGGTCTCGTTGTGCGGGTACGCGTAGACGTCGACGCCCTCGACGATCTCCAGCGCGGCGAGCGAGCCACCAGGAGCCTCGACCACGTGCGGCGCATCGAGCCACGGTGCACCAGCGGCCTTGGCGAACTTCGAGCCGAACTCGCCGAACGACAGGTTCTCGGCGCGCTGCTCGATCAGTCCGAACGCGGCGGCGTCCCAGAAGGCGGTCGATCCGCCGTTGCCGAGGATGACCTCGTAGCCCTCGGGCAGGTCGAACAGGTCGGCCAGGCCCTGGCGGACGGAGCCGACGAGGTCCTTTACGGGCTTCTGGCGGTGGGACGTGCCGAGGATCGTCGCCCCACGGGTCACGAGGGACTCGAGCTGCGCTCCGCGGATCTTGGACGGGCCGCATCCGAAGCGGCCGTCGGTGGGGAGGAATTCGGCGGGGATGACGATGTCTGCCATGGACCGATCCTACCGAGGTGGTATCCCATCGGAATTCTTTACTCGTGCAAGTGTTGGTCATTCCATGTCGGCCCGAGCAAGTAGGGTGGGCTGCGCTGGGCCCAGTACAGGAGAGGCGGACCGTGACCGATCTCGTCGACACCACGGAGATGTACCTCCGGACGATCCTCGACCTCGAAGAAGAGGGGATCGTCCCGCTGCGTGCGCGCATCTCCGAACGCCTCGGGCACTCCGGACCGACCGTCTCGCAGACGATCGCGCGGATGGAACGGGACGGCCTCGTCGTCGTCTCCGGCGACCGGCACCTCGAACTCACCGACGAGGGACGCTCCCGCGCGACCCACGTCATGCGCAAGCACCGCCTGGCGGAGCGTCTGCTCTCCGACGTCATCGGACTCGACTGGGCGTTCGTCCACGACGAGGCCTGCCGCTGGGAGCACGTCATGAGCGAACAGGTGGAGGTCCGCCTGCTCGAGATGCTCGGCAACCCGACCGAGTCGCCCTACGGCAACCCGATCCCCGGCCTCGCCGAGATCGGTGGCCCCGATGCCGGCGGCTTCCTCGACGGCGTCCGCAACATCGTCGCCGCGACCGAGGGCACCGACGCCGTCGCGACCGGTGTCATCCGCCGTCTGGGCGAGCCCGTCCAGTTCGAGCCGGAACTCCTGCACCAGCTGCGCTCGGCCGGCGTGATGCCCGGTCGACTCGCGAGTGTGCAGCGAGCAGGGGCCTACGTCGCGGTGCGGGTCGACGGCGAAGACGCTGGGATCGAGCTCCCGGCAGAGGTCGCGCAGCACGTCTACATCGACGCCGCGTAGCCCGTCGGGGTACGCGACCGGGGGACGTCAGTGAACCACTGCCCCGCGAATTGGGGCGCACGAAAAACTCGGCTCTGACCAGGGCTTCTTTACCGTTCTGTTACAAAGCGGCGTTTTCGTCTCGACAAGGTAACGGTGCACCCGTACACTCGACGAGTCCCCGGGCTGACAGCGACCCGGGAACCCGTGGCAGGACGTCTCGAACCCGTCTCCTGCCTCGATCGGAAACGATGACGAACGGATGGGGTTGCGCACGCACGACGGCCAGCACGGACCACGGCCGGTCGGGCGGGTGATGACGAGACGCCGGAGACCCCACACCTTGACGCAGACCGGTTCCGCCGCGGACGTGACGCCCGCGAACCCGACGAACTCGACTGACGACGCAGTTGCCCCGCTCACCCGGCGGGCCGCTCGCGAAGCCGAGGCCAAGACCTCCCGACGCTCCAGCCCGACCCGTGCGATGCGCGCGACCGGCACCCACGCGCAGAAGCCCGTCGCGACCCGCACGGCCGCCCCGAGCGACAAGCCGTCCTCGAGCTCGCGCAAGCGCAAGTTCATGGCCCCGATCGTGCTGACGGTCGCCGCCGGCATGTTCGGCACGATGGCCGTCCCCGCCGCCTTCGCCACGACGCAGCAGTCCGGTGCCTCCGACACCGCGACCGCCCAGCAGGCGATCCGCACGACCCAGAGCCAGCAGCTGTCCGTCTCCGACGCCGCCGCGCTCGCCGACACCAGCCGCGACGGCTACTCGGCGACGTCGTCCGCGACCCTCGCGTCCCAGAAGCACGCGGCCGAGGTCGCCGCCGCCCGCGCCGCGACCGCGAAGCAGTACGCGTCGTACACCGGCCCGACCGCGCAGGACTACCTCGCGAAGTCCAGCACCGCCGCCACGACGACGACGACCGCACCGGCCGCGAACACCCCGTTCTCGCTGCCGGCCGTCGTCGCCACCGCGAAGCAGTACATCGGCACCCCGTACGTCTTCGGCGGCGCGGACCCGTCCGGCTTCGACTGCTCGGGCTACGTCATGTTCGTGTACGCCCAGTACGGCATCAACCTCGCGCACTCCGTGCCGCTGCAGGACCAGGCCGGCACCACGATCCCCGAGTCCGAGGCGCAGCCCGGCGACGTCGTCATCTTCAACAACGAGGCGCACGACGGCTTCTACATGGGCAACGGCATGATCATGGACGCCCCGAAGCCTGGTGGCTCGGTGTCGATCCGTCCGATCTGGACGAGCGACTACCACATCGTCCGGATGGGTGTCTGACTCGCCCGCGTGGCCTGAGGCGAACCTGAACAACCGGAGAACCGGCCCAGCACTCCTCGTGCTGGGCCGGTTTCTGGGTTAACCTGGCGACATCGGCCCGACACGGCCCGAACAGGAGACCCCATGTCATCGTCACGCACGACCCGCACCATGGGTCGGCGCGCGCACGTCGACATACGGTCGACCACGACCCGCGTGCAACTGCACGCCCCAGCGTGATGGAGAGCACTGCCCTGCGGGGTGGTGCTCTTCTTCGTTCCGGGACCGGGTTCGCGGTCACCCGTTCGTCGCCGTCCGGTCCGGTGCCCCGCACCGCCTGGAAGCCGTCCAGGCACGTCGGAAGGGAACCCATGCGCACTCTCGTCCTCAACGCCGGTTACGAGCCCCTCGCGGTCATCTCGTTCCGTCGGGCCCTCGTGCTGGTCATGAACCAGAAGGCCGCCATCGTCGCCGCCGACGTCGAACACCCCGTCACCGGGTCGACGTCGAGCTTCGACCGTCCGTCCGTCATCATCCTCACCAGGTACGTGCGCATCCCGCACTCGAGACTCGTGCCCGTGTCCCGGCGCGGTGTGCTCCGCCGGGACGCCAACCGGTGCGCCTACTGCGACCGGCACGCCACCACGATCGACCACGTGCAGCCGAAGTCGCGCGGGGGCGAGGACTCGTGGGAGAACCTCGTCGCGTGCTGCCTGGCCTGCAACAACGCGAAGGGCGACCGCACCCCGCGGGAGATGGGCTGGCACCTGCGGTTCCGACCGAAGGCGCCGCACGGTTCGAGCTGGGTCGTGCGCGGCGTCGAGCGCCCGCAGGCCGAGTGGGACGAGTTCCTGATCGCCGCGTAGCGGCGGGACCACCGGACTGGAGGCTCGTGGCGGCGCCGCCACGAGCCTCCAGTCCGTCGTGTGGTCACGGCAGACCGCGCGACCGGACGGCGCCGGCCCGCCGGCCCCGCCGAGCGCTAGCGTCGGGCACATGGATGCGCATGAGATCCGAACCGCGTTCCTCCGGCACCTGGAGGCGAGCGGGCACGTCGCGATCCGTCCAGCGCCGCTGGTCCCCGCCGACACCAGCACGCTGTTCACCGGCAGCGGGATGCAGGCGCTGCTGCCGTACCTGCTCGGCGAACCGCACCCGGACGGCGTGCGACTGACCGACAGCCAGCCGTGCGTCCGCGCGCAGGACATCGAGGACGTCGGCGACAACCGGCACACGACGTTCTTCGAGATGCTCGGGAACTGGAGCCTCGGCGACTACTTCAAGGAACACCAGATCCGTCAGTTCTTCACGTTCCTGGTGGACGTCGTCGGACTCGACCCGGCACGCCTGTCGGTCAGCTGCTTCATCGGCGACGCGTCCCGCGGGATCCCCCGTGACGACGAGGCCGCGAGCATCTGGCAGGCGGTGTTCGCCGAGCGCGGCATCGACGCCGAGGTCGTGGCGATCGGCAGCCAGGCGGACGGTGATGCACGTGGGGTGCGGCCGGGGGAGCACGTCTTCTTCTACGACGGCGGGGAGAACTGGTGGTCGCGCGGTGGGTCGCTCGAAGCCACGCCCATCGGTGACCCGTGCGGGCCGGACAGCGAGGTGTTCTACGACTTCGGTCCCGAGCACCACGACCCGTCGTTCGGCAAGGCGCACCCGGCGAGCGACAGCGGGCAGTTCATGGAGATCGGCAACCAGGTCTTCATGCAGTACCGGCGCCTCGCGGACGGCTCGTTCGAACCGCTCGCTCGTCGGAACGTCGACTTCGGGGGAGGGTTGGAACGGATCGCGGCCGCGGCGATCCACTCGTCCGACGTCTTCCGGATCAGCCTGCTCTGGCCGATCGTCGAGAAGCTCCAGGAGCTGACCGGCAAGCGGTACGAGGACGAGACGACGGCGATGCGGATCGTGGTCGACCACCTCCGCGGGGCGACGTTCCTGGCCGTGGACGGCGTGCGCCCGTCGAACAAGGAGCAGGGGTACGTCATGCGGCGGCTGGTCCGTCGGGCGATCCGGTTCGCGCTCGCGCTCGGGCTGCACGAGGACTTCCTCGGCGAGGTCGTGCCGGTGATCGCGGACCTGTACGCCGACGACTACCCGTCGGTCCAGGAGCGGCGCTCCGAGGTGATCGACGTCCTGCAGAAGGAGGAGCGCGCGTTCCGCCGGACCCTCGCAGCGGGCATCGCCGCGGTCGGGGCGTTCCAGGGGCGGACCATGACCGGCCGGGACGTGTTCCTGCTGTCGGACACGAACGGCTTCCCGAAGGAGCTCAGCGTCGAGGAGGCCGCACGGGTCGGGGTCGACCTGGACCCCGGGTGGGAAGCGGACTTCGAAGCGGCGCTCGAGGCACAGCGGGCTCGATCGCGTGCGGCGACGCGACTCGGGGCGGCCGGGCTGCCCGGGGGGAGCGCGCCAGGCTCGTAGCCGTCAGGCTCGTGCGTTCAGTCTCGGCGGATCATGTCGATGCCCGCTGCTGCGTACTGCCGGAGCGTGGCGTCCGGCAGGAACGCGCGGACGAGCGCCGGCCCGATGCGGGCGAGGTCGCCCTCGTCGCGGTAGAGCAGGTGGATCGGCTCGTAGCGCGGGTTGAACTTCTGCTTGAAGCGGTGCAGCGACGTGAACCCGTAGACCGGCTCCAGCACGCCGGCGAGCTGGCCGAGCAGCCGGGCGATCTGCCCTTCGTCGTCGCCGACCTCGTGCGCGAGCGGTGCGCCGGAGAGCGACATGATCTGCGCGCCCTCCTCCGCGAAGGTCCGGGCGGAGGAACCGATGAGGAACTCCATCACGGGGCCGAACCCGCCGTCGCGCCGACGCATCAGGTCGAGCGTCCACCCGCGGTGTTCGCCGCCGGGTCCGTACACGGGCAGCCAGCTGAGGAAGCCCTCGACGTCGCCCACGGCGGACACGGCCAGGGCCAGACGCACCTCGGGGTCCTCGGCCTCGCGCAGGGTGCCGAGCGTGAACCGCATCTCGGGGAGGTCCTTGTCGCCGACCCACGACTCCGAGATCGCCCGGAGCTGCTGGCGGACGCCCCACGTCTCGTCCGCGAGCGACGTCATCCGGAACGTCACCTGCTCGCGGTCCGCCCGGTTCAGCGCGGTACGGACGTGGGACCACGGCTTCCCGGTGAACGCGAGCCCCGGCAGGTCCACGATCGTGTCGTCCGCGATGACGAGGCTGCGCCACGAGGGCGGAACGGCGTCGAGCGTGCGGGTGCCGGCGCTGAAGAAGCACGGCACGAGGGCGTCCCGTTCGGCCGCCGCGACGAACTCCGCGACGCTGCCCGGGATGCCGCCTTCCGGGCCGAGCGGATCAGCCAGGACGATCGCGACCCCGAGGTGCTTCTGGAACGGGACCACGCCGGTCGTCGTCCGGAGGTACTCCATGCCGTCCCACGTCGCCATCCAGGACAGGGTGCCGCCGCCGTCGGACCTGATGGTCTCGCGGACCTCGTCGAGCGTCGGTGGATCCGCCGCTCGCCGGCCCTTCACGGCACCGAGCGCCCGTCGCCGTCGGGACCGGAAGGCGCTGCGCGTCGCCGCGAGGTACACCAGGAACGCGAGCCAGAGCACCGACGTCGCCACGACGTGGTGCGCGTCGTCGCCGTCGAGCTGCACGCCGGGGTCGACCGCGAGCACCAGCACGAGCAGCGCCGACGTGACGATGTTGAGCAGCGCGACGAGGACGGTCAGGACCCAGGCCCACCGGCGTCCCAGACGCAGGCCGTTCGTGACGAACCCGATCACGACCACGTCGACGAGCACGTCGATCCACGGTCCGTCGAGCGCCTGCGTGGGGCCGAACGGACCGTCCGTCGGGACGAGCAGCGAGATGACCTGCACGGCCCCGAGTGCGAGGCTGATCGCGAACGCCAGGAGCCGCCGGTCGCGGAGGGTCGCCCGCTCGATCCGGAACGACCGCGTCACGGCGAGGGCGAACAGCACCGCCACCGCGTGCTCGACGTCCGCGAGGGTGCCGAGGAACAGGACGCTGATCGCCGCGTACCCGAACACCACCACCCAGAGTCGCTGCCGCCACGGCGACGGGAGCAGGGCGCAGCACGCCGCGATGCACGCGACGGCGCCGCCGGACGGCCCGACGTCGAGCACGCCGGCGAGCCGGTCGGCCCACGGCCATGCCGACAGCGACGCGACCGCCAGGAACGCGCAGGTGACGAGTACGGCGACGAGCTGACCGATGCCGAACGACAGCAGTGCGACACGCGTCCCACGGCGCCACTCCAGCAGTCCCATCCCGGCGAAGGCCAGGAGGGTCGGGATGTACGCGGCCGGACTGACGACGAAGAACGTCCCGGTGACCGGCGTCCACCACCGTCCGTCCTCGAGTGCGGGGAGCCCGTACGCGACGTCCTGCCACCAGGTCTGCGCTGGGGTGGGGGACCACAACCCCTGCCCGACGATCCCGACGACGAGGAGCACGCCGACCACGGCGAGCGTGCCCGGGATCCTCGTCAGGACCCCGGCAGCTCGGGGCCGCTGTCGGCTCGCGTCCTCGATCGTTGTCACGGCCGCGCCCCTGGGGTCAGTGCCCCCGGTGTCAGCTCGCCGATGAGCATCCGGACGCGGTCTCGGATCTCGTCCCGGATCGGGCGGACGGCGTCGAGCGGGAGCCCGGCCGGATCCCTGAGCTCCCAGTCCTCGTGGCGCTTGCCCGGGAACACCGGGCACGCGTCGCCGCAGCCCATCGTGATCACGACGTCCGCCTGCCGGACGGCGTCCGTGGTGAGGATCCTCGGTGCTTCGCCGAGGATGTCGACGCCGTCCTCGGCCATCGCGTCGACCGCGACCTGGTTGATGCGGTCGGCGGGCTCGGAACCGGCGGAGAAGACGTCGACGCGGTCGCCGGCGAGGTGCCGGAGGTACCCGGCGGCCATCTGGGAGCGGCCCGCGTTGTGGACACAGACGAAGAGCACTGCGGGCCTCGGCGTGGTCATCCGCCCATCCTGCACGGTTGTCGGAGGGGATGCGTAGCGTCGGGCCATGACCGAGATGCGGATCGACGACGACACCATCACGGACCTCCGTGCGCGGCTGCGTGCGACGCGCTGGCCCGACGCACCCGGTGTCCCGGGGTGGTCGCTCGGCGTCGACGTCGCCGAACTCCGCGAGCTCGTCGAGTACTGGGCGGACGGGTTCGACTTCGACGCCCATCGTGCCGCCCTCGCGGCGCTTCCGAGCAGCACGGTCGAGATCGACGGGATCGGCATCAACGTGCTGCACGCCGGAGCGGGCGGCATGCCGCTGCTGCTCGCGCACGGCTGGCCGGACTCGACCTGGCGGTACCGGAAGGTCCTACCGCTGCTGGTCGCCGCGGGGTTCGACGTCGTCGTGCCGGACATGCCCGGCTACGGGTTCTCGGACGCGCCGCCGACGCCGATCGACGCGCGGGCGGTCGCCGGGCTCTGGGCGACGCTCATGACGGCGCTCGGGTACGACCGGTTCGCGGTCGCCGGTGGAGACATCGGCACGCACGTCGCCCGGTACCTGGCGCTCGACCACCCCGACCGCGTGGTGGCCGTGCACCGCATCGACGGCGGGCTGCCGTGGCCCGGCATCGACGTCTCGTCATTGTCTGCGCCGGAACGCGAATTCGTCGAGTCGACGTTCCGATGGCGGGACACCGAGGGTGCCTACGCGTCGATGCACCGGACGAAGCCGCAGACCGCGGCGGTCGGGTTGAACGACTCCCCAGCCGGGCTCGCGGCGTGGATCGTCGAGAAGCTCCGGTCGTGGAGCGACTGCGACGGCGACCTGTGGTCGGTGTACACGCGGGACGAGGTGCTCCAGCTCGTCACCGAGTACTGGGTGACGGGCACGATCGGCTCCGCCATGCGGATGTACCACGAGAACGCGGCGATCCCGCCAGAGCAGTCCGCTCGCCGGGTGGAGGCGCCGTCCGGGTTCACCCTGTACCCGGGCGACCTCGTCCGTGCGCCGCGGGAGTGGCTCGAGCGGACGACGAACCTCGTGTACCTGTCGGAACCCGAGCGCGGCGGGCACTTCGCCCCGTTCGAGCAGCCGGAGTCGTACGCGGCCGAGCTCGTCGCGTTCCTCGAGCCGTTCCGGGACTGAGCGCGCTTCGGTCCCGCTAGAGTGGACGGGCCGGCCTCTGTAGCTCAATGGAAGAGCAGTTCCGTCCTAAGGAAAGGGTTGGGGGTTCGAGTCCCTCCAGGGGCACCAGACGTCACGCGTCGGCGCGTGGCTCCGATCCCTGCCGGACGGCGTCCCAAGCCTGGCCCGCGGCGTCGATCCGCGCCATGTGGCTTTCTGCCCAGTCCCGCAGGGCGGCGATCGGCTCGGTGAGCGACTCGCCGAGTTCCGTGAGTCGGTAGTGCACCTTCGGCGGCGACGTCGGCTCGACGCGTCGGTCGACCAGCGAGTCGCGTTCGAGGCTCCTGAGCGTCTGCGCGAGCATCTTCTGCGAGATCCCCGGCATCCGGCGCTTCAGCTCGGCGAAGCGGACCTCACCCGGATGCTCGTCCCCGAGCACCTTCACCGCCATGGACGTCCACTTGCCGCCGAGCCGATCCAAGAGCTGACGGGTCGGGCAGGCCGGATCGAAGAGATCACCCCGGGACTGGTGCGAGTGATCGGTCACCGGCGGGTGACCAGGTTCCGTGAAAGTGCCGTCTTTCCCGCGCATGGGTGGTCTCCTACCATCAGCTGGTCACCAATCGTAACCACGACCTGGAGCGCCATGACCAGCAACCCATCGATCGACGAAACCCTGATCGCGACGAACGACACCCGACTCAACGTCGCGATCGCCGGCACGGGGTCCCCTGTGCTCCTGATGCACGGCTTCCCGCACACCTGGCGTGTCTGGAGCGACGTGATCCCCGTCCTGTCCCGATCGCACCGGGTGATCGCACCCGACCTCCGCGGCCTCGGCGGAAGCGACCGCGAACGTACGGGCTACGACGCTCGGAACCTGGCGGCCGACATGGCTGGGCTCCTCGATGCCATGGATGCGCCCACTGCCGCTGTCGTCGCGATCGACGCTGGCGTACCACCGGCGTTCATGCTCGCGGTCGAACACCCGGACCGGGTGTCACGGCTCGTCTTGATGGAGTCGACCATCGGGCTGCTGCCCGGCGCCGAGGGGTTCTTCCAGAACGGTGCGCCGTGGTGGTTCGGGTTCCATGCCGTACCTGGCCTGGCCGAGACCGTCGTCGAGGGCCACGAAGCCGAGTACCTCGACTTCTTCCTCCGGGCCGGTACCGCGGATCAGTCGGGCGTGGCTGCGACCATCGGCGACGCATTCGTCAGCGCGTACAGCGGGCGGGAGGCGCTCCGCTGCGGTTTCGAGTACTACCGCGCGATGCCTCGGAACGCCGAACAGATCGCGGAGGCGACCACTCGGTTGCGCTTGCGCGTTCCGACGCTCGCGGTCGGTGCGCAGGTCGTCGGCGACGCCACCGCTCGTCAGCTCGAGCCGATCACGGATCAGCTCGAGAGCGCCTCGATCGCGACCAGCGGTCACATCGTTCCCCTGGACAGGCCGCGCGAGCTGCTCGACCAACTCTCACCGTTCCTCAGCGACACGCTCCCTGCGAGCTGACGATGCGACCGCCAGCTCGCGAGCGCTGAGATCGATCTTCACGGCTCGCACCTCGTCTCGTCACGACGAGCGAGTTGGCAAATCCCCGAGAACCCATGCCCTTGGAGTTGACGGTATCGGCAGAGCGGCGACGTGTCGTCGGAGAGTCTCGGGGGTGTGGTGTCGTCTGCCGAACGACATGTCCGACCGGCACGCAGCGTTCCTGAGACACGGAGATGGACTCAGTGGTCGGCGTCCGAGACGGGTCAGGTCGACGGCGGATCGGCTCGGCATCGTTTCGTCAGAAGGCGTCCGTATGGCATGCGTGAACCGCGAAGCTCCGCGGACCACCTATGTGAGACGGGGTACGACTCGCACCAGGGCGGTGTGAGTCGGCGTTGCCCATGGTCAGTCAAATGTCCACTGGCGGACCGGCTATCGGGCAGGAGCGGAGGGCTCCCGAAGGGGCATCCGCCTGATCTTCTACCGGCGGTCGGGCTTCTGACCGGTCATGGATGCCCGGGTAGCCTACGCGCATGACGTCCTGGTGGGATCGCACCGATCCAACTGACCGCCCAGAACTCACGAACCACGCTCCCGCGGGGCTCCTCGCATCATGGTGGAACGTCGTCGCCGGGGCCGCGTTGCTCGTCGGCTTGCCGGTGATCGTGCTCAGCGGCGGCTTGAGCCCAGCGCACATCGCTTTCGCCCTGTTCGGCCTGGCGGTGATGGTGGCGATCGAGCTCGTCTTCTTACGGAAACTTCTACAGCGGATCGCGGGGAGGCGAGCCCTTCGAGCGGAGCGCGCCGACGAGGAGTGAGCGCGATGCCCGATGGCCGATCGATTACCGGACGAGGCGGTGTCAGACCCGCGCGGTAGAACTAGGGCGCAGAAAGGTAGTGGGGATGATTGCGGTGACTGCGCCGAACGGCAACGTCGGGAGCGAGACGGTCCGCGCACTCTTGCGCGCGGGGGTCCGCCCGCGGGTTCTGACGAGGCACCCGGAGTTCTTGCCCCAGGACGTTCGCGAGCGCGCAGACGTCGTCGCTGTGGACCTTCGCGATCATGCTGCTGTCGTCGCGAGTCTCCGCGGGATCCAATCGCTGTCATGGATCACACCATCACCAGCGCTCGACGAGTCCGATCCTCTTGCCTACTACGACGAACTGGCCGAATCGCTGCAGGGCGCGGTGACATCAAACGCGATCGGGCGGGTCGTCTTCCAGAGCAGCGTCGGCGCCGAGCGCCGGAACGGGGTCGGCGAGATCGACGGTCTCGCCGCCACTGAGCAACGACTTGACGCCCTTGGTATCGACGTGGTGCACCTGCGGTGCGGGCTGTTGATGAGCAACCTGTTGCTTGCCCCGGATGGGCTCAATGGTGGCACGATCCGCGTGCTTCTCCCCCTCGATCTCCCGATGCCATGGGTGGCACCTCGCGACGTTGCAGAAGTCACCGCTGCCCGACTCCTATCGCCGCACTGGTCTGGGAGGGAAGTCCAGGCACTTCATGGGCCCGAGCATCTCACCTGGTCCGAAGTCGCGGAGGTTCTCAGCTCGACACTGAGCCGTCCTATCCAGGTGGAGCGCGTCAGAGACGAAGCGACGCGGGGAGACCTCCGGGCCAGTGGCCTTACGGAACAGCGGGTAGCGGCGATCATCGGCATGTCTACGGGCATTCGAGACGACTTCATCCCCGAGCAGCGACGCGACGTCACCACAACCACGCCCACGACGCTGCGCGCATGGGCTACCCAGCTCCACCGCAGCTCAGTCAGTGCCCGATAGTCGATCGGCTATCGGGCGCTTGAACCGCTACTGCCGCAAAATGAAGAGCGCCGCGGCGGTTGTGGCCGTCAGCGCGACCGCCACGGCTATCGCCACACGGAGCACTACGCTTCGGCTCCAGGAAGGGGCCGCCAGGGCCACGAACGTGATGAGCCCGATGAGGGTCAACCAGATCCAGGGCTGGCTGAGCAAGTACCCCTCCAGCCCTTCATCGGCGGATGCACCGGCAGAGTTGCCCCAGTTGGCGAGCCAGGCGATGAAGGCGAGTACGGCGTTCGTGGCAATCGCGACGGGAACCGTCCACAGGAGATGCCAGCCGGCACGATTGCGCGCCGGAGGAACTGTGCTCTGCGAGGTGGCGCCGTGGTCGTCCATCACTATTCAGTCCGTCCGTCGAGGCAGCTGCTGTCCGTGACGTGAGTCACACGACCCTGCTCACAGCATGGAGTCGACGCCCCCGTTTCGTCGTTCCCCACTGTTGGGGGCGCCGCTGAGCAACGATCGCGCTACATCGCTGATCGGCCCAGCCCAGCCGAACCCGAAGCGGAGCTGACGAGTCGCACCAGACGATCCCCTGGTGAATCGGGTTAGGCCGTCGACGAGGGTCAACCTCGTGAGCGTTGCGCGATCCCCAGCGCGACGGACGCAAGCCCGGCGACGAGCGCGACGACCAGCACTACGAAGCTCGCTCCGTGAATCGTCGGGTTGATGATCCATACAAGCAGCGCGAACGCGATCACGACGACACCAATCACGACAAGACTTTGAGCAGACATGGGGCGAGTCAATCAGGATGAGCGCCGTCCCAATAGCCGATCGGCAATCGAGACCGATGTCGTGGCTAGCGGACAAGGAACCTCTCCGAGATCCGGCGGCCGCAGGGGAAGTGGCTAATGAGGTGCATCCCGACCGCCGCGGCCCTAGTTTGAGGACATGCGAGAAGCCCTGTTGCCGGTGATGAGCGTGGCCGTTCTCGTGCTCACCGCCGCAGGAATCGTGTGGCGCGCTCGGAACAAGCAATGGGTTCGTGATGCGCAGCTCGGTCTCAACGCTCAACCTCGTCTGAGCCTGATCCTGCCCGTTCTTATGGTGCTGTTCGCAGCAGTGATGGTCGTCCTCGGAGTCGGATCGCTCGAAGCCGGCTTCACATTCGGATGGGGCTACTTCCCCCTCGCTCTCGCCGCGCTCTTCATCGTTGGTTTCATCGCGTGGATTGCTCGTCGTCCGTTCCCTCTGGACTGACGCAGAGCGCATCCGACGCCGTCACCGTCTTGGTGCGGCTTGCCGTCGCCCGAGCACGTGCACTCGGCGCTACCTCGATCGGCCTCAACGTCCCGACGGGCAACCGCCCGGCCGTACAGACGTGCGAACGCGCGGGCTCCGTCGAGACCAGTCGACAGGATGCTGTCGGGTCTCTCGCGATGTCATTGAACCTGGCAAACCATGTCCGATAGCCGATCGGCTACCGGTCAGTTCCGCTTCGACGGACGCGACTGGCTGAGGCTGGCTTGGGGGAGTACAAGCCCGTCGCTTGTACCGTCAGGGCTGCTACTCCGCGAACCCTGTCCGTGGGTGCCCCGATCCCTGTTCCCGGGGCTGACCTCGTCTTGATTCAGCGTCGAACCCGACGGCGTCGTAGCGCGAGGGTGTCCGTCCCGGACCCGAACCAGTGATGGATGCCCTCGCATCTCCCTGCGTCCGTTTTTGGACACCGCTTCCGCTGGTGGCTGTTCAGGTTTCGCTGTCGTGGTCGGATCGTCCGCGGCGTGAACGGTTTCCTTCCTACGGTCATCCCGGCCGGACGATCCGGGTCTGACCGAGCCGCTGATGGCTCAGAGTTGAAGGGCACCGTGACCACGTTCATCGCTCCCGACACCGTGCTTCCCTCGACGGCCCACACCGCTCTGGTGCGTCGTGTCCGCCGCGCGTCGATGCGCAGCCCCTTCTCCGAGGTCCGCGAGCAGCCCCGTCAACGGACCCTCATGATGACCGCGACCGGCATCGTCTCGGCCCTCGTCGCCGCGTCCGCCGCGATCGTCCTCGGTCTCTCCGCGTGAGCGCCGCCCTTCCGCGTGCGTAGCCAGGAGCGCGTGCGGGAACGCGACCGTACCCTGCTCGCCCATCAGTGGCGCCAACGGTGCAGAGATCGCCTGCGTCCACCGCTCCACCGTCGCCGCCAGCAACGCCCGCTCGGTCGGGAACACCTCCCGCACCTCGGCCACGCTCATCCCTGCGCGCTCGGCGGCGTCGTCGAGGGTGAACCGCGTGATGCTGCCGCCGTGCAACGCCGAGATCGCCCCGTTGATCGCACGCGTGCGGGGTACCTCGTCCGCTTCGGCGGTCTGACTCGTCAACGGTGCGAGGGGATGCTTCCGGAACCACTCCAACAACCCCCGCGCCCGAGTCAGCCCGATCGCCGGGTCGAGCTGCTGACCGGGCGCGAACAGGTCACTGAAGCCCGGAACGTGCTCCATCAGCGGATCCAGCGGCTGGAACGCCATCGACCAGTCTGGGAACGACCGCTGCGCGACCGACTCATCTGCCAGGACGCGCACGCTCGTATGTCGGGGGTCACGGCGCACTTGCTCGAACCGTGCGGCGACGGTGGCGTCATCGCCCTCGAGGATCCCGAGGCGGTTGTCACCCTTGTGCGCCAGGATCCCGGTCACCCCGAGGGCGGTGTTCTTCTCCCGCCCCACCGCGAGGATCTGCGCGAGCTCGGTGTCCGTGATCGGACGGGTCTGGGTGCTGGTGTACACGATCGAACGCATCGGTGCTGACTTCCCTGATGAGCCGGGATACGTTGCCCCTTCGAGTGAACCGCCCTGTCTACTGCTCCACAACCCCCCCCACCGGCCGCGGACAGCACCGAGCCACAAGCTGTACCCGCTACGCGTCGCCGCGGGCCGCGCACTTCGGAGCGACGCCGCGAGCAGCCGGGGCGGCTGTCCAGAAACCGGCGTCGTCGTTCGCTGCTGGCAGCTGTTGCCATCCTCTCGCTGGCAGGCTCCGAACCCGATCTATGCGTCGCCGCGCCATGTGGTGACAGGAACGGAGCAGAGGTATGACTGAGATCACCGCCCACCACGGCCTCTTCAAGGACACGAACCTGCATATCGACGACACCGGCGGCTCCGGCCGCCCGGTCGTGTTGATCCACGGGTGGCCGCTCTCCGGAGCGTCCTGGAGCAAGCAGGTGCCCGTATTCGCCGATGGCGGCTATCGGGTCATCACCTACGACCGTCGCGGCTTTGGCCGCAGCGATAAGCCCAAGACCGGCTACGACTACGACCACCTCACCGAGGACCTCCACACCGTTCTCACTGAGCTCGACCTGCAGGATGTCACCCTTGTCGGGTTCTCGATGGGTGGCGGTGAGGTGGCCCGCTACTTCACCATGTACGGCACCGAACGGCTCCACAGTGTCGTGTTCGCCTCCGCGGTCCCGCCGTACCTGCTGCAGACCGACGGCAACCCGGACGGGCCGCTGCCGAAGTCGCAGGCAGCCGAGATGACGGCTGGGCTGATGAAGGACGAGGACTCGTTCTACGACCAGTTCACCACCGACTTCTTCTCCGTCGACGGCGTCCTGGTGGTCTCCGAAGACGACCGGCAGGAAGCGCTCGCGTTGGCGAAGCAGGCATCGAAGACTGCCGCGCTCGAGGCTATGGCCTCGTTTGCGAATACGGACTTCCGCGACGACCTGCCCAAGGTGACCGTGCCGACGCTGATCATCCACGGCGACGGTGACGCGACCGTGCCCTACGAGGGCTCCGGCGCCCGCACCCACGAAGCCATCACCGGTTCGGAACTGCATGTCGTTAAGGGTGGTCCGCACGGCGTGAACGTCAGCCACCCGGATGAGTGGAACCGGGTCGTGCTGGAGTTCCTCGCGAAGTAGACGAGCCCCTCGTGAAGGGCCCCGCACTCGGTTTCAAGGGCGGGGCCCAATCACTGCCAGAAACGCGTTAGCGCAGGCTGCGACGCCTACTGTTCGTGCAAGAGCAGATTGCTCCGCATCTTGAACGTCAGGACACGCCATGCCGGATCGCTTGCGATGGGGCAACGACTACGCCGGCCACTGGAGCATCTTCCTCGGCGATCTCGCTGTGGCAGACATCACCCGACGGGCGCAGTACGACGTCGGCTCGAACTGCTGGCCCCTTGGCGGGTCGCACACTTCGTTCGAGGCTGCATCAGCACAGATCCACTCATGGATGCGCTGGTCGGATCCCGAGTGACATCCTCAGACGGAATCTGTCAGAGCAGAACGCCAGAAGACCACGGACCTCATCAGCGCGTCCTTCGCCGGGCGAGGGCCGCTGGGAGTTCCGACCGCAGCTCGCCAGTGATCTGAAGAGGACGCCGGTCGAGGATTCTCCGACGCATGACCCCGCACGGCATGGCCGCGACACCCACCCTCGGCCCGCAGGACTCGTTCTTCAGGCACGGCGGATCTCCGCCGAGGACGAGCTGACCTGTGACCCGTGGCGCTGCTTCGTCGAACACCAGCCGCTCGGGTTCATCCAGGAGGTTCACCATCCCGTCCACGGCGGCTCAGGGGACTTCTCCACTACGACCAACGCGTGATCATCGACCCACCTGAGCACGTCGACGAACTTCCCTCCTGGCAGCTGGTCGGCAGCGAACCATCGCGACGGACGGGAGGGCCAGCAGCGGTCCGACCCTCCCGTCCCGGTGGTCACGGGTGGAGCACGACCTTGGTCCAGCCGTCGTCGCGTGCGTCGAAGTGGCGGTAGGCGTCCGGGGCCTCGTCGAGCGAGAGGTTGTGGCTGACGATGAAGGACGGCGATGCCTTGTCCCCGGCGATCAGGTCGCGGAGCTGGCGGTTGTACCGCTTCACGGGTGCCTGACCGGTGCCCATGTGCTGGCCCTTGAAGAAGAACGTGCCGTAGTCCAGCGCGATCTGCCCCTTCTTCGCCAGTTCGTCGGAAGCGCCGGGGTCGTCAGGCAGGTACACGCCGACGACGCCGATCCCGCCCGTAAACCGGACGGAGGCGATGAGACGGTTCAGCACGAGGTTGGGCTGCTCGTTACCCTGCCCGTCGTGGGCCTGGTACCCGACGGCCTCGATGCCGCGGTCGGCTCCGAGGCCGAGGGTCGCGTCGAGGACCGTCTGCACGGGGTCGACCTTCGAGTCGTCGACCGCGATCGCACCGATCGACTCGGCGAGACGGAGCCGGTCCGCCTGCCGGTCGACGACGAAGATCCGCGATGCGCCCTTGATGGAGGCGGAGAGGGCGGCCATGAGGCCGACGGGTCCGGCACCGTAGACGACCACCGTGTCGCCCGGCTGCACTCCGGCGAGCTCGGCCCCGTGCCAGCCGGTCGGGAAGATGTCCGACAGCATGGCGTAGTCGTTCTCCTTCTCGACCGAGTCCTCACCGAGACGGAGCGCGTTGTAGTCACCGAACGGGACGCGCAGCAACTCCGCCTGCCCGCCGCGGTAGGGGCCCATGTCCGCGTAGCCGTACGCGGCTCCGGCAGCAGCCTCGTTCGGCTGCATGGTCAGGCAGAAGCTCGACCAGCCGCGCTCGCAGTTCTTGCAGAACCCACAAGCGACGTTGAACGGCAGGACGACACGGTCGCCGACCCGCACCTTCTGGACGCCGTCACCGACCTCGATCACGGTGCCGAGGTTCTCGTGCCCGAACACACTGCCGGTCTCGATGTCGGTCCGGCCCTCGTACATGTGCAGGTCCGACCCGCAGATGTTCGTCGCGGTGATCTTGACCAGGATGTCGGTCGGCTGTTCGACCTCGGCATCCGGGACATCGTCGACGCTGACGTCGTGGGGGCCGTTGTAGACGACTGCTCGCATGGTTGCTCCGTTCAGGTCGTCGGCGCCGTCGTCGGCGCCGGACCCAGCGGACGGTACGCGCGCGGTACGAACGCTTCCTGCGGAGTACGCGGAGGGGACGATCGGCCCGAGCGCGAACCACCGTGGACCCGCTGGAGTCACCGGGACAGTTCCGACCTGGAGCCGCCCCTCCTGCCCGTCGCGGTGGTCCGCGGTCGACCAGCCGTCAGGCCGGAAGCTCGTCGATGTTCCCGGGCTCCTCGACAGTCGCGGCGTTGGTGGTTGCGCGGAAGTCCACCGAGTCGTCGTAGACGGGGCGGCGGACGCGCTGGATGGATCCGAGGGGTTGGTGCTCGACCAGGCAGTGCCACGGGTTGAACGACAGTTCGTCGTCGGCGTAGACGCGCCGTGCTGGGGAGAACGAGTCCTGCGGGTCGACGGTCAGCGTTGCGACCGTCCGGTACGGGGTGACGTCCTCGGGCCACGCGACGGAGGCGTCCTCGACGGGCGTGGTCTCCAGTTCGGTGGCGAGTTGTACCTGGAGTTCCCAGACGCCCGCGTTGCCGGCGAAGAACGCGCTGGTCAGGTCCCGGTACGCGGACGGCTCCCGGACCGAGACGTGCTCTCCGGTCAGCGCTGTGAGGTTCTCGGCCACGGGGGCAGCAGATACCTTCGCGACGTGGTCGCCGTACCGGATCGCGCCCTGGGACCAGTACGTCTCACCGAGTAGGTTGACGTGTGGCTTCGCCTGCCCTGCAGGGCCGCCGGTCTTGTCGACGCCGACCTTGCGGAGCAGGTCCGCGCCGGCGCGCAGCGCCGTGGTCGCAGCCAGTTGCATGCCCTCGGGCGCCTTCGACGTCTGCAGCAGCACCGCCTGGTCGCGTCGGTAGGTGTGCACGTCTCCGGACGAGATGGTGGGGTGGTTGACCAGCAGGAAGTCCTGCGTCCGAGCCTGTTGCTTCCCCGGCAGCACCTTCTCGCCGTCGACGTCGAGGACCTTGATCGCCATCCCGAACGCGGAACCGATCCCGTCGGAGACGATGTCCCCGGGCGCCGTCGAGAAGCGGATGATCACCGGGTGCTCACCGGTCTGGGCGAACAGGCCCTGCCGCAGCTCGGTCGGGAGGTCGTCGTGGATGCGAAGGGTGCCGGCGAGCACGCCGTGGCTCTTCGCGTGCGCGTCGCGGACGGCGTGCCGGAGCTTGTCGAACGCCATGGTCCGGATCTGCGCGAACGTCTCCCGGAGTGCCTGAATGTCCTCCGCCTCGTGGGGTTGTTCCACCTCGACGTCGGGCGTGTACCGCAGGTACGTAGTGGGCTGGTCTCGGTCGGTCATGCGGGGACCTCCTGGAGGCTGGTCGGGTTCTGTTCTGTGCGTGCGTTGATGTCGTGGCGCCACTTGCCGAGTTCTTCGTAGCCGCGTCGCCGGACTCGGTTGATGCTGCCCAGCGGTCGGAACGCGCGCAGTCCATGCCAGGGCCGCCAGGACATCACGTCCTCGGCGTAGACCCGACGCGCGGGGCTGAACGACTCCTGCGCGGGCAGGATCAGCATCGCGACGGTCCGGTAGGGGCTGCGGGTCTCGTCCCACTCGACGGAGGCGTCCTCGATCGGCATCGCCTGCGGGTCGACGTTGAGCTGCACACGGAACTCGAACCGGGCCTCCTGACCGGCGAAGAAGTCGCGAACCCACTCGCTGAGGATCCCGGGCGACGCACCAGCCGGGACGGTCTGCTCCGCCAGTTCACGCTGCCGGTCCGTTGCCGGCGCGATATGGAACTTCGCGACGTGGTCGCCGTACCGGAACGCGCCCTGAGAGTAGTAGCTGAACGCCAGTGGGTGGATGTTCGGGGTGCGGTCGAAGAGGGTTCCCTTCGGTGCGGGATGCTTCGCCATCGTCGCCGCGACCGTCCGCACGTAGTGGCCATGGTGCTCGGCGCGGGCGCGGATCGCGTCGAGGTACACCTTCGCGTCGCCCTGCGGGATGATCGGCCACGTGTTCAGCAGGAAGTCCTGACTCGTCCACCCGTCGCGGAGTTTCTCCCCCGGCACGTCGAGGACCTTCACCGCTGCGCCGCGGGCCCGCTGCGCCGTGTCCGGGTCGATGCCGCCCGGTTCGCTGGCGAACCGGACCACCGTCTCGTAGGTCGCCGGGACGGCGAACATGCCCTGCGCGAGCTCGGGCGGCAGATCCGGCAACACCTCGAACCGGCCCGTGACGACGCCGTGGCTCTTCGCGTGCGTTCCCGAAGTTCCGTGGCGGGTCTCCTCGAACGTCTGCTTCATCGTCTGCCGCATCAGCGCGATCGTCTCCGAGACGATCGCCTCCTCGTCCGGAAGCTCCTGCTCGAGGTCGTCGCGGTATCGGATGGGTTGCTCGTACGTCATGTCCGATCTCATGCGGCTCATGCAACGCCGACCAGGCCACAGCGACCTCAGCGCTATCCCCTTGGCGTTACACGGGTGGTGCAACGCTGATGTCCACCGTGCGGTGTCGCTGGTGATTAACCGGGGGCGAGGGCTGCGGGAGCAACGGAGCTGAAGATGTCAGGCAAGGCCCAGCTGCTGCAGCATGCCGAGCTGGTCGGTGCTGCCCCACCGCTCGGATGCGCGGCCGTCGCGGAAACTGATGACCTGCACGTTCCGGATCCCGGTAAAACGGCGTCCGGTCGGGGCGTGTCCCATCCAGTCACCCGTGTGCGTGCCAGCAAGGGTGGAGATTGTGATCACCTTCGTCGGTGTCGCGATCGTCTCGACGTCCTCTCGCTGAACGTCGGAGAAGGCCTCCCCGAACTGCTCCCAGAACCAGGCTATGCCGGATCCGTCGGATGGCTGCCCGTCGGCTGCGTCGTGGTCGATGAAGTCGACCGTGAACCGCTCCTCGAGGGGGCGGTCCTGCTGCCGCATCCGGTCCCGCGCCGTGAGCGTCGGCTCGCCGTCGACTGTCACTTCAACCGCCATTGGAATCTCCTCGTCATCTTCTGCCGAGGGTACCTAGGCCCGTCGGCTCAGTCTCAACGAGGGTCTTTCAAGGAACAGCTCGGCGGAAGCGACGCAGCCGCCGTCTTGCGCCCGTGACACGATGCTGGCCAGAGGCTAGTGCGGCGGCCGCCGTAAGCATTATGGGTCCGGGACCCGCTAGTACGCCGCTAGCCCGTATGCTCCACAGATGACGGGAGCTGATGGGTGTCCCGAGCAGCTTTCAACAGTGCAGGACGGGATGCGGTTGCTGCATAACCGGCACCCCGAAACGCTGCGCGGATGAGCTGGAGTTCCTCGAGCAGCGCCTGCTCGGACACACCGAGCACCAGGGCAGCCTCACGTACACGCGGGATAGACGCGTATGCGGCGATGACGACTTCTGGCGGGCCGAGAGTGTCACTCTCTTGTGGGCTTTGGGGCTTCCCATCGCGAAGTCCTGGTACGTGACTGCCCCTGGAAGCACGACATCCGTGATCTACGGGACAAAGCGGCTCGTGACCGCCGAAGGACTCTTCGTCATGGCGAGACCGTACCCAGAACCCGTATCGATAGCCGATCGGCTATCGGACATGGGTCGCCAGGTCCTAGCCATCGCAAGAGACCCGACAGCATCCTGTCGACCGGTCTCGATTAAGCCCGCGCGTTCGTACGTTCGTACGTCCGTACGGTTGCCCGCACGACAGTGAGGCCGATCGAGGTCGCACTGAGAGATCGAGATCGACCTGTTCCCCGTGGGCCTGCGGTTCCACGCCGGGGAGCAGCTGCGCTTCATCGTCAGTTCCCGGAACCTCCTCGGCACCCTCATGCCAGGGATCCGCGAGTACGTCGGCGCCAACACCGGCACGCACGTCGTGCACCCCGGCGGCGAGCACGCCTCCTACCTGCAGCTGCCCGTCCGGAGCGCACGATGACAGCCGCGACCGTCCGGCTCGACGGGCACGACAGCGACGCGACGATCGACGGGTACGAACTGTTCTCAGCACGCCGTGCGATGGAGCTCCTGAAGCGGAAGCTCGGTCGCGAGCAGCTCCTCGAGCTTCTCGCCGACGAGATCGCCGCTGGGGAGATGTTCCTCCGAAACCACCTCGGACGCTCCCGCGGCGAGGAAGCGAGCGGCACCACGACGCTGCGCGCCACCGGGATCACCGCGGCGCAGTTCGGTGGGTGGCTCGGTGCAGCGTTCGCCCGAGAGGACGTCATGCTCGCCGGACACCCGGAGCACTACGCGATCCACGCTGAGCCGGGGGAGCTGGTGAACATCGTCGAGACCCTCGACGACCAGGTGTGCTCGTTCTTCATGCGCCCCTGGGACGACAGTGTCATCGTCGACCAGGAACTCCCAGCCGCGTCCGGACGGCCCGCTGGCCGCCGCTCGCACATGCTCCTCGCCGACGGCACCGTCATCGGCTCGATCGCCAACGCCTTCGAGGACGGACCCGACGGGTTCACCGCACGCCTGTCGGTCACACTCCCGGCCTCATGTGCGCCGGCTGTGATCGATCAGCACCTCGAACACTTCGCGGTGGAGTTCCGCACCTGGATCCTCCGTGCCGCGGGGGAGGTGTGACTCTGCGCCACCTGGAGCCACTCAGTTCGACGGGCGAGCTGGACGACGTCAGTGGTCGAGTCCTCGAACGATGAGGTCGAGGGTGAATGCGAAGCGGTCATGACCGTCGCCGGCGGTGAGGTCGCGGGACAGTTCGATCGTGTGCGGGAACGTATCTGCCGGGAGCATCTGCAAGCGAGTAGCGATCTCCTCGGCGCCGATCGCTGTTCCGCTGACGTCGCGGCGTTGCTGATCACCGTCCGCAGCTTCGAGGCAGTAGGCACAGATGTAGAGGAACGCGGCGTCGCTCGCCCAGGCCGCTTGCCGGGGCTGCACGCCGCCTGTGCGCAGGGTAGCCAGCAGCGCTTCGGCGACCCGGAGTGTCCCGAAGTCGGCTGGGACGACTGCCAGGGCAGCACGGGCCACGCCGGGGTAGGCGAGGAACTGATCACGAAGTCCAGCGCAGAGAGCGATGAACTGCTCCTGCCAGTGGTCGGCGTCCGGTCTCGGGAGGTGGACCCGGGAGCACAGCTCCCCGACGAGGAGGTCGCCGAGTTCGGCCTTGCTCCGCACATGCGCGTACAGCGACGCCGGCCCGGTATCGAGGGCCGCCGCGACCGAGCGCATCGTGAGGTCCTCGAAGCCGGTCTCCTGCACAGTGTCGAGCGCCGCGGCGACGATCCGCTCGGTGGTGATCGGCTCTCGACCTCGACGACTCCGAACGGGTGCGACGGGTGCCCCCGACCCTCGAGAGGATGCCTGCTCGAGGTGCGCGACCCACTGTTCCCTCGTCATCGCATCCCGCGCGGCACGTCGTCCAGCCATGGGGCAACCATACCATTGACACGATCAATGTTCGTATGGAACATTGTTCGTGAATCTGTTCAGACTGCTCGATCGGAGGAACTCCATGACCACGACCGTCACGATCGTCGGCGCCGGCCTCGGCGGCCTCACTCTCGCTCGCGTCCTGCACGTCCACGGGGTGTCGGCGACGATCTACGAAGCGGAGCACTCCGCTGAGTCCCGGACGCAGGGCGGCCAGCTCGACCTGCACGAGGAAGACGGCCAGCGCGCATTGCACATGGCTGGTCTGACGGAGCAGTACGAGGGGATCATCCACCGTGGTGGAGGAGCTCGTCGGGTGTACGACACGGACGGCAACGTCCTCGTCGAGGTCCCCGATGATGGTTCGATGACGCGGCCGGAGACACTGCGAGGAGAGATTCGCCGCATTCTGCTGGAGTCACTGCCCGAGGGCACGGTCCAGTGGGGCAAGAAGCTCGCCTCGGTCGCCGCGGTCGGCGCAGCCGAGCACGAGCTGGTGTTCACGGACGGCACGACCGCGACCACGAACGTCCTGGTCGGTGCCGACGGTACCTGGTCCAAGGTGCGCCCCCTGGTCTCGGACGCGGTACCGATCTACTCCGGCTTCAGCTACGTCGACTCGTACCTGCACAGCGTCAGCATCGACTACCCGGACATCGCGGACACCGTGGGTGATGGAGCGCTCTACGGCATCATGCCGGGTAAGGGGTTCCTGGCGCACCGCGAGGTCGGCGACGTGGTGCACACGTACGTGATCCTGCACCGGCCGGTGGAGTGGTTCGACGCCATCGATCTCACTGATGCCGCGACCTCCCGTGCCCGGGTCGCAGCAGAGTTCGACGGCTGGTCGCCGAAGCTCACGGCGTTGATCTCCGAGGGTGAGCAGCCGCCGGCGGTGCGGAAGATCTACCAGCTGCCGGATGCCCACCGCTGGGAGCGCACGCCCGGCGTGACCCTCATCGGTGACGCAGCGCACGTCACCGTTCCCGGTGGTGACGGCGCCAACCTGGCGATGTTCGACGGCGCCCAGCTCGCCGAGGCGATCGCCTCGCACCCCGATGACATCGAAACGGCCCTGGCTGAGTACGAGGCGATCATATTCCCGCGCAGCGAGGCAGCAGCCATCGCCGCGCACCGCACGGTCGACACCATCTTCGGCACAGGAGCCCCAGACGGCGTCGTCAAACTCTTCGAGGGCGTCCTCGCCGACCAGCGGGCAGCGGCCCAGCGGTGACCCGGCCAACGGGTCCGCTCGGCTTGACGGATCAGGACGACTCTCGGACGGAATGATCTCGCTGGCCGCAGCAGAGCTCGGTGGCGAGTAGCGCAACCGGGTCGGCTACCGAGACCAGCCTGCTGACAGTGGCGAGTTGGCGACGCTCGAACACAGAATCGGCACCGCACCGCACCACGACCGACCGACCGACCGTGGAACGCTACCCGGCGTCGCACGATTAGAGGCGTACCGGGCCGTCGGGTGAGCCGGGCAGCCCGACTTCCCACCGACTCTCGGCTCCGCTTCGGGCTCGGCTGAGCTGAGCTGATCAGCTGAGCACCGCGCCCCGTCACTCGTGGAGCGCCGTTCCCCGGGCGCGCGATCCTGCCGGCCGGAATCTCCAGTGGACGGTCCCCGTCGCGATCGCCACGAAACCCCTGTGCGATACTCCCTCGACCGGGCGGACCCGAACGGTCAGCGGTGCGCAATCGTCCCCTGGCCGATCAAGTGCGGCCCGCTGACCGATCGGCTATCGAGACGCCGTTGCGCTCCTTGCCATCTCTAGTATCGCGACATGGAGTATTACCGGATCAGTCAAGACACCCTGGCGCAATTGTCGCTTCACGACGCGATGGTCCGTTCATCAGTGGCCCGCAGGCGGCACTGGGCTCCGCTGGATGTACGAGCGGCGTTTCCTGAAGTGCCGGAGCACGAATTCGAGACGGCGCAACAGCGACTTGACGAGCTGGAGTCGGACGCGGCTCGATGGGCTCGGTCGCTTCGCGAAGCGGGAGGCTTGACCGAGACCGAGGTACGCGACGCGCATCGCGGCCTCTATCCCGAATTCTCGGACGTCGCGGTCGGAGACCTGATCGGGCTCGCCATGGACAGGCAACGCTGATCACTACTCGCATCGGCGTCATCAAGCCGCGCCCGGTAGCGGATCGGTCCTCGAGACGCGAGCGCGCGCTAGGTTGGCTCGGTGGACGTGTTGAGCGCGAAGGTCCTGGGTACGATCGCCCTCGCCTTCGGCTCGGTCTTCATGACGACGTCGATCGTCCGCTTCGTCCGGCCTGATCTCGACGTGGTCCTGGCTGTCGTGAACACGGCGCTCGGCATCTTCTGGCTCGGTGCTGGCATCTGGTTGTGGCGCTTCGCCCTCCGCAAGGCGAAACGCGGCCAGTAGCCGCGGCGTCACCGAACGTCCACGCCGACCCACGGGGTCGGAGTACGCCGGACTGACCGGATGGTCGACGGTGCCCGTTGTTCACCCCGGGTTGCTATACCGGGGTGAGCCGCGCACCCGACCCGCGCCGGCAGAGGAGGACCCCGTGCTGGATGTAGGCCCCGTCGGCGACCTGCGCGAGTACATCGAGGACCTGCGGACCCGCGGGTACACGGTCGACAACGCCCACACGCCCGACCCGGAGCTGATCGACCCGCAGGGCAACCCGATCTACACCTGGAAAGAGGACTACCCGTACGACGAGCGGATGAGCCGCGAGGAGTACGAGTTCGAGAAGTACCGGCTGCAGGTCGAGCTGCTGAAGTTCCAGTACTGGCTCGAGGACAACGGCCGCCGCGCCATCATCCTCTTCGAGGGCCGCGACGCCGCAGGCAAGGGCGGCACGATCAAGCGGTTCACCGAGCACCTCAACCCCAGGACGTCCCGCGTCGTCGCGCTGTCGAAGCCGACCGAGCGCGAGCAGGGCCAGTGGTACTTCCAGCGGTACGTCGAGCACCTGCCGAGTGCCGGGGAGATCGTGATGTTCGACCGCTCCTGGTACAACCGCGCCGGGGTCGAGCGCGTGATGGGCTACTGCTCGGACGAGGAGTACGAGACGTTCATGGCGCAGGCGCCGTCGTTCGAGCGGATGCTCGTCGACTCGGGCATCCACGTCACGAAGTTCTGGTTCTCGGTGACCCGGAAGGAGCAGCGCACCCGGTTCGCCATCCGGCAGCTGGACCCGGTCCGCCGGTGGAAGCTCTCGCCGAACGACGTCGCGTCGCTCCGGGTCTGGGACGACTACACGGCCGCGAAGGAGGAGATGTTCCGCCGCACCGACAAGCGTTACGCGCCGTGGACGATCGTCCGGTCGAACGACAAGAAGCGCGCCCGCGTGAACGCGATGCGGTACTTCCTCGCGCAGTTCGACTACGAGGACAAGGACCCGTCGGTCGCGCTGCCGCCTGATCCGCTGCTGGTGATGCGCGGCAAGGCGCTCCAGATGGAGGAGTGACGCTCACCCTGCTGGGGTGATGTCGCCAGGGCGGCTCGGGACGACGATCGCTGGCATGACCACCGATGCGGAGAACGGTACCGACCTCCCGCCGCGCGACAGCCTGCCGGTGATCTTCGACGACCTCGACCACCAGCTCGCCTGCCTGACCTACCTGTGGGCGCTGCCGATCGTGTCCTACGCGCACTGGAGCGCCCAGCACCGCGAGGTGTTCGGCGCGACGCAGCACGACCTCGTGCACTACGTCACCTACCGGGACAAGCTCGGGCTGATCACGGCCAACGCGACGACCCCGTACATCCTGAACTTCTTCGACCTGTCGGAGACCGGTCCGCTCGTGATCGAGCTCCCACCGGGACCGACGGCGGGCGGGGTGTCGGACTTCTGGCAGCGCGAGTGCGGCGTCCTCGGCGAGATGGGGGCGGACGCCGGGCACGGCGGGACGACGCTCGTCGTCGCTCCGGGACAGGACGTCCCCGAGCACGACCAGAGCTGGTCGGTGATCCGGTCCAGCGGGGTCAACGTGATGTTCGGGTTCCGCACGCTCGACCCGGATCCGGAGCGTGGGGCTGCCCTGGCGGCGGCGGTGCGCGTGCATCCCCTGACGGAGCACGACGATCCCCCGGCGACCCGGCTGATCTCGCCGGACGGGCGGCCGTGGTCAGGCGATCAACCGCGGGGCATCGCCTACTGGGAGGTGCTGCACCGCATCTACCAGACCGAGGTCGTCGACGAGCGGGACCGGTTCTTCCTGGCGATGCTGCGACAGCTCGGGATCGAGCCTGGCAAGCCGTTCGCGCCGGACGAGCGGCTCGTCACCGTGCTGGAACGGGCGGCTGCCGACGGGGAGCGCATGGCACAGGCGAACACGTTCGCGAAGCGCTTCCCCGACACGCGCTACCGCCCGGACCGGCAGTGGGACTTCGCGGTCGTACACGGATGCAACGGGTGCGTGGCTCGACGGCGGCCGGTCGTACGAGCTCACGGTGCCGCCCGACGTGCCGGCCGCGCTGTTCTGGTCGGTCACGGTGTACGACGTCGGAACGCGGTGTCTCATCGACAACGAGCAGCAGCGCGGCGACCGTGGCAGCCGCGACCGGGACCTCTCGGTGGAGCCGGACGGCTCGGTCGTGCTGCACTTCGGTCCGGAACCACCGGCGAGTGGGACGAGCAACTGGGTGCAGACGATCCCCGGCAAGCACTGGTTCTCGTACTTCCGGCTCTACGGCCCGCTCGGTCCCTCCCTCGACCGGAGCTGGGCACCAGGCGACTTCGAACCGGCGGACGCGTGACGGGATCGAGATGGTGACCCCGTGACGGACGGGAGGCGCGGCGCCAGCCGGCACCGCGCCTCCCGTCCGTCGTCCGGTCGCGACCGGAGCCGCTGGCGGCTCAGCGGGTCGGCACCACCACGGCGCGTCCACGCACCTTGCCCGCGTGCAGGCGGTCGTAGGCCTCGGTCGCCTGGTCCATCGAGTACTCCTCGACGTGGATCGAGATCGCGCCCTTCTTGGCGAGCTCCACGACCTCCATGAGCTCGGTGCGGGACCCCCAGTTGATCGCCCGCGCGTTGACGTCGAGCGGCACGGTGGTCTGCCCGACCGGAACGGCGCCCGTCGCGACGCCGACGACGACGATGTCACCGGCGACGCGGATCATGCCTGCTGCGAGGTCGGCGGTCGGCTGGATGCCCACGAAGTCGAACACGACGTCGGCGCCGAGGCCGCGCGTGATGCCCTTGACGCGCTCGATCGCGTCGGGCTTCGACAGGAAGGTGTGGTCGGCGCCGACCGACTCGGCGAACGACAGCTTGTCGTCGTCGACGTCGAGCACGACGACGGTCGACTGCGTCAGCGCCTTGAGGAGCTGGATCGCGACGTGACCGAGGCCGCCGGAGCCGATGACGACGGCGGTGGTGCCGGGGGTCAGCCGGGGGAGCGCGGACTTCACGGCGCGGTACGGGGTGAGCGCGGCATCGGTCAGCGACACGTTCGCGACCGGGTCGAGATCGCCGATCGGAACCAGGTGGCGGGCGTCGTCGACGATCATGTACTCCGCCATGCCGCCGTCGCTGAAGATGCCGGGTGCGCGCATCCCGTGCTCGCAGTTCTGCTCCTCGCCCGATGCGCAGGCGTAGCAGCGGCCGCAGCCCCACGGTCCGTAGACCAGGACGGACTCGCCGACCTCGACGCCGTGCACGCCCTCGCCGATCGCCTCGACGACGCCGGCGACCTCGTGGCCGAGCGTCAGCGGGACGGGCTTGAACCAGTAGTCCTCGGCGGACGTGCCCATGATGAACTCGTCCGAGTGGCAGGCCCCGGCGGCGGTGACGCGGAGCAGGACCTCCGACGCCGAGGGGACGGGCTTCGGGATCTCGACGAGCTCCGGTCGGGAGCCGATGGTGCGGTACTGCAGTGCCTTCATGGCGTCAGGATACGCCCGTTGTACGACAGGTGTCGTTTGCGCTTCCCGAACGGTCGAGCGGTGGCTGCGAGCGTGTACGTCGGACGGTGGCAGGATGATCGCTGGCCGCTTCCCTGGCGACTGGATTCGAGGAGATCGAGCGTGACGGACACCCACTCCGCGGCCCCTGTCAACGAGGACACCGCACCCGGCGACGACGCCGTTGCCGGACACGGCGGCCCCAAGGGCGTGACGGCCCTGGCGCTCGCCGCGCTCGGGGTCGTCTTCGGCGACATCGGAACCAGCCCGCTGTACTCGCTCCGGACGGTGTTCACCATCGACGGCGGGATCGTGAAGCCGATCCCCGAGGACGTCTACGGCGTGATCTCGATGATGTTCTGGAGCATCACGATCATCGTGTCGATCAAGTACGTCCTCGTGCTCATGCGCGCGGACAACAACGGCGAGGGCGGCGTGATGGCGCTCGCCGCACTGGCCCGTCGGCTGTACGCCAAGCGCCGCGGCGGGTCGACGATCTTCCTCATCGTGGGAATCGTCGGGGTCTCGCTCTTCTACGGGGACTCCGTGATCACCCCGGCGGTCTCCGTGCTGTCCGCGGTCGAGGGCCTCGGCACCGCGGCCCCGGCGGTCGGGCACCTCATCGTGCCGATCGCCGCGGTCATCCTCGTGATCCTGTTCTTCGTGCAGCGGTTCGGCACCGGCAAGGTCGGGACGCTGTTCGGCCCGGTGATGCTGCTCTGGTTCGTCGTGATCGCGGTGGCCGGCCTCCCGATGATCGTCCAGCACCCCGGCGTCCTGCAGGGGCTGTCCCCGACCTGGGCGATCGCGTTCGTCTTCGCGCACCCGTTCATCTCGTTCGTCGCGATGGGGGCCGTCGTCCTGGTGATCACCGGTGCCGAGGCGCTCTACGCGGACATGGGCCACTTCGGCCGGGTGCCGATCCTCCGCGCGTGGTTCTTCGTGGTGTTCCCCGCGCTGGTCCTCAACTACCTCGGGCAGGCGGCGCTCGTGCTCGAGCACCCGGAGGCGACGAAGGACCCGTTCTTCCTGCTCTTCCCGAACTGGGCGCAGCTCCCGGTCGTGGTGCTCGCGACGGCCGCGACGGTCATCGCGAGCCAGGCGGTCATCTCCGGGGCGTTCTCGCTCACCCGGCAGGCCGTCCAGCTGGGGCTCCTGCCGCCGCTGACGATCCGGCAGACCTCCAAGCAGGAGGGCGGGCAGATCTACCTGCCCGCGGTGAACCTGCTGCTGTTCATCGGCGTGATGGCGATCATGCTCGCGTTCCGGTCGTCGGCGAGCCTGGCGACGGCGTACGGGGTGTCGGTGACCGGGGCGCTCGTCACGGACACGCTGCTCCTGCTCCTCGTGGTGAAGCCGCTCTGGCAGTGGGCGACGTGGAAGCTCGTCGTCGCCGCGGTCGTGTTCGGCGGTCTCGAGCTGACGTTCCTCGCCGGCAACCTGTCGAAGGTGATCCACGGCGGGTGGGTGCCGCTCCTCATCGCCCTCGCGGTGATCACGGTCATGACGACGTGGCGCCGGGGACGGCAGCTCGTGCAGCAGGAGCGGCAGGAGCGCGAGGGGTCCCTCGACGAGTTCATCGAGAAGATCAACACGAAGCACGTACCGCGGGTCCGGGGTGTCGCGGTCTTCCCGCACCCGAACAAGGACACGACACCGCTGGCGCTCCGCGCGAACGTCGAGCACAACCACGTGGTGCACAAGCACGTCATCATCGTCTCCGTCATCACGGCGAACGTGCCGCACGTGCCGCACGCCAAGGCCTTCGTCCGCGACGACCTCGGCTACACCGACGACGGCATCGAGCACATCACCGTGAAGTTCGGGTTCTCCGACGACCAGGACCTGCCGCACGCCCTGCACGCGGCCTGCCTGTCCGAGGTGCTCGACCTCGACCCGGAGGACATGGCCGAGGCGTCGTACTTCATCTCCCGCGGTGCACTCCGGCCGATGCGGGGCAACCGGGGCATGGTGTCCTGGCGGAAGAAGCTCTTCGTCGGGCTCGCCCACAACGCCGCGGACCCGGCAGCACGCTTCGGTCTCCCGCCGCAGCGCACCGTGACGATGGGCAGCGACGTCGAGATCTGACGTCGCGGCCGGTCAGGCCGTCCGCGACGCCGCGAACGTCTCCGCGGCGCTGACCGCGTTCCGCACCGCGCGGGCGACGTCCGGCGACGTGGAGGCGGCGGGCCACGCGATCACGGTCGTCGCGAGCGCGGCGTCGAGCACCGGGACCGCGACGTGCTCCGGCCACTGCAGGGTTCGGCTCGACCGCGGGATGACGATGACCGTCCTCCCGAGGGCGACGAGCTGCGCGAGCTGGGCCTGCGAGCGGACCTCGGGACCCGGGCCGTCCGGGTAGGTGCCGTCGACGCGGGGCCACCTGGCGGCGGGTAGGTCCGGCAGGTCGCGCAGGTCGGCGGTGGAGAGCGCCGGCCGTGCCGCCAGCGGGTGCGACCTGGGCAGGATCGCGACCTGCTGCTCGGTCCGCAGGTCCTCCGCGTCGAAACCGGTCAGGTCGTCGTACGTGCGGTGCATGAGCGCGATGTCCGCCGTGCCGTCGCGGAGGAACGCCGCCTGCTCGTGGACCTCGCCGAACGACCTCGATCGGCAGGGCGTCGGGGTCCGCGTCCTGCACCCCGAGGAACGCCTGCAGGAGCTCGTGGTCGGCTCCCGCCTTCACGGCGAGCACGAGGTGGCGCGTCCGGCGTCCCGCCCGCTGGGCTCGCCGGCCGGCGGCTGCCACGGCCGCCAGTGCTGGCCCGGCATCGCCGAACAGGACCGTGCCGGCTGCCGTCAACGTGACGCCGCGGGGGTTCCGCTCGAAGAGCTCCGTCCCGATCCGCTGTTCGAGCTGCCGGATGGCGCGGGACAGCGGCGGCTGGGACATGCCGAGGCGTGCGGCGGCACGGCCGAAGTGCAGTTCCTCGGCCACGGTCACGAAGTACCGGAGTTCGCGCGTCTCGAGATCGTCCACGCCACGGAGCCTACGTCGCCCGATACCCGTCGGGTATCGATGGACACCCAACGGGTCTTGGACGGGGGCGTGGGCGGGGACCGAGGATCGGAGCATGACAACAGCAACGACCGCCCTGGTCACCGGGGCGAACAAGGGGATCGGCTTCGCGATCGCGGAATCGCTCGGGAGGCTCGGCATGCGTGTCGTCGTCGGCGCACGGAACGAGACGGCCGGTTCGGACGCCGCGGCCCGGTTGGCCGCAGATGGCA
Source organism: Curtobacterium sp. NPDC090217 (assembly GCF_044746705.1). Lineage (NCBI taxonomy): Bacteria > Bacillati > Actinomycetota > Actinomycetes > Micrococcales > Microbacteriaceae > Curtobacterium > Curtobacterium sp. NPDC090217. The sequence continues at coordinate 88,982 of NZ_JBIVCR010000001.1, read as the reverse complement.
TCGACGCGACGAGCGTGCGGATCGACGTCACGAGCGACGAGAGCGTCGCGGCTGCGGCACGCGAGCTCGAGGAGCGCTTCGGCACGCTCGACGTCCTGGTCAACAACGCCGGGATCTCGGGACCGTTCGACCCCGTCACGTGGGGGCAGGACCCGACGACGATGGACCTCGACGACCTCAGGAGGGTCGTCGACACGAACGTGTACGGCGTGATCCGCGTGACGAACGCGATGCTGCCGATGCTCCGCCGGTCCGAGCACCCGAGGATCGTGAACACGTCGAGCAGCATGGGCTCGCTCGAGCGGCAGCCGGGTCCGGTGATGGGCGTGTACTCGTCGTCGAAGACCTTCCTCAACGGCATCACGGTGCAGTACGCGCGGGCGTTCCAGGACACACCGGTCATCGTGAACGCCGCGTGCCCCGGGCTCGTCGCGACCGACTTCAACGGGTTCGCCGGGAACCGGTCGCCCGAGCAGGGCGCCGCGACGGCCGTCCGGCTCGCGACCCTGCCCGACGACGGACCCCGTGGCGGGTTCTTCGACGACGGCGGCGTCGTCCCCTGGTGACGCGCTAGTCGGCCGTCGGGCGGTGCAGGGTGGCGAACGTGTCGTGCAGCGGCTCGGTCGCCCACCGTGCCGCGAACGTCCGGTCCCCGGCGTCGAGGCGGACCCACAGCAGGTGCGGGGTGTCGACGAACCGGACGGCGACCAGCACGCGTCCGTCGTCGTCGGTCGCGGCGCCCGCCGCAGTCGAGCCGTCGACGGCCCACTCGTCCTCGCCGACGACGGCACGCACGGCGGAGCCGTCCTGGTGCAGCGTGACCACCCACCGCTCGCCGTCCTGCTCGAGCACCACGGACTCCAGGCCGGGGACCCCGGAACGGGACGCGCGTGCGTAGGTGCCACGAGCCTCCAGGCCGAGCCGCCCACCGGGCACCGGCCGCAACACGAGCGCGGACAGGTCGACGGTGCCCACCGAGCCGTCGCGGTCGACCGCTGGCAGCAGGTGCTCCCACACCGCGTCGAGGACCGCCTGCATGTCGGTGCTCTGGCCGGTCATCGCGACGACGACGTCGTGCTCCGGCAGCACGACGCAGAACTGGCCGTACGCGCCGTCGCCGCGGAAGCCGTGCCGAGCCATCCAGAACTGGTAGCCGTAGCCCTGGCTCCAGTCCGGGTTCTCCTCACCCGGGTTCGCGACCTGCGTGCGGGTGGCCGCCTCGACCCAGTCCTCGTCGAGGATCCGCTCGCCGTCCCACACGCCGCGCTGCAGGTACAGCTGGCCGAGCTTCGCGATCGACTCCGTCGTGGCGTAGCAGCCGCTGAAGCCGAGCTCGTTGCCGTGCTCGTCCTGCTTCCATGACACCTGCTCGATGCCGAGCGGGTCGAACAGGCGCGGGCGCAGGTACTCCACGAGGGAGGTCCCGCTCGCCCGGCGGACGATCTCTGCGAGCGTGTACGTGCAGGGCTGGTTGTAGGCGAAGACGGTGCCGGGGTCCTCGTCGGGCGGGAGCAGCAGAAAGCCGCGGACGATGTTCCTCGAGTCGATCGCGCGGGCCCGGTCGAGGGTCTCCTCGCGGTGGCCGCTCGACATCGCCAGGATGTTCCGCAGCGTCATGGATCGGCTGCGCGCGTCGGTGACCTCGGCGTCCAGCTCGGGGAAGTGGCTGACGACGGTGCTGTCCAGGTCGACGATGCCCTCGCGGCTCGCGATGCCCACGGCCGCCGCCGTGAAGCTCTTGCTCAGCGAGTAGAGCAGGTGCGGTCGGTCGGCGGAGTACGGGGTCCACCACCCCTCGGCGGCGACCTGCCCGTGCCGGAGCACCATGAGGCTGTGCGGTTCGACGTCGGGCGCTGCCTCCAGTGCACGGACGAGGGCGTCGATGCCGGAGGCGTCGATGCCGAGGGCGGACGGGGTGCTGCGCGGGAACGTCGTCGTCACGACCCTGAGCGTATCCACCGACACCCTGACATCATCAGGGGAGCGTTCGACCGCCGATCGCGCCGCACGTCAGCGACGTCACCGACAAGGACCACCATGCCCCTCTTCCGATCGTCAGCACCCGAGCCCGTCGAAGCGGTCGTCGGCCCCAGGAAGGCCTGGTCGGACTCGTTCGGCCGACTCGCGACGCGGTGCCTGCAGGCGATCATCGTGCTCGTCATCGTCGCCGGGATCGTCTACGCCGCGAGCACGCTCAGCGTCGTCACCATCCCCGTGCTGATCGCGCTCATCATCGCGTCCGCGATGCACCCCGTCGTGTCCTGGCTCAGGAAGCACCGGGTGCCGTCGGTCCTCGCGACGCTGGCGGTGCTCCTCGGGGTGCTCGTCGTGCTCGGGCTCCTCGGCTGGCTCATCGTCGTCGCCGTCGAGAACCAGTGGTCCGACCTGCAGGACTCCGCCGTCGACGGCTTCAAGCAGCTGCAGGGGTGGGTGACGTCGCTGCCGATCTCGATCTCGGACTCGCAGATCAAGGACGCCACGAAGACCGTCACCGACTTCATCACCAGCGCCCAGTTCGGTTCCGGCGCGCTCGCCGGGGCGTCGGCGACCGCGAACTTCCTCACCGGGCTCGTCCTGATGATCGTCGTGCTGTTCTTCTTCCTGAAGGACGGCCCGCGCATCTGGGAGTTCCTGCTCCGTCCGTTCTCGGGCTCCGGTTACGCCCGTGCCCGCCGCGTCGGGGACCGTGTCGTGTCGACGCTCGGCGGCTACGTCCGCGGGACGGCGGCCGTGGCGGCCGTCGACGCCATCGGCATCGGGATCGGCATCGCGATCGTCGGCGTACCGCTCGCGCTGCCCCTGGCCGTCGTCGTCTTCATCACCGCCTTCATCCCGATCGTCGGTGCCACCGCTGCCGGGATCCTCGCCGCGCTCGTCGCCCTGGTCGCGCTCGGGCCGGTGCAGGCGCTCGTCGTGGTCGGCATCGTGGTCCTCGTGAACCAGCTCGAGGGCAACTTCCTCCAGCCGGTGCTGATGGGCCGGACGCTCAAGCTGCACGGCCTCGTGATCCTGGTCGGCCTGACCGCCGGGACCGTCCTCGCCGGCATCACGGGTGCCGTGATGTCCGTGCCGCTCCTCGCCGCGGCATGGGGCGCCGTGCAGGTCTGGGACGGCCCGGACCAGCCCGCTCGGATGTGGCGGCAGAAGCGGTCGGAGGACGTGGCCGTGAAGGCGCGCGCCGGGCGGTGACGTGGGCCGCGCCGGGGCCGGAGTCGGCGCGGCGGTCGGGACCTTGCGCCCCTCTGTGACCATCGCGCCCCGTCGTGCGGGGGCGCGATGTTCGTGCGGGGGCGCGAACATCGAGCGTCATGCACCCCAGGCGGAGAAGTCCGGCTGGCTGACCGGCCCGGAGTCGCCGAAGACTCGCAGGATGCCCGACGACGAGCGTGCGAGCTCGCTCGTGGTGGCGGTCGCTGCAGCCAACAGCGCGATCCCCGAGATCTCGGGGAGATCGACCTCGTCCCAGCCACCGATCGTGAACTCGGTCCCTTCCGGCAGGGCGGGAACCTCCGCCAGGATGCGGTGCGAGCGGTGCGGACTGGTGCGCGTGGCGCTGAAGAACGCCGCGAGCTCGTGCAGTGCTTGCAGCTGGACGGAGACGAGTCGGTAGCCGCCGTCGCGGAGCGGCGCGAGGTGCTTCGCGTCGACCCAGTCGAGCAGCTTCTTGTTGTACTTGGGCCGGAAGTACGAGATCAGCAGGTGTTCGACGACATCGACGGTGTTCTCGGCCACGGTGTTCCGCTCGTGCTGCATGATGCTCTCGAGGAGACCGCCCTCGAGTCCGCCGATCGCGTCGTCGATGTGATCGTCGTTGAGGGAGAGCAGCTTCCCGACCACGAGCGGGGTGACGAAGACATCCCACTCCTGCGCGCGATGGTCCTCGTAGATCTTCTGGAGCGTCGAGTGCGAACTCGTCCGGTGCCCGGTGTGACGCGATCCAGCCGTGCCGTATGCCTGCCCGACGTAGAGCACCTCGTGCGCCGAGATGCTCGTCGCGCGGTCGCTCAGGAGGGCGGCGAGGTGCCAGGCTTCGCCGTGGACCGGTGCCCCGTTGACGATCCCCGACCAGTAGGCGTCGTCCGATCGTGATGTCGGATCCTGCACGGCATCTGTCGAGAGCACGATGTCCTGTGCGCTCCGGACATCTCGCGTGCGGGTGACGAGCCGAGGCCGTCCGAGTCCCGCTCTGGCCACCGTGACCGTGGTGCGCGGGCGACGCGACACGATGTAGAGGTGGCTTTCCTGCAACGCGGCGCGGATGCCGTCGTTCTCGAGCGCGCGTTGGTAGGTGTGGAGGGCTCCGACCTCGTACAGCGCCGTCCCGGCCATGACTCCCCCTCGGTTCAGTGGTGCTCTCGTGAGCGTGGCATCTGGTCATCCCGGACACGGAGCGACACGCTCGGTGAATACTGGACACGTGCGTGAACTGCAAGCCGCCATCGCCGCGGCCCTCGACGTCCAGCCGACCATCGACCCGGCCGAGGAGGTGTCGCGTCGCGTCGGCTTCCTGCGCGACTACCTGACGACGACCGGCGCGAAGGGCCTCGTCCTCGCGATCAGCGGCGGGCAGGACTCGACCCTCGCCGGACGCCTCTCCCAGCTCGCAGTCGAGTCGCTGCGCGCCGACGGGCACGACGTCTCCTTCACCACGGTGCGCATGCCGTACCGGGTACAGGCGGACGAGGACGACGCCCAGCTCGCGCTGCAGTTCATCGCCGCGGAGCCGGGCATCACCGTGAACATCGAGCACGGTGTCGACGGGGTCGTCCAGGACACGACCGGCGCCGGCGTCGAGCTCAGCGACTTCGTGAAGGGCAACGTCAAGGCCCGGATGCGCATGGTGGCCCAGTACGCGGTCGCCGGGCAGCGCGGGCTCATCGTCGTCGGGACCGACCACGCGGCAGAGGCCGTGACCGGGTTCTTCACGAAGTACGGCGACGGCGGTGTCGACATCACGCCGCTGACCGGGTTGACGAAGAGCCAGGGGCGGCAGCTCCTCGAGCACCTGGGCGCCCCGGCCCGGCTGTACGAGAAGGCGCCGACCGCCGACCTGCTCGACGACCTCCCCGGACAGACGGACGAGGCGAACCTGGGCCTGAGCTACGCCGAGATCGACGCGTACCTGCAGGGGCACGACGTCCCGGTCGAGGTCGCCGAGGCGATCGAGGCCCGGTACCGCGCCACCGAGCACAAGCGCCGGGTCCCCGCGACCCCGTTCGACACCTGGTGGCGCTCGTAGCGGGCGTTCGCGCCGCGGGTCCTTGGCGGGTCCTTTCCCGCGTAGGAGGTCGAAACGCGCGTAGGGGGTCGTCTTTTCCGACCCACTACGCGCGTTTTGGCTTCCCATCGCGCGGGTGATGGGTCCTAGCGCGCGCCGGTCTGCTCAGGCGGGGACGGTGGTGTGCCGGTACGTGGCGGCCGGGTGCGATGCGGGGAGCCGAGCCGGGCCTCCCGTCACGCGCTCGCGCAGCGTCTCGCCGTCCGCGTAGCGCTCGGGGAGGCGACCGCGCTCGCGCAGCAGCGGCGTGACGTACGTGCCGAAGTCGCGCACCGTGTCGAACGAGTGGTACTGGCGCAGGTTGATCCCGTCGATGCCGTCGTCGTCGAGCCACCCCTCGATCTGCTCGGTGACCGCCTCCGGCACGCCGGCCGCCCAGAAGGCACCGTTCCACGCCTCGTTCACGCGGTCGATGAGCTCGCCGACCGTGGCGTCGAGCGCGACCCGGCCGACGAGTCGTTCGCCGCCGTCGACGCCCTCGGCCTCGAGGGCGTCGCGGACCGTCCGGTTCCGCGGGTGCGACAGGGCGTCGAAGGGGACGCTGCCGTGGATGAGCGGGCCCTCCTCGCTGGCGAAGGCCTTGTACTGGGCGACCTTGTCCTCGACCTCGCGCTGGGTCGGCGCCGTGATGACCGCTGCCTGCGTGACGAACTTGACGTCCCCGCGGTCGCGACCGGCGCCCTGTGCGGCGTCGCGGACGGCGTCGGCGGTCCGCTGCACGCCGTGGCCGCCGGTGAAGACGACCTCGGCGTGCTTGCCGGCGCGGGCGATGCCGGCGGGGGAGCCCGTCGCCAGGAACAGCGTCGGGGTGCGCTGCAGCGACGGCTCGGACAGGTGCGGTCCGGCGACGCTGAAGTGCTCGCCGACATGGTCGATCGGGTGCACCTTGTCCGGGTCCGTGTAGACGCCGTTCGCCGCGTCACGGACGACGGCGCCGTCCTCCCACGAGCCCTCCCACAGCTGGTAGAGGACCTCGAGGTACTCGTCGGCGATCTCGTACCGGGTGTCGTGCGGGATCTCTGTGGCGAGCCCGAAGTTCCGGGCGGCGTTCGGCAGGTAGCTCGTCACGACGTTCCAGCCGACGCGGCCGTTCGTCAGGTGGTCGAGGGTCGACATCCGCCGGGCGAAGGCGAACGGCGGCTCGTAGCTCGTGGAGAACGTGATGCCGAAGCCGATGTGGTCCGTGACGGCGGCCATCGCGGGGACGACGAGCATCGGGTCGTTGTTCGGGATCTGCAGGCCCTCGCGGAGCGCCGGCGCAGCGGAGCCGCCGTACACGTCGTAGGCACCGAGGACGTCCGCGATGAAGATCGCGTCGAACTGGCCGGCCTCTGCGGTGCGTGCGAGCTCGGTCCAGTACCGGATGTCGTTGTAGCGATGCCGGTTGTTGCCCGGGATGCGCCAGAGGCCGTGCGTGATGTGTCCGACGCAGTTCATCTCGAACACGTTGAGCAGGAGTCGCTTCGGCATGGGCGCAACGCTACGGAAGGGCTCGCGACGACTGCTGGTTCGTGACCCCGTGTTGCGCGGCGTGCTCCGGCGTGCTCCGGCGCGGCGCGGGCCGCCTTGCGGTGCCCGGCGCGGGCCGCCTTGCGGTGCCCGGCGCGGGCCGCCGCGGCGCGGGCCGCCGCGGTGCGGTGGGTCAGCGGTCGTCGCGGTGACGGCCGTCCTGCCGATGGTCGTCGGAGTCGCTCCGGTCGGCGTCCACACGGCCGCCACGGTCCCCGTGCTCGTCCCGGTCGTACTCGGCGTGGGCGTCGCGTTCGGTCTGGTCGTCCTGCTCGACGCGTGCGGCCGCTTCGTCGGTGCCGTCGCGCTCCACGCGGCGGTCCTGGTCCGCGGTCATGCGCTGCTGCCAGACGACCGCGCGGGCGGCACCCGCGAGGACGTCGTCCACCGAGCGGTCGGTCTGTGCGGCGAGTGCACCGCTGAGGCCGGCGGCGATGGTGCCGCCCGCGGATGCGAGGCGCTGGACGACCTCCTCTTGCCGTTGGGTCAGCGGCTCGTCGACCAGGTCGTCCACGGTCTCCCGGATGTTGTCCTCGCTTGCGTCCAAGGCGGCTTCGTCACCGGAGTGCAGGGCTGCTGCCTCGCCGACGACGACGAGTCCCAGGCGTGCGGCGTCGTCCTCCGGACGATTGCTTCCGTTCTCGTCGTTCATCGGTGCGACGGTACGCGCGTGCCCGACGTGTCTCCTGGGTCCTCGAGGTACCCCGATCGGTGCCGACCGTGCTGCCGGCCCCGTCGCCGTTCCCCGACCTGGATGCGCACGGCCGTCGGCGGCATCGGCTGGTCGTCCGAGCGGCCGACGAGCACGACCCCACCGCGGGCCGCCGCGTCGGCGATCGCCCGGTCGACGACGACCACGGATGCCGGGTCGAGCTCGCTCGCAGGGTCGTCGAGTGCCGTGACCGCCGCATCGGCCACGAGCGCCCGCGCCAGGGCGACGCGCTGCTGCTGTCCGCCGGAGAGCTGTTCGGCGAGGTTGTGCCTGACCGCATCCGGAACTCCGACGGCGTCGAGGGCGGCCGCCACGGCGTCGACCGGCGCGGGACGGGAGCGCTCCCGTGCGTGGGCGAGCACCCCGAGTGCGACGTTCTCGGTCGCGGTCAACGCACCGAGGAGGCCGTGGTCCCTGGTCATCGCGGCGGCCAGCGGGTCGGACGCATCGGTCACCCGGACGGTTCCGTCGACCGCGACGTACGCCGGCACGTCGAGGAGCCGGTCCTGCCCGGCCGCGGAGGTGACGGCGTCCAGGACCGCTGCGAGCGCTGCGGACACCTCGGCGCCGTCCTCGCCGGTCAGGACCAGGACCGAGCCTGCTGCGAACTCGCCGTCGACGGCGAGGACCTCGTGGTCGTCGAGCCGGACGACGAACCGGTCGAAGTGGAGCACGGTCACGGAGCCCTCCCGTCGTCGGGCCGGTCGGCGGGCCGGTTGGCGGGTCGGTTGGCGGGCCCGTCGTCGGGCCGGTCGGCGGGCCGGTCGCCGGGCACGTCGACGGCGGGCTGGTCGCCGTCGTGCGCGTGGCGCACCCGCAGGCCGCCGGCACCGTCCGGCTCCACGGTGACCAGGGACCCGGTCGGCCAGTCCGCCCGCAGGTGCTGGGGGATGGGGACGGACCCGTCGGCCGCGACCACCGCCCGACGGCCGGACCCGGAGTCCTCCTCGCCGACCCGGCCGTCGCGGAGGTGCACCATCCGCTCCATCCGGCGCGCGACCCGCTCGTCGTGTGTGACGAGCAGCACGGCGATGTCCTCGCGAGCGGTCTCCTCGACGAGCAGGTCGAGCAGGACGTCTCGTGCGCGACCGTCGAGCCGACTGGTCGGTTCGTCGGCGAGGAGCAGCCGGGGCCGGGGAGCGAGTGCGACGGCGAGCGCCGCGGTCTGCCGGTGCGAGACCGACAGCTCGGCGACGGGGCGGTCGTCGTCGGGCACCCCGCCGGCGGCGAGCACCCGGCCGCCGAGGCTCGTGTCCCGTCCGGCGATGCCGCGCACCGACCACGCCACGTTGGCGTGTGCCGACTCGTGGCCGATCAGGTTGACGTCCGTGCCCTGGAGCATCAGGCCGAGGACGTCGCGTCGGAGACGCTCGAGGTCGCGTCGGCCGGCGGTCCCCAGGTCCTGGTCGCCGACGGTGACGGTCCCGGCACTCGGGCGCATCAGCCCGGCCGCGATGGAGAGCAGCGTCGACTTGCCCGAGCCGGAGGGGCCGAGGAGCGCCACCCGCTGGCCGGATGGGACGGTGAGGTCGATGCCCCGGAGCGCGGCGACGTCGACCTCGGCCTCGCGGTAGACGTGCACGAGTCCGGCAGCGCGGAACGCTGGCGTGGTCATCGCGCACCCCCGTCCCTCGTCGGCCGGGCTCCGCTCCTGGCGACGAGCACCGAGACGGCGAACGCGACGACCAGGACGGACACCGTGACGACGAGCACGGTGACCGGGCCCACGGGGACGCCCATCGGCGGGAGTGCCTGTGCCCGGAGCGGTAGGCGTGCGGCGGTGAGCAGCGTGGCCGCGGTCCCCGCGATCGCTCCGACGACGGTCGCGGCCGCCGCGGGGAGGAAGGTCTCGAGCAGCAGCGAGCGCCGGAGCGCGCGTCGACCGAAGCCGGCGGTGCGCAGCACGCGGGCGTCCTCTCGTCGCGTCCTGGCGCCGATCACGCCGACCCCGGCGACGACGACGAGCGTCAGCGCGAGTGCTGCGCCGGCCACCGGGAGGCCCACGAGCGCTCCGAGCACCGGCGCTGCCCGCTCGGCGCGACGCTCGGCGTCGGCCAGGGTCCGGTGTCCGGTCACGGTGATGCCGTGTGTCCGCAGTGCAGCGGTGACGCGTGCCGTCGCTCCCGGGGCGACCCAGACCTCGTGGGTGGAACCCCCGCCGCGCGGATCGGTGACCCGTCCGGCCGTGGACAGGTCGACGAGTGCGCCGTCGCCGAGCACGCGGGGGAGCGCCGGTGCCCTGCCGACCACGCGGAGGACGAGGGACTCGCCGTTCAACCCGATCCCGAGCGCGCCGTCCCGCACGCCCGCGAACGGTTGGAGCGCCGTCCCCTTCCCGACGACCGCCGGGAGCGGTTCGGGGGAGTCCCACGGTGCGATGCTCGGCGACCCCTGCCCGGTCGGGTCGAGCCACGAGACACCGAGGCCGTCCGCGTGCGCACCGATCGTCGCGCTCGGGCCGCCGCTCGGGAGGCTGTTCTCACCGATGCGGTCCCGCCAGCGGTCCGGGTCGAGCCAGGACGACGACACCGCACGGCCGTCGACGTCGATGGCGGTGACGGTGGCACCGAGACCGTACGGCGTCGACTCGGAGTCGTGGGTCTCGAGCCCGAGCCACACCAGGCGGCACCCGGCGCTGCACGGCACCGCCCCGGCAGCGCTGGTCAGGGTCCCGGCCCGCACACCGCCGAGGTCGACGTGGTGCCACCCGTCCGCCGCCTGGACGACCGCGACGAGGTCGACGTCGTCCTGGTCCGCGGTCTGGAGCGTCTGTGCGGCGGTCCCGTCCGGAGCCCCGACGTCCGCGAGGGTGATCGAGAGCCGCTCGCCGGTGATCCGGAGCGGGCTGTGACCGGAGGGTCGGAGTGACCGCTCCAGCGCGGCGACGTCGCGGCCGCCCCACGCCGGGTCCCACGCACTGACCGCAGCCAGCCGCGTCGAGTCGAGCGCGACGAGCCGCCCGACGCCGCTGCCGCTCGTCGTGGTCTCCACGGCCATCGCCGACCGACCGTCGGGATCCGCGTCGCGGACACTCCCGACGAACGACCGTCCCGCTCCGACCTCGACGTCGAGGACGGCCGCGGCCCCGAGGACGGCCGCGGCGCGGTCGTCGGCCAGCCGGACGGCCAGGACCGCGGTCTGGCTCGAGGACACCGCGAGTGCGACGCCCATCACGACGACGACGGCGGTCGTCAGCACGGACGGGGTCCTCGCGATGCGGCGGACGACGAGCAGCTCGGTGAGCGACCCTGCCGGTTGGACCGCACGTCGGCGCACGACGGCGACACCGACCCGCAGGGCGACCACGGCGAGGAGCACGGCCACGAGCGTCGGGGCGAGGAGCGCGACGCCCGGCCCGGAGATGCGGGGCTGGGTCACGACCGCCGCGATGCCCACGACGGCCGCGATCACGGCGACTGCCTGCACGACCGCTCCCGTCCGCGAGAGCGTGCGCGGCTCGGTGACCCGGCGCAGGAGGTCGACCAGCGGCACACGTGCGGCACGAGCACTCGCGACGACGAGTGCGACCAACGAGCCGAGGAGCGATGCTGCGAGGGCGGCGAGCACCGGTGCACGGAACGGTTCGACAGCGGGCGCGTCGGCGCCGAGCAGGAGCGGCACGCAGGCCGCCGCGAGTGCGAACCCGACCACCGAGCCGACCGCGGCACCGACGACGGTCGCGATGACCGGCTCCGCGAGCACGGTGACCAGTCGTCGCCGGGCCGGGAGGCCTCGGAGTCGTGTGAGTCCCCACTCCGCGGCGCGTGCCTGACCGATGCGTCCTGCCGCCACACCCTGGGCGAACCACGCGAGGACGATCGCCTGCAGTGCAGCGACCGCCACGATCACCGTCGCGGCGTCGTTGCCGTCGGCCACCCGGTCGACGAGCACGTCGATCCGCTGCTGGACCGAGACGGCCGAGTCTGCGCCGGTGGTGGTGAGCGTCGCGTCGTTCGTCGCACGGACGTCCTCGACGACGGCCGGCACCTCGTCGAGGCGGAGTCCGGGGGCCAGCGTCGTCACGGACCAGACGTTGCCCTCGAGCGCGAGCTCCTCGAAGCCGCCGAGGGACATCACGAGGTCCGGATCGCCGTCGCCCCCGCTGCCGAACAGCTTGCCGGCACCCGCTGCGATGCGCCCCACGCGGCTGTCCGGGTCGTACGTGCCCACCACCCGGAGCGTCAGGACCTGCTCGGGGACGGACTGCACGGTGACGCGGAGTCGTGTTCCGGTGGCGACGTCGGACCCGGCGGCCGCGAGCACCTCGTCGGCACCGGACGGGCAGTGGCCGTCGCTGAGCCCGGCCTTCCGGCAGTCGGTCGCGAGCCCGGCGAGCTGCACGCTCCTGGTCTGCTGGGGGCGCTGGTCGGGGACCACGTAGGACGCCGACGCCGAGGACTCGGCCACGACGACGCCCGGCAGCCACCGGCGGGCATCGGACGCCGAGGCGGTGGTGGCGACGACGGCCCCCTCGGCCTCGTTCAGCTGGTGGTCCGGGATCTCCGCCGATGCTGCGATGGACGTCCCGCCGAGGCCGGCGTCGCGGATCGTGGCATCGAGGTTCGCCTGCTCGACGGCACGCAGGAGGAGCGGCGCGAGCACGGAGACCACCGTGGCGACCAGGGCGAGCAAGGCGAGGACGGTCGCGGCGGCCGGACGTCGGCGGATGCTGCGCGACCAGAACACCGGTACCCCCTCGAGCAGCCGGCCTCGTCACCGGCTCCGCGATTGTGGCACAACCGGGCAGGGGGGTGCGGATTCCGGTCAGTGCCCCCGATGGAGGAGCCACCGTGCGGCAGCGATGCCCTCTGCCCGCTGGAACGCGCGGATCGTCGGCATGTTCGGCGGTGCGGGACGGCCGGCCTTCTCGAAGAACATCCCGGCGAGTCCGGCGAGGACCGCGTCGACCGCCTCCGGTGTCGCGCCGCCGAACACCCGGTGCGTAGACAGGTGGTGTTCGACGTCGACGTCGTCGCCCCGCACCAGGGTGTCGAGCAGGTAGGTGAGCGGGTCGAGCCAGTGCGCACCGATCCCCGCCCACGGCCAGTCGACCACCCACACGACGCCGTCCGCGTCGACGAGCAGGTTGTCCGCACGGCAGTCGAGGTGGACGAGGTGCTCGCCGTCGACCGCCGCGGCACCGGCGCGCGCGACCTCGGCGAAGCGGGCGGCGTGGGCGGCGACGTCGGGTGGGACCACGGGATCGCCCGCCGCCGTGGTGGCGTCGAGCCCGGTCGCCAGCATCCGGTCCCACGCGGCGAACTCCTCGGCGAGGTCCGGTGCTGCACGTGGCAGGTCGGCGAGCGGGTCGGCCGCGACGGGCAGGGTGTCGAGCGCGTCGAGCACGGCGGTGACGTCCGCGCTGCCGGGGTGCGCACCGTCGACGTCGTCCAGCACCAGGGCGATCCAGTCGTCGTCGTGCACGGAGGCGCGCAGCGTGCCGAGCAGGCGGGGCGCCTGCACGCTCGGCGGGATGTGCGCCATCACCGTTGCCTCACGCTCGTGGAAGCCGTACCCGTCCGGGTTCGTCCGGCGCGACAGCGTCTTGACGAACGCCCGTCGACCGGAGTCGGTCACCACCCGGTCGGCTCCGCCGGGGGAGTACCCACCGGCCTGCGATCCGGCCGTGACCACCCGACTCCCGAGCAGTCCCTCGACCTGCCCCCGCAGCGTCGCCGGTACATCGCTCCATGTCGTTCGCCCCATGCGTCGACGCTACCTGAGGGTGTGTTCACCAAACGTGCGCAATGGGAAAGTTTGCATTGGCGGCAAACGTGCCCGTGGTGTAAAGTTGCAGCGTCTGCAAGGTTGACCCGCCGCGCAAGCCCCGGCGTCCCTCGCGACCACCACGCACCGACGCGCACCGATCCGCCATCAGCACTCCAGAAGGACCGCCATGTCAACTGCCACCGCACCCGTCGAGGTGCAGCGCGGGCGATCATCAGCACCGGCGAGCACGCCGGGCAAGCCGATCATGTCGCACCGCCAGATCCTCCTCGTCATCTACGGCCTCATGGCCGGGATGTTCCTGTCCTCGCTCGACCAGACGATCGTCGGCACGGCGATCCGCACCATCGGCGACGACCTGCACGGACTCGACCAGCAGGCCTGGGTGACGACCGCGTACCTCATCGCGAGCACGATCACCACGCCGATCTACGGCAAGCTCTCCGACGTCTTCGGTCGTCGCCCGCTCTACATCTTCGGCATCGCGGTCTTCATCCTCGGATCGCTGCTCTCGACCATGTCGACGTCGATGATCATGCTCGCCGCCTTCCGTGCCTTCCAGGGCATCGGTGCCGGTGCGCTGATGTCGCTGCCGCTGGCGATCATGGGCGACATCCTCGCCCCGCGTGAACGTGCCAAGTACCAGGGCTACTTCCTCGCCGTCTTCGGCATCTCCTCGGTCATCGGCCCGCTCATCGGTGGGCTCTTCGCCGGTGCGTCGAGCATCCTCGGTGTCACCGGATGGCGCTGGGTGTTCCTCATCAACGTCCCGATCGGCGTCGGCGCGCTGCTCATGGTCATCGCGTTCCTGCACCTCCCGAAGTTCGGTGACGCCAAGGCGAAGCCGCGCATCGACTGGTGGGGCGCCACCTCGGTCATCGTGACCCTGGTCCCGCTGCTCCTCGTCGCCGAACAGGGCCGCACCTGGGGCTGGGGCTCGGCCGGCGCGATCGCTTGCTACGTGACCGGTGCCGTGGGCCTCGTCGCGTTCCTGGTGATCGAGACGCTCATGAAGGACGACGCGATCATCCCGCTGAAGCTCTTCCGCTCCGGCGTGTTCTCGATGGCGACCATCCTCGGCTTCCTCGTGGGCTTCGCGATGTTCGGCGCCATGCTGACCATCCCGCTGTACCTGCAGATCGTGACCGGGCTGACCCCGACCGAGTCGGGCTTCGCCACGCTGCCGATGATCGGCGGCCTGATGATCGCGTCGATCGCCTCCGGGCAGATCGTCGCCCGCACGGGCAAGTACCGCCAGTTCCCGGTCATCGGGACCGCGCTGGTCTCGATCGGCTACGTCGTCCTGACGTTCATGACGATCGACAAGCCGCTCTGGTTCCTGATGATCGGCATGTTCCTCATCGGGCTCGGCCTCGGTCAGCTCATGCAGAGCATCACGCTCGCCTCGCAGAACTCGGTCCAGCCACGTGACATGGGTGTGGCGACGAGCTCGGCGACGTTCTTCCGCCAGATCGGCGGAACGCTCGGCACCGCGGTGCTCCTGAGCGTCCTGTTCTCGATCATGCCGACGAACATCGTGCACGCCACGGCCGACAAGCAGAACCTGACCGGTGCGCTCGACGCCGCGCTCAACCCGACCGTCGCGTCGGCGAAGGCCAACCAGGGCGTCATGGACCAGATCTGGAACCCGATCGTCACCCCGATCAAGCAGCAGGTCTCCTCCGGGTTGACCGACGCGACGAGCGCCGCGAAGCAGGCCGCCGACCAGGCCGTCACGCAGCAGGTGACCGCTGCCGTCCAGCAGCAGGTCGCAGCAGGCGCAGTCCCGGCCGCCGCGGCGCAGGGCGTCATCGACCAGCAGGTCGCCGCCGCACTGCCCCAGGCGGAGAGCCAGGCGCTCGCCGCTGCCGCCGACAAGGCGCACGCCACGGTCGAGAACGGCGCACTGGTCGTCGACTGGTCCGACAAGGCCGAGCGCACGTACTGGGTCGACCAGGTCGTCCCCGGTGTCGTCAAGCAGATGGACAAGGCATCGTCCTCCTCGAGCAGCAGCAGCAGCTCCGAGACGAGCGACACGTCCTACCTCAACGGCGCGGCACCGGCGCTCACGCGGCCGTTCATGACCGGGTTCAACACCTCGGCCGTGACCGTCTACTGGGTCGGTTTCGCCGTGATCCTGCTGGCGTTCGTCCTCAGCTGGTTCTTCAAGGCGCCGCCGCTCCGCAAGAGCTCGGCCCTGCAGGAGCAGGCCGACGCCGACGGCACCGCCGACGACCTCGAGGCCCAGGCCGTCGAGGCCGCGAACACGATGGGCTCGCCGACGGCACCGTCCACCGGTTCGATCCCCGTCCAGGGTCCGCGTTCGGCGAACTAGGCACCATCGGGGCCTCCCGCAGCACTGCGGGAGGCCCCGACCCGCACCAGGAGCACCCCGTGAGCACCACCGAAGCGCCCGCCACGGACGCCACCGCAGCCGACGACGAGCACTGCGGCCTCCGGGAGCGCAAGAAGCAGCGCACCCGGCAGTCCATGCACGAAGCCGCGCTCGCGCTCGTCACCGACCGCGGACTCGCCGGCGTGACCGTCGAGGAGATCTGCGCCGAGGCCGGCGTCTCCACCCGGACCTTCTTCAACTACTTCTCCTCGAAGGGGCACGCCGCCCTCGGGCTGCCGGGAACGGCGATCCCGCACCACGCGCGCGAGGCGTTCCTCGCCTCGGAGGGGCAACTCGTCCACGACCTCTGCGACCTCGTCGCGTCCACGGTGGAGCTCCCCGAGGACCGCTCCCGGATGAAGGCGCTCGTCCAGGCCCGCCCCGAGATGGTCCCGACGATGCTGCAGTGGATGGCCGATGCGCGGCTCGCGGTGTACGAGGTCGCGTGCGAACGCACCGACGCGGACACCGCCCGGACGGCCACGACCCTCGTGATGGCCGCGGTCATCGAGACCGCGCACCGCGTCACCGTCGGCTCGCGCGACGAGCTCGCTGCACGCGTCCGCGGCGTCGTCGCCGAGATGGGCCGGCTCGCCGCGTCCTGAGTCAGTGTGCGCGCTTCCTGGTAGCCCGAGGTGTCACGACGTGCCGCTCACGTCCGCCGACTGGTCGCGAGTTGTCGCCTGCCGGCCCGCGGAGCGACACTTCGTGCACCCTCGGCGGCACGCCGACGGCATGTCGTGACCACTCGGCGCGCGTCTGCGGCAGGTCGCGTCGCGACTGCCCGCCGGACGGGAGGCTCGTGTCCGCCCGCCACGGGCCTCCCGTCCGCCGCCCGTCTCTCGCTGCCCCGAGGTGTAACGACGTGCCGCTCCCCTCCGCTGACTGGTCACGAACTGTCGCCCGCCGGCCCGCGGAGCGACGGATGGTGACCGCTCGGCGGCCCGCCGACGGCATGTCGTGACCACTCGGCGCGGCCCGGGCGTGGGACCCGGCCCGCACCCAGTCATCGGGTGGTTGCGGTGGACATGACGCCAGAACGTGACGAAATAGACGCTTGACGCGGTAGACATCGGATGTTTTGATTGCCTCGTTCGGTCGACGGTGACCGGACGGGCAGGAGACACGATGAGCCGCATCACCGGTCTGCGCGTGCGCGACATCCGGTTCCCGACCTCTCGGGAACACGACGGGTCCGACGCCATGAACCCGGCGCCCGACTACTCCGCCGCGACCGTCGAGATCACGACCGACGCACTCGACGGGCTCGCGGGATCCGCCTTCGTCTTCACCATCGGCCGCGGCAACGAGGTCCAGGAAGCCGCCATCGCCGCACTCCGCGGACACGTCGTCGGTCGCGACGCCGAAGCACTCCTGGCGGACATGGGCGGCACCTGGCGCGAACTCGTGCACGACTCGCAGCTCCGCTGGCTCGGCCCGGAGAAGGGCGTCATGCACATGGCGATCGGCGCCGTCGTGAACGCCCTCTGGGACCTCAGGGCGAAGCGCGCAGGGGAGCCGCTCTGGGCGCACCTCGCCGGCCTCGCGCCCGAGGAACTCGTCGACCTGGTGGACTTCCGCTACCTCACCGACGCGATCACCCCCGCCGAGGCGCTCGCGATGCTCCGCGAGGCCGAGCCGCTCCGCGCGGGCCGTCGAGCGCGGCTCGAAGCGCAGGGCTACCCGGCGTACACGACCACCCCCGGCTGGCTCGGCTACGACGACGACAAGCTCGCCCGCCTCTGCCGAGAGGCCGTCGACGAGGGCTTCACGCAGATCAAGCTCAAGGTCGGTGGCGACGTCGACGAGGACGTCCGCCGGATGGGGATCGCCCGTGCCGTCGTCGGTCCGGACATCCGGATCGCCGTCGACGCGAACCAGCGGTGGGACGTCGACGAGGCGGTGGCGTGGATCGATCGACTCCGACCGTTCGACATCGCCTGGGTCGAGGAGCCGACGAGCCCCGACGACGTGCTCGCCCACGCCGAGATCGCCCGCCGCATCGCCCCGATCCCGGTCGCGACGGGGGAGCACATGGCGAACCGGGTCATCGCGAAGCAGCTCATCCAGGCCGAGGCGATGCGCGTGTTGCAGATCGACGCGACCCGCGTGGCCGGTGTCAACGAGAACCTCGCGATCCTTCTCCTCGCAGGCAAGTACGGCGTCCGGGTCTGCCCGCACGCCGGCGGTGTCGGGCTCTGCGAGGCCGTGCAGCACCTGTCGATGTTCGACGCCGTGGCGCTGTCCGGCGACCTCGACACCCGCTGCATCGAGTACGTCGACCACCTCCACGAGCACTTCGTGACCCCGGTCGACGTGCACGACGGCCGCTACTGGCCCCCCACCGCTCCCGGTGCCGGCACCGAGATGCTCGCCGACTCCCTCGACACGTACGAGTTCCCCGACGGCCCGGTCTGGGCCGTCGACTCCCCACGCGACGCGGTCCGCGTCGCCTGACCACACCCCCTCACCCGATCACCACGACGAAGTGGAGACTCCGATGCAACGACGACGCATCATCGCCGGGCTCGCGGCGGCAGCAGCCGCGGCCCTCGTGCTCAGCGGCTGTTCCTCCGGCAGCAGCGCCGGCGGGAGCCAGTCGAAGGACGCCCTGACCTGGTCCATGTGGATCGCCGGGAAGGAGGACAAGGCCGCCTGGCAGAAGGTCGCCGACACCGTGAAGAGCGAGGACGGCATCACCCTGACGATCCAGGGCGCTCCGTTCGAGAACTACTTCACGAAGCTCAGCACGCAGTTGAGCGCCGGGAGCGCCCAGTGCGTCGTGAGCATGCAGTCGCTCCGCGCGGCGAACTACACCGAGTCGCTGTTGCCGCTCGACGACCTCGCCAAGAAGGACGGCACCGACCTGTCGGCGTTCGACAGCACCGCGCTCGACGGCATGAAGGTGGACGGCAAGCTCTACGGGCTGCCGTACGACACCGGGCCCATCATGATGTTCTACAACCGGGACCTCTTCAAGCAGGCTGGTGTGGCCGAGCCCGAGCCCGGCTGGACCGTCGACGACTTCGAGGCGGCCGGGGCTGCGCTCAAGGCGAAGGGCATCACCGAGTACGGCTCGACGGTGGCCGACCTCAACCTGGAGTCGATGATCTACGGCTACAACGGCGGCCGGGTGATCACCGCAGGCGGCAAGCTCGACGCGACGAACGCGAAGTTCGCGGACGGCCTGGACTGGATGGCCAGCCTGGTGAAGAAGGGCTACGCGACGCAGGCGTCGTCCGACTCGTCGACACCGGGCAACGACTTCGCCGCCGGCAAGGTCGCGATGTACACCGACGGTCCGTGGTCGCTCATCAGCCAGAAGGCGAAGGTCACGTTCGACCTCGGCGTGACGACGCTCCCCGCCGGGACGTCCGGCCCGTCGACCTTCGCGGCCGGCTCCGGCTTCGGCGTCTCGAAGCAGTGCAAGTACCCGGAGCAGGCGTTCAAGGCCGTGCAGACGATGACCAGCGAGAAGGTCCTGACCTCGCTCGCCGAGCAGGGACGCGCGTTCCCCGGTCGGACCGCGGCACAGGCCGCCTGGTACTCCAGCGCCGGCATCGAGGGCGCGGAGCCCGCCCTCAAGGCGGCACTCGCGAAGTCGTCGCCGCTGCTCGGCAACAAGCAGAGCGACCAGCTGTCCCAGCTGTTCACGCAGTACGCGCTCCAGGCGGTGAACGGGCAGACCTCCGGTAAGGAGACCATGTCCTCGATCGCCGGCCAGCTCGGCACCCAGTGACCAGCTGACGGACTGGAGGCCGTGCTCGCGACGCGATCCGAGCCTCCAGTCCGTCCCATCCCACCCCCCCCCAGGACCGCGCGAACGACGAGGAGGTCGTCGCATGACCACCATCCAGGACCCACCGGCCGCCGCGGCCGTCCCGGCGGTCGCGACCGCCGTGGCGGCCGGCACGGCCGCGCCGAACCGGCAGGGCGGCGACCCAGGCCCGGTCGGGCGCCGCACCTGGTGGGGTGCCGCGTTCGCCGCACCGCACTCCATCGGCCTCGTCGTGTTCACGGCGTTCCCGATCATCGCGTCGCTCGTCGTGAGCTTCATGAACTGGCCGACGCTCGGCGCGCGGTCGTTCGCCGGCATCGAGAACTACGCGCGGCTCTTCGCCGACCCGGTGTTCCGCACGGTCACCCTCAACACGGCGCTGTTCGTGGTGCTGTACGTGCCGCTCAACCTCGTCGTGTCGCTCGGGCTCGCCGCCTGGCTGACACCGAGGATCGCTGGCCGACACGTCTTCCGGGTGCTGTTCTTCATCCCGACCATCACGCCGATCGTCGCGAACGTCGTGGTGTGGCGGATGCTGTACCAGCCGGGAGGTGCCATCGACGCGACGCTGCAGTCCACCGTCGGCGTGCACGCACCGAACTTCCTCGCCGACGAGCACTGGGCGATGCTCGCGATCGTCGCGATGAGCGTGTGGCAGGGCTTCGGCTACAACATGCTGATCTTCTCGGCGGCGCTCGACGCGGTGCCGGAGAACCAGATCGAGGCCTCGCAGCTCGACGGGGCGAACGCCTGGCAGACCTTCTGGGCGATCAAGTTCCCGCTCATCTCACCATCGGTGTTCTTCGCGACGATGATGACGCTGATCACCTCGTTCCAGGTGTTCGTGCAGCCGTTCGTCCTCACGAAGGGCGGCCCGGGCACCGCGACCGAGACCCTCGTGCAGTACATCTACAACACGGGCTTCCAGAACCAGCAGCTCGGCCTGGCTTCGGCCGGCGCCTGGGTGCTGTTCGTCATCATCCTCGGGATCACGGCCGTCCAGTTCCTCGGGCAGAAGCGGTGGGTGCACTATGAGTGAAGCGGTCCGCGGCGGCCTCGCCACCACGTCGAACCGGTCGGTCAACCCCCGAGCCGTCGCCAGGACGAAGACTGCACCACGGCCGGGCCGGGTGCGACACGCCATCGGGTACGCCCTGCTGTGCCTCGTCGCGCTGCTGTTCGTCTCGCCGCTCGTGTACATGGTCGCGACGAGCCTGAAGCCCGCCGACCAGGTCTTCACCACCCCGCCGACGCTCTGGGGTCGGTCGCTCGAGTGGAGCAACTACGTCCAGGCGTTCACCTACCTCCCGTTCGCGCGGTTCATCCTCAACGGGGTGTTCGTCGCGGCGGTCGGCACCGCGATCAACGTCGCCGTGGCGGTGTTGTCCGGGTACGCGTTCTCACGCCTGCGCTGGCGCGGGCGGAACACGGTGTTCATGCTGTTCCTGGTCACGCTGATGATCCCGCAGGACGTCCTCGTCATCCCGATGTACGTGATGATGCAGGGCTTCGGGTGGGTCGACACGTTCCAGGCGCTGATCATCCCGTGGGCGTTCACCGCGCTCGGCGCCTTCCTGATCCGGCAGTTCTTCCTCACCGTGCCGCAGGAGCTCGACGACGCCGCACGGGTGGACGGTGCCGGACCCGTCCGGACCTTCTTCTCGGTGATGATGCCGCTCGCCCGCCCGACGATGGCGGTGCTCGCGGTGTTCTCGTTCCTCTCGTACTGGAACTCGTTCCTGTGGCCCCTCGTCGTCGTGAACGACGTGGAGGCCCACGGCACCATCCCGCTCGGCCTACAGCAGTTCTTCGGGCAGCAGGGCTCCGAGTGGAACCTCGTCATGGCCGCCTCGGTCATCTCGATGCTGCCGACCGTCATCCTGCTCGTCCTGCTCCAGAAGCACCTCGTCAAGGGCATCGTCACCTCCGGCCTCGGCGGCCGGTGACGTGCTGCACTCCTGAAAGGAACACTGGCCACCATGACCATCACCGCACCTGCAGAGCCGCAGGTCGACCCCGCCGCCAACGGCCTGCCCGCCTGGTTCACCCACGACCGCTTCGGCATGTTCATCCACTGGGGGCTCTACGCCCTGCCCGCCCGGCACGAGTGGGTGAAGAACCGCGAGCGGATCACCGACGAGGACTACCAGAAGTACTTCGACCACTTCGACCCCGACCTGTTCGACGCCGCCGACTGGGCTCGGCGTGCGCGGGAGGCCGGCATGAAGTACGTCGTGCTCACCACGAAGCACCACGAGGGGTTCGCGCTCTGGGACTCGGCGCTGACGGACTACAAGGCCACGAACACGCCGTTCGGCCGGGACATCGTCCGCGAGTTCGTCGACGCCGTCCGCGCCGAGGGGCTCCGGGTCGGGTTCTACCACTCGCTCATCGACTGGCACCACCCGGACTTCACCATCGACGGGGTGCACCCGCGACGGGACGACGGCGAGTCCGCCATCGCGGCGCTCAACGAGGGCCGGGACATGGCGCGGTACCGGGAGTACCTGCACGGACAGGTGACGGAGCTGCTGTCGGACTACGGGCGGATCGACTACCTGTTCTACGACTTCTCGTACCGGGACAACGACCACGAGGACATCTGGGGCGGCAAGGGCCGCGACGACTGGGGATCCTCGGAGCTGTTGGAGCTGACCCGTCGGCTCCAGCCCGGCATCATCGTCAACGACCGGCTCGATCTGCCCGGCGACATCGTCACCCCAGAGCAGTACCAGCCGGACAAGCCGATGGAGGTCGACGGGGTCCAGGTGCCGTGGGAGGCGTGCCAGACGCTCAACGGCTCATGGGGCTACGACCGCGACAACCTCAACGTGAAGAGCACCGACCTGCTCGTCCGGATGCTCGTCGACGGGGTGTCGAACAACGGGAACATGCTCCTCAACGTCGGACCCACCGGTCGTGGCGAGTTCGACGGGGTCGCCCGGACGGCGCTCGCCGAGATCGGGTCGTGGATGGACCGGCACGCACGGTCGGTGTACGGCGCCGGGCCCTCGTCCTTCCGGGCACCGGCGGGCACCGTCTACACGCAGAACGGCAACCGGCTGTACCTGCACCTGTTCACGTGGCCGTTCGAGCACGTGCACCTGCCCGACCTCGCCGGCCGCGTCGAGTACGCGCAGCTGCTGAACGACGCGTCCGAGATCCACTACCGCGAGATCCCGCCGGGGACCCGGGCGCAGAACACCGGGCTCGGTGGGCAGCCGGCAGGGACGCTGACCCTGACGCTGCCGATCGTCCGACCGGACGTCGCCGTGCCCGTCGTCGAGCTGTTCCTGCGCGACTGATGCAGCGGATCCTCTCGCGGACGCGACTGCGGAGCGGGGCGGAGGCGGAGTACGACCGCGTGCACGCCGCCGTCCCGGCGGCGCTGGCCGACCGGCTCCGTGCCGCCGGGGTGTCGAACTGGAGCATCTGGCGCGACGGCCAGGACCTCGTCCACCTGATCGAGGTCGCCGACTACCGGGCGATGCGTCGCTCGTTGGCGGACGACCCCGTCAACGCCGAGTGGCAGGCCGTGATCAACCCCCTGCTCGAGGCCGACGACGACTACTCCGGGGACGACGACGGGATCCCGCTCGTGTGGACCCTGGCGAGTCAGCCGTGAGCGTGCCGTTCGACCTCGACGTCGGGCCCTTCTGGCTCGGGTGCGCGAACCTCGGGAACCTCTACCGCGAGGTCTCCGACGCCGATGCCCGCGCGACGGTCGATGCCGCGTGGGACGCCGGGGTGCGCGGGTTCGACACGGCGCCGCACTACGGGGTCGGGCTGTCCGAACGACGCCTCGGCGCGGCGCTCGCCGGTCGGCCGCGGGACTCGTACCGGGTGTCCACGAAGGTCGGGCGGCTCCTCGTCCCCGGACCGGGCGACGGCGTCGACGACGACGGGTTCGCGGTGCCGAACGACCTCGTGCGACGGTGGGACCCGTCGGCATCAGGGGTGCGCCGGTCGCTCGACGAGTCCCTCGTGCGGCTCGGCCTCGACCACGTCGACGTCGCGTACCTGCACGACCCCGACGTGTACTCGCTGTCCGACGGGCTGGCCCAGGCGCTGCCGGCGCTCGCGAGCCTGCGGGACGAGGGCGTCGTGCAGGCCGTCGGTGTCGGCTCGAACTCGGTGTCGGCGCTGTCGGCCGCCGTGGACACGGGCATCTGCGACGTCATCATGCTCGCCGGGCGGTACACGCTGCTCGAACAGCCGGCGGCGGCGCTGGTCTCCCGGTGCGCCTCGCTCGGGGTCGACGTGGTCGCGGTCGGTGTCTACAACTCCGGGCTCCTGAGCAACCCGCTCCCCGCGCCGGGTACCACGTACGACTACGCCCCGGCCCCGTCGTCGCTGGTCGATCGGGCCCGGGCGCTCGCCGCGGTCTGCTCGCGGCACGGGGTGACGCTGCCGGAGGCCGCGCTGGCGTTCCCGCGCCGGGCACCAGCGGTCCGCACGGTCGCCGTCGGTGCCCAGTCGGCAGCGCAGGTGCGCGAGAACGCCGCTCGCGCCGCGGTGCCCGTCCCCGACGCGCTCTGGGCAGACCTGGAGACGGCGGCCCTGCTGCCCGCTTGACCCCGTCGCGCCCCACAACGAACATCGCGCCCCGTCGAGACGGGGCGCGATGTTCGTGCGGGGGCGCGATCAGCGCCGAGGTAGACCCTAGCTGCGAGCCGACTTGCGGCCGGTGACGCGCAGGTAGATGAACAGCACGATGATGGCGCCGATGATCGACCCGATGATGCCGGCCGGCTGGAAGAAGCCGTCCATCGGGTCGTGCTGGAAGATCAGGAAGCCGAGGAAGCCCCCGACGAACGAGCCGATGATGCCGAGCAGGATGGTCATCGGGATCGAGATGTGCTGCTTGCCGGGCATGACCAGTCGCGCGATGGCGCCGGCGATGAGTCCGATGATGATCAAGCTGATGATGAGACCGAGCACGGTTTCCTCCTCGTGGGTGCGGTTGCCGCGGCATGGTTGCCGGAGTCAGGGCCGACGTCCCATCGAACACGTCAACCGCTCGACGCGGCCAGGAGTGCGCGGACTGGCTGATCCGACGACGTGTCAGTCGAGGGAACGGCGCAGCCAGCGCTCGACACCCTCGACGTGTGACACGACGAGCGCCTGCACGAGCTGGGGGTCCCGTCGGCGGATGGCGTCGACGATCGCGGCGTGCTCGTCAAGGGTGCGCTGGACGGAGCCGTTCTGGGTGAGACCACGCCAGACCCGCACGCGCACGGTCTTGCTCGACAGGGCGTCGAGGAGCCCGGACAGGTACTGGTTCCCGCCGATGCCCGCGATCGTGGAGTGGAAGAGCAGGTCGTGCGCGACGAGGTCCTCGACGCCGGTGTCCTCGCCCACCGAGCCCATGAGCGTGGCGAGCTCGTCGATCTGCTGCTCGGAGGCGCGGGCGGTGGCGAGCACGGCGGACGCGGGCTCCAGGATGCGACGGACCTCCAGCAGGTCGACGAGCGAGCGGTCGTGGTGCATGTCGACGACGAACGACACCGCCTCGAGCAGGACGGAGGGCTCCAGCGAGGTCACGTAGGTGCCGTCGCCGCGTCGCACGTCGAGCACGCGGATGAGTTCGAGGGCCTTCACCGCCTCGCGGAGACTGTTCCGGGAGAGCCCGAGGGACTCGCTGAGTTCCTTCTCGGGCGGGAGGCGCTGGCCGGGTTTGAGCTCGCCGGTCACGATCATCTGCTGGATGCGCGCGATCGCGTCGTCGGTCAGCGAAGCCATGGCGGTCCCTCCACCCGACCACGCTGGGTCGGGACGTCCCGACGATACCCGGGCCGAGCCTCCCGACCGGCGCGGCGGAGCCGCCGGGCCATCAGGCTGGCCGGAGCCGGAGTGCCTGCATCCCGCCGTCGACCGCCAGGTCGACGCCCGTCGTGGACCGGGCGAGCGGACTCGTCAGGTAGGCGACGGCCTCGGCGACCTCCTCCGGTGCGACCAGGCGCCCGTGGGGTTGGCGTGCCTCGAGTGCGGCGCGTTCGGCTGCCGGGTCGGCGGCGGTCGACAGCAGCCGTGCGACCCACGGCGTGTCCGCGGTGCCCGGGTTCACGGCGTTGACCCTGATGCCCTCGCGGATGTGGTCGGCGGCCATCGCGCGGGTGAGTGCGGCGATGGCGCCCTTCGTCGCGGAGTACAGCGCGCGCTGGGGGAGTCCGGCGGTCGCGGCGATCGAGCAGGTGTTCACGATGCTGGCGTTCCCCGATGCGCGGAGGTGCGGCAGCGCGGCACGGGAGAGTCTGACGACGCCGAGGACGTTGACCTCGTACACGTGGCGCCACTCGTCGTCGGGGTTGCCCTCGACCGTGCCCTGCGCGCCGATGCCGGCGTTGTTGACGAGGACGTCGAGTCCGCCGAGCTGCTCGACCGCGGTGGCGACGGCCGCGCGGACGCTCTCGTCGTCTCCGACGTCACACGGGACGGCGATCGTGCCGTCGGTGACGCCGGATGTCTGCAGGTCGAGCACGGCGACCGTCGCGCCGCGTTCCTGCAGTGCCGACGTGATCGCCGCGCCGATGCCCGAGGCACCGCCCGTCACGATCGCACGGAGCCCCTCGTGCGAGCCGGGCATCAGGCGGCCCCGATCGTCTGCCGCTGGGCGCCGAGGCCGTCCGCGGTGAGCTCGACGACGTCGCCCGGCTGCAGGTACGGGGCGTGCCCGGCCAGCGCGACGCCGGCGGGCGTTCCGGTGCTGATGACGTCGCCCGGGTACAGGACCA
Organism: Curtobacterium sp. NPDC090217; assembly: GCF_044746705.1. NCBI lineage: Bacteria > Bacillati > Actinomycetota > Actinomycetes > Micrococcales > Microbacteriaceae > Curtobacterium > Curtobacterium sp. NPDC090217. The sequence goes on along the minus strand of NZ_JBIVCR010000001.1, from coordinate 62,849 downwards.
TGAACTGGGAGAGGTACCGGACGATCTCCGCCGGGTGGAACACCATGTCGGCGGTCGTGCCGTCCTGGCGGACCTCGCCGTTCACGCTGAGCCGTAGGGCGATGGCGTCCGGGGTCACCTCGTCCGGCGTGACGAGCCACGGGCCGAGCGGGTTGAACGTCTCGCAGGACTTCCCCTTGTCCCACTGCCCGCCGCGCTCGAGCTGGAACTCGCGTTCGGAGACGTCGTTCGCGATGGCGTAGCCCGCGATGTGCGTCGCGGCCTCGTCCTCGGACTCGCAGTACCGCGCCATCGTGCCGATCACGACGGCCAACTCGATCTCCCAGTCCGTCTTCGTGCTGTTCCGGGGAACCAGGACCTCGTCGTCCGGGCCGATCACGGTCATCGGGTCCTTCATGAACACGATCGGCTCGGTGGGGATGTCGGCACCCGTCTCGGCAGCATGGTCGCGGTAGTTCAGGCCGATGCAGACGACCTTGCCCGGGCGGGCGACGGGCGCTCCGCGGCGCAGGCCGTCGGCGTCGGGCACCGGCTGCAGGTCGCCGGCGCTGCGGGCGTGCTGCACGCGGCCGACCGGGTCGGACGACAGGAAGGCACCGCTGATGTCGGTGGTGATCGGCCGGAGGTCGAGGGCCTCGCCGTCGGAGTCGATGGCCACGGGGATCTCGCGTCCCAGGGGGCCGAGTCGTGCGAACTTCATCGTTCCTCGCTCTCTGCGCTGCGCCGGTGCAGCGGGCAGTGCAGACATCCTATGTCTGGGGCTGTACTCCGGCAAGGTACACACGCTCCGCCGTGCCGCCGAGCACGGCCTTGCGTTCCGTGTCGGACAGGTCCGCGAGGGCGTCGGCTGTCGTGCGCAGGGAGGTGCCGTAGTCCGCGGCCAGGGTCGAGACCGGCCAGTCCGAGCCCCACATCGAGCGGTCGGGGCCGAAGGTGTGCACCGTGTCCCGTACGTACCGGTCGACGGGGCGGTGCCGCCAGTCGTCGCCGGCTTCGGTGAGGAGCCCGGAGACCTTGCACGCCACGTTCGGCCGGGCGGCGAAGTCCCGCATGCGTGCCCGCCAGGCAGTCGCCGAGTCGGAATCGTCGTGCGCGATGGCTGGCTTGCCGGCGATGTCTGGCTTGCCGGCGTGGTCGAGGACGAAGACGCCGTCGGGGACCGAGTCGACGAGGGTGAGGGCTGCCGCGTGTTCTCGAGCTCCGCGGATCAGGAGGTCGAACGCCAGTCCTGCTGCGGCGACGGCTCGGACACCGCGGGCGACGTCCTCACGGGCGAGCCAGGACGGGTCCGGCTCGTCCTGGGCCTGGTGTCGGATGCCGACGAGCGGCGGGTGCGACCCGCGCTGCTGGGATCCCGCTGCGGCCGTGCGGAGCGCCGCGAGTCGATCGGCCACGTCCGGCGCGGTCAGGTCGACCCATCCCACGACGCCGGCTACGGGCTCCGGCTGCGCGAGGAGCCACGCGGTCTCGCCCGGGTCGTGCACGGCCTGCACGACGATCGTCGCCGTGACACCGGCCGGGGCCGTGACCGCGTGGAGGTCCGACGCGTCGAACCGGCGTCGGATCGGCGCGACGGAGTCGTCCATCCAGGGGTACGCACGGTCGGAGGGGTCCCAGAGGTGCTGGTGAGCGTCGATGATCACGCGCTCATCATGCCCGATTCATCCGATGTCCGCGTGTTGGACGGGCGCAGGTCCCTACCGCGAAAGCGACACTGTGCCCGCGGATTCCGGGCGAATTCCGTCGCTTTCGCGGGAAAGACCCCCGTCAGACGGCGCCGGACGCCTCGAGCTCGGCCTGCAGCTCGGCGTCGGACGGCTCCACGAAGTGCTTGCCGTTCGGCAGCACCACGACGGGGATGTTCTTGCGCCCGCTGATCGCCTCGGCACGCGAGGCTCCCGACGGCTCCGCCTCGACGTCCACGTACGTGTACTCAACACCGAGCTTGTCGAGCAGCGCCTTCGAACGTCGGCAGTCGCGGCACCAGTCCGCGCCGAACATCGTCACCTGGTCGAATGTCTCATCGCTCATACCCAGACACTACGTCCGGAGCGCAGGAGACATTCCTCAGGTCGGGCACCGATCCGGGCACGGCGCTGGCCGGCGATGCACGATGGTCCCATGTCCACGGCCAGCGAACCCGTCGCCCACCCGCACCACCGCCGTGGTTGGTGGTGGAAGACGCTGCTCGTCGGCTTCGTGCTCTGGGCGGTGACGATCGTCGTCACCGTGTACACGAGCAACACCAACCTGGTGCCGACGATCATCCTGCTCGGCAGCTTCCTCGTGCCCTTCACCGTGGTGCTCTTCGTCATCGAACGGGTCACCGGCACGGTCAGCACGATGCAGCTCGTCACGGCGTTCTTCGTCGGCGGCATCCTCGGGGTCCTCGGGGCGTCGCTGCTCGAGTCGGACCTGCAGCAGAACGCCCTGGTCTACGTCGCGGTCGGGTTCGTGGAGGAGTTCGTCAAGGGCGTGCTCCTCGTGGTCGTCGGATGGCGCGTCCGCCCGAAGACGGCTCGGCAGGGAGCCCTGCTCGGCGCGACCGTCGGCGCCGGGTTCGCCGCGTTCGAGTCCGCCGGGTACGCCTTCAACGCCGCGATCACCTCGCGGGGGATCGACCTGGTGTCACTGCTGCAGACCGAGGTCCTCCGCGCGATCCTCTCCCCGGTCGGCCACGTGCTCTGGACCGCGATCCTCGGGGCGGTGCTGTTCGGTGCCGCGCACGGTCGGCCGCGGTTCCGCTGGGCCTGGAGCATCCTCGTCACCTACGTCGTGGTCGCGCTGCTCCACGGGCTCTACGACTCGAACTCCACGATCTCGACCCTCCTCGCGTTCCTCATCACGGGCACGCCGATCTCCGTGGCGCAGAACGGCGCGGTGCCGGCGTCGATCGTGGGGCTCTCGTCGACGCTGTACCTCGTCGGACTCGCGATCGTCTCCGCGATCGGCGTCGCCGTGCTGATCGGGATCCAGGTGCACTACCGCAAGCGCACGCGGCAGCTCGGCGCCCCCGCCGCGCCCGGCTGGGCGGACGCCCCGCGCCCCGACGTGCTCCGCTGAGACCGACCCCGAGAGCGCCCCGCCGGACGCACCGACCGGCTACCGCACAGCTCTACCCTGGGACCATGCCGCTACGCTCCGACCCCGACACGGCGGCCTGGGCATCCGCGGCCGTCCGGCACTTCGCGCGGACGACGAACATGCTCGTCGCCGCACGCCGCTTCCGGATCGTCGGGGGCGAGCGCGGAGACGTCGCCGCGCTGGACGCGCTGCTGACCGGTCTCGGCGCGCTCCGCGCGGATGAGCACGAGCCGATCGACCAGCTCTGGTGCCTCGGCACACCGGAGCACAGCACGCCCGTCATCGAGCGGGAGTCCGACCGCCCCCGCGGCGCGACCCTGATCGTGATCGACGCCGGCCGGCACACCCCGGCAGTCGACGAGGACGCGTTCGGCCCCGTCGCCCCCGCCCGACCCGGCGTGCTCGGGGTGCCGATGACCTCCGACGACGTGTTCATGGTCTCGACGGGCCGCGACCCCGAGGCCGACCTCGCCGCCGAGGCCCGCCTGCGCTGGGCCCGCCGCTCGATGCCGGTCTCCCGCGCCGTCGCCGCCGAGCTCCGCGACGGCGGACTCCTCCGTGGCACCCGCATCGGCGTCGCGATGTTCCTCGAGCCGAAGACCGCCGTGCTGAGCCTGCTGCTCCGCGACGCCGGTGCCGAGGTCGTCGTCTACGCCCATGCCGACGAGACCGACGACGCCGTGGCGGACGCCCTCCGGAACGCGGGACTGACGGTCCACGCCGGCAGCACCGCGACGCTCGCGGAGCAGAAGGCGCTCGCACTCGCGATGCTCGACACCCGCCCGCACATCCTGCTCGACGACGGCTCGCACCTGATCCGCCTCGCACACCAGGAGCGTCCCGACCTGCTGCCGACGATGCTCGGTGCCGCCGAGGAGACGACGAGCGGCCTCCGGCCCCTGCGCGTGATGGCCGAGCGCGGGCAGCTCGGCATCCCCGTGGTCGCGGTGAACGACGCCCGCACGAAGACGTTCTTCGACAACCGGTACGGCACCGGGCAGTCGACGGTCTTCGCGACGCTCGACCTGGTCGACGGGCTCCCGTCCGCCGTCGCGCACCGGATCCGGTCGGGAGGCTCGGCAACGGTCGCCGGGTACGGACACGTCGGCGAGGGGGTCGCCCTGGTGCTCCGCGCGCTCGGCTTCACCGTGACGGTCGCCGAGACGGACCCGGTCCGCGCCCTGCAGGCGCTGTTCGCCGGGCACGCCGTCGCTCCGCTCGCCGACGCCGTGCAGGACGCGGACCTCGTGATGAGTGCGACGGGCGTCCGCGACACGATCACGGTCGACGTCCTCCGCTCCTGCGCTCCCGACGCGGTCGTCGCGGTTGCGGGCGGCGTCGACCAGGAGATCGCGATCGACGACGCGCTCGCGGCCGGTGCCTCCCGGTCGACGGTCGGGCCGCAGGCGGAACGGTTCACGTTCCCGGACGGCCACGGCGTCGTGGTGCTCGACGACGGTGGGTGCATCAACATCACCGCTGCCGAGGGCAACCCCGTCGAGATCATGGACCTCTCGTTCGCGGCGCAGCTCGGCGCCGTGCGGATGCTGCTCGAGCGCGGCGACGAGCTGCCGCGCGCCGTCGTGCCCATCGACCCCGCGGTGGACGAGGCGACCGCCCGCGCGGCGCTGGTCGCCTTCGGGAGTCGACCCGAGCCTCCCGTCCGTGTCGCCAGCCAACCCGCCGAACGCGAGCCGGACGTCCGGACCCGCCGTTTCGGAGACCCTGCATGAGCGACCAGCAGACCACCGTCCACTCGGCGCGCATCGTCGTGCCGATGACCGCGCCGCCGATCGCCGACGGCGCGGTCGCGGTCCGCGACGGACGCATCCTGCACGTCGGCGAGCGCGCATGGGTCCTGGACCAACTCGACGGCACGACGTTCACCGAGCGGCGGTGGAAAGGGGCGCTGCTCCCCGGGCTCGTGAACGCCCACTCCCACCTGCAGTACACCGGCATGGCCAGTGTCGGACGAGGCCAGTACGGCGGATTCGAGGACTGGGCCGCGGCGTTCAACGAGGAGTACGCGGAACCGCACGACTGGCGGGCCGAAGCTGCCGACGGGGCTGCGCAGTCGATCATGGCGGGGGTGACGAGCATCGCGGACATCGTCACGGACATCGAGGCCGCCACCGCGCTCGAGACGTACGGCCTCGGCGGGATCGCCTACTGGGAGGTGATGGACTGGGAGAACGCGGCGTGGCAGGAGCACGGGCGCGACCAGGTGCTCGACGAACTCGCCCGGATCCCAACGACGCCGGGTGCAGGACTCTCCCCGCACGCGCCGTACTCGCTCGACGTCGCGCCGCTCCTCGAACTCCCGGACATCGTCCGCCAGCGCGGGCTCCGGTTGCACCTGCACCTCGGGGAGGCGGCGTTCGAGGGGGAGCGCCTCGCCACGTCGCCCGAGCACGGATCCGACTGGCACCTCGCGAACGTGCCGTCGTTCCGGGCGATGCGCGCGCTCGGGTTCGGCGCGAGCGCGACGTCGTTCGTGGACCGGCTCGGCGTCCTCGGGCCGGACTGCCACATCGCCCACGGCGTCTACATGACCGCGGCCGACCGAGCCCTGCTCCGCGCCCGCGGCACCGCCGTCGCGCTCTGCCCACGCTCGAACGCCGTCATCGGCCTCGACCCGCCGCCCGTCGCCGACTACCTCCGCGAGGGGAGCCCGATCGCGATCGGGACGGACTCGTTGTCCTCGTCGCCTTCCCTCGACCTGATGGCCGACGTCACCGCGCTGCACCGGATCGCCCGCGCGCAGGGCTACGGCGACCACGACCTGCACGAGCGACTGCTCGCGGCGGCCACGCTCGGTGGAGCGCACGCGATGGGGCTCGCCGTCGGCCCGGACCGGATCGGGCACCTCGCCGTGGGGGCCCGAGCGGACCTCGCCGTGTTCGACGTGGACGCCCGCACGGTGCCGGATGCGCTCGCGGAGCTCGTCGAGGACGGTGCCGGACGGGCCGCGGCGACGGTGATCCGTGGGCGTGTGCGAGCGGAGGACGGCCGTCTCGCAGACGACGGCCGTCTCGCGGGATGATGGTGGCATGAACGGGCAGATGGCACGGCGGACGGTCGACGGCGAGATCATCGAGTGGCTGGACGTCCCGAAGCGGGCAGCGGCACTCGGGATGGAGCCGCACCCGGAGGGCGGCTGGTACGTCCGGACCTGGACGTCGCCCGCGACGGTGTCGACCCCCGGGGGCGAGCGGCCGGCCGCGACACTCATCCACTTCCTCCTGCCCCCGGGTGAGGCGTCCGCGTGGCACCGCGTCACGAGCGACGAGATCTGGATGTGGCACGGGCCGGACTCGGTGGTCCTCGAGCTCGGCGGCGACGGTGAGCAGCCGGAACCGGGCGCGCAGATCACCCTCGGTGCCGATGCCGGCCGCGACCGGGTGAACGACGCGCAGGCGTTCGTCCGCGGTGGCGTGTGGCAGCGGACCCTCCCCGGTGACGGCGAGGTCCTGCTGAGCTGTCTGGTGTCGCCGGGGTTCTCGTTCGAGGACTTCACCCTGGCTGACTGAAATTCTCCATTGGTATGTTGGCCGGATGGATCCCGGCCTTGTACCTGCGCTCGCGCAAGCAGCGATCGACGCGCCGTTCGAGTTCGCCTACGTCGACGAGACCGGTGACAAGGGGGATCCCGTCGCTTCTCCCGGGGCGACGCGGACCTACACGCTCGGGTGCGTGCTGGTCCCCGGCGGTGACTGGACCGATCGGCTGGACTGGCTGGCAGAGGTGCGTCGGGAGATGCGAGACACCTACGGCATCCTCGTTCGGCACGAGCTGAAGGCGAACGTCCTCCTGAGGGGTCGCGGCGACCTCAGGGACCTGGGGCTCGGGGACGGGCAGCGGCGCGACGTCTTCCGTCGATCCCTCGTTGCTCTGTCCGTCGTTGCGTCCGGCGTCTTCGCAGTGGTCATCGACAAGGAAGCCCGTCCGATGGACTTCCAACCGGAGGAACGGGCGTGGACCTCCCCGCTCCAGCGCCTCCGGATCCGGTCGGAACGCCTCGGGCGGCCGATCATCCTCGTCCACGATGCCGGCGACGACACCACCGTCCGGGCGATCCATCGTCGATTCCGGCGGCACAGCTTCGCACCGGGCGGCCGTCGAGTCAGTGCGCCGCTCCTTGTCGAGGACCCAGTCCCTCGGGACTCTGCGTCGTCCTACTTCATCCAGGCGGCCGACCTCGTCGCGTACACCGCGTTCCGCCGGTTCCAGGCGCCCGGCGCTCGGAGCGGGAGTGTCTGCGACCAGACGATGTGGGACGAACTCCGGCCGGTGTGGCGCACCGAGGTGACCACAGCACGCCGAGACGCCATCGTCGTCTGGCCCTGACGGTCACGACGCGCGACGCCGACCACGAACGAGAAAGGGGGCGCCCCGTGCTGGGACGCCCCTTGATCTCAGACCTCAGCCGAGCATGCGCTCGGTTCAGCCCGCGTCGTGATCCTACCAGGACCGGGTCGCTCGGTGACGGGCCGGGTCGCGGTGGTGTACCAGTTCCCCGTACGATTCTCCCTGCCCCCACCCCCTGCACGAAGGCCCGACCGTGACTCGTCCCCTCCGCATCTCCATCGCCGTCGCGACCGCCGCGGTCGCCGCCCTCGCCCTCTCGTCCTGCGCATCGGGGAGCGGGAACAGCGCCGACGGCACGGTCGCCGACGGCAAGCTCACGATCGCGACCGGGCAGCCCGCGTACTCGCCCTGGGTCGAGGACAACAAGCCGCAGTCCGGCAAGGGTTTCGAGTCGGCCGTGGCGTACGCCGTCGCGAAGGAGATGGGCTACGCGCAGTCGGACGTCGTCTGGAAGCGCAGCACCTTCGACAGCGCGATCGCTCCCGGCCCGAAGGACTGGGACCTCAACATCCAGCAGTTCTCGATCGACGCCAAGCGCAAGAAGGCCGTCGACATGTCCTCGGCGTACTACACGACCACACAGGCGGTCGTCACGACCTCGGGGTCGAAGGCCGTCGACGACACCACGGTCGACTCCCTGAAGAAGGACGCGATCGGTGTCGCGACCGGTTCGACGAGCATCGCCAGCGTGAAGGACGTCCTCGGGGTCACCCCGCAGGTCTTCAACTCGAACGACGACGCCGTGCTCGCGCTGAAGTCCGGCCAGATCGACGCGATCGTCACCGATCTGCCGACGGCCTTCTACATGGCGGCAGCGCAGCTCGACGACGGCACCGTGTCCGCGCAGTTCCCGTCGGACGGCAAGGGCGACCAGTTCGGGTTCGTGCTGCCGAAGGGCTCCGAGCTCACGAGCAAGGTCGACAAGGCGCTGCAGACGCTCGACGACGACGGCACGCTCAAGCGGCTCCAGACGAAGTGGCTGTCGTCCGAGACGAACACCCCCGTCCTGAAGTAGCGCAGGTGACGGTCCCCACAGCCGTCACGGCGGCTCCCAGTCAGGTCGAGCTCGAGCGGCGGATCTACCGTCGACAGCGCGGGCGTCGAGCGGTCCTCGCATCCGTCGTGTCGACGGTCGTCGTGCTGGTGGTCGTCTACTTCGGCGTCGTGAACACCCCGGGGTGGGCTGCGGTCCAGCAGTCGTTCTTCGACCCGGGCACCGCCGTGTCGACGTTCCCGGACATCCTGCTCGGCCTGTGGCTGAACATCCGGATCCTGTTCTTCGCCGCCATCGGCGTCGCGGTGTTCGGCACGCTGCTCGCCGTCGTCCGGGGTCTGCGCAACCCGGTGTTCTTCCCGTTGCGGATGCTCGCCACCGGGTACACCGACCTGTTCCGTGGGCTGCCGCTCATCATCGTGCTGTACCTCGTCGGCTACGGCATCCCCGGGCTCGGGATCTTCCCGCGCCTGCCCGCCGAGGTCTGGGGCACGGTCGCGATCATCCTGACGTACTCGTCGTACATCGCCGAGGTGCTCCGCGCCGGCATGGAGGCCGTGCACCCCTCGCAGCGGCTCGCCGCCCGGTCGCTCGGGCTGTCCCACGCGCAGACGCTCCGGCTCGTCGTGATGCCGCAGGCGATCCGGAAGGTCACGCCGGCGCTCATGAACGACTTCGTGTCGATGCAGAAGGACGTCGGCCTGGTGTCGATCCTCGGCGCGGTCGACGCCGTCCGCTCGGCGCAGATCGCCCAGGCGGAGACCTACAACTTCACGCCGTACTTCGTCGCGGGTCTGCTGTTCGTCGTGATCAGCCTGCCGCTCATCCGCGTCACCGACGCCATCGCCCGCCGACAGCAGCGCCGCGAGCAGATCGGGGGCACCGTATGACCGCCGTGCTCGAGCTCCAGGGACTCCGCAAGTCCTTCGGCGACCAGGAGGTCCTGCGCGGCATCGACCTCACCGTCGACCGGCACGAGGTCATCTGCGTCATCGGTGCGTCCGGCTCCGGCAAGTCGACGCTGCTCAAGACGGTGAACCTCCTCGAGGGCATCGACGACGGGCAGATCTTCCTGCAGGGTGCCGACATCTCGGACCCGCGCGTGGACGTCGACGCCACCAGGGCCCGGATCGGCGTGGTGTTCCAGCAGTTCAACCTGTTCCCGCACATCACCGTGCTCGACAACGTGACGCTCGCGTCGCGGAAGGTGCACGGCGTCCCGCGCGCCACCGCCGAGGCCACCGCACGCCGGCTGCTCGACCGGATCGGGCTCGGGGACTTCGCCGGTGCGTACCCGGACCGGCTCTCCGGCGGGCAGCAGCAGCGTGTCGCGATCGTCCGGGCCATCGCGTCGGAGCCGGAGCTGCTGCTCCTCGACGAGGTCACGAGTGCCCTGGACCCGATGCTCGTCGGCGAGGTGCTCGATCTCGTCACCGAGCTGAAGCGCCAGGGTTCCACGATCCTGATGACGACGCACGAGATGCACTTCGCGCGGAACGTCGCCGACCGCATCGTGTTCCTGCACCGCGGTGAGGTCGTCGAGCAGGGCACGCCCGCCGAGGTCCTCGACGCTCCCACGCACCCGGCGCTGGTGGAGTTCCTCTCCCGCGTCGGCGCGTAGCGCGTTCACCGCGCTTCGTGGCGCCGCGCCCCGTCACGGACATCGCGCCCCGTCGTGACAGGGCGCGATGTCCGCAACGGGGTGCGGCCGGTCATGCCGCGAGCGCCGGCTCCGGTGCGAGCTCCGCCGCTGCCGGCTCCGCCGACGCCACCCCGCGCCCGGCGGGCAGGAACACGGCGACCAGGGCCGACACCGCGACCACCGCTGCCCCGACGAGCACGGCCGGCTGTGCCGCGTCGACGTAGCCCGTCGGTGTGAGCTGCCCACCGGCGCCGGTGAACACCGCGGTCAGCACGGCGATGCCCAGGGCCACGCCGATCTCCCGCAGCGTGGAGTTCGAGCCGGAGGCCTTCGCGTGGTCCTCCTGCGGCATCCGGGCGAGCACCGCGGTCGAGATCGGCCCGAAGACCGCGCCCATCCCGATCCCGGCGAGCAGGAACCCGGGGAGCAGGCCCGTGAACGTCACGTCGGCGGACATGGCACCGGCGATCCAGAACAGTCCGGCGGACAGGAACGCCATCCCGCCGGCGATCAGCACGCGGGTGCCGATCCGAGGTGCGACCATGCCCGCGAGCGGCGCGACCACCATCGGCGCGAGGGTCCACGGCATCGTCCAGACTCCGGCCTCGAGCGGGGAGCGGCCCTGCACGACCTGCAGGAACTGGATGAGGATGAACACCGCGCCGAACGCCCCGAACGAGAACGTCATCGCGACGATGTTCGCGAGCGTGAAGCTCCGGTCGCGGAAGAACCGGAGGGGCAGGAGCGGCGCGTCGGTCGTGGCCTGGCGAACGACGAACGCCACGAGCAGCAGGCCGCCGCCGACGAGCCCGGCGAGGACCTCGAACGAGGCCCACCCGGCGTCGTTGCCCCGCACGATGCCGAACACCACACCGAGGACCCCGAGCCCGGCGAGCACCACGCCGAGGACGTCCGCGCGGACCCGGGCGCCGAGGGTGTTCGGCAGGGCGAGCAGTGCCAGCGGGATCGCGATGATCCCGACGGGGACGTTGAGCCAGAAGATCGCCTGCCAGCTCCAGCCCTCGACGACGGCGCCGCCGATGAGGGGACCGAGCGCGACGCCGAGGCCGGAGATCCCGCCCCAGGCGCCGATCGCGACGGTTCGGGTGCGGTCGGGGACGCTGCCGACGAGCAGGGTGAGCGAGAGTGGCATGATCGCCGCCGCTCCTGCGCCTTCCACGGCACGCCACACGATGAGCGCGGTGGGGTCGGTACTCATCGCGGCGAAGGCCGACGAGATCGTGAACACGGCGATGCCCGCGACGAAGAGGTGCCGTCGGCCGAGCCGGTCGCCGAGTCCGACGGCGAGGAGCATCAGCGCGGCGAAGGCGAGTGTGTACGCGTTGGTGATCCACTGCAGCTCCTCGACGGAGGCACCGAGGTCCGCGTGCACCGCGGGGAGCGCGCTCGTCACGACGAGGTTGTCGAGGGTCGCCATGAACATCGGGAGGGACGCGGCGGTGATCGCCAGCCAGACGGGGATGCGTCGTTTCATCGGGAGGTCCGTTCTGAGGTAATCGGATGATTACTAACGCTGGCGACTGTAGTAATCGACTGATAACCTGTCAACCATGACTTCTGGAGCAGATGCCGCAGTGTCGCGGACCGGTCGGATGCCGGCTGCTGAACGCCGGGCGATGATCCTCGACGCCGCGCGGGACCTGTTCGGCCGACAGGGCTACCACGGCACGACGACCGACCAGATCGCGAAGGCCGCCGGCATCAGCCAGCCGTACGTGGTCCGGATGTTCGGGGCGAAGGAGGCGCTCTTCCTCGAGGTGCTCGACGCCACGCTCGCCACGCTCGTCGACGCCTGGCGGGAGACGCTCGACGGACTGCCGTCCGGTGCGGACGAACACGAGCGGGCGCGCGCGATCGGGGAGCAGTTCGTCGACCTCGCCGCGACGCGCGGACTGCACACGATGCTCCTGCAGGCGTTCGTCTCCGGCGCCGAGCCGGCCATCGGCCGGGCTGCCCGTGAGGGGTTCCTCGGCATCTACCGGTTCCTGCGTGACGAGGCCGGCATCCCCGACGAGCAGGTCCAGGGCTTCCTCGGCTCCGGGATGATCTTCAGCGTGATGCTCGCGATCGACATGCCCGCCCGCTTCGACGACGACGAGGACGCGGCGGCGCTGCTCCGCGCGACGTTCGGCGAGAAGTGCATGCAGGTCGTCGCGTTGGCGCGCGCAGCGGCCTGACCGCAACCGCCTGGAGGCCCGGTGACGGTCCGCCGGACCGGCACCGGGCCTCCAGGCGGTTCCCGGCGCGCCTCAGGGCTGCAGCAGGAGCTTGCCGATGACCTCGCCCGCCGCCATGCGGCGGTGCGCTTCGCCCGCCTCGGCGAGCGGCAGCACGGCGTCGACCACCGGACGCACGCGACCGTCGGCGACGAACGGCCACACGTTGTACCGGACGGCCTCGACGATGGCGGCCTTCTCGGCGAGCGGCCGCGCGCGGAGCGTCGTCCCGCTGATCGTCGCCCGCTTGCGCATGAGCAACCCGAACGGCAGCGGTGCCTCGGTCCCGCTGCCCGACGCGATCACGGCGACGTGCCCGTTCGGCGCGAGGACCTCGAGGTTCCGCGCCAGGTAGTCCGGTCCGACCACGTCGAGCACGACGTCGACGCCCCGACCGTCGGTGAAGTCGAGCGCACGGGCGACGAAGTCCTCGGAACGGTGGTCGATCACCAGGTCCGCACCGAGGTCACGCGACGCGGCCACCTTGCGGTCGCCGCCAGACGTCGCGATCACCGTCGCGCCGAGTGCCTTCGCCCACAGGACCGCGTGCGACCCCATGCCCCCGGTACCCCCGTGCACGAGCAGCGTCTGCCCCGGACGGAGCCCCGCGAGCATGCCGATGTTGGAACACACGGTGCATGCTGCCTCGGGCAGTGCAGCGGCCTCCACGAGGTCGACGCCCTCCGGCACCGGGAGCAGCTGCGTGGCGGGGACGACCACGTGCGTCGCGTACCCGCCGCCGGCGAGGAGCGCGCAGACCCGGTCGCCGACGGCCCAACCAAAGACGCCGTTGCCGAGCGCGCGGATCGTGCCGGACACCTCCAGCCCCAGGATCTCGGACGCTCCAGGGGGAGGCGGGTAGTTCCCCTGCCGCTGCTGCAGGTCGGCGTTGTTCACCCCGGCCGCCGCCACCTCGACGAGCACCTCGCCGTCGGAGGGCGTCGGGTCGGGGAGGTCGGTCAGGGAGAGCGCGTGCTCGTCGTACGTGATGGCCTGCATGCCCACGACGGTACGCGCGGCGACGTCATCCGGCGGTGGTGCGGACCCGACACCCTCGCCATCCGACCCTGTGGGTTTCCCATGTACGCTCGGTCGCGCATCCGTGTTCCCGTTCGAGGGACACGTCATCAGACCCTGGGGGATCACCATGCAGAAGTTCGCCGCACTCACCACAGCCGCCGTCGCCGTCGTCCTGCTCGCTGGATGCGCGTCCGGCGGGGCTGGCAGCGGGTCGACGCCGACGCCGAAGGCACAGACCAAGGCGCAGGCCTGCAAGACGCTGGAGAGCGACATGAAGTCGGTCTCCAGCGAGCTGCAGTCGCAGATGACGAAGATCCAGAGCGACCCGACCACGGCGGTTGCGAAGCTCAAGGAGTTCGACGGCAAGCTCAAGGCGGCCACCGACAAGGTGACGAACGAGGACGTCCACGAGACGGCCTCCGGGTTCGAGCAGTCGTTCTCGAACCTCGTGTCGCAGCTCGAGGCCTACTCGAAGGACCCGCAGTCGGTGGACTCGACGAAGCTGCAGGACTCGATCACCGACGTCCAGAAGTCGACGCAGAAGATGAGCGAGGTCTGCGGCTGACGCTCAGGCCGCAGCCGCCTGCGCGGCGTCGAGTCGTGCGATGTCCTCCGGTCGGAGCTTCACGGTCGCCGCGGTCACCGAGTTGAGGATCGACTGCGGCCGTGACGCGCCCGGGATCGGGATGACGACGTCGCTCTTCGCGAGCTCCCACGCCAGGGCGATCACCTGCGGTGTGACGCCGCGGTCCCGCGCGACGGTCGCGAAGTCCGCGTAGGTCGACCCGAGGTCCGCCGCTCCCGCGATGCCGCCGAGCGGGCTCCACGGCAGGAACGCGATGCTCATCTCGTCGCAGAGTTCGAGCTCGGCCTCGCTCGACCGGAACGCCGGCGAGAACTGGTTCTGCACGGACACGAGCCGTCCGTCGAGGACCTCGTTCGCGAGACGGATCTGGTCGACGTCGGCGTTCGAGATGCCGGCCATCCGGATCACGCCCTCGTCGAGGAGCTCGGCGAGTGCTCCGATCGAGTCCGCGTATGGGACCGCCGGGTCCGGGCGGTGGAACTGGTAGAGGTCGATCGTCTCGACGCCGAGGCGCTTCGCGGAGGCCTTGGCCGCCTCCTTGAGGTACTCGGGATGACCGTTCTGCGCCCACGCGCCCGGCTCCGGTCGGAGGTGCCCGCCCTTCGTCGCGATGAGCACCTGGGACGCGTCGCCGTGGTACTCCCGCACCGCCCGGCCGATGAGCTCCTCGTTGTGCCCGACCTCGTCGTGTGCGGCCAGGTGATAGGCGTCCGCGGTGTCGATGAGCGTCACGCCGGCCTCGAGTGCCGCGTGGATCGTCGCGATCGCCTGGCGCTCGTCCGGTCGTCCCTCGATGGACATCGGCATGCCGCCGAGTCCGATCGCGCTGACGTTGGTGTCCCCGATGGTTCGCTGCTTCATCCGCCCAGCATGCGCCGATGCTCGATCGCCGGACTCAGGAGCCTCGTCGAGCCCACGCCGGGGCGTGCTCGGGGAGCGGCCCGAACGCGATCCCGCGTGCGTAGACCCCGCTGGCCGGCGGCACGTACTTCGCCAGCAGGACCGGCAGCAGCGGCGGTCCGTCCTGCAGCTTCCCCGCGAACGCGCGCTCGAACACGATGCGGTGCAGTGCGCGTTGCGCGCCCTGCACCAGCACCGCCGGCGGGGTCCGGCGGCGTTCGACCGCGGCGAGGGTCCGGTTCAGCGCCCGTCCGCGGACGCCCCCGACGATCGCCGGCGCCAGGATCGCGGCCGTCGCGACGGCGTCCTGCACCGCGAGGTTGATCCCGACGCCGCCGGCCGGCGACATCGCGTGCGCGGCGTCACCGATGCACAGGAACGCCGGTCGCCACCACCGGCGCAGGCGGTCCATCCGCACGTCGAGCACGTGCACGTCGTCCATCGACCCGATCGCGGACACCCGGTCGGCGAACGACGGCCGGAGTCGGGCGACCCTGGCACGGAAGTCCTCGACGCCGCGGGCCCGGAGCGCGGCATCCGACCCCTTCGGCGCGAAGTACGCGACCTGGTGGTAGTCGCGCCGCGGGAAGCTGAGCAGTACGTCGGTGCCGTCGAACGCGGGGACGAGTGCGGTCTCCGCGTCGCTCGGCTCCTTCGGCAGCCGGAACCACCAGGTGTCGAACGGCACGGGGAACTGCTTCGGGCGGAGGCCGGCGGCAGCGCGGAGGACGGAGTCGCGTCCGTCGCACGCGACCACGACGTCGGCGCGGAGCTCCTCGTGCTCGCCGTCACCGCGGTACGGGTGCAGGTGCACGCCCGCCACGACGCCGTTCTCGACGATCAGGGCCGACGCCGCCTGCCCCATCGAGATCTCGAACGACGGTTCCTGCCGTGCTGCGCTGACGAGCATGTCGAGGAGGTCCCACTGCGGGACCATCGCCACGTGGTCGTACGGCGGGCTCAGGCGCGAGAAGTCGCCGAGCAGCAGCCGGGAGCCGTCCGGCATCGGCAGGGAGAAGTCGTCGAGCCGTGACTGCGGGATCGCCCGGAAGCGGTCGCCCAGCCCGAGCTCGTCGAGCAACCGGATCGTCGAGGCGTGCACCGTGTCGCCGCGGAAGTCGCGGTTGAAGTCGTCGTGCTTCTCCACGACGCGCACCCGGATCCCCGCTCGGGCGAGGAGCAGCCCGAGCACCACGCCGGCGGGCCCGCCGCCCACGATCGCGACCGTCGTCCGGCTCACCGTGACCATGGTGCAGACGGTACGCCCCACCGGACGGGAGGCTCGTGGCCAGTCCGCCACGACCCTCCCGTCAGCGGTCCGGCAGCTCCACCACGCGCGTCGCGCGGTCCGCGAACGCGTCGTCGGAGGTGGCGACCACCAGCGCGAGACCGGTCCGTTCGACGAGCCCGGCGAGCAGGTCCACGATCCCGGCGGAGGTGATGCTGTCCAGTTGGGCGGTCGGCTCGTCCGCGAGCAGCAGCCCCGGTCTGCCCACCACGGCGCGGGCGACGCCGACGCGCTGCTGCTGGCCTCCGGAGAGCTCGTCTGGCCGCTGCGCACCGTGGCCGTCGAGGCCGACCTCGCGGAGCGCCGCTCGGACCCGGTCGTCCCGCTCGGCGGGGTCGACGCGGGCGATGCGCAACGGCACCTCCACGTTCTCGGCCGCGGTCAGCTCGGCCAGCAGCCGGAAGTCCTGGAAGACGAAGGCCACGCGGTCGCGCCGCATCGCCAGGAGCTCGTCCTCGGAGCGCGGCGCGAGCGGTACTCCGTCGACGGCGACCTCGCCGCGCGTCGGCCGGACGAGGCCGCCGAGGATGCGCAGCAGCGTGGACTTGCCCGATCCGGACGAGCCGTGCACGACGACGAGCTCGCCGCGGTCTGCGGAGAGGTCGACCGCGTCCAGCGCGCGGACGACACCGGCGGGGGAGTAGTGGTCGTGCCCGAGGCCGCTGGCGACCAGGACCGGTGCCGCGGTCATCGGCCCGCTCCAGGTCGGATCGCGACGTGGTCGTCGTGCAGGCTCAGTCGGACCCGGTCGTGGAGCCCGAGCGCTTGCTGGAACGACTCCGGGAGCTGGAGGCGTCCCGCCGCGTCGACCACCGCGTACTCCTCGCCCGGGCCGGTGTCGAGGTCGTCGCGGATCGTCTCGGTGGACGTCCGGCCGTCCCGGATCCGCACCGTCCTGCGGACCTGGGCGGCGACGCGCTCGTCGTGCGTGACGACGAGCATCGTGACGCCGCTGGCCTCGTTCACGGCACGCATGGTGGCGAGGACGGCGCGGGCGCTCTCACGGTCGAGCGCACCGGTGGGCTCGTCGGCGAGGAGCACGCGCGGCTCGTTCGCGAGCGCGACCCCGAGTGCGGCGAGCTGCTGCAGCCCGCCGGACAGGTCCTCGGGGAGGGCGTCGGCGTGGTCGCGCATGCCGACCAGGTCGAGGACGGCCGCGGTCCGGTCGGCACGGGCCCGACCGCGCACCCCGGCCACGGCGAGCACCGCGGCGACGTTCTGCGCGACGCTGAGGTACGGGATGAGGTTCCTGGCCGTCTGCTGCCACACGAAGCCGACGGCGTGCCGGTGAAACGCCGTGCGGCGCCGCGGTGACAGCCCGGACAGGTCGGTCCCGGCCACGACCGCGGTGCCGGCAGAGGGCTCGTCGAGCGCCGAGAGGATGCCGAGCAGGGTGGACTTGCCGCTGCCGGACTCGCCGACGACCGCGACCATCTCGCCGCGTCGGACGGTCAGCGTGAGGCCCTGGAGGGCCTGCACCTCGACGTCCCTGGACCGGAAGATGCGGACGAGGTCGCGGCAGACGATGTCCTCGGTGTCGCTCATGGACGGCTCCTGTTCTGCGGACGCGGACTGGGACGGTGTGCTGGTGGCGTGCCGGCGGCGACCTCGACGACGAGCACCGTGAGCAGCGCGACCACGACGACGGCGACCGTGCCGCCGAACACCCACGGGTCGAGGGCGACCGGCGGCTGCACCGGGCTCCCCGTGAAGGACCTGAGGTCGGCCGCGGGGAGCATGAGCACCACGGCGGCGGCCGCGACGACCACCCCCGCGACGACGATCGTGACGAGGAGCGGGACCGACTCGGCGACGATCACCCGGCGGTTCCGACGGCGGTCGAGGCCGAGGGTGGCGAGCAGTCGCCCGCGTTCCCGCCGACCGGCCGCGGCGAGCAACCCCGAGGCGGCGAGCGCGCCGGCGCCGATCACGACGCCGAGCAGCGCGGCGACGACGGCGATCGTCCGGACGCCGGGCACCCGCGGGTCGGCTGTGAGCTCGCGCGCGACGCTCGAGGCCGTCTGCACGGTGCCGTCCGGGGCCGCCGCGCGGAGGCGCGGCACGACGCGGTCGACGTCCGCACCGAGGCTGAGCGCGACGAGCACCCGGTCCACGCTGCCGGTCGAGGTGAGGTCGGACGCGTTCCGGACGTCGACCAGCATCCACTTCGCGGCGTCCGTGAACGGCGACGGGTCCGGCGCGGTCCCGACCACCCTGACGCGCGTCCCGAGGACGGACCCGCCGTGCCGGAGGTCCTCGGCGAGGGATTCCGAGACGACGACCGGGACCGACGCCGTGGCGGGACCGCGCAGCGCCCTCGGGGTGGGCAGCGCGCCGGGGATGCCGCGCTGCGTCGCCCCGAGCGCTGCCGAGTCGCCGACGAGCAGCGTCGAGGTGACCGTTCCCGACCGGGTGTCGAGGCTGACGGCGTCCGTGGTCGCGATCCCCGTCGCGGACGCCACGCCGCGGACCCGGCCGATCGCGGTGACCTGGTCGTCGTCGAGCGCTGGGGCCTCGATCGAGACCGTCGCTCCGACCGACCGCCGCGCGGCTTCGTCGAGTCCGTGCACGAGCGTGCTGCCGACGACACTGCCGAGAAGTGCGACGGCCACCCCGGCCGTGGTGACGCCGATCGCGACGGTCCGGGCGACGCCCCCTCGCGCCGTCGTGATCGAGCCGAGGAGGCCCGCCAGGTCGGCGCCGCGGCGGAACGCCCGCACGACGACGCGCAACGCCACGGGGAGCAGCCGGGTCGCGAGCACGGTGCCAGAGGCCGCGAGCAACACCGGCAGCGCGGCGGCGAGCGGATCGATGCGCCCGTCCGGCGCGGCCGTGGCGATGCCGGCACGCGCCGAGACGAACGCCGCCACCGCGGTCGCGACGAGGACGGCGCTCTCGACGACGAGCCGGAGTCGTGGCGCGCGCGCCCGGGACCGCCCACCGGGGACGAGCGCAGCAGCCGCGAGGCACGGGACGACGGCGCTCGCCGACGCTGCGACCGTGATCCCCGCCGCCAGCGTTCCCGTTCCGGCGTCCGAGCCGGCGCCGATCGCCGTGAGGACGGCCGCAGCGGTCCCGGCACCGAGCAGCGCGGCGGGCACGGCGGCGCAGGCGACGAGGAGGGCAGCCAGACCGCCGCGGAGCACCCGACCGCCGCCGCGTGCCGCGAGGAGCTGCCACCGGTCCCGGTCGCGTTCGACGGTGAGGAGCGCGACGAGGGCCATGACCCCGACCACGGCGACGAGCGGGCCCGTCCCGAGCGCGGCGGTCAGCGTGCCGACGGTCGCGTCGCGGGCAGCCGCGGCGTCGAGGAGCCCGGGGAGGCCGGTCGTCAGGCGCGCTGAGCCCGAGACCGTCGAGGGCAGTGGTGTGAGACGGGAGAGCGTGGTCCTCGCGGCGTCGGACAGCGCCGCGCGGTTCGCCGTCGTCACCGCGTCCGGCCGGAGCGCGAACCACGCCCGCCCGTGGACCGCGCGGAGGTTGCCGGCGAGCGCGCCGGCCGACCCGGGAGCGGCGTACGCGACGCCGGTCTCGGCCGTCCCACCGGGCCCGAGCGCGAGCTTCGCCGGACGGAGCGTCGTCGGGGTCTGCGTCCAGGCGTCCTCCTTCGGGTCGTCGGCGGCGTAGGTCCCGACCAGGTCCATGGTCGTCTCGCCCCCGGTGTCAGCGACGACCCTTGTCGTCCCGACGGGCCACTCGACGGCGGACGCGACGGGACGGGAGAGCACGACCTCGATCGCTCCCGGGTCGGTGGACGGCCGCGGAGCCCGCCCCTCGACGATGTGCGATCGTCCCGCGAACCCGGGATCAGCCGCGATCGCGATGTACGCGGGGGGCTTCGAGGGCTCCTGGGCGAGCGGCATGAGCTCGGTCTGCGCCACGTACTCGCCGGGACGGGTGGCCGACCGGAGGACGGCCGGCATCGCCCGTCGCGCGTCGTCCAGCGCGGGAGCGATGCCGACGAAGGCCGCCTGTGCGCCGGACGTGACCGGGTCTGTGGCGGCGGAGCCGGCGACGTCCGCGGGGGCGGAGCCCGGCTCTGCCACGACGAAGGTGGCCTGCAGGTCCCGTTCGACGGGCGTCGCCCTGGTCAGGTCGTGCTGGACCCCGGCGGTCTGCAGCCCACCGAGCACGGGGAGCACGACCGCCCCGGCGACGGTGGCGAGGTACACCACCGCGGCGATCGCGACGAGGGGACCGCGGTGCGATCGGGCGACCCGACGCGCGGCCGCACCGGTCGTGGCGCGTCGCGACCGGCTCACGAGTCGCCCTCCGTCCGGCGTCCGCGCACGACCACCACGGTCGCGACGACCGCGGTCACCACGAGCAGGACGACGGGCGCGACGAACGCCGCCGGGGTCACCGCGACCGGGGCAGCGTCGACGAGCCCGCGCGCCGCCGGGACCGCCGCGACGGCGAACGGAGCCACGGTCGTGCCGACCGCGAGGATGCCCGCCGCCGTTCCGCCGAGCACCCCGAGGACCGCTGGGAGGGAGGAGCCGAGCCCGCGAGCGGCCGCCGACCGCCTCGCCGGGACTCCGAGCGCCCGGAGCACCCGTCGCGCCGGATCGGGCTCGGCGCCGACGATCGCCAGCACGAGGAGCACGAGGAGCGCACCGAGGGCAGCGGTCGTGGCGAGGCCGGCCACCGCGGTGGCGACCACGGGACCGGACCGGACCGCCGCACCGGATGTCACGGTCGAACCACGGGAGAGACCGGTGCGGAGCGACTCCACGACGGACGTCGGGTCGGAGGTCGTGATCCAGCGTTCGCCCACGCGCGGCACGGCCGAGCCCGCGGGCGCGGCACCCCCGTCGATCGTCGTCGCGACGAGCGTGGACAGGTCCGTCACGACGGCGCTGCGACTCCCCGTCCCCGGCACTGACGCGACGATCGCCCGGACGGTGCTCGCGACGGGGCTTCCCGTGGACGCGGGCGTGACGTCCAGGTGCGATCCGATCCGGACACCGAGACGGTCCGCGAGGGTGCTGGTCAGGACGACGGGCAGGCGCCCGTTGCCCGGTGACCGGCCGAGGACGATCCTGGCGGGCGGAGCGAGGTCGACCGCGGTGGTCTCGCCCGAGACGGGCCCGGCGGCGCCGTCGACGGTGGCCCCGACGGCGACACGGAGCCGCGACGAGGTGAACGTCGAGTCGGTGTCGGCGGGCCGGGACGCGAACGTCAGGGTCGGCTCGACGGCGAGCAGACGCCAGCCGGACCCGGAGGACGGCAGGGTCCCCGTCAGCCGAGCAGCGCCACCGACCGCGACCGCGCCGGTGCCGTCGGCGGAGCTGGTGAGGGTGACCAGCGCGGGAACCCCGTCGTCGTCCACGACCCAGGCGGCGAACCGCACCGAGCCCACCGCGTCCGGCCGCTGCACGTCGTCGAACGTCGCCACGGTGGTCCGTACGTCGATCGACACCGAGCGTCGTCCCGGGACCAGCGGCACCCCTGACCGGTGCGCGGGGCCGAGTCGATCCGCTCCGGTGCCCGGGAGGAGTGCGGCGGCACGTGCTGCCGACGTCGCGACGATCGGCACGTCCACGGACCCCACGCCGACGGTGTCGGTCCACACCGGGGTGATGCTGCCGGAGGCCGGCCGATGGAGGCGGATGCGCTGGAGGGGCGAGCGCTCGCCGACGACCGCGTCCCCGTCCAACCGCACCCGCACGTCCGGACCGACGACGGCGCGGGCGGTGTCGTCGTCCACCTCGGCGACGGTCGCCGCGAATCCCGCGACGAACACCCCGGTGGCGGCCACGATCGAGACGACGAGGACCCCGGGCGCCGAGGACGCCCACGTGCGCGCGGTCCGGCGGGCGGTGAGCGCCGGCAGCAGCCCGCGCCATCCCGTGGCCGACCGGGCGACGACCCGCGCGGCCACGCTCCCGAGGAGCACGACGACCGACGCCCCGGCGACGATCCAGACGACGGGTGCCGCGGCGGCGACCACGTCGACCGTGACAGTGCGCCGGACGACGTCGATCGGGACGCCAGCGGTGAAGAGCCGCCACGTCGCGAACACCGCGGCGGCGACGAGCACGCCCGCCGCGACGACCTGCCCGACGATCCCGGTGGTCGACCGACGGCGCCGTCCGACGACCGCGGCGGGGACGATCGTGCCGACCAGGACGGCAGCGCAGACGGTGGCCGTGACGACCGACGAGATGGAGCCGGTCGACGGTCCGGTCGGCAGTGACACGGCGACGGCAACGGCCGTGCCGACGGCCGACCCGACCGCGGCCGTGACGATCCCCTCCGCCGCACCCCAGCGTGCGAGCTGGCCGCGGGTCGCGCCGCGCGCGGTGAGGAGGGCGTCCTCCGCCGACCGCACCAGGTCGAGCCGTGTGGCGACCACGACGAGGGCGACCAGGGCGAGGACCCCCAGCACGGCGACCGCGAGGCCGTCCAGTGCGACCGCCACACCGACCGCTGCGCGCGCTGTGGCAGGATCCGTGATCGCTGCGGAGCGGTCCCGTGCGGCGGCCGGTCCGATCACCAGGACCAGTACGGCGGTGGCAGCGGCGAACGCCACCACGGCGGTGGTGACGGCGAGCAGACCGACCCGTCGTCGTGCCCGTGCACGCCACGGGTGCTGTGGTCTGCGCCGAACCCCCATCCCGACGAATCTAGGGGAAGGCCGTCACACGCCGCTGCTGATCGGTCCCGTCGACGAGGGCGTGTCGTCCGCGGCGCCCGCGAACACGACGCCGCCCCACGTGATGCACGCCACCGCGAGCACGAAGCCGACCGCCGCGATCCACCACGACGTCCGGCGTCGGATCCAGGCACCGATCGCGAGCACCACCGTCGCGACGCCGATCACGAACGCGCCGCCGACCGCGAGCGCCGCGCCACCGAAGTACCCGCCGGGGGAGCACCCCGCTGCGGCGTCGCACGCCGCGGTCGCGGAGATCGTCACGATCAGCCCCACGATCGCGGCGACGATCGTCATGAGCGCCCCGAAGACCAGGAGCAGGATCGTGGTGATCCGGTCGGCGATCTTCCCGGGCGGGAACAGGGTCGTCGCGCCCTGCTGCCACTCGGTGGGCGTCGGGCGGCCCGGTGTGGGATCGGGTGCTGACCATGTCATCGCGGTACCCCTATCGTGCTTCGACGCCGAAGGCCTCGGCGAGTCGCTGGATCTTCTGTGCACGGCCGAGTCGCGGCAGGTCGGAGCCGTCGCGGATGACGCGCCCGCGCGCCTCGAAGTCGTCGAGGAAGTCCTGCGCCCAGGCGACGTCCGTCGGGGTGGGGGAGATGACCTCGTTGATGACCGGCAGCTGCTCGGTGTCGAGGCACAGCTTGCCGGTGAGCCCGAGGGACACCGCGACCTGCGACTGCTCGCGCAGGATCGGGTGCGACGAGCCGACCGTGGGGCCGTCGATCGGACCGGGCAGGTCGCCGACGCGGGACGCCACGACGAGCCGGGACCGCGGGTACGCCATCGCGAGCGTGTCCGCCGAGGTCCCGGTGTCGCGGCGGTAGTCGCCGCTGCCGAAGGCCAGCCGGAACGCGCCCTGCGCCCGGGCGATCGACGTCGCCTCTTCGATGCCGAGGGCGGACTCGACGAGGGCGATCACCGGCGTCTGTCCACCGAGACGGTGCCAGGTGTCGGTGACCTGCGCCGGGCTCTCGGTCTTCGCGAGCATCACGCCCTGCAGACCGGGCAGCCCGCGGAGCTCCTCGACGTCGTCGGCCCAGAAGTCGGTCGTGACGTCGTTGATCCGCACCCAGGCGTCGCCGCCACCGGTCAGCCACTCGGCCACGGTGGACCGTGCGGCGGGCTTCGCGGCGGGGTCGACGGCGTCCTCGATGTCGAGGATCACCTGGTCCGCGCGGGACCGGGTGGCGGACTCGAAGCGGTCGGACGCGGTCCCGGCGACGAGGAGCCACGAGCGCGAGATCTCGGCGGGGACCGTTCGACGCCGCGACGGAGCGGCAGTGGGCGGGGCGGTGCGGTCGTCGATGGCCATGCCACGTTGGTACCACACACCGCCCTCGCGGATCGCCCGCCGGTCGCCCGATCTGCCCGAAACCTCGGTTCATTGCCAGAGACGCGGGATCCTTCCGCCTACAGTGGGCGTTGTGTGGCGCGCGGACAGAGTGACCGGCGGCGAGGACGACGTGAACGACGACGTCTCCGCCGAGGACACGCGCGCGTCCGGGGGCGACCAGCACGTCGGGGGCGACCAGACCGTCGGGGGCGACGAGCCGCACGACGACCAGCAGCAGCAGCACGGGCAGGACGAGACCACGAGCACCGCGGACGCCACCACCGACCCGAACGACGACGACCTCGACCGCTCGCTCCGACCCGAGCTCCAGATGACGAGCCCGCACGCGATCAGCCTCGGCGACCCGCGGCTCACGGCGACGAACGCGGCCGAGCCGGTCTGGGACGCCTGGCGCTCGCAGCTCGCCGGCGTCGGCGGCACCAGTCCGCTCGTGCACTTCGCTGACCACCCGCGTGCGCGCATCGAGCTCTCCACGACGCACCCCGGCGGACTCGCGCAGTTCATCACCGGCAAGACCACCCTGCTCTCCAGCCTGATCCGCGACGAGGTCGCCCTCCGTGCGGCGCGAATCGCTGCCGGACACGTCGAGGCGAAGGGCACCGAGCTCGCCACCGTGCGCGGCATCGACGCCGTGAACCTCGGCATCGGCATGGCCGACTGGAAGCACGGCGACGAGCAGTACCGCGGCCCGGTGCTCCTCCGTCCGCTCGCGATCCGTCGTCACGGCCGTGACTTCGAGGTCCGCCTACTCGGTGAGCCCGTCCTCAACCCGGCCCTGGCCGATGCGCTCCGTGAGCAGTTCGGCGTCACGCTCGACGCGCAGGCGTTCGTCGCGCTCGCCCAGCAGGACGGCTCGTTCACCCCGAACCCGGTGATCGACCGCCTCCGCGGGCTGACCGCGCACATCCCCGGCTTCTCAGTGCACGCCCGGCTCGTCGTGTCGACCTTCGCGGAGGTCGCCACCGGCCTGGTCGAGGACACGAAGGACCTGTCGCACCCGGTGCTCGACGCCCTCGCCGGCAACCCCAGCGCCAAGTGGCAGGTCGAGCAGTCCTACCGTCCGGTCGAGCAGACCCCGTCGGACGAGCGCAGCCCCGACACCGACACGCTCCTGCTCGACGCCGACGACGAGCAGGAGAACGTGATCGCGCAGATCACGGCCGGCAACTCGATCGTCGTGAAGACCCTCCCGGGTACCGGCGGGACGCAGACCATCGTGAACGCGCTCGGTGGCCTCGTCGCCGCGAACAAGCGCGTCCTCGTGGTGAGCCCGCGCCGCGCGACCCTGCGTGGGATCGCCGCGCGCTTCGCCGAGGTGCAGCTCCCCGGTGTCGCCGTGACGCCGTCGACGCTCCGCCGCGACGTCGTCCGGGCCATCGCGCGCAACGAGAAGGCGACCCGTCCGAGCCTCCGCGAGGTCGACGACGCCCTGGTCCGCCTCCGCAAGGTCCTGAAGGACTACCGCGGCGCCCTGTCCCGCACCGACCGCGACTTCGGCGTCAGCGTCCTCGACTGCCTGGTCGAGCTCTCGCGCCTGTCGCTCCTGCCCGTCCCGCCGTCGACGACGGCACGGCTCTCGAAGCAGTCCGTCGCCGCCATGGTCCAGGGGCGCTCCCGCGTCGCCGAGACGATGGTCAGCGCCGCGAACCTCGGGGAGTTCCGATACGGCCCGGACGACTCGCCCTGGTACGGCGCGAAGTTCTCGTCGAGCGACGGTGCCCAGCGCGCGCACAAGATCGCGAAGGACCTGCACGACGGCGCCCTGCCGACGCTGCTCCAGCGGGCGCACGAACTCATCGCGTCCACCCGGATGCGGCAGTTCACCACGGTGAACGAGCTCGGGATCTACCTGCGCCTGCTCACCGAGATCCGCGACACCCTCGACCGCTTCCTGCCGGTGGTGTTCGACCGCTCGGTCTCGGAGCTCGTGGCCGCCACCGCGCCCCGAGGCGAGGGCGCCCCGATGTCGAGCACCAACCGCCGCCGGCTGAAGAAGCTGGCGCGCGAGTACGTCCGACCGGGTGTGCACGTGTCCGACCTGCACGAAGCGCTCTCCCGCGTGCAGCAGCAGCGTGTGCTCTGGCAGCGCTACGTCGCCGCCGGCGTGAACCCCGAGGTCCCCACCGGCATCGCGGACGTGCAGGTGCTGTTCTCCAACGTGGTCGAGGACCTTGCGCGCCTCGACGAGCCGCTCGGTCGCACCAGCCGCGACGAGCAACTCGCGAACATGCCCGTCGAGGACCTCGTGCCGTACATCGGCACGCTCGCGGCGGACTCCGACGTCCTGCACAACCTGCAGGAGCGCACCGAGCTCATGCAGACGCTCCGTGACCTGCAGCTCGAGCCGCTCATCACCGACCTCGCGAACCGGCACGTCCCGGACACCCAGGTGCCGGCCGAGCTCGAACTCGCCTGGTGGCAGTCGGCGCTCGAGACGATGCTCGAGTCCGACCGGGCACTGCTCGGCGCGAACACCGACATGCTCGACCGGGTCGAGGCCGACTTCCGCCTCGTCGACGACGCGCACGCCGCCGGTGTCTCGCAGGGGCTCGCGTGGCAGCTCGCCGAGAACTGGAAGGTCGGCCTCGTCGACTGGCCGGAAGAGGCGGCGGCGCTGAAGTCCCAGCTCAAGGCGGGCGCGATCACCTCGCGACTCCTGCAGGACTCCGCGCCGCACCTGTCCCGCTCGATCGCGCCGGTGTGGCTGGCGTCCCCGTACGAGGTCCCGCAGATCGCCGACACGATGCCGTTCGACACGGTGATCCTTGTCGACGCCGGTGCCGTCACCATCGCGGAGACCGTCGACGCCGTCCGCCGTGCCCGCCAGACCGTCGTGTTCGGCGACCCGGTGACGCAGACGCCGTCCCCGTTCCGGATCGCCGTCGACCCGACGCACCGCGCACTGCAGGTCGATGAGGAGACCCTCGACGCCCTGCACGCCGACTCCGCGCTCGCGAAGCTCTCGACCCTGCTGCCGACCCTGTCGCTCACGACGTCGTACCGTGCCGGCGGCGAGGACCTCGCCGAGCTCGTGAACCGTCGCTTCTACGGCGGCCGGATCGAGTCGCTGCCGTGGGCCGGCTCCTTCCTCGGCCACGGCTCGATCGCACTCGACTACGTGAGCGACGGCAAGGCCGTTCCCGACCCCGAGTCCGGCGCGGTGGAGAGCGTCGACGCCGAGGTGGACCGCGTGGTCCGGCTCGTCATCGACCACGCCCGGACGCGTCCCACCGAGTCGCTCATGGTGATCACGGCATCGGCGAAGCACGCCGTGCGTGTCGAGCAGGCGGTGCTCACCGCGGCGCAGGGGCACAAGGACCTCACCGAGTTCGTCATCGGAGACCGTGCGGAGCCGTTCATCGTCGCGACGCTCGAGCAGTCGGTGGCGCAGAGCCGTGACCGCGTCGTGTTCTCGATCGGCTACGGCCGCACCCCGCACGGCCGGGTCCTGCGCGACTTCGGTCCGCTCGGCAAGCCCGGAGGCGAGCGGCTCCTCGCGGTCGCGATGACCCGTGCGCGTCGCTCGATGGTCATCGTCACGTGCTTCCAGCCGTCCGACATCGAGGCGGAGCGTATGGGCCACGGCACCGTCGCCCTGGCCGAGATCCTCGCCGAGGTCCGCGCCCGCACCACTGCCGAGTACGTCCCCGACGACTCCGACCCGCTGCTCGTCGACCTGGCGCGCCGGCTCGAGATGCGCGGCATCCCCGTCGCGCTCGGGCACCGCGGCAAGCTCGGCCTGGTGGCCGCGCACGGCGGCGTCTGCGTCACGATCGAGACGGATGCGACGCTCCAGCAGGGCTCGCTCCGTGAGTCGCTGCGGCTCCGTCCTGAGGTCCTCCGTCGACTCGGTTGGCACTACGTGCGCGTGCACGCCTTCCAGCTGTTCTCCGACCCGGACCGGGTCGCGAACACGGTCGCGGCCGTCCTCGGTGTCGACCGTGGGGCAACGCAGGAGATCAGCATCCCCCCGGTACCGGCCCGTCGATGAGTCGGAGGGCCTCCCGGGCCGCCGGTCCGGTCACGCCCGGCACGGACCAACTGGTGGGCACGTGGTCGCGAGCCGACGACGCGGCCGCACCCGAGCCTCCCGTCGGTCCGAACCCGGCCCCGGAGCGGACGGGAGGCGCGGTGCGGCGCAGCAGGCGCGTCACCACCCAGCCGGTGCCGGGCTCCGACCCGTCCCCGGCCCCGGAGCCGCCCCGGCACGACCGCGGCGAGAACGACGCCCGCCTGCTCGGCGACCGCCCTCCCCACTGGGGGTAGGTACGCTGGAGGCCCCGGCCCCCGACGAGAGCAGCTGATGACCGACCCCGCAGTGCGCGAGCGCCCCGACTGGCAGACCTGGCCGAACCTCATCACGCTGGTCCGGTTCCTGCTCATCCCGGTGTTCGTCATCCTGGTCGTGCAGGGGCACCCCGGCTGGGCGCTGGTCTCGCTCGTCGTCCTCGGCGTCTCGGACTGGGCGGACGGCTTCATCGCGCGGAAGTTCGACCAGGGCTCCAAGCTCGGCACCGCGCTCGACCCCGTGGCCGACCGGCTCGCGATCATCGCCGTCGTGCTCTCCCTGGTGCTCGTCGGGCTGCTGCCGTGGATCGTCGTCGTGATCATCGTCGTGGTCGATGCCCTGCTCGCCGTCCTGTCGAGCGTGTGGTTCAAGGGGGACCCCGACCTCAAGGTGTCGTGGACCGGGAAGATCCGCTCCGCCTTGCTCTTCGTCGGGCTGCCCGTGCTGCTGTTCTCGGAGACGTCGTGGGCGTCGGAGCACTCCTGGATCCGGATCACGGCCCTCGTGTTCGTGTGGCTCGGCACCGCGGGGCACGTCCTCGCGGGTGCGCAGTACTTCGCCGCGATGCTCGCGAAGCGCCGCCGCGTCCCCGCCGCGTAGCGGCCGCGGTCTCTGCGTCGCGCCGGGCCACGCCCGAACGTCCACCTCTGCGTCGCGCCCCCGTACGAACATCGCGCCCCGTCGTGACGGGGCGCGATGTTCGTGAGCGGGTGCGATCGAGAACGGCTCGCTAGAGCTTCGTCGTGCTCGGCAGCCCCGGGCCCTCGGGGGCGTCGTTCGGCGCGACGTGCGCGCCACCGTCGAGCGAGCGGCCCTGCTGGGAGCGCAGGAGGTCGCGGATCTCGACGAGGACCTCGACGTCGGTCGGCGGGACGTCCTGCGGCGTCTGCTCCTCGTCCTTCTGGAGCTTGGCGAACGTGCGCTTGATCAGGTGGTTCACCGGCAGGATCAGCGCGAAGTAGACCACCGCGGCGATGATGATGAAGTTGATCGCCGCGCCGATGACCGCGCCGAACTTCAGGGAGGCGTCTCCTCCGGAGACGGTCGGGATGTGCACGATCAGCGTCTTGTCGAGCATCGACGCGTTGAACACGGCGCCGATGAGCGGGTTGATCACGTTCGTGACGATCGAGGTCACGATGGCGGTGAACGCAGCACCGATGACCACGGCGACGGCCAGGTCGATCACGTTTCCGCGGAGCAGGAACTCCTTGAAGCCCTTCACGGGTCTCCTTCCGGGTCGAGGACGGCCGCCGGGCGGCGACCAGTCAAACCTAGCGAGGAGGCGCGACGGGCGTCAGGACGCGGCGGGCTTCGAGGGTGCAGCGGGTGCAGCGGGCGCGGCGGCCGGCGCGGCCTTCGCGGACTCGGACTTCGCGGGCGCGCTGCTGGACGAGCCCTCGGACTTCGGTGCCGGGCGGGAGTCGGTCCGGTAGAAGCCGCCGCCGTTGAACGTCACGCCGACCGGCGAGAACACCTTCCGCAGGACACCGCCGCACGTGGGGCACTCGGTGAGCGTGGCGTCGGAGAACGACTGCTTGATGTCGAACGCGGTGTTGCACTCGGTGCAGCGGTACGAGTAGGTGGGCACGTCAGCTCCGGAACGTGATGATGCGCGACGGCGTGATGATGCCGTCCACGGGTTCGTCGTGGGGTTCGCGCGGGACCTCGTCGAGGTACTCCGCGTCGAAGATCACAGCATAGACGGGCGGACGCTTCGCCATGGACCCGAGGGTCTTGTCGTAGTACCCGCGCCCCCAGCCC
This sequence comes from Curtobacterium sp. NPDC090217, assembly GCF_044746705.1. Taxonomy (NCBI): domain Bacteria; kingdom Bacillati; phylum Actinomycetota; class Actinomycetes; order Micrococcales; family Microbacteriaceae; genus Curtobacterium; species Curtobacterium sp. NPDC090217. The sequence continues at coordinate 32,660 of NZ_JBIVCR010000001.1, read as the reverse complement.
ATCCGGACGCCGTCGTGTCCGACCGCGGCGGCCGGGGTGAGGATCGCGTCGACGTCGTTGATCGCGAGCGGGGACAGCACCTCGCCGACGACCTCGGGCATGCCGGAGATCCCCTCGGTCTCGCTCGACCCGTCGCCGACCGCCCAGTCGAGCAACCCGTCCTCGCGGGTGATGGGCAGCAGCACGCGGATGTCGCGCTCGAACGCCCAGTTCAGGAACGGTCGGACGTTCGGCTCGTCCGAGGCCGAGAGGTAGAGGGCGATCGACTCGACCTGACGCTCCTCGGCGAACCGTTGCAGGGTCTCGGTGAGCGCCGTCGTGTCCTCGTCGCGTTCGGTCGTGGTCCTGGTGCGTCGGCGCTGGCGGAGCTCGGCCCGCAGCGCGCGCTTCTCGTTGCCGAGATCGGGGATCATGCGAGGGAGTCTAACGATCGCGTCGATGCGGCTTTCCGACTGATCGTGTCCTCATCCCGTGTCCTCTCTTCGTTTACGTCCCCGTAATGGGGGCATCCGATACGGTCATTGGCATGGGCTTCCAGATTTCCAAGGCGGTGATCCCAGCGGCAGGGCTGGGCACCCGCTTCCTCCCCGCGACCAAGGCGATGCCGAAGGAGATGCTCCCCGTCGTCGACAAGCCAGCCATCCAGTACGTGGTGGAAGAGGCCGTCGGCGCAGGACTCACCGACGTGCTGATGATCACCGGGCGCAACAAGAACGCACTCGAGAACCACTTCGACCACGTGTCGGAGCTCGAGGAGACCCTCAAGAAGAAGGGTGACCACGAGAAGCTGCAGAAGGTGAACCAGTCCACGGACCTCGCCGACATGCACTACGTCCGACAGGGCGACCCGCTCGGCCTCGGCCACGCGGTGCTCCGCGCCAAGATGCACGTCGGCCGCGAGCCGTTCGCCGTGCTCCTCGGCGACGACATCATCGACGCCCGCGACCCGCTGCTCCAGCGCATGATCGAGGTCCAGGGCGAGAAGAACGCGACCGTCGTGGCCCTCCTCGAGGTCCCCGAGTCGCAGACCCACCTCTACGGCATCGCCACGGTCGAGGAGACCGACACCGACGACGTCGTGAAGATCACCGGCCTCGTCGAGAAGCCGGCGCAGGGCGAAGCGCCCTCCAACCTGGCCATCATCGGCCGCTACGTCATCCGTCCCGAGGTCTTCGACGTGCTCGAGAAGCAGGAGCCGGGCAAGGGCGGCGAGATCCAGCTGACCGACGCGCTCATGAAGATGGCGAGTGCGGAGGAGTGGACCGGCGGCGTGTACGGCGTCGTGTTCCGTGGACGCCGGTACGACACCGGTGACAAACTCGACTACATCAAGGCGATCGTGCAGCTCGCCTCGGACCGCGATGACCTCGGCCCCGACCTCAAGTCGTGGCTGAAGGAGTTCAACGCGGGCGAATGAGTCGACCCATCCCGCACGGGTCCGGTACCGCCGGACCCGTGCGGGACACCCCGCTCCGGAGCCTCCCCGGGGCACCGGAGGAACCTGAGCGATGACGACGATCCCGACCCTGTCCCACGGGCGGGTCACCATCCGCCCCCTCCGGCTCCGTGACACCCGTGACCTCGACGCAGCGCTCGCGACGAACCGCTCCTGGCTCCGCACCTGGGAGGCGACGAACCCGTCCGGCCACGTGTCCACCGACGTCCGCGGCTCGATCCGCGCGCTCCAGGCCAATGCCCGCGCGGGACTCGGACTGCCGTTCGCCATGGAGCTCGACGGTCGCTTCGTCGGCCAGCTCAACGTCTCCGGCGTGACGTACGGATCGCTCGCCAGCGCCTCCATCGGCTACTGGGTCGTCGAGAACGCCGCCGGCCACAACGTCACACCGATCGCCGTGGCACTCGCCGCCGACCACTGCTTCCGCACCGTCGGCATCCACCGCATCGAGATCTGCATCCGTCCAGAGAACGCGCCGTCACTCCGGGTCGTCGAGAAGCTCGGGTTCCGGTACGAGGGACTCCGCCGGCGGTACATCCACATCAACGGGGACTGGCGCGACCACTTCTGCTTCGCGCTCGTCGCGGAAGAGGTGCGCGAGGGCATCCTCGAGCGCTGGGTCCGCGGACAGGTGCCCCCGGGTGTCGGCAGCGTGCCCCTCGCCGCGCGCGACGAGGCCGCCATGCCGATCATCACCGGCCCGCGCGCCTGAACCGGCCCGGGACCCCGAATCTCCCGACGACACGCGCAACACACGCCACGCAATCACGAGTGCGAAGTATCCCCGCCCCTAGCCTCTCCCCATGGGAATCGGGTCATGGGGCGGCGGCATCGTCCTGCTGGTCGCCGCGGTGCTGTGGCTCGTCTACCTCATGCCCTCGTGGGCAGCCCGTCGCCAGTACCTCGCCACCGAGCGGAACGCGATCCGGCTGCAGCAGACCCTCCGGATCCTCGCGCAGACGGCCGAGCTCCCAGATGAGGTCCGCATCGAGATGAACGCGAAGTCCCTCGCCGAGGCGCAGAAGGTCGCGAAGTCCGAAGAGGCGAAGCGTTCGGCGATCGTCCGCGCGCACGAAGCCGCACGGCAGCGTGAGATCACCCGACGACTCGCGGAGCAGGCTCCGGCGCTCGAGCGGGCCTCGGCGGTCCCCGCGCTGACCGCGATGCGCATGCGTAGTTCGCGGCTCGGCGCGACGGGCCTCGGCGTGCTCGGCCTCGTCGTCGCGCTCGTGGTGCTCGTCGCGGCACCCGGCGCATGGCTCGTCGCCGTCGCCGGGATCGTCGCCGCCGGCGGGTCCGCAGCCGTCCTCGCCCAGCTGCATCAGGTGGCCCAGGCGCGGAAGGCGCGGGCCGCAGCGGCTCCTGCCAGCGCGACCCGTGCCTCCCGTCCGACGACGGCCTGGACCGATCCTGCCCCGCCGCTCACGAGCGAACAGCCGACCGAGGCGCCGGCGACGGAGCGGACCTGGACGCCCGGCCGTGTTCCCAAGCCGCTCTACGTGGAGCGGCCAGCCGCTCCCGTGGCGTCCCCGGAATCGTCGGCGGAGCTCGCCGCGCGGCTCAAGGAGCGCGTCGCCGAAGCCAAGGCCGAAGCGGACGCCGAGGCCGCGGCGATCCGGGCCGGGGACGCCGACCCGTCGCTCGCGACGGTGTCGCGGATGCGCCCGGACGTCGAGGAAGCGGTCGCCTCGTTGTCGGCGCACGACCAGGGTCGGCTCGCCGAGCGGCTCGGGCTGCGGGCCGCACCGACGGCGCCGCAGCCGGAGCGGTCCGCGCCGGCCCCGCAGGCCGCGCCGGAACAGCCCAGCAAGTGGGCCGGTATGGGCGTCATCGGCGACGACGCGTACCAGCAGGCCGACCTCGACGCGATCATGCGTCGCCGCCGCGCGGTCTGAGATCGCGGCACGCCCGGCCGGCTCCGATCGATTTCGGTGCGGGCCTGGCGGGTGCTAGTGTGGTCGAGCACTTGGGGCTATGGCGCAGTTGGTAGCGCGTCTCGTTCGCAATGAGAAGGTCAGGGGTTCGAATCCCCTTAGCTCCACCAAGGCACGACAGCAAGGAACTGCACGACAGCAGCCCCGGACCACACGGTCCGGGGCTGCTGTCGTTTCGGCGGGTCATCCGCCGTACTGTGCGGTCGACACGACCGAGGACCCGGACTCCTGGCACGCGGTGTTGAGCGAGCGCATCGCGAGGTCCCATTCCGGGGAGTCGTCGAGTGCGGGTCCGGACGCCGGGGCCGGGTGGTCCTCGAGGTAGCGCTGCGTGTACGCGATGGCGTTCGACAGGCGCGTGTCCGTGCTCGAGAGGTGCTCGTAGCCGAACCGTGCGGCTGCGAGCAGGGCCTCGAGCTCGGCTTGGGTCAGGTCGCCCTGCTGGAGCCCGACCCGTGCGTTGAGCGTCACCGTCGAGAGTGCGCTGAGCTGGCCGCAGACGGCCGGGGCGCTCTGGTCCTCGTCCATGACGACGGGGTCCGGGTCGGCGGCGGCGGTCGGCGTCGCGGGCGTGGACGTGGGCGACGGCGTCCGGTCGGCAGCGGCGGTGTCGGCGGACGAGCACCCGGCGAGGGCGAGCGCTGCGCACGCCAGCAGTGCTGCACCGAGGACGGACGGGCGGACGGATCGGAGGTTCCCCATGTGCCGATCCTGACGGATCGCGGGCGGGCGGCGAGACGTGGTTGCGGAATCGAGATCGGCTCGAGACTGGATCGTGACGAACGGGAGGATCGTGGCGACACCGCCACGAGCCTCCCGTCCGTCACGTGGGTCACGTCGGGGAGGCTCGGCGTGTGTCCTCCGCTCCACGCGCGACGTCGATGGTGTGCTCGGGAACTCCTTCCCCCTAGACTCCCGGTGCGCCCACCGGGTCGCCCGCAGAAGAGGGGTACGCATGCGTCTCAGGTCCACCGTCGTCGCTCTGGGAACGACGCTCGCCGTCGTCGTGGGTCTGGTCCTCGCCGGCCCGGTGACCGCTGCTACGGCGGCGACCCCCACCACCGGACGCTTCACCCCCGTTGCTCCGGTCCGTGCGTGGAGCGGAACGGTCGGCACGACCGCGACCACGGTGACGCTCGGCGGTGCCGACGCGATCCCGACCGACGCGGCCGCCGTCGTGCTCACGGCCACCGTCACCGCTCCGACCGCGAACGGGTACATCAGCATCGCGCCCGCCGGCAGCACGGCGAGTCCGTCGGTGCAGAACTTCTCGACCGGGCAGCAGATCTCCGGCACCACGACCGTCGGACTGACGAACGGCAAGGCCAAGGTCCGGCTGTCGGCCGGCTCGGGCAAGGTCGCCCTCGACGTCGCCGGCTGGTACGGCACGAGTGCATCGGGGTCGACCTACACGCCCTTGCCACCGACGAACGTGATCAAGTCGACGGCCACCACGGCGCCGCAGCGCGTCCAGATCGCGGGGACGGCAGGTGTCCCGGCGAACGCGACGGCGGTGGTCCTCCAGAGTGACGTCACCAAGCCGGCCGCGAGCGGCACACTCCGCATCACGCCGTCCGGTGACTCCGCCGGTGTCGTGACGCTCACCTACCGAGCCGGTGTCACCGTTGCGAACACGACAACGGTTGCGTTGTCGGACGGAGCGGTCCAGATGCTGGTGTCCGCGGGGAGCGCGGCCGTGCTCGCCGACGTCGTCGGCTACTACGCACCGGTGTCGACCGGATCGGTCTTCGTCCCGGCGGACCCGGTGCGCGCGGCGACCGTCCCGGCGACCACGACCGCGCGGACGATCACGGTCGCCGGCACGGCCGGTGTCCCGCGCAACGCGACCGCCGCGGTCATCAACGCCAAGGTGGGCGGTGGCACCAACAACGGGTTCCTCCGTGTGACCGGTGCGGGCCTGGGATCGAGCGTGCCGACGCAGATCTACGCCCCTGGGCAGACGATCGGCAACGCGCTCATCGCTCCCCTTGCCGCGGCCGGGCAGGTCCAGGCAAAGGTCTCCGCGGGGACCGCGACGGTCTACGTCGACGTCGTCGGGTACTTCGTCGACGGGTCGACCGGCTCGGGAACCGGCATCGACGTCTCCTGGCCGCAGTGCGGCAAGACGATCCCCACCGACCAGTCCTTCGGGATCGTCGGGGTCAACGGCGAGCTCGGCAACCAGCCGAACCCGTGCTTCAGCACGCAGCTCGGCTGGGCAGCGAACTCGGCCGGGGGAACCGCACAGGACGACACGCAGCTCTACGCCCTCGTCCAGAACCCCGGGGCTGCCCCTGGCGTGAGCTGGCCGACGTCGAACTCGTTCGCCGGGTCGACGGTCACGGGGAGCCCGTACGGCGCCTGCACGCCCGCCACCGACGGCACCCCGCGGACGACTCGGGCGTGCTCCTACGTGTACGGCTACGGTCGCGCCGCCGCGAACGTGGGCTTCACGAAGCTGAGCGATCCCGGGCAGTACCGTTGGTGGCTCGACGTCGAGACCGGGCTCTCGCACCAGTCGGACGTCACGCAGAACCGCGCCACGCTCGAAGGCATGATCGCGGCCTACTCGGACAAGGGCATCGACGAGCTCGGGATCTACTCGACCGGCTTCCAGTTCGGTCAGATCATGGGCACCGTGCCCGCGACGAGCACGATCCGCCCGCTGCCGAGCTGGGTCGCCATCGGCGACGGCACGCTCGCCCAGGCGCAGGCCGCGTGCAGCGCGACGCCGATCGCGGGAGGGCCGATCCTGATGACGCAGTACGTCACACCGTACGGCAACGTCGAGATCGACCGCGACTGGTCCTGCAGTTGACGTACTGAGGCGCACGTCGAGGACGTGACTCAGCTCGGGACGCTGGCCGTCAGCGCGCCCGTGGCGGCGAGCCGTCCGTGGATCGCGTTCGCTGCCTGCTCGAACGCCCGGTTGCCGCGCGAGACACCGATCGCGCCGCCCTTCAGCGCCGACTTGCCCGAGCCGCGCAGCAGGCGCGCGACGGTATGCCCGTCCTGCGTCACCATGATCTGCACCGCGAGCGTCGTGTGGAACGTCCGGTCGTTCGCGAGTCCGCCGATGAGCAGCGTCAGCCCGAGCTTGCCGCGGCTGGCGCGGAGCGACCCCTGCTCGCCGTCCTCGACGGTGTAGCCCTCGGACGCCAACGCCTCGCGCACCGTCGCGCGGACCTGGTCGGGGGAGGTGGACGCGAAGAAGTCGTGGCTCTCGGGCATGGCATCAGTCTGGCGTGGATGGTGCCGGGGCGGAACCATCGTTGCGGGGTGGTGTGGCCGGTGCCACGATGACCGTGCGCGCCGCGACGCCCGCCGCGTGCGGACGAAGGAGTCCATCATGACCTCGCGACTGAACCCGTACCTCGGCTTCCGCGACACCGCCAGGGCCGCGATGGAGTTCTACCACTCGGTGTTCGGTGGTGAGCTGACGCTCAGCACATTCGGGGAGATGCACGCCTCCGAGGACCCGGCCGAGGCGGACAAGATCATGCACGGCCAGCTCGAGACGCCGAACGGGTACCTGATCATGGGCGCCGACACCCCGAACAGCATGGAGTACACGTCGGGCAGCAGCATCTCGGTGTCCCTGTCCGGCGACGACGCCGAGGACATGCGCCGTTTCTTCAGCGGGCTCTCCGAGGGCGGCACCGTGATCGAACCGTTGACCAAGGCGCCGTGGGGTGACGAGTTCGGGATGCTCACCGACCGGTTCGGGGTGAGCTGGCTGGTGAACATCACCGGTCGCTGAACTCCGCCTGTTCCCGGACGGGATCACGTAGCCTGGTCCCGTCATGGCTTCCTCGTTCACGCGCCGCTCGCTCCTGTCCCTCGCCGGTGTCGCCGGAGTCGGGTTCGCCGTCGCCGCGTGCTCGAAGTCGTCCGACGGCGGGGCCCGTCCGTCGTCGTCCCCGTCGGCGTCCGGTGCTCCGGCCGCCGCGCCCGCCGCGACCGCACTCGAGCCTGCGCAGGTCCCCCTCGCCGGTGGTGTGACGGTGACCGTGACCGGCAGCGGTCTCGCTGCGGTCCGCGGCGTCACCGTGGACGGCATCGTCGCCCGTGACGTGCAGGCCACCGCGACGAAGGTGACGTTCACGGCGCCGCACCAGGCGATGTACACGGCCGGATCCGCGGACGTCGCGCTGTTCGACTCGGAGCTGACGCCCGTCGCGTCGGCGAACCAGAGCTCCGACGGCAACGGCAGTGCCGCGAACGACGGCCAGTCCGGAGCCACGCAGGACTCGTCGACCGCGACGCCCACGCCGACCGCGTCACCGGCGCCCGACGCCTCGAAGGCGCTCACCACCACGTCGCTCGCCTATGCCGCGCTGACCGCGGTGGACCGGCAGCTCGAGTACGCGATGCGGTACTGGAAGGACTACAACCTCGCCGAGTACGGCACCATGAACCCGATCGGTGGCGACTGCGCGAACTACGTCAGCCAGACGCTGATCGCCCGTGGCTGGGAGCAGCGCGACGACTGGTACAGCCGCTCAGGAGGCGCTGCGCACTCCGCGACGTGGACCTACTGCCCGGCGATGGACCCGTGGATGTCGACGAACGCGGCGACGTTCGGGCTCACGCGCCGGACCCTCGACGAGCGCGACAAGGTCAAGGTCGGGGACATCGTGTTCTTCGACTGGAACCACAACGACTCCCCGGACCACACGACGATCGTGTCCGAGGTCTTCACGGAGCCGGACGGCACGATCCGCATCAAGTCGGCGAGCCACAACCAGGACGGCCCGTACCGCGACCTCGACGAGATGATCACGGTGCAGCACCCCGGCGGCACGGCCTGGTTCCACACGTTCGACGCCTGACACCCCGCGGGGCGGGGCGGTCCGCGGCTGGGCGGCTCGGGCGCTCGGGCGGGCGGTCCGGCGGTCCGCGGATGGGCGGTCCGCACAACCGGGGTCACCTCGCGCCACGAGACGCCGTGGTGCCGCGTGCTTTCGGTTGCGCGAATGCGATCCGCACCACGGCCCGCCGCCGGCGCTACGGGTACCCGAGGAACCAGAGCAGCACGATCGCGACCGGCTGCAGGCACACGCCGACGACCAGCCACGTCAGCGCCCGCCGCCGCGTCCGGACGAACACGTCCGACCCGAGCAGCGGCGCCATCGGCATGAGCAACCGCGGCAGGCTCTGCTGGGGCAGGAACACCGCGACGAGGTAGAGCGCGTACGAGGCCGTGAACCCGAGCACCTCCGGCCCGAGCGCGCGCACGTCGCGTCGCCGGAAGAACCAGAGCGCGCCCACGAGGACGAGCACGACGAGCACGATGCCGATCGGCCCGAGCCACCGCCCCGCCATCACGAACCACGGGGTCAGCGGCGCGAAGTGCTGGCGTCCCACGAACCCGACCCACCACGACAACTCGGTGTCGAGGTACGCGTTCGGCCGGCCGGTGACCGCGCTCGCGATCACCGGCCACGCGAGCCCCGCCACCGCGACGACGATCCCCGCGACGACGATCGCGATCCGGTCCCGCCACGGGAACGGTTCACGCCGACGGACGAACCCCACCCAGCGGACGACGAGGTGCACGGCGAGCGCGACGGCGAGGGCCAGGACGCCGGGCTTCGTGAACGCGGCGACCGTCCCGAGCGCCGCGACCAGCCAGTAGCGCCGGTGCACGAGTGCGAGCAGCCCGCCGAAGAGCAGGACCAGGAACGTGGTCTCGGCGTACGCCACTTGCAACAGGAACCCGGTCGGTGCGAACGCGAACAATGCCGTCGCCCACCGCGCCCGGTGCGCGCACCCGACGGCGAGGACGAGACGGTAGAGCAGCACGCACGCCCCGGCGCCGGCGACCGTCGCGACGAGCACGCCCACGATCCAGAACGACCCACCGGGCACGGACATGACGACACGCACCAGTGCGGGGAACACCGGCAGGAACGCCCACGGATTGGGGAGCACGTGCCCGTCGCCGTCCGTCGGCAGCGTCGACGGGTACCCGTGCTCCGCGATGGTCCGGTAGAACGACGCGTCCCACGATCCGGAGAACGTGAAGAACGACGGGTCCTTCCGGTAGGAGGTGAAGTCCCACCCGCTCGCCGTCGCGACGACGTACATCGTCGCGAGCAGCAGCGTGCTCAGGATCCGAGACCCCGCCCAGATCACGAGCGGCGCGCTCCACGCGCTGCGCGGCCCGGACAGCAGGGACCGCAGCACCGGCCGGGAGGCCCGGCTCGCTTCCGCCACGTTGGTCACGGAGGCGATCCTCCCAGACCCGACACCGCGGCCGGGACCGCAGAACGGTGACTGTGGAGAACTCGGCTAGCGCCCCGTCACCGCTCGCCGGATCTGCTCGATCGGCACCTTCGGGGTGCGGTCGGCGCTCAAGAGCCCGTTCGTCTCCTGCATCGTGTCGGTCAGCTGCGTGTAGCAGGAGCCGGCCAGGAACGAGCTCGCGCGGATCGCGTCGTACAGCGCGGTGATGCGGACGATCCAGTCCTCGCCGTCCGAGGCCGAGGTGTAGCCCCACCCGTCCTCGCGCTGCGCACCCGGCTGGTAGTTCACGCCGCCGAACTCGGTCAGCATCACCGGCTGACCGTGGTCCTCGGCGCCGCCGACGAGCACCCAGCGGTCCGCAGGACCCATCCCGTGGAACAGCTCCGTGCGTGCGGTGTCGTCCGCGTACCGGCGCGCGAGGCTCTCGCCGTTCCCGTCGTAGTCGTGGATGGTGATGATGTCGGAGTTGGTGTGCTCCCAGCCGTCGTTCGAGATGACCGGACGTGTCGGGTCGAGTGCCCGTGTGACGTCGGCGAGCGACCTGGCGTAGGCCTGCTGCGCCGGGTCGGTGTTGATGTGCTGGACGCCCCAGCTCTCGTTGGCCGGCACCCAGGTCACGATCGACGGGTGCGACGCATCGCGTTCGACGGCGTCCATCCACTCCCGCATCAGTCGCTGCACGGCGCGCGGCGAGAACGCGTACGCGCCGGGTGCCTCGCCCCACACGAGCAGACCGAGGCGGTCCGCCCAGAACAGGAACCGCGGGTCCTCGATCTTCTGGTGGTTGCGCGCGGCGTTGAAGCCGAGTTCCTTGATCAGCTCGATCTCGCGGCGGAGGGCCGCTCGCGACGGGGCGGCGATGTGCGAGTCCGGCCAGTAGCCCTGGTTCAGGACGCTGCGGACGTCGTAGCTCCGGCCGTTGAGCACGAACACGCCGCCGTCGACGCCGACCGTCCGCAGGCCGAAGTAGCTCGCCACGGTGTCCACCGTGGTGCCGGCGAGATCGAGCAGCGTCACCGTGGCGTCGACCAGCCGGGGCGTCTCCGGCGTCCAGTGCAGTTCGTCCTCGGCCTGCCCGTTCGACTGCCGCGCGATCGGTACGACCACGTCGAACTCGTCCGCGGTGTCGCCGAGCGTCGCCTCGATCGTCGCGAGGTGCTCGTCCCGCTCGTCCCAACACGCCTCGACGCGGATGCGGTCGCCGCCGGCCCGGACACCGGCGACCCGGACGGTCAGACGGACGGTCTCGTGGTCGACGTTCGTCCAGCGCAGGGACTCGATCGACGCGGTCGGCACGGCTTCGAGCCAGACGGTCTGCCAGATCCCGGTGGTCCGGCGGTACCAGATGGCGTGCGGGTCCTCGTGCCAGTCCTGCTTGCCGCGGGGCTGGGTGAGGTCGTGCGGGTCGTCCTCGGCACGGACGACCAGGGTGTGCGCGGCGTCGGCGTCCCCGGTGAGGACATCCGTCACGTCGAAGCCGAACGGCGTGTGGCCGCCCTCGTGGGACCCGATGAACGCGCCGTCGATCCAGACCGAGGCGCGGTAGTCGACGGCACCGAAGTGCAGCAGGAGTCGCGGGCTGCTCGCGCCGTACCCGGCGGCCTCGAGGTCGGACCGGGTGATCGTGCGGGAGTACCAGACCACGGGGTAGAAGCCCGGCTCGTCGATGCCGGACGCGACGGACTCCGGCGGGAACGGGACGACGATGTCCCTGGCGTCCGGGAAACCAGCACGCCACGCGGTGTCGTCGCCGTCGTTCCGGAACGACCACGTCCCGTCGAGGTCGGCCCACTGTTCGCGGAGCATCTGCGGGCGGGGGTACGTGCCGTCCTGCCGTGTGGCGAGCGGGAGGACGGGCGCTGGAGTGCTGTTGGGTGCGGCGACGGTGCCGTCGAGCGTGCTCATGCGTCCATGGTGGACCAGTCCTACATCGTTGTAAACCGACGTGCACCGATTGCCGAGACCATTCGAGGACGGCTCAGCGGATCGCTGCGTCCCGTGTCAGCACCATGACGTCCATCCGACCCTGCTGCACGACCTCGCCGTGCTGGTTCCGCAGGGTGACCGTGCGCTCGACGATCCCCGTCTTGCCGGAGCTGGTGAGCCGAGTGGAGAGGATCTCGACCTCGCAGGTGACGGTGTCCCCGATGAACACCGGGGCCGTGAACCGCCACTGGTCGATGCCGAGCAGCGCGACGGCCGATCCCTCGAAGACACCGGTGCGGGCGATCAGGCCGAGGCAGAGCGACGCGCCGAGCATGCCGTGCACCACACGCTGGCCGTACCGCGTCCGAGCGGCGAACTCGACGTCGGTGTGCACCTGGTTGTTGTCGTTCGTCCACGAGGCGAACGACATGACGTCCGTCTCGGTGATCGTGCGACCAGGGGTGGTGAAGGTCTGTCCGGCGGCGAGGTCCTCGAGGTAGTGCGGCACCCGCTCATCTTCGCAGAGCCCGTGCGCACGGCCGATCAGAGTCCCGCGAGGAGCCGACGCCCCTCCGCGATCCGCTGCTCGACCACCGCGCGCTCGGACGTCGCCAGCGCCCCGTACCCGAACGTGTCCTCGCCGTCGGCCGCAGCATCCACGGCAGCCAGTCGGTACGCATCCGCGGCGTGTGTGGCGTCGAGCGCGTCGCCCAGGGTGTCCTGGATCCGCCGGAGTCGTCCGAGTCGCCGCTTCCCGACGTCCGCGAGCCCACCGGCGGACTGCAGGGCGTACCGCAACCGACGCGCGGCCTTCCGGATCTCGTGCAGGGACACGAGGTCACCCGTGCTCCGGTCGAGGGTCTTCGCCAGCCGCGCGCGTTCCCGTTCGATCCGTGCGGTCACGAAGGCCGATGCGTCATCGCGGGCGTGCCCACCCGTCGGCGCGGAGTTCACCAACCGGTCGACGGCGTCGAGGGCGTCGAACCACGCCGCCGTCCGGAGGGTCTGCCGGAGTTCCGCTGCGGACGTCGCCCGGGTGTCCTCGAACCGCGAACCGAGTCGATCGAGCGTCCGGGCGTCGACGTAGCCCGCCGGGGTCCGTGCCGCGGATCGGAGCAGCCGGTCACGCAGGACCTCGGCGTCGCGAGCCGTCCCCGCCGTTCGACCGATCTGCGCGAGTGCGGCACGGAGCGGTTCGGTGGCGTCGCGGTCGAGGGCGCCGCGGAACGCCGCGAGCACACTGCGGGTCCGGCGCAGGACCTTGCGGAACGCGTGCACCGCATCGCGCTCGTCGGCACGCACCAGGGGGTCGACGGCGATGAGATCGGCCCGCAACCCGACGAGGCTCTCCCGGACGAAGGCCGCTGCGGTCCCGGAACGCGGCAGGTGCGCCCGTGCGGTTGCCGGACGGCGGACCGGTGCCAGGCGCGGCACCGGCCCGCGGTCGGACCGGCCGGGATCGTCCGCCGCGTCCGTCAGCGCTCGCTCGACCGCGCGTGCGATCGAGCCGGGATGCCCGTCGTCGGTGAGCGCCCACCACCGGCCACTCGCCACCAGCGTGGTGTCCGAGTCGCCTTCGTCGATGCGGACGTCGGCGACCTCGACGCGGACCTTCCCGTCTTTGCCGCGGACCACCACCAGGGCCGTCGTGGTGTCCCGGACCCGGACCGGTCGGACGGTGCGACCGCGGAGGAACACCTCCACCACGTCGCGCGGGACCACCGGACCGTCGTCCGACGGCGCGGTCGCACGGTCGAGGTCGTCCGGGACGGGAGTCGGACCGTCGCCGCGGTCGATGCTCCAGGTGGGCGATCCGTCCTCGGCGCGCAGGAGCTCGACGCCCTCGAACGCGAGCACCCGGTCGTCGGTGTCCCAGAGGGTCTCGCGCACGGTGACCGGGGGAGTCCGGTGCACCGCGTCCGAGTACGGGTCGATCGCCGGCAGGCGTCGGTCGTCCGGGATGCGCCAGGTGTGGCGTGGGTCGGCGAGGGCGTCGGCGGTGGCGGGGTCAGGGGCGGGTGGCGAGGTCTCCATGCACGCCAGTGTCGTCCGCGGACCGGCATCGGTGCGTCGGCATCCGCATCATGTGGACGCCCCTGTCGAAGTCGCGCGTTGTGGAGGACCTGGGACGGCGACCCGAGCGCTCGCGTAGCCTCCTGACGCATGAGCGACGTCGCACAGTGGATGGCCCGCCAACGTTGGTACGCCGCGAAGGGCGGGACGCCGAACCTCCGGACGATCGCCCGGACCGACGACACCACCGACGGGGCGCAGATCACCACCCGGTTCGTGATCGACGACGCCCGGACCGGGGCCGTGCTGTACCAGGTGCCCACGACGGAGCACGCGCACGCGGTGGCCGGTCTGGAGCACGCGCGCATCGACACGGAAGACGCCGGAGACGCCGACGCGCCAGGCGCAGCCCCCGACGCGCCAGGCGCAGCCCCCGACGCGCCAGACGCGACCACGACCTACGACGGCCCCCACGACCCCGCCTACGCCCGCTGGCTCCTCGCGCAGATCGACGCCGGCGCCGAGTCCCTCACCCCGGTCGGCCGCGTCCGCAGCGCCCGGGTCCTCCGCGGCGAGCAGTCGAACACCTCGATCATCTGCGAGACCGAGCACAACGGCACCGTCATCGTGAAGGTCTTCCGGGTGCTGCACCACGGCGACAACCCCGACGTCACGACCCAGCAGGCACTCTCGGCCGCGGGCTCGTCACGCGTCCCGAAGGTCTTCGGCGCCCTCCGCGGCGAGTGGCCGGACGTCGGACGCGCCGACGGTGTGGCGAGTGGCCACCTGGCCTTCGCACAGGAGTTCCTCCCCGGCCTCGACGACGCCTGGCGGGTGGCGCTCGACGACGCCCGCCGAGGCGACTCCTTCGCGGCAGGAGCTGACCGGCTCGGCGCGGCGCTCGCCGACGTGCACGTGACCCTCGCGGGCGTGATGCCGACCGAGCCCGCGACCCCTGACCGCATCCGGACCGCGGTCGACACCATGCACGCCCGGCTCGAGGCCGCCGCCGCCGAGGCGCCGGAGATCGCCGAACACGCCGACGCCGTCCGAGCGGTCTACGCGAGGGCCGCCGACGTCGCGTGGCCGCCGCTCCAGCGGATCCACGGGGACCTGCACCTCGGGCAGGTGCTGTCCGCGCCGGAGCCGCGTGGATGGGTGTTCCTCGACTTCGAGGGCGAGCCGCTCCGACCGCTCCACGAGCGTTCGCTGCCGGACGTGCCACTCCGTGACGTCGCCGGCATGCTGCGCTCGTTCGACTACGTCGCCGGAGCCCTCGCGCACGACGACGACCCGGTCGACGCCGGGGCGTGGGCGCACGAGGCCCGCGCAGCGTTCCTCGACGGCTACGAACGGGGCATCGGCGTCGACCTCCGCGCACACCGCGAGGTCCTCGACGCCTTCGAGATCGACAAGGCCGTCTACGAGGTGGTCTACGAGGCGCGGAACCGCCCGACCTGGGTCGGCATCCCGGTGGCGGCCGTGACGCGCCTGGCCGCGCGCTCCGCGCACTGACCAGGACCACACGACGGACGGGAGGCTCGTGGCGACGCCGCCACGGGCCTCCCGTCCGTCACGTCGTCAGTTGACGGGACCCGTGTACTTCTCGCCGGGACCGGCGCCCGGCGCGTCCGGGATGGCCGATGCCTCGCGGAAGGCGAGCTGCACCGAGCGGAGCCCGTCGCGCAGCGGGCGGGCGTGGTGGTCGCCGATCTCGGTGGCGGCCGCGGTGACCAGGCCGGCCAGGGCGGTGATGAGCTTGCGCGCCTCGTCGAGGTCGGTCTGCTCCTGCGGATCGTCCGCCAGTCCGACCTTCACGGCGGCGGCGCTCAGCAGGTGCACGGCCACCGTGTTGATCAGTTCGACGGCCGGTACCTCCGAGATGTCCCGGGCGGCGTCGTCGGCGTCGTCGACGGGGATGTTGGGCGGGGTGTCGGTCACGGTGCTCCTCTGTTAGACTATTCGCGGCAGATGCTGTCCGTGTGCCCGGAACGATTCGCGAGAACCAGACCGGACCGGCGGACAACATCACGAAGAGGAGTCACTCCCACCCGCGGCCACGAACCACCAGGCTACCGGGTCACCACCGCTCCGCCGAGCGCCAGCGTTCGGCAGTCCGGCACGACTGGCAGCGTCCAGTGGTGCAGGAGTCGGGCGGCTGCCGAACGGGTCCCGATCCGTGCGTCAGATCTCCTCTCGTGCCGTCGTCCAGGCAAACGCCCCGGACGGCCATCACTGATTGAAGGAGCTCCGCATTCCCGATCCCCGTACCAACGACCGAATCCGCGTCCCCGAGGTCCGTCTTGTCGGACCCCAGGGCGAGCAGGTCGGCGTTGTCCCCATCGCCGTCGCACTGCGCCTCGCGCAGGAAGCCGAGCTGGATCTGGTCGAGGTCGCGCCGAACTCGAAGCCGCCCGTGGCCAAGATCATGGACTACGGCAAGTTCAAGTACGAAGCCGCTCAGAAGGCCAAGGAAGCCCGTCGCAACCAGGTGAACACGGACCTGAAAGAGGTCCGTTTCCGCCTGAAGATCGACGTGCACGACTACGAGACGAAGCGCAAGCGCGCCGAGGGCTTCCTCCTCGGTGGCGACAAGGTGAAGGCGATGATCCTCTTCCGTGGTCGCGAGCAGTCGCGTCCGGAACAGGGTGTCCGACTCCTGCAGAAGTTCGCCGAGGAGATCGCCGAGTTCGGCGTCGTCGAATCGCGTCCGACGCAGGACGGCCGGAACATGACGATGATCATCGCTCCGCTCAAGAACAAGTCCGACGTCAAGGGCGAGCAGAACGCCAAGCGCGCGGCCGAGAAGGCCGAGCGTCGTGCGTCGGAGCACGCCTCGAAGGCGAAGCCGGACGACGCGGCACCTGCCGAGTCGAAGGAAACGGCACCCGCCGAGACCCCGGCCGAATAGGTCAGGGCCCACGCGGGCCCTCCAGACCCACCCGCAATGGCGCGGCCCCCCATCCATCCCACGGAAAGGCACCACCATGCCCAAGCAGAAGACCCACTCCGGGTCGAAGAAGCGCTTCAAGGTCACCGGCAGCGGCAAGATCATGAAGCAGCAGGCCGGTATGCGTCACAACCTCGAGGTCAAGTCTGCCAAGCGCAAGGCTCGCCTCAACGAGGACCAGGTCCTCTCGAAGGCCGACGCGAAGAACGTCAAGAAGCTCCTCGGCCACTGAGCCCCCGGATCGTAAAGGAATAGTGCAATGGCACGAGTAAAGAGAGCGGTCAACGCCGCCAAGAAGCGTCGCGTCGTCCTCGAGCGCGCCGAGGGCTACCGCGGCCAGCGTTCGCGTCTGTACCGCAAGGCCAAGGAGCAGGTCACCCACTCCCTCGTCTACGCGTACCGCGACCGTCACGCGAAGAAGGGCGAGTTCCGTCGCCTCTGGATCCAGCGCATCAACGCTGCGTCCCGCGCCAACGGCCTGACCTACAACCGCCTCATCCAGGGCCTCAACCTGGCCGGCGTCGAGGTCGACCGTCGCATCCTCGCCGACCTCGCCGTGAACAACGCCGACACCTTCGCCGCGCTCGTCGAGACGGCCAAGAAGGCCCTGCCGGCCGACACCTCGGCCCCGAAGGCCGCAGCGTAGTCGTCACTGCCCTCACCGAAGCCCCCGTTCCGTCCGCGGACCGGGGGCTTCGTGCATGCTGCGACACTTGTGGCGTGACTGATCTCCTCGAGAACCCCCGTGCCGGCCGCGTCAAGGCCGTCGCCGCCCTGTCCAAGAAGGACCAGCGTGCCGAGACGGGCCTGTTCCTGCTCGAGGGGCCGCAGGCCGTCCGCGAGGCGATCGAGTACGCGCCGGAGCTCCTCCGCGAGCTCTACGTCACGCCGACCGCAGCAGAGCGGTACGACCTGCACGACGCGCCGGTGGACACCTGGTTCGTCACCGAGCAGGTGCTCGCCGCGATGGCCGACACGGTCACCCCGCAGGGCGTCGTCGCGGTCTGCCAGCAGTTCCCGACGTCGGTCCGGCAGGTCTTCCCCGACCCCGGTGCGACCGGTTCCGTCGGCGTCGGCCTGGAGGCTCGGGTCGACCCAGCCACGAACCGTCCGTTGCCGGGACTGGTCGCGATCCTCGAAGAGGTGCGGGACCCGGGGAACGCCGGCACGATCATCCGCGCCGCCGACTCCGCCGGCGCGGACGCGGTCGTCCTGACCGGCCGCAGCGTCGACCCGTACAACCCGAAGGTGGTCCGCTCGACGACCGGGTCCCTCTTCCACGTGCCGGTGTCGGTCGGCGTCTCGCTCGTCGACGCCGTGTCCCGTGCGCGCGCGCTCGGGTACACGATCCTGGCCGCCGACGTCTCGGGCGACGACCTCCCGCAGGTCCGCGCGGAGGGGCTGCTCGACGGACCGACCGCGTGGGTCTTCGGGAACGAGGCCCGCGGCCTCACCGCCGAGGACCTGGCACTGGTCGACCGGGCCGTCAAGGTCCCGATCTACGGCGCGGCCGAGTCGATGAACCTCGCCACCGCGGCGTCGGTCTGCCTGTACGAGTCGGCGTTCGCGCTCCGGACCGCCTAGTCCTCCGCAATCGGTCTGGGGGCCGCTCTGTTCACGGACCGTGCAGGACAGAACGGCGGTATCCCAGGGGCCGGTAGGATCGGTTGCTGTGTCAGAACCTCTCGAGATCAGCGAATCGGCGGTCGCCGACGCGGTCGACGCGGCCCTCGCTGCAGTCCGCGCCGCGACGACGGTCGCCGAACTGAAGCAGGCCAGGGCCGAGCACACGGGCGAACAGTCCGTGCTCGCGCGCATGAACGCCTCGATGCGCAGTGTGCCGCCGGAGCAGAAGGCCCAGGCCGGCAAGCTCGTCGGGCAGGCGCGGGGCCGCGTGAACGGTGCGGTCGCCGAGCAGGAGTCCGTGCTGGCCGAGGCCGAGGAGCGTTCCAGGCTCGAGGCCGAACGCGTCGACGTGACCGCGCTGCCGTCCACCCGTACGCCCGGCTCCCGCCACCCGCTCTCGCTCCTGAACGAAGCCGTCGCTGACATCTTCGTCGGCATGGGGTGGGAAGTGGCAGAAGGCCCGGAGCTCGAGCACGAGTGGTTCAACTTCGACGCGCTGAACTTCGACGAGGACCACCCCGCGCGCGCCATGGCCGACACGATCTTCGTCGAACCAGTGGACCGGCACCTCGTGATGCGCACCCACACCTCGCCGGTGCAGGTGCGGTCGCTGCTGTCGCGCGAACTGCCGCTCTACGTCATCGCTCCCGGGCGCGTGTACCGCGCGGACGAGCTCGACGCGACGCACCTGCCGGTGTTCACCCAGGTCGAGGGCATCGCGATCGACAAGGGTCTGACGATGGCGCACCTGCGCGGCACGCTGGAGCACTTCGCGCGCCAGGTCTTCGGCGCGGAGGCACAGATCCGTCTGCGTCCGAACTACTTCCCGTTCACCGAGCCGTCCGCCGAGATGGACGTCTGGCAGCCGAACGCCAAGGGTGGCGCACGGTGGGTCGAGTGGGGCGGCTGCGGCATGGTCAACCCGAACGTCCTGCGCTCCGCCGGCATCGATCCCGACGAGTACCAGGGCTTCGCGTTCGGCATGGGCATCGAGCGGACCCTGCAGTTCCGCAACGGCCTGAACGACATGCGTGACTTCCTCGAGGGCGACCTCCGCTTCTCGCAGCAGTTCGGAACGGTGGTCTGATGCGCGTCCCACTCCGTTGGCTCGGTGAGTCGGTCGACCTCCCCGAGGACGTCACCCTCGAGCACGTCCACGCGGCGCTGGTGTCGGTCGGTTTCGAAGAAGAAGCGGTCCACACGTTCGACCTGACCGGGCCCGTCGTGGTCGGTCGGGTGCTCGAGCGCGTCCCGGAGCCGCAGAAGAACGGCAAGACCATCAACTGGTGCCAGGTGGACGTCGGCGAGTCCGAGCCCCGCGGCATCGTCTGCGGCGCGCACAACTTCGACGTGGGCGACCTCGTCGTCGTCACGCTCCCCGGTGCCGTGCTCCCCGGACCGTTCCCGATCGCCGCGCGCAAGACCTACGGCCACGTGTCCGACGGCATGATCGCCTCGGCGCGCGAGCTCGGACTCGGCGACGAGCACGACGGCATCCTGCGCTTCGCGGAACTCGGGATGGAGCCGCAGGTCGGACAGGACGCGATCGCGCTCCTCGGCCTCGACGACGCCGCCGTCGAGATCAACGTGACGCCGGACCGTGGGTACGCCCTGAGCATGCGCGGTGTCGCACGGGAGTACGCGCACGCCACCGGTGCCTCGTTCCACGACCCCGTCGACCGCGTCGCTCCCCGCAGCGGCGAGGGCTTCACGGTGTCGATCTCCGACGACGCCCCGATCCGCGGCCGCGTCGGTGCGAGCACGTTCGTGACCCGGGTGGTCCGCGGTGTCGACGCCACCCGGCCGACACCGGCCTGGATGGTGTCTCGACTGGCCCTCGCGGGTGTGCGCTCGATCTCGCTGCCCGTCGACATCACGAACTACGTCATGTTCGAGCTCGGCCAGCCGCTGCACGGGTACGACCTGTCGACGGTCGTCGGCGGGCTCGGCGTCCGTCGTGCGGCCGCGGGGGAGACCCTGACCACGCTCGACGACGTCACCAGGAAGCTCGACCCGGAAGACCTCGTCATCACCGACGACCAGGGCCCCGTCGGCCTCGCCGGGGTGATGGGCGGCGCCCGCACCGAGATCACGGCGTCGACCACCGACGTCCTGATCGAGGCCGCCGGCTTCGACCAGGTGTCGATCGCACGCACCGCCCGTCGGCACAAGCTCCCGAGCGAGGCGTCCCGGCGGTTCGAGCGCGGTGTCGACCCGCTCGTCGCCGAAGCCGCTGCCAACCGTGCCGTCGAGCTCCTCGTCGAGCTCGCCGGCGGCACGGCGGACGCCCTCGGGTCGACGCTCGTCGACGACGCGTCCCGCCCGGCCGTCACGATGCGGCTGTCCCGCGCCGAGGAACTCATCGGCGTCCCCTACACGGACGCCGAGGTCATCGACACGCTGCGCGCGATCGGTGCCTCGGTGGAGGCCGACGGCGAGCAGCTCGTCGTCACGGCACCCACCTGGCGCCCGGACCTCACCGACGACACCACGCTGGTGGAAGAGGTCGCCCGCATCGTCGGCTACGACCGCATCCCGAGCGTCCTGCCCGTCGCTCCGCCCGGACGCGGCCTCACGACACACCAGAAGGCACTCCGTCGCGTCGCCGCAGCGCTCGCTGCCGACGGCCTCGTCGAGGTCGTCACGGCTCCGTTCGTGTCCGCAGCGACGACCGCCGCCTACCCGGGGATCGACCCGGCCGGCGGACCGAGCGTCGCGCTCGCGAACGCCCTCGACAGCGAGCAGAGCCTCCTCCGCCGGAGCGGTCTCCCCGCGCTCGTCGACGTCGCGCGCCGCAACGTGTCCCGCGGGCTCGTCGACGTCGCCGTGTACGAGACCTCACGCGTGTTCCTGCCGGTCGACGGCACCGAGCTCGGCACCACCGCGGTCCCGGCCGGAGCCGCGCACCCCGGCGCAGAGACGCTCCGTGCGCTCGACGCCGCACTGCCGGCGCAGCCGTTCCACGTGTCAGCGCTCCTCACCGGGAACCGCGTCGTCAAGCAGCCCGGCGTGCAACCGGAGCCGTTCGGCATCGCGGACGCCCTCGACGTCGCACGCACCGCGGCGTGGGCAGCCGGCACCGAGCTCACGGTCGCGCAGACCACGCACCCGTCGCTGCACCCCGGCCGTGCGGCGTCGCTGCTCGTCGGTGACGTCGTCGTCGGTGTCGCGGGGGAGCTCCTGCCCGAGCTGACCGCCGCTGCGGACCTGCCCCGGGTCGTCGCGGTCGTCGAGCTCGACCTCGACGCACTCGTCGGAGCCGTGCCCGAGATCCCCGCCGTCGCACCGATCGTGACCTACCCGGCGGCGACGCAGGACCTCTCGTTGGTGGTCGGCATCGACGTTCCGGCGGGTGATGTGCTCGACGTCGTCCGGACTGGTGCCGGAGAACTGTTGGAGTATGCTCGCCTCGTGGATGACTACCGGGGCTCCGGCGTGGACGAGGGACAGAAGTCCCTGACGTTCGCGCTGCGCTTCCGTGCCACGGACCGCACCCTGACCGCTGCCGAGGCCTCTGAGGCCCGTGACGGCGCCGTCCGACGTGCCGGCGAGCGATTCGGGGCGACCCTGCGCGACTGATCCCACTGGGACCAGCACCGCCCGGGGCCGCCGCCTCCGATCTCTCGACGAACAGTCCGACCTAAGGTGGAATCCCATGTCCGTATCCGTCGCCGTGGCGGGAGCCAGCGGCTACGCGGGCGGTGAGCTGCTGCGCATCCTCTCCGCACATCCCGAGTTCGACGTCAGGACGGTGACGGCGTTCTCGAACGCCGGACAGCCGCTCATCGCGACGCAGCCCCACCTCCGTTCGCTGTCGCACCTGACGTTGATCGAGACGACGGCGGAGAACCTCCGCGGGCACGACGTGGTGTTCCTGGCGCTGCCGCACGGACAGTCCGGCGCGATCACGGCGGAGCTCGACGCGGACACGCTCGTCGTCGACTGCGGCGCCGATCACCGGCTGACGGACCCGGCGGCCTGGGAAGCGTTCTACGGCGGCGACTACTTCGGCGCGTGGACCTACGGGCTGCCGGAACTCCTGCACGCAGCGCCGAAGCCGGGGTCAGCAGAGGAATGGCGCGACGTCGACGACATCGTCGCGCAGGGTCGGCAGCGGGTCGAGCTCGCGAACACCAAGCGGATCGCCGTTCCCGGATGCAACGTCACCGCGGTCACGCTCGGCATCCAGCCGGGCGTCCAGGCCGGTCTCGTCCAGGCGGACGACATCGTGGCGGTGCTCAGCGTCGGGCCGTCGGGGGCGGGCAAGAAGCTCGCGACGACCTACCTCGCGTCGGAGATCATGGGCTCTGCCAGCGCGTACGCCGTCGGCGGGAAGCACCGGCACATCCCGGAGATCCAGCAGAACCTGCGCGCGGCAGGGGCCTCGGACGTGACCATCTCCTTCACGCCGGTCCTCGTGCCGATGTCCCGTGGCATCCTCGCGACGACGACCGCCAAGCTCGCGCCCGGCGTCACCGCACGTGACGTCCGCCTCGCCTGGGAGCAGGCGTACGCGGACGAGCCGTTCGTGCACCTGCTGCCCGAGGGTGAATTCCCGCGGGTCGCGGACACCATCGGTGCGAACACCGCGCTCGTCGGCATCGCCGTCGACGAAGCCGCCGGCCGTGTCGTCGCGGTCAGCGCCCTCGACAACCTCGCCAAGGGGACCGGCGGCGCCGCGGTGCAGTCGGCGAACATCGCCCTCGGCCTGCCGGAGACACTCGGCCTCAGCGTGGACGGAGTCGCACCGTGACGGACGCGAGCAAGCAGGGCCAGGCCGAACCGAGCCTCCAGGCCGGACCCGATCTGCAGGGCGTGACCGCTGCTGCCGGCTTCCGCGCCGCCGGCGCGACCGCCGGACTCAAGGCGAGCGGAACGCCGGACGTGGCACTCGTCGTGAACGACGGTCCAGAATCGGCCGTCGCCGCGGTGTTCACCAGCAATCGCGCACAGGCCCATCCGGTGATCTGGTCCCGCCAGGTCGTCGGCGACGGCATCGCGAGGGCGGTGTTCCTCAACTCCGGCGGCGCGAACTGCTTCACCGGACCGTTCGGGTTCCAGACCACCCACATGACCGCAGAAGCGGTCGGCGAGTCACTCGGCATCGGAGCCGGCGACGTCGTCGTCTGCTCGACCGGGTTGATCGGCGTCGGCGACCAGACGTTCCGCGACCACGTGCTGCACGGCGTCGCGCTCACGAAGGACGCTCTGACCGAGACCGGCGGCCCTGACGCCGCGACCGCGATCATGACGACCGACACCAAGGCGAAGCAGGCCGTCGCCACGGAAGACGGCTGGACCGTCGGCGGCATGGCCAAGGGCGCCGGGATGCTCGCCCCGGGGCTCGCGACGATGCTCGTCGTCATCACGACCGACGCACTCCTCCGCTCCGAGGATCTCGACCAGGCGCTCCGTGCGGCGACGCGCGTCACCTTCGACCGCGTCGACTCCGACGGCTGCATGTCGACCAACGACACCGTCGTGCTCATGTCGTCCGGGGCCTCGGGCGTGACGCCGGAGGTCGGCGACTTCCAGGAAGCCCTGACAGCGGTCTGCGCGGACCTCGCTCGGCAGCTCCAGCAGGACGCCGAGGGCGCGAGCCACGACATCGCGATCCACGTGGTCGGCGCCGCCAGCGAGGACGACGCCGTCACGGTCGGCCGCAGCGTCGCCCGGAACAACCTCTTCAAGGCCGCGGTGTTCGGCAACGACCCCAACTGGGGCCGGGTACTCGCGGCGATCGGCACGACCGACGCCGAGTTCGACCCGTACGCGGTCGACGTCTCGATGAACGGCGTCCGGGTCTGCCACGCCGGCGCTCCCGACCGCCCGAGCGACGAGGTCGACCTCACCCCACGTGACACCGACGTGCTCATCGACCTCGGGGTGGGGCCGTTCGCGGCGACCATCCTGACGAACGACCTGACGCACGACTACGTCCACGAGAACAGCGCGTACTCCAGCTGATGGCCGACGACAGCATCCTCTCGAAGGAAGAAGAGCACGAGCTCGCGACCGTCAAGGCCGCGACCCTCATCGAGTCCCTGCCGTGGCTCAAGCGGTTCTCGGGCAAGATCGTCGTCGTCAAGTTCGGCGGCAACGCGATGGTGAACGCCGACCTCAAGCGCGCGTTCGCCGAGGACATGGTCTACCTCCGCTACGCCGGTCTGCACCCCGTCGTCGTGCACGGCGGCGGCCCGCAGATCTCCGCAGCGCTCAAGGAACAGGGCATCCAGTCGGAGTTCCGCGGCGGCTACCGCGTGACGACGACCGAGGCGATCACCGTCGTCCGTGACGTCCTCGCCGGAGAGGTCAACCGCGAGATCGTCGACCTGATGAACGAGCACGGCGACGGCATCGGCGTCGGGGTGTTCGGCGACGGCGGGTCACTGTTCACGGGCGAGAAGAAGGGCGTCGTCGTGGACGGCGAGCACTTCGACCTCGGCCACGTCGGTGACATCACGCACGTCGACCCGTCCGGCGTCCTCGCAGCGATCCGCGCGAACCAGATCCCCGTCGTGTCGAGCATCGCGATCGACGACGCCCACCCAGACCAGGCGCTCAACGTGAACGCCGACGCCGCAGCGGCAGCGCTCGCGATCGCCCTCGGCGCGTCGAAGCTCATGATGCTGACCGACGTCCCTGGCCTGTACCGCAACTGGCCGGACCGGGACTCGATCATCGACCTCATCGCGGTCGAGGAACTCCGCGAGCTGCTCCCGACACTCGAGTCGGGGATGATCCCGAAGATGACCGCGTGCCTGGACGCCGTCGTCGGCGGGGTCGGCGGCGCGACGATCATCGACGGCCGGATCCCGCACTCGATCCTCCTCGAGGTCTTCACGCTCCGTGGCGCGGGCACCGAGGTGATCCCGGACCCGAGCCGACGGACCGAGAACCAGAACACCCACGCCGAGATCGGCCGACGCGGCCCGGCGGTCACGCACGACACCACGCACGGCACGAACACGAAGGGACCCGCACGGTGAACACCGAGACGCAGACCGAGACCTGGAACGACCGGTTCGGGGCGTCGCTGATGCGATCCCTGACCCCGCCGAAGGTCATGCTCGAGCGCGGGTCGGGCTGCCGCGTGTGGGACGTCGACGGCAAGGAGTACCTCGACTTCCTCGCCGGTATCGCGGTGAACTCCCTCGGGCACGCGCACCCCGTCCTCGTCGAGGCGATCGCCGACCAGGCCGCCAAACTCGTGCACGTGTCGAACTACTTCGCGACGCCCCCGCAGCTCGAGCTCGCCGAGCGGCTGAAGCGCATCACCGGCGCCGGCGACGCGGGTCGCGTGTACTTCGGTAATTCCGGTGCCGAGGCGAACGAGGCCGCGTTCAAGCTCGCCCGGCTGAACAAGGGTGCTGATGGTCGGAAGACCCGGATCCTCGCACTCAAGCAGGGCTTCCACGGCCGCACGATGGGTGCGCTCGCGCTCACCGGCAAGCCCGCACTGCAAGAGGACTTCCTGCCGATGATCCCGGGGGTCGACCACGTCGACACCACGATCGAGGCGCTCGAGCACGCGATCGACGACACCGTCGCGGCGCTCATCCTCGAGCCGATCAAGGGCGAGGCCGGCGTCGTCGACCTTCCAGACGGGTTCCTCGCCGCCGCTCGTCGCTTGACCGAGGAGCACGGCGCGCTGCTCATCCTCGACGAGATCCAGACCGGTGTCGGCCGGACGGGGTCGTGGTTCGCGTTCCAGCACCTCGGGGTCGTCCCCGATGCCATCACGATCGCGAAGGGCATCGCGGGCGGGTTCCCGATCGGGGCGCTCGTGACCTTCGGTCGCGCCTCGGAGCTCTTCTCTGCCGGGCAGCACGGCTCGACCTTCGGTGGCAACCCGCTCGGCACCCGTGTCGCGAACGCGGTCCTCGGCGAGATCGAGGACGCCGGTCTCGTCGACGCCGCCCTGGTCAAGGGGGAGCGGATCCGTGCGGGCATCGCCGCGATCGCCTCGCCGCTGGTCGAGGAGATCCGCGGGCGCGGCCTGCTCATCGGGGTCGGGCTGCACCGCCCCGTCGCGGCCGCCATCTCGGCTGCCGCACTCGAGCGGGGTCTCATCGTGAACGCCCCCAACGAGGCGAGCCTGCGCATCGCGCCGCCGCTCATCGTGTCCGACGCCGAGATCGACGAGTTCCTGTCGATCCTCGCCCAGAGCATGGCGGCCGTCGAGGGCGCCGACCAGGAGACCTCCGCATGACCCGCCACTTCCTCCGCGACGACGACCTCTCGCAGGCCGAGCAGTCCGCCATCCTCGACCTCGCGGTCGGGATGAAGCGCGACCGCTGGGGCGCGAAGCCGCTCGCGGGCCCGCAGAGCGTCGCCGTGATCTTCGACAAGTCGTCGACGCGCACCCGGGTGTCCTTCCACGTCGGGATCAGCGACCTGGGTGGCAGCCCGCTCATCATCTCGACGGCGAACAGCCAGCTCGGCGGCAAGGAGACCCCGTCCGACACGGCCCGTGTGCTCGAGCGCATGGTGTCGGCCATCGTCTGGCGCACCTACGGTCAGGCCGGACTCGAGGAGATGGCGGAAGGCACCACGGTCCCCGTCGTCAACGCCTTGTCCGACGACTTCCACCCGTGCCAGCTGCTCGCCGACCTCCTGACGATCCGTGAGCACCGCGGTGCACTCGCCGGACAGACGGTCGCCTTCGTCGGCGACGGCGCGAGCAACATGGCGCAGTCGTACCTGCTCGCCGGAGCCACCGCGGGCATGCACGTCCGTGTCGGTTCTCCCGCTGCGTTCTCGCCGGCCGTCGACGTCGTGTCGGACGCCGAACGCCGGGCTGCCGAGACCGGTGGATCGGTGCTCGTGGTGAGCGACCCGGTCGCCGCCGTGGCCGGCGCGGACGTCGTCGTGACGGACACCTGGGTGTCGATGGGCAAGGAGGACGAGAAGCAGCAGCGTCTCGACACCTTCAACGGGTACCGCGTCGACGACGCGATGATGGAGCACGCAGCGGACGACGCCGTGTTCATGCACTGCCTGCCGGCCGACCGTGGGTACGAGGTCACCGCCGACGTGATCGACGGTCCGCGCAGCATCATCTGGGACGAGGCGGAGAACCGCCTGCACGCCCAGAAGGCACTCCTCGCCTGGCTCCTCGCCGCCAACACGGCGACCGCGGCGAACACGGCGACCGCGGCGACCGCCGCGAACACGGGCGCCTAGGAGCACCCGTGGCAGACCGCGTCGTCCTGGCCTACTCCGGCGGACTCGACACGTCCGTCGGCATCGGCTGGCTGCGCGAGGCCACCGGCAAGGACGTGGTGGCGCTGACGGTCGACGTCGGTCAGGGCGGTGACGACCTGCAGACGGTCCGCCGACGCGCCCTCGACTGCGGCGCGGTGGAGGCTGTGGTCATCGACGCGAAGGACGAGTTCGCCGACGAGTACGTCGTGCCCGCGATCAAGGCGAACGCGCTCTACCAGAAGCGGTACCCACTGGTCTCCGCCCTGAGCCGCCCGCTCATCGCGAAGCACCTCGCGGCCACGGCGAAGCAGCTCGGCGCGGACACCGTCGCGCACGGGTGCTCCGGGAAGGGCAACGACCAGGTCCGCTTCGAGGCGGCGGTGGCCGCGATCGCCCCCGAGCTGACGTCGATCGCCCCGGTCCGTGACCTCGCGCTGACCAGGGACGAGGCGATCGCCTACGCCGAAGCGCACAGCCTTCCGATCCGCCATCGCAGCGACTCGGTCGACCAGAACGTGTGGGGACGCGCGGTGGAGGCCGCTTCCCTCGAGGACCCGTGGACCGCCCCGACCGAGGACCTCTACGCGTCCACGCAGGACCCGACGCTGCCACGTGACCCGGACGAGGTCACGATCACGTTCGAGCAGGGCGTCCCGGTCGCCATCGACGGTCAGCGCTTCAGCGTGCTGCGCATCGTCCAGGAGCTGAACGCCCTGGCCGGCCGGCACGGTGTCGGTCGCATCGACGTCCTCGAAGACCGCCTCGTGGGCATCAAGTCGCGCGAGGTGTACGAGGCCCCTGCGGCGATCGCGCTCATCGCCGCGCACGAGGAACTCGAGAGCCTCACCCTCGAGCGTGACGTCGCCCGCTACAAGCGCAGGGTCGAGGCCGACTGGGCCGAGCTGGTCTACGACGGGCTCTGGTTCGGAGGCCTCAAGCGGGGTCTCGACGCGTTCATCGACCACACCCAGCAGCACGTGTCCGGGGACGTCCGACTGCAGCTCCACGGTGGCCGTGCGACGGTCACGGGGCGCCGCTCCGAGCAGAGTCTCTACGACTTCGAGCTCGCGACGAACGACGCGGGCGACACCTTCGACCAGGAGCAGGCGAAGGGCTTCATCGACATCTGGTCGCTCCCGAGCCGCATCGCGGCCCGCCGCGACCGCGCCAACTGAACACCGCGCGGCGACCGCGCCGCACCCGCCGCGACCGCCCCAACTGACCCACCGAAGGACGAACGCAGGACGACATGACGGACCAGACGAACGCCAAGACCGACGCCACGAACACCGGCGCATTGTGGGGCGCCCGCTTCGCGGACGGCCCGAGCGCCGAGCTCGCCGCCCTGTCGAAGTCCACGCACTTCGACTGGCAGCTCGCGCCGTACGACATCGCCGGTTCCCGGGCCCACGCCCGCGCCCTGCACACGGCCGGGTACCTGACCGCCGACGAGCTCGAGCAGATGACCGCCGGCCTCGACCGCCTGGAGCAGGCACACGCCACGGGTGAGCTGCAGCCCGCCGACAGCGACGAGGACGTCCACGGCGCGCTGGAACGCCTGCTCATCGCCGACCTCGGCCCCGAGCTCGGGGGCAAGCTCCGCGCCGGCCGCAGCCGGAACGACCAGATCGCCACCCTCGGCCGGATGCACATGCTCGACCACGGGCGCCGTATCGGCCGCCTGGTGATCGACCTGGTCGACGCGATCAGCCAGCAGGCGAGCGAACACCCGGCGGCGATCATGCCCGGCCGCACGCACCTGCAGCACGCCCAGCCCGTGCTCCTCGCGCACCACCTCCTCGCACACGCCTGGCCCCTGGTGCGCGACCTCGAGCGACTCCGCGACTGGTCCACCCGCGCGAGCGTCAGCCCGTACGGCGCCGGCGCCCTCGCCGGCAGCTCCCTCGGACTCGACCCCGCGTCGATCGCCCGCGAGCTCGGGTTCGACCGCCCGGCGGAGAACTCGATCGACGCCACCGCTGCCCGCGACACCGTCGCGGAGTTCGCGTTCGTCCTGGCGCAGATCGGTATCGACGTGTCGCGCCTCGCCGAAGAGGTCATCCTCTGGAACACGAAGGAGTTCGGCTTCGTGCGGTTGCACGACGCGTTCTCCACCGGGTCGAGCATCATGCCGCAGAAGAAGAACCCGGACATCGCCGAGCTGGCACGCGGCAAGTCCGGTCGACTCGTCGGCAACCTGACCGGCCTCCTGACCACGCTCAAGGGCCTCCCGCTCGCGTACAACCGCGACCTGCAAGAGGACAAGGAGCCCGTCTTCGACTCGGTCGCCACGCTCGAGGTCCTGCTGCCGGCGTTCACCGGCATGATCGCGACGCTGACGTTCGACACCGAGCGCATGGGCGACCTGGCACCGCAGGGCTTCTCGCTCGCGACCGACGTCGCCGAGTGGCTCGTCCGCCAGGGCGTCCCGTTCCGCGACGCGCACGAGATCTCGGGCTCCCTGGTCCGGTACTGCGAGGAGCGCGGCATCGAGCTCGACGACCCGTCCGACGACGAGTACCTCGCCGTCTCCGAGCACCTCACCCCCGGCGTCCGCGCCGTCCTCACCATCGAGGGCAGCACGTCGTCTCGCTCGGGCGTCGGCGGGACGGCCCCGGATCGCGTCGCCGAGCAGCTCACGGGCCTGACGCAGCGTGTCCACGACCTGGCGAGCGGGGCGCCCTTCACCCGATGACGGCGGGCCTCCTCGCGCTCCTGGCGGAGCCGGCACCGGTCTCCGCGCCGGCACTGCTCGGTGCGACGCTCACGGGTCGAGGCGTGACGATCCGCATCACCGAGGTCGAGGCGTACTTCGGCCCGACCGACCCCGGTTCACACGGGCACCGTGGGATGACCGAGCGGAACAGGCAACTGTTCGGCCCGCCCGGCACCCTCTACGCGTACCGCTCGTACGGCATCCACACGTGCGTCAACGTCGTCAGCGGACCGGCCGGGACGTCGTCCGGATCGCTCCTCCGTGGTGCCGAGGTCGTCGAGGGCATCGACGTCGCCCGCGAGCGGCGGGGCCCGTCAGTGTCGGACGTGCAGCTGGCGCGTGGACCCGGCAACCTCGGCAGCGCGCTCGGTGCGGTCCTCGGCACGGACGACGGCTCCTCCGTCACGGACGGTCGCGGCCCGTACGTGCTCGCCCTGGCACCCGGCCTGGAGGATCGGCTCGCCTCCGACGGACCGGCTGCGGTCCTCGCGGGGCTGGCTGCCGACCCGCTGATCGGTCGCGGGCCGCGCACCGGGGTCGCCGGCATCGCCGGCGGTGCCGGCTTCCCCTGGCGTTTCTGGCTGCCCGGTGAGCCCACGGTCTCGACGTACCGACGGCACCAGCGCGCCCTCGACTGACGGACCAGCACCGGGCCTCCAGTGTGCCGAGTGCGTCACCGGCCGCCGCTACGATGGCTGGGTGTCCAGTGATACCGCTCCCGATGTCCTGACACGCCAGCAGAACGATCCCACCTTCGCCTCGGTGTGGGACGAACTGCGCTGGCGTGGTCTGGTGCACGTCTCGACCGACGAGACCGCACTCAAAGAGGCCCTCGACGGCGAGCCGATCACCTACTACTGCGGCTTCGACCCGACGGCTCCGTCACTGCACTGCGGCAACCTGCTCCAGCTCCTGACGATGCGGCGACTGCAGCTCGCGGGGCACAAGCCCCTCGCACTGGTCGGCGGTTCGACCGGCCTGATCGGTGATCCGCGGCCCACCGCGGAGCGCACCCTGAACACCCGCGAGACCGTGTCCGAGTGGGTCGCCCGCTTGCAGGAGCAGGTGTCGCGGTTCCTCAGCCCGGACGGCGACAACGGCGTGCGCCTCGTGAACAACCTCGACTGGACGTCGCCGATGTCCGCGATCGACTTCCTCCGCGACGTCGGCAAGTACTTCCGCGTCAACTCGATGCTCAAGAAGGACGCGGTCGCTGCCCGGCTCAACTCGGACGCCGGGATCAGCTACACGGAGTTCAGCTACCAGATCCTGCAGGGGATGGACTACCGCGAGCTGTTCCGGCAGTACGGGTGCACGCTGCAGACGGGTGGCTCCGACCAGTGGGGCAACCTGACCTCGGGGACGGAGCTCATCCGTCGGGCCGAAGGTGCCACGGTGCACGCGATGGGGACGCCCCTCATCACGAACTCCGACGGCACGAAGTTCGGCAAGAGCGAGGGCAACGCCATCTGGCTCGACGCCGACATGACGTCGCCGTACGCGCTGTACCAGTTCTGGCTCAACACCACCGATGCCGACGTCGTCGACCGCCTGCAGAAGTTCACCTTCCTGTCGAGGGCCGAGATCGAACGGCTCGAGCAGGCGGTGGCCGATGAACCGTTCCGGCGCGAGGCCCAGCGGACCCTCGCGTTCGAGGTGACGTCGATCGTGCACGGCGTCCCGGCGACCCAGGCGGCGATCGATGCCTCGGCGGCGTTGTTCGGCAACGGTGACCTGGAGGCGCTCGACGAACCCACGCTCCGGTCCGCGATCGCGGAACTCCCCGGGTCGATCTCGCTCGCGCCGGATGCCGACCTGGCGAAGGCGCTCGTCGAGACCGAGCTGGTGAAGTCCCTCGGGGAAGCCCGACGTGCCATCGACCAAGGCGGCGTCTACGTGAACAACGCCCGAGCCGACGACCCGACGGCCCCGCTGTCCGACCTCGCCCTGCCCGGGGGAGTGCTCGTGCTCCGTCGTGGCAAGAAGACCCTCGCCGGCGTGACCCTCGTCGGCTGATCCACCCGGACGCGCGAAGCCCGGTTCCACGGGTGTGGGACCGGGCTTCCGTGCGTCCCGGGTGACGTGTTGCACGATGCGACACGCCCGGGATGTGGCCCGTCTTGGCGCACCCGTCCAGCGCTGCGTATAGTTCTTACTCGTCACCCCAAAGGTGCGGCGGAGCGGCTGGAGCGAAAGCCCAGAGCACGTCGGCCCTCAAGCGGGACCATCCTCCACTGGAGTTCAGATCCGGCCTTGCGCTGGACGGCTTCGACGCCTAGGATGACTACTCCACCGGTTCTCTCCCCTCGGGGATGAGCCTACTGGACCTCGAGTCCGACGACACCGGTGGTCAAACCAAGAACGAATGCCTCTCTGGCGGAACCTTTTTCGGGGTCGAGCGGGGAGTGCGTCTGGTCCTTGAGAACTCAACAGCGTGCACATTGTCAATGCCAATTTATTGACCCCGTTGCCTTCACTTGTGGAGGTACGGAGACAATTCCTTTTGGATTGAAGATTGTCAGTAGACAGTCAACAGTCAAGATCAACTCGCTGGCACTTCGGTGTTGGTTGTAATTTTTTTAC